>NZ_CP085081.1:1200000-2400000 GCF_023243115.1 Sediminicoccus sp. KRV36
AGGCTTCGTCGGTGCTCATGGCATTCTCCGGGCTGAGGCAGGCGGGGGCATGGTCGGCGCCGAGCATCCGAAGCATGGGCGGCTTCCGTCAAGCCTGCCCGGCATGGCAGGCTGCGCGGATGCCCCTGCCCGAGCTCGACCACATCGCCTTCCTTCGCCACAGCTTTGCCGTGGCGCGGCGGGCGCGTGCCCATGGCAAGCATCCTTTCGGCGCCATCCTGGTGGATGCGGCGGGGAGGGTGCTGATGGAGCAGGAAAACGCCTTCGACACCGAAGGCCGCACCGGCCATGCCGAGACCGTGCTCAGCCGCCGCGCCTGCGCCGCCTTTACGGCCGAGGAACTGGCCCAGACCACCATGTATGTCAGTGCCGAGCCCTGCGCGATGTGCGCGGGCAGCCTGTATTGGGCTGGCATCGGCCGGCTGGTCTATGCGATGAGCGAGCACAAGCTGGGCCAGATCATTGGCCCGCATCCGGATAACCTGACGCTGGACCTGCCCTGCCGCACGGTGTTGCAGGCGGGCCAGCGCGAGGTGGAAGTGCTCGGCCCCTTGCTGGAAGACGACCCGGAGGCCGCTTCCATGCATGAAGGTGCCTGGGAGCGCTGAGCGTCAGGCCGGCAATTCATAGCCCATCGCGGCCTCGTCCCGCAGCACGCGCCGCACGGCCGGGCGCGCCATCATGCGGTCATGATGGGCCGTCAGGCGCGGAAACGCCCCTGGCTCCAGGGCGGCACTGCCCTTGAAGCGCCAGAACAGGCGAAACAGGTGGATGTCCGCCACGGAACAGGTGGCGCCCAGCGCATAGGGCGCCCCGCCCAGGCGCCCCTCCGCCAATGACCAGACCTGCAACGCATGGTCCACCCCTTGCCGGCGGGCCGGATGCACCGTGGCCGCCAGAAAGGACATCCAGGAGATCACCTGCGCCTCGGCCAGGGCATCACCCATGGGAAGCAGGCCGGCTTGCGGATGGCGCCGTGCCAGCCAGAACAGGATGGCCGCGACTTCTGTCAGCGGCCCCCCCTCCGTCAGCAGCAGCGGGACCTTGCCTTCGGGGTTCAGCGCCAGGAATTCGGCGCTGCGGTTTTCGCGCCGCCTCAGCGAGACCTGCCGCGGCGTGAAAGCCGCGCCGACCTCGTGCAGCGCGATATGTGGAGCCATGGAGCTGGAGCCTGGTGCAAGGAACAGCGTCAGCACGCCCAAGCCCTCCCCATCCGCGTCGTCATGCGATAGAAACCGCTCACACCTTTTCCGTGCAGGACCAAGCCATGCCCGCCTACCAGTATGTCTACGTCATGAAGGACTTGACGAAATCCTATCCGGGCGGCCGCGAGGTCTTCAAGGGCATCACCCTGTCCTTCTTGCCGGATGTGAAGATTGGCGTGCTGGGCCCCAATGGCGCGGGCAAATCGACGCTGATGAAGATCATGGCCGGCATGGACAAGGATTTCGGTGGCGAGGCCTGGGCCGCCGAAGGTGCGCGCGTGGGTTACCTGGCGCAGGAGCCGCAGCTCGATCCGACCAAGAATGTCGGTGAGAACGTCCGCGCCGCCTTCGGCAAGCTGGAAGCGCAACTCGCCCGCTTCAACGCGATCAGCGAGCGCTTCATGGAGGAGATGAGCGAGGAGGAGATGAACAGCCTCCTCGCCGAGCAGGGCGAATTGCAGGAAGCCATCGACGCCGCCGATGGCTGGGAGCTGGACCGCCGCGTGGAGATCGCGCTCGACGCGCTGCGCTGCCCGCCGGCCGAATCCTCGGTGGAACACCTCTCGGGTGGCGAGCGGCGCCGCGTGGCGCTGTGCCGCCTGCTGCTGGAAAAGCCGGAACTTCTGTTGCTCGATGAGCCCACCAACCACCTGGATGCCGAGAGCGTTTCCTGGCTGGAACACACGCTGCGCGATTATCCAGGTGCGGTGCTGGTCGTCACCCATGACCGCTACTTCCTGGACAATGTCACCAACTGGATCCTGGAAGTGGATCGCGGCCGCGGCTTCCCCTACCAGGGCAACTACTCCGCCTACCTCGAACAGAAGCGCAAGCGGCTGGAGCAGGAGAACCGCGAGGATACGGCCCGTATCCGGACGCTGGCGGCCGAGCAGGAATGGATTGGGCGCTCGCCTTCCGCCCGCCAGGCCAAGAGCAAGGCGCGTATTTCCCGCTATGAGGAATTGCTGGAAAAGAGCCAGGATCGCGGCCTGGGCGAGGTCGAAATCCTCATCTCCCCGCCGCCGCGCCTCGGCAATACCGTCATCGAGGCGGAGGGGCTGCGCAAAGCTTACGGAAATCGCCTGCTGATTGATGACCTGACGTTCAAGCTGCCGCCCGGCGGGATTGTCGGCGTGATCGGCCCCAACGGTGCGGGCAAGACCACGCTGTTCCGCATGATCACCGGCCAGGAGACGCCCGATTCCGGCACGCTGAAGGTCGGGGACACGGTGCAGCTCGGCTATGTGGACCAGTCGCGCGACAGCCTGGATGACAAGAAATCCGTCTGGCAGGAGATCTCCGGCGGCGACGACCAGATCAATATCGGCAAGCGCAGCATCGCCTCACGCGCCTATACGGCCGCCTTCAACTTCAAGGGGGCCGACCAGCAGAAGCGTGTGGGCGTGCTCTCGGGTGGTGAGCGCAATCGGGTGCATCTGGCCAAGATGCTGGCCGTTCCGCACAATGTCCTGCTGCTGGATGAGCCGACCAACGACCTCGACGTGGACACGCTGCGTGCCCTCGAAGAGGCGCTGATGGAATTTGCCGGCTGCGTTGTGGTGATCAGCCATGATCGCTGGTTCCTGGACCGCCTGGCCACACATATCCTGGCCTTCGAGGGCGACAGTCACGTCGAGTGGTTCGAGGGCAATTTCCAGGCCTATGAGGCGGATAAGCGCCGCCGCCTGGGGGCCGCGGCCGATCAGCCGCACCGCATCAAGTATCGGCCCCTGGTCAGATAGGCCATGTTCGAATCGGCCTATGCGCCCGGCGCGCTGGTGGTGGGTGCGGATGAGATCGGCATCGCCTGCCGCTTCAAGGCTGGCCCCTTCGCCCGCAGCACGGATGAGGGCGGCCATGCCGACGCGATCCTGCCGCGCGGCGAGCCCATCGGATATTACGCCCGCACCCGGCGGGATGGCCGCCTCGCTGTCATCGCGCCCGGCATGGTGCGTGATGCCGCAGCGCTGCTGCGCGATAGGCCGCACTACATGCGCGCCGCCCTGGCCCGCCAGCGCCTGTGCCCGACCACCTTCTGCATCCTGCGCGTGGGGGAATCCCGCGCGGCGGATTTCGTGGCGATCTGGCGTGAGATCGCGGAGCGGCCGCCGCTCTTTCTGGCCATTGGCGGCAATTGCGCGCAGGTGATCGCGGCGGCGCTGATCCGCATCGGCGCCATGCCACGCCCCTGGATCCGGCCTGGCAGCCCGGATGCGCTGTTCCGTGCGTTGCAGGCAGCCCAGCCGCAGGCGCGCGTCGCTGTCGGCTTTGCCGAATTTCAGCCCAGCCCCGCGGGCGGCCACAATATCCGGCTGGAGGGCTAGGGCCGTGTCGCAAATCCTGGGCCAGCGGCGCAGCATCACGACCGAGCGCCTTTCTCTCCTGCCGCCCGGCAGCGAGCATCTGCCGGACCTGATCCGTCTGAAATCCGACGAGAATGTCTTCGGCTACATGCTGCACGGCACCCGCTCGGCCGAGCGCACGCGTGAGGAGCTGGAAGATGACATGGATTTCTGGCAGGTACGCGGCTACGGCACCTGGAGCGTGTTTCTGCGCGAGACCGGCGAATTCCTTGGCATTGCGGGCCTGATGGAGCGGCCCGACGGGCGCGGTGTGGCGGTGCGTTTCGCCCTCTGGCCGGAATGCCGGGGCAAGGGATATGCGCGGGAAGCGGCCAAGGCGGCCCTGGATTTCGGCCACGCCGTCGGGCTTGCGCGCATCATCGGCGTGGCGCGGGAGACGAACCTCTCCTCCTGCGCGGTGCTGCGCGATTGCGGCATGCGCGAAGCGGGCGAATTCCTGAACCGCGGCCATCGCATGCTGATCTTCGAGAGCACTGCCCCGCGCGGGTAAAGGCGGCTGGAAAACATCAGGGCACGGTCCGCCCGCAAGGGTTCACTTCACAAGCTCTGGCCCGCTGTGTTCCCATGGCATCATCCATCCAAACGGCGCCGGTTGAACGGATGATGCCATGGGTTGCGGCTGGCCCCTCATGCGCCGGCGAAGGAGATATTCGCGAGGCCAGCCGTGCGATGCGCCGCGTCCCGTTCGTCTGACGCGAATCGGGTTCCAACCACAAGGGGCGGCCCCAGCAGGGCGGCAACTTCTTTTCCGCCCCCTGTAACCTCAGCGCCACGCCACGCGTTCCTTGCAATGGGAAGTCGTTTCATTCCCGACTCAATCATTCATGCGAGGAAAAGTAAATGCCCGTTCTCTCAGTCGGTTCCTTATCCGTCTTTCCGAGCATCGCGGCAGCGCTCCTCGCCGCGTCCCCCGGTGACACCATCCAGTTGCAGGCCGGCTACAGCAACGAGACGGTGGTCATCACGCTGACCGGCCTGATCATCACGGGCGATGCGAGCTCGACCGGCATCGTGCTGCAGCTGGGCGTCGGCATCCCGACCTTCACCACCACCGGAACCGCGCCCTTCCGCATTCTGGACGCGATCGACGGCAATGGCATCGTCGGCAATGCCGGCGACAACATCATCACGGTCTCGGCCGGGGTGGATGCCGTGGATGGCGGGCTGGGCACGGACCGGCTGTTTGTGAACTACGCGCTGGCCATCGGCCCCGTCACCGGCGATTCCACCTCCAACTTCACCGAGGCCGGCGGCGGCGGGCGCTCCGTCACCATCACGGCCGGCACCATCGAGCATTTCACCGTGCTGACCGGCGCTGCGGCGGATACCATCACCACCGGCGCGGGCGATGACATCATCAATGTCGGGGCCGGCGCCAATACGGTGACCGCCGGCAACGGCGCGAACAGCGTGACCGGCGGCGATGATGCCGACACGATCACGACCGGCACCGGCAATGACACCATCGTGGCAGGTGCTGGCACCAACATCGTCGTGGCCGGCCAGGGAGCCAATTCCATCACGGGCGGCGGTGGCTCGGACACCTTCACCGCCCTGGATGGCGGCAATTTCATGGATGCTGGTGACGGCACCAATACCCTCACCTCGGGCGCTGGCAATGACACCATCCTTTCCGGTACGGGCGCTGCCACCATCGTGGCGGGCGGCGGCCAGGATCTGATCACCGTCCGTGGCGGCGCCGCCACGCTGGACACTGGAACCGGCGTTGACCGCCTGACCCTCGACTATGCGGCGATGACGACAAACGTGATCGGCGGCATCACCAGCGGCAATCTGGGCACCGGCTATACCGGCCATGTCGAGGATGGCGCCACCGCGACGATGGATTTCATCGGCACCGAGAATTTCACCATCACCACCGGCAGCGGCAATGACACCATCACGACGGGTGACGGGACCGATGTGCTGCGCGGCGGAACCGGCAATGACAGCTTCATCGCCGCTGGCGGCGTGGATCAATTGTTTGGCGATGCCGGCGACGATATCCTGAACGGCGGTGCCGGCGGCGATCTGATCCATGGTGGCAGCGGGTTCGATTATGCCAGCTTCCAGGGCGGCGCCGCGGCCGTCTCGGTCTACCTGGCCTCGCCAGGGTTGAACACGGCGGATGCCATGGGCGACACCTACACCAGCGTCGAGGGTTTCCTGGGAACCGGCTTCGGCGATCTGTTCGTCGGCGATGACAACGTCAACGTGTTCGCCGGCATGAATGGCAATGATGTGCTGCTCGGTGGCGCGGGCGATGACGCGCTGTATGGCGGCGATGGCGATGACAGCTTCTACCCGGGGCCCGGTGTTGACTACGTCAATGGCGGCAATGGCTACGACTATGTTCGCTTCGACTACGCGACGGCCGGCGTGACCGCTTCCCTCGCGACGGGCACCGGCACGGGCGGTGAAGCCGCCGGTGACATCTACATCGCCTGCGAGGCCTTGATCGGCTCGCAATTCGCCGATGTCCTGGTGGGCGACGGCGCCAATAATGTGCTGGTCGGCAATGGCGGTGCGGATGTGCTGATCGGCGGGGCGGGGATCGACTCCCTGTTCAGCGGCATGGGCAATGACGTCCTGAACGGGGGCGTGGGCGCCGATGTGTTGTATGGTGGGGAAGGGGCGGACGCCTTCTACTTCGTCAATGGCGAAGGCGGGGATACCGTCGGTGATTTCTCCGCCGGCGTGGATATGATGGTGTTGATCGGGTCGAGCTTCGGCTTCGCACCCGGGGCCTCGCTTGATGGGCGGTTTGTCTATGGCGTGGCGCCGACATCATCCTTGAGCCAGTTCATCTATGACCCGTTCCAGCACACCTTGTTCTTCGACGCGAACGGCATCGGCGCGGGTGGGCAGTCCACTGTCTGCGTCCTGCAGGCCGGAGCCGCGCTGATGCAGCAGGACCTGGTCTTCGGCTGAAGCCGAGGCGCGCCCTGGCCATTCGGGCCAGGGCGACCGCGCCTTCGGTCAACTGCGCTGACACCGGGATCCGCTCAGCCCCGCGCGGTTCCTTGCCCATCGGCAGTTGCCATCCGGATGGGATCAGTGATGCGGCGCCCCGCGCGCTACAGGGCCGGCTCTTCGCCGACCTGCGCCGCGATCTGCCGCGCATGCCGGTCGAATTCCGACAGCATGATGAGGGTGTTGGAGCGCGCGCGCCGGATGAACGGCGCCCAAAGGGCCAGGATCCGCGCGGGCCGTTCCGGCTTGAAGCCCGCCAGGCCGTCCAGATCCGCATGCAGGGTGCGCAAGGCCAGTGCGGCGGAATGTCCGGCCGCATAGCCATGCAGCCGCAGCCGGAGCCGCAGCGCCTGGGCCCGGAACAGCAAAGCTGGGCCTTCCCGCCGCAGCAAGGCGATGACATGGGCCACCGTCTCCTCGGTGCCATGCAGGAGCTGGCGGTGATCCTCGGCTCCGGCATCGAGCGCTTCCATCCGCGCGAAGACGCTTTCGAGCGCTTCCAGGCTGCTGGCCATGGCTTGCAGCGCCAGGCAGGTGCGCAGGACCAGCGGCTGCAAGGCCGCGGTTTCCGCGTCCTGCGGGGCGGGCGTCGCCTCGCTGGCCAGGGGCGGCATTTCCGGCGCGGTTTCGCCGAGTGGCTGTTGCGGCTGTTGTTGCGCCATGGGCTTTTCCCGATCTCCATCCTGCAAGGCCGGGCTGGCCCTGACGCGCCGTCCTGGCGTCTCTCCAGACGATGAATCCCGGAAAAAGGTTAAGGGATCGTGAGCGGCGGCGCTGGCGACCTGCTGAAAAGTCGCCGTGACGGATCGAGGGGCCAGCCCCTCGAGCACCCCGGCAGGAAACCAGTTTCCTGCACCTTCATCCCAGGATGTGTACGATCGAGGGCCCAAGAACCTGGGTTTCTTGTTGGGGTTGGCCGCAAAGCGGAGACAACGCCATAGGGCGAAGCCCACTCGCTGGCTGGCCTTCTCCAGCAGCCGGCTACAGCAGTTGCGGGGCGGCCGACTGCTCCGGCAGCGGTGCCGTGGCCAGGGGCTGCGCACCGCAGGCCAGCAGGAAATCGGCGATGGCGTCCATCTCGGCGGCGGGGCGCGTGGGGTCATGGAAGGGATCATCGGTGGGGCTGCCGGGGGGAACCCAGATCACCGTCTCGTAGCGGGCGCGGGTGAGGAGGACGCGATACTTATTGATGAAGTGGCTCTGGGCCTCGGGCTTTTGCACTTTGTTCCAGCGCGTCCCGCTGAAGCGGCGAATTTGCCAACCGGAGGGTGCGCGCAGCAAATCCCCACCCCAGCACAGGCCTACCACATCCAGTTCCAACCCTTGGCAATCATATTCGGTGGCCAAGGTCTCCAGCGCGTCCGAGGCGCGCACATCGGGCCAGCGATCCAGGAACCAGTTCTCCACCGCCGGCACTTGCACACCCAGCCCCTCGGCGCGCAGTCGCCGCGCACCAGAGGAGGCGACAAGGCCCGCGCGACGCTCACCCCGCGCCAGGTCGCGCAGGGCGGCGCGCATCGCCGCGAGGTCTCGCGTGACGAAGAACGGCACGCCGGCGGCTTCGCGGGCGATCCGGCGGGCCAGCGCTTCCTCATTGCGGAGAAGCGCATCCACCCAGGGTGCGCCCTGCGGGTCGCGCACTGAACGCATGGGCACCGTCAGGTCCAGCGCATCATCCAGCGTCAGCCAGGGGGCTGCGCCATCGCTGAGGCGCTGGGCCGCCTCGGGGGCGGTGATGGCGCGGGGGGCCGCGAATGCGCGCCATTCTTGCCGCGCGGCGATGACGCGGCCCCATTCGGCCAGCCCTGCCTCGCCCGTATTGATTTCCTGCCCATTGCCAATGAGGGCCACGACGACCGACCAGTCCTCATGGCGCGCCATGATGTCCAGCGTATGAGCGGGCTCGCTGAGAGTGAGGCGGCTGACGCGGCGTTGGGTGTCACGGGTCGCTTGGTCGGCATCCCATGCGCGTTGGGCTTCATCGAAGACGATGACACGGGCCTCGGGCGTCTCCTGCGGCCTGAGCACGTGATGCTCCAGGAAGCGATGCACATTCTGCAGGGCGGTGCGGGCCAGGCCGCGCTGGTCGTCACCGCGCCGATGCAGATCCGCGCGCAGCACGGCCACCAGGGGGGCATTGCCCGTCAAGAAGGCGGCCCCTGTTTCGCGCAGCGCGCCAAAGACGATGTTCAACCCGCACAATGTCTTCCCTGCGCCGGGAATGCCGGTGACGAAGACCACGACGTGCTGCCGCTGGGCGCGTGCGGTGGCGATGGCGCGGGCCACGGCCTCAGTCGTGCGGGTGAGGTTCGCCGCGTCGGCCCGGGCGCTTGTCATCGCCGCGCT
The DNA here is from genome assembly GCF_023243115.1 of Sediminicoccus sp. KRV36. Lineage (NCBI taxonomy): Bacteria > Pseudomonadati > Pseudomonadota > Alphaproteobacteria > Acetobacterales > Roseomonadaceae > Sediminicoccus > Sediminicoccus sp. KRV36. The sequence goes on from NZ_CP085081.1 coordinate 1,208,888, forward strand.
GCGATGCCGGTCGAACAGCATCGCGGCCGCCTCGAGCACCGAAGGCACCGGCCGATAGGGTGCGCCAAGCCAGGCCGCGGCATCCAGCGGCACGGCGGGTTCGCCCATGGCCGCGACAATCTCGCCGAGCCGCGCGCCGAGCTGCCACTGGTTGACCGCCAGCGGTGGCGCCACGCCCTGCCAGATCAGGGGGGGCGAGAACAGTGTCGGCAGCATGTCCGTCGCGACCAGAACCGGCACCACCGGATGGCCGCGGCAGCCGGCATGAAAATCATGCAGGTCCAGCGCGTAATCCTCGATCTGGCGCAAATCAGCCGGCCGGGCGGCGGTCTCCCGGTTCTTCCACTCAATCGCCAGCGTCGCGCGATCGGTCAGCAGCACGGCATCGATGCGCTTGTGTAGCCGCAGCAGATCGTACTCGACCAGCAGCGTCCAACCCGCCGCAGGCGCTGCACCAAGCGCCTGTTGCAGCGCGCGCAGCATGTCCGTCCAGGCGGTGCGCTGGCCCATCTCCACCGCCGCGTGGCGTGCGGTCTGCGCAAAGGCTAACTCGGCGGCAAGGGATTCAGCCCCCCGGGCCAGCAATTCCGGAACGGTGAGGGTCAACCATGCGCGCATGCCAAGGCATGCTGCCAGGTCAGCGCCGGGAAGGCCAGGTCGCCAACAGCACGCTCCCCATCATCAGCACGAACCCCGCCGCATGGACAAGGCCGAAGCTCTCGCCCAGGAACAGCACCGCGGTCACCGCCGCACTGGCCGGCAGGAAGGCGGTGAAGACGCCGGCCGTGGCCGCCGGGACGCGCTTCATCCCCGCATACCAGAGCAGCAGGCAGAGCACGCTGGCCGTCAGCGAATGAAACACCAGCAGGGCCAGCAGCTGCGGATCGGCCAGCGCGGCCACGGCCGCGAAGCCCGGGGCGGCGAAGGGCAGCAGCACCCCAGCCGAAAACAACTGCATCCAGAGAGAGGCGGTGAAGACCGGCACGGCGCCCGCCACGCGGCGGGCCAGGAGCACATAGATCGCCTCGCCACACACGCCCAGGAAGACCAGCATGTTGCCGAAGGCCGAACCACCCCCGCCGCCGCCCAGCCGTGCCAGCGTGATCGCCGCCATGCCGAAGCCGGCCAGCCCCGCCGCGATCCATTGCCGCGCCGAAAGCCGCTCCCGCAGCCACAGGAGACTGCCCAGCGCCACCACGGCCGGCAGGGTCGCCAGCACCAGGCCGCCCTCCAGTGCCGAGGTGAAGCGCAGCCCCGCCAGGAGCCCGGCATTGTAGATCGCCGTGCCGAAAATGGCCTGGAGTGCCAGGTTCCGCTTCACCGCGCCCGAAACCCGCACCCTGCCCTCGATCATCCGCGCCAGCGGCCAGAGCACCGCGACGGCCAGCAGGCAGCGCAGGAAGGCGATCATCGCAATGGGCAGCGCCTCGGCCAGCAGCTTTGCCACGCCGACATTGGCGCCGACCAGGATCATCGCCAGCGCCAACTGCCCGTAGGCGAGCCTCATTTCCGTGCGATGGGCGCGTTGGCCGGGCCGCTCTGCCGGGGCACGCCATGCGGCAGGCGGGCCACATCCAGCGCGGCCGCGTCGCTCGCCACCACGCGCCCGGCTGGGAAGGCCGCGCGCTCCTCGGCATCCAGCATCTTGAGGATATAGGCGACATGGCGCGGCATCACGTCCAGATGCGCGCCGATGTCGCGGAAGGTCACCACCTCGCCCTCCGGGATGTTGGCCACGATGCTCAGCACATCCGCCTTGATCCGCGCGAAGAAGGGCGATTTCGCCATCAGGCCTCGCCGTCGCGCCGATAGGGCGAGAGGGTGGCGAGTTCGGCCATGCGTTCCAGGATGGCCGGGCGCTCCTGCTCCAGGAAACGCGCCACCGCATCCGAAAGGCCGCGATGGCCGATGAGATGCGCGGAATAGGTCAGGGCCGGCAGATAGCCGCGCTGGATCTTGTGCTCGCCCTGCGCGCCTGCCTCGACGCGGCTGACGCCGTGCTCGATGGCGAAATCAATGGCGCGCAGGTAGCACAGCTCGAAATGCAGGAAGGGCACTTCCTCGTCACAGCCCCAGTTGCGGCCATAGAGCGCTTCGCCGCCCAGGAGGTTCAGCGCGCCCGCCACCGGCTTGCCATCGCGCTCGGCCCACATCAGCACGACGCGCTCGCCCAGCTTCTCGCCCAGCAATGGCCAGAAGGATTTCGTCAGATAGGCGCTGCCCCAGCGCGCATCCACGGTGTTGCGGTAGAAGCCGTGAAACGCCGCCCAATGCCGGGGCGTGATCTCAGCACCACGCAGCGTCTGCAACGTCAGTCCGCTTTCCGCCACCGCCCGCCGTTCGCGCTTCAGCGTCTTGCGCTTGCGGCTGCTGAGCGCGGCCAGGAAGTCGTCAAAATCGGAAAAACCCTGGTTCTGCCAATGGAATTGCACGCCGGTGCGTTGCAGCCAGCCGGCCTCGCCCAGCGCCTCCCATTCCTCGCGCGTGCAGAAGGTGATGTGGGTGGAGGAGCATTTCAGCGCCGCCATGGCCTGGGCCAGCCCCTGTGCCAGGGCCGCCACCGGCACGCCGGGCCGCCGCAGCAGGCGCGGCCCGGGAACGGGGCTGAAGGGCACCGCCACCTGGAGCTTGGGGTAATACCGCCCGCCCGCCTGCTCGAAGGCCTGAGCCCAGCCATGGTCGAAGACGTATTCGCCATAGGAGTGCGACTTGGCATAGGCCGGCGCGCAGGCCAGCAACTCACCTCCGGCATCCCGCAGCGCCACATGCTGTGGCAGCCAGCCGGTCTTGGCCGAGGCGCTGCCGCTCTCCTCCAGGGCGCTGAGGAAGGCATGGCTGACGAAGGGATTATCCCCTGCGCAGGCATCCCACTCCGCCGCCGGAATTTCGGCGATGGCCCGATGCAGGGAGAGGGTGAGTTCGGCTGAATCCATCCCCGACACTATGGGGCGAAACCCCGATTAAACCAGTTCGAGAATCGCCTCGACCTCAACCGCGGCGCCGCCCGGCAGCGCCGCGACACCCACCGCGCTGCGCGCATGCCGCCCCGCATCGCCGAAGACGGCCACGGCGCAATCCGAGGCACCGTTGATGACGGCCGGCTGGTCGCCGAAACCCGGGGCGGAATTCACATAGCCCGTCACGCGCAAGACGCGGGCGATGCGGTCCAGATCGCCGCCCGCCGCCACCTTGGCGTGGGCGAGGATCGAGAGGAAGCAAAGCTGCGCCGCCTGCTTCGCCTCCTCGATGGAAACCCCGGCGCCGAGATGGCCGACCGGATGGATCGCGCCATCTTTCCGGGGCACCTGGCCCGAGACGTAGATGGTCTTCCCCGAGACGGTGAAGGGGACGTAGTTGGCGATGGGCGCGCCGGCCTCGGGCAGGGTCAGGCCGAGCTCGGCAAGCCGCGCTTCAATCTTGGACATCAGGCAACCACCCTTAAATTGCGTTTCGGACGTTCGGCGACGGCAGGCAGGTCGAGCGGCAGAAGCGGCGATTGCTCGGCCACGCGGCTCAGGCTTCCGGGAGCCACATCCTCGGCTTCCGGCTGGGGCAGCGCGCCGCCCAGGTAATCCATGGCGAGGCGGCGGAAGGCCCAGTCCAGCACCGAGGTGGCGCGGGGGATGTCGGGGTCGCCCTCCACCGCGCCGGCCGGGCCGAAGCGCGTATAGGCGAAGGCCTCGACGTAATCGCTGAGCGGCACGCCGCGCGCGAGGCCGAGGGACACCGCCTGGGCAAAGCCATCCATCAGGCTGCGATAGGCGGCGCCCTCCTTCGAGAGGCTGAAGGCGATCTCCCGCAGGGCGCCATCCTCCTCGGCGGTGCGCAGGGCGACGCGATGTCCGCCCACCGTCACATGCAGCGTCTGGCCGGCCTGGCGGCGCAGGGCCGGGCGCGGCGCGGGTGCGGGGCGCGGTGCGGCTGGCAGTGCCACGGGGCTCGGCGGGGCCGCATGCAGGAAGGGTGTCACGGCCGCCTGCATCGCCCGGCGCGACGCCTGGCTGACCGGCCCGAGCAGGGCCGCCACGCGGCTTTGGGGTGCGCGAAGGGCGGCGCGGGTCGGCACATCCACCACGCCCGCCAGGGTTTCCACCGCGCGGGTGGCGCCGGGGGCCGGGGCGATGCCCGCCGTCTCGGCGCCCAGCAGGGCTTCCGCCGCATCGGCCGGCGCGAGGGCGACCAGCGCCTGGTGCCGCAATCCGGGCGAGGCCATGGCGGCATCCAGGGCCGCGCGCGCGGCGGCGGCAAGGCCGGGCAGGGGGGTGCTGGCAGGTGGCTCGGGCCAGATCAGCGCCACGGGTTCACGGGCACCGAGGCGTTCGGCCATGCGCCCGCTTTGCGCCTCGGCGGCGCCCCGGGTGAGCGCCGCGATGCCGGCCGCAACCTCGCGCGCGCCTGCACTGTCATAAGCCAGGCCGAGGGCGGAGAGCAGACCGGCGAGATCGGCGAAGCCCAGGCGCAGCTTGGTCGCCTTGCCGCCCGTCGCGGCATCGAGGAAGACGACGCCGAGGGCGCAGGCCTCGGTATAGCCTTCGAGGTCGAAGCCGCCCTCGGGTTCGAGGAAGGCGGGCAGGTTGAGCACGAAGCGGGGCTCGGCCCGGGCGTCGCCGCGCCAGGTCTCGGCGCCTGGGGCGCCGCGCCGCGTCAGCAGCAGCGCACGCCAGCCCTCGGCCAGTTGGGGGGCTTCGCGGGGGGTGATGAGGCCGGCCTTGCCGCCGCTTTTCAGGGCGCGGGCAATCCAGGCCTCGGCCACGCGCGGTAGGGTGATGGGGGCATCGCCGGGTGCCAGGGCGGCCAGGGCGGCGGCCGCCTCGTCTTCCCAGGTCTCGGGCAGTGCCACGGCACGGGGCGGCGCGTCGGGGTCCGCGCCAATCCGGGTGCGCCGCAGCGCCACCCCTTCCCACAAGCTTCCGGTGATGCGTGCCATCTGCGCAGCCTAGCCCGGGGGGATTGTGACGGGAAGCCGCATGATGTGTTCAGAACGGGAACGGACCACAACATCTTGTGGAAAACTGCGCCCTTTCGCATCCTGCCAGGCGCTTTGCCACGTCGCGAATTTGTGGGAGGATAGGGAATGTCAAAAATCCAGCTTTTCCTCACTCGTCTGGGCAGCCGCAAGATCGGCCGGGATGCGGCGGGCAACACCTATTACGAGGCGAGGCGGCCCGATCCGGTCTATGGCCGGGCGCGGCGGACGGTGTCGCTGGCGAAGGGGCTGGATTCCTCGGTGGTGCCGCCGGAATGGCATGCCTGGCTGCATCATCTGACCGATGCGCCGCTGCCTGGGCCGAAATACAGCTGGCAGAAGCCGCATCAGCCTAACCTGACGGGCACCGCCCAGGCCTGGCGCCCGAAGGGCCATGACTATGCCGGCGGACAGCGCCGCGTGACCGGCGGCGATTATGAGGCCTGGACGCCGGGCGGCTGACAGTCCATCTCTCCGCCCATGAAAAACTTACCGACACGCGGGCGCGCATGAAGGGCCGCAGCATCGCCGAGGTCCTGACCGGCGCCATGGTCCTGGCCGCGGCCGGGGTCTTCCTGGTCTATGCGATCCTGCATGGCGGCCGCTCGCCGCAGACAGACGGAATCGCCCTGACCGCGCAGTTCGACCGCGTGGACGGGTTGAACCAGGGTGCCGATGTGAAGATCGGCGGGGTCAAGATCGGCTCGGTCAGCGATTTGCGGATTGATCCGCGCACCTTCCAGGCGGTGGTGACGATCCGCATCCGCCGTGACCTGGGCCTGCCCACCGATTCCTCGGCGGAGATCAGCTCCGAAGGGCTGCTGGGGGGCAAATATGTCTCCATCGTGCCCGGCGGCGCGGATCGCCTGCTGGCCGATGGCGGCCGGATCACCGAAACCCAGGGCTCGGTCAGCCTGGAGAGCCTGCTGGGCCGCTTCATCTTCTCGGTCACGCAGATGAATGCGGGCGGTGCGGCCGCCGCCGAACCCGCCCCGGCGCCACGATGAGCACGCCGCCCGCCATCTGGCCGGGCAGCGATGGCCAGCCGATCTCCTGCCGCGAAAAGGTGAAAGTGCTGGCCGAGAACCACGCCGAGGCGGTGCAGGTGCTGCGCGATGCGCTGGAGGATGCCGTTCTGATGGGCGTGGATGAGGCGGCGATGCGGCAGATCCTCGGCGAGATCGTCGCTGGCCTGCCGAGCCCGAGGCGCAAGTGATGCGCGCCCTCCCGGCCCCGGCCCTCGCTGCCTCGACCTTCACCGCCTGGGCCCTGCTGGCCCTCGCCCAACCCGCCGCCGCCCAGGAATGGGTGCCGCGCCGGGTTGGCGAGATCCAGGCGCTCGACAAGGTGAATGCCCGCGTGGCGACGCTGCGCGCAACCGTGGGGGAGGCGACGCGCTTCGGCACGCTGACCATCACCCTGCGCGCCTGCCATGCCCGCCCGCCGGATGAAGTCCCCGATGCGGCGGCCTGGCTAGAGGTCACTGATGATCGTGGCGGCGCGGGGAGCGGCACAGTGTTCCGGGGCTGGCTCTTCGCCGATGCGCCGGCGGTCAACATGTTCGAGCATCCGGTCTATGATCTGCGGATCATGAGCTGCCGGTAGAGCCTCTTCCGCTCAGGCCGAAGCCTTCGGATGGATGCTGATGCCACGAAGACAACAGGCTGGAGGTCTCGTCGTGAACCCTGGCGAAGGGAGGCTCCCCGACCGGCCTGCCGCGATGTGCCGGGCACTCCCTCATTGCGGCGCGCCCGTCGGCGCATGAGGCCGCCCACCCGGTAACGCCCACCGCCGGCCCGCGTGGGCGAAGATCCCCGCGCGCGGCTGAAGCGCCCCATTCAACAGGCCACGTCCCATCAACCTGCTTCTCGCCACGCTCTATGTCCTGATGTGGGGCTCCGCCTTCAATGCGGCGCGGATCGTGGCGCTGGAATGGCCGCCGCTCTGGGCGCTGGCCATTCGCTTCGCTGGCGTGGTGCCGCTGCTCTGGTTGATCTGGCGCTGGCGGCGGGTGCCCTTCGCGCAGGGCAGCGATCGCTGGCGCCTCGCGGTGATGGGCGGCTTCGGCATGGGCGGCTATCTCGCCTGCGCCTGGGTGGCCTCGGCCCATGTCCCGTCCGGGCTGGTGGCCCTGCTGGCGGCCTGTTCGCCGCTGTTCGTGGCGCTGGGCGAGGCCTGGCGCGGGCAGCGCCTGGCGCCCCTGGGCTGGCTTGGGCTTGGCCTGGGCTGGATCGGTGTCGCCACGCTGGGCCTGCTGCGCTCGGCCGATGGGCTGGAAGCGGCCGAGGCCTGGGGTATCGGCCTGACGCTGTGCGGCGCCTTCCTGCAGGCGGTGGGCGTGCTGGCCTATGCGCCGGCCCGGGCGCGCATGGACCCCTGGTCGGCCAATCTCGGGCAGACGGTGGTGGCGAGCGTGGTGCTGATCGCCCTGGCCGGCCTGATCGGCGGGCCGCTGCCGCGCACGGCCAGCCCCATGCTGATCGGCGGCATGCTCTATGCGAGCCTGGTCGTTGGCGTGGCTGGCTATGCGCTGTTCTTCCTGGTGATCCGACGCTTCGGCGCTTCCAATGCGGCGGCGCTGCAACTCATGGCGCCGCCGGTCGCCGCATTGCTCGGCTGGTCCTTCATGGAGGAGCGGCTGGCCTGGGGCGACCTGCTGGGCGGGGCCATCACCCTGGCCGGGTTGCTGCTGATGTTCCGGGCGAGATAAGGCGCCCTTCGGCGCGCGGGCTGGGACCTGCGCGCGGCGTTGAACTGCGCCCTGGCGGCCGCGGATCAACCGCGCCGCAAACCGCCCAGATGAGTGTCATGGAAATCGCCCCGCTTCAGCCCGTAGCCCATGGCGCGGTCCCCCCCGACATGCGAGGCCCAGGCCAGGGCCGGCACCGCCGCCTCGGGCAGCCAGAGTGCCACCAGACCGAGCACCAGGGGCCCGATGGTCATATGCGCCGTGTTATAGGCGATGGCGCCGACCCGGGGCCCCGCCAGATAGCCCAGCATGGACAGGTCCGGCACGAGCCACAGCGCGAGGAACAGCCACCAGCCCCCACCCAGCCAGGCCATGGCGGCCAGGCTCGCCAGGAACAGCGCCAGGCCCTCCAGGCGCAGGAGCAGGATGGTGCGGTCGGGCATGCAGGGGCTTCGCCAGATGGGGATTTGCTGCGCAGAATAACCCATGCTCCATGGTCGCCACATCCTTTTGATCGTCTCCGGCAGCGTCGCCGCCTTCAAGGCGCTGATGCTGGTGCGCCTGCTCCGGGCGGAGGGCGCCCGCGTGCGCGCGGTGCTGACGGCCGGCGGGGCGCGCTTCGTCACCCGGGAATCGCTCGCGGCGCTGACGGGTGAACCCGTCCAGGATGATCTCTGGGCGCCCAGGGGCGGGGAGGAGGCCGAGATCGGCCATATCCGCCTGGCCCGCTGGGCCGATGCGGTGGTGGTGGCCCCGGCCTCCGCGAACCGCCTGGCGCAGATGGCGCATGGCCTCGCGCATGATCTTGCCGGCTGCATCCTGCTGGCAACCTGCGCCCCCGTGCTGGTGGCGCCCGCGATGAACCCGGCCATGTGGGCGCATCCGGCCACGCGGGCGAATATCGCCACCCTGGCCGAGCGCGGCCTGCATTTCATCGGCCCCGAGGATGGCCCGATGGCGGAGCCGGAATCCGGCCCCGGGCGCCTCTCCGAGCCGGAGGCCATCGCCTATGCCATCCGCACCCTGCTCGGCTCCGGGCCGCTCTCGGGCCGGCATGCGCTGGTGACAAGCGGGCCGACGCATGAGCCGATTGACCCGGTGCGCTACATCGCCAATCGCAGCAGCGGCAAGCAGGGGCACGCCATCGCGGCGGCGCTGGCGGCCCTTGGCGCGCGCGTCACGCTGGTCAGTGGCCCCGTCGCGCTGCCGGATCCGCCGGGTGTTGTGGTGCGCCGCGTGGAAACCGCGCGCGACATGCTGGCCGCCTGCGAGGCGAGCCTGCCGGCGGATATCGCGATCCTCGCCGCCGCCGTGGCTGATTGGCGGGTGGCGCAGGAGGCCGCGCAGAAGCTGAAGAAGCAGCCGGGGGCCGCGGCGCCCACGCTCAGCATGGCGCTGAACCCTGATATCCTGGCCACATTGTCGCGCCACGCGCAGCGCCCGCGTCTCGTCATCGGCTTCGCGGCGGAGACCGAGCATGTGGTGCAGCACGCGCGCGAAAAGCTGGCGCGTAAGGGCTGCGACTGGATCATCGCGAATGATGTCTCCGGCGATGTGATGGGGGGCGCCGAGAATGCCGTGCACCTGGTCACCGCCGATGCCGTGGAGGAATGGCCGAGGATGCTGAAGGAAGATGTGGCGACGCGCCTGGCCGCGCGCGTGGCGGAGCATTTCGCATGAAGGTCCTGGTGCAGCGCCTGCCGCATGCGGAGGGTCTGCCGCTTCCCGGCTATGCCACGCCCGGCGCGGCCGGCATGGACCTGCTGGCCGCGGCCGACATGACCATCCCGCCTGGTGGTCGCGCCCTGGTGCCGACCGGGCTGGCCATCGCGCTGCCGGACGGCTTCGAGATGCAGGTCCGCCCGCGCTCGGGCCTCGCGCTCAAGCACGGTGTCACCGTCTTGAACGCGCCGGGCACGGTGGATAGCGATTACCGTGGTGAGGTCGGTGTCATTCTGCTGAACACCGCGGCCGAGGCCTTTTCCGTGGCACGGGGGGAGCGCATCGCGCAGGCGGTCTTCGCGCCCGTCACACGGGCAGAGTGGGAAGAGGTGGTGGTGCTGCCGGAGACGCAGCGTGGCGCGGGCGGCTTCGGCAGCACCGGCCGCGTCTAGGGCGCCGCGAAGCGGGATCCGCCAGCGCCGGTTTGCCGAAAGCTTCGATGCGCTGTTGGCCCGGCGCGCCGGATAAAGACCCAGGCGGCGGGCTTTCCGCCATAGGGGCGCCGCGGGGAAACCCCCATGCGTATTCCCTGCGGCCTGGGCTGGTCGTCAGGGGGCAGCCCACCCCATATTGCGGACATGGATCTCGATTTTACGGAAAGTGAGTTGCACCGCTACTCGCGCCACATCCTGCTGAAGGAGGTTGGCGCCATCGGCCAGGCGCGGCTGCGCCAGGCGCGCGTGCTGGTGGTGGGCGCCGGCGGGCTTGGCTCGCCGCTGGCGATGTATCTGGCAGCGGCGGGTGTGGGCACGCTCGGCCTCGTGGATCATGACCATCTGGAGCTGTCCAACCTGCAACGGCAGATCGCGCACAGCACGGCGCGGCTGGGTCAGAACAAGACGGACAGCGCCGCCGAGGCCCTGCGCGCGCTCAACCCCGAGGTCCGGCTGGAGCTGCACACCCGCCGCATGGATCGCGCCGCCGCCGAGGAGTTGATCCCGCAATACGACGTGATCTGCGATGGCACCGACAATTTCCCGACGCGCTTCCTGCTGGGCGATGCCTGCCATCTGCTGAAGAAGCCCCTGGTCAGCGCCGCAGTGCTGCGGTTCGAGGGCCAGCTTTCGGTGTTTCGCGCGCATCAGGGCGCACCTCACCCCTGCCATCGCTGCCTGCATCCGGACATGCCGCCCGAAGGGCTGGTGCCCAGCTGCTCCGAGGCCGGGGTGCTGGGGGCCGTGGTGGGCGTGATGGGCACGCTGCAGGCCACCGAGGTGCTGAAGCTGCTGCTCGGCATTGGCGAGGACATGTCCGGCCGGCTGCTGCTCTGGGATGCGCTGGATGCCCGCTTCCGCACGGTGAAGCTGCGGCGGGACCCGGATTGCGCGCTCTGCGGCGAGCATGCCGGCATTCACGATCTTTCGGCGCATCCCGCGTGACGGCGCTGGGCATCCTGCTGCTCTCGGGCGGGCATGAGCGGGCGCATTACGCCTTGATGCTGGCCACCGCCGCCGCCGCCCTCGGCCGGCCGGTCACGCTCTTTGCCACGAATGGCGGCTGCCGCCTGCTGCTGGAGGCGACACCGCTGGAGCGTGACCCGCGCGAGGCGGAGCTGGCCCGGGCCGGCGTCGCCAGCATCGCGACGCTGATGGAGGCGGCGCGGGCGCTGGAGATCCGTCGCATCGCCTGTGAAGCCGGGCTGCGCGCCGAGGGGCTGGATGGCGAGAGGCTGGCGCCGGGCGTGGAACTTGCCGGCATCGTGACCTTCCTGGGCGCGGTCGGCACAGGCCAGGTCATTTCACTGTGACGCTTGACCCGGCGCGACCCGGCTTGGCATCCAGGCGAATGATGCCGATCCGTTTCGTCCTTGCCGCGCTGTTGATGCTTGCCTGGGCGGGCGGTGCGGGCGCGCAATCAACTCTGGGTGGGCAGGGCAGCGTGCCACCGCCCCGCGCGGCGGCGCCCACCAGCACGGCGCCCACGAGCACGCCGCCCGCCACATCCGCCGCCGCGCCGAGGGCTGCCGCGCGCCCGGCCCGGGCCAGTAATGCCCAAGCTGGCAATCCCCAAGCTGGCAATGCCCAGGGCAGCACGGCCCGCCCGGCCGCCCACCCCAACACCACGCCACGCCCGCCGCAAACCGCGGCACAGCGCCAGCAGGCCCAGCAGCAGCGCCGCGCCGCGGCCGCAGCGGCGGCAGCGGCTGCCACCGCGGCCGCCGCCGCCGCACCGCCCGCCCAGGCGGCAACCCCGCCGCCGCCCGAGCCCATCCCGCCCATCGGCAGCGTCACCGGCCTGCCCATGCCGCGCTTCGCCGCCCTGCGCTCGAATGATGTCAATCTGCGCGTCGGTCCGGACCGCCGCTTTCCGGTGGAGTGGCGCTACCAGCGCTCGGACCTGCCGGTGCAGATCATTCGCGAGCATGACCAGTGGCGCCGCATCCGGGACCCGGATGGAACCGAGGGCTGGCTGGCCGCCTCCAACCTGCAGCCCGGCCGCCGCACCTTCATCGTGCGTGGCGAGGCCAGCGCCGAAGTGCCGCTGCGCCGCCGTGCTGAGGAAGCCTCCACCCCCGTCGCCAGGCTGCGCCCGGGCGTGATCGGCCGCATCCGCGGCTGCGATGCGGGCAGCGACTGGTGCGAAGTCCAGGTGCAGGACCGCCGCGGCTTCATCCGGCGTGGCGAGATCTTCGGCGTCCTGCCGGATGAGGAAATCAAGTAGCGCGCCTGGTCCCAGCGCGGATCAGGCCGGCTTCAATCCACCCGGGCGCCTGACGCGCGGATCAGCGGCGCGAAGGCGGCCTCGTTCAGGGTGCGGAAGGTCGCGAATTCCTCGGGCGTGGTGTACCAGGTGGAGGCGGCGTTTTCCTCGAAGCGGCGCTTCAGGTCCGGGCTTTCCAGCGATTGCCGTGTCAGCGCGTTGAGCCGATGGATGATGGCGGGCGGCATCCCCGCCGGCCCCATCACCCCGCCCCAGGAGGTGATTTCGAAACCCGGCAGGAATTCCGCCATGGCCGGGATTTCGGGCGCCTGCGGGCTGCGCGTCGCCCCGGTGACGGCCAGGGCCCGCAGCCGGCCCTCGCGCGCCAGCGCCAGGCCCTGGGGGATATTGTCAAAGATCATGTGCACGCGCCCCCCCTGGAGGTCCACATGGGCGGGTGCCGCACCCCGATAGGGCACGTGCAGCATGTCCACCCCCGCCATCGCCTTGAACATCTCGCCCGAGAGATGGACCGTGGTGCCCGAGCCCGAGGAGGCATAGGCGTAGCGCCCGGGATTGGCCTTCAGCAGCGCGATCAGTTCCGGCACCGAGCGCGCCGGCACGTCGTTGTTCACGACCAGCAGATTGGGCAGTTGCCAGAGGCCCGAGACGAGCGAGAAATCCTGCGCCGGGTTGAAGGGCAGCCGCCCGTAGAGCGTGGGCGAAATCGCCAGCGGCGCGACACTGGCAAGGCCGATCGTGTTGCCATCCGGCACAGCGCGGGCAATCGCTTCAGTGCCCACATTGCCGCCCGAGCCCGAGCGGTTCTCCACGACAAAGGACTGGCCGGTGATCTCGCTCATCTTGATGCACCAGAGGCGGGAGAGGATATCCGTGCCACCCCCCGGCGGAAACAGCCCGATGAAGCGCACCGGGCCGCTTGGCCAGGCGGGCTGGCCCATCGCCGGGGCGATGAGTGCGGGGGCGGCGAGGGCCGCCATGCTCAGGCCAAGTGCTGCGCGGCGCGTCATCGCGGAATGCGGCATCGTCTCTCCCTGGCCGCGCTTTTGGTGCGCTTGCCCTGACACATGCACGGCCAGAAGCCGCCCGGAGGTCAAGGAAAATCCGCTGGCCCGAAGCCCGGCGAGGTTTCGTGGCGGCAGGCGGACGCGCCCTGCGCAACCTGCGTCATTCGAGCCCCATCCACGCCGCGCAGCGGGCTGAGGGGGGCGGCGTATGGCAGTTCCCGGCAAGCGGCGCCCGGGCCTGATGCGAGGTAATGCGGCTTCGGCTTAGGCCGGGCGCAAGGTGCTCAGGCCGGAGCGTGCCGAGAGATAGCGAAGCTGGGCATCATGATCGGCCGCGCCGCACAGCATCAGCCCCGTGAAGAAGATGCGCACCGGCCGCCCAGGCTCCTGCGGGGCGGGCCCGGTGTCGAACTCGATCACCAGCTCGCCTGGCTCGCAAGGCGGGATATCCACGCGCATGAGGCGATTGGCCCCGGCGGGCAATTCCTCGGCGAACCAGGGGCCGGGCGCTTCGTGCGGCCGCAGGGCGCGAAGCCGGACCAGCGCCGGCGCCGCCGCGGGTGCCGCGAGTTCGAGGGTGAGGATCAACCCTTCGGGCGGCGGCACGGGCACTGGAAACCGCAGCCGAACCGGGCCCCAGGAGGCGCCGATGCCCCAGCGTTCCTGCAGGCCCCAGCCCTCGCCTTCGCACAGCATCTGATGCAGCAGGCTGAAGGGCGCCATCAACGCGGGCAGGTCGGGGATCTGGGGTTTTTCGAAGCCCACGCGTTCCCCCAGCGGGAAGAAGATCCGCGCCGCCGGCTCGGGCAGGGGCGTGGTGTCGGTGGCAAGGGTGGCGACCAGGCCTTCCGCCACGGCACGCCAGCTGCGGATCTGCGTCCGTTCCGGGATCTTCGCCTCCAGGCGCCGGCGGTGCTCCGGGTCCCGGATCAGGCTCCAGGCGAGCTCGGCGAGTTCCGGCTCGCTCTGCGGCGTGAAATACAGGGCGGCGGAGCCACCCGCCTCCCGCAGGCTGGTATGATCGGGCGTGATGGCGATCTTGCCATGCGCCAGGGCCTCGGTGACCGGCAGGCCCCAGCCTTCGTAGAAGCTGTTGAAGACGGTGAAGAGGCAGCGCTCATAGAGCAAGGCCAGCAGCGCATCCCCGACATCCTGCAAATGGGTCACGCGGCTGCGCAGTTCCGGGGCGGATTGCATCAGATGCAGCACCGGCTCCGCCTGGAAGCCCTGGCGGCCGAGCAGGACCAGATCCGGCATCACGGCGTCGCCGTGCCGTCGCAGCAAGGTCAGCCAGGCGTGCAACAGCAGCAGGTGATTCTTGCGCGATTCGATGGTCGCGACGCAGAGCACGAAGGGCCGGCCTTCGCGCAGCACGGCGGGCAATTCGGCGGGCGCCGCGCCGCTGAGCGGCGGGAATTGCGCGTCCAGCGGCATGATGCCGACAGGAATGTCCAGATGCGGCAGAAGGCGGCGCTGCCAGAAGCGGAAATCCCGCGCCGTGCAGGCGCTGATCGCCACCGCCCGGTCGATCTGCAGGCACATGGCAAGGAGATGCTCGGAAAAGCTGCGCGACAGGCTGATATCGCAATGCTCGGGCGTCGCCAGCGGGATCGCGTCGTAGAACAGCACGCAGACCACCGCGCCATGGGCCTGGCGCAGTTCCCGCAGGCGCCGCAGCTGCATCGGGTTGCTGCCCGTGAGGCCGAGCGCCAGCACCCGGTCCCCGGCGGCAAAGGCAAAGGCCGGGGCACCCTGCTGGGCGGTCCGCCGCGCCTCCTGCAGGGCCAGCCAGGCGGGTTCGTCACGCCGCCCGCCCTCACGCGCGGCGCGGATGATCGCGAGCAGCAGAGCCTCCGGAAATTGCACGAAGCGCCCCTGCTCGGGCGAAAACAGCGCGAGCTGGAACAGCGCTGGGGTGCCGGGTTCAAGCCCCGCCTCCAGCAACGCCATCTGCACCCGCGCAACCCCCACCGGCGTGCGTTGCAACTCCAGCAGTTCCAGCAGATCCGTCAGGTCCACGACGAAGCGGGGGGAAGCCATGTTCTTCGCGCTCAGCCCATGTGCCCGGGCGAAGCCGCCTCAGCTCCGCCCATAGGTGTCTTCCAGGCGGACAATGTCATCCTCGCCCAGATAGGAGCCCACCTGCACCTCGATCAGGGCCAGCGGGATCATGCCCGGATTTTCCAGCCGATGGATGCAGCCGAGCGGCAGATAGACGCTCTGGTTCTCCGAGAGCAGCAGGCTTTCGGCATCGCGCTGCACACGCGCCGTGCCCTTGACCACCACCCAATGCTCCGCGCGATGGTGGTGCTTTTGCAGCGAAAGCCTGCCGCCCGGCATGACGACGATCTGCTTCACCTGGAAGCGGTCCCCCATGATGAGGCCCTCGTAATGGCCCCAGGGGCGGTACATCCGCCGGTGTTCCACGGCCTGCTTGGCCCCGCGTGCCTTGAGCCGCTCGACCACGCGCTTCACGTCCTGGGCGCGTGAGCGAGGCATGGCGAGTACGGCGTCATCCGTGACGACGACGACCACATCCTGCAGCCCCAGGACCGCCGTCAGGATCCCTTCCGAGCGCACATAGGAGCCGGTCGAGTCCAGCATCTCCACCGGTCCCTGCACCACATTGCCCGCCGCGTCCTTGGGCGCGGTCTGCCACAGCGCATCCCAGCTGCCGACGTCGCTCCAGCCCAGATCGGCCGGCACCACGGCCGCGTGGCGGGTGCGCTCCATCACGGCATAGTCAATCGAGATGGCGGGCGCTTCGCGGAACGCCTCGGCGCCCAGGCGGATGAAGTCGAGGTCGCGCGCGGCACCCTCCAGCGCGGCGCGGGCCGCGGTCAGCACGGCGGGGGCGTGCTCGCGCAGCTCGGCGATGAGGGTGCTCGCGGTCGCGACGAACATGCCGCTGTTCCAGACATGTCCGCCATCGGTCGAAAGCCGCTCAGCGGTGGCGAGATCGGGCTTTTCCGTGAAGCTCTGAACCAGCCGGACACCTGGCATATCGGCGATGGGCTCTCCCAGCTCGATATAGCCGAAGCCGGTCTGCGGCTCGGTCGGGCGCATGCCGAAGGTGACGATGCGGCCGCCTCGGGCCGCCTGGGCCGCCAGCTCCAGCGCGGCATGCAGGGCGGGCACATCGCTGATTGCCGCGTCCGCGGCCATGATCCACAGCACCGCATCCGGCTGCGCCTCGGCGATCAGCAGGGCGGCGACGGCGATGGCCGGGGCGCTATTGCGGCCCTCCGGCTCCAGGATGATCTGCGGCTCGGCGATGCCCGCTTCGCGCAGCTGCTCGGCCACCAGGAAGCGATGGCCTTCGCCCACCACCACGACCGGGGGCGCGAAGCCGGGTCCCATGGCGCGGCGCGCCGTCTCCTGCACCATGGTCATCGGGGAAAGCAGCGGCCAGAACTGCTTGGGATGCGACTCGCGTGAAAGCGGCCAGAGCCGGCTGCCGGTGCCGCCGGAGAGAATGACAGGCACAATATTGGGCGCGCTCATGGTGAACCTTTCCTGCAAAGCCTGCACCTTGTGGGGGCAAATCCCGGTGATTTCATGGCACCCTTGTCGCCTCGCTGCCTGAAAGGCAAGTTGCCGGCATGCAAAATGGCGCCCCTCGGGTCTGGATGGATGGCTTCCCCCTGACCCTCTCGCATGGCACCGGCATCACCACCTATGCGCGCGGCCATGCGGCCACCTTGCGCGCCATCGGCGTCTCGCTCGGCATGCTGTACGGCCGGCCGCTTCCTGGCATCGCCGATGCGGCGGAGCGCGAGGTGCGCTTCTTCGATGCGCGGGTCCTCGCCGGCCGTCCGCTGCATCAGCGTTTCCTGAGCCTGCTGCGCCACCCCCGCGGGCCGCTTGCGCAAGCCATCCCCCTGTCGCGCATGGTGGATACGTCAGCCACTTCGGCCATCACCTATGAGAGCTTCGCCACGGCCAATCTCCCACAGGTGGATGAACTCTGGAACGCCGATGACATCTTCGGGCGGGCGCAGCTGCATTTCGCGCTGCGCGGCAGCCTCATGCCGGTGCGGGCGCCCACGCCACCCCCCGCCCTGATGCACTGGACGCATATCCACCCGATCCGCCTGGCCGGCACGCGCAACATCTACACCGTGCATGACCTGATTCCGCTGCGGCTGCCCTGGGCGACGCTGGACTTCAAGGCGAACTGGCTGAACGCGATCCGCATGCTGGCCCGCCGGGCCGACCATATCGTCGCCGTGTCGGAGCATGCCCGGCAGGACATGATCACGCAGGTCGGCATCGCTGAGGAGCGGATCACCAACACCTACCAGGCGGTCTTTCCCCCACAATACGAGATGGATGAGGCGATGTCGGTCGCGCGGCTGCGGCGGGCGCACCAGCTGGAACCGCGCGGCTATTTCCTCTTTCTCTCGCGGATCGAGCCGCGCAAGAACCTGGCCCGGATGCTGGATGCCTATATCGCGTCCGGCTCACAAACCCCGTTCATCATCGTGGGTGGCCTCGCGCATCACGGCAAGCAGGAGCTTCGCCTCCTCACCGAGGCCAATGGCACACGCTCGGCCGATGGGCGGATCCGCTATCTGGGCTATGTGCCGCAGCTTGATGTGGAAATCCTGCTGCGCCATGCCCGCGCCCTGTGCTTCGCCTCGCTGTATGAGGGCTTCGGCCTGCCCGCCATGGAGGCGATGCGCGCGGGAACGGCCGTGCTGACCTCCAACACCTCCTGCATGCCGGAAATCGTCGGTGATGCGGCGATGACCGTGACGCCCACCGACACACGCGCCCTGGCCGAGGCGCTTCGCGCGCTGGACCAGGATGCCGGGCTGCGGGCCCGGCTTGAGGCGGCCGGCCCGGTGCGCGCGGCTTTTTTCAGCCCTGAACGCTATGCCGGGCGCCTGCGGGCCCTTTACGCCAGGCTGGGCGTGTTGCCGGGGAGGGAGACGGGATGATTTCGATCGGCGAATTGCTGCCGGGCAGCGACGCGGATTTCGTGACCAACGCCTATCTGGCCGCTTTGGGGCGCTGGCCCGATGCCGGGGGCTTTGAGCACCACCTGGCTGCCATTGCCGGGCAGCCGGAGCAGCGGGCCGAGATGCTGCGGCGGATGCATGCCTCTGAGGAGGGGCAGCGCGCGGGCTGCGCGCTTTCGCCCGATGCGGGCCCCGTGCCCCTGGAGCAGGCCCTGGCGGCCCAGCTCAGGCTGCGGACCGAGGTGTTGCGCCACGAGATCGCGGCGCTGCGTGAGGCGGTGGTTGCCCATGTGGCGGGCTCTGCCCTGCTGGCCGAAGTGTCGGGGCTGGGCGTCGCCCTCTCGGCCCTTGGCGTGGAGATGCGCGAGCGCATGGCCGCGCTGGAGGCCACCGTGGCGGGGAAGCTGCCCGCCCCGCCGCAACTCTCGCCGGCGGTCTCGCTGGACTACGTCAATGAAGTGATCGAAGCGGCTGAGGCGCAATGGGCGCATCGGCTACGCAGCCTGGAAAAGCGCCTGACCGGGGCATGATGCATCGCCGGCGCGAAGCAGGCGCGCCAGGCTTTCCGTCCAGGCGGGTGGCCCGGCCTGGGGTGATCATCCGCCAGTGACGAACGGCGCGTTCGCCAGGCCGCTCGTGGCCGCGCCGTCCAGCTGGTCGAACAGCCCCAGGATGGTCTTGACCCGTTCTGGCCAGCTGATCCGGGCCAGGATGGCCGGGTCCCATCCCCCCCCGCTGCCCCGCTTCCCCAGCGCCTGCTCGACCGCCTGGATGAAGCCGGTGCGGGTCCGTGCCACTGCGGCATGGGCGCTGATATCGCCGATATTGGCGACCTCGGAGCAGACGATGGGCACCCCCAGCGCCGCATAAACATAAAGCTTCAGCGGGTTCATGCTCTCACTGAGGTCATTGCTCAGATGCGGCATGATCGCCACGTCGAAATGCCGGATATAGGCCAGCGCCTCCTGATAGGGCCGCACACCCAGGAGGTGGATGTTGGGGATCCGGCTGGCCAGGGCGATCACCTCCGGCGCATCATGCGCGGAACCCACGAGGACAATGCTCCATTCCGGGTGAAGCTGGGCCATGGCCTCGATCACGCCGAGATCCACGCGGTCCCGCAGATTGCCGACATAGCCGATCCGGGGCGAGGGCAGGGCGCCCAGATCCTCCGGCAATTCCCAGCTCTGGTCGGCTGGGAAGATCTCCGCCCCATTGGGCACCACATGGATATCCTGGCGCAGATGGCCGAAGCTTTCGCGCAGTGGCGCGCAGTTCGCGATCACCAGGTCAGCGCTGGTGAGGATGTCGTTGTAGTTGCGCGCGACGCGCTCGGCATGCTCGGGCCTTGCCGGCCATTTGCGCTGGTCGTCAATCACATCGGCGATGACCCGGCGGAAGCCGATCTCCGCCTGGATTTGCGGAAAATCGAACACCACGGGGCAGACCCAGGCGATGGCGGAAGCATCGAAGCCCACTTCGCGCATCGTCGCCCGGATGAAGTCGGGATATTCGTGCCGCGCGGGCAACTCCTGGCCCAGGGCGGTCTGCGGGCGGCTGCCATCGCGGCAGAGGAAGCTGCGCCGGATCAGCCGGGGGGAATCCGCCATGCGCAGCACGCGGCGCAGGGTGTTGAGATAGACCAGATTGCCCTGATGCAGCCGCGCATGCGCGCTGTGGTCCACATCGCGCTCCAGGTCACCGATGGAGATCACGCGGTCGAAATGCAGGATGCGGCCAACCCGACCGCTGCGCAGCAGATACTTCACCATCATGTCCGAGCGCCGGCCGTAGAGATCCGAGTCGTTCTGCTTCCAGAAAAACACCAGATCCAGTGGCCGGTCGCGCTGGACCAGCGCGGGTGCGGCAAGCCCACGCAGCCGGTCCAGCAGCGGGTGCTCCACCGCATAATGCCGGGCGATGCCGAGCACCGCCTCGGCCAGCAGGGGGGAGGGCGGATCGCGGCTCGCTTCGGCGGCGATGCGTTCGGCCTTCGCGATGCGCGCGGCATTCACCGGGAAGCTGAATTCCGCGAGGAATGTCGCGCGCACGCGGGCGATCTCGGCTGGTGGCAGCTCCTCATAGGGCACGGCCGCGCGCAGCACTTCGTCGAGTGCCGCATCATCATCCACCACGGTCACCGCGCCCTGCGCGATGATGTCGGCCAGGGGTGGCACGCGCGTCACGATCGCGGGCAGGCCGATGGACAGCGCATCCGTCAGCTTGGCAGGAACCTGGTATTCGGCGATGGGGGAGGCGGGGTCCTGCAGGATCGCCACCTGATCCGCCATCTGGATCAGCGCAGGCAGACGATCCCAGGGCTGGTTGCCGAAGAAGCGGATGCGCGCCTTCTGGTATTTCGCGAAGGCGGCGCGGATGCGCGCATCGGTGATGGTGCCGATGATGACGAAGACCAGGCGGTCATCATCCAGCCGCTCCAGCGCATCGGCGATGCGGTAGATGCCCTTATGCGGCCGTGGCGTGCCGATGAAGAGGATGACGACATCGCCCGCCGTCAGCCCGAATTCCTGGCGCAGCTGCGCGCGGATCTCAGGGTCGGCCTGGAAGCGCTGCTCATTGCGGCCATGGCGCACGATCTCGCCGCCGAAGCGGGCTTGCAGCGCGATGTTGGAGACGGTGACGGCATCCGCCCCGGCCACCAGGGTTTCACTCAGCCGGGTCCAGATCTCGCCGAAGGGCGTGCGCGCGCCGGCCGGATCGGCGCGGGCGGCCGCCAGCGCCTCTTCCAGGGTGAGCGGCGTGCGCTCCTCGAAGAAGGAGAGCTCATGGTCATCCACATCCACCAGCAGCGCGCTGCCCTTGAGCAGCCGGAACAGCATGCCGATGAGCAGGGAGGGCAGGCGCGGCTTGGAGACATAGACCACATCCGGATCATGGCGGCTGACCACATCCAGCGCGTGCTGGAGGAATTGGGGGAAATCAGCGCCTGGGAAGAGGCTGGTCGGGATCTCGTCGAGGCCACGGACCGGCGCCCAGAGGGCCTCGCCGAAGCGCGGAAAGGAGGGGCCGGTGTATTCCACCTGGAAATGCGCGCGGGCCATATCCGCCAGCAGATAGCCGCGCCCGACCGGATTATGCCCCATATCCCAGGAGACGACGAGCATGCGGGGTGGCGTTGCGCGCTCCGTCCGAAGGGCGTGCGGCAGGGTCCCTTGCCGCGCTGGCAAGGTCTCGCGCAGTGGGGCCTCATGCGGTGGGACTTCGCGCGGTGGGAGCTGGCGCGGTGGAGCCTCGCGCAGCGCGGGGGATGCGGCCGGGACGGAGAGATGCGGGACACGCAGCAGCCCCGTACGCGGTGCCGGGCTGGGTGCCTTCGGCGCGGCAGGCTGCGAGACGCCGGTGCCGAGCGGCGCCGCATTCAGCGCGCGGATGAAATGGCTCTCCCGCGCCAGCATCCCGCCGATCCGCTCGGCCATGGCTTGCTCGCGCAGCTGGCTGTCCCAGCGGAAGCCGCGCGCCGCCAGGACCCGGGCGTAATCCGCCCGCCCCCGGTATGCGACATGCTGGACCTTCTGCTCGCGCGCATCGGGCAGGAAATCCTGGATGACCAGGGTTCCGTCTTCCGCCAGCGCATCGAGGGCATGGCCGAGGACGCGCTCCCAATCGGCGTCCGAGGGAAAGCTGGACAGCGTGTAGGTGCACAGGACCAGATCATGCCGCTGGGCCGGCTGCCAAGTGACGAGGTCGGCCTCCTCGAAGCTGAAGGAGGGATAGTCCCGCCGCGCCGTCTCCAGCGCCACTGGCGAGAGATCAATGCCCAGATACGCGACGGAGCCAGGCCGCAAGCCGCCGCAGGCGCGCCCATAGCCACAGCCAAGGTCCAGGATGGAGCGCGGCCGGAGCCGGGTGACGAGATGGGCCAGGAACTCCGCCACGAGCCGATCGCCGGACAGGTTCTG
This sequence comes from Sediminicoccus sp. KRV36, assembly GCF_023243115.1. Classification (NCBI taxonomy): domain Bacteria; kingdom Pseudomonadati; phylum Pseudomonadota; class Alphaproteobacteria; order Acetobacterales; family Roseomonadaceae; genus Sediminicoccus; species Sediminicoccus sp. KRV36. Next base: position 1,230,817 of record NZ_CP085081.1, read on the forward strand.
CTCGTGCGAGAGGGCGAGGTTGCCGACCGAGCGTGCGTCTCCGGCGTAGCGCGCATGCCGTTGCAGCCAATAGGCCTTCTGGTCGAAGCCGCGCTTGCTGTCGCCTGTCTGGGTCAATGCTTGTCCGGTCGCGGGGCCGCTGCCAAGGGGTTGAGGCTGCCAGGATGGATCGCACCGCTGGAGCAAAAAAACAATCGAATGTGATGGCGGCCGGGCCTGGCAGCATATCGCCAAGCCGCGCGCCTCGGTCCATCCTTTCGGCTGCAAGACCAAAGGCAAGCCCGATGAACCAGACCGCCCTGCAAACCGCCCAGCAATGGCAGCCCGAACTTGCCGCCATCCGCCGGGACATCCACGCCCATCCCGAACTGGGCATGGAGGAGGTGCGCACCGCGGGCCTCGTCGCGCGGCATCTGCGGGAATGGGGGGTGGAGGTGACGGAGGGTGTCGGCAAGCTTGGCGTGGTTGGCACCATTCGTGGCACACGACCGGGCCAGCGCGTCATCGGGCTGCGCGCCGACATGGATGCCCTGCCCATCCCGGAACAGACCGGCTTGCCCTATGCCTCCACCAACCCTGGCATCATGCATGCCTGCGGCCATGACGGGCATACCACCATGCTGCTGGGCGCGGCGCGCTGGCTCTCCGAAAATCGTGATTTCGCCGGCACCGTGCACCTGATCTTCCAGCCGGCCGAGGAAGGCCGGGGCGGGGCACGGGCCATGCTGGCCGATGGGCTGTTTGAGCGCTTTCCCTGCGATGCGATCTACGGGCTGCACAATGCGCCGCGCCGCCCGGCCGGGCATTTCGCCATCCGCCCCGGCCCCACCATGGCGGCGGCGGACCGCTTCACCGTGGTGTTTCGCGGCACGGGCGGGCATGGCGGCTCCACTCCGCATCTGGCGACGGACATCACCATCGTGCAGGCGCATTTCGTGCTTGCGCTGCAGACCATCATCGGGCGCAACATCGCGGCCAAGGATGCGGCGGTGCTGAGCGTCGGCGCCATATCCGGCGGATCGCATATCGGCGCCAATGTGATGCCGGCGGAACTGACCATCAGCGGCACGTCGCGCAGCTACACCGAGGCGGTGCGCAGCCTGCTGGAGCGCCGCATCGGCGAACTCGCCCATGGCCTGGCCGCGGCCCATGGCTGCACCGCGGAGGTGAATTACCAGCGCGGCGTGCCCGCCACCGTGAACCACCCCGAGCAGACCAAGGTGGCCTATGCCGCCGCCGCCGCCATCGTGGGCACCGATGCGGTGGACCCCAACCCCGACCCCAGCACGGGGGCGGAGGATTTCGCGCTGATGCTGGAACAGCGGCCGGGCGCCTTCATGTCCATCGGCGGCGGCGCGCCCGATGGCGCCTCGCCCGCGCTGCACACACCGCTGTTTGATTTCAACGACGCGACGATTCCGCTCGGCGTCGCCTATTGGGCGAGCGTGGTGGCGCAGGAATTGGGCAATCCGGATGGCTGAGCCCGGCAGGCGCCGCTGATTCCTTCGCAGCTCTGCCGCATCCTCGGCTAGCCTCCCGCCACGGAGCGGGAGCGGGCGATGACCGAGCAGGTGTTGCGGGAGATGATCGAGGGTGTGCGGTCCGGCGCGCTCTCCCGGCGCGGCTTTGTCCGGCGCGTGGCGGCGATGGGGCTGACGGCGCCGATGGCGACCCAGTTGCTGGCGCTGACCGGGGCGGCGCCGGCGGCCGCGCAAGGCTTGCCTGCCTATGGCCCGACGCGGCGGGGCGGCGGTGGCGCGCTGAAGATCCTCTACTGGCAGGCGGCGACGCTGCTCAATCCGCATTTCTCGGTCGGCACCACCAACCAGGATGCCTGCCGCGTCTTCTATGAGCCGCTCGCCGGATGGACGCAGGATGCGACGCTGCATCCCATCCTGGCCGCTGAAATTCCCTCGCTGGACAATGGCGGGCTCAGCCCGGATGGCCGCTCGGTCACCTGGAAGCTCAAGCGGGGCGTGCGCTGGCATGATGGCGCCCCAGTGACCGCCGATGACCTTGTGTTCACCTGGGAATATGCGCGCAACCCGGCGGTGGCGGCCACCACCTCAGGCTCCTACCGGGAGGTGAACCTGGTCAAGCTGGATGACCATACGGTGCGGCTGGATTTCGCGCAGCCCACCGCCTTCTGGGCCGATGCCTTTGTCGGCTCCTTCGGGCTGGTCATGCCGCGCCACATCTTCGGCGCCTTCAATGGCGCGAATGCGCGCGATGCGCCCGGGAATTTCCGCCCCGTCGGCACCGGCCCCTATCGCTTCGTCAGCTTCACCCCGGGTGACATGCTGCGCGCCGAACTCAATCCGCTCTACCACCAGGAAAACCGCCCGCATTTCGACACACTGGAGATCAAGGGCGGCGGCGATGCCGTCTCCGCCGCGCGGGCCGTGCTGCAAACCGGCGATTATGATTTCGCCTGGAACCTGCTGGTCGAGGACGACATCCTGACGCGGCTGGAAGCCGTCGGGCGCGGACGTGTCGAGGTGACGCCGGGCGGCTCCACCGAATTCCTCCAGCTCAACACCACCGACCCCAATCGCGAGGTGGATGGGGAGCGCTCCAGTGTGGCCACCACGCATCCGGCCTTCTCCGACCCGGCCGTGCGCCAGGCCATCGCCATGCTGATGGATCGCGCCTCGATCGAGCGTTTCATCTTCGGCCGCGCCGGCAATGCCACGGTGAATATCCTGAACAATTCGCGCTTCACCTCGCCCCATGCGGGCCTGCCCTTCAGCATCCAGCGCGCCAATGAGGTGCTGGACGCCGCCGGCTGGGTCCGTGGGCGGGATGGCATTCGCGCCAAGGGCGGCACGCGGCTGAAATTCCTGTTCCAGACCTCGGTGAACGCGCCGCGACAGCGCAGCCAGGCGGTGATCAAGCAGGCGGCGCAGCGGGCGGGGATCGAGCTGGATCTGAAGGGTGTGACCCCCTCGGTCTTTTTCTCGGCCGATGTCGCCAATCCGGACACCTTCTCGAAATTCTACGCCGACATGCAGATGTATGCGAACGGCCCCTCAGGCGATCCGCAGCGCTACATGAGCCAATTCGCGTCCTGGGAGGTGGCGACCCGCGCCAATTCCTGGCAGGGCCGCAACATCATGCGGTGGCGCAATGCCGAATACGACGCGACGTTCCGCGCCGCCGATGTGGAGTTGGATCCGGTGAAGCGCGTGGCGCTCTTCATCCGGCTGAATGACCTGGTGGTGGGCAGCCATCACCTCATTCCCTTGCTGAGCAGGCCCGGGCTGAGCGGCTGCCTGAACAGCCTGCGCACCTCGCGCAGTGGCTGGGATGGCACCTTCTGGATGCTGAGCGACTGGTGGCGCGAGGGGTGAAAGCCAAGCCTGCCCAGTGGTTTGCCAGGGTTGGCGCGTTCCTGGGCAATCCCGGTCCGGCAGGACTCGATTTAGCGCGCAACCCTGCTATGTGTTCCGGTAATGTGTGTTCAGAAGGGCCTGATCTGGGTCCGCCTGCCGCCGGGAGAATGAGTATGGGTGAAGACGATCTGCGCCAGATGATCGGGCGCGTGAAGAATGGCAGCCTCTCGCGCCGCGGTTTCGTGCGGCGCATGGCGGCCCTCGGCCTTACGGCACCGATGGCGACGCAATTGCTGTCCATCGCGGGTGCGGGCTCGGCCCAGGCGCAGGCCATGCCAACCTATCGGCCCACCCGGCGCGGCGGCGGCGGTGCGCTGAAGGTCCTGTATTGGCAGGCTTCGACCCTGCTCAACCCGCATTTCGCGGTCGGCACTACGAACCAGGATTCGAGCCGCGTCTTCTATGAGCCGCTGGCCGGCTGGGCCGCCGATGGCACGCTGCACCCCGTCCTTGCGGCCGAAATTCCCTCGCTGGAGAATGGCGGGCTCGCGGCCGATGGGCGTTCCGTCACCTGGAAGCTGAAGCGCGGCGTGAAGTGGCATGACGGCCAGGATTTCTCGGCCGATGACGTGATTTTCAACTGGGAATACTCGCGCAACGCCGCTGTCGCGGCCGTCACCTCCGGCAGTTATCGCGATGTGAATGCGGTGAAGGTGGATGACCACACGGTCCGGGTGGAATTCGCGCAGCCCACGCCCTTCTGGGCGGATGCCTTCGTGGCCGCCACCGGCCAGCTGATCCCGAAGCACCTGTTCCAGGGGTTCAACGGCGCCAATTCGCGCGATGCCCCCACCAATCTGCGCCCCATCGGCACCGGCCCCTATCGCTTCTCCAGCTTCCTGCCGGGTGACATGCTGCGCGGTGAGTTGAACCCCAACTACCACATGGATAACCGTCCCTTCTTCGACACGATCGAGGTGAAGGGCGGTGGCGATGCGGTTTCGGCCGCGCGTGCCGTGTTGCAGACGGGCGATTACGACTATGCCTGGAACCTCCAGGTCGAGGATGACCTGCTGAAGCGGCTGGAAGCCGCCAATCGTGGCCGCGTGAATATCGTGGAAGGCGGTGGCATCGAGTTCGTGCAGCTCAACGTCACCGATCCGAACCGGGAAATTGATGGCGAGCGTTCGCATATCAGCACGCAGCACCCGGCCTTTTCCGACCCCGCGGTGCGCCAGGCCATGGCCCTGCTGATTGACCGCAACGCGCTGGAGCAGTTCATCTATGGCCGTGGCGGCCCGGCGACGGCGAATTTCCTGAACAATCCGCCGCGCTTCACCTCGCCCAACATGCGCTGGGAATTCAGCATCCAGAAGGCGAATGAGATCCTCGACGCAGCCGGCTGGGTGCGTGCCCGCGATGGCATCCGTGTGAAGAACAATGTGCGGCTGCGCTTCATCTACCAGACCTCGGTGAATGCGCCACGCCAGCGCACCCAGGCGGTCTACAAGCAGGCGGCGCAGCGGGCCGGCATTGACCTTGAGCTGAAGTCGGTCACGGCCTCGGTGTTCTTCTCCTCCGATGTGGCGAACCCGGACACCTTCACCAAATTCTACGCCGACATGCAGATGTACACGACCACGATGCCGCAGGCGGACCCGCAGCGCTTCATGAACCAGTATGTCTCCTGGGAGATGTCCACCAAGGCGAATTCCTGGCAGGGCCGTAACATCGTCCGCTGGAAGAATGACGAATATGACACGGCCTATCGCACGGCCGATAGCGAGGTGGATCCGATCAAGCGTGCGGCACTCTTCATCCGCATGAATGACCTGATCGTCGGCAGCAACCATGTGATTCCGCTGGTCAAGCGCCCCACGGTCAGTGGCAGCCTGAACAATCTGCGGCATGTGCTGAGCGGTTGGGATGGCACCTTCTGGGCCCTGCAGGATTGGTGGCGCGAGAGCTGAGCCTCTCGTGGCGCAGTATCTTCTCCGCCGGCTGCTGATCGCGATCCCGAGCTTGCTCGGGATCAGCGTGATCCTGTTCACGGTGCTGGCCCTGGCGCCGGGTGATCCGTTCGAGGAATTGGCCACCAACCCGGCGATCCCGCCCGAGGTGCGCATGGCGCTGCGCGCCAGCCTGGGCATCGATGACCCGGTGCATATCCGCTATTTCCGCTGGCTGTCCGCCATGCTGCAGGGGAATTGGGGTTTTTCCTTCGTCAGCCGCGTGGATGTGGACCAGCTCATCCTGCAACGCCTGCCGGTGACGCTGGTGGTGATCGGCCTGTCGCAGGTGCTCGCACTTTGCATCGCCCTGCCGGTCGGCATCATGGCGGCGACGCGGCCCTATTCGATTTTCGACCAGGTGGCCAATACGCTCGCCTTTGTCGGATTCTCGCTGCCCACCTTCTTCACCGGGCTGCTGCTGATCCTGCTGTTTTCCATCCATCTGGACTGGCTTCCCTTCGTCTACCGCGCGCAGATCGACGCGAGCGGCTGGCAATGGTGGTGGCAGCACATCAAGCAATCCATCATGCCCATCACCGTGCTGGGGCTCTTCCAGGGTGCCGCCTGGACGCGCTTCGTGCGCTCAGCCGTGCTTGATGTGGTGCGGCTGGACTACGTCACCACCGCGCGCGCCAAGGGCATCCCCGAGCGTCGGGTGATCAACCGCCATGTGGTGCGCAACGCGCTGATTCCGGTGGTCACACTTGTGGCGCTGCAAATGCCGGCCGTGTTCGGCGGCGCCATCGTCACGGAGCAGATTTTTCGCGTGCCCGGCATCGGGTCGCTGCTGATTTCGGCGGTGCTGGCCAATGACACGCCGGTGATCATGGCCGTGACCTTCGTCTTCGCCTGCCTTGTCATCTTCTTCAACCTGCTCGCGGATGTGATCTATGGCTGGCTCGACCCCCGCATCAGCTACAATTAACGCCGGCGTCCGATCCGACGGGGCGTCTTCCAGCCCCGGCGGTGAATCGGCCGCCCAGCAAGGTGCGGTGCGCCGCGCCCCCGTCACGCCTACGGCCGAGGCGTGGCGCCGCTTCCGCAAGCACAAGCTCGCGGTGGTCAGCGCTGCTGTGCTCGCCATCATGATCCTGGGCGTGCTGTTCGGCCCCTGGATCTGGACCGTGCCGATTGACGAAATTGATTTCACCGCGCGCCTTCAGGGCCCCTCCTGGGAGCATCCCTTCGGCACGGATGATCTGGGGCAGGATCTGCTGGCGCGGGTGCTTTATGGCGGGCGGATTTCGCTGGCCGTCGGCTTCGCGGCCATGGGTGTGGCCGTCACCGTGGGCGTGCTGGTCGGCGCCATCGCCGGCATGTCCCGTGGGCCGGTGGATGTGGCGCTGATGTGGGTGACGGATCTGTTCCTCTCGCTCCCGCAACTGCCGCTGTTGCTGCTGATCATCTATCTGTTCCGCGATGCGCTGGCGGAAATCGTTGGCCAGGAACTGGGCGTCTTCTTCATGATCGTCGCCGTGATCGGCCTGTTCAACTGGATGCAGGTGGCGCGCCTGGTGCGCGCGCAATTCTTCTCCCTGCGCGAAAAGGAATTCGTGGAAGCCGCCCGGGCCCTTGGCGCCTCGCGCACGCGCATCGTGGTGCAGCACATTCTGCCCAATGCGCTTGGTCCGGTGATTGTCGCCGCCTCGATTGATGTGGCGGGTGCCATTCTCGCGGAATCCACGCTCTCCTTTCTGGGCCTGGGTTTCCCGCCCGATACACCGACCTGGGGCCGCCTCTTGTTCGATGCGAAGGACAATCTCGACTTTGCACCGCATTGGGCGATCTTCCCCGGCCTCGCCATCTTCCTGACCGTGCTGACCATCAATTTCGTGGGCGATGGTTTGCGCGATGCGCTGGACCCGAGGCGCGTGCAGTGAGCGCGCCACCCCTGCTCGACATCTCGGGCCTGAAAGTCCACTTCAAGACGGATGACGGCATGGTCCGCGCCGTGGATGGCGTGGATATCTCGGTCAATCGCGGCGAGACGGTCTCCATTGTTGGCGAGTCCGGCTGCGGCAAGACGGTCACGGCGATGACGGTGCTCAAGCTCATCGCCATGCCGCCCGGCCGGATCATGGCGGGCAAGATTCTCTTCGAGGGCCGGGACCTTGTGCCGATGGGCGCGGATGAGATGCGCCGCATTCGCTCCAAGCAGATTGGTATCGTCTTCCAGGAGCCGATGACCTCGCTGAACCCGGTCTATACCGTGGGCGAGCAGATCGCCGAGACAGTCCGCCATCACGAAGGCCTTTCCAAGCGCGCCGCCTTTGATCGTGCGGCGGAAATGCTCTCGCTGGTCCAGATCCCCAATCCGACCAAGCGCGTGCATGACTACCCGCACCAGTTTTCCGGCGGCATGCGCCAGCGCGTGATGATCGCCATGGCACTCTCCTGCAATCCGAAGCTGCTCATCGCCGATGAGCCGACCACGGCGCTCGACGTCACCATCCAGGCGCAGATCCTGGAATTGATGAATGAGATGAAGCAGCGGCTGGGCATGTCCATCCTGCTGATCACCCACGCCATGGGCGTGGTGGCCGAAACCGCGCAGCGCGTCATCGTCATGTATGCCGGCAAGGTGGTGGAAGATGCGACGGTCGAGAACCTGTTTGCCAATCCGCGCCACCCCTACACGCAGGGCCTGATCCGCTCGATCCCGCGCATTGACCTGGCCGCCACCACGCATACGCGGCTCGAGGCCATCCCGGGCTCCGTGCCGAGCCTGCTCAACCCGCCCCTCGGCTGCCGCTTTGCCGCGCGCTGCCGCTACGCGACCGAGGCCTGCACCGCGGCCGAGCCGCCGCTGCGCGAGGTCGCTCCTGGGCACAAGGTGGCCTGCATCCTATGACCGAGCCTCTCCTCAGCGTGAAGAACCTGGTGAAGCGCTTCCCCGTGAAGGGCGGGCTGATGCGACGGACGGTGGATTACGTCCATGCCGTCAGCGGCGTCACCTTCGACCTCCAGGCCGGTGAAACCCTCGGCCTGGTCGGCGAATCCGGCTGCGGCAAATCCACCACCGGGCGCCTGATCCTGCGCCTCATCGAGCCCACCTCCGGCGAGGTGACCTTCGAGGGCCGCGACGTCACGGCCCTGGATAATGAGCATCTCGGCACGCTGCGCCGGGACATGCAGATCATCTTCCAGGACCCCTTCGCCTCGCTCAATCCGCGCATGACGGTGGGCAGCATCATCGCCGAGGCGCTGATCATCCATAAACTCGCCAAGACCGCGCGGCAGCGCGAGGATCGCGTGGTGGAGCTGCTGGAAACCGTGGGGCTGAACGCCGACCATATGCGCCGCTTCCCGCATGAGTTTTCGGGGGGACAGCGCCAGCGCATCGGCATCGCCCGCGCCCTCGCCGTGAATCCGAAGTTGGTCATCTGCGATGAGCCGGTCAGCGCGCTCGACGTCTCCATCCAGGCGCAAGTGGTGAACCTGCTGGAGGATCTCCAGGAGAAATTCGGCCTCACCTTCCTCTTCATCGCCCATGACCTCTCGGTCGTGGAGCACATCAGCGACCGTGTGGCGGTGATGTATCTGGGCCGCATCGTGGAGATCGCCTCGGCGCGGGATCTCTACACCAATCCGCTGCACCCCTACACGGAAGCGCTGCTCTCCGCCGTGCCCATCCCGGACCCGACGGTGAAGCGCCAGCGCATCATGCTGAAGGGTGATGTGCCAAGCCCGCTGCGCCCGCCCTCGGGCTGCCATTTCCACACGCGCTGCCCCATCGCCAATGCCGGCGCGTGTCGCAGCGAAGCGCCGGAGTTGCGGGAAGTGACGCCGGGGCATTGGGTGTCCTGCCATTTGCGGGGGTAGCCTATCCAGGGGCTTTGCCCCCCGAGCCCCTACCAGGAACCTTAGGTTCCTGGACCTCCGGTGACATGAGCGGTCGGGCACCCCACATTCAAATCGAACACTTGGAGCCCTCCGCATGACTGACGCCACCGAATACACGCCGCCCAAGGTCTGGACCTGGGTGAAAGCCAATGGCGGCCGCTTCGCCAATATCAATCGCCCCATCGCTGGCCCCACGCATGAGAAGGAACTCCCGGTCGGAAAGCATCCGCTGCAGCTCTACTCGCTCGGCACGCCCAATGGCGTGAAGGTGACGGTGATGCTGGAGGAGCTTCTGGCCCTCGGCCACAAAGGTGCCGAATACGATGCCTGGCTGATCCGCATCAGCGAGGGCGACCAGTTCGGCAGCGGTTTCGTCGCGGTGAACCCCAATTCGAAAATCCCGGCGCTGCTCGATCGCAGTGGGCCCAAGCCCATCCGCGTCTTCGAATCGGGCGCCATCCTGATGCACCTGGCCGAGAAATTCGGCGCCTTCCTGCCGACCGAGACGGCGGCGCGCGCCGAATGCCTTTCCTGGCTGTTCTGGCAGATGGGGAGTGCCCCTTATCTCGGCGGCGGCTTCGGGCATTTCTACGCCTATGCGCCGACGAAGCAGGAATACCCGATCGACCGCTTCGCCATGGAGGTGAAGCGCCAGCTGGACGTGCTGGATCGCCGGCTGGGCGAGAGCGAGTATCTGGCCGGCCCCGACTACACCATCGCCGATATCGCCGTCTGGCCCTGGTATGGCGGCCTGGTGAAGGGCTGGTCCTATGGCGCGGCCGAGTTCCTTGCGGTGCATGAATACAAGAATGTGAACCGCTGGGCCGACCAGATCCACGCCCGCCCCGCCGTGCTGCGCGGCCGCATGGTGAACCGGATGGTGGGCGAACCCGAGGGCCAGCTGCGCGAACGCCATGACGCGAGCGACTTCGACACCAAGACCCAGGACAAGGTGGCCCCCGCCGCCTGAGGGGGGGCTGGCTTCCCAAAGCCAGCGCGGCGCGGCACATCAGGGGCTCACCCGAGAGTGAGTCCCGCCCTTGCCCCGGCTTCGCATCGCCACCTGGAACATCAACTCCGTCCGGCTTCGGCTGCCGCTGCTGGCCGATCTGGACGCGGCCCTGAAGCCCGACGTGCTCTGCCTGCAGGAAACCAAATGCCCGGATGAGCATTTCCCGCATGAAGGCATCCGGGCACTGGGTTTCGAGCATGTGATCGCCCGCGGGATGAAGGGCTATAACGGCGTTGCCGTGCTGTCGCGCTTACCCTTCGCGGTGCGCGGCGAAGATCCCGATTGGTGCATGAAGGGTGATTGCCGGCATGTCGGTGTCACGCTCGACGCCCCTGGCGGGCCGGTGGATCTGCACAATTTCTATGTGCCGGCCGGTGGCGACATCGCGGACCGCGAAGCCAACCCGAAATTCGCGCATAAGCTCGACCTGATCGCCGAGGCTACGGCCTGGTTCGCGCAGCATGGGCCGGTGCGGCGTTCCGTGCTGGTCGGGGATCTGAATATCGCGCCCCTCGAACATGATGTCTGGTCACACAAGCAATTGCTGGACGTCGTCTCCCACACGCCGATCGAGGTGGAGGCCCTGGCCGGCTGGATGCGTGCGGGCGATTGGCATGACGCGTTGCGCCACTTCGTCCCCGCCGACCAGAAGCTCTACACATGGTGGTCCTATCGCGCGAAGGATTGGGCGGCGGCCGATCGTGGCCGGCGGCTGGACCACGTCTGGGTCAGCCAGGATTTGCGGAGCAGCCTGGCGCGGCATGAGATCCTAAAGCCGGCGCGGGGCTGGGAAAAAGCCAGTGACCACGTGCCCGTGATGGTGGAGTTCGCGCTGTGAAAAGCTGGAAATTCGTCACTCTCGATGTGTTCACTTCAACCCGCTTCGGCGGCAACCAGCTCGCCGTCTTCCCTGATGCGCGTGGCCTGACGGATGCGCAGATGCAGTCCCTCGCGGCCGAGTTGAACCTCAGCGAGACGACCTTCGTCCTGCCGCCCGCCTCGCCGGCCAATACGGCCCGCGTGCGCATCTTCAACCGTGTGGCGGAGATGCCCTTCGCCGGGCACCCCAATGTCGGCACCGGCTTCGTGCTGGCGGAGCACGCAAAGGACGGCCTGCTGCGTTTTGAGGAAATTGCCGGTCTGGTCGAAGTCGCGATCGAGCGTGATGCCACAGGCGCCGTGACGGGTGCCGAGATCGGCGCGCCGCAGCCTCTGGCGGTCGGCCCGAAGATGGACCCTGGCCTGGTGGCGGGCTGCGTCGGCTTGGCCGAGGACGATGTGGTGACGGCGGCGCATCTGCCGGTCATGGCGTCCGTCGGCAATTCCTTCGTGATTGCCGAGGTGACGGGCGAGGCGCTGAGCCGCGCCAAGCCGGATCTGGCACGCTTTGCCGAGGCGGCCCTGGAATTCCCGCATCTCGGCCCGCGCCGGCTGCCGCTTTATCTCTATGCCAGGAACGGGCGCGGCAGGCTGCGCGCGCGCATGTTCTCGCCGCTCTCCGGCACAGTCGAGGATGCGGCGACTGGGAGTGCCGCGACACCGCTCGCCGCAATGCTGCTGGCGCTGAGCACGCGCAAGACGCTGAGCGTCGAGATCACGCAAGGCGTGGAGATGGGACGGCCGAGCCTGCTGCGCGCCTCGGCTTTTCGCGCGCGGGATGGGGTTCGGGCGAAGGTGGCAGGGAGTTGCGTGCCGGTGTTCGAGGGGAAGTTCCTGCTGTGATTCAAGGCAGGGGCGCATGCGGCTGGCCGGCGCGGGCCAGGGCATCCGCGATCATCGCGTAGGGGATGCGGAAATCGAGCGAACGATGGCGGCGGCCGTAGAGGCCGTCTCCGCCCTCAAGGCAAAAGTAGATATCATCATCCGCCTGGCGGAAGTCATGTTCAGCAAAGGGCCACGGTTGGAGTGGAGCTGTGGGCGCGCGATCGCTCAGTCGGAGCGCGAACATGTAGGCTAGGCGGCCTTCCTGCCTTGGAGGTCCATCCAAGGGGTGGGCCCAAACGCTGGAACGAGCCTACCGGATCCACCGTCACCAGCATATCCAGCGGTGGTCGGCCGAGAATGCCCATCCGTTCGGAAATTTGCGCCGCCGTATCACCACCATAGCTGTGGCCGACAATGCGGATTCGCGTCTCGGGCGATTGCTGGCGGATCAACGCCTCAATCTCGGCCCGCTGGTCCCAGGTGAAATTGACAGATGTGAGCCCAGGTCTGTCGAGACTGGGTCCGAGACCAGATCGCCTCAGCGGCCCATTCATCTTCACATCCGCCGCGCCGCTCACGAAGATCAGCAGCACGGGCGCGGGTATCGGCGGCGCCACGGATTCGGCGGGCGCCGCTTCTGGCCGTGGCGATGCGCGCTCCTGCTGCTGCCCGCGGCGGCGCTGCTGACGATAGGAATCCACCCGCTCCAGTCGGCCGTCTCGCACGCGGTCATAGCTGCGAAACTCGACCGTCATGCTCCCGCCCTTGCCGGGCCGCGCGGCCCGGAGCGCCTGGAATCCCTCAGTCACCCAGCCGCGATAGGGGACATGATCGCGGTCTTCACTATTGGAATAGCGCGGGTCCCGCATGGCGCGGCGGAGTTCCTGACGGTTCATCGCAAGCTTGGGCATGGCGGCATTCTTTCACCGCTTTTTCATGCCATTCACCAGGAATAATGCCAACAACAAACCAAAAACATTATCCGCGCCGCTTCGCCTCGATCACATCCCAGATGGCGCGCTCCAGATGCACGCCATCAAACCGCGCCAGTTCCTGCAGGCCGGTGGGCGAGGTCACGTTGATCTCGGTCAGATACCCGCCGATCACGTCAATGCCGACGAAGATCAGCCCGCGCTTCTTGAGTTCCGGCCCGATCACGGCGCAGATTTCCAGCTCGCGGTCGGTCAGCTTGGTGGGTTCCGGGCGGCCGCCCACATGCATGTTGCTGCGCGCCTCGCCCGCCGCCGGCACGCGGTTGATGCCGCCCATCGCCACGCCATCCACCAGGATGATGCGCTTGTCGCCCTGGCGCACGGCCGGCAGGTATTGCTGCACCATGAGCGGCTCGCGCGAGCGTTCGGTGAACATCTCGATCAGCGAGTTCAAATTTGGGTCGTTGGGTTGCAGGTGAAATACGCCAGCGCCGCCATTGCCGAACAGCGGCTTCACGATGATGTCGCCATGCTTCATGCGGAACTTGTTGATTTCCCGCGTGTCGGCGCTGACCAGCGTCTCCGGCATCAGCTCCGGGAATTGCAGCACGAACAGCTTTTCCGGCGCGTTGCGCACGCTGGCCGGGTCATTCACCACCAGTGTCTTCGGGTGGATATGCTCCAGCAGATGTGTGGCGGTGATATAGGCCATGTCGAAGGGCGGGTCCTGGCGCATCAGCACCACATCCACATCCTTCGCCAGGTCGAGCTCGACCGGCGCGCCGAAGGTGAAATGGTTGCCCTTCTCGCGGCGCACCTCCACCGGATGGCCATGGGCAATCACGCGCCCGGCCTGCATCGAGAGATGCTTCACATGGTAATGCCAGAGCGCATGGCCGCGCGCCTGGGCTTCCAGCATCAGGGCGAAGCTGCTGTCGCCATCAATGCCGATGCTCTCCATGGGGTCCATCTGGACCGCGACGCGCAATGCCATGCTCAGGCTCCCCAAGTCTTGTTGTGTTGAATGAGGTTTTCGCCGGTCATGGCGGCGGGCTGCGGCAGCCCCATGAGGGCGAGCAGCGTGGGCGCCAGATCCGCCAGGCGGCCCTCCCGCAGGCGGGCGCCCTCTGGCCCGCCCATGAGGAAGACCGGGACGGGGTTGGTGGTGTGGGCGGTATGCGGGCCGCCCGTCTCGGGGTCCCGCATCAATTCCGCATTGCCGTGATCGGCGGTGACGAGCAGCGCGCCGCCTGCCGCGCGCACCGCATCGGCAATGGCGCCAAGCCCCGCATCCACTGCCTCCACGGCCTGGATGGCTGCTGCGAGGCTGCCGGTATGGCCGACCATGTCGGCATTGGCGAAGTTCAGGATGATCAGGTCCTGCTTGCCGGCGCGGATGGCCTCCACCGCCTTCGCCGTCAGTTCTGGCGCGCTCATTTCAGGTTGCAGGTCGTAGGTGGCGACTTTGGGGGATGGCACCATGATGCGCGTCTCGCCGGGATAGGCCTGCTCTTCGCCGCCGTTCAGGAAGTAGGTGACGTGCGGGTATTTCTCGGTCTCGGCCATGTGGAGTTGGGTGCGGCCGGCGCGGCTGACCACTTCGGCCAGGATGTCCGCCATGGATTGCGGCGGGAACAGCGTGGCGATGAAGGGGTTCAGCGCCTGCGCATATTCCACCATGCCTAGGCTGGCGGCGAAGCGCGGCATGCGCTCGCGCTCGAAGCCGGTGAAATCCGGATCGAGCAGCGCCGTCAAAATCTCCCGCGCGCGGTCCGAGCGGAAATTGAAGCAGAGCAACCCATCGCCATCCCGCATGCCGGCATGGCCGGGCAGCACGGTCGCGGGGATGAATTCATCCGTCACATCCCGCGCATGCGCCTGGGCCACGGCTGTCTGGGCATCCGGTGCCGTCGCCTCGCCCTCGCCCAGCACCATGGCGGCCCAGGCCTTGCGCACACGTTCCCAGCGATTGTCCCGGTCCATCGCCCAGTAGCGGCCGATGACGGTGCCGATGCGCGCCTCGGTGGGCAGCGAGGCCAGTGCCGGCCCGGCCGAGCGCGGCGGCGTGTCGCGCCCATCGGTCAGCGCGTGGATCACCACGGGGATGTTTTCCGCCGCCAGGATCCGCGCCAGCGCCGCCGCATGGCGCTGATGGCTGTGCACGCCCCCCGGGGATACCAGCCCCACCAGATGCGCCGTGCCACCATTGGCGTGCAGCCTGGCCACGAACTCCCGCAGCGCCGGCATCCGCGCCATGGAGCCATCGGCGATGGCGGCATCAATGCGCGGCAGATCCTGCATCACCACGCGCCCGGCGCCGATGTTCAGATGCCCCACCTCGCTATTGCCCATCTGCCCCTCGGGCAGGCCGACATCCAGGCCGGAGGTGTGCAGGAAGCCATGCGGGCAGGTGGCCCAGAGCCCGTCGAAACGCGGCGTGCGGGCCAGGACCACGGCATTATCCGCGGGGTCCTCCCGATGGCCCCAGCCATCGAGGATCACGAGCATGACGGGGCGGGGCGGCTTCTCCATGCGCGCGGTTTACAGCGCCCGCGCGCGGGCGGCTAGCGCAGGGCGGGCTGTGGCCGTTCAGGCCCATGGGCATCGCGGATGGGCAGGCGAGGGGTCAACGCAGCTGTGGGTTGTCAAACACCGGGTCACGATACCGGCGCAGCACTTCGCCCAATGTACGGGCCAGATCCTCGCGCTCCTCCGGCGTCAGGAAGCGGCCGATCTCAATCGCCGCGCCGCGATGGGCGATGAAGAGCCGGGTTTCCTCCCAGCGGAGCCGGGCCCAGAAGGGGTCAAAGCTCGCTTGCTCACGCCGCCGCCCTTCGCGCCGCTGGATGGTGAGCCGGCCGGAGACCAAGATCACCGTCTCGGCGCTGCTGCGCGCCTGGCTGCGGTAGAGCGCCAGCATGCCGATGACCAGCAGCGTTTCCGCGCCGGCAAAGACCAGCACGGGCCAGGCCCCCAGCAGCGTGAATACCGTGCCCGTGAAGGTGAAGCCCGCGAGCAGAATGCCCGCGACGATCCAGAAGCCCCGATCGCCCAGGCTGTTCAGTGGCGCGGAGCGGGCCTCGAAAAGGGTGGGGCTGTTTGGCATCCGTCCATCAGATAGGATGAATCCCAGAGTGAGAACCCCAGCTTGAGACGCCCTGCTTGAGAAATCCCGGCAAGCCCCTGCACGGTTCGGCCCTGGCACCGCGTCGCGCGCGGCTGATGTCGCGTGAGCAGGCGGGGGCCTTCATCCGCTCCATCGCTGCCAGCAACCCAGAGCCCGAGACCGAGCTGCTCTACACCGATGCCTTCTCGCTGCTTGTTGCCGTCGTCATGTCGGCCCAGGCGACGGATGCCATGGTGAACAAGGTGACGCCAGGGCTGTTTGCCGCGGCCCCCACACCCGCCGCCATGGCCGCGCTGGGTGCCGAGGGAATCGGCCAGCTGATTCGCCGCATCGGGCTGTGGCAGGCGAAGGCGAAGAATGTCGCCGCCCTCTCGGCCATGCTGGTGGAGCGGCACGGCGGTGAAGTGCCCGCCGATCGCGCAGCACTCGAGGCCCTGCCTGGCGTGGGTCGCAAGACCGCCAATGTCGTGCTGAACGTGCTGTTCGGCGAAGCCACCATGGCGGTGGATACGCATATCTTCCGCCTGGGCAACCGCACTGGCCTGGCGCCCGGCAAGACGACGCGTGTTGTGGAGGATGGGCTGGTGAAGCGCATTCCGCCTGAGTTGCTGCGCGATGCGCATCACTGGCTGATCCTGCATGGGCGTTACATTTGCAAGGCCCGGGCGCCTGAGTGCTGGCGTTGCCCTGCCGCGCTGCATTGCAACTACAAGGACAAGGTCAAAGCCCCTGGCCTATAGGCGCTGCGCCGCGCGCAGCCGGGTCTTTGCTGGCCTCCGTATCGCCCGGTCTCAGGGCCGCTTCATGCGCCCCGGGCCAGGGCCGTTTCGCGCGGCGATGCGGTGCGGCATTGGCGCTGCCTTTGGTCCAGGATTGCGTGCCGGATGCGGGTGCTTGGGCGGTTGAGGGGCTGCGGCGCGTCCCTGCTGGTGGCGGTATTGGGAATGGTATTGGCGTGGCAGGACCGTGTTGCAAAGTGTTGCATCGGCTTGTAGGCATCGCGGCGAATATTTTGACGGCCATGCAAGGGTCAATTCAATGGCGACGGTCTCCATCCTGATTCCGAATTACAACCATGCGCAGCATCTGCATCAGTCGCTGGGTGGCGCGTGCGGGCAGACCCGCCCTGCGGATGAGATTCTGGTGATTGACGATGGCTCCTCGGATGAGAGCGTTGCCGTGATCGAGGAGTTTGCCGCGCGCTTTCCGAATTTGCGGCTGCTGCGCAATGACCGCAATCGGGGCATGCAATACACCATCAACCGCCTGCTGGAGGAATCGCGGGGCGACTACATCGTCTGCGCGGCGGCGGATGATGAGCTGTATCCCGGCTTTCTCGAGGCGCATATGGCGGCGCTTTCGCGGCACCCGCAGGCGGGGATGAGCGTTTCCGAATACATGGTGCTGACGACGACGGGGCGGGTGATCAACCAGTCGCGCATGATGCCTGGCTCGTTCGGCTTGGCGCATCTGCCGGAGTTCATGCCGGCGACCCGGCTGCGCGAGGAGTTCGTCGATGGCTATGTGTGGATGACGTCCAACGCCATCGTGGCGCGGCGCGACGCGGTGCAGGCGGTGGGCGGCTTTATCGCGGCGCAGGAATGGCATTCGGACTGGTTCACCTATTACGCGGTGGCGCTGCGCCATGGTGTTTGCGTGGTGCCGGAGGGGCTTGGTGTGATCCGCGAGAGCCCGGGCGGTTATTCGGGCACTGGCATGCGCGATCCGGAGCGGCAGTCCCGCGTGCTGCGGGCGATCATTGATGCGGCGTGCACGCCGCCGAATGATGATTTGCGGGCGATTTTCCGTTGTGCGCCGGGGGCTTTGGCGGTGTTTGGCACGCAGATGGCGAAGGTGCTGATCAAGCAGCCGCGGCGATGGGACCTGGCGCTGGCCTATGGCAGCTTTCTGGTGCGGCGCTACCGCCGGATCATGGGCCTCTCCTGGCCGCGGTTTTTTGTCTATGGCCTGAAGCGCGCCCTGCGGTGACGGGGATGGTTACTGGCCTTTCTTCGGGCGTTTTCAGCCAGCATGGACATGTCTTGATTGATGATTTAGCAGGCGCTGCTTGTGTGGGTTTATTTTTCGTTTTTGTGTGTTGGGTCATTTTGTTGGGTGCCGGCATGTTTTGGGAAGACGCAGCATGAAGGTGGTGATTTTGGCTGGCGGGCTTGGCACGCGTATTTCTGAGGAGAGCCACCTTCGTCCCAAGCCGATGATTGAGATCGGCGGTTATCCGATTTTGTGGCACATCATGAAGATCTACGCCTCGCAGGGGGCGACGGACTTTATCATTTGTGCCGGCTATCGCGGCTATATGATCAAGGAATACTTCGCGAATTACGTGCTGCATCGTTCGGATGTGACGATTGATCTGGCGGCGCATACGGTGGAGTACCACCGCAATTCGGCCGAGCCCTGGCGTGTGACCATCGTGGATACGGGTGCGGAGACCCTGACGGGCGGGCGGCTCAAGCGGATTGGACATTTGCTGACGCCGGGCGAGACCTTTTGCATGACCTATGGCGATGGGGTGGCGGATATTTCGCTGGAGAAGCTGTTGGCGCGGCATCGCGAATTGGGGGCGGCTGCGACGCTGACGGCGGTCAAGCCGCCTGGCCGCTATGGCTCGACGCGGATCGAGCAGGGGATGGTGCGTGAATTCCAGGAAAAGCCGGCGGGTGATGGCGGCTACATCAATGGCGGTTTCTTTGCGCTGGAGCCTTCGGTGCTGGAGACGATTCCGGGTGATCTGACGGCCTGGGAATCGGAGCCGCTGCAAGGTCTGGCGGCTGCGGGCCGGCTGGGCGCCTATCAGCATGACGGGTTCTGGCACGCGATGGACACGCTGCGGGACAAGAACCATCTGGAAGGGCTCTGGCAGGCTGGGCGCGCGCCCTGGAACACCTGGTCCTGAGATGCCCGACGCTGCATTTTGGCGTGGCCGCCGGGTTCTGCTGACGGGCCATACGGGTTTCAAGGGGGCCTGGTGCATGGCCTGGCTGCGGCGCATGGGCGCTGAGGTGACGGGCTATTCGCTGGCGCCGGAAACCGCGCCGAACCTGTCCCGGCTGCTGGGCCTGGTGGATGGCGGGGCATCGGTGCTGGGCGATATCCGTGACGCGGCGGGGCTGGCGGCGGTGGTGGCGCGGGTGCGGCCGCAGCTGGTGTTGCACATGGCGGCGCAGGCGCTGGTGCGGCGCAGCTATGCTGCCCCGCTGGAGACCTTCGAGATCAATGTGCAGGGCACGCTGCGCGTGCTGGAGGCGTTGCGGGGCAGCCCGGGCCTTGAGGCGGTTCTCGTGGTGACCAGCGACAAGGTCTATGAGAATGACGGCAGCGGCCGGTTTTTCATCGAGACGGACCGGCTGGGTGGTTCGGATCCGTATTCGGCCTCCAAGGCGGCGTGCGAGATCGCGACGGCCAGTTTTGCGCGCAGCTTTGGCGGTGAACTGGGTGCGGTGGCGACGGCGCGCGCGGGCAATGTGATTGGCGGTGGCGATTGGTCGGCCGACCGGATCGTGCCGGATTTGTGGCGTGCGCAGCAGGCGGGGCGGCCGGTTTCGCTGCGCTACCCCTTGGCGACGCGGCCCTGGCAGCATGTGCTGGAGCCGATTGCGGGCTATCTGGATTTCATGGAGGCGCTGGCCCTGGGCCTGCGCGAGCCCACGCTGAATTTTGGCCCGCCCGATGAGCGTCCGGAGACGGTGAGTGCGGTGGCCGAGGCGTTCCAGTCGGCCTATGGCGCGCGGGGCCTGGGCTGGGAGCAGGCGCCTGGGGTGCATCTGAAGGAGGCGCCGACGCTGGCCATCAATGCCGGGCGCGCGGCGGGCCTGCTGCCCTGGCGGCCGCGGCTTTCCGCCGCCGAGGCGATCACCTGGACCGCCCAATGGTACGCTGCCTTTGATGCTGGCGTTGACATGGCGGCATTCACCGCGGCGCAGATCGCCGCCTATGAGGATCGCCTGGCATGAGCCACAGCTGCCGCTTTTGCGCCGCCCCGCTGACGCGGGTGCTGGTTGATCTGGGCCATACGGCCCTGGCCAATTCCTATGTGACGCCGGGCACGCCTGGGCCTGACGCGGCCTATGAGCTTTGCGCGCGGGTGTGCGATGCGTGTTTCCTGGTGCAGGTGGCCGATGCGGTTCCGGCCGAGGCGATTTTTTCGGACTACGCCTATTTCTCCTCCTTCTCGACGGGCTGGCTGGCGCATTGCGAGGCCTATGCGGCGGCGATGACCGCGCGGTTCGGCCTGGGGGCGGGCAGCCGTGTGGTCGAGATTGCCTCCAATGACGGCTATCTGCTGCAGTATTTCGTGGGCCGCGGCGTGCCGGTGCTGGGCATCGAGCCTGCGGCCAATGTGGCCGAGGCGGCGCGGGCGCGCGGTGTGGCGACGGAGGTCGCGTTTTTTGGCCGCGCCACGGGGGAGCGGCTGCGCGCGGCGGGGATGACGGCCGATCTGATGGCCTCCAACAATGTTCTGGCGCATGTGCCGGACATCAATGATTTCGTGTCTGGCGTGCCGCTGCTGCTGAAGCCCGAGGGTGTCTGGACGATCGAGTTTCCGCATCTGCTGAACCTGATCGCGCTGGTGCAGTTCGATACGATCTACCACGAGCATTACTCGTATTTGTCGCTGCTGTTTGTCGAGAAGCTGCTGGCGGCGCATGGGCTGCGGGTGTTTGACGTGGAGCCGCAGCCGACCCATGGCGGCAGCCTGCGGGTGTTCGTCTGCCATGCGGGGGCGTCGCATGTGGCGATGCCGGGCCTGGCTGCGACGCGCGCGCGGGAGGCGGCGGCCGGGCTGGACCAGCCTGGCGCCTATGATGATTTTGCCCCGCGCGTGGCCAAGGTTCGCGATGACCTGCTGGCATTCCTGCGCGAGGCGCGCGCCGGGGGAAAGACGGTGGCGGCCTATGGGGCGGCGGCCAAGGGCAATACCTTGCTGAATTTCTGCGGCATCGCGTCTGACCTGATCACCTATGTGGTGGACAAGAACCCGGCCAAGCAGGGCAAGCTGCTGCCTGGCAGCCGGCTGCCGGTGTTTGGCCCGGAGAAGCTCTATGAGACGCGGCCCGACTACATCGTGATCCTGCCCTGGAATGTGGCCGAGGAGGTGGTGGCGCAAAATCCCGGGGTGCGGGATTGGGGTGCGCAATGGGTGACGGCGATCCCCGGGCTGAAGCTGTTCTGATGCGCATCGAGGCCCTGCCCCTGGCCGGTGCGGCGCTGATCCGCCTGGAGCCGCGGGCGGATGAGCGCGGCTGGTTTGCGCGCAGTTTTTGTGTGCGCAGCCTGGCGGCGCATGGGCTGCATGCCGAATATCCGCAGCACAATATTTCGTTCAACCGGCGCGCGGGCACGCTGCGCGGGCTGCATTTCCAGCTTTCGCCGCATGAGGAGGTGAAGATCATCTCCTGCACGCGGGGGCGGATTTTTGATGTTCTGGTGGATTTGCGGCCGGGTTCGGCCACCTATGGCCAATGGCATGGCGCTGAGTTGAGTGCCGAGAATCATGACCGGCTTTATGCGCCGGCGGGTTTTGCGCATGGCTTTCAGACACTTTCCGACGATGCGGAGGTGCATTACCTGATGGGTTGCGAATATGTGGATGGCGCCGCCGCCGGCATCCGCCATGACGACCCGACCCTGTCCATTCCCTGGCCGCTGCCGGTCAGCGCGATTTCCGAGCGCGATCTGGCCCTGCCGACATTGACGAAAGCCCTCGCCCGATGAAGATCACCTTTGACACCGAAGCGCGCACCGCGACGCTGGCCGATGGCCGCACGATCGACCTGTTTGGCCCTGAGAGTTTTGCGGAGCTCGCGGATCTGTGGGTGCGGCTGGGCTGGGTTCGCAAATACTCCTACGCGTTTTCCTGGATGGGGCGGCCGATCATCCAGCTGCCGGACGACATGGTGCGCATCCAGGAGGCGATCTACGCCACGAAGCCGGATGTGATCATCGAAACGGGCGTCGCGCATGGTGGTTCGTTGATCTACTACGCGAGCCTGTTCGAGGCGCTGGGGCATGGCCGCGTGATCGGCATTGATATCGAGATCCGCCCGCATAACCGGGCGGCGATCGAGGCGCATGCGATGAAGAAGCGCATTGAGCTGGTGGTGGGTGGCAGCACGGATGCGGCGGTGGTGTCGCAGGTGCGTGGCATGATCCGCCCGGGCGAGCGGGTGATGGTGATCCTCGATTCCAACCACTCCAAGGCGCATGTGGCGGGGGAACTGGCGGCCTATGCGCCGCTGGTGACGCCGGGCTGCCATTTGCTGGTGCAGGACGGGGTGATGGAGCTGGTGGCGGGCATGCCGCGCACCGACGCCGATTGGAACTGGAACAACCCCCGCAGCGCCATCGCCGAATTCCTGGCCGAACACCCGGAATTCAAGGCCGCAAAGGCCGCAAGACCCTTCGATGAAAGCCAGAACGTCCCAGATTGCTCACACCACCCAGATGGATGGCTCATCCGAGAATAACATATGAGAAAAATACTCGTCACAGGGGGCTGATCACCTGCCACGCGGCCAGCTTCGCAATCCGGCGGTCCTTCAGCCGCAAGCTCGCCATGGTTGAGATTTCCTGACGAGCTGAGCTCTGGCCGCGTGCGGCGCCGCTGGTTGGTACAGCCAGCGGAATCACTGCGCTGCTTCTGAAGAAGGCGTCGCGGCATGGGATTTCCTGGCGGAAACCCCTGCATGGACTGGCTGACATGCAGCCCCAGCCAAGCCGCCCGCGCTTGCACTGGGGGGGCGAACTATGTAGGACGACGCGCATCTGCTCGGGGCGTTGACCCGACCCAGTTGCCTCAACAAGGTCCATGATTCATGCGTTCATCTCAAGTCGCTCCGGAAGCGGTCGCCCAGACGCAGCAACCCGAAACGGCCTGGGATTGCGGCGATGTGCTGAACCGGGTCAGTGGCCCCTTTGTCTATCTCGACCTCACGCTTTGCCATGGCGAGGCGCTGGGCCAGATGCTGGCGCGCACGCTTGGGCCCGGGGCGGCGGTGAGCTATCATCCGGGCGAAGATCGCACCCTGCTGGGCTATTATCGCCCCGAAGTGATCGAACTGGCGTTGCGGACGCGGCGGCCGGCCGAACAGAGCGGCAGGCTCTTTGTCGCGGGCCCGTTCAGCGCCGGCCTGCGCCGTGCCTTGCCGCCCTCCCGCCTGTTCACAGCCATGCTCCGCAACCCGATTGATCGGATTTTGGAGGGCTACGTCCAGGGGGGCATCTCGCTGGCGGAGGTGGCCGCCGCAGCCCAGCCCGGCTGGAAATACGAAGCCAGCCTGCATGACCATCTCACCCGCTCCCTGGCGGGCGACGCCACATTGGACCCGTCCGATGCCGCCGCCTCCATAGATCTGGCGCCGATTGACGCGCGTGATTTCGCCCGCATCCTGGCCGATGTCTCGCAGTCCTTCGTGTTGCTTGGCGTGGCGGAGCGTCGGGACGAAAGCCTGGTGGCGCTGGTGCGCCAGTTGGGCCTGCCCTTGGCCGCCGCCATCGGCCCGTGGCTGTCGCGCCCCTTGCCCGTCTCACACCAGGCCGGCCTGGAGGGGGAGGGGCTGCAAAGCCTGCGCGCCCTCAACCACTGGGACCTGCAGCTCTACGCGCTGGCCCAGGCCCGCCTGGATGCGCTGATTGCCGAGGATGCCAGCGGCTTCGCCCGTGACCTCGCCTTGTTGGCCGAGCTCGCTACCGCCTATGGAAATGGCGCGACGCCTGAGGCCCTGGCAGCGATGGAGCTTGAAGCCCGCCCGCCGGCCGCGCCGCGCCTGTCCTACCCCCCGCTGGCCGCGGAGGCCCCCGCCGTGCAGCCCGGCTCGCCCGCGGCCCTGCGTGGCGCCTATCTCGACCTGATCGAGGACACGCTGATCAATCGCATCTATGGCGATCGCTCGACGGCAGCCTGGGCGGGCGCCACCTTCAACCACCATCTGCGTGACATCGGCGCCGACTGGCCGAGCCAGGCCCATTCGATGGTCGGCCGGCGCCGCATGAACAATATCCGCCGGCTTTGCGAAAAAGTGGTCCAGGAGGGTGTCCCGGGGGACTTCATCGAGACGGGCGTGTGGCGTGGCGGCGTGACGATCATGATGCGGGCCGTGCTGAACGCCTATGGCGATACCGGGCGCACCGTGTATGTCGCCGACAGCTTCGAAGGCGTGCCGCCGCCCAACCCCGAGCAATACCCGGCCGATGCCGGGGATGTGCATTTCACGGCCGAGCAATTGGCGATTTCCCAGGCCGTGGTGGCGGAGAACTTCCGCCGCTATGGCCTGCTGGACACGCAGGTTCGCTTCCTGCCGGGCTGGTTCAAGGACAGTCTGCCCGGTGCGCCGATTGAGCGCCTGGCCATCCTGCGGCTGGATGGGGATCTCTACGAATCCACGATGGACGCGCTGGACGCGCTCTATGGCAAGCTTTCGCCGGGTGGTTTCGTGGTGGTGGATGATTTCGGCGCGGTGCCGGCCTGCCGGGCCGCGATCGAGGAGTTCCGCGCAACCCACGGCATCACCGCCGAGTTGACCGCGATTGACTGGGGCGGCGTCTATTGGCGCAAACAGGGGCTCGCTGCGTGATCTGGAACTCCAAGGACAAGGAAGTCCCGGCCCTCAAGGCCGAGATCGCCCGGCTGCAGGCTGAAGTTGAGCATTTCAAGGCTTACTCCACCGACCTCAATGCCAAGCTCTTTGCGTTCGGCCCGCCGGACTACAACGAGGATTATCTGAGGGTTTACAACAAGCAGCTCGATTTCATGACCGATCCCCGGTTTGAGCGGGCCTATCGGCGCGGAATCGAATCTGGCCATACCATTGGTGCCGGTGGCGATATCGGCATCCGCTATCGCATCCACTCCTTGACCTGGGCAGCCCAGCACGCGGCCCGTCTGCCTGGCGACTTCGTGGAGTGCGGCGTCAATACAGGCATCTTCTCGCTCGCCGTCATGGACTATCTGGATTTTGATCGTCTCGGGAAGAAATTTTATTTATTCGATACTTTCGAAGGTGTTCCAGAAGAGCAGATGAATGAGTATGAGCGCACGCATGGCCATAAGGAAATGCATGACTTCTACTTTGATTGCTATGCCGTAGCCCAACGGAACTTCGCACCTTTCGCCAGTGCGCGGATGATACGCGGTCGGGTGCCGGAATCTCTTGCAGAGGTCGAGATCGAGAAGGTCGCCTACCTCTCCATTGACATGAATATTCTTGAGCCAGAGCTTCGCGCTCTGGAACACTTCTGGCCGAAGCTGGTGCCCGGTGGAATTATTGTCATGGATGACTACGCTTGGCGGCAATACGCCTATCGGAAGTCGCATTACGACGATTTCGCGCGCGCGAATGGCACTGAAATTTTCACCTTGCCGACCGGGCAAGGCCTGATCCTCAAGGCATGAGCGAAGCGCCGTCGGCCACAAGTCCCGCTCCGGCGGGGCTCGGGGATTTCGCGATCCGCGCCGACAATGTCAGCAAGGTCTATCCGCTTTACCCTGACCGTTCGGCCCGGGTGATGGAGGCGCTGACCCCTTGGGCGGGTCCGCGCCATACGGATTTCCGTGCGCTGGATCACGTCAGCTTCGAAGTGCCACGCGGCGCCACGCTGGGCATCCTGGGCGTCAACGGCTCGGGCAAATCCACCCTGCTGCAGATCATTGGCGGCATCATCCCGCCCAGCAGCGGCCGGCTTGAGGTGAATGGCCGCATCGCCGCCCTGATTGAACTCGGCGCCGGCTTCAACCCGGACATGACCGGGCGTGAGAACGTCCGGGTGAACGGCGTCATCATGGGGCTGACCCAGGCCGAGGTCGAAGCGCGGATGCCGCTGATCGAGGCTTTCGCCGATATTGGCCAGTTCTTTGACCAGCCGGTGAAGACGCACTCCTCGGGCATGATGGCGCGCGTGGCCTTTGCCATGGCGGTCCATGTGGACCCCGATATCCTCATCATTGACGAGGCGCTGGCGGTTGGTGACGCCCGATTCCAGCAAAAGTGCTTTCGCCGCTTCCGGGACTTCCAGGATGCGGGCAAGACGATCCTGCTGGTGACGCATGACCGCTTCTCGGTGCCTAGGCTCTGTACGCATGGGATGCTGCTGCATCGCGGTGAGCTGATGCATTTCGGCGCGGCCGACCGCGCGGCCCAGCTCTATGGCGAGATCCTGACCCGCGGCGATGATGATTTTTCCGCCGCCGGGGAAGATGAAATCAGGCTCGACGACACAGCCGTGGGCGAGGCGCCGAAGCCACCCGCCGCGGCCGTCACGCTGAGCATGGATGAAGACGCCGACGCCGCGCTGGCCCGCTTTCTGGCCGCCGCCCCCGGCGAGGATCGGGTGGCCGCCAACCGCCTCTATAATCCCGGGGAATTCCGGACCGGCGATGGTGAGGCCCGCATCACGGACCTGCTCTTGCTGGCCAATGGCGCTGCCAACCCAGATTCCGTGATGGCCGGGGAGACCCTCTCCCTGCTGGTCCGCATCGAGGCCGACCAAAGGCTTGATCTCCCCAATCTGGGCCTCGTCTTCCGCGCCAAGGATGGCGTGCTGGTCTTCGAGACGAATGCCCTCTGGCAGGCCAGCCATCTGGCGATGGTGCCGGCGGGCGCCAGCCGGGTCTATCGGATGGATGTCGAAGCCAGGCTCGGCGCCGGGGACTGGTTCGTTGATGTCGCCTTGGCCAGCGGAACTGATCTGCTGCATGACCAGCGGCTGGCTGTGCTGCATGTGCATGGCCGAACCCCGACCCCTTCGCATGGGCTGGCCTGCTTCGCCACGCGCATCACCGAGCTGCCGACGCCCTAGATTGCCCGGCCCGGGACGCTGATGCGGCTTGACGCCATCGGGCCAGGGGAGGATGAAATATTCCGGTTGGCGATTGGATGGTCAGGGTGATGTTGGTTGAATTGGCGCGCGATGGGCGCACCGTGGCACTGCGCCACCTGCCTGCGGACGCCTTTGCGGATGACAGCACCAATGCCGAGGCAGCCCTGCGCGCGGCAGCGCATGGCCGCGTCCCCGTTCTCGAATTGCTGCGTGAGCGCGGCGTCGTCTGGCGTCGCGTCGAATTGATCGAGGCCGCGATTCGCGGTGACGCGGCGGCCAGCCTGGCCTGGCTGCAGGATGGCGAGCTGGATCCGGTGCCGGATTGGCAGATCCTGGCCGCGGTTGAAGGTGATTGCGCCAGTGTGATGCGGTTCTGGATTTCGGCGGGCCGGGTGGAAGATCCGGTCCGGACAGCCAGCCTGGCCGCCCGGGCAAATGCCATTTGCTGCCTGCGGGCGCTGCTGACGCTGGAGGCGGTGCGTGAGGCGCTGCCAGCCATCATCCATGACAGCCATTCCCTCCTGATGCATGAGCGCTTTCCCGTGCCTGTCCGAACGCGGCCAGCCGAAGTCCGCAACGCCACACCGCCTCCTCCGGTGCGCAGGTACACTTACCTCACCCCCTCGGCGGAAATTGACGTCAACGCCACGACCCTTCGCTTTCTGCTGTACCGGCGGGTGATGCGGCTGATCTGGCGGCCACCTGCCAGATGAGTGCCTTCACCATCGTGATCCCGACCTATGAGCGGCCGGCGGAGCTGGCGCGGCTGGTGGGGTTCCTGCGCTCGCACGACGCCAGCGCGCCGGTCCTGGTGCTGGATTCCAGCAGTGATGCGGCGGCTTCCATCAATGCGGCCACGGCCGCTTCCCACCCCGATGTGCGGCATGAACGCTACCCCGGGAATATCGTCTTCTACGCAAAGCTGGCCGATGGCGTCGCGCGATGCGTGCAGACCGAAGTGACCATTCTCTGCGCCGATGATGATGTGATCCTGCCCAAGGCCATCGCCGAGGCGGCCCTCGTGCTGGCGGAGCCGGGCGTTGCGGTGGCGCATGGCCTTTACGCGCATTTTTCGGAGGGGCCGCCGCCTGCGCTCACGCATCTGGGCTATACCGGGGCGGATATCGCCGATGCGTGCCCGATGCACCGCGTGGCGCGCGGCCTGATGGCCTATGAGGCGACGCTCTACGGCGCGCATCGCACGGCGGTGCTGCGCGAGGTGCTGGAGGAGGCGCGTGATGCGCCGGATCTCTTCACCGCCGAAATCCTGACCTCCGTCGTAGCGCTGGCGCGCGGCCGCATGCGCCGGCTGCCGCGGTTTTCCCATCTGCGGAACAATGCGCCCTCCAAGGGGGCGCGGCATTGGCATCCGGCTGAACTCCTGGCGTGTGACCCGGGGCGCCTCGTCGCCGGCCTCGCCCATATCCGGGGGCGCCTCGCGGTGCTGCTGCCGGATGCGACGGCCGATGAATTGCGGCTCTTTGACCACGCGGCGCTGGCCTATCTTGCCGACTATATCCGCCCCGATGCCGCCCGCCGCCTCGCGAGTGCCGCGCTGGAGGGGGCCGATGAAAAGCGCCTTGCCGCGCAAGGCTGGACGGAGTTTGCGGCGATGTTGCAGCCCCATGGCCTGCTATCCCATCTGCGGCGGCTCCCGCTGGTCCGCCGGCTCAAGGAAGGCCCGCTGAAACGTGTGCCCATCACCCGGCTGCTGACCGCCTGGCGCGGAAGGCAGCGGGTGGATTCCGCCGGCGGCGTCCTGATCGAGCCTGCATTCGGCGCGGGCCTTGCCCAGCTGCCGGCGCCATCGGCCTCCGAGGCGGATTTGCTCGCGCAGGCCGTTGCCGAATACATGGCTCATCCAACCGCCCCTGACAGGACTTTCCCTCGCCATGCCTGACCCCTGCCATGTTTGCGGTGCTGCTGAGCTTCGCGTTCTTTCGGCCTATGGCCCGATGCCTCGGGTGAGTTCTGATTGCCGGCCTGTGGCGTCTGGTGGGGTGGTGGAGGTCTGCAATGCGTGCGGTGCGATCCGCAAGCCCGCGACGGCGTCCTTCCAGTCCGAGATTGGCGCGATCTATGCGGCGTATGACGTCTATTACCAGGGCGGCGGGCTGGAGCAGATGGTGTTTGACAGCCGGACTGGGCGTCCGGTCCGGCGCTCGGAATTGCTGGCGGAGCGGCTGCGGGGCAGCGGTGTGCTGCCTGCCGCGGCCCCCACCGCCGCGCCCACCGCCGCGCCCTTGCGCGCCATGGATCTGGGCTGCGGCAATGGCGCCTTCCTGCGCGCCCTGGCCGGCGCCTTCCAGGGCTGGCAGCTCTTTGGCCTCGAGCTCGATGACCGCAGCCTGGCCGCGATGCAGGACATCCCGGGCTTCGCCGGGCTGCTGACGGGCGATGTCAAGGAACTCCAGGGCCGCTACGACCTCATCTCGATGATCCATGCGCTGGAGCATTTCCTCGACCCCTATCAGACGTTGCTTGCGCTGCGCGGCAACCTCACCCCCGGCGGGCATGTCTTCATCCAGATCCCCGATGTGTCGGAAAACCCCTTTGACCTGCTGATCGCCGACCATGTGTCGCATTTCACGCCGCGCTCGCTGGCGCGGATCCTGGGGCGCGCGGGCTATCAGGTCGTGCGGCTGGAGACCGACTGGGTGCGCAAGGAGATGTCGGTCCTGGCGCGCCTGAGGGACCCGCTGGAGGCGGCGGCCCCCGCCGAGAGTGATCCGCCGGCCCTGGCCGAGGCGCAGCTTGGCTGGCTGTCCGGTACGCTGGCGGCGGCGCGCGCGGCTGCCGCGCATCGCCCCTTTGGGCTGTTCGGCACCTCGATCGCGGCGACCTGGCTGAGCGGGGCGCTGGCCGGCAGCATTGATTTCTACGTGGATGAGGATCCGAGCCGCCAGGGCCGCGAATTCATGGGCCGGCCGATCATCGCACCCGATGCGATCCCGCCCGGCGCCACGGTGTTCGTGGGGCTGGCGCCGGCCATCGCCTCCACCATCGCCGCACGGCTGGCGCGTCCCGGGCTGACGGTGCTGCAACCGCCCGAGGCCGCGGCATGACGCTGCACACCCTCATCATCCCGACCTATAACCGCCCTTCGGACCTGACGCGCAACCTGCGCTTTCTCGACGCGCAGGGGCTGCGCTCGAAGGTGCTGGTGCTGGACTCCTCGGCGCCTGAGGCGCGTGCGGCCAACCAGGCGGCGCTGGCCGATCTGCGGCTGGACCTGGAGTACATCGAATACCCGGTGACGCTGCATCCCTTCGACAAATTCGCCGATGGGATTGGCCGCGCGCAGACGCCCTATGCCAGCCTGTGCGCCGATGATGACCTGCTGCTGCTGGAGGGTCTGCAGGCCAGCCTGGCCGCGCTGGAGGCGGAGCCCGAGGCGGTTTGCGCGCATGGCTACTACTTCCTGTTCGGCTTTCTGCAAGACGCGCAGAACATGGACCTGACGACCATGCTCTATGCCTCGCCCAGCATTGACGCGGCGGACCCGATTGCCCGGCTGGACCGGTTGATGGCCTCGTACCAGGCGCTGACCTATGGCGTGTTCCGGACAGGCGTCCTGCAGGAGGTTTACGGGTTCCTGGGCCGGCTTGGCGGTCTGATGTTCCGTGAATTGCTTTCGGGCGCCTTGCCCGTGCTGCGGGGCAAGGTGCTGCGTGTGCCTGAATTCTACATGGCGCGGCAGCATGCGACGGGCGATGACGCCAAGCGCACCCGCTGGCACCCGACCGAGTGGTTCATGCGCGACGCGCCGGAACTGCTTGGCGCCTATGTCGAGTATCGGGGCGTGCTGCTGGAGGCACTGCATCGCTGGACGCCGGATGCGGATGCGGCGCGGATGGCTGTGTGGCAGCGGACGATTGACGTGATCCATCTGCGCTATCTGGCGCGGCATTTCCCCGATGCGGTCGTGGATGTTGCGGTGGATCATGAGATCCATGGGATGGGCATTGACGACTACTGGTCGAGCCCGAAGCTGCAGAACAGCCTGCTGGAGGCGCACAACAACTCCTTTGCGCCGCCACCTGCGGCGACGCCGCTGGCCTGCTGGATCGCCTCGGCCTTTCCGGCCGGGGCGATTGATGCGCGGGGCCATGTCGGTGCCTGGCCGCTGGTCCGCACGACCGAGGTGCGGCACTACCGCTTCTATGGCTCGTTGATCGACGAGAGGCTCTCGGGCGTCGTCGAGATTGACGCGGCTCAGATCAGGCAACTCTGCCGAAGCCTGGACGCCTATCCGCCAGATTGAGGGAGGGCCGTGCGGGCGGGGGGCAAATTGCACCCATGCCGGCCCGCCCGGTACCGCTTCAACCTGCGGTGCATTCCGCAGCAATCTGGGCGAACAGCGCCTTCAGCGTTGCCTCGCTGCCAATGGGCGGCAGGTCAAGACGCGCACGGGTCGCTACGTCGTCGAGCGTCGTGTGGGCCGGGCGCGCGGGCAATTTGACGCATGCGGCGAGGGAGGTGGTTCCCTGCACCAGCGCAGGGTCAGCACCAAGCGTGGCCGCCAGCCGCCGGGCGATCTCGGTATAGGAAAGATCCAGATCGGCGCCGAGGTGAAACAGGCCGCTCGCGCGGGTCTCGGCGATGCGCAGCAGCGCGGCAAGCGCGGCCTCCAACGGCATGGGCGCGCAGACCAGGTCATCGAAGGGGCGCAGTTGCTGGCCGGCGCGCAGGGATTGGGCCCAGCCCCGCAGCAGCGGCAGCAGGCTCTCGGCGATCTTGGTGATGCGCAGGATTGCGGCCGGCCCTGGAAACTCCGGGGCCAGCATCGCCGCCTCGACCAGGGCTTTCTGCGCCGCGTAGCGGTTCTGCGGCGCGGGCGCCTCCCCGGGTGCGGCATTCGGCGTGCGGCCGGAGAGCACGAGATTGGTCGAGACCACGACCACCTGCGCGCCCTGCGCTGCCAAGCGCCGCGCCAGTGTCAGCGTGGCCTCGACGTTGATCCGCGCGGTGCCTTCGGGGTCTGCCTCGCAGGCTGCCATGTTGGTGTTGCCGGCAAGCAGGAAGGCCGTGTCCACCGCCTCGGGAAGCTGCCAGCTCTCCTGCGCGGCAGTGAGGTCGAGCGGCAGAAGGGCACCGCCAGGCCGCCGGCTGGTGCCCATCACCGCGAGGCCGCGCGCCGCTGCGGCATGGCGCAGCGCAGCACCCAGCGTGCCATCGGCGCCGATCACCATGATTTTCTTGCGCATCCACCGCTCCTTGCCGCCTCAGAACCCTTCTGCTACGCGACTTCACCTTCGGCAACCGGCTGCTTTCACGGCCCGGCCGCCGGCGATTCCCTGCCCTGACGAAGATCGAATTGTTGCCCATATGAAGCCAGCCTCCCAGCACCGTCCGGAAGTCGCGCCGCAGTGACCGCACGACATGACATTGCCGCAGAGATCGGCCGTATCAGGGAGCAGGTGGGCAGCGCGCGGATCGCCTTTGTCTCGGGCAATTTCAATGTGCTGCATGCCGGCCATCTGCGCCTGTTCAAATTCGCCCGTGACACGGCCGATGTGCTGGTGGTCGGCGTCAACCCCGACAGCACGGCCGGCGTGACCGTCCCGGCTGATCTGCGGCTGGAAGGCCTGCTCAACAATACGCTGATCGACCACGCCGTGTTGCTCGATGGCGCGCCCGAGGAACTGGTCACCGAGCTGCGCCCGGATGTGGTCGTGAAGGGCAAGGAATACGCCCAGCGGCACAATGCCGAGCTGGCCGCGGTCGAGGCTTATGGCGGCAAACTGGTCTTCTCCTCCGGCGAGGTCCGCTTTTCCACCTTCTCGCTGTTGCAGCGTGAATATTCGGAGACGAATTTCTCCACGATCATCAAGCCGCGCGATTATCCGCGCCGCCATGGCTTTGACATCGCCGAGCTGAAATCCATTCTC
The DNA here is from genome assembly GCF_023243115.1 of Sediminicoccus sp. KRV36. Lineage (NCBI taxonomy): Bacteria > Pseudomonadati > Pseudomonadota > Alphaproteobacteria > Acetobacterales > Roseomonadaceae > Sediminicoccus > Sediminicoccus sp. KRV36. Next base: position 1,263,506 of record NZ_CP085081.1, read on the forward strand.
ACCGGGTTCCAGGGCCTTCGGGTTCTGGTGGTGGGAGACCTGATCGTGGATCGCTATATCAATTGCGATCCGCTGGGCATGTCACAGGAAGACCCGACGATCGTCGTCACGCCGATCGAGTCGAAGACCTTTCTGGGTGGTGCTGGCATCGTGGCCGCGCATGCGCGCGGGATGGGTGCCTCGGTGCATTTCATCACCGTCACGGGGCGCGATGAGCAGGCGACCTTCGCCCAGCAGCGCCTTGCCGAGCAGGGCGTGGTGCTGGAAGCCTTCGAGGACACGACGCGCCCCACCACGCTCAAGCAGCGCTTCCGTGCACAGGGCAAGACGCTGCTGCGGGTCAATGAGCTGCGCCAGCACCCTGTGGACCCCGCCATCGGGCGCGCCATGATTGCCGCCGCCGTCGCGCGGCTCGACACGACCGACCTCATCCTGTTCGCCGATTTCAACTACGGCTGCCTGCCGCAATATGTGGTGGACGGCATCGTGGGGCCGGCGGCCGAGCGGGGCATTGCCATGGCGGCGGATAGCCAGGCCTCCTCGCAGCTCTCCGACATTTCCCGCTTCACCGGCATGCGCCTGGTGACCCCGACCGAGCGCGAGGCGCGGCTGGCGCTGCAGGATTTCGAATCCGGGCTGGTCATCATCGCCGAGCGGCTGAAGGCCAAGGGCCGCACGGAGAACATGGTGGTGACCCTGGGCTCGGAGGGCATGCTGATCCGTGCCGCCAAGGGCGGCATGGAAGTCACCGACCGGCTCCCGGCCTTTAACACCACGCCCAAGGATGTGGCCGGCGCGGGCGACAGCTTCTTCACCTGCGCGGCCATGGCCTTGTGTCGTGGCGTGGATATCTGGCGCTCAGCCTATCTCGGCTCGCTTGCCGCGGCATGCCAGGTCAGCCGGGTGGGCAACACGCCGCTCGGCCTGCGGGACCTCTTTGCCGAGATTGACGACCCAAGCTGATGCGTGCGCTGCTGCTCGCCGGCGGGCTCGGGACGCGGTTGCGGCCGATCACCGACACGATTCCGAAATGCCTGGTGCCGATCCATGGCCGGCCCCTGCTGGATTACTGGTTTGACCTGCTGTTCAACGCCGGGGTCGAGCGCGCGCTGGTGAACACGCATTACCTGGCCCCGGTGGTCGAGCGCCATGTCGCGGCCTCTCCCTGGCGGGACCGAGTGGATCTGGTGCATGAGCCTGAATTGCTGGGCACCGGTGGGACGATCCTGGCCAACCAGGCCTATTTCGGCGCGGCTGATTTCCTCGTGGCGCATGCCGACAACCTCACCGATTTCGACGTCCGCGCCCTGGCCGCCGCCCATGCCGCGCGCCCCGCCCATGTGGCCATGACCATGCTGGCTTTTCGCACGGATGAGCCAAGCTCCTGCGGCATCCTGCAGCTGGATTCGCAGGGCCTGGTGCAGGCCTTCCATGAAAAGGTGCCCAATCCACCGGGCAACCTTGCCAATGCCGCCGTCTATATGATCGGCGCCGAGGTGGTGGCCCGCGCCGCGGCATTCGGACGCCCTGTCGTGGACCTCTCGACCGAGGTGATCCCACCCTTGGTCGGCCGCATCCTGGCCTTCGAGACGGCGGGCTACCACCGCGACATCGGCAACCCCGAGAGCCTCGCGCGCGCCCACGCCGAATTCCCGGCGCCGCGTGGCTGACCTGACCGTCACCGCGGTGCTGCCGCATTGGCGCGACGTGGCACGGATGGAACGCCAGATGGCCGCGCTGGCCGCGCAAAGCCGGCCCTTTGACGAAATCATCGTGGTGGATGATGCCTCACCGCCCGAGGATGTCGCGGCCCTCAGCGCCATGCTGGCCGGCTATCCGCGTGCCCGCCTGCTGCGCCGGGCGCAGAATGCCGGGCCCGCTATCGCCACGAATGACGGGCTGGCCGAGGTGCGCACCGATTGCGTGGCCTTCCTGGCCAGCGATGATGTGGTGACCGCCGATTTCGTGGCCGTCACGGCGGCCCAGCTGGAGGCCCACCCTGCCGCGGCCTTCTGCTTTGCCGATCCGGCCTTCTCCGACCCCTCCGGCCGGGTCACGGAATTCCCGCTCTATCTTGCAACCGCGCCGCACGCGTTTACGCCTGAAAGCCTGCGGCGGCGGCTGGAGGCGAGTTACTTCACCTTCGCCACCAACACCATTCTCTATCGGACCGGGCCGATGCGCGCCGCCGGCGGCATGCCGATCCGGCTTTCGAGCTTCGCCGACAGCTTCGTGAATTTCGCCCTGGGGCTGCGCCATGGTGCGGTCTATGTGCCGCGTGTGCTGGGCGTATTCTGCAATGATCCGGGGTCTTTCTCGCATCGGGAAAGGGCGGATCCGGCGGCCCTGGCTGGCCTCACCCGCGCCATGCTGCTCGCCCTCGAGGGCGAATTCGCCGATGTGGCGCCGGAATTTCGCGCCGTGGGCGTCCTTCCCAAGCATGATGTCCGGATGCTGCGCCTGCTGCTGTCGAGCCCGGAAGGCCGGCGCTATGTCACGCCGCGCATGGCTGCGCGCTGCCTGGCGATTGGCGCGTGGCACGGCATTTCAGGCCGGGTTCCGGCCTCTTTCCGGCGATTTGTGCGGCGTATTGCCTCGCGCGCCGGTGCGGGCTGACCTCCGGCCAGACAACCAGCCATCACCCGCGCGAGAACTGGGAGCCGCGGCCTCCAAAGGCATTCACCGACGCAGGATATACGACTGGGCTGCGTCCTGATGAGGCAGCGGTCAACGGGCCCCACCACCATGATCAGCGCCCCGGCTGGCGCCGAGCAACATCAAGCAGCCGTGGCTCTTTCTGTCCCGCCACCCCGCAGGATGGCGGGCACTCCTCAATTGCTCTGGCGGCGCAGGAAGGTCGGGATATCCAGGCCCATCTCATCCGGCTGCTGCTGTGCGGGGCGCATGGGCTGCGGCGGCCGCGGCTGCTGGCTCGCCACGGGTTCGGCGCGCTGCGGGACTGGCGCCTCCTCCATGTTGCGGCGCATGAGGCCGGTCGCATTGCGGAACAGGCCACGCCAGCCGGCGCCCTGGCCGGGCTCCGGCAGTGAGGGCTGCTGCAAGGGGGGCTGATAGGCGGCGGGCGGTGCCGCAACCGGCTGCACCATCACGGGCTGCGGCATTTCCTCGACATAGGCCTGCTGCTGCGCAACGACGGGCGCGGCGGCCAGGGCCGTGGCCGTCGCTGCCGTCGTCATGGCAGAGGTGGCCGGGCCGGCAGCGGCGGGCTGGCGCAGCAAACCCGCGCCACCACCAACCTGCACGGGCCGACGCGGCGCCGGCACCACAGGGGCGCCCAAGGGGCCGGAGGGGCCGCGCGCCGCGGCCGGCGCAGGGGCTGCCGCCGGCGCGGGCTGGTTCACGACGGCGAGCCGCGGGCCGGCCGGGTTCATCGCGGCACCCATGGAGGCCACATCAATGCCGGTCGCGACCACGGAGACCCGGATGCGGCCATTCATCGTCTCGTCGATTGCCGAGCCGAAGATGATGTTCACTTCCTCATCCACCTCGCGGCGGACGCGGGCCATGGCCTCGTCCACCTCGAACAAGGTCATGTCCAGGCCGCCGGTGATGTTGATCAGCACGCCCTTGGCGCCGCGCATGGAGGTATCCTCCAGCAGCGGGTTGTTGATGGCGGAATCGGCGGCCTGCGTCGCGCGGCCTTCGCCTTCGGCCTCGCCCGTGCCCATCATCGCCTTGCCCATTTCGGCCATGACGGTGCGGATATCGGCGAAATCGAGGTTCACCAGGCCCGGATTGACCATGAGGTCCGTCACGCCGCGCACGCCCATGTAGAGGACGTTGTCGGCCATCTTGAAGGCTTCGGCGAAGGTGGTGCGGTCATTCGCCAGCTTGAACAGGTTCTGGTTCGGAATGACGATCAGCGTGTCCACGAATTGCTGAAGTTCTTCCAGGCCCGCATCGGCGGATTTGCGGCGCTTCGGCCCTTCGAAATCGAACGGCCTGGTGACGACGCCCACGGTCAGGATGCCCCGCTCCCGTGCCATGCGTGCGATGACCGGGGCGGCACCCGTGCCAGTCCCGCCACCCATGCCGGCGGTGACGAAGACCATGTGGCAACCTTCGAGGTGGCGGGCCAGCTCGTCCGTCGCTTCCTCGGCCGCGGCGCGGCCGATCTCGGGCTTGGCGCCAGCGCCCAGGCCCTGCGTCAGATGCGGCCCCAGCTGCACGCGGCGTTCCGCGCGGCTGTTGACCAGCGCCTGGGCGTCGGTGTTCGCGACAATGAATTCGACTCCGTCCAGACCCAGGTGGATCATGTTGTTCACGGCATTCGTGCCACCTCCGCCCACGCCGATCACGGCGATGCGGGGTGAGAAATCCGTGTGCTGGGTGACCGGCAGAGTCAGGTTCAATGTCATGGACAGGTTCTCCTCAGACGAGCTTAAACCACCGCATTCGATTCGAGTCTGCCCATCTTCGCAGACTGTCCCCGTTATCCACAGGGCAGCACTCGGAATTTCGTCATAAACGTTCGCGAAGCCACGCAATACCGCGGCGCAGCATGCCAGGCGTGCTGATCGCGGCCGGCGCCACGTCGAGCAGGGGCTTGCCTTCGCCCGCCGCCCAGGCGAGCAGGCCGATCGCCGAAGCGAAGCCGGCACCCGAGGCCGTCTCGGGCAGGCCACGCACCATCCGGGGGCGGCCATTGCGCACCGTCACCTCGCGGCCGAGCACGCGCCCGGCCAATTCGCGCACGCCGATCAATTGGCTGGCGCCACCGGTCAGCACGATGCGGCGGCGCATTTCGGCCGGCAAACCGCTGCCATCCAGCCGGTCCCGCAGCAATTCGAAGCTCTCCTCGAGCCGCGGGCGGATGATCTTCACGATCATTTCGCGCGGAACCCGCGCGATCTGGTCGTCATCCTCACCCACCATGGGAACCGGCAGCATTTCACCGCGATCCTCGGCCGATTCCAGCACGCTGCCATGCATGGTCTTCAATCGCTCGGCATGGGTGATGGGCGTCGAGAGCACGCGTGCCAGGTCATTGGTCACCTGCCAGCCGCCCACCGGGAGCTGCGCCGTGTGCATCAGGCGGCCCTCGGCGAAGGCGGCGAGGCTGGTGGTGCCGCCACCCATATCCACGCAGACCGCGCCCAATTCGCGCTCATCATCCACCAGCGTCGCCAGCCCGGCGGCGAAGGGCGAGGAGACCAATTCCTCCACCTCCAGCTCGCAGCGCTGCAGGCACTGGCCCAGGTTGAACAGCGCATGGCTCGCGGAATCCAGCACATGCAGCCGCGCGCCGAGCGTATCGCACACCATGCCGCGCGGATCATCCACGCCGCCGGTCGCGTCCACGGTGAAGCCCAGGGGGAAGCTGTGCACCGCTTCGCGGCCCTCGGCATGGGTGCGGCGCACGCCCTCGGTCATGATGCCGCCCAGATCGGCCGTGGTGACGGCCCGCCCGCCCACCTGCCACAGGATGTTGTGCGTCCGGCTCTCCGGCTGCCCGCAGGAGAGGTTGACGATGACGCCCTTGAGCAGCGTATCCGCCATTTCCTCGGCACTCGCCACGGCGGCGCGGATGCTGCGCTCCGCCTCCTCCATATCCACGATGGAGCCGGCCTTCACGCCGCGGGATTTCTGCCAGCCAAAGCCGAGCGCCCGCGGCGTGCCGTCGCTCTCGATGCGCGCGATGAGGCAGACCACCTTGGTCGAGCCGATATCCAGCACGCCAAACACGCCCGGGCGCGCGCGGCCGAGCTTGATGCCGCGCGTGGGAAGCTCGGTGCGGGGTGGCTGGTAGCGAACGATCTCGTTCATCCGCGTTGGCTCCGTGCAGGTGTTGGCGTCGGTGGGGCGGGTTGTCCGGGGGGGTGCATGCGCACCACCAGGCGGTCCGGCAGGCGCATATCCACGGCGGCGAGCGGGCGATCGAGCAGCCGATCGCGGGCCTGCAACTCGGCGAGGCGCGTGATGGCCGCTTCCTCATGCCCTTCGGGCAGCAGGATATCCGCGCCGTTCTGCAGGCGCAGATTCCACCGCCGCTCGGAAACGCGGATGATGGCCTGCACGCGGTCCGAGATTTCGGGCGCGCTGCGCAGCAGATCGATCATCTGCGCCGCCACGCGCTCGGCGCCGGCGCCGACCACGAGGGGGAGTGGGCCGAAGGCTTCGAGCCGTTCGGTCGCCATCACCCGCCCTTCGCGGTCAATCACCGAGAAGCGTCCGTCGCGCTGCCAGATGGCGAAGGCGCGGCGCTCGCTGATGCGGATCAGGATGGTGCCGGGCAGCCGGCGCTCCACATGGGCGCTTTCCACCCAGGCGATCTGTTCCAGGCGCTGCCGGGCCACCTGCGGCTGGAAGTCGAGCATCGCCTCGCCAGGCGTGATGCCGATGGCGGCCAGCAGGGCTTCACGCGGCGCGAATTCCCGGCCCTCGATGCGGATTTCCTGGACGGACAGCCCAGGCCCACGGCCCAACTCGGCCAGCCAGGAGGTGGTGTCGCGCAAGCGCGCCATGGGATCGAGCGCGATCACGCCGATGCTGGCGATGCCCAGCGTGCCCAGCGCCAGCGTGGCCATGCCGATGCCGCGCAGCCAGGCGCGGCGCTTCTTGAACCACAGCCGCGTGGCCGAGGGCCGCTTGGGCTGCGGCGCGCTGCGCGAACGCGTCGTGGGCTCGGCGGGTTTACGGGCCATGGCAGGCCTGCCCGACCATCCAGGCGCACAGGGCCGGAAAGGCGATGCCGCGATGGGCCGCCTGCTCGGGCAGCAAGGACGTCCTGGTCATGCCCGGCTGGGTGTTCACCTCCAGCAGGTAAAGCCGCCCCGGCTCGCCGTCGGTATCATCGTAGCGGAAATCGGAGCGGGACACGCCGCGGCAGCCCAGGGCGCGATGCGCGGCAACGGCCACGCGCATCGCCTCCGCCGTCGCATCGGGATGGATGGGCGCGGGCAGCAGGTGCCGGCTGCCGCCATCGGCGTATTTCGCCTCGTAATCATAGAAGACGTTGCCGGTGGCGATCTCGGTCACGGCCAGCGCCTCATCGCCCATCACGGCGACGGTGAGTTCCCGGCCCGGGATGAAGCTCTCGGCCATGATGCGCTGCCCGAAGCGCCAGTTGCGGGCGATCTCCTGGCGGCGGTTGTCGCCCTCGCGCAGGATGGTGACGCCGACGGAGGAACCCTCATCCACCGGCTTCACCACATAGGGCAGGGGCAGCGGATCGGCTGCTTCCAGCTCCTCGGGGCTGATCACCCGATGTGCCGCGACCGGCAGGCCATGGGCGGAAAACACGGCCTTGGCGGCGGCCTTGTCCATCGCGACGGAGGAAGCGCGCACGCCCGAATGCGTATAGGGCAACCCCATCCAGTCCAGCACGCCCTGGATGCAGCCATCCTCCCCGAAGCGGCCATGCAACGCGTTGAACACGGCATCCGGCCTTGCGGCGCTGAGCGCGCCGATCGTGGCCGGCAAATCCTGCGTGACCTCGATGGGCGAGACGTCGAAGCCCGCCTCGCGCAGCGCGGCGATCACCTGCGTGCCGGTCCAGAGGCTCACCTCGCGCTCGGCGGAGATACCGCCATAGAGCACGGCCACGCTATGGACCTGCGAACGGCCGGCTTGGTTCGTGGCGCTCATGCCGGTACTCCGATGCGCTTGATTTCCCAATGCAGATCCACGCCCGAAGCTGCCAGCACGCGGGTGCGAACAGCCTCGCCTAGGCCTTCCAGATCGGCCGCCGTGGCGGTGCCGGTATTGAGCAGGAAGTTGCAATGCTTCTCGCTCACCTGCGCGCCGCCGAGCGTGAGGCCGCGGCAGCCGGCCGCGTCAATCAGCGCCCAGGCTTTGTGCCCGTCCGGATTGCGGAAGGTGCTGCCGCCGGTGCGGGCGCGGACGGGCTGCGTCGCTTCGCGTGCCGCGCGAATTTCGGCCATGCGGGCAGCGATGGCCCTGCCGTCGCCCGGGGTGGCGTGTAACCTCGCGCGCGTCACAACGCCGCGCAGGGGCAGGCGCGCATGCCGATAGGAAAGGCCGAGTGCCGCCGCATCCAGGCGCAGCAGCCCCTGCGGCGTCGCCACCTCGGCCCAATCCAGGACATCCACGATCTCACGCCCATAGGCGCCGGCATTCATGGCGATGGCGCCGCCCAGGCTGCCCGGAATCCCGCTGAGAAATTCAACCCCCGTGAGGTTCGCGGCCGCCGCATGCTCGGCCACTGTCGCATCGAGGGCGGCGGCGCCGGCGATGATCCCATCCGCCTCCACCGTCACCGCGCCGAAGCCGCGCGCGGGCAGGCGCAGCACCAGGCCCGGCACGCCGCCATCACGGATGATGAGGTTGGAGGCGGCACCCAGCACCACCAGCGGCATGGCCGCATCGAGTGCGCCGAGCAGGCCCAGCAGATCATCCGTATCGGCCGGGCGCGCCAGCCATTGCGCCGGCCCACCCACGCGGAACCAGGTGAAGGGCGCGAGCGGCGCCGAGGCCTCCACGCGGCCACGGATCACCGGCATGGCGTGGGTGGTCGGCATCGGCCTCATGCGCGTTTCAGGGGCGAGACGCGCGCCCCTCCTTGCGACTGCAATTCGGCCAATTGCGCCGGCAGCGCATGCGCCCAGTTGGTGATGGTTCCGGCCCCCAGGCAGATCACATAGTCGCCGGGCTTGGCCATGGCGTTGATCATCTCGGCGAGGCTGGCGGGCTCGGGCAGCGGCACCACGCTGCGATGGCCGGCGGCGCGCAGCCCCTCCACCAGCGCATCCTTGTCGGCGCCCTCGATCGGCGCTTCGCCGGCGGCATAGACATCGGCGATGATGACCGTCCCCGCATCATTCATGCAGGTGCAGAATTCGGTGAAAAGCTGGTTCAGGCGGGAGTATCGGTGCGGCTGCACCACGGCGATCACATCGCGCGCCCCCGCCTGGCGCGCCGCCTTCAGCACGGCCGCGATCTCGACCGGATGGTGCCCATAATCGTCGATCACCGTGATGCCGCCCGTTTCACCCACGCGGGTGAAACGGCGCTTGACGCCCTTGAAACCGGCCAATGCGGCGCGGATCACATCCTCGGGTACATCCATCTCGACACCGACCGCGATGGCGGCCAGTGCATTCTGCACATTGTGGCTGCCCAGCATCGGCAGGCGGAAGGGCTGCATGGTGCGCGCGCGGCCGCTGACGCGGTCCTGCACCGTCACTTCGAAGCTGGCGCCCATGCGATTGGTGAGCAGTTTTTCGGCGCGCACATCGGCCTGCGGCGAGAAACCATAGGTGACCAGCCGGCGATCCAGCTTGGGAATCATCGCCTGCACGGCCGGATGGTCGGCGCAAAGGACGGCAAAGCCATAGAAGGGAATATTGCCGACGAATTGCGCATAGCCCTCGCGCATCGCCTCCTCGGTCCCCCAGTGGTCGAGGTGCTCGGCATCCATGTTGGTGACGACGGCGACGGTGCTCGGCAGGCGCAGGAAGCTGCCATCGCTCTCATCCGCCTCAACCACCATCCACTCGCCCGTGCCCATGCGCGTGTTCGTGCCATAGGCATTGATGATGCCGCCATTGATGACAGTGGGGTCGAGCTTGGCTTGCTCCAGCACACAGGCGATGAGGCTTGTGGTCGTCGTCTTGCCATGGGTGCCGCCGACCGCGATGCCCCATTTGAGGCGCATGAGTTCCGCCAGCATCTCGGCGCGCCGCACCACCGGCAACAGCCGGCGCCGCGCGGCCTGGACCTCCGGGTTGTCGCGCTTCACCGCCGTGCTGACCACCACCACCTGCGCGTTGCGAAGATTCTCGGCGGCATGGCCGATCATGACGGGAATGCCGGCCTCGCGCAGGCGCGTGACATTGTAGCCTTCGGCGATATCACTGCCCTGCACCGCGTAGCCGAGATTGTGCAGCACCTCAGCGATGCCCGACATGCCGATGCCGCCGATGCCCACAAAATGGATCGTCCCGATGGAGAGTGGCAGCGCGCGCATCAGCGTGATTCCTGGAGCGATTGGGTTCGGGCGGCATGGGCAAGGACGAGGTCGGCGAGTTCGCGTGCCGCCTGGGGGCGCGCCAGGGATGCCGCAGCCTGGGCCGCTTCGGCAAGCCTTTCCGGTGACCCCAGCCATTCTGCCAGCAGTTGGGTCAGCCGCGCCGGATTCGTCGTGGCCTGGGTCAGCACCAGCGCGGCGCCGGCGGCCTCAAGCGCGCGCGCATTGGCCACCTGGTGATTGTCAATCGCGGAGGGCAGTGGCACCAGCAGGGAAGGGCGCCCCGCGCACGCGATTTCGGCCACGGTGGAGGCGCCGGCGCGGGCGATGACCAGATGGGCGCCCGCCAGCCGGCCCGCGATGTCGGGAAAGAAGGGCGAGAGCTCCACCGGAATGCCGGTCTCGGAATAGGCGGCGCGCACGCGCTCCAGATCTTCCACGCGGCATTGCTGGGCAATCAGCAGCCGGCCACGAATGGCCTCCGGCAGGGCGGCAATCGCCGCGGGCACGAGATCGGCGAAAATCCGCGCGCCGAGCGAGCCCCCCGTGACCAGCAGCCGCAGCGGGCCATTGGCCGGCGGATAGCCCGCACCGGCCAGGGCGGCCAGCGCCGGCCGCACCGGATTGCCCACCCAGCTGGTCCGTGCCCCGGCGGGCACCCGCGCCGTGTCCTCGTAGGCCAGGGCGAGCATATCGGCCCGGGTCGCCAAGGCGCGATTGGCGCGGCCCAGCACGGCGTTCTGCTCATGCAGGATCAGCGCGGGCTTGCGCGCGCCAAGCGTGAGAGCCGCCAGCGCCGGCGGGATCGCCGGATAGCCGCCGAACCCCACCACGGCGGCGGCGTCCAGCTGTTTCAACAGCCGCCGCGCTGTCAGCGTGCCTGAGGCCAGCAGCGCGGCGCCACGCGCGGCGCGCAGCAGGCTGCGCCCGGCGATCCCTTCGCCGCGCAGCACGAAGCGCTCGGCATTGGCGAAGGCCGGGCTGTCAAAGGCGGCGGAGCGCGCGTCGGTGAAGAGCACGATGCGTTCGCCGCGCGCGGAGAGCTCGGCGGCCAGCGCCTCGGCCGGAAAGAGATGCCCGCCGGTGCCCCCGGCGGCGATGGCGATGGGACGCATGGCCGGGCCCCTCATGTCGGCACGGCGTGGGCGAAGGGTTGCGAATCCTCCGTCCGCGCACTGCGGCGGCGTGTCAGCGCCAGGAGGAAGCCCATGCCGATGGCGAGCGCGATGGAAGAGGAGCCACCATAGCTCACGAAGGGCAGCGTCATCCCCTTGGTCGGGATGAGGTGCAGCGAGGAGCCCATGTTGATGAAGGCCTGCAGGCCGAATTGCACCAGGAGCCCGGTGGCTGCCAGGGACAGGAATACGTCGCGCTCATTCATCAGGCGCAGCAGCCCGCGGATCACCACGAAGGCGAAGATGGCGAGGATGATGAGGCAGGCGACCAGGCCGAATTCCTCCGCCGCCACGGGAAACACGAAATCCGCATGGGCATCGGGCAGCGCATCCTTCACGCGCCCTTCGCCCGGGCCGCGCCCCAGCAAGCCGCCATTGCCGAAGGCTTCCAGCGACATGCGGATCTGGAAATTATCGCCTGCCTCGGGATCGAGGAAGCGCTGCACGCGGGAGCGCACATGGCCATGCAGGGTGAAGGCCAGCACCGCCAGCCCCGCGACGCCGCCAGCCCCCGCAACCACCCACATCAGGTTGATGCCCGAGACGAAGACCTGCGCCAGAAACACCGCGACAATCACCGCCAGCATGCCGATATCCGGCTGCTGCTTCAGCAGCACAGCCACCACGCCGATGATCAGGAAGGCCAGGATGAGCCCCGGGAAGCGCCGGCTGCGCTTGCCTTCCGCGATCAGCCAGGCGCACACGACAGCGAGGCAGGGCTTGAGAAACTCCGAGGGTTGCAGCGACATGCCCGGCAGCGAAAGCCAGCGCCGCGCGCCCTTGATCTCGGTGCCGGCCACCAGCGTCAGCGCCGTCAGCGCCAAGGCGCCCAGCGCACCCAGGATGGCCAGGCGCAACACCCAGCGCGGATTGAGCAGCGAACAGCCCACCATCACCAGCACCGCGAGCGTCGAATAGAAGACCTGCCGTTCCAGGAACATGTGGCGGGAGGCGGCGCCGATGCGCTGCGCCACGGCAGGCGAGGCAGCCAGCATCATCACATAGCCGATGGCGATGAGCGCCAGCAGCGCCGCCAGCGTCCAGCGATCCACGCTCCACCACCAGCGGCCAAGCGTCGAGGTATCAGTGCGCGAGACAGCCATCAGAATTCCACTCCGGGCAGGGCGCGGACCAGCGCGCGGAAGGCATCGCCACGGGCATCGAAGCCGGTGAACTGGTCCCAGGAGGCAGCGGCGGGGGAGAGCAGGACAACATCGGCCGCACCACCCGATGCGGCACGGGCGGCCAGGGGCAGGGCCTCGGCCAAGGTGCCGCAGAGCCGATGCTTCACGCCGGATGCCGCGAGGGTGGCGGCGAATTCGGGCCCGTCACGGCCGATCAGGAAGGCCTCGGCGATGCGCGGGAAGTATTCGGCGAGCGGCGCGATTCCGCCCTCCTTGCCCATGCCGCCGGCGATCCAGAGGATGCGCTCATAACTGGCGAGGGCCCGTGCCGCGCTGTCGGCATTGGTCGCCTTGCTGTCATTCACGAAGCGCACCGCGCCAATGCGCCCGACCAATTCCTGCCGGTGCGGCAAGCCAGGGTAACTCCGCAGCCCTTCGGCGAGGGAATTGCGGTCCAAGCCCAGCGCCAGCGCCATGGCGATGGCGGCGGCCGCATTCTGCGCGTTATGCGTGCCAGGCAGGGTTGGGCAGGTTGCGAGATCAGCGATCACGCCCTGGCTGTCGCGCAGCAGGCTGCCCTCGGCCCAGATGCCGCCTGGTTGCGGCGTGGTGCCGGAAATCGGCACCCACCGTGCCGCCAGCCCCGCGCGGAGACCCGCGGTGGGCGCGTCATCCTGGCCGAGGACCGCCACGTCATCGCGTGTCTGCGTCGCGAAGATTCGCGCCTTGGCGGCCAGGTAGCCGGCCATGTCGCCATGGCGGTCCAGGTGATCGGGGCTGAGGTTGAGCATCGCTGCCGCATTGAATCGAAGATCAGCGATTCGTTCCAGCATATAGCTGGACATTTCGAGCACATAGACGCCGTCATCGCCGAGAATTTGCATATCCAGCGCGGCCGGGCCGAGATTGCCACCCACCTCGACCGGAATGCCCGCGCGCGCCAGCAGATGCGCCATCAGCGCCGTTGTGGTGCTCTTGCCATTGGTGCCGGTGATGCCGACGAAGCGCGCCTTTCTGCCGGCAGCGCGCACCGCCCGGAACAGGAACTCCACATCGGCCAGGATCGGCTTGCCGGCGGCGCGGGAAGCGGCTGCCGCCGGATGCACGCGCGGCAACAGATGCGGTATCCCCGGCGAGAGCAGCAGCGCGTCGAATTCGAAGCCCTCGGCGGGATTGGCGACGCGCAGGCCCTGGGCCGAAGCCTCGGCGCGGGCTGCCTCGCCATCATCCCAGCAGGTGACGTCGGCACCCCATGCGTGCAGGCGTCGTGCGGCAGGAAGCCCGGCCTTGCCGAGCCCCACCACCGCGATGCGCTGCCGCAGGAAGGGGGTCATCGAATCTTCAACGTCGAGAGCCCGATCAACCCCAGCACCATGGCGATGATCCAGAAGCGGATCACGATGGTGGCCTCGGCCCAGCCCTTCTTCTCGAAATGGTGATGCAGCGGCGCCATCAGGAAGACCCGCCGCCCCGTCCGCTTGTACCAGAACACCTGGATGACGACGGAAAGCGTCTCCACCACGAAGAGCCCGCCCACGATGGCCAGCACGATCTCGTGCTTGGTGGCCACCGCGATGGAGCCAAGCGCCCCGCCCAGCGCGAGGCTGCCCGTATCACCCATGAAGACCGCGGCGGGTGGCGCGTTGAACCAGAGAAACCCGAGCGAGGCGCCGATCAGCGCCGAGCAGAACACCGCCAGTTCACCGGCCCCCGGCACGCCATGCAGTTGCAGGTAGTCGGCGAAGATGCGGTTGCCGACGAGATAGGCGATCAGCGCAAACACCGCAGCGGCGATCATCACGGGCACGATCGCCAGGCCATCCAGCCCATCGGTGAGGTTCACCGCATTGGAGGACCCCATCATCACGAAGGCCGCGGCGAAGGGGAACAGGAGGCTGAGGGGGATCAGCGTCTCCTTCAGGAAGGGCACGGCGAGATTGTCGGACAGGCCGGCGGGCAGCAGCCACATGAACCAGAGGGCGGCGATGAAGGCGATGCCGGCCTGAGCCACCAGTTTCGCACGGCCGGACACGCCCTTGGTGTTGCGCTTGGTCACCTTCAGCCAGTCATCCACGAAGCCCAGCGCGCCATAGCCCAATGTCACGAACAGCACCGCCCAGACAAAGCCATTGCGCAGATCGGCCCAGAGCAGGACCGAGAGCGAAAGGGACAGCAGAATCAGCACGCCGCCCATGGTTGGCGTGCCTTTCTTGGTGATGAGGTGGCTTTCCGGCCCATCCTCGCGGATCGGCTGGCCGCCGCGCTGAAAGCTGCGCAGCCAGTTGATGATGCCATTGCCGAAGACCAGTGCGATGAACAGCGCCGTCATGCAGGCCGCACCCGCCCGGAACGTCAGGTAGCGCGCCAGGTTAAAGAGGATGAAGTCATCCGCGAGCGGAGAGAGCAGCAGCGGAATCATGCATTTTTCCTGTCGGCGCCGGTGATGGCGCGAATGATCTCGGCCATGCGCATGCCGAGCGAGCCTTTGACCAGCACAGCATCGCCATCGCGCAGGGCTGCGGCGACGATGGGAGCCAGGCTTGCCGCATCCTCTGTGTGGGTTCCCTGGCGGCGGGCCGGCAGGGCAGCGAAGAGATGCCCCATCAACGGGCCGCACGCATAGACCAGATCGGCCGCGTGCGCTGCATCGGAGGCCAGCGCGCGGTGCAGGTCAGGCCCGAAATCGCCCAGTTCCCGCATATCGCCCAGCACGGCGATGCGCCGCTTCGCCTTTTGCGCCGCGAGCACCAGAAGCGCCGCGCGGATGGAACTGTCCGAGGCGTTGTAGCTCTCATCCAGCAACAGGGCCGTGCCATTGTCGGGGGTGGCGACGCGGCGCATCTCGCCGCGCCCGGCACCCGCACCAAAGCCGGAGAGCGCTGCCGCCGCCAGCCCCGTATCACCGCCGGCGGCCTGGATGGCCGCCAGGGCCGCCAGGGCGTTCATCGCCATGTGCTTGCCCGGCTGCTCCAGGCGCAGCGTGACATGGCGGCCCGAGAGCTCGAACTCCGCCTCGCTCGCGGCGGCGGAGCCGGTCCAGGCCAGCATGCGGGCCGAGGCCTCGGGGCTTTCCCCAAAGCCCAGCACCTGCGCGCCATGCCGCCGGGCAATCTCCGCCATGCGATCAAAATGCGGGCTGTCCTGTGGCAGGACGGCGATGCCGGCCCTCTCCAGCCCCATGGGCTCGATGCCGGCCGCGATATCCGCCTTTTCCTCCGCAATCGCCTGCTGGCTGCCCAGATGGCCGATATGCGCCGTGCCGATGCTGGTCACGATCACCACATGGGGTCGCGTCAGGCGCGCAAGTGGCGCGATCTCATGCCGATGGTTCATGCCGATCTCGATGGCGGCCCAGTCGGTGCCACGCGGCATGCGCGCCAGGGTGAGTGGCACGCCCCAGTGGTTGTTGTAGCTGGCGGCGGAGGCGTGGGTGGCGCCGAGCGCCGCGCAGGCGCGCCGCAGCATTTCCTTCGTCGTCGTCTTGCCCACGCTGCCGGTCACGGCGATGACCCGCCCGTCCATCCGCGCGCGCCCCGCCGCACCCAGCGCGGTGAGGCCAGCCAGCGTATCCGCCACGCGCAGCACCGGGCCCGGCATGTCCCGCTCCACCATGGCCGAGGCGCCACGGGCGAAAGCCTCCGCCACGAAGTCATGCCCATCGCGCTGGTCACGCAGCGCGATGAAGAGATCTCCGGCTGCCACGCTGCGCGTGTCGATCGAGACGCCCGTGGCGGTGAGGCCATCGGCACAGAAACCGCCTGTTGCCGCGCGCAGCTCCTCGGTGGTCCAGAGCGGGATCATGGGCGGACTCCGGCCAGGCGGCGCACCATGTCGGCATCATCGAAGGGGGTGGTGACGCCGGCGATGGTCTGGCCGCTTTCATGCCCCTTGCCGGCCACGGCCAGCACATCGCCGGGCCGCAGCGCATCAAGCGCCAGCGCGATGGCGGCCGCGCGCTCCCCGGCGTCCCGCGCGCCGGGGGCTGCGGCCAGGATGGCGGCGCGGATTGCGGCCGGGTCCTCGCTGCGCGGATTGTCATCCGTGACCCAGAGCTGATCGGCGCCGGCCGCGGCGGCGGCGCCCATCAGCGGACGCTTCCCCGGATCCCGGTCACCGCCCGCGCCAAACAGCACATGCAGCCGACCGCCTGACCCGACATGCGGGCGGAGTGCCGCCAGCAGCCGCGTCAGCGCATCGGGCGTATGGGCGTAGTCCACATAGATGGCGGCGCCATGGGCGAGGGTGGCGGCCAGTTCCATTCGCCCGCGCACGGGGGCCAGGCGCGCCAGGGCGTCCAGCACCTGCGGCACCGGCCGACCCATGCCGACGGCGAGCCCCGACGCCACCAGCGCATTATCCGCCTGGAACCGCCCGGGCACGGCGAGGGGGATCTCGGCGCGCTGCCCGAAGGCGTCAACCTCGATCACCTGCCCGGCGGGCAAGACGCGCTGGCTGATGAGGCGCAGATCACTGCCCGCTTCACCCACTTCGATGCCGCGCAGGCCGCGCCTCGCGATGATGCCGCGCAGCGCCTCCAGCGTCGGCGCTTCCATCTCGGTCTGGATCACGGCGGGCGCGCCGGGCGGCAGCAGCGTGTCGAAAAGCCGCAGCTTGGCCGCGCGATAGGCGGCCATGTCGCCGTGGTAGTCGAGGTGATCGCGCGTCAGGTTGGTGAAGGCGGCGGCGGCGAGGCGCACGCCATCCAGCCGCCGCTGGTCCAGCCCATGGGAACTGGCCTCCAGCGCCAGATCGTTGATGCCGGCGCGTTGCAGCGCCGCCAATGTGGCGTGCAGGGCCACCGGGTCCGGCGTGGTCAGGCTTTCACCACGCGGAAAGCCGGCCGCGATCAGCCCGAGGGTGCCCAGCGACGCGGCCCGCTCCCCCAGGATCTGGCGGAGGAAATCGGCGGTGCTGGTCTTGCCGTTGGTGCCGGTGATGGCCGCCACGCGCTCGGGCTGCGCCCCGTGGAAGGCGGCGGCGATGAGTGCCAGGGCGCGGCGCGGATCGGCGGTGCGCAGGAAGGGGCGCTGCGGCGCCTCGGCCGGCCAGTCGGCGCCTTCGGGGGCGAGGATGGCGGCGGCGCCGGCCGCCACGGCATCGGCGACGAAGCGCATGCCATCGGCCCGGGCGCCGGGCAGGGCGGCAAACAGAAAGCCGGGGCGAACGGCGCGGCTATCCGCCGTGACACCCAGGATGTCGGGGAAGCCCTCGGCGCTCAGGCCAGGGAACAGGGGGAGGATGTCATCGCAGCGCACGGCCTGGCTCAGGAGGGCTGGAGAGGGGGGCTAGAACCAGGCGCGGCATGGCGATGCCGTCGGATGCATCGGTGCGGCGAATGGGGGCGCCGGGCTGTTCCAGGCTGGGCGCGGGGGTGCGCGGCAGCATGGCGGGGGTGGCGGTGGTTGGGGGCCTTGCCGCGGTGGCCGGTGCAGCGCGCGGCCGCCCGCCATTGAGCGGCAATGCGATGCTCGCCTGGATCTGCGCGATGCGATCGGTCTCCGGCACCATGCCGAGAATGGGAGCAATGCGTTCCACCACGCGGCGGGCGGTGGGGGCGGCCACCACGCCGGCCGTCGCGTAGCCGCCGGTATCGGCGCGGGGCTTGGGTTCATCCACCAGCACGTGCAGCGAATAGCGCGGCGCATTCATCGGGAAGGCGCCCACGAAGGAGGAGATGCGGCGGTTCTCGATATACTGCCCGCGCTCACCCACCTTCTGCGCCGTGCCGGTCTTGCCACCGATGAAATAGCCCGGGACATCGGATTGCCGCCCCGAACCATCCGTGACGGCGATGCGCATCAGGCGGCGCATCTGCTCCGAGGTGCGCTCACTGATCACGCGCACACCCTCGCGCTCCTCGCCGGGTGGTACGGCCAGGATGGTGGGCCGCCGCAGCGTGCCACCATTGGCGAGTGCCGAAACCCCGTTGATGATGTGCAGCGGCGTCACCGAGATGCCATGGCCGAAGCCGATGGTCATGGTGTTGATGTCGCGCCAGTTGCGCTGCGAGGGGGCCAGCGTCGCGGCGGATTCCGGCAATTCGATCCCCGTGCGGTTCAGCATGCCGACCCGCCCCAGGAATTCGCGGTGGCGCGTGGGGCCCACCGACATCGCCATATGCGCGCTGGCGAGGTTGGAGGAATAGGCGATGATCTCCGGCAGGCTCAGCCAGCGATTCTTGCCCTTGAAATCATTGATCTCGTGCCGGCCGATGCGGATGGGCCGCGAGGCATCGAAGCCGCCATGCAGCTGCACCGTGCCATGTTCCAGCGCCATGGCGGCGGTGAAGAGCTTGAAGGTGGAGCCCGGCTCATAAACACCCGTGACGGCGCGGTTGAAGCGCTGCTCAGCGGGGGCGGTGGCCAGGTTGGCGGCGGCGAAATCGGGCAGGCTGACCATGCCCAGCACCTCGGCCGTGTTCACATCCATCAGGATGGCGGAGCCACCGATCGCGTTGAAGCGATCAATGGACCATTCCAGCGCCTCGCGCAGTTCACGCTGGATGCGGATATCAATGGACAGGCGCAGCGCGTCGCGCGTTACACGCAAGCGCTCATCATACCATTTCTCGACGCCGGCGATGCCCTCGCCATCCACATCCACGGCGCCCAGCACATGGGCGGCATCGCGCCCGCGCGGATAGGTGCGTCGCTCGGCGGTTTCAAAGTAAAGGCCGAGCACGCCGAGGTCATTGATCGCCTGCTGCTGGCGCGGCGTGATGAAGCGGTCGAGATAGGCGAATTGGCGTGGCGGGCTGAGGCGCGGCAACAGCCGGTCCCGGTCGAGATGCGGCAGGATGCGCACGAGCTGGTCCGCGACGCGCGCCGGATTGTCAATCTCGCCGGGGCGGGCATAGAGCGCTGTGCCGCGCACCGTCACGGCCAGCACTTCGCCATTGCGGTCGGTGATGGCGGCGCGGCTGACGGCTGGCTCGGCGGAGGGAAGGCGCGGCGCCTGTGCGATGCGCGACGGCGCGGGCGAGAGGATGGTCGCATCCGTCAGTTTCACGGCGATGGCCACGAACAGCACGCCAAAGCCCAGCGAAGCGACGAGAAGGCGGCCGGGCATGCGGTGCTGATGCCGCGCCTGATTGCCCTTTGCCCGATCGCCCGCCACGCGCATCACGGCGCGCGAGGGGCTCTCGGGCGGTGCTGACGGCCGAAGCGGTTCCGCATGGGCATGCGGGACGAAGTCGGGGGAGGGCGGGGGGAGGTCGTTCATCGGCTGAAGGGCACCGGTGGAGGCAGACTGCCCGCGCCGCCACCGAGCATGGAGCCCGACGGCGCCGGCTGCACATGCAGCGCGGTGCGCAAGGCCTGGGGCGGCGCTGCGATCGGCGAGGGCACGTTGCCTTGCGCATATTGGGCGCGCGGCGCCGCAGCGGGGCCGGCAATCGGCGGCAGGGCGGCCACCTCAGGGCGGGGCCGCGGGGCTGGCCTGGGCTCGGAAGGGCGCGCTTCGGCGGCGCGGGGCGCCGCGGCCACCGTGACGGCAGGCGTGGAAGCCGGCACGGGAGCAGGCGCCGGCGTAACCACCGGGGCAGCCGCGGCCGCCACCTGGGCAGGCGCGGGTGCGGGTGCTGCGGCGGGCCCAGCCGTCGGGGTGGATGCAGGGCGCGGCGCTGCCGCGACGCTCACGGGCTCAGCCTCCCGCCGCTGGCTCGCGGCGGTGAAGACCAGCACATCTCCGGGGGCAGAGGGCGCGTCGGCGCGGCGCTGGAAACCGGAAGGCAGGGGCGTGAAGGCCACCGCCAGCGGCATGCGGCGCTGCGCATCCTCGATGCGCTGGAATTGCGCGGGTTCCATGGGCTGCATGTGGCGCAGATGCGCCGCCGCCATCTGGCGCAGCCGGTCCTGGTCATTCAGCCGCGCCCATTCGGCGGAAAGGGTTTGCGTGCGGCCGCGCTCAGCCTCCGTTTCGCGCCGGATTTCGCGCAGTTCACGATCGAGCTTGGCCACCTCCTCCTTGGTCTGGAACACATACAGGCCGGAGCCGAGGAAGGCGGCGAAGGTGATGAGGGTCAGCGGATGGATCATGCGGCGTGACTTTCCGGGGAACGCTGCAAGGCGCGGAGATGGGCGGAGCGGGCGCGTGGATTGGCGGCGGTTTCGGCGGCACCCGGGCGAACCGAGCGCGGCGTGAGCAAGGTGAAGGGGGCGGGGCCGCGCGGCGCCAGCAACATGCGCGGGTCATGGCGCGAGGTGCCGGGGGTGCGGCCCGTGGCCTTCTGGAAGGCGCGCTTCACCAGGCGGTCCTCCAGCGAATGGAAGGAGACGATGACCAGCCGCCCACCGGGGGCCAGGAGTTGCAGCGCCTGTTCCAGCGCGCGCTCGATCTCGCCCAGTTCGTCATTCACGCGGATGCGCAGCGCCTGGAAGCTGCGCGTCGCACCATGGATCCCCGAGGGGTCGCGCGGGACGGCGCGGCGGATCACTTCGGCCAGTTGCAGCGTGGTGGTGAAGGGGGTCTCGGCGCGCGCCTTGAGGATGGCGCGGGCGACGCGGCGGGAGAAACGCTCCTCGCCGAACTCCCAGATCAGGTTGGCGAGCTCCGCCTCGGGCAGGGTGTTGACGAGATCGGCCGCGGTCGGGCCGGTCTGGCCCATGCGCATGTCGAGCGGGCCGTCGAAGCGGAAGGAAAAGCCGCGCTCGGGCGTATCAATCTGAAAGGAGGAAACGCCCAGATCGAGCACCACGCCATCGAGCTGCGTGATGCCGCGTTCCGCCAGCAGCGCCAGCATGTCGCCGAAGCGGCCTTCGATGAGGTGCAGGCGGCCCGGATGGGCCGCGGCGAGCGCCGCGCCGCGGGCAATCGCCTCGGGGTCGCGATCCATCGCCCAGACGGTGCAGGGAGCGGCCTCCAGGATGGCGCTGGCATAGCCGCCGCCGCCGAAGGTGCCGTCCAGGATGCTCTCGCCAGCCTGGGGGGCCAGGGTTTGCAGCACTTCGGTG
This sequence comes from Sediminicoccus sp. KRV36, assembly GCF_023243115.1. Classification (NCBI taxonomy): domain Bacteria; kingdom Pseudomonadati; phylum Pseudomonadota; class Alphaproteobacteria; order Acetobacterales; family Roseomonadaceae; genus Sediminicoccus; species Sediminicoccus sp. KRV36. Next base: position 1,284,705 of record NZ_CP085081.1, read on the forward strand.
AGGAGGACCGGGATGTGGCTCATGCGTCAGTCCGCGGGGGCGCAGGGGCGGCGGCCCGGGCGGCGATGGCGCGGCGGGCTTCCTCGATGCGGCGTTCGGCGGCGGCCGGCTCCCAAAGCTCGAACCAGTTCAGGCGGCCGAGAAAGGCCACGCCATCGGAGAGCCCGGCATATTCGATCAGGTCGCGCGGCAGGATGATGCGGCCCTCCGGATCGGGGGTCACCTCGGCGACGTCCACGATGAAGGCGTAATCCTCGGCATTCTGCTCGGCGCTGAGGGGGCTCAGCGGGTTGGTGTCGCGATTGGCGGTGTCGAATTGCGAAACGGGCCACGCTTCGATGTACACGTGATCGGGGCTGACGGAGCGGCGCAGCACCAGGGAATCCCCGGCGAGGCGCGCGCGAAAGGGGGCTGGCACGCTGCAGCGCCCCTTCTTGTCCAAGCCGTTGATGAATTTGCCCCGGAATTGGGTCATCGTGCCGCTGGATGCCCCCCGCTCGCTGAGCCGAATTCGACGTCAATGGGGGGTGGAAGCATCTTTGCCCTTGCGGGCGGTGGCAGCGGCCGACGAGGTCCCCCCCGGAACCCCGTCGGCTCGCCCGACCAGCCCTTTTCCAGATGCGCTCGCCCCCCCGAGCTTGCGGCATCCGTATTGGGCTGAACTGGTTGTAGATGGGCTGAAATGGGTAATCAAGGGATAACTGCTTTTGACCAGATCGCCGAACGAGTCATTTTCTCATTTTGCGTCAGGCGGTTGTTGAAGTTCCCTCAGATGTGATCTGTCATCTCCCCTGCGTTTGCCGGGCGCTGTGGCAATCAGGCAACACCAGGCGATGGATGGCCTCAGCAGCGACATGTGGCGCATGACTTCGACGCGCCGTGTCCCTCTCGGCGCAGCCGCGCGAGGGGCAGTTGCCGGGCGGCATCCCTCACGGTGGAGAGAAGCCGGGCATCCGTCGCGTCCCGCGTCTTTCCTGTCAGTTTGGCGTGGGTTTCGGCCAGTCGGCAGGTTTCGCCTTTGAGATCACCTGCCAGTCGGCCACAATGGGCGTGTCTTTGATCGCACGGCCGGCGCTGGCGGCCTGGGGCGGGATCGCGGGCCAGACCGCATCCGTTGCCCGGGCTGGTTGTTGCTGACCTGGCGCCGGCAACAGGGAAACAACGCCATGCCACCGCTCGACCACCCCGCCGCCGCACCGCGCAACACGGATATGGAGACGGCCCTGGCGGAGGCGCGGGCCGCCTATGTCGCTGCCAGGCCGAAAAGTGCTGCCGCCTATGCCCGCGCGCGGGAAGTCATGCCCGGCGGCAACACGCGCTCCACGCTGCACTACACGCCCTTCCCGACGGCGATGGAGCGCGGCGAGGGCTGTTTCCTGCAAGATATTGACGGGCACGCTTACCTCGACCTCTGTGGCGAATACACCGCCGGACTGTTCGGCCATTCCGAGGCGCGGATCATTCGCGCGATCGAGGGCGCCATTGGCCGCGGCCTCAACCTGGCCGCGGCAGGGGAGCGGGAGACGGTGCTCGCCGGCATTCTCTGCGCGCGCTTCCCTTCGATCGAGTTGGTGCGCTTTACCAATAGCGGGACGGAAGCCAATCTGATGGCGTTGTCTGCCACGCGCGCCTTCACCGGGCGCACGCGGGTGCTGGCGATGCATGGCGGCTACCATGGCGGCATGCTCACCTTCGTGAGTGGCGCGAACGCCGTGAACGCCCCCTTTCCGGTGACGCTGGCGCCATACAACGATGTGGCAACGACGCGGGCACTGATCCGCGCGCAGCGCGATGAACTCGCCTGCATCTTGCTGGAGCCGATGATGGGAAGCGGCGGCTGCATCCCCGCCACGCGCGAATTCCTGGAGATGCTGCGCGCGGAAGCCACCGAGCACGGCATCGTGCTGACCTTTGACGAGGTGATGACCAGCCGCCACAGCGCCGGCGGCCTGCAGAAGCTGCACGGCATCACGCCGGACCTCACGACGCTCGGCAAATATGTGGCGGGCGGCATGTCCTTCGGTGCCTTTGGCGGGCGGGCGGATATCATGTCCGTCTATGACCCGGCACATCCCAAGGCGCTGCCGCATGGCGGCACCTTCAACAATAACGTGCTCTCCATGGCGGCCGGCGTGGTGGCGATGGGCGAGATTTTCGACGATGCGGCGGCCGAGGCGCTGCGCGCGCGCGGCGATGCGCTGCGAGAGGCGCTGAACGCCGTCTGCCAGCGGCATCGCGCACAGATGCAGTTCACCGGCATCGGCAGCATGATCCAGCCGCATTTCCGCAAGGGCGAGGTGCTGCGCCCCTATGTGCAAAGCCCGGCCGAGGAGGCCCTGCGCGAGTTGTTCTTCCTCGATCTCATGGCCGCCGGCATCTACATCGCACGGCGGGGGATGGTGGCCCTCAGCCTGCCCGTGGGTGACGCGGAATGCGCGCGCTATGTCGCGGCGGTCGAGGCATTTTGCGCCACGCGCCGGCCCCTGCTGACGGCGGCGTAAACCAGCCCCGTGCCACGCATGCCGGCGCCGGAACTGCGATGAGGGCGATACCGGACGGCCTGTAAGCCGGGTTCTGTCTTGGCTTCGGGGTCACCCCCTGGGCCATGGACGACCATTCCTCTGGAGCCTGCGTTGCCGCAGGCTTCGCGCGGCCAACCCGGAGAGCGGGGCGGAAATGCCCCTGCCGCTGGGACCGAAATCCCGCGACAGCCCTCCCTATTCGGCCTTGCTCCCGGTGGGGTTTGCCGTGCCGCCGCCATTGCTGGAAGCGCGGTGGGCTTTTACCCCACCGTTTCACCCTTGCCGCCCGAGCCCTCTGCTTGCGCATGGGGCTGGAACGGCGGTCTGTTCTCTGTGGCACTTTCCCTAGGCTTTCGCCCGCCGGTCCTTAACCGGCACCGTATTTCCGTGGAGCCCGGACTTTCCTCCAGCCCCGCGATCTCTCGCGGGCCCAGCGGTCGTCCAGCCATCCGGTATCGCGGGCTTGTTGCGCCTCAAGGGCCCCGGGGGTCAAGCCTCGGTGAGGGCTGCCACGGCTTGCAGGCGCCCAAGCGTGCCTGCATCGGCCAGGCCATTCACCTCCTCCTGCCGCCAATGGCGCTGGAAAGCGGTGAGGAGGATGGGCAACGGCAGATCAGTCCGGTAGCCGATGCGGCCGAGCAGCTCCAGCGCATCGCCTTCGGCCGGGCCATCGCCCCTCGGCCAGAGGCCGATGCCATTGGCCGCCAGCCCCTCCCAGTCAAAGAGCTCGCCCGGGTCCTGCTTGCGGTCGGGCGAGACATCGCTGTGCCCCACGACATTGCGCGGCGGGATCGGGTGCCGGGCGAGGATGTCCAGGCAGAGATCGGCCAGGGCCGCCATCTGCATCGCCGGGAAGTGGCGGTAGCCCCATTCATGTCCGGGATTGACGATCTCGATACCGATGGAATTGGCATTCAGGGCGGATCGGCCCCGCCAGTGGGAAATGCCGGCATGGCGGGCGCGCAGACCCTCGGGCACCAGGCGGAAAATGCCGCCATCCTCCTCCACCACATAATGCGCCGAGACGATGGCCGCGGGGTCGCGCAGCCGGGCGATGGCCTCTTCACCCGTCCGCATGCCGGTGTAATGCAGGATGAGGGTGTCAATCGCCGTGTCGTCCGGGCGCGGCTCCGTATTCGGCGATGGAGCTTCGATCAGTCGCAGCGTCACGGTTTCCGCTCGCGCTTGATGCGGTCCGCGCCGCTTTGCTGGCGAAGCGGGTTCTGAACGACGCCTGGGGCCGGCCGGGTGATGCTCACAGTTTTCGCTCGCGCTTGATGCGGTCCGCGCCGCTTTGCTGGCGAAGCGGGTTCTGAACGATGCCTGGGGCCGGCCGGGTGATGCTCACAGTTTTCGCTCGCGCTTGATGCGGTCCGCGCCGCTTTGCTGGCGAAGCGGGTTCTGAACGATGCCTGGGGCCGGCCGGGTGATGCTCACAGTTTTCGCTCGCGCTTGATCCGGTCCCAGGCGTTGTTGATTTCGGCCACCTTGTTGCTGGCGCGGTCAATGAATTCTTTCGGCACCCCGCGTGAAGCCAGGGCATCGGGGTGGTTCTCGCGCATCAGCTTGCGCCAGGTCGCGCGCACTTCCTCATCGGTCGCGTTGGCGGGCAGGCCCAGCACGGCATAGGCATCAATACCGGGCGCTTGGCCCGCATTGCCGCCAGGCCGGGCGTGGCCGTCGCGGGCGCGTTCCCACTCACGCGCCTCCAGGCCAAATCCGACCTGCACGCGCTGCAGGAAGCGGACCTCACCGCGGGTCAGCGGACCATCAGCCCGGGCGATCTGGAACAGCGCGCCCAGCACATCCTCCAGCATGGCGCGGTTGTCGGCGAAGGCTTCGCCCAGCTTGTCGGCGAAGGGCTCGAATTCCTGGGCTGTTTCGCGCGCTTCGTCGAAGAGTGCGGCGACATCGCGCATGTTCTCGGGCGGGATGCGGAACATGCGCTTGAAGGCATCAATCTCGGCGCGCACCACCGGACCGTCGCATTTCGCGAGCTTGGCCGAGAGCACAACCACCGAAATGGCGAAGAGCTGCTCCTTCGAGCCGAGCATGGAAGCGAGGTTGGCGGCGTTGGGGCCGAGGCGCGGGCCGCCATCCGCCGCATGCCCGGCCAAGGCGCCCAGCAGCCCGCCGATCGGCCCCCCGGTCACGAAGCCGGTGACCCCGCCGATGATCTTGCCCCAAAAACTCAATTCGGACCCTTTCCCAGAGCGGGCCAGATAGCACGGCCCGGGCGATTTGGCAGCGCCGGGGGCCAAAACCGCGGCCAATCCCTCTTGCGCGCCCCGCCCCACCCCTGCAAACCAGGGAGGGCTTGAAGGAGATGGGTGCATGTCGGTCGGCAAGTGGCAGTTCTGGATTGATCGCGGCGGCACCTTCACCGATATCGTGGCGCGCCACCCCGATGGCGCGCTTTCCACCACCAAGCTGCTTTCCGAAAATCCTGAACGCTACAAGGACGCCGCCGTTGCGGGCATTCGCCAGGTGCTGGGCCTCGCCCCGGGCGCCCCGCTGCCCGACGGCGTGGTCGAAGCGGTGAAGATGGGCACCACGGTCGCCACCAACGCCCTGCTGGAGCGCAAGGGCGAGCGGGTGCTGCTGCTGGTGCCGGTGGGCTTCGCCGACATGCTGCGCATCGGCAACCAGGCCCGGCCACGGCTGTTCGACCTCAACGTGAAGCTGCCGGAATTGCTGCATGAGCGCGTCGCGGAAATCGGCGGGCGCGTGGCGGTGGATGGAACCGAGATCGCGCCGCTGGACGAGGCCGCGGCGCGGGCCGCTCTGCGGGCGGCCCATGCGGATGGCATTCGCGCCGTGGCGGTGGTGCTGATGCATGCCTGGGCGCATCCGGCGCATGAAATCCGCGTGGGGCAGATCGCCGCCGAGGAGGGCTTCACCCAGATCAGCCTCTCGCACCAGGCGAGCCCCTTGCCGCGCATCGTCCCGCGTGGCGATACGGCGGTGGTGGATGCCTATCTCTCGCCCATCCTGCGGCGCTACGTGGCGCAGGTGGCGGATGAGCTGGGTGGGCCCGTCCGGTCCTCCGATGCGGTGGGCGGGATGGAGGGCATCAAGCTGTACTTCATGCAGTCATCGGGCGGCCTGGCCGAAGCGTCCTCCTTCCAGGGCAAGGATGCCATTCTTTCCGGCCCGGCCGGCGGCATCGTGGGCGCCGCGCGCACCGCCGCCATGGCGGGGTTCGAGAAGATCATCGGCTTCGACATGGGCGGCACCTCCACCGATGTGGCGCTTTATGCCGGCCAGTATGAACGCGCCTTCGAGACGGTGGTGGCCGGTGTGCGGATGCGCGCGCCGATGATGGCGATCAACACGGTGGCGGCCGGCGGTGGTTCGATCCTGAAGTTCGACGGTGCCCGCTATCGCGTCGGGCCCGAGAGTGCCGGCGCGGTGCCCGGCCCCGCCTGCTACCGGCGCGGCGGCCCGCTGACGGTGACGGACGCCAATGTCATGGTCGGCAAGATCCAGCCCGCCTATTTCCCGGCCATCTTCGGCCCCGATGGCGACCAGCCGCTGGATGCGGCCGTGGTGCGTGAGAAATTCTCGGCCCTCGCCGCCGAGATCGCGGCCAGTACCGGCACGACGCCGCGGCCCGAGGATGTGGCCGAGGGTTTTCTGCGCATCGCCGTCTCCAACATGGCGCATGCCATCAAGCAGGTCTCGCTCCAGCGTGGCTATGATGTCACGAAATACGCGCTCACTTGCTTCGGCGGTGCGGGTGGGCAGCATGCCTGCCTTGTCGCCGATGAACTGGGCATGGAGACGGTGTTCATCCATCCCTTCGCTGGCGTGCTGAGCGCCTATGGCATGGGGCTGGCGGATCAATCCGTGATCCGCGAGGCGGCGATCGAGCGCGCGCTCTCGCCCCAGGGCATGGCGGCGCTGGACACCAAGCTCGCCGAACTCGAAGCCGCCGGCCGTGCGGAATTGATCCGCCAGGGCGCCGATGCGGCGCGGCTGCTGGCCACCCACCGGCTGCATCTGCGCTATGCCGGGACGGATGCCTTTCTGCCCGTGGCCGCCGGTGGCCATGCCGAGGTGCTGCGTGAATTCACCGAAGCCCATCGCGCCCGCTTCGGCTTCGCGACCCCGGAGCGGGAAGTCATCGTCGAGGCCGCGCTCGCTGAAATCACCATGCCGGGCGAAGCGGTCGAGGAAGAAAAGCTGGCGCCGCGCAACCCGGGCGAGGCGATCCCGCTGCTCGGCCGGGTGACGCTTTTTGCCCAGGGCGCCCCGCATGACGCCCCGGTGCATGACCGCGAGGCGTTGCGTGCCGGCGATGCCATTCGCGGCCCGGCGCTGATCCGCGAAGCGATCGCGACCACGGTGGTCGAGCCCGGCTGGGAAGCGCGTGTCACCGTGCTGAACCATCTGGTGCTGCACCGCATCGAGGCGCGTGCCGCGGCCCGCACGGCCGAGACCGGCCGGGTGGACCCGGTGATGCTGGAGCTGTTCAACAGCCTCTTCATGTCCATCGCCGAACAGACCGGCGTGGTGCTGCAGAACACCTCGCTCAGCGTGAACATCAAGGAGCGGCTGGATTTCTCCTGCGCGATCTTTGACGCCGAGGGTCAGCTCATCGCCAATGCGCCGCATGTGCCGGTGCATCTGGGGGCGATGGGCGAGAGCGTGCGCACCGTCATCCGCTCGCGCGCGGCGACCCTTCGGCCTGGCGATGTGGTGGCGCTGAACAACCCCTATAATGGCGGCACGCATCTGCCGGATGTGACCGTCATTACGCCCGTCTTCGACCAGGCGACGGGGCGCGAAATCCTGTTCTTCGTGGGCAGCCGCGGCCATCACGCCGATATCGGGGGCCTCACACCCGGCTCCACGCCGCCAGGCTCCGCCACGCTGGAGGAGGAGGGCGTCGTGATTGACGACTTCCTGCTGGTGGATGGCGGCCATTTCCGCGAGGCGGAATTCCGCGCGCTGCTCGCCGGGGCGAAGTATCCCGCCCGCAGCCCGGATGTGAATGTCGCCGACATTAAGGCGCAGATCGCCGCCAATGAGATGGGCGTGCAGGAGCTGCAACGCGCCGTGCGCGAATTCGGCCTGGGCACGGTGCGCGCCTATATGGGCCATGTGATGGACAATGCGGAGGAAAGCGTGCGCCGCGTGCTCGCCACGCTGAAGGATGGCCAATTCGCAACGACGACGGATGACGGCACGCCGCTCGTCGTGGCGGTGCGGGTGGATCGCGAAGGGCGCCGCGCGGTGATTGATTTCACCGGCACCGGCCCGGAGCGCCCGGACAACTTCAACGCCCCAACGGCCGTCTGCCGGGCCGTGGTGCTCTATTGTTTCCGCTCCCTGGTGGGAGAGGATATCCCGCTGAATGATGGCTGCCTGAAGCCGATCGAAATCATCGTTCCGCCGGCCAGCTTCCTGAGCCCCACGCCCGGCCGCGCGGTGGTCGCCGGCAATACCGAGGTCAGCCAGATGACCTGCAACGCGCTGCTGGCCGCGCTGGATGCCTGCGCCAGTGCCCAGGCAACCATGAACAACAGCCTGTTTGGCGATGCCACCTACCAGTATTACGAGACCATCTGCGGCGGCACCGGCGCCGGCCCCGGCTTTCATGGCGTGAGTGCCGTGCAGACCCACATGACCAACACCCGCATGACGGACCCGGAAATCCTGGAGATGCGCTACCCGGTGCGGCTGGAGGAATTCGCCATCCGGCGTGGCTCGGGCGGTGCGGGGAAGTGGCATGGCGGCGATGGCTCACGCCGGCGCATCCGCTTCCTGCGGCCGATGCAGGCCGTGGTCGTCGCCTCGCGCCGCAACGTCCCCCCGCATGGGCTGCATGGCGGCGGGAATGGCGCGCCGGGCCGGCAATGGGTGGAGCGCGCCGATGGCAGCGTGACGCCCATCCCCGGCAATGCGGGCAAGGCTGACCTCCTCCCCGGCGATGTGCTGGTGGTCGAGACGCCGGGCGGCGGCGGCTGGGGAGCCGTGTGAGGCGGGTCCTCCTTTTCGCCCTCCTGGCCGGCCTGCTCCTGCTGGCGGGCGGATCGGCCTATGTCCTGCCGCGCTGGCTCGATTGGGAGCGGCATCGCGATGCGCTGGCGGAGATCGCCTCAGAACGCCTTGGGCGCCCGGTGGTGCTGGAGGGGCGGGTGGGGCTTGTACTGCTGCCGCAGCCGCGTCTCGAAGCCTCGCGCATCGCCATCGGCCAGGCGGCGGATGAAATCCAGATGTCGGCCCGAGGCCTGCGTTTGCGGCTGGATCTCTGGGCCCTGCTGCTGGGCCGCATCGAAGTCCGCGAATTGGCGCTGGTGGGTGCGGAGATCAACCTGCCCTGGCCGCCCACCGCCTTGCCCGGCCTTGCCCCGCCACCCTGGTTGACCGCGCTGGATGCCCGGCTGGAGGAAAGCCGCATCCAGATCGGCGGCGCCGTGATCGAAGGCGTGAATGCCCGCCTCATGGCGGGCAGCCTGGGCGAGGCCTTGACCGCCGAGGGCAGCCTGGCCTGGCGCGGCCGCCCCATGCGGTTCCAGGCCGTGCTGGGCCGGGCCGGGGATGCCGGGGTGGCGCCGCTCGATGTGACGGCGACGGCCGCTGGCGCCACCTTGCGCGCGCGGGGCGTGCTGCTGACCGAGGGTGGCTTCGCGGGCCGGCTGGAAGCCTCGGGCCCCGATCTCGCGGCGCTGGTCCCGGCACCGGCCGGGGCCTTTCGCGCCACCGCCAACCTTGCCGCCGGGGCCGAGCTGATGGTGGCCAACCAGCTGGAGCTGACCCTGGGCAGCGATGCGGTGCGGGGCGGCGCGCTGCTCCGCCTGGTGCCCGAGCCGCGCTTCGAACTGACCCTGACGGCGCCCAGCCTCGATCTCGAACCATGGCTCGCCGCCATGCGCGGCGCCGGTGCCCAGGCGGTGCCGGTCGCGCTCGATCTCTCGGCCGAGGCCGCGCAATTCGGCCCCTTGCGGATGACCCAGCTCCGCGCGGCGGCCACCTTGCAGAATGAGCGGCTGACGCTGGCCCGCGTCAGTGCCGTGATGCCCGGCGGAACCGCGCTGGAGCTTTCGGGTGGCGGCGGTGCCGCGCGGCTGGAACTGGAACTGCGCTGGCGCTCAGCCCGCTCGGCGGAGTGGCTGGAGGCGATGGGCTGGGCGAGGCACCTCGCGCTGCCGGCTGGTGCTTCGGACGGCAATCTCCGTCTCTCCTGGGAGGGCGGCGCCTTTGCCGTGACGGAGCTGGCGGCGCGCTTCGGGGCAACACGCGCCACGGGCGGCTTCGTCTGGCGCCAGGCCGCCCGGCCGAGCCTCGCCCTCGGCCTCGATTTCGACGCGCTGGAGACGCCGCTGAGCACGCGGCAGCTTCTCAGCGCGCTGCGTGACGCCGCGGGTGACACGGATTTGCAGCTGCGCCTGGGCTTTGGTCGTCTCGCCCTCGGTCCCGATGTGTGGGAGCGGCTGGCCCTGGATGGCGCGGCCGAGGGCGGGCGGTTGGTGTTGCGGCGCCTGGCCGGGCGGCACCTGGGGCTGGACCTTGTGCTGGCGGGCACCTTGTCCAGCCTGGGCGCCGGCGCGCGGGTCAGTGAAATGACGCTGGAGGCGGAGGGCCCCGCCGGACCGCTGCTCGGGCATCTGGGCATCGAGCGCCCCGACCTTGCCGCCGCGCCGCTGCGCCTGCGCGTGGCAGGTGCCGGCCCGCTCGATGCGCTGGTGCTTCGCGTGGAGAGCGACCTCGCCGAGGCTCGGCTGGAAGCGCAGGCGACGCTCGATGTGCCGCAGGAGCGGTTGCAGGCGCGGCTGACACTGCGGCATCCCGGCGCGGTGCGGCTGATCGGCCAGATGCTGGCCAGCCCGCCACCGGACTGGATCGGCGAGGGTTCCTTCTCGCTCATTGCCAATCTCGGCTGGCGGCCTGGCGCCTGGAGCGCCGAGAGCTTCGAACTCGTCGCGGGCGAGATGCGCGGCCGGGGGCAAGCCGCCCTGGCCTGGACGGAAGGTCGCCCGGCCCTGAGCGGCCGCCTTGCGATGGAGCGCCTGCCGCTGCCCGATTGGCACCTGCTCGAGCTGGGCCCCATGCCAGCACTCGACCTGGATCTTGCGCTGACGGCCGAGCGCCTAGCCGCGCGCGGCCTGCCTGTGCTGGAGGGCTTCGCCGCGCAGTTGCGGGCGGATGCGGCCGGCCTGCGCCTGGAGGAACTCCGCGCGAGCCTGGCCGGCGGCGTGCTGGCGGGCGGGCTGCGGCTGGAGCACGCCACCCCGCCGCGCCTTCTCGTCGAGGGGAATTTTGCCGATGTGGTGCTGCCAGGGCCCTTGACTGGCCGGCCGGTGGACATCGCGGCGGGCCGGCTTTCGGGCGCGCTGCGGCTGGAAGCGCGCGGCGCCGTGCCGCCAGCCTGGCTGCAAAGCCTGACGGGCGAGGCGAGCCTCGCGCTGCGGGATGGCGTGGTGCAGGGCTTCGACGCCTCCGCCGCCGCGGCGGCCTTGGGCTGGTCTGACATGGCGGCGGCTGAGGCTGCGCTCCGGGCGGCCTTTGCGGGTGGGGCCACCCCGATCGAGCGCGGCATGCTTCGGCTGGCCCTCCAGGAAGGCCAGGCGACGCTGTCGGAGGTCAGTCTCAGTGCCGAGGCCGGGCTGGCCCTCAGCCTTTCAGGTGGGCTGGACCTGCCGCGGGATACGCTGGATCTGCGCCTCGCGCTTCCCGTGCCGGATGGCGCGCCGCCGCCGGCGCTGCATCTCAGCGGACCCAGCATGGACCCCACCCGCCGTCCCGAGATCGCGGCCTGGCTGGCCTGGCGAGCCGATAACCGACCATAGGCGTGCAGGGCAGGGGCCCACCGTGGACGCATGCCGTCAGCCGGGGCAGGGTGCGCCGCGTGGCAACGCAATGAAAGAACGAGACAGATGACGAAGACGGCGGATCGTGGTGCGGCCCTGGCCATCGCCGCGGAGATGTTCGACGGGGGCGGCCTGCAGGCCAGGCTCGCCGAATTCGTTGCCATCCCCTCCACCGCGCAGGACCCGGCCTTCGAGGCTGCGCTGCACCAGTATCTCGACGCCGCGATCCGCCCCTGGGTCGAGCGTCTGGGCTTCAGCGTCACCATCCATCCCAATCCGTTGGCTGGCTTCGGCCCCATCCTGACTGCCGAGCGCATCGAGGACCCCGCCCGCCCCACCATCCTCCTCTACGGCCATGGCGACACGGTGCGCGGCATGGATGAGCAATGGAGCGAGGGACTCACGCCCTGGACGCTCACCGAGCGGGACGGCAAGTGGTACGGGCGCGGCACGGCCGATAACAAGGGCCAGCACACCATCAACCTGATGGCGCTGGAGGCCGTGCTGGAAGCGCGCGGCGGGAAGCTCGGCGCCAATGTGAAGCTGGTGCTGGAAATGGCCGAGGAGCGCGGCAGCAAGGGCTTGCGCGAATTCGTGGCGCAGAATGCCAGGTTGCTGGCCGCCGATGCGCTGATTGCCAGTGACGGCCCGCGCGTGATGCCGGGCATCCCCACCATCGCCACAGGCACGCGTGGCACCTTTCATTTCGATCTCGTGGTGAAGCTGCGCGAGGGCGGGGTGCATTCCGGCCATTGGGGCGGCTTGACCACCGACCCCGCGGTGGTGCTGGCCCATGCCATCGGCAGCATGATGGACCGCCAGGGCAAGATCCTGGTGCGCGACTGGCTGCCCCGCAACGGCCTGCCGACCGAGGTGCGCGGCGTACTGGCCGGCTGCGAAGTGGGCGGCGGCGGCGAAGCCGCGACGATTGACCCGGCCTGGGGCGAGCCGGGGCTGAGTGCTGCCGAGAAAATCTATGGCTGGAACAGCCTGATCATCCTGGCCATGACCAGCGGCCAGCCGCAGGCGCCGGTGAACGCCGTGGCCCCGGATGCGCGGGCCCATTGCCAGATCCGCTACACCGTGGACACCGACCCAGATACCTTCGCCGCCAGCCTGCGCCAGCACCTGGATGCGGCGGGTTTCCAGAACATCGCCATCGAGAATGCGGGCGTGCGCATGCCCGCCTCCCGCACCTCACCCGACCACCCCTGGGTGCGCTGGGCGCGGGAGAGCATCGAGCGCTCTCTCGGCAAGTCGGTGCAGGTCATCCCCAACTCCTCCGGCGGGCTGCCGGGGGATGTGTTCGTGGACCATCTGGGCGTGCCGCTGGTCTGGGTGCCGCACAGCTACAATGGCTGCCAGCAGCATGGGCCGGATGAGCATTTGCTGCCCGCCCCGGCGCGTGAGGGCCTGCTGGCCTTCGCCGGCATGTGGTGGGATCTGGGCGACAAGCCCGCCTGACAGGAGGAGGGTGAGGCTCGGACTGGGCGCCAGTCCCGGAGCGCTCATCCCATGGGCGGCACGGTGCCGGGGGGCAGCATGCCGGAGCCGAGCGTCAGCCCGCAGGCGCCGGCCAGATGCACCGCATCGAGCAGGAAGGCGTGCCGGACCGCACGCTCGGCCGCCGTGGTGCTGACCTTCATGTAGGTGATCACATCCACGCCAATGCCGGCTTCCGTGATGCCCGAGAGGCCGATATCGGTGCGTTCGGCGACAAAGGCGCCATCTTCGGCGATGCGCTGGCGCAGCGCCTGGGTGAAGCCCTCCAGCGCCTCGGGCGAGGCGCCGGCGGTCACCGGCAGCGTCGTCTTCAGCAACCGCAGCCGGCGGGAGCCGAGGTTATTGATGGTGGAATCCGAAAGCTTGCCATTCGGGATGACCATCACGCTGTCCTGCGCCGTGCGCACGCGGGTCGAGCGGATGCCGACATGCTCCACCGCGCCTTCGATCTCGCCACTGGCGATCCAGTCGCCGCGCTGGAAGGGACGGTCCGTGACCAGGATGCCGGCGCCGAAGACGTTGGAAAGCGTCTCGCGCGAGGCGAAGGCGAAGGCAAGGCCGCCAATCCCCAGCCCCGCCAGGATGCCGCCAGTGGGCAGCGAGAGGAAATGCGCAAGGCTGAGAAAACTCATCGTCACGACGCCAAGCCGCGCCGTGGCCAGCATCAGCGTGAACAGGATGTCGTCGGCGGCCGTGGCGGAGCGGGTCGAAATGCGGGCCAGGATGATGCCGGCGACGCCCAGGATGCGCCAGAGCACGACACAGACCGCCACGGTCAGGCAGATCCCGAAGAAGGGCAGCGAAAAACGGCGCACCTCCTCGGGCATGCCGATCATGCCGGGAAAGGCGCCGGCCAGGCTGAGGCCGATGACGATGCCCAGCGCCCAGGTGAAGCTGGCGCCGCTCTCCGCGCCGCCCACCAGCGCATCCATTCCGCGCCGGGCCAACCGCGCGCCGATGGTGCCGATCAGGGCGGCGCCACTCAGCACCAGGAGCCCGGCGAGGATTTGCCAGTATTCCGTATGGCCCAGCCGGTTGAGCAGGCCGGGCGCCTGCCGCTTCACCCAATCGCGCACACGGAAATACGGCGAATCCGGGATCAGCCCGGGCGGTGCCGCGATGGGGGGTGGCAGCCCCTCCACCGCCGCGAAGACCTGGGCGGCTTCGCGGATCGTCTGCGTGGTGAAGCGCCAGGGCGCATCCGCCTCGGGGCCCAGCGGTGCGATGACGATGCGCCCGGCCGGATGGCTGAAATGCACATAGGGGGAGCGGTCCGTGCCGTCATTGGGGATGGATTGCAGCCCGACCAGGCCGATCTGGTGCAGCGCGCGGCGCAGGAAATGCGCGATCAGCCGGCCCTGCCCATCACGCAGCACCTCCGGGATCGCAGAGAGATCAAGGGTGGAAAGCGCCAGGGCCTGGCCCGTGCCGTCCCAGTCGGCCATGCCTTCCAGGAAGCTGCGCATCGTGTCGCGCGGGTTGCGCATCTGGCGGAAGGCATCCGCCGCCGGCAAGCGGCCGCCCAACTGCGCAAGGAGCTGGTGCCGCGCGGCGGCACGCGCCTCGGCCGTCGGCATGCGGATGCGCCAGAGCTGATCGGCGCCGCGCGTGAGGGTCAAGGGCAGCACGGCCTCGCTGCCCGATTGCGCGAGGGTGATCGTCACCTCATTCGCGTCCGTCTCGCGCGGGATGGTGGAAATGCGGAAGGTCGTCAGGTCCGCCAGGGCATAGAGTTCCTGCGCCAGGCGCAGATGGTCCGGGCGGGCCAGGCTTTGGCCATCGGTTGAGAAATCCAGCGCCATGATGTTCAGCGCCCAGGCATCCGGCCGCCCGCCGCGCGCCAGATTGCCGCTGACGATGAATTGCCGGAAGGCATCGCGCGGGGTGGTCAGGTTGAGTCCCGTGGTCATGGGGCTCCCATCATGGCGGGCGCCGGTCCACCACTCGCCCTCGTCATAGCGGCCTGAGAAGCTGTTGCCGTCGCGGTCCATGACGAAGATGAACTGGCCGCGCTGCGTCCCCTCGGTCCAGGTTCCGCGAAGCGTCCGCCCTTCCGCCACGGCTTCGATCCGCCCGCCATACAACGGGTAGCTGCCGGTGACGCGCTCACCTTGCTGTTCCAGCGTGAGCTGGTCGCCATCATCGCGCCAGCTGGTGGTCCATGCACCGGCCCACGGGCCTTCCGCCGCCGCCGCCGCCAGCGGCAGCATCAGGAGCAATCCGATGGCGGAGAGAATGCGGCGCAGCCCTGGAACGCGCATGGCTTGGAACTTCCTTCCCGGGTGCCGGTTTGTCCGGCGGGACATCATGCGCCGATCACCGGTCAAAGACGACGCGTCGTGTAGCTGTGGGCGAGCCGGCGGTCCCGCACCGGGTCATGCAGCGTCACGATGAAATCCGCCGCGGGCCGGATGCCGCCATGCACGGCCAGCGTGCCGCCGAACATCAGCATCCCGGGCCCGGTTGGCACGTGCAGCGCGCGGGCGCGTTCCAGCAGGTCATCCGGGTGGCGCATCGCGGCCACGGGGCCGCGCTGATAGGTGATCCAGCGCCCGTCCTCATGGATTTCGCTGTGGATTTCCAGCTGATCCCAATGCGCCGCCACATCCTCCCAGCGCCAGAGCGCCGTGCTGATCGGCTTGGGGCACATCTGCTTGGAGACCGGGATGGAATAGGCCTCCACCTTGCGGTCGGTGTGGTCGGAGCCGCAGCCGATGAAGCGGCCTTCCGGCGTTTCGAGCAGGATCCACTCGCCCTCGCCGCTGCTGTCGCCGCCCAGCACATCCACGCTGGGCGATTGCGTCAGGCTTTCCAGCCCCGCCCGATAGTAGCAGGGCACGCTGGAGGGTGGCGCGATGCCGAGTGCCGCAAGCTCATCAATATGCTCCTGCAGCTTGTGCGCATCGCGCCCGGTCCAGCCGGCGATGACGAGATCCGTGACGGCCAGGCGGATCGGCCGGGAATCAACGGTGAAGTCGAGCATGCGCATGGGGCTGTCCTGGACAAGCGGTGTGACGCATCCGAACATGCCTGATGAAAAAAGGGGAGGGGTGCGGCATGGAACCCGTGGGCTTCATCGGACTGGGCATGATGGGCCGGCCGATGGCGATGAATTTGGCGGCCCGGCAAGTGCCGCTCATCACGCTGGACGCCGCGGGGGTGGCGCTGGAAGGCGTGCCCGTGGCTGGCGATGCGGCGGCACTGGCGCGCGGCTGCCGCCTGATCATCCTGATGCTGCCCGATAGCCGCACGGTCGGCGCGGTGATGACGGCGCTGCTGCCGGCGCTGCAACCAGGCTCCCTGATCGTGGATATGGGGAGCAGCGAACCGGGCGAGACGCGGCGCTGGGCCCTGGCCCTGGCCGAGACGGGGAGCGGGATGCTGGATGCACCGGTCTCGGGCTCGGTGCCCAAGGCGCGGGACGGCACACTCGCCATCATGGTGGGCGGCGCCGATGCCGATATCACGCGCGCCGAACCCGTGCTGCGTCATATGGGGGCCACGATCATCCGCACCGGTGCCGTGGGCAGCGCGCATGCGATGAAGGCGTTGAACAACTACGTCTATGCGGCCGGGCTGTTGGCGGTGAGCGAGGCGGCGCAGTTGGCGGAAGCGCAGCGGCTAGACCTTGGCATTTTCGCCCAGGTGCTCAATGCGAGTTCGGGGCGCAACATCGCCTCCGAGACCAAGCTCGCGCAGGAGATCACCTCGCGCCGCTATGCGGGCGGTTTCCAGCTGGGACTGATGCGCAAGGATCTGGAGACGGCGGGCGGCATCGCGGCGGCAACGGGAGCCGAGGCGCCCTTGCTTGCGCTGCTGCGCGCACGCTGGAGCGCGGCGTTGGCCGAATTGGGTCCGCGCGCCGACAACACGGAAATCCATCGCTACATCACGGGGAAGGCCAAGCCATGAAGATCGCCCGCCGCGCGGCGCTCGCTGCGCCGTTCCTGCCCTTCGCGGCAGCCGCGCAAAGCTGGCCCGACCGGCCCATCCGCATCGTCGTCGCCTTCCCCGCCGGCAGCGTGACCGACAGCCTGGTGCGAAACCTGGTCGAGCCGCTCTCGCGCGAGCTCGGGCAATCCGTGATCATCGACAACCGTCCGGGCGGCAATGGTGTGGTGGGCACCATGGCGGTGAAGGGCGCAGCACCTGATGGCTACAGCATGGCCGTGCTGAGCGTCACCAACGGTGCGCTGAATACCTATCTGGTGCGCAACCTCGCCTACGACCCGATCCGCGACTTCACGCAGTTGGGCTTCCTGGCCGAGGCGCCCTATCTGATGGTGGTGCCCAACAGCTCCCCCGCGCGCAACCTGGCGGAATTCATCGCATTGGCGCGCAGCCGGCCGGGCGAACTCACCTTCAGCCACGGCAATGCGAGCGCGCTGATCGGCAGTGAATTGCTGAGCCGCATGGCCGGGCTTCGCATGCTGGCCATCCCCTCGCGCGGCGGGCCGGAAGCACTGACCGAAGTGCTGGCGGGCCGCATCGATTCGACGCTGACGGATTTCGCGGCGGGGCTGGCCCAGGTGCGCGAAGGCCGCGTGCGGGCGCTGGGGGTCACCACGCCAGGCGCCTTCCCGCTGGCGCCGGAAATCCCGCCCATCTCCGCCACGGTGCCCGGATACGAGCTGACAGTGTGGTTTGGCCTCGCATCGCCCGCTGGCACGCCAGCGCCAGTGGTGGCGCGCTTCAGCGAGGCGCTCACCAAGGTGCTCGGCCTGCCCGAGGTGCGTGAGCGGCTGGGCCGCCTTGGCTTTGCGCCGCGCGCGATGCCGCCGGAGCAATGGCGTGACTATCTGCAAAGCCAGATCACCACCTTCACGCGACTGGCGCGCGAAGTCGGCCTGGAGCCTTCGTGATCGCTGCAGCTTTGAAAACGCGATACGGCCTTCCCTGATCCCTCCCTCTCCTCGAAAAGGTCGAATTGATGCGCCGACTGATGTTGCTTCTGGCCTTGATCCTGCCTGCGCCCATGGCGTCCGCGCAGCCGCAACGCCAGCCCGCACCCGCGGGTGATGTCGCCGGTGGGCGGGATCATCCGCTGGTGGGGCGCTACCAGGGCGCCACGCTGCGCTTCTACCGCCAGCGCGACTATGAGGAGTTGCGCCTGGTGAACCGTCCCTCCCTCTCGCGGGATGTGCGGGAGCAGGGTGCCCAACGCCATGAACGCAACAGCATCGCCGTGGCTGGCCGGGCAACCCGCCTGCGCTATGAGGGGCCGGAGGGGCGCTCGGCGCTGGAGGTGCTGCGCAACCATCAGGAGCGGCTGCGGGCCAATGGCTTTGAGATTGCCTTCGAGTGCCGAGGTGCTGATTGCGGCACCCCGCCGGACCACTGGAGTGCCGTGGTCAACGCGGTGCCGCAGCCGCCCGCCCACGGCATGACGCCGGGCTGGGCCACGCAGAGCTACAGCTTCGCGAGGCTCGCGCGGCCGGAGGGGGATGTGTTCGTGTCGATCCTCGCCGTGGATTACCAAAGCCGCAGCAACATCCTGGTGGATGTGGTGGAGGCAAGGCCGATGGAGGCGGGGCGTATCGTTTTCATCGATGCCTCGGCCATGCAGCAATCGGTCGAACGCACCGGGCGGGTGGCGCTTTACGGCGTGCTGTTCGCCACGGATTCGGCCGATATCCAGCCGGCCTCACGCCCGACGCTGGAGGAGATCGCGCGCTTCCTGCGCGCCAATGCCACGATGAATGTGGTGATCACCGGCCATACCGACTCCCAGGGCAGCTTCGAGCATAACCTCGGCCTCTCGATGCGGCGGGCGCAAAGCGTGATTGCGTCATTGACGCGGGAGTTCCAGATCGCGCCCGCGCGGCTCACGCCCTTTGGGGCGGGCATGGCCTCCCCGGTGGCGAGCAATGACAATGACGCAGGCCGGCAGCAGAATCGCCGGGTGGAAATCGTGAAGCGCTGAGGGCCACTCAGCGCTTCACTTCGCTTACGCGACCTTGTGGTTCGCCATGGCTTCGAGCGCCTGCACGAGGCCCGAATGATCCCACTGGCTGCCGCCCATGGCCGCGCAGGCTGAGAAAAGCTGCTGCGCGGAGGCGGTGTTCGGCAGCGCCACACCCAGTTCCTTGGCCGATTGCAGCGCCAGGTTCAGGTCCTTCTGGTGCAGTTCGATCCGGAAGCCCGGGTTGAAGGTGCGGTTGATCATCCGCTCGGCATGCACTTCCAGGATGCGGCTATTGGCAAAGCCGCCCATCAGCGCGGCACGCACCTTGGCCGGGTCGGCGCCCGCCTTGCTGGCGAAGACCAGGGCTTCGGCCACGGCCTCGATATTGAGGGCAACGATGATCTGATTCGCGACCTTGGTGACCTGGCCCGCGCCGTTTTCACCCACCAGCGTGATGTTCTTGCCCATCGCCTGGAACAGCGGCAGGGCGCGGTCGAAGGCCGCCTGCGAAGCGCCGATCATGATGGTCAGCGCGGCGTTCTTCGCGCCGATCTCGCCACCCGAAACGGGGGCGTCGATGTAGTCGCAGCCCAGCGCGTTGACCTTGGCCGCGAAATCCTTGGTCGCCGTCGGGCTGATGGAGGACATGTCGATCACCAGCTTGCCGGCCGAAAGCCCGGCCGCCACGCCATTCGCGCCGAACAGCACGCGCTCCACATCCGGCGTATCGGGCACCATGATGATGATGATCTCGGCCGCCTTGGCCACGGCCGTGGCATCGGCGAAGATGGTGAAGGCGGCGCGCGCCTCGGCGGTGAGCGAGGCACGCTCGGGGGCGATGATCGTATGGCCCGCCTTGACGAGGTTTTGCGCCATGGGCAGGCCCATGATGCCGAGGCCGATGAAACCGATATTCATGTGGGGACGTGTCCTTTGTTCTCAGGAAGTGGGGGGGCGTCTGGTGACCAAAGCGCCGATTGGCGCGCAGATCTGAACCAGCCGGATGCGGCTAACCCGCGCGATGCTTGGCGAACCAGCCGAGCCCGGCCACCGTCTCACCCTTCGGGCGATACTCGCAGCCGATCCAGCCGCGGAAGCCGCTCGCGTCAATCGCGTTGAAGACGAAATCCCAGTTCACCTCGCCCGTGCCAGGCTCATTGCGGCCAGGATTATCGGCCACCTGCATGTGCGCGATATAGGGCAGCAACTCGGCTGCCTTGCGCGCCACATCACCCTCGGTGATCTGGCAGTGGTACAGGTCGAATTGCAGGCCGACGCGATCCATGCCGAGCCCGTCAATGATCCGCGTGGCCTCCTTGGTGGTGTTCAGGAAGAAGCCTGGAATGTCGCGGTGGTTGATTGGTTCGATCACCGGCTTCACGCCGAGTTTCGCGCATTCCTCGGCGGCGAAGTCGAGATTGGCGGCATAGGTGGAGAGTAGCGTGTCGCGCGCGGCACCAGCCGGCGTCAGGCCGGCCATGACATGCAGGCGGGGGCATTTCAGCGCGGCACTGTATTCAAGGGCGCGCTTGATGCCCTCACGGAATTCGGCGCGGCGTTCGGGCAGGCAGGCCATGCCGCGTTCACCCGCATTCCAGTCACCCGGGGGCGCGTTGAACAGGACATTGGCGAGGCCGTTGCCTTCCAGCCGCCTGGCGATTTCGGCGGCCGGATGCTCATAGGGAAAGAGGAATTCCACCGCCTCGAAACCGGCCGCCCGGGCGGCGGCGAAGCGGTCAAGAAACGGCACTTCGTTGAACATCATGGAGATGTTCGCCGCGAATTTCGGCATTGTTTCCACCCTCAGACGCCGGGCGCCGCTTGCGGCGGCTTGGCTTAGCGCCCCGGCGGTCCCTTTGGTTGTTGATCCTGCACGGGCGCCGCCGGACGGCATGCGCCCGGAGACGTTCCCCGGTTGGACGCTTTAAGCGTTTCCGCTCAGATAATCCATCGCCGCGCGCACGCCTTCCGGCTTGTGCGGAATGCCCGCGATGCGCAGCCCCATCTCGATGCCGGTCAGCGTGCCCATCAGCTGCAATTCGCCGATATCGCCCAGATGGCCGATGCGGAAGACGCGGTCATTCAACTGGCCGAGGCCATTGCCCAGCGACATGTTGAATTTCTCGACGATCGCCGCGCGCAGGCCATTGGCGCTGTGGCCTTCCGGCAGGCGTACGGCCGTCAGTACGGAGGAATAGTGGCGCGGCTCCTGGCATTGGATCTCCATGCCCCAGGCGCGCACGGCGCGGCGCGTGGCCTCGGCCATGCGGTCGTGGCGCGCGAAGACATTGTCGAGCCCTTCCTCGAAGATCATGTCCAGCGCCGTATCCAGCGCGTAGAGCATGTTCGTCGCCGGCGTATAGGGGAAATAGCCCGTGGCGTTGGATGCGATCATCGGCCCCCAATCCCAGAAGCTGCGCGTCAGCTTCGCCGTCTTGCTGGCTGCGATCGCCTTGGCCGAAACCGCGTTGAAGGACAGGCCCGGCGGCAGCATCAACCCCTTCTGCGAGCCGGAAACAGTGACATCCACGCCCCATTCATCATGGCGGAAATCCATGGAGGCGAGGCCACTGATCGTATCCACCAGCAGCAGGGCAGGGTGGCCGGCGGCGTTGATGGCCGCCCGCACCTCGGCGATGCGGCTGGTGCAGCCCGTGCTCGTCTCGTTGTGGACAACGCAGACGGCCTTGATCTCATGTCCCTTATCGGCGCGCAGATAGGCCTCGATGGCCTCAGGCTCGGCGCCCCGGCGCCAGTCGCCCTTGAGGAATTCGGGCCGGATGTTCAGCCGCTCGGCCATTTCGCGCCAGAGGCTGGCGAACCAACCCGTCTCGCACATCAGCACGCGGTCATTCGGGCTGAGCGTGTTCACCAGCGCCGCTTCCCAGGCGCCCGTGCCGGAGGCGGGGAAGATGATGACGTTGCTCTCAGTCTGGAAGATCTTCTTCACCTTGCCGAGGATCGAGGCTCCCATCACGCCGAAATCCGGGCCGCGATGATCCATCGTCGGGTTGTCCAGCGCGCGCAGCACGCGGTCCGGCACGTTGGATGGCCCCGGGATTTGCAGGAAGTGGCGGCCGGGTGTGGCGCGGGTCTGGAAATAGGCCATGGGTGGATTCCTCCTGGGTTGACCTCTCATGCCCCGAACCGGCGTCTTCTGCCAATGAGTTCGGCTTGTGCGGCCGATGAGGATTATGCATCTGACGCGACGCGCGTGGCGCGGTAGAAGGTCGGGCATGAACGCCATCACACCCCGCATCGGAGATTCCCGCCTGGCCGAGAGGCTGCGTCGAGAGACGGAAGGGGAAGTGCGCTTCACCCCCGCCGACCGCGGCCGCTACGCGACGGATGCGAGCATCTACCAGGTCGAGCCCATCGGCGTCCTGGTGCCGAAAACCGCGGCCGATGTGGAGGCCGCCATGGCCATTTGCCGCGAGGAGGGCATCCCCATCCTGCCGCGCGGCGGCGGTACCAGCCAATGCGGCCAGACCGTCAACCGCGCGCTGGTGCTGGACTGCACCAAGCATCTGCGCCGCGTGCTGAGCGTGGAGGGCGACACGGCGCGCGTGGAGCCCGGCATCACGCTCGGCGCGCTGAACGAGGCGCTGAAAACTTCGGGGAAATTCTTCCCGGTGGACCCCAGCACCTGGCAGCGCTGCACCATCGGCGGCATGGCGGGGAATAATTCCTGCGGCTCCAAATCTATCCGCTACGGGCTGATGGCCGATAATGTGCGCGCGATTGACGCCATCCTCGCCGATGGCTCACGCCATGTGTTCGGCGAGAACGCTCCCAACACCGACCTCGTCGCGCGGCTGCACCGCCTGGGTGAGCGCGAGGCCGCCGAGATCGCAGAGAAATTCCCCGCGCAGCTGCGCCGTGTCGGCGGCTACAACCTCGATGCGCTGACGCCTGATGCGCGCCTGCATGGCCGTGGCAACCTCGCCCGCCTTCTGGTCGGCAGCGAGGGAACGCTGGCCTTCTCGGCGGCGCTTGATCTCAAGCTCTGGCCGATCAAGCCGCGCAAGGTGGTGGGCATCTGCCAGTTCCCGAGCTTCCGCCGCGCCATGGAGGCGTCCAAGCATCTGGTGACGCTCGACCCCGAGGCGGTCGAGCTGGTGGACCGCACCATGATTGATCTGGGGCGTTCCATCCCGATCTATCGAGCGACGATCGACCAGATGCTGATCGGCGAGCCGGACAGCCTGCTGATCGTCGAATTCCATGGTGATGATGGCGCGAAGCTCACGCGCCAGCTGGCCTCGCTCGATGAGATGATGGGCGATCTCGGCCTGCCGGGCCAAGTGGTGCATGCCATCGACGCCGGTTTCCAGGCCGCCATCGCGGAGGTGCGTGAGGCCGGCCTCAACATCATGATGAGCATGAAGAACGACGCGAAGCCCGTCAGCTTCATCGAGGATGCGGCGGTCTCCCTCGAAGACCTCCCCGACTATACCGAGCGTCTGACGGCCGTGTTCGACGAATATGGTGTGAAGGGCACCTGGTATGCCCATGCGAGCGTCGGGTGCCTGCATGTCCGCCCCGTGCTGAACATGAAGGAGGGCGGCGATGTGCGGAAGATGCGCGAGATCGCCGAGCGCTGCTTCGCCCTCGTGCGCGAATACAAGGGCAGCCATTCGGGCGAGCATGGCGACGGCATCGTCCGCTCCGAATTTCATGAGAGCATGTTCGGCCCCCGCATCGTGCGCGCCTTCGAGGCGGTGAAGGATGAATTCGATCCGGAAGGCCTGCTGAACCCCGGCCGCGTGGTGCGCCCCCCACGCATGGATGACCGCAGCCTGTTCCGTTATCCGCCCGACTACACGCCACTCCGTGATGTGAAGCCCGTGCTGGATTGGTCGGCGCATCCCGGCCCTCAGGCGGGTTTTCTGGGCGCCGTGGAGATGTGCAACAACAATGGCACCTGCCGGAAATTCGACGCCAATGTGATGTGCCCGAGCTATCGCGTCACACGCGATGAGCAGCATCTGACGCGTGGCCGCGCCAATACGCTGCGGCTGGCACTCACTGGCCAGATTCCGGGCGGCATTGCGAGCGCTGAGGTGCAGGAGGCGATGTCGCTCTGCGTCTCCTGCAAGGGCTGCAAGCGCGAATGCCCGACCGGCGTGGACATGGCGCGCATGAAGATCGAGGTGCTGGCCGCCCGCAACGCGCAGCAGGGCGTGCCGCTGAAGGACAGGCTGATCGCCTATCTGCCGGTGATCGCGCGCTATGCCCGCTTTGCCCCCTGGCTGGCCAATCTGCGCGATACCGTGCCGGGCCTCGCCAGGCTTTCGGAGAGGTTCCTCGGCCTCGCCGCCGGCCGCAGCCTGCCGCGCTTCCGCGGCGATGTGTTCCGCGATGAGGAAGCCCGCGCCGGCGAAGGGCGCGAAGTCCTGCTCTTTGGCGATACCTTCAACCGTTATTTCGAGCCGGAAAATCTCCGCGCCGCCGTGCGTGTGCTGGTGGCCTCCGGCTACAGCGTGAAGCCAGCCATGGGAGATGATGCGCGGCCCCTGTGCTGCGGCCGCACCTATCTGGCGGCCGGCATGGTGGAGCAGGCCCGCGCCGAAGCCCGCCGCACCCTCGCGGCACTGGCGCATTCCGATGCGCCGGTGCTCGGGTTGGAACCCTCCTGCCTGATGACGCTGCGGGATGAATTCATGGCCATGCTGCCGGGCCCGGAGAGTGAGGCCCTGGCCAGCCGCGCCTTCCTCGTCACCGAATTCCTGGAGGCCGAGGGCACTCTGCCGGCGCTCAAGCCCGTTGCGGCGGCGGCGCATATCCACGGGCATTGCCACCAGAAGGCCTTCGGCGCCTTCCCAGCCGCCGTTAAGGCGCTGCGCCGCGTGCCGGGCATGGAAGCGCGGCCCATCGCCTCTTCGTGTTGCGGGATGGCCGGCGCCTTTGGCTATGAGGCAAAGAACCTCGAAGCCTCCAAGGCCATGGCGGAGCTGTCGCTGTTGCCGGCCGTGCGCGCCGCCGCGCCAGGTGACGTGATCGTGGCGGATGGCACATCCTGCCGGCATCAGATCAGTGACCTCAGCGGGCGTGAGGCGTTGCACTCCATTCGCATCCTGGACAAAGCCTTGTGACGATGGAGCCCCCCATGAAGGACATCCTCGACTTCTGGTTCGCCGATGGGCCGAACACGCCGCGTGAGGCCTGGTTCAAGAAGGACCCGGCCTTCGACGCCGAAATCGCCGGTCGTTTCGGGCCTTTCGTCGCCCCCGCGCGGGAGGGCAGGCTCGATGCCTGGGCGGCCACGCCCGAGGGCGCGCTGGCCCTGCTGATCCTGCTGGACCAGTTTCCGCGGAACCTGTTTCGCGGCTCGCCCGAATCTTTCGCCAGTGACGGGCATGCGCTGGCCCTGGCGCTGCGGATCGTCCTGACCGAGCGGATGGACCTCGCGCTGACACCGACGCAGCGCGTGTTTCTGTATCTGCCCTTCGAGCATGCGGAAGCGATGGAGGCGCAAAACCTCTCTGTCGCGCTGTTCGAGGGGCTGCGGGATTCGCCGGCCCATGCGGCACCGGGGAAGAGCATCGTCTATGCCTGGGCGCATCGCGCCGTGATCGCCCGGTTTGGCCGCTTCCCGCACCGCAACGCCATCCTGGGCCGTGCCAGCACGCCGGCCGAATTGGCCTATCTGGCGCAGCCCGGCGCGGGGTTCTGAGCGGCCGGCCGGGGGCTAACCCGGGGTCTCTTCCGGCGGATAGTTCAGCTCCACCGCGATGCCGTCCGGGTCATGCAGGAATAGCTGCGTCTGGCGGTCGCGGGGGATGACGCGTTCCTCATAGGGCAGGCCGGCCTTGGTCAGGCGCTGCTTCATCTCGGCGAGGCCGGTGCAGGAAAACGCGATATGGTCGAGCAAGCCGGTGGGGCCGACCACCCGTTCCGGCCAGCCGGCCTCGCGCTGCGGGCGCGGACCGATCAGGTGAACCGTGGGGATGCCGCCGCAATAGAGCCAATGCCCCTCAAAGCCGAGCGGCGGGCGGTAGCCTTCCTCCAGCCCCAGCACATCCGAATAAAAGGCGCGGGTGCGCTCCAGATCCACCGGGCGGATGGTGTAGTGGTTCAGGCCTTCGAGCGGCATGGCGTTCTCCTCAGAGGAAGCGGGGATTGGGGTTCAGCCCCATCAGATGCTGGCCCACCGTCTCGAAATGGGTGCGGCGGCCCTGGACCTGCTGCGTCACGGCATGGATGTCGCGGAAGCGGCGCTCAAAGGGCTGGTCCTCGAAGATCGCCGTTGCACCCGCTTCGGTCCAGGCGAAATCCGCCACCTGCTTGGATTGATGGATGGCGAAGGTGGTGGCCAGCCGGATCGAGACCTTGTGCTCGGTGGTCAGGGACGCGCCGCTGGCCACATGCTCCTCGGCTTCGCGCAGCGCGAGATGGAGCTGCGCCCGCGCCGCCCGCCATTGCCCTTCGGCCCAGGCGAGGCCGTTTTGCAGCACCGGGCTGTCGCGCAGCATCCGGGTGCTGGAGAGTGGCGTCTTCTCGCTGGCGAGCTGGACGAAGGCATCCAGCATGCCGCGTGCGGCCCCCAGTGCCACGGCGGCGAAGCCCGCGGCATAGAGATGCGTGGTGGTGAAACGATAGAGCGGGCCATGGCCGTGGCTGTGGCGTTCCTCGTTACGATCCCGCCGGGTGGAGAATGCCTCGGGGACGAACAGGTTCTCGACCGAATAGCTGTCGCTGCCAGTGCCGCGCAGACCCATCACCTGCCAATTTGCGACCATGCTGATCTCGTGCCGCGGGAAGAACATGGTGCGCTCATAGGGCGTCCCCTCCGGCGTCATGCGCAGGCTGCCGTCGCGCTCGCGCACGCGGCAATGGCCGCCGAACCAGGTGGCGTGGCGGCCGCCGCTGGCAAAGGTCCAGCGCCCCGTGACGCGATAGCCGCCTTCCACCACATCGGCGACCTGGTCCGGGCCCAGGGAGCCCCAGGCCAGCGCCGCGTCATGCCCGCCCCAGATCGCGCGCGCCACATCGGGCGCGAGATAGGCGGCCGCCATGGAACAGCCCGAGGCCTGGCCGATGCACCAGGCGGTGGAGGCATCGGCGCGGGCGATGATCTCCATCATGCGCGCATAGGTTTCGGGCAGGACTTCCTCGCCGCCCACGGCGCGCGGCAGGAGGGTGCGGAACAGGCGGGCCGCGTGCAGGGCTTCCAGCAGATCCGCCGGCAGAGCGCGGTCCGCCTCGATGCGCGGCGCTGCCGCCTGGATCAGCGGCGCCAGGGCGCGGGCGCGGGTGAGGGGGTCCCCCAGCAGGGTCACGGGGGCCATGGGCGTGGCGATCACGCGGTCATTGGCGGCACTCATGTGATCCCCCCAGGCTTTTTATCCGTTGAAGTCTGGCGCTGGCGGCGCGGGCTCGTCAACAGCGTAGGCCCAGCGGACGGGGCTCAACCCAGGCGGGGATCCAGCCATGGGCTTGGCATGGGCTGCCAGGGCGTTTCGCGCGCGGCCCGCTCGTCCAGCCGCAGGCCCAGGCCAGGCAAGACCGGAAGCGGCGCCGTGCCCGATGTGAAGCGCTGGTCATGGCCCTGGGTCATGCTGAAGAAGCGCTCCGTCTCGCCGAATTGCACTTCGAGCGGCAGCAGGTTCGGCAGGGTCGCGCAGAGCTGCACGGAATGGGCGTGGCAGACCGGCCCAGTGGGGTTATGCGGCGCGATCTCGATGCCGGCGGTCTGCGCCAGGGCCGCGATGCGGGTGATCTGCGCATGCCCGCCCGCATATTTGATATCGGGCATCAGCACGTCATAGCAGCCGGCCTCGATGATCGGGCGATAGGCGGCCAGCCCGGCCAGCGTCTCGGCCCCGGCGAGGCGGATTCCGCGGTCATTGGCCATGCCGCGCAGGCGGCGGATTTCCCAATGATTTGCCTCCGAAACCGGGCATTCCAGCCAGAACAGGTCAAAGGGCGCCACATCGCGGATCAGCGCTGCCGCCCCGCCGGGCGAAAAGCGCCAATGCGCATCCACCATCACATCCACGGCCGCACCCACGGCCTCCCGGACAGCGGCGATGCGGGCAAGGCCTTCGGCATAGGCCGCGCGCTGGCGAGGCTCAGCCGCATCTTCCCAGACCATCGGCTCGAAGGGGGCGAGCTTCACGGCGCGGAAGCCCGATGCCACGGCGCGGCGCGCGGCGGCGGCGAAGCCCTCGGGCGTGCGGGGAGCCGCGCCGCGGTTGATATTGGCGTAGAGCGGCACGCAGGGGCGAAGCGCGCCGCCCAGCATGGCATGGATGGGCCGCCCGGCTTCCTGCCCCGCCAGGTCCCAAAGCGCCTGCTCCAGGGCGGAAACGACGGCATGGCTGACCAGCCCGCCCGGTGCGTGTGGGATCAGCCGCGCGATGCGGTTGCGGGCCAGGGCATCCTCGCCGATCAAGGCGCCCGCGATCCTCTCTGCCTCCGCAGCCAGCAGGGCCTCATGGTCGCTCAGGGTGCACTCGCCGGTGCCGGTCAGGCCGCTCTCGGTGCGAAGCAGCAGGAAGCACCAATTGGTCTTGGGCGTGACGTTCACGCCGAGGAAGGTGACGGACGCGATGCGCATCTATCGGGCCTCGCGCGGCGTGGCCCGAACGCGCCGCCGCCATGCGGCCATATCCGCCCCCTGCCGCCCCTCCATCCTGGCCTCCCGTGATCCTGGCGCCAGGGTTGCCCGGCGCGGCGGGCTGCGCAAGCGAGGGTGCTTGAAACTTGAAGATCATCCGCGCATATCGCGCGCGGCCTTATTTCAGGACTGGAGGCGGATGTGAACGAAACTGTCGAGCGGCACGAATTCGGCGCGGAAGTCGGGCGCCTGCTGGATCTGGTGGTGCACGCGCTCTATTCGGAGCGCGAAATCTTCCTGCGCGAGCTGGTGGCGAACGCGGCCGATGCGGTGGATCGTCGGCGCTTCGAGGCGCTGACCAATGAAGCGCTGGCCCTGCCGGCCGAAGCCAATCTGCGGATCACCCCGGACAAGGCGGCGCGCACCCTCACCATCTCCGATGCCGGGATCGGCATGGGCAAGACTGAGCTCGCCCAGCATCTGGGCACCATCGCGCGCTCCGGCACGCGCGCCTTCGCGCAGACGCTCGCCAATGCGCCGACCACCGACAAGCCGAGCCTGATCGGCCAGTTCGGCGTGGGCTTCTACTCGGCCTTCATGGTGGCCGAGCGCGTGGAAGTCACTTCTCGCCGCGCCGGTACGGAGGAGGCGTGGCTGTGGGCGTCTGAAGGCAAGGGGGACTACACCCTTGCCCCCGCCGAACGGGCCGAGCCTGGTACTGACATTGTGCTGCACATGAAGGCGGATGCGGAGGAGTTCCTGGAGCCGCTCCGGCTGCGCACGATCATACGCAAATGGGCGGATCACATCGCCATCCCCATCCTTGTCATGAATGAGGGCAAGGAAGAGGCGGCCAATGCCGGCACCGCGCTGTGGCAAAAGCCGAAATCCGAGGTGAGCGAAGAGAGCTACACCGAATTCTACCGCCATCTCGGCCATGTCTTCGATACGCCCTGGGCCACGCTGCATTGGCGGGCCGAAGGGGCGCTGGATTTCTCGGCCCTGCTGTTCATCCCCGGCATGAAGCCCTTCCAGGCCATGGAAGATGATCGCAAGAGCACGGCGCGCCTGCATGTCCGGCGCATGTTCATCACCGATGAGGCGGAACTCCTGCCGCCTTTCCTGCGCTTCGTGCATGGCGTGGTGGATACCGAGGATCTGCCGCTCAACGTCTCGCGCGAGATGTTGCAGGCCACACCCATTCTCGCCCGCATCCGCCGCGCCGTGACCAGCCGCGTGATGTCCGAATTGAAGACGCGCGCGAAGGATGCCGAGGGCTACGTCACATTCTGGGAGAATTTCGGCGCCGTCCTGAAGGAGGGCGTCTGGGAGCCGGGGGATCATCAGAAGGATGTCGCGGCCCTGCTGCGCTTCCGTTCCTCGGCCATGGAAGGCTGGACGTCGCTGGCCGAGTATATCGGCCGGATGAAGCTGGGGCAGGAGGCAATCTATATCCTCGTGGGCGATGATCCGGCGGCGCTGGCCAAATCGCCGCAGCTTGAGGGCTATCGCGCGCGTGGGCTGGAGGTGCTGCTGCTCTCCGACCAGATTGACGCCTTCTGGCCCGAACGCCTCGGGAGCTTCGAGGACAAGCCCATCCGCAGCATCACGCAGGGCACGGTCAGCCTGGAGGCCACGGAAGCCGAGGCTGCGCCTGATGTTGCACCCCTGCTGGAGCGGCTGAAATCCGCACTGGCCGAACATGTCTCCGAGGTGCGCGCGACGGACCGGCTGGTGGAAAGCGTGGCCGTCCTGGCGGCGGGTGAATTCGGCCCGGACCTGGCGATGCAGCGCCTGCTGCGCCGGGCGGGGCGCGGCTTCCAGGGCGGGCTGCCGGTGCTGGAAATCAATCCCCGCCACGCGCTGATCCGCCATTTGGCGGAAGCCGATGTGGATGACGCCGTGCTGAGTGACCAGGCCGGCCTGATCCTTGACTTGGCGCGCCTGCAGGATGGCGATGCCCCGCGTGATCCGGCGGATTTCGCGCGGCGCGTGGCGCAGGCCCTGGCTAAGCCTGGCTGAAACGATCGAGGATGCTGCGATAGCCGGCGGCGGCGACCACGCCGCCGCGCACGGCACCCGCTTCGACCGGCCCCCAGAGCTCCTCGAAATCAGCCGGCAGGGCGCGGTTGTTGGGCAGTGAAAGCCACAGGCGATAGAGCAGCCTCTGGCGCTCGGGATCGAGCAATTCGGTTCTGGCGTGATAGGTGATGTGGTTGTTCAGGAGCTGGATATCCCCCGGCTCCATGCGGGTTTGCAGCGCAAGCGCGGTGGCGAGCGCGGCCAGCATTTCGAGGGCGGCGTTCTGGCCGGGCGTCAGGCGGGGCACATCGTCGAAACGCTGCGCGGATTCGACGTAGCTGCGGCTGTACTGGCTGGTGAAGCGACCCTGATGCAGCGCGAAGATGCGGTTGCGATACCAGGGCTTTTCGCCCGGCTGCTGCTCCTGCTGGCGGCTGTGGAACCAGGGCTCGAACAGCAGATCGAGCAGGGCGGGCGCGCGTTCCAGCATGGCGTTGTGGATCGCCGGCGTGGAGACGATCAGGCTCTCGCCACCGCTCCGGGATTGGCGGCAGCAGAGCAGCGCCACCACGTCACAGCGGTCGGTGTGGAAGCGCAAGGCGCCACCTGTGCGGTAGCCACGGCTGCCGGGCCGCCCCAGTACCTCGCCGGTGTCGCGCACCTCGCCCAGCAATTCGCCGAGCTTGCTCTGGGAAAGCGCCGTGCCGAGATGCAGCCCGATGGCCCAGAGGATGGCGCGGAGCAGCTCCGGCGTCGTGGCCTCGATGGGCAGGCCGCGCAGATTGACGATGCCCGAGCCATCTTCGAGATCCTGCCGGATGGCGGCGAGGCGCGGGGCGGTGATGGGCAATGGCACGTCAGAATGCCGGAACTCCTCCACCATGCGGCCACTGGCCAGCATGGCGTGGCCACAGGCCAGCAGCTCCGTGAGCTCGGCCGCGCTCCAATGCCAGATCCAGTCGCTGCGTTCCGCCATCTCGGCGCCGGTCCAGATGCTGGGGCCGGTCAGGGCTTCGCGCGCCATGATTCAGCGCGTCGCCACGCGGGCCAGCACCTGGTCCACGAACAGCATCGCACTCCCGAGGTAGTTCTCCGGGTTGCACAGCGCGCGCAACTTCGCGGCTTCGACGCGGGAGGCGATGTCGCGGTCCGCCTCCAGCGCGGCCAGCAGCGGGATGCCCTGGGCGATGGCAAGGTCACAGGCGCGGTTGACGATGTGATGCGCCTCGCCGCGGCCCAGGATCGGCGCCAGGCCCATCATCACCTGCTCGGAGGCGATCAGGCCGCCGGTCGCGGCCAGGTTGCGCATCATCCGCGCAGGGTCCACGACGAGCCCCTCCGCCAGGAAGCGCGCTTGCAGCAGTGCGCCATGCGTCAGGTTGAAGGCCTGCCCGATGGCCAGGGATTCCGCCTGCCAGGGGCCGGTGCCGCGCTCCAGGTCGTGCGCCATGGCGGCCATCATCTGCGGCACCAGCGCATGCACGCCGCGCGACTGCGCGAGGATATACTCGCAGGCGATCGGGTTGCGCTTCTGCGGCATGGTGGAGGAGCCGCCGCGCCCCGTCACATGCGGCTCATTCACCTCCGCCACCTCGGTCTGCATGAGCAGCATGACATCGGTTGCGATCTTGGAGAGGGCGCCGCAGAGCAGGCCTGTGAAGGCCACCGCCTCGGTCAGGCCGTCACGCGCCACATGCCAGGGGATATCGGGGCAGGCGAGGCCCAACTCCGCCGCCAATTCGCGCTGGACCGCGAGGCCCTGATCGCCGAGCGAGGCAAGAGTGCCGGCCGCCCCGCCGAACTGCACGCGCTCCACGCGCGGGCGCAGCTGCTCCAGCCGCTCCAGCATGGTGATGAGGGGCGAGAGCCAGACCGCCACCTTGTAGCCGAAGGTGACCGGCAGGGCGTGCTGCAAATGCGTGCGCCCGGCCATGATGGTGCCGCGATGGCGCCTGGCCATGGCCGCGAAGCCGCCGATCACGGCCATGAGATCACCGCGCAGCAGGGCCAGGCCCTGGCGTATCTGCAGCACCACGGCGGTGTCCATGATGTCCTGCGTGGTGGCACCCCAATGCGTCCAGCGCCCGGCATCATGGCCGGCAAGTGCGGTGAGCTGCTTGACCAGCCCCACCACGGGATAGCCGGTATTGCGCGTGGCCTCGCCCAGTGCGGCGAAATCCAGCTTGTCCACCTGCGCGGCAAGGGTGATCGCGGCCGCCGCCTCGGTCGGCACGATGCCGAGGCGCGATTGCGCGCGGGCGAGTGCGGCCTCCACATCCAGCATGCGCTGGAGGAAGGCGCGCTCGCCCATCGCGGCGCGCATCGCATCCGTGCCGTAGAGCACGCCCATCACGGGGGAATCGGCGGGGTTCACGGACCCAAGGGACATGGTCATGTCAGATATCCAGGAAAACGGTTTCGGCGCCCCCGCGCAGCCGGATGTCGAGCTGCCAGGTGCCGGGCGCCGCCGGCTCGGCGATCAGGGTCGCGCGGCGCTCGGCGGGAACGAGTGCCAGCAGCGGATCGGTCTCGTTCAGCTTCTCGGCGGCGAAGTAGAGGCGGGTTGTCACGTGGCTGAGCAGGCCGCGCGCGAAGATCGCGATCTGCACATGCGGCGCCTGGAGTGTATTGCCGCGGCCCGGCACCGGGCCGGGCTTCAGGGTGATGAAGCGGAAGCGCCCCTCGGCATTGGTCGCGCAGCGGCCGAAGCCCTGGAATTCCGCGTCATAGCGGCCGGCAGGGTCGGCGTGCCAGATTTCCACCATGGCATCTGTCACCAACGCGCCATCGCCATCGGTGATGGTGCCCTCAATCACGATGCGCTCGCCCTCGGCGCCGGCATTGGGGCCATCGGCGCGCAGCAGGTCGGCCCAGGCGGGGAAATCGATCATGTGCCAATAGGGGCCGGCGGTTTGATGTGCCGTGGCCATCAGTGATGATCCCCCTCTTCGAAGGGTGTCGCTGCGGGGCCGCGCAGCGTGATGTCGAAGCGGTAGCCCAGCGCCCATTCGGGCTGCGTCACATCCAGATCGAAGCTGGCGATGAGACGTTGGCGCGCCGCTTTATCGGCGGTCGTGTTGAAGATGGGGTCGTGGGGCAGCAGCGGATCACCCGGGAAATACATCTGGGTGATCATGCGCTGGGCGTAGCCGGCGCCGAACAGACCGAAATGGATGTGCACCGGCCGCCAGGCATTGTGGTGATTGCGCCAGGGATAGGCGCCGGGGCGGATGGTGGTGAAGCGGTAATTCCCCCCCGCATCAGTGAACACGCGCGCATGGCCCTCGAAATTCGGGTCGAGCGGGGCGTCGTGATCGTCGCGCACATGATGGTAGCGTCCGGCGGCATTGGCCTGCCAGATTTCCACCATGCTGTTCGCTACGGGCCGCCCCGCCTCATCCAGCACGCGGCCAGCGACGATGATGCGCTCGCCCATCGCGGCCTTCCCGGCCACCACCGACATGTCGGCATGCACCGGATAATGCATGGGCGAGAGGCGCGGCGAACTCGCTTCGGTCAGCGTATGGGGTGCCCGGATGGGCGGGTACAGCGGCGCACGGCTTTGCGTGCTGCGATAGGCGGGGCTGTCCAGCGGCGGCTGGCTGCCGGGGGCCGGGCGGGCATAGGGGATGGGGTCGGACATGGTCTGATCCTAGGTCAGAAGGCGCACCAGCCAAAGACTGAGTGCGGGGAAGGCAACACAAAGGCCGAGCCGCACGAGATCCGTCGCCAGGAAGGGCAGGACGCCGCGATAGGTCTGCGCGATCGGGACCTGGCGCGCAATGGCGGAGATGACAAAGACATTCAGCCCGATCGGCGGCGCCGTCAGCCCGATGCCGACCACCACCAGAACCAGGATGCCGAACCAGATGGCCGTCTCCTCGGTCGTCATGCCGAAATCGAGCGCGGTGATGACGGGAAAGAAGACAGGGAGCGTGAGCAGGATCATCGCCAGCTCGTCCATCACCGCGCCCAGCACGATGTAGGTCACCAGCAGCGCCACGAGCACGCCGTAGGGTGGGAAACCCTGATCCGTCACCCACATCGCCAGCAGGTCGGGCGCTTGCGACAAGGCGAGGAAGGCGTTGAACACCTCGGCACCCAGCAGGATGGCGAAGATCATGGCGGTGGTCTCGGCCGTGCCGAGCAAGGCCGCGCGGATATCCGTGAGGGACAGGCTGCGCCGCACCAGGCCGATCAGCAGCACGCCGATGCAGCCGACAGCCGCACTTTCCGTCGGTGTGAAGACGCCGCCATAGATGCCGCCCACAACCAAGATGGCGATGATCATCACCGGGATCACGTTGCGGAAGGCGCGGGCGCGCTCGCCCGGCTCCAGCGGGGGCGCTGGCGGGCCCAGCTCCGGGCGGAACCGCATCCAGAGCCAGATGGTGAACAGGTAGAAGGCCGTCGCCATCAGGCCGGGAATCAGGGCCGCCATGAAGAGCTTGGCGATGTTCTGCTCGGTGCTGATCGCATAGACGACGAGGATGACGGAAGGCGGGATCAGGATGCCCAGCGTGCCGCCCACCGCGATGGTCCCGGTGGCGAAGCCCGGGGCGTAGCCGAAGCGCAGCAGCTCCGGCAGTGCTGCGCGCCCAAAGGTGGCGGTGGTAGCGACGGAGGAGCCGCAGACCGCGCCAAAGGCCGCACTCGCGCCGATCACGCTCATGGCCAGGCCACCCGGCCGGCGGCCCAGCAGGGCATTCGCTGCGGCGAAAAGATCGCGCGCCAACCCGCCGCGCTCGGCCAGCGCGCCCATGAGGATGAACAGCGGGATCACACTCAACGTGTAATTGGCAAAAAGGTGATAGGGCGTCGTCTTCAGGTAGTTGAACAGCGCGGCCTGATCGAGAATGTGGACATAGCCCGCCGCACCCGCGATCAGCATGGCCAGTGCGATGGGAGCGCGCAGGATGATGAGCGCCATCAGCCCGGCGAAGCCGGCCAGGGCCAGCAGGAATTCCGGCGCCATCAGCGCTGGCCCTTGAGCAGCCGCGGGATGGCCAGCAGCGCGGCCACGCCCGCCAGCGCGAAGCAGAAGGCGCCGATGCCGATGGCCCACCAATAGGGCAGCGCCAGCAATCCGATGGTGCGCATGCCGTTGCGCCAGGTGTCGAACATCCCCTGCCACATGCGCTCGGCGATCAGCAGCATGGTCGCGGCCCAGACCAGCGACCAGAACGCATCAATCGCGCCATTGAGGCGCGGCGGCAGCCAGGTGGTGAAGCTGTCCACCAGGATGTTCGAGCGGGTGACGCTGCCCCAGGCGAGAAACCCCAAGACCGCGAGGCCGGAGCCCAGTGACACCAGCTCGAAATCCCCCTTCACCGGCTGGCTCGTAAGCCAGCGCAAGGTGACCGAGATGACGGTGAGCAAGGCGGTGGCCAGCAGCACCACGCCGCCACACACAGCGAGTGTGGCAGCGAGGCGGGCAACCGGGCCGCGGGGTGGCGCGTCGCTCAGGTCACGCCCTGGCCGTAGCGGGCGATGAGCGCGCGGGTCTCCTCCAGCAACGCGGCAGCCTGGATGTTGCGCTCGCTCATCGCGCGCACCCAGTTGTCGATCACGGGTTGCGTGGTGCGCGTCCAGCGCTGGGTTTCCTCGGCCGAGAGCTCGATGATGGCGTTGTTGCGGCGGCGAACCATCTCCTCCACCACCGGCCCCTGCTCATCCCAGACCTTGGCCGCCATCGCGGCGGCCACCTGGCCGGAATTGGCATCCAGCACGCGCCGCAGATCGGCCGGCAGGGCTTCATACT
Organism: Sediminicoccus sp. KRV36; assembly: GCF_023243115.1. Lineage (NCBI taxonomy): Bacteria > Pseudomonadati > Pseudomonadota > Alphaproteobacteria > Acetobacterales > Roseomonadaceae > Sediminicoccus > Sediminicoccus sp. KRV36. Next base: position 1,320,796 of record NZ_CP085081.1, read on the forward strand.
TCGCCTTGTTCATCGCCAGCACGAAGCTGGCCACATAGAAGGTGGGCGAGCCCGCGATCTCGGTGTGGTTGCGCAGCGTCTCGTGCAGGCGGATCGAGGGGACGACTTCCCAGGGAACCACGGCGCCATCGATCACGCCCTGGGCCAGCGCCTCGGGCACTTGCGGGATGGGCAGCCCGATGGGGGCGGCACCCAGTGCGCGCAGCGCTTCGCCGGCCTGGCGCGTGGGGAAGCGCAGCTTCAGGCCGTTGAGGTCTTCCTGGCGGCGGACCTCGCGGCGCGCATGGATCACGCCCGCATCATGCGCCCAGGCGCAAAGGATCTGCGTATCGGCGAATTCCTGGCGGAAGCGCGTCTCATAGAGTTCCTGCACCACGCGCGCATTCACGCTGGCGCGCTTATGGGCAACGAAAGGCAGCTCGATCACCTCGATGGAGGGGAAGCGGCCCGGCGTATTGCCTGGCAGCGTCCAGATGATGTCCACGACGCCATCCTTGGCCTGGTCGTAGAGTTGCGGCGGCGCGCCGCCCAACTGCATCGCCGGGAAGATCTGCACGCGCAGACGGCCCTGGCTTTCGGCGTTGATCTTCTGCGCCCAAGGCATGAGGAAATGCCGGTGCACATTGGAAACGGCGGGCAGGAAATGGTGCAGCCGAAGCGTCACTTCCTGCGCCTGTGCGCCCCTGGCGGCAAGCATGGCGGGAGTGGCGAGCGCGCCGAACAGCGCGGTGCGACGGGTCGTCATGGCCTTGTGGCCTCCCTGGGGTGTTTCCTCCAAACCTTCTGCCCTGATCCTGGAAACTGCTCAAGTCTCTTTGCTGTCCGGCTCAATCCCGGTGAAAATCCACGATCAGGATATCAAGCTCCCGGCTGGGCGTGACGTCGCGCAGGCGCATCTCGAACCGCCGGTCATCCAGCCGGCGCACCCCTTCGCCGCAGAAGCTGACGATCGAGCCCGGATTGCCCTTGTCCACCACCAGGCGGAAATCGCGGATCGGCCCGGCCCAGTTGCCGCCCGGCGTCAGCATGTATTGCAGCCAGACCTCGCTGTAGTCGGAACCATTCGCCGCCCGGCTGGTGCGGCGGTCCAGTGCGGCGATGAAGCTGTCATCCATGCAGAATTGGGCCCGGGCGGCCCGGAAATCCGCCGATTGGCGATGCCGGGGTGAGAGGCGTCCACCGACCGAGCCGCCGGCGAAGGGCGTGTAGCTGTGCTGCACCCGCAGGCTCCGCCCACCAGGGAAGATCTGGCGCCGCGTGATGCTGCTGGTGACGGTCCAGGCGGGTTCGTCGATGGTGGTGCGGCCATTCCCGAAATGGCCGAGGACCAGCTCCTCCCGCACCAAGGCGGCGCGCGTCGCCTCGGGCAGGGCATTGGCTGCGTATTCGAAGCGCTCATCCGCGCCGCCCACCAGCGGCAGGCCGAGGCCGCGCAGGCGGTCCGTGATGTCCTTGCCGCGAAAGGTGGCGCGCTGCACCAGTTCCAACGCAAGCGGGCGGCCATCCACCAGGGTGCGAAAATTCAGGTCCCGGGCGTAATCGGGCACGCGCTCCACCGGGGAATGGGTGAAGTCGGGCAGGGGGAAGGCCACCAGCGTCTCGATGTCGCGGTCGGTGGTGTTGGTGAAGACGTAGTTCACCCGCACCTGCGTGCGGCTGATGAAAAGCTCCTGCTGGTCCAGCCGGATTTCGGCACTGCGCGTCAGTGTCAGGCCGCCCAGGCCGATGGCGGCGCTGCTGTCATTGGCCAGCGCGGGTGGGCCGCCCAGCAACAGGAACAGGGCGGCATGGCGCAGGGTGCTGCGAAGCATCGGCTGGGTTCCGTTGAGCGTGCAACACGCATCTTCCGGGGCTGGCGCGCCAGGTCAAGCACGCCGTATCTGGCCTGTGGCGCTGCGCCGCCCGAGGCCCTAGGCTTGGTCCATGGGGCGGCAGACCCCGCAGGAGGACATCATGAAGAAAGCCACCCTCACCGCGCTCGCGGCCCTGCTCGCGGCGGGCCCAGCCTTCGCGCAGCTCGCGCTCTCCGGCAATGACAGCAAGGCCGTGCTGGAGAATGGCACGGTCCGCGTTGTGCAAAACCCGCCGGCCGATACGATCACCATTCTCGATCTCGGCAGTCATCCGCCGCGGGTGGTGGGCAGCGTGCAGGCGCCGCATTCGGTGGTGGGGCCGCCGCTTTCCGTGACGCTGACGCCGGATGAGCGGCTGGGCCTTGTCACCTCCGCGCAGAAGCTGGACCCGGCCAATCCGGCACGCACCATCCCCGACAACCGGCTTTCGGTGATTGACCTGCGCGCGACGCCACCCGCCGTGGTGCAGACTTTGGAAGCCGGGGCGGGTGCTTCGGGCGTCTCGGTCAATCGTGCGGGCACGCTGGCGCTGGTGGCCAATCGCAATGCCGGAACCGTCAGCGTGTATCGCATTGCGGATGGGCGGTTGGCGCCGCTCTCCACGCTGACCATCGGGCCGCCGGCCTCGGGCGTCAGCCATGCGCAGTTCACCCCCGATGGGCGCTTCGCGCTGGTGACGCGCGATGGCGATTTCATGGTGACCGTGCTGAAGGTGGAGGGCGAGGCCGTGACCCTTGCCGGGCGCGACATCACCGTCGGCATCCGGCCCTATGGCCTCGGGATCACCCGCGATGGGCGTTGGGCCGTGGTCGCCAATCTCGGTCGCGTCTCGGGCGATGCCGATACGGTGAGCCTCGTTTCGCTCACGGCCGAGCCCTTCCGCGTGGCGGATACCATCAGCGTGGGGCCAACTCCGGAGGGCATCCAGGTCAGCCCCGATGGGCGGCATGTGGCGGTGGTGGTGATCAATGGCTCGGCCCGTGCCGCCAATCACCCGCTCTATGGGCGGGGCCAGCTTGTGATGCTGCGCATTGATGACGGCCGGCTGACGCGCGTGGCCCAGGCCGAGATGGGAAGCTGGGGGCAGGGCGTGGTCTTCAACAATGACGGCACGCGGGTCTATGTTCAGAACATGGTGGAACGCGAAATCCAGGGCTTCGGTTTTGATGGCCAGCGCCTGACGGCCCTGTCCGGGCGCATCGCTGTGGATGGTGGGCCTTCGGCGTTCCGCACGGCGGATCGTTGAAGACAGCAGCCTCTCAGCCGCGGCCAGCCTGGCTGGTCGCGGCGCCTTTTCTGTTTGTCTCGCTCTGGTCGGGCGGCTTTACCGCCATCAAGCTCTGCCTGCCGCATGCCGAGCCGATGACGCTGCAGGTCATGCGCTACGCCACGGTGGTGGCGATCCTGCTGCCACTATGGCTTGTCCTGCGGCCCGCGCGGCCCGATCGCGCCACGCTGATGCATCTGGTCCGCATGGGGCTGCTGGTGCAATTCGCGTATTTCGCTGCGATGAACCTCGCCATGGCGAATGGCATGGGGGCGGGCACCATCGCATTGCTGATCGGCCTGCAACCTGTGCTGGTGGCCTTGCTGGCGCCCGTCGTGGTGGGTGACCCGCCGGTAGGGACGCGCGGCTGGATTGGCCTGATGCTGGGCCTGCTGGGCGCCGGGCTGGTGATCAGCTCCGGCACGGGCTTTTCGGCAAGTGGCTGGTTGGGGCTGGGCTTTGCGATGCTGGCGCTCAGCGTCATGACCAGCGGCGCGCTGCTGGAGCGCAAATCCGGCCGTTCCACCCACCTGGTCACCGCCAACCTCGTCATGTGCAGCGTGGCGCTGGTGGCGAGCCTGCCCGTCGCCTGGTTCACCGAAACCATGGTGGTGGATTGGGCGCCGGAGCTGTTCATTGGCCTGTCCTACATGGTCTTCGTGAATTCGCTGATCTCGCTTTCCATCCTGTTTGCCATGCTGCGCCATGGCGAGGCGACGCGCGCCTCATCCGTGTTCTTCCTGGTGCCGCCGCTGGCCGCGCTCATCGCCTGGCTGGTGCTGGGCGATGAAATGGCCTGGCTGGCCATCGCGGGCACGGCCGTGGCCGTGCTGGGCGTGGCGCTTGTGGTTGCCAAGCGCTGAGCGGCGCGTCACGCTCGGCGCAAAGACGAGGAACTTCCCATGGCCCATGCTGGACTGAATTTCGGCATTTTTCTCGCCCCCTTCCACCGGCTGGGCGACAATCCCACGCTCGCCTTGGGGCGCGATCTCGATCTTCTGGTGGCGCTGGACCAGCTGGGCTTCGATGAAGCCTGGATCGGTGAGCATCACTCGGCCGGCTGGGAGACGATCGCCAGCCCCGAGATCATCATCGCCGCCGCGGCCGAACGCACCAAGCATATCCGGCTTGGTTCCGGCGTGACCAGCCTGCCCTATCACCACCCGTTCCTCGTGGCGCAGCGCTTCGTCCAGCTGGACCACATGACGCGTGGCCGGGTGATGCTGGGCTGCGGCCCCGGCGCCCTGGTGAGCGACGCCTACATGATGGGCATCGAGGCCCATACCCAGCGCCCACGCATGGAGGAGGCGTTGCAGGCGATCACGCGGCTGCTGGCCTGTGACGGGCCGGTGACCATGAAGACCGACTGGTTCGAACTGCGCGAAGCGCGGCTGCACCTGGCCCCCTACACCCATCCGCGGTTTCCGATCTCGGTGGCTTCCTCCACCACGCCTTCCGGCGCGCTGGCGGCGGCGAAGCATGGCCTGGGCCTGATCTCGCTCGGCGCCGGCCTGCCCGGCGGGCCGCAGAAGCTCGCCGAGCAATGGCGCATGGCCGAGGCCGAGGCCGCGAAGCACGGGCACACCATGGACCGCCGGAACTGGCGCCTCGTCGTCAACATGCATTGCGCCGAGGAGGATGAGCGCGCCATGCGAGATTGCCGCATCGGTGAGCGCATGGAGACCGAGAGCTATTTCGGCGAAACCCTCGGCCGCCCGCCGACCCGGACTGAGGACCCGCTGGGCGATGGGCTGCGCGCCGGCACCACGCTCGTCGGCAGTCCCGAAACCGTGGCCAAGGGAATTGAACGGCTGATCGGCTTCAGCGAGGGCGGTGCCGGCGGCATCCTGTTCCGCGCCCATGAATGGGCCGATCGCGAGCAGACCTTGCGCAGCTATGAGCTCTTTGCCCGCTGGGTCATGCCACGCTTCCAGGGGTCCTTGCGCATGCCGGCCGAGAGCCGCGAATGGTGCTATCAGAACCGCGAGGGGATCTTCGCGCCCAATCTGCAGGCGCTGAAGCAGGCTTTCGTGGATGCCGGCCAATCCGTGCCGGAGATGGAACGCCTGAAGCTGCGCGAGCGCCAACCGGGCGAGTGAGCATCATGCCGCGCGCGCCGTTGCTGCGCGCCGGTCTGAAAGCACATCATCTCGCCAGCGCGGCCTGAGTGACCCGCAAGCCCTGGCGTTCAATCACCGCAAGGCTCAGCTCTCTGGCTTGATATCCGCGCGGCGGATCACCGCGCCCCATTTCACATATTCCTCGCGCTGGATGCGGGCCAGCTCCTCGGGCGTCGAGGCCACCAGCTCGTAGCCCAGTTCGAAGAAGCGCCGCGTCACATCCGTGTCGCGCGCAGCGGCGACGGTGGCGGCGTGCAGGCGTTGCACCACAGCGGGCGGCGCGCCGGCGGTCATGTAGATGGCGGCCCAGGTGTAGCTCTCGAAATCCGGCAGCCCCTGCTCGGCCACGGGGACCAGATCCGGCATGTTCGGGATGCGCGTCCTGGTGCCGGCGCCGAGCGCCTTGAGGCTGCCCTGCTGCACCTGGCCGATGGCCGGCGCGAGCGCGTCAATCATGAAGGTCACGCGCCCGGCCAGCAGCTCGATGATGGCGGGGCCGGAGCCTCGCGTCGGGATATGCGTGGCCTGAACGCCGGCCAGCTGCAGGAACAACTCGGGCGCCAGGTGGGTGATGGAGCCAGCCCCGGTGGAGGCATAGTTGTGCCGCCCCGGTTCCCGCCGCAGCAGGGCGATCAGCTCCTGGATGTTGGTCAGCCCGGAGGCCGGGTTCACCAGCACCACATGCGGCACGCGCGCGATGAAGCTGATCGGCTGGAAATCCCGCACCGGATCATAGCGCAGCGTCGGGAACAGCGCGGGTGCGATGCTGTTGGTGGCGCCTGTGGTGCTGAACAGCGTGTGGCCATCGGTCGCGCGCGCCACCAGCTCGGCCGCGATCGTGCCGCCCGCCCCGGTGCGCCCCTCGATGATGACGGGCTGGCCCAGCCGCTGTTGCAACCCGGGTGCCAGCAGCCGTGCCGTGAGATCGGTAACGCCGCCCGAGGCGAAGGGCAGGATCACGCGCAGCGGCTGGCGTGGCCATTCGCCCGTCTGGGCATGAGCGGCAAAGGGTGCCGAAGTCGCTGCGGCCAGGAGGGTGCGGCGGTTCATGCGGGTCTCTCCAGCAGGTCAGGGGGGACGGAGATCGTCAGCGCGAGGAGGCGGAAGGAATGGGTCTTGCCATGGCCGTCGAGGTTGAGGCTGCCATTCACGCCACCCTCCAGCACCTCATCCACGACGAAGTTGAAGGCGTGCAGCAATGGCAGGTCATGCCGCACGCAGGTTGTGGCGCCGCGATGGCGGAACAGCGCCAGCACCCGCTCGGCCGTCACCTGTTCGGCCAGGACGGGATACAGCGCCGCGCGATAGGGAATGAGGGACATGTTCAGGCGATTGCCCTTGTCCCCCGCGCGGCTATGGGCAACTTCGTGGAGGGGGACCTCGATCACGATAAAATCTCCCGCGCTGTCCGCACCGAAACCGTGACCGGCACACGCTCCCGCAGCACCAGGTGGCTGCGCGTCAGGATGCGCGGTGTCACGCGCCAGCGCGCCCCGCCCGTGCCCGCAGTGCCGCAGCACAGCATGGCCAGCACCTCGCGCGCGGCCTGGTCCGCATCGTCGCGCGTGCGGGCCTCGACGGCCAGGCGGATGCGGATTTCGGGTGGCTCCGGCCCGTCATAGCCGCGCCATAGCGCGCCATCATCGCTGTCATGCACGCTGGCGACGCCGATCAGATCCACGCGCGCGCGGACGTCCAGCCCGCGGATCTTCATGCGCTCCAGCAGCACATCGGCGGTGGCGCGGGCGCGGGCGAGGGCATTGGGACCGGCGACCGAAACCTCGCCCTCGCCCAGCCAGCTGCCCTCGAAGCTCGCAGTCACCTTCAGCGTATCGGGGCGCGGATGGCCGCGCAGGCCGTGCACCGCCACGCGGTCCTGGCCCAGCTGTTCCAGCGTGCAATGGCTGATATCCAGCACCACGTCGGGCGTGATGTAGTGCGTGGGGTCGTGCAGTTCGTAGAGCAATTGCTCCTTTACCGTCCGCAGATCCACGAGGCCGCCGGTATCGGCGGCCTTGGTGATGACCAGGCCGCCATCCCGCGTCACTTCCGCGATGGGAAAGCCGATATTTGCGGGGTCAGGGATGTCCTTGTAGCCCGGGTCCCAGAAGACGCCGCCGGTCACCTGGCTCCCACATTCCAGCAGATGCCCGGTGGCCGCCCCCAGGGCCAGCTTCTCCCAATCATCCGCCCGCCAGCCGAAGTGATGCGCCAGCGGCGCAATGGCCAGTGCGGGGTCGCTGGTGCGGCCCGCGACGATGACATCGGCGCCCAGCGCCAGCGCCTCGATCAGCGGCTCCGCGCCGATATAGGCATTGGCGGCGATGAGGTTCCAGGCGCCCATGTCGAGGCCCGCATCCGCCTCATGCACCGGCAATTGGCCGCCGGCGACCAGGCCCGTCACGTCATCGCCCTCCACCAGCGCGATCCGCAGATCGGGCATGCCCTGCGCCATCGCGAGGCGTGCCACGGCGCGCGCGGCGGCGGGGGGATTTGCGGCACCCCAATTGCCCAGGAGTGGAATGCCGTGCTGTTTGGCCAGCGCCAGGATGGGTTCCAGCAGCCGCTCCAGCATGGGCTCATACCCTGCCTCGGGGTCACGGCGCTTTTCCAGATGGGCGAGGGCCACGGTGCGTTCGCCCAGCGTTTCGAAGAACATGGCAGAGGGCAGGCCGCTGGCGATCAGCGTGCGTAGCACGGGGAGCGGCGCATCCACCCGGTCGCCCGAAAACCCCGCGCCATTGCCGACGAGAAAGCGGTCCATTCTGATCTCCCTGGGGCCGAGTGTTCGCTGGCCGGCCTCAATCCGCAAGGGCCGCGCGCAGCAATTGGCCGAGCCGCGCGCAATCACGCTCATGCAGGCTGATCGGGTTGATGGTCAGCATCCCGTCGCGCAGGCGCGCGGGGTTCACATGCACGGCGGGGGTGCCGGCGCGCAGCCGCGCCTCGACGGCCGGCGCATCCACGCAGCGCAGCAGGAGGAGCGGCACCTCGCCGGCCATCGCCTCCTCGAAAACCAGGCCCGAGGCCTGGCGCACCGCATCCAGCCGGGCCTGCCAGCGCGCCTGGCGCGTCGCCGCATCCTCGCTCGTGAAGCGCTGCAAGGCCACCAGCAGCCCCATCACTTCCTCGCGCCCCACCTTGCAGGAGCGGCCGATGCCGGTGCGCGGGAAAAAGGCCAGTTGCGACAAGGCCGGGAATTCGGCCGGCGCGCGGAACTGCGCCTCGGGCAGGTCAAGATCAAGCATCTGCGCGAGGGCCGAGGCCACCAGCGCTCCGCGTCCCGCAAGAATGCCCGAAGCCTGCGGCCCACCCATGGCCTTGCCGCCGGAGAAGGCCACCAGATCAGCGCCCTCCGCGATGAAACGGCGCAAATTCGCGGCCGGCGGCAATTGCGCGGCGGCATCCACGATCAGCGGAATGCCTGCTTCACGCGCCACGCGGGCAATCCCGGGCAAGGGCGGCTCGGCATGCGGTTGCGCCACATGCAGGATGCCGGCGGTGCGCGGGGTGATGGCATCGGCGAATTCGGCGGCACTCGCATCGCGCACCCCGGCCCCGGAGACGCGGTCCGGAATGCCGACATCCACAAGCCTTCCGCCCGCCGTCTCGATCGCGCGGTCATACATGTTGCGCTGGCTGCGGGAGATGAGGAATTCGCAGCGGCCTTCGCGGGTGCTGGGCAGGCGGTTCATCGCCCCCGCATCCAGCCGCGCCATGCAGGCGGCGGCGGCCAGCAGCAGGGCGGCGGAAGCGCCCGCGGTGACGAAGCCCGCCTCCGCCCCCGTGGCGCGCGTGATCTCCCGGCAGGCGGCGGCCTGGAGGTCCAGGATATCCACGCTGGCGGTGGCGGCCGCACGCATCGCCTCCGCCACTTCGTCACTGAGCGGCCCGGCGGAGAGGCGGGTGTTGGTGCCATAGGCGTTGATGATGGGCGTGATGCCGAAGCGCTCGAAGATCATGGGCTGAGCACGCTTCGCACGGCGTGGTGCCAGTCGCTCTTGCGCCGCGCCGCCTCCTCGGGCGCCATGCCGGGGAGGAAGCGGCGCTCCAGCCGCCAATGGGTGGGTGCATCGCCAGGCGGTGGCAGCAGCCCGGCCTGGAGGCCGGCGAGATAGGCGGCCCCCAGCGCGGTCGTCTCCGGCACTTCGGGGCGATCCACCGCCGCACCCAGGATATCGGCCAGGAATTGCATGGTCCAATCGCTCGCCACCATGCCGCCATCCACGCGCAGCACCGTCTCCTGCAAGGCCGGCCAGTCGCGCCGCATGGCGTCCAGCAGGTCGCTGGTCTGGAGAGCGACGGATTCCAGCGCGGCGCGGCAGATCTCGGCGCGGCCGGACGCACGGGTCAGGCCGAGGATGGCGCCGCGCGCGGCCGCATCCCACCAGGGCGCGCCCAGGCCGGTGAAGGCGGGCACCAGGTGCACCCGCTCGGCGGGATTGGCGTGGGCGGCCCATTCGCCGGCCTCACGCGCATGCTGGATGATGCCGAGGCCATCGCGCAGCCATTGCACCGTGGCGCCCGCCATGAAGATCGAGCCCTCCAGCGCATAGGCCCGCTTGCCCTGCAATTGCCAGGCGATGGTGGTGAGCAGGCGGTTGCTGGAGGCCACCGCCTCCGCCCCCGTGACCAGCAGCGCGAAGCAGCCGGTGCCATAGGTGGATTTCATCATGCCGGGCGTGAAGCAGGCCTGGCCCATGGTCGCTGCCTGCTGATCCCCCGCCATGCCCAGGATGGGGATGGAGCCGCCCAGCAGCGTGGTCTCGCCAAAAGGGGCCGCGCAGTCGCGCACCTCCGGCAGGATGCCCATGGGCACGCGGAACAGGGCGCAGAGTTCGGCGTCCCAGATGCCGCGGTGGATTTCAAAGAGCATGGTACGCGCGGCATTGGTCGCATCGGTCGCGTGGACGCGCCCTTCGGTCAGGCGAAACAGCAGGAAGCTCTCCACCGTGCCGAAGCAGAGCTCGCCCCGCTCGGCGGCGGCGCGGGCGCCTGGCGTGTTGTCGAGCAGCCAGGCGAGCTTGGTGGCGGAGAAATAGGGGTCCAGCAGCAGGCCGGTGCGGGCCGTGACCAGGGGTTCATGCCCCGCCGCGCGGAATTCGTGGCAAGCGGCGGCGGTGCGGCGATCCTGCCAGACGATGGCGCGGCTGACGGCGCGGCCCGTGGCGCGCTCCCAGAGCAGCGTCGTCTCGCGCTGATTGGTGATGCCGATGCCAGCGACGTCCCGCGCCGTCCCACCCGCCTTGGCCAGCGCCTCACGCAATACGGCGATGGCGTGGCCCGCGATATCCTCCGGCTCATGCTCCACCCAACCGGGTGCTGGGAAATGCTGCGGCAAGTCCATCTGGGCCGTGGCAAGCGGCACCAGCCGCGCATCGAAGGCGATGGCGCGTGTCGAGGTCGTGCCCTGGTCCAGGGCGAGCAGCAGGGGCATGGCGTTGTCTCCCGGTCATCGGGCATGAGGAGAGGAAGGATTTCCACGGGGGTCAACCAGCATGGGGGGCAACCAGGGCGTGGCGCTGCCAATTTGACGGAGCGCGGCGCCGGCCCGACAATCCGGCCATAGCCCAGGAGCCACACCATGCCTGTCAACAACCGCATCGCCGCCATGGCGCCCGAAATCGCCGAATGGCGCCAGACCATCCACGCCAATCCCGAGCTTGGCTTCGAGGAGCATGCGACCAGCGCCCTGGTGGCCGAGAAGCTGGCCGCCTGGGGGATCGAGGTGCATCGCGGCATCGCCGGCACCGGCCTGGTGGGCGTGTTGCGGAATGGGGATTCGGGCCGCTCCATCGGCCTGCGCGCCGATATGGACTGCCTGCCGATGACCGAGGAAACCGGTGCGCCGCATGCCTCCAAAACCCCTGGCAAGATGCATGCCTGCGGCCATGACGGCCACACCGCCATGCTGCTGGGTGCCGCCAAATACCTGGCCGAGACGCGCAATTTCAACGGCACCGTGAACTTCATCTTCCAGCCGGCCGAGGAGGGCCCGGGCGGTGGCCGCGTCATGGTCGAGGAAGGGCTGTTCGAGCGTTTTCCGTGCGACAGCGTCTATGGAATCCACAATGACCCTTCGCTCGCGCTGGGCGAGACTTCCATCGTGGCCGGGCCAATTCTGGCCTCCGCCGATACTGTCACGTTCCATATCCGCGGCTTGGGTGGCCATGCGGCGCGGCCGCATATGGCGATCGACCCCGTGCTGATCGGCGCGCAGCTGGTGGTGGCGCTGCAGGGCATCGTCTCGCGCCGGGTGGACCCGCTGGACAGCGCGGTGCTGTCCCTGTGCATGTTCCATGCCGGAAGCGCCTCCAACGTCATCCCCGAGACCTGCGAGATCAAGGGCACCATCCGCACGCTGAAGAAGGAAACGCGCGCGGCGATGGAGCGCCACATCAAGCGCATCGCGGCCTCCGTCGCGGATGCCTTCGAGGCGGAAATCCGGGTGGAGTGGAAGTCGGGCTATCCTGTCACGGTGAACCATGAGCGTGAGGCAGACCTTGCGGCCAAGGCGGCCGCCAAGGTCTTCGCGCCCGAGGGGATCATCCGCAAGCGCCCGCCCATCATGGGGGCCGAGGATTTCTCCTACATGCTGGAGAAGCGGCCGGGCGCCTTCGTGAAGCTCGGCCAGAAGGCGCCGGACGGGAAGGGCGGCGTGCCGGTGCACCACCCGAAATATGATTTCAACGACGATGCGGCGCCGCTGGGGGTGGGTTTCTTCAGCGCGCTTGTGGAGCAGGAACTGCCGCGTTCGTAACAGGGGCTCTGCCCCTGGCCCGGCAGGAAACCAGTTTCCTGCAGCTTCAATTGAGAGGGTTGCAGGGGACGCGTCCCCTGCCGGGATGAGGGGCAGCGCCCCTCATCCTTCAGTTCTGCAAGGTGATGTTCTTCGCGCGAACAACCTCGCTCCAGCGCGCCAGGTCGCTCTCCATCACCGAACGCAAGGCCGCGCCATCGCCGCCCACCGGCGTCGCTCCCTGCTGCACGAAGCGCTCGCGCACTTCCGGCGTGGCCAGCACCTTGCCGATCTCCTCCTGGATGCGGGACACGAGCGCAGGCTCCATCCCGCGCGGGCCGAGCAGGCCGTACCAGAAGGAATAGGTGAAGTTGATGCCGAGTTCGCGGGCGGTCGGCACATCGGGCAAGGCGGGAATGCGCCCCCCTTGGGTGCCGATGGCAATCGCCCTTGCGCGGCCGTCACGCACGGCACCCAGCACGGTCGGTGGGGCCGCGATGAGCAGGCCGATGCGTCCGGCCAGCAGGTCGGTAAAGGCTGGCCCCATGCCGCGGTAAGGCACATGGGTCAGCCGGATGCCGACCAGGTCCTGGAGATACTCGGTGTAGAGATGCGGTGAGGAGCCAGCCCCCATCGAGCCGTAGAAATTCGCATCCGCCGCCTGGCCGCGCGCGGCCTCCACGAAGTCACGCAGGCTGCGCACCGGGGAATTGGCCGGCACGACGAAGACCGTCGGGTAGTCCACCAGCAACGAGATGGGCGTGAAATCGGCCGCGATATCGAAGCCGAGATTGGCATGCAGCGGTGGCGCGGTGGCCAGGGAGTTGTCGGTCAGCAACAGGGCCGTGCCGTCATTGGGTGCCCGCACGGCCGCCGTCCAGCCCACCACGCCGCCGCCGCCCGCGCGGTTCTCCACGATGAAATTGCCGCCCGTCTGCTCGCCCAGGCGCTGGGCGAACAGGCGCGCCACGAAATCCGTGGTGCCGCCGGGCGGGTAGGTGATGATGATGCGAACCTGCCGCCCAGCCGGCCAGCTCGGCGATTGCGCCAATGCGGGCGCGGCCAGGCCGAGCCCTGTCGCGGTCAGAAGATTGCGGCGCTTCATATGGTTTCTCCCTGTTGACGCACAAATCCAGCACATCGCCGTCAGCCCGGGCCGAGCAGGCGGCCAGAGGCGATGCGCGCCCCTTCCGCCATGCTGCGCAGCTTGGCCCAGACCACTTCGGCCACCACGCGCCCGCGCCCGGCCGAGGTGTCGAAGCCGCAATCGGTCCCCGCCATCAGCCGGCGCGGATCGCCCATGCTCTCGGCGATGCGTTCGAGCCGTTCGGCGACGACTTCGGGGTGCTCGACGAAATTGGTGAGCGTATCAATCACCCCGGCCACCAGGATCTGATCCTCGGCCAGCGGCATGCGGCGGAAGACCCGGTGTTCATGCGCGTGGCGCGGATTGGCGAAGGGCAGCACGAAGCCACCCACCTGCGCCTGGCGGATCACCGGCCAGATATCCTCGAAGGGCACGTCATGGTCATGCGGCGCCTCGTAATTGCCCCAGCAGACATGCAGCCGGATGCGCTGCCGCGGCAGCCCTTCGATGGCACGGTTGATGGCGGCGACGACACGCTCGGAGAAATGGAGGAAGGCCGAGAGGGGCTTGTCCTGCCAGGCGCCGTGGCGCTCCAGTGCGAGGTCGGGGCAATCGATCTGCAAGGTGAAGCCGGCGGCCAGGATGGCGCCGTATTCGGCCCGGAGGGCATGGGCCAGTGCATCGAGATAGGCATCGTCACTGGCGTAATGCTGGTTCTGCACCACGGCGGCGAGGATGCCGGGTGACGGTGCGGCCATGAAGCCGGGCGCATCCGGGCTGCCCAGAGCCGCGCGAAACTCCGCGCATTCCGCCTGCATGGCGGCCGTGCCCACATAGGTCACGGGGCCGATGGCGGCGGGCAGGTTGCTGGTGACGCTGGCGGCCTCCTTCCCGGCGAGTCCGGCCTGCATCTCGGCCTTGAATTCCGGATAGGCGTCAATATCCTGGAAGCCGCCACGCGCGCTGCTGCCACCGAGGCCGGTCAGACGGTCCCGCAGATACAGCACGAAGGATTCGCGCCCCTGCTCGCCATCATTCGGGATATCAATGCCGGCCGCGCGCTGCTTCGGGATGATGGCCTGGACGGCGGCGCTGGAGGCGGCGGCCAGTTCCTGCGCGTCCACTGCCTCGCCCCGAGCGCGGCGGGCGTGCAGCTTGGTCAGGGCGCGCGGCCGCGGCAGGCTGCCCGTATGGGTGGTCAGGATGCGCCCGGTTGATGGCATGATGTTTCCCCCTGGATTGCAGGGGGTTTAGGTCATTCGCTTCGCGTTGGGAATAATGGGCTCACCCGCGCAACTCCACGGCTTCCTCCAGGGTGGCCCATTCCTCGTCATCCGGTTTGTGGCCGGTGGTCCACATCAGGATGGCGAAGCGCGCGGGCCGGTCCAGCACGCGCAGCGGATGATGCCAGCTGCCCAGATGGTAATTCACCGCCTGGTCGCCGCGCACGAGGAAGCCGCGCAGCCCCGCGATGTCGGGCGCGCCGCCGCGATCGGGCGCCACCATCACCACCCAGCGCGAAACATCCATCGGCACGAAGCATTGCGCGGACCGGTTGTGCCGCTCCATCTGTGTTGCCAGCAGCGGCAGGGCCACAGGGGCTGCGTGGTTGAAAGCCAGCGTGGGCGTGCTGGCGCCATCGCGCGCCACCACGCTGGCGCCCAGCGCGGGCCTCTCACCCAGGGCGGGTGGGTCCATCACATCGCCGAAGGGCCGAAAGGCTTCGGCGGTGAGCGGTTCCAGCCGCAGGATGCGGCCCATCAGTTTGCGCCTTCGGCATAGAGCGCCGTCAGCCCTGGCTCATAGCCGGCAAGCGCGCGGCCGCGATGCGGGCGCCGTACGGGCGCGAGGCCGGCCAGCGCCGCGGCCAGCCGGACGCCCGCCGCCGTGCCATCCACCAGCGGGGCCGCCACATCGGGCGCCAGCAGCGGCGCGAGGCCAGCGAGCGGGCCGCCCGCCAGGATCACCACCTCCGCGCCATCCTGCTCTATGCTGGCGCGGCACAGTTCCAGGATCATGTCCCGCCTCTCCTCCGCGACGCGCCCCGGATCGCCGGAGAAGGCGGGCCCCATGCGGAACCCGGCGCAGCGGTGAGCGAGGCCCGCATGCTCCAGGCAATCCACGAACATGGGCTTCAGCGCCGCGGTGAAGCTGACAATGCCGAAGCGGCGGCCAAGCATGCTGGCGGCATGGAAGGCGGCCTCGCTGATGCCGATGACGGGCACGTCGAACAACTCCCGCGCCGCGTCCACGCCTGGATCGCCGAAGCAGGCGACAACGGCCGCGTCGAATTGCCCACGCCGGGCGGCAAGTGCCGCGACCGTCGCGGGCCCTGCCACGGACCAGTCGGCCCGCGTGACGATGAGCGGCAGGCCAAAGGGCGCGCTGACGGTCTCCACGCTGCAACCTGGCGGCAGGGCGGCCTGCGCGGCCAGGGCGATGCGCGCGGTCACGCTCTCGGTGGTGTTGCTGTTCACGACGAGGATGCGGCAGGTCATGGGCGGGTCCTGATCAAGCTGTGGCCGAGGCGGGGTGAATGGATGTATCCTATCCCGCGATGGCTCCCGACACCCAGGCCCCAGCTTCGAGCATGATCCTCCCCGTGGGGAAGCCGCCGGCGCGCGGCCGCCTCTTGGGGCGCATCGGCACGCGCGCTGCCGTCATCCTCGTGTTGATGTTCTCGGTGCTGGCTTTCCTCGCCGGCAATTCCCTGGTGCTGCTGACGCGCCAGGGCGCCATCATCGAGCAGATGGGCGTGCGTGACCGCGCGGCGATCGAGGCGGTGGACGATTTTTCGAATGATGTCGCGGATTTCGCGCAGGCCTTCGCCGCCGTGCTGGCGGGCGTTCTGCCGCCCACCGTGACGGCGCCGCGCATGCAGCGCAACGCGGCGGGCATCACCGAGAGCTTCGAGCTGCTCTATGGCCTCGTGCAGGCGCGGATTGATCCCGTCGCCGCCGCCGGTGCGCGGGACATGGCCGCCCGGCTGCCGGATCTGGGCGAGCGTGTGCGCGATGCCTTCGCCCGCCGTGCCCGCGACCAATACGCGCCCCTCCAGGAGGAGTGGCTGGACATGGTGGTCGCCTTCAACACGCTGGCCAGCCTTGCGCGCGGCATCGCCAAGGCGGATGCGGATGCCAATCTCAACCGGGCGCATGCGCTGCAGGCGGAGGGGCGGAAATACACCTATGTCGCGGCCGGGATCGGGCTGCTTGGCCTGGGCCTCGTGTGGTTCGTGCTGGTGCAGTTGACGGCGCGTCCGCTGTCGCGCCTCGCGCGGTCGATGCAGCGCCTGGCGCGCGGCGATGCCGAGGTGGAAGTCTCCGAAGCCGGCCGGCTGGACCAGGTGGGGGAAATGGCCCGCGCGGTGGAGGTGTTCAAAACCAACCTCGCCAATTCCAACCGCCTGATGGAGCAGGCGCTGGAAGGGGCACGCCGCACCGCCGTCGTCACCAACCAGGCCAGCCAGGCCATCGGCCAGGTCAGTGACGGCGCGATGACGCAGCTGGCCGAATTGCGCCAGGTCTCGGACGCGCTCTCGCACACGGCCGATGCGGTCGCCGATGTGGGCCGCAGCACGCAGCAGGCGCGCGATACCGCGAGCGAAGCGCAAAGCCTGCTGGGCGAAAGCCTGGAGAAGGTGCGCCTGCTCATCGAGACGGTGGATGCCGTGGGCGAGGATACCGAGCGCGTGACCCGCATCGCCGGCACCATCGCCAAGATCGCGACGCAGACCAACATCCTCGCGATCAACGCCGCCATCGAGGCGGCGCGCGCGGGCGAGCATGGCCGCGGCCTTGCCGTGGTGGCGGAGGAGGTGCGCGCGCTGGCCGCGAATACCGAGGCCTTGGCCCAGGAAATCGCCGATGTGGTGCTCGCCGCCGGCCGGCGCACCCGCGAAGGGGCGGGAACCGCCGCCGCCGTGGGCGAGGCGATGGACGGCTTCGAGCGCCTGACGGGCGAGTCCGCGCGGCTGGCGGCGGCGATCGCCGTCGCCATGGAAGAACAGCAGACGACCGTCGCCTCGCTCGATGAGCGCGTGGCGACGCTGACCCGCATCGGCCAGTCCAACGCGACGGCCGCCGAGGAAATCACCGTGACGATGATTGATCTCTCCCGCCTCGCCGCCGAATCGCGGCGCGCGGTGGAAAGCATGGCAGCACGACCGGAATGAGCGCCGAAATCCTGGTGGTGCCCGAAATTCTTGTTGTTGATGACAGCAGTTTCAACCGGCTGCTGCTCAAGCGTCGCCTCGCCGAACTCGGCTACCCCGAGCCCGCGATGGCAGCCAATGGGGTGGAGGCGCTGGCCGCCATCGCCGCCAAATCCTTCGATGTGGTGCTGCTCGATCTCGAAATGCCGGAACTCGACGGCATCGGCGTGCTGGAACGGCTGCACACGCAAAGCAACGCGCCGCCGGTGATCGTCATTTCGGCCCAGACCGAGATGTCGGGCGTGATCCGCTGCATTGAGCTCGGCGCCGAGGATTACCTGCCGAAATCCTTCGACCCCCCCCTGCTCCGCGCGCGGCTTCAGGCGGTGCTGGAAAAGAAGCGCCTGCGTGACCTCGCAGCCGAGCGGCTGCACGCGCTGGAAGCCGAGCTGGAAAGCGCGCGCCGCGCGCAGCTCTCGCTCGTGCCGCGTGATTTCGCAGCGCTCTCACGCGGGAGCCTCACGGTCGCGGCGCATATGGAGCCGGCGCGTGAGGTGGGGGGCGATCTCTACGACATGCAATGGATCGGCGCGCATCACCTGATGTTCGTGGTGGCGGATGTGGCGGGCAAGGGCGCCTCGGCCGGGCTGACCATGGCGCGCAGCATGGGTCTGATCCGCGCGGGCGTTCGCCTTGCCGCCGCGCGCGGCGAGGTCCCGGACCCGGCCGATCTGCTGACGCTCGCCAATGGCGATCTCGCCGCCGATAATCCCGACATGACCTTCGTCACCGCCGCCCTCGCCATTCTTGAGGCCGGGACGGGGGCGGGGCGCATCTGCGTCGCCGGCCATGAGGCGCCGCTGCGCCTTTCGGCGGCCGGGGTGCAGGTGATGGGCGGCTACCGGATCCAGCCGCCGCTCGGCATCATCGAGGACCTGCCCTACACCAGCGCCGCCTTCACCCTGGCCCCGGGCGAAGCGATGCTGCTGCTCAGCGATGGCGTGACCGAGGCGCATGACATGGAGGGCGGGTTGTTCGGCAAGGAGCGCGTGCTGGCGGCCCTGGGCCATGAGGCGGAGCCGGCCGCCGCCATCGCGGCCCTGCTGAAGGATGTCGCGGATTTCGTGCGCGAGGCGCCGCCGGCCGATGACGTGACGGTGCTGGCCGTGCGCTACGCCGGCTGAGCGGCAGGCAGGGCGCTCTCCAGGCTGTCCGGCTCCAGCAGCAGCACGGGCTCGCCATTGCCCAGCACGCCCACGCCGCCCACGCCCGGGGTGCCGGCCAGGGCCGGGTGCAGCGGCTTGAGCAAGAGATCCGTCCGCCGCCCCACGCGTTCCACCGCCAGCGCCAGCAGCCCCGCCGGGCGGCGCACCAGCACGATGGCGCTGCTCTCGGCGGCGGGGAGATGCAGCACGGCTTCCAGCGTGGTGATGGCCTGCCCTGGCGAAACCTGCTCGGGCCGCATCACCGCCTCCACGCGGCCGGCGGGCAGGGCATAGGGCTGGCCGCCAGCCTCCACCAGCAGCACGGGCTGCATCGCCGCCGTCAGCGGCAGGTCGAGCACGAAGCGCGTGCCCTGGCCGGGCTTGCTCTCCACCCGCACGGCGCCACCGGCGCGGCGCGCCGCGTCCTGCACCACATCCAGCCCGACGCCGCGCCCCGAGGTCTCGCTGATGGCGTCCCGTGTCGAAAAGCCGGGCAGGAACAGCAGCGCGTGGATTTCCGCCTGGCTGAGCCGCGTGGCCGCCTCGGCGCTGATCAACCGGCGCGCCAATGCGCGGGAGAGCACAGCCGCGTCATCAATGCCGCGCCCATCATCGGAAAAGCTCAGAACCAGGCGGCCGGGCAGGCGTTCCGCCACCAGCAGCAGCCGCGCCGTGGCTGGCTTGCCGGCGGCGATGCGCTCCTCCGCCGTCTCGATGCCGTGGTCCACCGCATTGCGCACCAGATGCAGCAGCGGATCGGCCAGCAGGTCGGAGAGGCTGCGGTCAATCTGCACCTCCTCACCCACCACTTCGAGGGCGACGAGCTTGCCCTGCGCCTCGGCCGTGGCGCGCAGCACGCGGGGCAACCGCATGGCAAGGCTGGCGAAGGGCATGACGCGCAATTCCAGCACCGCCTCGTCGAGCTGGCCGAGTGCGATGGAAAGCCGGCCATGGGCGCGTTCGGCGGCGCCCGTCGCGGCGCGCAGCCGTTCCAGCGCGCTGGCCAGCCGCGCCGCCGTGCCGGGCGGCAGCGCGGCCTGCAAGGCGGCCAACTCCTCGAAGGCGCTGCGGGCCTGCGGGGCGGCAATGGCTTCCCCCAAGGCGAGTGCGGCGGCGCGGAGTTCCGCTTCCAGCGCGATCACAGCGTCAATCCGATCCTGCCGCACGCGCATGGTGGGGGCCGGGGGCGGGGCATCGGCGGGCGTCAGGTCGGTCAGTGCGCCGCCATCGGGGTCGGCCTCGGCGCGCAGCGCGGCGAGTTCGGCGGGGGGAAGGTCACTGGCGAGAAACAGGTCCAGCGCCTCGGGCGGGCCGGCGCTGCCCAGCACCTCGCCCGCGCGGCCGAGGAAGGGTTCGGCGATGGCCTCGGCGGTGGGCAGCGGCCCCAGGCGCAACCGCCAGATGCGGCGCCCGGCGGCCATGGCGGCGGCGGCGCGGGCATGGGCCGAAGGCGGCAGGGCGGCGGCCAGCCCCGGCGTCAGCGGCGGTGGCGCGGGGCGCAGGCGTTCGGTCAGCGGCGCGAGGCTGGGGGCGGCGAGGGCGGCCGCGAACGCCGCGCGGGCTTCATCCAGCCGCTGTGCCGGCTCCTCGCCCAAGCGCACGGCGAGGTCCTGGATTTGCCGCGCCAGAAGCTCGGCCTGCTCATCGCCCAGCGCATCGGCGGCGGCGGCGAGCTGTTCGGCGGCGCGGGCCAGCGCGGCGCGGGGGCCGGCCAGGGCGGCGCAGGTGGCCTCGGCCTGGGCGCGCAAATCGCCCTTAAGGCGCGGCACGGGCTCCCCGGCCGGCAGCAGCATCAGCGCCCGGCGCAAGCGGCCCAGCGCCGCCAGCGGGTCACGCGCGGCAGGGATGGCCTCCAGCAGCAGGGCCAGGCGCGGCAATTTGCCGTCCCGCGCCAGGGCCGCGAGGCGCGGGGCACGGCCAGGCTCGCCTTGCAGCCGTGGCAATTCATCGGCAAGGCGGGACGCGAGGGTCGCGCGCAGCGGGTCCTCGCGCGGGGCCACCGCGGCCGGCGCTTCCGGCCTGCCTTCGGCCAGCGCGCCGAGGCGGGCCAGCAGGGTGGCGGGTGGCGGCAGGTCCTGGCGGCGTTCCAGCAGGGCCAGGCGCTGGCCACGCAACGCATCCACCGCCGCCAGGAGTGCCGCGCGCACCGCCGGATCGAGGGTGAGCCGCCCGGCGCGGGCCAGGCCCAGCACATCCTCGGCCTTGTGGGCCAGCGTGCCGATGCCGTGCGCGCCGATGGCCGAGGACATGCCCTTCAGGCTGTGCATGGCGCGGAACAGCACATCCACCGCGCCCCCGCCGGCAGCGTCGCCGGCCAGGCCCGCCTCCAGCGCATCCAGATGCTCGGCCGTCTCGGCCGCGAATTCCTGCCAGAGTGGATCGTCGGCTTCCATGGCCTCAGCCTGCCCCCACCGCTTCGCGGGCCGTGGCGAGGATTTCCGCCCCGCTGCGCTCCGCCAGATCCGGCGAGAGCGCGCCCGAGGGCTTGGCGACGGCCGCCCAGGCGCCACGCCGCAGCACTTCCAGCGCGGCCGGGCTGCCAGGATGCGCGGCCGAGGAGACAACCACCACCTGGCCATGGCCGCTCAGGGCCCATTCGGCCAGGAAGCCCATGCCATCCAGCACCGGCATCTCCAGATCGAGCAGGGTAAGGTCGGGCTGCAACTCGGCCATGGCGGAGAGGCCCATGGCGCCGTCCACCGCCTCCCCCACCACGCTGAAGCGGGGATCGAGCGCCAGGATGCCGCGCAACAGGCGGCGCATCATGGCGCTGTCATCCACGATGAGGGTGCGGATGGGGCGCGCCTCGGTGGGTTCGTCCTCGGCCAGGGCCCGGATGGCGTCGCGCAGGGCGGGCAGCGATTCCTCCGCCTGGCATTCGCGCAGCCGCGCCAGCAGGGGCGCCATCTCCATGCCCTCGGCCATGGCGACAAGCTGCGCCAGGAGGCGCTGCGCCACCGGCATGTCCTCTGCCACGGCGAGGCTCGCGCAGAGGGCGGCGAATTCCTCGCGGAAGGCGGCCAGCAACTCCTCGTCCATCACGCCCTCCACATGGCACGCAGCGCCAGGCCCAGCGCCTCGGGCGAGAGCGCCTCGGCCTCGGCGACGAGGGAGCTTGCGGCCTGGGGCATGCCGGCGACAACCGAAGTTTCCGTGCTTTGCACCAGGATGCGCCCGCCCTCGGCCGCCAGCGCCGCCGCCCCGGCCGCGCCATCCTGGCCCATGCCGGTCAGCACCACGCCGCAGGCCGCCAGCCCCAGCAGCGCCGCCGAGCGGAACAGCAGGTCGGCCGAGGGATGCACCGCCCCGGCATTGGGTGCGAGGCGCAAGGCAAAGCCGCCCAGCGCCCGCAGCAGCACGCCGTCCGTGGGCAGCAGCGTGGCACTCGTGGCCGTGACGCGCTGGCCATTCTCGGCGACGCAAACCGGCCAGCCGGCCCGTCGCGCCAGCAGCCGGGCGAGTTCCGGTGCCAGCCCCTCCGGCATGTGCTGCGCGATCAGGACGGGCACGGGCAGCGGGCCGCTCGCCGCCAGCAGCGCGGCCAGCGCATCCGGCCCACCGGTCGAGGCGGCGATGAGGATGAGCGGTGGCGGGGCCTGGCCCGCCTGGTCCGGCGGTCCGATCCGCTTCGGCGCGGCCCTGGGGACCGGGAGATCGGTCGCCAAGGGGTATCGTTGCCGCGCCCAATGCCTGAGCCGCCCCCGCAGCGCCTGATCGAGATGACCAAGGTCGAGCCCACCGAGCCCGGCTTCCTTGCTGATGTAGTCGGAGGCGCCGGCCGCGATGGCGGCAATGGCGGCCGGGCTATCCGCCTGGGTGTGCTGGCTGACCATGATGATGGCGGGCGGGTTGGGCAGCGCCATGATCCGCCGCGTCGCCTCGATGCCGCCCAGCACGGGCATTTCGACATCCATCGCCACCACCGCCGGCTGGTGCTGGCGGACGGCGGCGATGGCGGCCTCACCATCCGCGGCCTCGGCCACCACGCGCAGATCGCCCTCTGCCTCGATGATGCGGCGCAGGGCGATGCGCATGAAGGCGCTGTCATCCACGATGAGAACCGGGATGGGGCCGGGGGGCGAAACGCCGGGGGAAGCTGGGCCGGGGAAGAGCGGTTTCACAGCGCGCCGAACCGGTGCGGCGCCAGGACGGGCATGGGGGCGCCACCCAGGCGCGCAAAAGCCGCGACCAGCCCATCACGCTGAGCGAGTGGCGTCACATCGGCGGCGGCCACGGCGCGCACGCCACCGATCTGCTCCACCGCCACCAGCACCTCGGGCCAGAGGGCCAGGCGGATCAGCGGCGCGGGGCCATCGGCCAGTGCTGCGCGGCCGCCCAGCACCAGCCCGCCATCCAGGACCGGCAGCACCGCACCACGATGCGCGGCCAGCCCCGCGATGCCTGGGCGGGGTGTGGGCAGGGGCAGGGTGGCCGGCAACACCGCCACCACGGCTTCGGCCGGCAGGGCCAATTCCATCCCGGCGGCGCGGAACATCACGAGGTGGCGTTGCGCGATGGGGCGTTGCGGTTCCGCATCCAGCGCGGGCGGCGCATAGGCCAGGGCGGCGCGCGCCTCTGGCGTCTTGAGCCAGGCCTGGAAGCCGGCCGCGGCGGCAATGGCGGGGCCGGCCTCGATCCGGCTGGCCGGCAGGGCGAAGCGGCGGCCACCCTCGCGCAGCACCAGCAAGAGGGTCGGTTCTTCCTCGGCCTCGGTCGGGAGGGGCATGCCGGCGGCGAAGCCGGTTTCCAGCACCAGCACCGGCGCGCCCTCGGCCTCGGCCAGCCCGGCGACGCCGGGGGCAGCGCCGGGCAGCGGGCGCAGCGCCGGCATGGGCAGAATATGCTCGGCCAGGGCGGCCGGGATGGCGAGCGCGATTCCCCCCAGCGAGAGATGCAGCGCGGCAAGTCCCATGGCCCGGCGCGGTGGCTGGACGGGTGCGGGCTGTGCCAGCCGTGGTGCGTCGGTGCTGGCGGGGCGGGCGGGCGCCTCGGCCAGCACCGCCTCGCCCTCCTGCAACTTGAACCAGCCACCGCCGGGCAGGGGATAGCTATTCATGCGGCTTGACCCAGACGGCCTCGCCCAGGGGCTTCAGCCCGGCGGGGGGGCGGTCGGTCGGGCCCAGCGCCAGCACGCCGCCTGGCCGGAGGGCCGCGGCGAGCGCGCCCATGACCTGCAGCCGTGCCGGATCGGTCAGATAGATCAGCACGTTGCGGCAGAAGATCACGTCGTAGCCGGGGATTGCGCCGAAACCATCCAGCAGGTTGGCACGGCGGAAATCCAGGCAGCGGCGCAGGCTCGGGTGCAGCCGTGGCGTGCCATCCCCCGCGGCCAGCCAGGGGCGCAGCGCCGCCGGGACGAGGCCCAGCGGATCACCCATGCCCGGGGAGATGATGCCGGCCGCGGCGCTGGCCAGGGCGGGGCGGCAGAGATCGAGGCCCTGGATTTCCAACCCGACGCCTGGCGCCTCGGCCATGGCCTCTATCGCCTGGGCGGCCAGGGTGAAGGCTTCCTCCCCGGTGGCGCAGCCGGCCGAGAGCATGCGCAGGGGCCGGCTTTCGGCACGCGCCCGGCCGAGCGCGGCGGGGAACAGGCTGCCCGCCAATTCGGCCTGGGCCGGATGGCGATAGAGGCGGGTTTCCTGCACCGTCACCGCATCCAGCAGCGCCGCCCAGGCAGGGTCATCCAGATGGGCGGCGGCGGGGTCGCAAGCGGCGACCAGATGCGCCGCCCGCCGCAGCCGCGCCGTCAGCACGGGCGAGGGGGCAAGCCCCGCAAAGGCGCCAAGTGCGGCAACCACCGCCCGGTTCCGGCCGGTCCATTCCTCAGCCAGGGCCGGGGCGGCGGTGCCGGGCGGCATGTTCAGGCCGCCATGTTCAAGCTTGGGCGGCCTCGGCGCGGGTGGCGTAGGCGGGGATGATCTTGTCGAAGCCGCTGATCTCGAACACCTCGCGCACGGGGGGCTGGAGCCCGACGACGGCGAAGCTCGCCCCCGTTGCCTTGGCCTGCTTGGCGGCCTTCAGCAGCACGCGCAGCCCGGCCGAGGAGACGTAGCGGACCTCCGAGAGATCCGCGATCACGCTGGCCTTTTCCAGCATGGTCAGCAGGCGCGTCTCGGTCAGGGCGGCTGTGGCGGTGTCGAGGCGGCCATCCAGGATGGCTACGGCCTTGGCGCCTTCTTGGGTCTCGGTGATGTCCATCAGCGCAATCTCCATGGGTGTCGTGCCGCGTCGTGTCGCGGCAGGATGAAATCAGGCTAGCCCACAATTCGCTGCCTTCAAATGCGCAGCTTCAGGGCTCAATCGCCCAGCGGCAGGGCGCAGACCAGGCGGTTCAGCCCGGCATCGCGCTGATAACGCGCATCGCGGGTCAATTCGCGCACCAGATGCACCCCCAGCCCCCCCACATCGCGCTCCTCCAGCGTGGCCGCCGTATCGGGCGCGGCGCGGGCGAGGGGGTCGTATTCCGGGCCGTCATCCTCGATGGAGAGGCCAAGCTGGCCGTGATCGGGCGTCACGCGCAATTCAAAGAAGCTGGCGCCGGCGGCGTGCATGGCGACATTCGCGGCCACCTCCTCGGCCACCAGGGCCAGGCGGGCGGCAATGCGTGGCGCGATGCCGGCCTCCTCGGCATAGACCTCGAGCGCGTCGAGCAACTGGCTGACGCTGTCGAGCGTCGCTGGCAGGCGCAGGTGAAAGGGCGGCGTGTCCAAGCGCAAGGTTTCCCGCGATTCTTCTGGCTGAGAAATATAGCGAGCTTCGAGGCCGCCTGGATACCTCCGGCTTCAGCCGCGTATCCCGGCTCATCCGCCTGGAGCTTTGCGCCGTGTTTGACTCCCGCAGTCCCGCCGCCGGATGCTGCCGCCAACGGAGGAACTCCATGAACGATGCGCTGCCCGTGGCGGAACGCGCCACGCCATCCGAATTCGAGGCCTATCTGGACGGCATTCGCCGTCTCGTGCGGGAGAAGCTCATTCCCGCCGAGCCCCGGCTGGAAGGCCAGGAAACCCTGCCGGAGGATTTGACGGAATTGCTCCGCCACGCCGGGCTCTTTGGCATTTCCATCCCGATGCGGCATGGCGGGCTGGGCCTGACCATGGAGCAGCAGGTGCGCGTCATGTTCGAGGTGACGCGCGCCAGCAGCGTCTACCGCGCGCGCTTTTCCACCACCATCGGCCTCGGCTCGCAGCCGATTCTCTACAACGGCACCGACGCCCAGCGCGCGGAATGGCTGCCGCGCATGGCAAGCGGCGCGGTGACGGCCGCCTTCTGCCTGACCGAGCCCGAGGCCGGCAGCGATGCGGGCGGGTTGCGCACGACGGCAACGCGCGATGGCGACCATTACGTGCTGAATGGCAGCAAGCGCTACATCACCAATGCCCGCCAGGCGGAGGTGCTGATCGTCATGGCGCGCAGCGAGGCCGGGACGCGCGACGCCGCGGGCATTTCCGCCTTCATCGTGCCCATCGGCACCAAGGGCGTGAGCTGCGGCCCGGCCGACCGCAAGATGGGGCAGGATGGCAGCGCCACGAGCGAGGTGTTTTTCGACGGGGCCCGCGTGCCGGCGGAGAACCTGATCGGCGGGCGCGAAGGGGGCGGCTTCAAGACTGCCATGCGCGGCATCAACCATGCGCGGCTGCATGTGGCCGTCACCTGCGTGGGCCAAGCGCAGCGGCTGATCGAGGAGGCGCTGTTCCACGCGATGAACCGCCGCCAGTTCGGCCAGGCCCTGGCCGAGTTCCAGCTCGTGCAGGCCAAGCTTGCCGACATGCGCGCCGAAACCCAGGCGGCGCGCAGCATGATCCTGGAAACCGCCCGCGCCTTCGATGCGGCGGGCGAGGCGCAGGGGCCGATCATCGCCGACATCGCCTGCTGCAAGCTGTTCGCCTCCGAGATGGTGGGGCGCGTGGCCGATCACGCCGTGCAGATCCATGGCGGGGCCGGGTGGATGCGCGGCAGCGTGGTGGAGCAATTCTACCGCGATGTCCGGCTATTCCGCATCTTCGAGGGTGCTTCGGATGTGCAGCGCATGTTGATCGCCAAGGACATGATCAGGGGGGCCAAAGCATGAAGCGCCGCCTCCTGCTGGCCGCGCCCGCGCTGATCGCGGCACCGGCCTTCGCGCAGCCGACGCAGATCCGCATCATCTGCCCCTTCGCGCCTGGCGGCGCCGGCGACACGCTGGCCCGCTTCGCGGCACAGGCCATCACCGAAGCCACCGGCACGCCCGTCCTCGTTGAGAACCGCACCGGTGCCGGGGGCAATCTGGGGGGCGAATTCGTCGCCCGCGCCGCGCCGGATGGTGCCACCCTCTTGATGATGGCGGCCGCCCAGGCCTCCAACGCCACGCTGTATCGCAACCTCTCCTTCAACGTGCTGCGGGATTTCACGCCGGTCTGCGTGGTGGGCGTGGTGCCCAACCTGCTCTCGGTCCATCCTTCCGTGCCGGCGCAGGACATGGCGGAGTTCCTGGCCTTTGCCCGGGCGCAGCGCGGCGGGATCACCTATGGCTCGGCCGGGATTGGCACCATCCCGCATCTGGCCATGGTGATGCTGGCCCAGCGCGGCGGCTTCGAGGCGACGCATGTGCCCTTCCGCGGCACGGTGCCGGCCCTGACCGAATTGCTGGCCGGGCGCATCCAATCCGTGCTGGAAAACCTGCCGCCCCAGGCGGGGCATGTGCGGGCGGGCGCCATCCGCCCCATCGCTGTCTCCACCGCCGAACGCCTGCCCGACTGGCCAGGCCTTGCCACCATCGGCGAGAGCTTCGCGGGCTTCGAGGCCGTGGCCTGGCAATCCCTCGTGGCGCCGGCCGGGACGCCCATGGGTTTTGTCCGGCGTATCGCGGAGGTCGTGTTGGGGGCGACATCGGCCCAGGCTGCGCGGCTGCGCGGCATGGGCTTCGTGCCTGGCAGCATCGGCCCCGATGTGTTTCCCGCTTTCCTCCAGGCTGAAGTCGCCAAATGGGCGGAAGCCGTGCGTCTTTCCGGAGCCACCGCCGAATGAAAACCCGTGTCACCGAGATGCTCGGCATCGCCTATCCCATCGTGCAGGGCGGCTTGGCCCGCGTCGCCAAGGCGGAGCTTTGCGCGGCCGTCTCGGAGGCGGGTGGGCTGGGGCAGATCGCCACGGCCGGGCTGGAGGGTGCAGCGGCGCTGCGGGCGGAAATCCAGCGCTGCCGGACGCTCACGCAAAAGCCCTTCGGCGTGAATTTCCCGCTGGGGCGCATGGACATCACCGCCATGATGGAGGTGGCGCTGGAGGAGGGCGTGCCCGTCATCGCGCTGACCGCCGGCAACCCGGCGCCCTGGATCAAGCGGATCAATGGCGCGGCGAAGATCCTGGTGCTGATCGCCGGGCCCGAGTTGGCGAAAAAGGCCGAAGCCGCAGGCGCCGACATGGTGGCGACGGTGGGCTATGAGGGCGGCGGGCATCTCGGCCGCTCGGATGAAACGACCTTCGTGATGGTGCCGCGCGTGGTGCGGGCGGTTTCCATTCCCGTCCTCGCTTCGGGCGGCATCGCGACGGGCGCGGGGTTGCTGGCAGCACTCTCCCTCGGCGCCGAGGGGGTGGAGATGGGCACGCGCTTTGTCGCCACGCGGGAAGCGCAGGCGCATGAGAACTACAAGCAGGCCATCGTCAGCGCCGAGCCTTCCGGGACGATGATCATCAAGCGCTCGCTCGGCATGCCGGGGCGCGCGCTGGTCAGCGCCTTTGCGCAACAGATTGCCGCGCGCGAGGCGGCGGGCGCGCCGGCCGAGGAGATCGTGCCAATGATCGCGGGGAGCGTGAACGCCATCGCGACGGATGAAGGCCGCATGCAGGAGGGCTTCGCCTGGGCCGGGCAATGTTCGGGCCTGATCGAGGATATCCCGCCGGCGGGCGAGGTGGTGCGCCGCATGGTGCAGGAGGCGGAGGCCGGCCTGTTGCGTCTGCGCGGGGCGTTTGCTGCCTAGCGGAGGATCGCCCTCCGCTTCGTTCCCAAGGCCGCAAGTCGCGCTGCGCCTTGAGCACTGCCGCCCTTAGCCCGGGCCGCGGCACCCGCCGCCTCGTCGCTTTGTCTTCATCGCATCGCGCCGGAACAATGCAGATCACCCGTGCGAAGCGCGAGCAAGGCGTGGCCAGACAGATTATCGGAGGTTGTATAAGCGAAATAATTTGCAATCCCAGATGTTAATATGCAACCTGAACGGGATATCCGGGAGGGATTTGCCATGCGCTGGTTGTGCTCATCGCGGAGTTTCCTTGCAGCGCTGGGCCTGATGCTGGGTGTGGCGCAGGGCATCGCGGCCGAGCCCCCGCCACCGCCCGGCGTGTCGGAATGGCAAGCCTATACCCGCCGCTACCTCGCACCCGAAGGGCGCATCATTGACACGGCCAATCGCGGCATCTCGCACAGCGAGGGGCAGGGCTACTCCATGCTGTTCGCGGTGCATTTCGACGATCGGGCGCGCTTTGACCTGATGTGGAACTGGACGCGGCGTGTCCTGATGCGCCCGAGCGACAGCCTCTTTGCCTGGCGTTTCGATCCGAATAGCCGCGTCGGTGTCAGTGACACCAACAACGCGACCGATGGCGACATCTTCATCGCCTGGTCCCTGCTCATGGCCTCGGAGCGCTGGCAGGTGCCGGAATACCGGGAGGCCGCGCAACGCATCACGGCGGATATCCTGCGCTGCTGCGTCATCGAGTTCCGCGGCCGCACCCTCATGCTTCCTGGCGCGCGCGGCTTTCAGGATGGCGAGGGCGTGATCATCAACCTCTCCTACTACGCTTTTCCCGCGCTGCGCGCTCTCTCACGCGTCGTGCCCGATGCGCGCTGGGTCGCGCTGGAGAGTGACGGCCTGCGGCTGATGAACGAGGCGGGCTTCGGGCGTTGGCAATTGCCGCCCGACTGGCTCCTCCTGCCCTCCCATGGGGGACCTCCGACACCGGCGAGCCGTTGGCCGAACCGCTTTGCCTGGGATGCGGTGCGGGTTCCGCTGAATCTCGCCTGGCAGAATCTGCAGGCGGTTCCCCTGCCGGCCTCGCGTGGCTTCTGGGACTTTCCAGGCCATCCGCAGCGTCCGCCGGCCTGGGTGGATCTGAGCACCGGCAGCATCTCGCCCTATCCGGGTCATGCGGGGGTGCGCGCAATTCATGCCCTGGTCCGCAGCCGCTTTGGCGAGCCCTTCGGCCCGCCGCTGGGCGTTGCGGATGCGCCCGATTACTTCGGCGGCGCCCTGGTCCTGCAAACGCGCATCGCGCCGCATATGCCGCTGGAGCCCCCCGCCGTGATTCCGGAAGTCACAGCGCCCCAGGCTTCGCGCGTGGACCGCTTGATGGATGCCGCGCAATCCGCCTGGTCCAGATGGCGAGGTGGCGATGCCGACCCGCCGCCAGCGCCGGAATCTGCCCAATGGGCACGCTTCAACCTCGCTGAACCCTCCCAGGTGCGCGGCGTTCCGGGCGGGCTTCGCGGCCTGACGCCACCGCGATGACCGCCCCCTCCCGCCGCCATCTGCTGGCCGCCGCCTGCATGCTTCCTGGCTTGGGCAGGGCGCAGGATTTGGCCGCGACTGATCTCTCCATTGTCCTGGCGGGAGAGAGCCCCAGGCTCGGTGCCTCGGTGATGGATGACCTGTTCCACAACAACAACCTGGCCTTGCCGGTCGGCACGCTGCGGCAAGAGGTGACCCCCTGGATCGCGGGCGATCTGCATGAGGAGGTCGAGGCCGGGCTGCCCGGCATGGATGCCGTGCTGACCAATGCCGCCGGCTTTGCCCTGGGAGCAGCGCGGGATCTTTGGCACGCGCTGCCCGCGCGGTTGCTGGACGCCAATACGCCGCATCTTTCGCCCGCCGGACAACTGGTCCAGGCGCGGCTGGGGGAGGCGGGGCTGGTGGTCGGCACCATCCCTGGCGGGCCGGTGCTGGTGCACCGCCGGTCCGTCCTGCCGGTCGCGCCGCGCAATGCGGCGGCGCTGCTCGACTATGCGCGGGAAAATCCGCGTCGCTTCCAATACACGCGCCCCGGTCAATCGCGGTTCGGCCAAGCCTTTATCACGAGCATGCCCTATCTCCTGAAGGATCCGAACCCGCTCGACCCGGAGAATGGCTGGACCGGGAGTTGGCCCTACCTGCTGGAACTGGGGCGCGCGGCCCGCTTTTACCCGAGCTCCGGCCGCGCCGCCGCCGAGGAATTTATCGAAGGCAGCGTGGAACTGATGCCCGCCCTGCTGGGCTCCTATCTGCTGGGAATGGCCACTGGCCTGCTGCCGACCGATACCATGTGCACGCCCTTCGACGATGTGCCATTGGTGCCCCATAGCCTGATCCTGGTGGTGCCGCGCGGCGTGCCGGAGCAGCGCCTGGCCCTGCTTGACCCTCTGATCGCCTTCATGCGCGAACCCGGGCCGCAGCGCCTGATCTTCGGGCGCGGCCTCATTCCCGGAAATCCGGCCCGCGATGGAGCGAGCTTGGACCTGAGCGCGAATGATCGCCTCTGGACGGCGGCCATGACACCCGAACTGGCGGCCTCCCTGACCGGCCGGCCGACCGCCCCGCCACTTGATCCGGCGGCCGAAGCCGCGATGCTGCGGCTCTGGGATGACCGGATCGGCTCGCGCTATGGCGAGACGCTTTGACTCAATCCAGCACCGCCACCGCCTCGATCTCCAGGAGGAAATTCGGGCGTGGCAGGGAATAGACGATGGCCGTGGTGCGTGCCGGATATTTCCCGTCGGGGAAGTGCGCCGCGTAGATGCGGTTCATCTCCTCGAAATCCTCGCGCCGCGTCAGCAGCACATTCACCTTGGCCACACGGTCCCAGCCGGCACCCACGCTTTCCAGGATGCCGGTGATGGTGGCCATGGTCTGCTTCATCTGGGCCGGAAAATCGCCGATGGCGAGCTTGCCCTGCTCGTCATAGGCGGGGATGCCCGAGATGAAGAGCAGGTTGCCCACCTTCACCGCGGGTGAGAGCGGGGCCGCCACCTTGAACTGGCCCTCGACGAAAACATGCTCCAGCGGCGTTGTCATGTGCGTTTCCTTTGCGATCCGTTACCTGCCGCGAGGCGGCTGCGCCGCCCGGCCACCGGATGATCACTCCACCCGGATATTGTTGGCGCGGATGACCTGCGCATAGGTCTCTGTGTAGCGCCGAATCTCGATGCCGAATTCCGCACCGGGCTTGGCAAGGACGGTGAAGCCCAGCTCCTCCAGCCTGCCCTTCACTTCGGGGCGGTTGAGGGCGGTGAGCCAGGCTGTTTCAAGCCGGGCGCGGGCCGCGGCGGGGACATCCGCACGGGTGATCAGGCCGAACCAGCTATCCGAGAGCACCAGCGGGAAGCCCAGCTCCGCCATGGTCGGCACATCGGGCAATTCTTTCACCCGCCGCTCGGCCGAGATGGCGATGGGCCGCATCTGGCCGGCCTGCGAGGGCTGGATGATATCGGGCAGGTTGGCGAACATGAATTGCAGGCGCCCGCCGATCAGGTCGGTATAGGCCTGCGGGGCGCCATTATAGGGCACATGCGTGGCACTGATGCCGGTCAGCTCGCGGAATTGCTCGCCGCCAAGGTGGTTGGAGGTGCCGATTCCGTAGGAGCCAAAGGCGAGATTGGCCCCGGCGCGCTTCCCGGCGGCCACGAAGCCGGCGAAATCCCGCGCGACGGAGGGGTGCACCACCAGCACATGCGGCACCACGGTGGCCATCACCAGCGGCGCGAAATCACGCATCGGGTTGTAGGGCATGCTCGGCCGCAGCGTGATGTTCGCGGCGAAGCTGTTGGCGATCATGATCATGGTGTGGCCATCGGCGGGCGCGCGCGCCACCTCCTGCGTGCCGATCACGGTCGCGGCACCCGGCCGATGCTCGATCACCACGGGCTGGCCGAGATCCTGCTGGAGGATTTGCTGCACGGGGCGCACCACCGTGTCCATCGTCCCGCCCGGCGTGAAGGGGATGATGACGCGGATCGGCTGGGTGGGCGCCCAGCTGGCCTGGGCGCTGGCGGGTTGAACCCTGGCGAGGCCAGGCGCGGCAAGAACCATGAGGCCGGCGGCGCGGCGGGAGACATGGGGCATGGCATCATCCTTTTTGAGGCGCGCGGCAGCATGCGCTTCCTCAGCCACTCCAGGTCAACCGGTCCAGAGACAATTTCCGCGAACCGGCGCAAAAAAGCGCAAAAATCGGCCAGCTCGTCTCAGGCTTTGGGCAGAACGCGCTCACTGAAAACGCCGCGGCAGTCCATTTCATATTCGAGATCCACCACCGGCGGCCGGCAGAATTGCCAGGTGAGGCCATGCCGCGCAGCACCCCGCACCACCAGTTCCTCGGCGAGGAAGGGATGCAGGTCATGCACGGTATAGGCCTGCACGCCCGTCGTCGCCGCCCAAGTGAAGCCAAGGGTGGCCATGCGCCGCTCCATCTCGGCCAGCACCCATTGCGCCTTCTTGCGCAGGCCGGCCGGTGAGACATCCCCCAGCGCCACGGTGTTGTCGCGATAGCTGCCCTTGCCCTCGGCCGATTCGCCGCTGCCCGCGACCACGAAGCTGGGCGCTGCCGCCGCATCGGGGATGGTGAAGGTGAAGGCGTGGAAGCTGGGTGCGGCCGGCTTGTGCAACTCGGGGCAGACATTGCTGCGGGCCACGGGATTGAGCCCCTCCTGGAAGATGCCCCACTCCGTCAGCACCGCGCCGTATTCGCGATTGAACGCCTCGAACCCCGCCTCGGTGAAGGGGGCGGGTGAACGCAATTCGCAAGCGCAAAAGGACTGCTTTGGCCGGCCCGCCGCCTCCAGCACCTGCGCGATGCGGGCGAAGCCTTCGGCCATGGGCAAGGGTTCGGCGAAGCGGACGCGTTCCAGCCGGAAGCCTGGCGCCGCCGCAACGCCGGCCGAATACTGATAAACGCCCGGGATGAAGCGGAACCCGCCCAGGGCGGCAGTGATGGTGGCGGACATGGTCTCTCCTGATCGCTTCCTGCGATGCTGAACCGCTGGGCGCGGGGCGGCAAGCCGCGCCATACTCGCGCATCGCCGAAGGAAACCCGCCCATGCCGCTCCATCGCCGTGCCCTGGCGCCGCTTCCGGCGCTCGCCGCTCCCCCCGCCATTCCCCGCGCGGCGGCGCAGCCGCGCTGGGCGCCGGAGCGGCCGGTCACGTTTCTGGGCCCTTTCGCCGCCGGTGGGTCCTTTGACCTCACGCAGCGCGCCCTTGCCCGCCCGCTGGAGCCGTTGCTGGGCCAGCCGGTCGCGGTGGTGAACCGGCCTGGCGCGGGCGGCACCATCATGCTGGCGGAATTGCTGCGCGCCAGGCCCGATGGGCAGACCATCGGGCTGCTCAGCGTGAACAGCAATGCGGTGGCGCCGCAACTGCAGGACCTGGCCTTTGATCCGGTGGGGGATTTCCAGCCGCTCTGGGCCTATGGCGCCTTCCTCACCTTCATCGTGGTGGCGGCGAATGCGCCCTTCGCGAGCCTGCCCGAGATGATCGCCTTCGCCCGGCGTGAACCGGGGCGGCTTTCCATCGGCGTCGCGGCGCTGGGGAGCAACAGCCATCTCAACATGGCCCGGCTGGCCGCCGAGGAGCAGCTCGAAGTCACCTTCGTGCCCTTCACCGGCGGCGCCCCGGCGACGACGGCGCTGCTGGGCGGCCATATCCAGTGTGCGGTGGTCTCGGGCGAGGTGCTGCCCAGCGTGCGCGATGGCGCGCTGCGGGCGCTGGCCATCCTGAACGCCGAGAAATCGGAGGAGTTCCCCCATATCCCGACGCTGCCGGAGCTCGGCTATTCCTGGTCCTCACGCCCCTGGATCGGCGTGGGTGCGCCGCGCGGCCTGCCCGCCCCCATCCTCGCGCGCTGGGTCGAGGCGCTGATGGCCGCCAGCTTGCAGCCTGATTTCCTGGAGGCGATGCGGCGGCTGGCCATCGCGCCCCTTCGCCTCGGGCCGCAGCCCTTCGCGGCCCTGATGGCTGAGAGCCTGCAGGAACATGAACGCATTGCACGCGCGATCCGGATCGGCCGTTTTGCCCGATAGCCGACCTCTCGGCCTCTTTCGCGCTGCCGTAGACCCAGGAAAGCCGCATCCCCAACCAGGACGGAGCAGCCCCTGTTGGGCTCAGATGGGGCCTTCCGGGGCCAGGATATCGGCCAGGGCCATGACTGTCAGGCTGCCATCCACGCGGAAGGCGACGCTGCCCTCATCTTCGCCATTCCAGGCCCGCCCGACCACGGCGCCAATCACCGGCAGCCAGGATGAGGCGGCGAGGGTGGGGCTGATCCGGGCGATCAGTGTGCCGCGGTCATCATGCATGGCCGTCACATGCTTGGCCCAGACGCCCTCGCCCAGGCTTGATTCATCGTCCGGGGCCTCACGCGTCAGGATGCGGAGCAATTCCCGGACCCGGCCATCCGTCCGGGCGAGGCGTTCGAGCCGCCAGGGCTCCTCATCGGCGTTATGCGCAGACATGGCCGGATAAACTGGGCGCACCTGACTTTTCCCTCAGCACGTCGGAGGCGGGCGCCGGAAAACTCGCCGCCTGTTCCACTTCAGGCCAAGAGCGGGGGCCATGTCCCAGGCCAACTCTGCATGAACATGCAGTCAGGCGAAAGCAATATTTATGAAGGAATGTGACAATTCTCAAGAGCGAGGCGTGCCAAATCAGAGACTTCCAAGACATGGAATCCTCATGCTTCGCCGAAGACTCATGATCAGGAAAGGAAAGTCACACAGTGTTGCTGCCCGGCCTGCTGGGTCGGCGCGCCGTGGCCCAGCAGGGGCTGATCTGAACAAGGCGAGCGATGACGGGCAACCTGCCGGCTTGCGGCCATGCGCGCCAGCGCCGCGCCATGGCGCTTGTCCGCCCCCATCCGGGCGCCCGCCTGACGAAAGAAGCATCAGTGCAAACGGAAGTGTCTGAACGGATAAAGCTGTTTGAAAATCAATAGGCCAGAGATTTTTCCATGAGCCCTTGCGAGCGGAGCAACCTCTAGGTCTTGGGGCCGGCTTCCGGGCGCGGCAGGTCGCGGAAATAGGGGATGACCTCCCCCTGGAGCTTCATGGTCAGCGGAAGCCCATTGCGGCCCACCTGCTTGCCCATGATGAGGCGGACCCAGCCCTCGCTCACGCAATACTCATCCACATTGGTGCGCTCGACGCCCTTGAAGATGATGCCCACGCCGCGCTCCAGTGCCTTGGCGTCATGGAACGGGCTTTTCGGATCGGCCGCGAGGCGATCGGGCGGGGTGTCGAGGGGCGTCTCGGGGGGCGTCTCGGGGGACATATCGGGTGGGGATGCGTCGGACATGGGCGCTTCCTAGACCCATTCGGGGGAAATTGGCCAGCGAGGCGGGTTGCCCTTATGTCTGGGCCATCAACCAGAACCGGTGCCGCCATGACCCGTTTCCGCAATGCTCCCGCCATCCGCAGCCCGCGCGGCCTGGACATCACCTGCCGCCAATGGACCACCGAGGCGGCGATGCGCATGCTGATGAACAACCTGGATGACGAGGTGGCGGAACGCCCGGGCGAACTCGTCGTCTATGGCGGCATCGGCCGCGCGGCGCGCGACTGGGACAGCTATGAGCGCATCGTTGCCAGTCTGAAGACGCTGGAGGCCGACCAGACGCTCTGCGTGCAATCGGGCAAGCCGGTCGGCGTGTTCCGGACCCATGCGGATGCGCCCCGCGTGCTGATCGCCAACTCGAACCTGGTGCCGGCCTGGGCGAATTGGCAGCATTTCAACGAGCTCGATCGCAAGGGTCTCATGATGTACGGCCAGATGACGGCCGGTTCCTGGATCTACATCGGCAGCCAGGGGATCGTGCAGGGCACCTACGAAACCTTCGTGGAGGCCGGCCGCCAGCATTTCGGCGGCTCGCTCGCCGGGCGCTGGATCCTGACGGGCGGCTTGGGCGGCATGGGCGGGGCGCAGCCCTTGGCCGGGGTGTTTGCCGGCGCCTCCGTGCTGGCGGTGGAGTGCCAGCCCAGCAGCATCGAGAAGCGGCTGCAGACCAAATATCTGGACTACCGTGCCGATGACCTCGACGCCGCACTCGACATGATCCGCACGGCCTGCGCCGAGAAGCGCGCCATCAGCGTCGGCCTGCTCGGCAACGCCGCCGAGATCTTCCCCGAATTGGTGCGGCGCGGCGTGGTGCCCGACATCGTGACCGACCAGACCTCGGCGCATGATCCGGGCAATGGCTACATGCCCGCTGGCTGGACCCTCGCCGAGTGGCAGGCGAAGCGCGAGAGCGATCCGGCGGCTGTCTATGCCGCGGCCAAGCGCAGCATGGTGCAGCATGTGCAGGCCATGCTGGATTTCCAGAAGATGGGTGCCGCCGTGCTGGATTACGGCAACAACATCCGCCAGATGGCGAAGGATGAGGGCCTGGCCAATGCCTTCGATTTCCCGGGCTTCGTGCCGGCCTATATCCGCCCGCTGTTCTGCCGCGGGATCGGCCCCTTCCGCTGGGCGGCGCTGAGCGGCAACCCGGACGACATCGCAAAAACCGATGCCAAGGTGCGCGAGCTGATGCCGCATGACACGCATCTGCACCAATGGCTCGACATGGCGAAGCAGCGCATCGCCTTTCAGGGCCTGCCCGCGCGCATCTGCTGGGTGGGCCTGGGTGATCGGCACCGCATCGGCCTCGCCTTCAACGAGATGGTGGCGGCGGGCGAGATCGGCCCCGTGGTGATCGGCCGCGACCATCTGGATTCCGGCAGCGTGGCCAGCCCCAACCGCGAGACGGAGGCGATGCTGGATGGCTCGGACGCCGTTTCCGACTGGCCGCTGCTGAATGCGCTGCTCAACACCGCGAGCGGCGCCACCTGGGTCTCGCTGCATCATGGCGGCGGCGTCGGCATGGGCTATTCGCAGCATGCGGGCATGGTGATCGTGGCCGATGGCACGCCCGATGCCGCGCGCCGCCTGGCCCGCGTGCTCTGGAATGACCCGGCGACGGGTGTCATGCGCCATGCCGATGCGGGCTATGACATCGCGCTCGATTGCGCGCGGGAACAGGGGCTGGATCTGCCTGCCATCCTGAAATAGCCCGCTGCCAATGCAGATCCTGTTTCTCCATCAGAACTTCCCGGGGCAGTATCGCCACTTGGCCAGCGCCATGGCGGCCCGAAAGGGCACTAGCGTCGTGGCACTCGGGCAGAATGAAACGCCGATCATCCCCGGCATCACCCAGCTGCGCTACAAACCGCCCGAGCCCGGCAAGACCACGCCCCACCCCTATCTGGTGCGCACCGAGGGCCATATCAGGCATGGTCAGGCCGCCGCCCGTGCGGCGCTGCAACTGCGCGACAAGGGCTTCCGCCCCGACCTGATCTGCGCGCATCCCGGCTGGGGCGAGGGGCTTTTCCTGCGCGACGTCTTTCCAGACGCCAAGATGATTTTCTACTGGGAGTATTTCTTCCAGTCCAAGGGTGGCGATATCGGCTTTGATCCGCCTGGCGTTGCCGTCAGCCTCGATGAGGCGGCGCGGACACGGGTGCAGAACACCATCCAGCTCATCCAGCTCGAAGCCGCCGACTGGGGCGTTTCACCGACGCGCTGGCAATGGTCCCGCTATCCGGAATGGGCGCGCAGCCGCATCTCGGTGATCCATGAGGGCATTGATACCGCCATCGCGACACCCGGGGGGGTGGCGGAATACCGCCTGCCGGATGGCCGCCTGCTGACGCGCGAGGATGAGGTGGTGACCTATGTCGCGCGCAACCTGGAGCCGTATCGCGGCTTCCCGCAATTCATGCGCGCGCTGCCCGCCTTGCAACGGCTCCGGCCCCAGCTGCAGGTTGTGGTCGTGGGCAGCGACGGCGTCTCCTACGGCCGCCCGCCGGCCGAGGGCGGAAGCTGGCGGGAGGTGATGCTGCGGGAGATGGAGGGGAAGATCGACCTCTCACGCGTGCACTTCGTGGGGCGGGTGCCCTATGGGCAATTGCTCAGCCTTTTTCGGTTGACCCGCGTGCATCTCTATCTGACCTACCCCTTTGTCCTGTCATGGTCCATGTTGGATGCCATGGCATGTGGGGCCGCCATCCTGGGCTCGGCAACGCCGCCGGTGCTGGAGGTCATCGAGGATGGCGTGAATGGCCGGCTGGTGGATTTCTTCGACCACGCGGCGATGGCCGAAAAACTGGCCGGCATGCTGGCCGATCCCGAGAGCCAGGTCCCCATCAAGGCAGCCGCGCGGCAGCATGTGCTGGCGCATTACGACCTGGCGCGGGTCTGCCTGCCGCAGCAAATCGCCATGCTGGATGCCGTCGCGGCGGGCAGGATGCAACCCGAGCCGGCCGTCTCCTTGCCGGCCTGAGGTAAAAAGCGCCCCGCGCGCGGGTCAGGTTCAATCGCCAAGGTCAATCGTAGGTGTGGGCGACCCTGGGATCATCCATGCGGCGGAGGAAGTCCAGGAACCAGGCGTAGCGCTTGTTGAGCACCCGGATCGTCTCCGGCTGCAATTCGACCTTGTGCCGCCCGGGGGCCGTGTCCGCGCCACTCAGGGGATGCCCGACCCAATTCGGATTGGCGGTCGCTCCCCCGGCGTTTTCCCGCGCGATGGCCTGGCGCTGCTTGCGCCCCCAATCCGAGGGCGCCACGCCCAGAAATTCCGAAATCCGCGCGATCACCTCGTCAAAATGCAGGCAATACATGGCGTAGCCGGTGAAGATGCGATCAGGTGGTGCAATGCGACGGGCGGCTTCAAAAAAACCCTTGAGCATCTGGCGGTTATCATAGCGCAGGGCGAAGGCGTCGATGCCCTCCTTGGCGGCGAGTTCGTGGCGTCGCTGCTTTTCTTCCGCTGTTTCATGATGGTTTGGATGGCTGAATTGCCAATGGAATTGATTGCAGATCAAATCTCTTGGGTCCCGCGCATTCAGTATGAAGCGATAATTGGCAAAATTCATGTTGTGGTTGAAATACTGTGGAGTATTATGGAGGATCAGTGCGTCATGCTCAGGCGGAGATTCGTGCATGAGGTCTTTCAGGCGACGGTTCTCGTGAAACGTCTCAAGCCATTTCTCACGGCGGTATTGACGCCGTGCGATTGCGTTGATGGCGCGCAGCTGTGACCCCGTCGCACTGGTCGGGGTGGAGAGAAAAATGACGCTTCTAGCCATGTCCAATATCACGTGCCTGATCGAAACTCGCGGCGGCTGCCACATCTGCTCTCATGCCGGGCGCGTTTTCGCCCGGGGCTGAACATCCAGGCCGGGCTTGCGGCCACGATGGCGGGTTCCCCCCGCCGGCATGCGAAGTCTTTGCGAGATTACGTGTTCCATGACGCGATGGACAGAGCCGCTGTGCCACCCCACAAAGCGGCATGAGCCTCATTCTCTCCGATATCCGCCACCGCTATGGCGAGCGTGAAGTGCTGCGCGGCATCACCATCGCCGTGGCAAAGGGCGAGATCGTCTGCCTGCTTGGCCCCTCCGGGGATGGCAAGACCACGCTGCTGCGCCTCGTGGCCGGGCTTGAGCACTTGCAGCAGGGCCGCATCGAGCTCGATGGCCGGGTTCTGGCCGAACCTGGCCAGGAAGTCCCGCCCGAGCAGCGCCATGTCGGGTTCGTGTTCCAGGATTACGCGCTGTTCCCGCATCTGACCGTGCAGGAAAACGTGGCCTTCGGATTGCGCGGCACCCCCAAGGGCGATCGCGTCTGGCGCGTGGCCGAGGCATTGGCCCGTGTCGGGCTCGAAGCCTTTGCCAGCGCCTGGCCGCACCAGCTTTCGGGCGGGCAGCAGCAGCGTGTCGCCCTGGCCCGGGCGCTGGCGCCGCGGCCACAGGTGCTGCTGCTGGATGAGGCCTTCGCCAGCCTGGATGCCCGGCTGCGCGAACAGGTGCGCGATGACACGCTGCATGTGCTGCAGGAGGCGGGGATCCCCGCCCTGATCGTCACGCATGACGCCGAGGAAGCGATGTTCATGGCCGACCGCATCGCCCTGATGCGGGAAGGGCAATTGGTGCAGCTGGGCACACCGGAGCAGCTCTATCTCCAGCCGGCGGACCCCTTCGTCGCCACCTTCCTGGGCGAGGTGAACCGGCTGCCCGCCCGGATTCGGGAGGGCTGCGCCGTCAGCGTCATCGGCCAGGCCCCGGCCGGTGGCCTGCCGGAGGGGAGTGCCGCGGAATTGCTGCTCCGCCCCGAGGGGCTGCGCGTCCTGCCCGCCGGGACCGAGGGCACCACCCCGGCCGAGGTCGAGGCCTGCCGCCTGCTCGGCGCCACCACCCTGGTCCACATGGCCGTCGCGGATGGCGAGGGCGGTGTGCTGCATCTCCACGCGCGGCTGCCGCCCGGAGCGACCCTGGTGCGCGGGCAGATGGTGGGGGTGACGCTCGATCCGGGCCGCGCCTTTGCATTTTTGCGGGCCCAGGGGGGCGTCCAGGGTGGCTCACAGGGTGCAAGTGAGCAGGTGAACGCCTAGATTGCAGGGGCCGCATTGGCGGCAAGCCGGCCTGCTGGTATCCAGGGCCGCTGAAACCGTATTGGGGATGGGATGCTCGACCTCGCCTGGTCCGAGATTTTGTTGATCGCCGTTGTGGCGCTGGTGGTGATCGGGCCCAAGGACCTGCCCGGCGCCATTCGCGGAATCGCGGACCTCATCAAGACCGGCAAGCGCAAGCTGGCCAGCTTCCAGCAGCAGGCCGATGAATTGGTGCGCGAGGCCAAGCTCGACGACGTCCGCAACCAGATTGCCGATGTGAAGGGCGCGCTCAACGAGATCCGCAATTTCGACCTGAAGGGCGAGATCACCAAGGCCGTGGATGGCGATGGCACGCTGACCAAGACCTTCTCCGACAACCCCCTGGGCAACACTGGGGGCAGCAGCACGCCGGCCTGGACCCCGCCGCCCACCGCGCGCGATACGCCCGACGCGCCCGCGATGATCCCGCCGCAGACCATGGCGCCCTACAAGGCGCCCGATCCTCTGCCGACGCCGCCGGCGCCGGACATGCCCTCCTTTGTTCCGCCCTCGACGCCAGCGCCCGTGAATGTCGCGCCGCCGCCCGTGGCGGCCGTGCCTGGTGTGCCTGCCGAGCCTGTCATATCCGAAGCCCAGGCGCCGGCCCCTCCCGCGTCCACGACACCCGAGCCTGCAAATCACGCGCCCGCGGCCCCGGCCGCGGCCAAGATCGTCTGAGGCCGCCTTGTCCAACACCGCGCAAGACGAAGATCCCATCAACGACAAGCCGATGCCGCTGATCGAGCATCTGATGGAGTTGCGCCAGCGGCTCCTGTGGTCGGTCGGCGCGTTCTTCATCGCCTTCGCCGTCTGCTATTATTTCAGCACGAATATCTATGGCTTCCTGGCGCAGCCGCTCGCGAATGTCCTGTTCGAGCAGGGCGGTGGCGACCGGCGGATGATCTTCACCGCGCTGTATGAGGCCTTTTTCACCTATCTGAAGGTGGCCTTCTTCGGCGCCATCTTCTTCTCCTTCCCGATCTGGGCGACGCAGCTGTGGCTGTTCATCGCGCCGGGACTGTACCGCTCCGAGAAGCGGACGATCATGCCCTTCCTCGTCGCCTCGCCCTTCCTGTTCCTGCTGGGTGCCGCGCTGGCCTATTACTTCATCTTCCCGCTGGCCTGGCATTTCTTCATCAGCTTCGAGACGCCGGCCGGGGCCGGCACCGTACCGATCCAGCTGGAAGCCAAGGTCAGCGAGTATCTCTCGCTCGTCATGCACATGATCCTGGCCTTTGGCATTGCCTTCCAGATGCCGGTCGGGCTGGTGCTGCTCTGCAAGGTCGGCATCCTGAATGTGCAGAGCCTGCGCAAGGGGCGGCGCTATGCCATCGTCGGCATGTTCGTCGTCGCCGCCGTGATCACGCCGCCGGATGTGATCAGCCAGGTGGGTTTGGCGGTGCCGCTGATCCTGCTCTACGAGATCTCGATCCTGTTCGCGGCCTGGACCACGCCCAAGCCGCCGGAGGAGGAGAAGGCCTGATGCAGCCGGTGTATCGTGATGCGCGGCGCGGGGCCCCGGCCCCCGTCACCAATGCGCAATCGGCTGCGACGAACCGCGCGGATGGCACGTCGTCCAGCCATCATCCGGTTGGCGCATTCCTGCGCGGTCTTCCCAAGCTTTCGTGATCGGCCAGTTCCATGCATGACATCAGGGCGGTGCGCGCCGATCCGGCGGCGTTTGACGCGGCGATGGCCCGGCGGGGGCTACCCGCCCAATCGGCCATGCTGCTGGCGCTGGACGATGCCCGGCGCGAGGCGATCCGCGGGACGGAGGCAGCGCAGACCCGCCGCAACGAGTTGAGCCGCGATATCGGCGCCGCCATGAAGCGCGGCGACGCGGCCGAGGCCGAGCGTTTGAAGGCCGAGGTCGCGGCGATCCAGGAACGCGCCGCCTCCAACCTGCCCGCGATCCGTGAGGCGGAGCTGAATGCCGGCCTCGAAACCCTGCCCAATATCCTGGATGCCGATGTTCCCGAAGGCCGGGACGAAACCGCCAATGTCGTGATGCACCAGCATGGCGAGGCGCGCATCCCGAATTTCGAGGCGAGGCAGCATTTCGAACTCGGCGAAGCGCTCGGCCTGATGGATTTCGCCACCGCGACGCGGCTCTCCGGCAGCCGCTTCGTGGTGCTGAAAGGCGCGCTGGCCCGGCTGGAACGGGCACTCGGCCAATGGATGCTGGGCCTGCACACCGATACGCATGGCTATACCGAGGTGAACCCGCCCTTGCTGGTGAATGCTGCCGCGCTCTACGGCACGAGCCAATTGCCGAAATTCGAGGAAGACCTCTTCAAGGCGGGCGATCACTACCTGATCCCGACGGCCGAGGTGCCGCTGACCAACCTGGTGGCCGACCAGGTCATCCCCGAGCCGCTGGAGCCGCTGCGGTACACCGCGCTCACCCCCTGTTTCCGCAGCGAGGCGGGTAGCGCGGGGCGTGACACGCGCGGCATGCTGCGCCAGCACCAATTCTCCAAGGTCGAGATGGTTTCCGTCACGCGCCCCGAGGAGAGTGCGGCCGAGCATGAGCGCATGACCGGCTGCGCCGAAGCGGTGCTGACCGCGCTCGGCCTGAGCTGGCGGCGGATGTTTCTCTGCGCGGGCGATACCGGCTTTGGTTCCGCGCGGACCTATGACCTCGAAGTCTGGCTGCCTGGCCAGAAGGCCTGGCGGGAGATTTCCTCCTGCTCCAATTGTCGTGATTTCCAGGCGCGGCGGATGAAATCGCGCTTCAAGCGCGGCAAGGACATGGTCTTCCTGCACACGCTCAACGGTTCGGGCGTCGCGGTTGGCCGTGCCTTGATCGCGGTGATGGAAACCCACCAGCAGGCGGATGGCAGCATCCTCGTGCCGGAG
The DNA here is from genome assembly GCF_023243115.1 of Sediminicoccus sp. KRV36. Classification (NCBI taxonomy): domain Bacteria; kingdom Pseudomonadati; phylum Pseudomonadota; class Alphaproteobacteria; order Acetobacterales; family Roseomonadaceae; genus Sediminicoccus; species Sediminicoccus sp. KRV36. The sequence goes on from NZ_CP085081.1 coordinate 1,364,533, forward strand.
GTGCTGCGGCCCTGGATGGGCACGGACATCATCCGCCGCTAGCCGGCATTCCGAAGGAGAGGCGCCGCAGCGCGCCGGCAAAGTCGCCGGCTGCCGCGTGTTGCGCCGTGCCGGGGGAAGCCGTGACCCATCCCGTGGCGGCGTTCATCCGCAGCGTGGTCGGCGAGTAGCCGAATTCGCGCCGGAAGGCCCGGCTGAAGGCGGAGGGGTCATAGAAGCCCACTGCCTCGGCGATGCGCAGCACGTCGCGGCGGTCTTCGGCATCGGCCAGGGCGCGGTGCGCAGCACCCAGGCGCTCGCTCTGGATGAAGCGGGCCACGCCGCCATACGGCTCGAACAACCGGTACAGCTGCGAGCGGGACATGCCGGCCAGGCGGCAAAGTCGCTCAGGGTCGAGCCGGGCCGAGGCGAGTTGGCCGCGGATGATCTGCCGCACCCGCCCCAGCCGCGCGCCGGCCAGCTGGGGGTCGCAGGGCGGCGCGCCGGCGGCGAGGCAGGCGGCCACCACGGCGCGCGTCGCCTCCGCGGCATGCGGCAGATCAGCCGAGGCCATGCCGGGCAGGCTCTCGGCCAGGGCTTCGATATAGCTGCCGAGCAGCCCCGCCATGGGGCCCTGCAACGGGGCCTCGCGCCGGGCATCCAGCGCGGCGCCGAGCTTGGGGAAGGCATCCCGCGCCACGAAGAGGCACAGCCAATCCACCTCGGAGCGCTGGCCTTCCATCACCTGATCGAGCGAGAAGATATGCGGCTGGCCGGGCGGCACCCGCATGTCGGCATCGCCGGCCTGGAGCGTATGGTGGCCCTTCCGCGCGATGTGGATGACCCAATGATCGAGGGAATCGCGGCGGATCTGCCGGGGCGTGCGGCGGAACCGGGTCGGTGGGGCCTGCACCGCACTGAGCGCGAAATGCCCGAAGGACCACATGCGGAAGCCGGCTCGATAGCCGGGCTCCGGCCCCAGCGCCTCGGTGATTTCCACCACGGAGCTGCAATGGTCGCGCCAGGCATCGAATTGCTGCGCGACCGGCAAGGCGGCGGTTGAGAACCCGACAGATGCCGGCGGCTTCTCCGGCGCATCGGTGGAGCGCGTTGAAGCTCCGGGGGGGTCGGATTGCATGGCCACCGCAGGCTACCCGAAAACCCGTATTGCCGCATCTGCTTCCTTCCAGGGGCGCAAGATGTGCAAAGCCATGGGCGTGGGATTCCTGGCCCATGCACGGCCACGTCGATCCCGCTAGAAAGGGGCGGGAAGACCCTGGGGAACCGCATGGATCAGCGCCTGCACGCGGCGGAAGCCGCCAGCCAAATGCCTGTCTCGACCGGGCAATTGCCGCCGCCCGAGGCCGTTCGCGCGCTGGTGCGCGAGGCGTGGGAGCGTTTTGGCAGTGTCACGGAAGGCCGCGTTGCCGACTATATCCCGGCCCTGGCGCAGACCGCCCCCGGCCTGTTCGGCCTGTGCATTGCCGGCGTGGATGGGCGAACCTTCGCCGTGGGCGATGCCGACCACGCTTTCTCCATCCAGAGCATGTCCAAGCCTTTCGTCTTTGCCCTTGTCTGCCAGGCGTTGGGCGGCGGCATCGCGCGCGAAAAGATCGGCGTGAACGCGACCGGCCTGCCCTTCAACTCGGTCATGGCGATCGAGCTGAACCAGGACCGCACCATGAACCCGATGGTGAATGCCGGCGCCATCGCCACCACCAGCCTGGTGCCGGGCGCCGATCTGGCGGCGAAATGGGTCTTCATCCGCGATGGGCTTTCCCGCTTCGCCGGGCGGGAACTGCAGATGGATGAGGACGTCCATGCCTCCGAAGCCGCGACGAACCAGCGCAACCAGGGCATCGCCCGCCTGCTGCATGGCTATGGCCGGATGTATTCCGACCCCGATGAAGCGACCGAACTCTACACCCGCCAATGCGCCCTGAGCGTCACCGCGCGCGACATGGCGGTGATGGGCGCCACCCTGGCCGATGGTGGCGTGAACCCCGTCACGCGGGAGCGTGTGGTGGATGCCGATCGCTGCCAGCGCGTGCTGGCCGTGCTGGCCACCGCCGGGCTCTACGAGGAATCCGGCGACTGGCTCTATGAGGTGGGGCTGCCAGGCAAAAGCGGCGTGGCGGGGGGCATTGTCACCATCGCGCCGGGCAAGGGCGGGCTTGGCGTCTTCTCGCCGCCGTTGGATGCCGCGGGCAACAGCGTGCGCGGCCAATTGGCGACGAAGTTCCTGTCCGAGCGGCTGGGCCTCAACCTCTTTGCGTCACGGCCGGTCGGGTAGCGCATCGCCGCACCGGCGTTGGGGCCGGTGGCGAGCCGCCTCAGCGCCGCCCGCCCAGCAGCCCGCCCAGGCCGCGGAACACCTCCTGCACGGGGGCCTGCAATTCGCGCGGCACCAGCGGGATGATGGTGGCGGTTGGCTGGGCCGGCTCACGGCCGGCCTGGCCGAGGCGCGCCTGGCGCAGCTGCGCGGCGCAATCCGCATCGCCCTCGCCCCGGCGGAGCCATTCCACGGTGCTGCTGCGCCAGAGCCGGTTGGCGACCGTATCGCCGACCACCTGGGCCAGCGCCTGCCCGGGCTCCACCCCCACGCGCGGCGCCGCCAGGGTGCCGCCAATGCCGACCGGTGCGCGCATCGTGGCACCCAGCACGCGCAAATCAGGCCGCAGCTGTGCCGCCAGGGTTTCGTTCCGCAGGTTGATGGCCAGCGTGCCGGTGATGCGCCCGGCCGAGCTTTCCAGCAGCAATGCCTCGCTCTGCAGGAGGCCTTCCTGGCCGGTCAGGCTGAGGGCGAAGCAGCGAATCTCCACTCCCTCGGGCGGCGCACGGCCCATCAGCAGCACGCGGGTCAGATCCGGCCCGATGCGCAGCATGCCCGTGCGCGAGAGGCGCCCCTCGACCATGGCAAGGCCCCCCGAACCGCTGAGGCTGGCCGCCAGCGCCCGGGTGGTGACGCCGCGCGCACGCAGGTCCAGCGCCACCTCGACCGGCCCCTGCACGCCGATGCCGGCCCCCAGCTCCCGCCGGATCGCCGCAAAATCGAGCCCATGCCCGCCGGACCGCAGTGTAAGACTGGCGCTCGGCGGTTCGCTGGCCACATCCCAGCCGATGCGCCCGCTGATCGGCCCGCCGGGCGTGGTCACGGAAAAACCAGCCAGCTGCAGCCGCCCGGCCGCCAGCGTTGCCTGGGTCCGCAGGGCGCGCCAGGTCAGGCCCATGGCGACCATGCGCTCGGCGCCGAGGTCGAGCGTGGCATCGAAGCCGCGCAGCGGCGCGACCGGCAAGGCGAGATCGGGGATGATGCGACCCCCGGCCCGCGGCGCCGCCGGGCCGGAAGGCAGCAGCGCATCCAGGTCCAGCTGCGTGAATTGCAGCTGCCCGCTCAGCCTCGGCCGCGCCGCCCAGCCAATCTCCAGCGCGCCTGTCGCCGCGATGCCGGTGGCGGTGAGCCGGGCATTGGCCCAGCGCAGCGCAGCCGGCCCCGTGCGGGACAGCCGCCCCCGTGCCTCCACCTGATGCAGCGCCGGCAAATCCAGCCCCAGCAGCGGCCCAAGCGGGGCCAGGGTTGGGGCCGTCAGCGTCACCTCGAAGGGGGCCGCGCCCAGGGGATTGGTCCAGGTGAAGTGCCCCGTCGCGGTCAGGCGCGCCGCACCGGCCGAGAGCCGCGCCGATACGGGCATGGGCCCGCTCGGCGCAAAGGCCACGCGAGGCGAAGGCAAGGTGAGGGCGAGCGAGGCGCGCTGCCCGCCGCGCTCCCCCTCGGCCGTAAAATGCATCGGCTGGTCCAGTGCGGCCGCACTGAGGGCGGCGTTGGCGATGCGCAGCCCGCGCGATGGCTCCGAAGCGCCGCTGCGGATGGTGATGTCCGTGAGGCGCCCGCCAGGGCCAAGCTGCGCCGTGCCGGTCAGCGGGCCAAGGCTGGGCAGGTTCGCACCGCTGCCCAGCAGCGCCATCAGCCGCGCCGGCGAGGCGACCTGCGCCGAGAGCGCCAACCCCCAGCCCGCATCACTGAGGCGCCGCGCGACCTGGCCCTCGGCCGTGAGGCGAAAGCCCTCGCCCGTGATGGTCGCGTTGAGGGGGGAGCGTGGCTCGGAGAGCAGGCCGATGCGGCTGTCCAGCTGCATCGCTTCCTCGCCCAGACGGACACGGCCCTGGAATTGCAGCGTTCGCCCATCGGGCAGGCGGCGGAAATCCAGCGCCTGGATGCCGAGCGGGCTGGGCAGGCCATCGGGCAGATGGATGCGCGAGGTCTCGATGCGCAGCGCGTCCAGCGCCAAGCCGCCGCCGGAGCCGCCCTCCGTACTCGCGCTGAAGACCCAGTTGGGCAGGCCATCGGCATCGCGTTCGAGCCAGAGTTCGGCATTGGCGAGAACAAGGTCCCGGACTTCGATCTCGCCGCGCAACAGGGCGCGCAGGGCGAGCTTCACCTCCAGCCGCCCGACGCGCGCGAAATTCGGCTGCGCCCCGCCTGGGACATTGGCGATGCGGGCATCCAGCACGGTGATGTGCGGCGGCAGGCTGAGGGAGAGGGTGATGCGGCCCAGTGTCACCGCGCGCCCCGTCGCTCGCTCCAGTGCGGCATCAAGCTGGGCCGTCAGCGCGCCGCGCTCCAGCGCGGCCTGGAACAGCAGCGGCGCGGCCAGCAGCAGGAGCAGCAAGCCCCCCAGGCCCCAAAAGAGGAAGCGCTTCATGGCGCGGCACCCGCCATGACGAGGCCAAGGAGGACGGCAATGCCCAGCAGCGCCAGGCCCGCGCTGGGCCAGGCGCGCAACACCGCCTCGATCCGGCTGGCGCGCTCGGTCAGCGGCGGGGCCAGGCGGCTCGCGCCGCGCTCGGCAAAGACCAGCAGATCGCCCTCGGGCGGGCGTGGCAGAAGGCTGCCCCAGCGGCGCAGGGCCAGGGCCAGGCCGATGCCCAGCAGCACAGGCCAAAGGGCCGGCCAGAACTTGTCGCTCATGCCGGCGGGGGCCAGCACCCAGGGCAGGGTCAGGGCGGCCGCGGTCATGACGGCCCAGGGCAGGATCAACCCGGCTGCCGCGCGCGCCTCCGGGGCGGAGGCCATGCCCAGGCGGAGCCTTCCGGCGAAATGCAGCATCAGCATGGTGGTCCCTGCGGCGGAGAAGGCCGCCAGCCAGCCCAGCAACCCCGCGCCCAATTGACCCTTCGTCGCTTCCTTGGCCAGGGCGCCGCCCGTGAAAGGCAGGCCGCCGAAGCTGAACACCAGGAGCAGCACCGGCCCCATCACCCACCAGAGCCGGCGGCCACCGGTAGCATAGGCCACACCCACGCCCAGAAACAGCGCGCCCTTGGCCAGGACATGATGTGACGCATAGAAGGCGCCGCTCATCGACGCGGTCCCGTCGCCTGCCGCCAGGCCGAAGCCGAGTGCTGCCATCACCACGCCCATCTGGCTGACGCTGGAATAGGCCAGGATGGTCTTGGGGTTTTGCTGCGTGATGCCCAACGCCACGCCGTAGAAAGCCGTGAGGAAGCCGAGCACGCCCAGCGTCTCGCCCCAGCCGGCGATGCCACCCTCGAAGGGCAGGAAGCGGATCAGGCCGATGATGCCCGCCTTGATGATGGCCCCGCTGAGCACGGCCGAGGCCGGCATGGGGGCGGCAGGATGCGCGAGCGGCAGCCAGACATGCAGCGGTGCCAGCCCCGCTTTCAGCCCGAAGCCCAGCAGCAGCAGCAGGATCGTGACATCCCGCACGGGCGAGCCGGGAAGGGCCGCCACGGCGTCGCTGATGGCCAAGCTCTGGCCCGGGATATGCACGGTGAGGAGCGCGAAGGCAAAGAGAAGAAACACCTCGCCCAACACGGCGAGGGCCAGGTAGATCGCTCCGGCGCGGCGCGCGCGGTCGGTTGCGTCATGCACCACCAGCCCGTAGGCGGCGAGGCTGACGAGGGCAAAGCTGAAGTAGAAGGTGACAAGGTCCCCCGCGACGAAGACGCCAAGGCTTCCCGCCAGGGTCAGCAGCCACCAGCCGGCGAAACGCGCGGCCTCCGGCTTCTGGCCCAGATAGGCCTTCGCGTAGGCCCCCGCGGCAGACCAGAGCAATGCGGCCACGCCAAGCAGGACCGCCGCGGGCGCATCCAGCCTGAGCGTCAGTTGCAGCCAGTCCGCGTAGATCACCAGCGGCGGCTGCCCCAACGCCAGCAGCGCGGCGGCGAGGCCGGGCAAGGGCGCCCAGACAAGCAGCCCGGGCAGCCGCGCCCGCCCGCGCGGCGTCACCTCGCTCACCAGCAGGCCGAGCGGGACGAGGATCGTCGCCAGCAGCAGAAAATGGGCGAGGGCGGGCATCATCGGCCGATCAGCACCAGGCCGAAGGCGCCGAGCGGCAGCAGGCCCAGCAGCACCGAAATCACGGCCAGGCCCAGGGCCACACGCTCCTGCGCGAGATCCACCGGCACCATGGGGAAGATTGGCGCGGCGCGCGCCCGCATCGCGGCGCTCAGCACGCGGAACACATAGCCGCCGGTGAGCAGGCCGCCCGCCACGATCACCAGCGCCCACCACCATTGGCCGGAGTCCAGCGCGGCCTGCAACAGGAGCCATTTCGCGGTGAAGCCGCCGCTTGGCGGGATGCCCATCAGCGAGAGGCCGGCCAGCCCGAAGGCCAGGACGGACAGGGGGGCGATCCGCGCCGCCCCCTGCAATTCCGCGATGCGGTCATGCCCCATGGCGCGGGCGATGACGCCGGCGGCCAGGAACATCGCCGCCTTGGCGAAGGCATGGCTGATGGCCTGCAAGGCGCCGCCGGTCCAGGCGCGCTCGGCGATCTCGCCTGCGCTGCCCGCCACCAGCGGGAACATCAGGAACAGATAGCCGATCTGCGCGACGGTGGAATACGCCACCAGCAGCTTCAGCCGCGCCTGGCGAAGCGCCACCAGGCTGCCGAAGAGGATCGCCGCCGCCCCCAGCAGCGCCAGGATGGGCGCCACGGCCAGCAGCAGCGCGGCCGGCATCACCCAGAACCACAGCCGCAGCAGCAGCACATAGGAGGCCTTGACCACCAGGCCCGAGAGCAGCGCACTGGCGGCCGGCGGCGCCCCCGCATGCGCGGCCGGCAGCCAGAGATGCAGCGGAAACAGCGCCATCTTGCCCAGCAGCCCGACGGTCATCAGCGATGCCGCGACGATGGTGGCTGCATCGGCCCGCGCGGCGCGCGCCAGCAGCAGGATGTCCAGCGTGCCATAGGCGCCATAGAGCAGCGCCGTGCCGAGCAGATACAGCACCGAGCCGATCAGCGCGAACAAAAGATAGCGCAACTCCGCCTTGAACTGCGTGGCCTTGCCATCGAGGCAGGCCAGCGCCAGGGCGCCGAAGGTGAGCATTTCCAGCGCCACGAACAGGTTGAACAGGTCACCGCCCAGGAAGGCCGCGTTCAGGGCGGCCCAGAGCGCCAGCAGGAAGCACCAGAAGGCCAGCGAGGCACGGGCTTCGGGGGCATGGAGCGGCGTGCGGTAATCCGCCCGGGCGAAATAGGCGATGGCGCCGATGATCAGCGCCGTGGTCAGCAGCATGGCGGCAGCCAGCCCATCGGCGCGCAAGGCTAGCCCCAGGGGCGGCGCCCAGCCCCCCACAAAGGCCACCACGGGCGCCTTGGCATGCAGCACGCCCGCCAGCAGCACCAACGCCATGGCGAGGCCCACCGGCATGAGCCAGAGCGCGATCCGCTCCGGCGCGCGGCCGCCCAGCGCGAAGCCCAGCAGCAGCCCGGTGACCGGAACCACCACCAGCAGCACCAGCAGAAATCCGCCCGCCGTGGCTTCCATCAGTGCGTGGCTTCCATCAGTGCGTGACTTCCATCAGGGCGGCGCCTCGTCTTCGGCGATGGTCGCGGCGCCGGTGATCTGGAACAGCCGAAGCACCAGCACCAAGGCCAAGGCTGTCGCCGCGAAAGCCACCACCAGCCCGGTGATGACCAGCGCCTGCGGCACCGGGTCCACCACCGCGCCGCGCCGCGCCATCACGCCGAACAGCAGGAACACCCCGCCGCCCAGCAGGTTGAAGGCCAGGATCTTGCGCAGCAGCGCCGGCTGCGTCACCAGGCCGTAGAGCCCCAGGGCCACCAGCGCCGATCCGGTCAGGCCGAAGATCATGGCGCGCGCCTCCCGCCGCCCTCTGGCGGCCCGGCCACCATGAGGATGAGGGCGGCTGCGACGGAGAGCGTCATCGCGCCCTCGATCAGCAGGATCAAGGGCTTCGCCAAGCTGGGCGGGTAAGCCAGGAATCCGTCGGCGATCACGAAGCCCAGCAGCCCCACGCCGATGAAGGCCAGCGGCCCTGCCACCACCGCCCAGCGCAGTCCGCGCGCGCTGGTGGGCGGCAGCCGCCAGAGCCCAGCCACCCAGGCCAAAATCCCCATCGCCGCCAGGATGGTGCCGCCCTGGAACTTGCCGCCCGGCGCATCCGCACCGACCCAGGCGACATAGATGCCGACGACAATGCCGATCGGCGGCAGCACCCGCGCGAGCAGGGAGAGCGGTCCACTGGACTGCACCGGAAACACCGGCCCCGGCACGCCGCCCCAGCGCCGATCCGGCGCCATGGTCCAGATGGCGAGCACGGCAAAGACCAGCACCACCGCCTCCAGCAGCGTATCCAGCCCGCGATAGGCCATCAGCACGCCGGTGATGGGATTGGCAACGCCAAGTGCCGGCAAATGGCGTGCTGCCTCGGCCGCGAGGCTGGGCGCGGGCTCAGGCAGGGTCACCACCGCCGCGGCCAGGCCGATGCCGACCACAGCGCAGAGCAGCCCCGCCGCGATGCGTTGCGGACCGCTGGGCGTGGCCGCATCAATCTCCGCCTTGCCGCCACGCAGCCGCACCACGGCAAAGAGCAGGATCACGCCCGTCGCACCCGCCCCCAGGGCGGCCTCGGTCAGCGCCACATCCACCGCGCCCAGCCGCACCCAGACCAGGGCGAGCAGCAGCCCGTAGGCCACGAAGCCGATCACCGCCGGGAAATTGCCCCGCACCGCGAGCGTCCAGACGGCAACGCCGATCACCGCCAGCGCGAGGCACAGATCCAGCACCAGGCTCACTGCGGCGGCCCGGAGCGCCGGATGCGCTCAGCGATCATCTGCGTCGCCGTGGCGCCGGCCAGCAGGACCAGCAGCCAAACCAGGATGAGCTTGAGCGCGGCAAGCCAGCCGCCGGCCCAGGGCAGCAGGCCAAGCACGATCAACCCCAGGCCCAGGCTATCCGCCTTGGTCAGCGCATGCAGCCGGCTGAGCGGATCGGGGAAGCGCAGCAGCGCCACGGTGCCGGCGATGAAAAACACCACGCCGACCGCGATGGTGATGCCGCTGAACAGGGCCAGGAACAGGCTCATCGCTCGCCCAGCCCGCGCGCCGCGAGCACGAAGGCGACCGAGGCGAAGGCGCCGAGCAGCGCCAGCACCAGGGCCACATCCACGACGCCGGCCATCCCGGTGGCCACCGCGACCAGCAGAAGTGCCGCGATGCAGCCCGAGCAGAGCAATTGCGCGGCCATCATCCGGTCCGCCGCGCCCGGGCCGCGCAGGGCGCGATAGAGGCCGGCCAGCGCGGCCAAAAGGATAAGGCCGGCGGCCAGCAACAGCGCTTCCGTCATCGGCGGCTTTCGAGGCGATTTACCCCTCGCCCCCGGCGGAAACCGAAGGTCTTCTGCACCTTCATCGGTGTCCGGAGATGCAAGAACCTGAGGTTCTTGCCGGGGTGCTCGAGGGGCAGCGCCCCTCGAAACCCACCCAAGCCCTTAGCCCCCCGCCCGCACATACAGCGCCTCCGTCGCGGCCAGATCCCGCGCCACGGGCAGGCGCGTATCCAGCGCATGCACCACCAACGCACCCGCCGCATCCGTGCCGGCCGGCAGCGCGCCGGGGGCGAGGCTGGCGAGTGCCGTGAAGCCATCACGCGCCGGACCCTCGGGCAGGGCGCTGGCATGGATGACCAGGCCGGGCTGCAGGGGCAGGCGGGGATCAAAGGCGCGGCGGGCGATATCGGTCCCGGCCAGCAGCGCCTGCCAGCCGCTGCGGCCCGCCAGGCGAAATGCCGCCAGCGGGTCGGCCAGGGCCATCCGTCCCGGCATCAGCCGCGTGCTGGCCCAAGTGGCGAGCGCCGCCGCCAGCAGCCCGAAGGGCAGCCCCGCCGGGCCCCCGGCCAGGATCAGCCACAGGCCCAGGAACAGCGCGAAGCGGGCCGCGCGCTCCATGCTCAGCCTCGTGCCGGCGGCCGGCCGCCAAACACCGTGACGTAGAGCGTGGGCAGGAACACCAGCGTCAGCAGCGTCGCCACCATCAGGCCCCCCATGATGGCGAAGGCCATCGGCCCCCAGAACACCGTGGGCGCGATGGGGATCAGCCCGAAGACCGTGGAAATGGCGGTCAGCATCATGGGCCGGAGGCGTGAGGAGGCGGCCCGCACCACCGCCTCCCAGACGGAGGCCCCGCCGGCGCGTTCATCCTCGATCGAGATGATGAGGATGATGGCGTTCTTCGCGATCATCCCCAGCAGCGCGAGGATGCCCAGGATGGCGACGAACCCAAGCGGCCGCCCGGAGGCCAGCAAGGCCAGCACCACGCCGATGATGCCGAGTGGCAGCAGCGCCACCACCAGGAACAAGCGCCTGAAGGAGACCAGCTGGAACATCATCAGCGTCAGCATCACCGCCAGCATCACCGGCACCACCGCCAGCACCGAGGCCTGGGAGAGCGCGCTCTCCTCCGCGATGCCGCCAAGATCCACGCGATAGGGGCGGGGGAGTGTGGCGTTCAGCGCGTCAATCCGCGGCTGCATGATGGCCACCACCGAATCCGGCAGGGTGCCGGCGGTGACATCGGCGCGGATGGTCAGTGTTGGCACGCGGTCCCGCCGCCAGACCATCGGGAATTCCTGCGCATATTCGAAGCTCGCAAGCTGGCTGAGCGGCACGGTGCGCCCACCCGGCAGCGGGATCTGGATGGAGCGCAGGGTGGCGAGCGAGAGCCGCTCCTCGCCCGTCGCCCGCGCCACGACATTAATGAGATAGATGTCGTCGCGCAGCTGGGTGATGGTGGTGCCGGTGACAGCCGCGTTCAGCACGGCGGCAACGCCTGCGGAGCTGAGGCCGAGGCGGCGTGCCTCATCCTGGTCCACCACCACGCGCAATTGCCGTGCCGGTTCCATCCAGTCGAAATGCACATGCCGCGAGCCACGCGCCTCGGCCATGATGCGGGCCACATCCTGCGCGATCTCGCGCACCTTCTCGATCTCGGGACCATTCACCCGGTATTGCAGCGGCCAGCCCACGGGGGGGCCGAGTTCCAGCGGATACACGCGCGAGACCGCATCGGGGAATTGCTCGGCCATCAGCCGTTCCAGCCGCAATTGCAGCCGCTCGCGCCCCGGCAGGTCCTTGGCCACCACCACCAGCTGCGAGAAGAAGGGCAGGGCGAGCTGGGCGTTCAGCGGCAAATAGAAGCGGATGGCACCGCGGCCGATATAGCTGCTCCAGCGCTCCACATCGGGGTCCTGCGCCAGCACCGCCTCCAGCCGCGTGGTCGCGGCCTCGCTCGCGAAAACGGAGGCGCTCTGCGGCAGGGTGATGTCCACCAGCAATTCCGTCCGGTCGGAGGAGGGGAAGAATTGCCGTGGGACAAATTGCATCGCGAAGATCGAGACCGCGAAGATGCCAAGCGTGATGGCGATGGTGACCCAGCGCGCGCGCATGGCCAGCGTCAGCAGCCCGGTATAGGCGCGCAGCACGCGGCCCGGCTGTTCCGGTTCGGCATTGGCGCCCGCACCTGCCGGCGCCTTGAGGATCGCCATGCCAAGCAAGGGGGCAAAGAGCACCGCCACGAACCAGGAGACGATCAGCGCAATTCCCACCACCGCGAAAATGGTGAAGGTGTATTCGCCCGCTGAGGATTTCGCGAAGCCGATCGGCAGGAACCCCGCGATGGTGACGAGCGTGCCGATCAGCATGGGTGCCGCCAGCGCCTTGTAGGCGAAGGTTGCCGCATCGCGCTTGCTGTCGCCGGCGGCCAACCTGCGGATCATCGCGTCAATCGTCGTCATCGCGTCATCCACCAGGAGCGTGAGTGCGATGATCAATGCGCCGAGCGAGATGCGCTGCAGGTCAATGCCAAAGAGCGACATGATGGGAAAGACGATGGCCAGCGTCAGCGGGATTGAGAGTGCCACGACCGAGCCCGCCCGCACGCCGAGGGCCAGGAAGCTCGCCACCATGATGATGACGATGGCCTGCCACAGGCTTTCCATGAAATCGCCGATGGCTTCATCCACCGTCACCGCCTGGTCAGCCACCAGCAGGGCCTCGATGCCGATGGGCAGGTTTGCGCGGATTTCGGCGATGGCGGCCTGCACGTTCCGGCCGAGGCCGAGGATATCCCCCGCCTCCCGCATGGCGATGGCGACGCCGATGGCGGGCACGCCATTCACCCGGAACATGGGTTGCGGCGGGTCGGCGAAGCCGCGCCGGATGGTGGCGATGTCGGTCAGGCGAAACACCCGCTCGCCGATCACGAAATTCACCGCGAGCAGATCCTGCTCGCTCTCGAAGGCGCCGGAGACGCGGACGGCCAGGCGCTCCTCACCCGTCTCGATCATGCCGGAGGGGCGGACGACATTCTGCGCCTGCAAGGCCTGCAGGATGGCGCCATAGTTCAGCCCGAGGCCGGCCAGCCGCTCGGTCGAGAATTCGATGAAGACGCGCTCATCCTGGGCACCCAGGAGTTCCACCTTGGAGACATCGGGCACCAGCAGCAGGCGGGAGCGCGCATCCTCGACATAGTCGCGCAATTCGCGGGGCGTGAAGCCATCGGCGGTGAAGCCGTAGATGATGCCGAAGGTGTCGCCGAAATCATCATTGAAGAAGGGGCCGGCCACACCGCCGGGAAGGGTGTGGCGCATATCGGCCACCCGCCTTCGCACCTGGTACCACATGTCGGGCACCACGGTGGCGGGTGTGGCGCCCTTGAGGTCCACGAAGATGGTGGTCTGGCCGGGCACGGTGTAGCTGCGCAGCCGGTCCAGGTTGGGGGTTTCCTGCAGCGTGCGTTCCAGGCGTTCCGTCACCTGGAGCAGCGTCTCCTCGATGGTCGCCCCCGGCCAGACGGCCGAGACGATCATGGTGCGGAAGGTGAAGGCCGGATCCTCGTTGCGGCCGAGCTTGAAGAAGGCGAAGCCGCCCGCGATCAGCGCCACGATCATGAAATAGATGATGAGCGACCGCTTGTTGATCGCCCATTCGGAGAGGTTCGGGCCGATCATCGGAGCAGCCGCACCTTCTGGCCGGGGCGCAGCGTCTGCACGCCGGCGGTCACGATGATCTCGCCCGGCTGCAGCCCCTGGCCGATCACGACATGGCCCGGATCATGCCGCACCAGCTCGACCGGGCGGAGCGAGACCGTCTCGCTCGCCGGGTCCACCACCCATACGGCGGGCTGGCGCTCGGCGCGGGTGAGGGCGGAGGCCGGGATGGTGATGCCGGGCGTCGTGCCCAGCTGCATCTGGCCCGTCACGGTGGAGCCCAGGCGCATTTCGGGCGGCGGCTCGGCAAGGCCGACGCGCACCTGGAAGGTGCCGGTGACGGCATCCGCCTGGGGCGAGACCTCACGCACGCGGCCCTGGGCGCGGATCTGCGGCTGGCCCGTGACATTCACCGCGATCAGCGGATTGGCCGGCGCCTGGTCCTTCACCTGGGCCGGCACGTCAAACACGGCGTCCCGCCCCTCGGTGCGGGCAATGCGGACGATCATGCGCCCGGGCTGCACCACTTCGCCCGGCTCGGCACCGCGCTGGGTCACGCTGCCGCTGACATCGGAGACAAGCTCCGTGTAGCCCAGCCGCGTTTCGGCGATGCTCACCTGCGCCTCGGCCGCATCCACGGCCGCACGGATGGTCTGGAGCTGCTGCGCCGCCTGATCGTAGCGGACGCGGGTCGTGAAGCCCTCGCGCAGCAATTGCCCCTGGCGCCAGTAGTTGTTCTCGGCCTCGCGCAGCTGGCCGCGGGCGGCGGTGACCTGGGCGCGGGCGGCGCGCAGGCCGTTCTCCTCATTTTCCCGCGCAAGGCGCGCGATGACCTGGCCCGCGCGCACCGCATCGCCCACATTCACCAGGCGCTCGATCATGCGGCCATCAATCCGGAAGGCGAGGTTCACCTGCGTCTCGGCCTGCACCGTGCCGGTCAATGTTACCACATCGCCACCCGCGCTGCGTTCGGCCGCGATCACGCGGACAGGGCGGATTTCCGGCGCGGGCGGGGGCGCGCCATCATCGCAGCCGGCCAACAGCAGGAAGGCTGGCAGCAGGAGGGCCGGAAGCGCCAGGGGCCGGGATCGCACAGCCTGATCAGGGCGGATCGGCAGCGGGATGGATGGCATGGATATCCTCTGATCAGTTCAAGGCGGCCACTCCCCGCCCATATGCCTGATGTGGCATGGCAGCGGCAAACCCGCCACGGAAACATCATCTGCCGGCAGGCAATCGCAGCGTCAGTTTCATTCGCATCGGCCCCCGTCAGCCGGATCAGCCCTGCATCCCAAGGCTGCGCCGAACGTCCCAAAACCGCCGCGTTAGCGGGGCGGCAGCACCTGGCCGATGCGGCCGGCCATGTAGGGGAAGAAGGGGTTCCAGGAGATCCGCACCAGCGAATCGAGTGCCATGACCAGCACGCCGGTTTCCCCCCGGATCGCCGTGGCGCCGAGGCTCACGCCGAATTCCGCTTCCGCCTCCGGGCTCAGCCCGTAGAGCGAATCCGTGACGGGAAAGGGCAGGGCAATATGCGAGAGGGAATAGACATCGCGCGGATACTGCAGGCCGAGCGGCACCACCTCCTCCTGCGTCGCGCCGGCCGGGGTCACGCGGGCCACCACCTCGGTGCTGGTATCGTCGCGGTTGGTGATGACGGTGAGGCGCCAGTTGCGCGGCGGATCGGGCACGATGCGCTCCACCGCCGGATCAAAGGCGGGCCGCAGCAGGAAGCTCAGCTTGGTGCCGCGATTGCGGTCGAAGATGACAAGTTCGCTGCCATTGGCGGGCAGCAGCGCGAAGAAATCATTCACCAGCGCCTGCGTGCTGACGGTGAAATCCATCAGCGACTGGAAGGCCAGCACCGGCGCCATGCCTTCCAGCCTCCCGGCGCGGGAAAGCCGGCGCGCCTGGCCCTGCACCTGCTGCGTCAGCCGGAAGGACTGGACCGCGGCATTCACGGGAAAGGAATTGTATTTGAAGGGGTTGAACTCGGGCAGGATGGAAAGCCAGGCCGCCTTGGCGAAGCGCGGCAGCATGGCCGGCAAGGAGGCGAGGCCCGCAAAGCGCGCGAAACCCGAAACGCCCACCATGGGTGAGATCACGACCACCCGGGCCGGCTGCACCAGGCTGGGGTCTTCGACCGCGTCCATGGCGTGTTTGAGGGCCAGCGCGCCGCCATTGGAGTAGCCCACGATATGCACGGGCGCCGTGGGGCCGGCCCGCCGCCGCGCCTCACGCAGGGCAAGGCGGGTCGCCGCGGTCCAATCCTCCCACGCGGCCACGGTCAGCCCGGCGGGCACGGTGCCGTGGCCCGGCACGCGCAAACCCAGCGCCACGAAGCCCGCAGCGCGGTAAAGCTCCGCCACGTGGCGCAGGCTGTAGGGCGCATCGGTCAGCCCATGGACCAGCACCACCGCGCCGCGCGGGCTGCCCTCCGGCTCCAGCACAAAGGAGCGGTTCCAATCCTGCGCAAAACCGGGCGGATGGATGGGGCTGCCCGCGAAGAACCTGTTTTCCAGTGTGCGCTGTTCGAGTGGCAGCTGCGTCGTGACCTCGCGCCGGACCTGGTCGAAAATCCGCTGCTCCGCGGCGAGGTAGCCGGCCCAGTCGAGCCGGTTGATCTGCTCGGCCCGCAGGTCATCGGGGATTTGCGTGTGCCAGAGTTCCAGCGCCGGGCCGGTCTGGCTGTCCACCATGCGCACCACGATGACAACGAGAAGCACGGCGACCAGCGCATAGGCCAGTCGCCGCGTCCATCGCCACAGCCAGCTTGCGATCCCGTGCATGGCAGAATCTGTCACACGGATCGCATCAGGCGGCTATCCCCCGCGGCCGTCGCGGGCGGCCTGCGCGTTGCGCCCAGCCTGGGAGACGCTGCCTGCGCGCGCGTCACTGATGATGCCGCGCCGCTTGGCATTGGGGCGGGCGGTAGCACCCCGGGCCGGGCTGTCCCCGCCGGCCGGATGATGCGGCGTGGCGGCCTTGCGGCGCTCCAGGGCCGCGCGCAGCGCTGCCGTCGCTTCGGCGCGCCGGGCTTCGTCGCGCAGCACGGTGAGGCGCGCATTCACGCGCTTCAGGCCGCGCGCAAAGACCTGCTTTTTGCCGGTGAGGCCGCGGTCACTCGCCGTTTCGGCGGCGGTGCCGCGCGCCTCGGCCTTGCCGCGATGGACGCGCCGGCGGCCGCGGATGAGGTCCCGCGCGCGGGCGTGCTGGCCGCGCAGCCAACGGGCCAGGCTGACCAGTTCCTCATGCGGCAAGGCCGCCAGCTCGGGGTAGTGGCTGCTGACGACGGGGGCGAACTCCTCCTCGCTCAGCAGGCGCCGTTCGGCGGCGAATTCAACGCCCATGAAGCGCTCCTTTCTGCGTGATTGGCATGGGTTTCACTATGCCGCGTCTTTGCCTCGGGCGGCAGGGGGGGGGCGTCCCGGCACTGCACCCAGCATCCCAGGAGGGGGCGCAGCTGTTGTGCGCTGCACAAAAGGCATGCGATAGCCTCAGGCTGGTTCGGTCGTATACCAAAGCGGCCGGGAGGAGCCCAACATGTTGCTCGGCCTCTGCGCGGCCATCCTGACGGCCGGCGCGATGTACCTCGCGCAATCCATCCTGGTGCCGATCCTCTTTGCGGTATTCGCCATCGCGCTGGTCTGGCCCCTGCAACGCCGCCTCGCGGTGATCCTGCCGGGCGCGCTGGCCATGCTGGTCACCATGGCCGGCGCGCTGGTCACTCTGGTCGGCATGGCGCTGCTCATCGCCTGGGCCTTTGGCAGCGTGGGGCAATGGGTCCTCGCCAATTCCGCACAGTTGCAGATGCTCTATGCCCAGAAGCTCGCTTTCCTGGAGGCGCGCGGCATCGCCGTTGCCGGCGTCTTCGTCGAGAATTTCAACACGCGCTGGCTGGTGCGCATCGCGCAGGAGGTCACGGGGCGGCTGCAGGGAATCCTCAGCTTCACCATCGTCACCGTCGTCTTCCTGGTGCTCGGCCTGCTTGAGGTGGATGTGGTGCGCCGCCAGATGGAGCGGATGGAGGGGCAGACGGCGCCAGCCCTGCTCGCCGCCAGCGCCGCCACGGCCCGGAAATTCCGCGTCTACATGCTGGTCCGCACCATCATGAGCGTTGTCACCGGTGTCTGCGTCTGGGGCTTCGCGACCTTCATGGGCCTCGACCTCGCGGCCGAGTGGGGGGTGATCGCCTTTGTGCTGAACTACATCCCCTTCATCGGCCCGTTGGTGGCGACGCTCTTCCCCACGCTCTTTGCCATTCTGCAATTTGCCTCGTGGGAGGTGGCGGTGGTGGTCTTCCTCAGCCTGAATGCCATCCAGACCATCTCGGGCAGCTATATCGAGCCGCTGCTGGCCGGCAAGACGCTGGCCGTGTCCTCCTTCATGGTGCTGCTCGCGGTGTTCTTCGGCTCCTTTCTCTGGGGCATTCCGGGTGCCTTCATCGGCGTGCCGGTGCTCATCGCGGCCCTCACCATTTGCCAGCAATTCCCCGGCAGCCGCTGGTTCGCCGACCTGCTTTCAGGTCGTGATCCCGCGCGCGGCTAACCCTATCGGAACGTCCATATGCCCAAGACCCGCTCGCCTTTGCTGATTGACCTCGCACTCCAGGGTGGTGGCAGCCATGGCGCCTTCACCTGGGGCGTGCTGGACCGGCTGCTGGAGGAAAGCTGGCTGAAGATCGAGGCGATTTCCGGCACCTCTGCCGGCGCCATGAACGCGGCCGTGCTGGCGGATGGCTTCACCCGCGCCGGCGCCGATGGCGCGCGGGAGGCGCTGGAGAAGTTCTGGCGCAACGTGTCCGAAGCCGCCGCGATGAGCCCGCTCAAGCGCGGCCCGCTGGATGTCATGCTGGATCGCTGGACGCTCGATACCTCGCCCGCCTACATCGCGATGGACGTCATGACGCGGCTCTTCTCGCCCTATGACATGCCCTTTGGCGGCAAGAACCCGCTGGAGGAAATCCTGGCCGGCAGCCTGGATTTCGAGCGGCTGGCGCGCTCCTCCATCAAGCTCTTCATCACCGCCACCAATGTGCGGACCGGCCGCGGGCGGGTGTTTCGCAATGCCGAGATTTCGCCACAGGTGCTGATGGCCTCGGCCTGCCTGCCGCAGATGTTCCAGGCGGTGGAAATTGACGGCGATGGCTATTGGGATGGCGGCTTCGCCGGCAACCCGACGATGCGCCCGCTGATCCAGGAATGCGTCTCGGACGATACCATCCTGATCGGCATCAACCCCGTGGAGCGGCCGGGCGTGCCGCGCTCGGCCCGGGATATCCTGAACCGGCTGAACGAGGTGTCCTTCAACGCGGTGCTGTTGAAGGAGCTGGAGATGATGGCCCTGCTGCGCCGCGGCGCCGCCCTCACCGAGGATGCCGAGGCGAAGCATTGGGGCAGCATGCGCATCCACCTGGTGCGCAGCGACATGCTGACCGATCTGGGGGCGTCCTCGAAGCTCAATGCCGAATGGGCCTTCCTGACGATGCTGCGCGATGAGGGCCGCCGCGCGGGCGAAGCCTTCCTGGCGGGCAAGGGCCAGGAACTCGGGAAAAGCTCGACGCTCGACATCGATCAGCTGCTGGCCGGCTGGTAGCCGCCATGGGCCTGCTCGGCATCCTGCTGGGGCTTTCCGCCCTGATCTTCCTGGCCTTCCGGGGCTGGAGCATCCTGTTGCTGGCCCCCATCGCGGCGCTGGTGGCAGCGGCTTTCGCGGGCGAGCCGCTGCTGGCGCATTGGACGCAGACCTTCATGGGGAGTGCGGCGAATTTCGTCGCCTCCTTCTTCCCGCTGTTCCTACTGGGCGCCTTGTTCGGCAAGCTGATGGAGGATAGCGGCGCGGTGGCCGCCATCGCGCGCTGGATGACGGGGCGGCTGGGTCCGCAACGCGCCATCCTCTCCGTCGTGCTGGCTGGCGCTGCCGTCACCTATGGCGGTGTCAGCCTGTTTGTCGCGATCTTCGTGCTGGTGCCCATGGCGATGGCGCTGTTCCGGGAGGCCGGCATCCCGCGCCGCCTGATGCCGGCCGCCATCGCACTCGGCACCATGACTTTCACCATGTCCGCCGCACCCGGCACGCCGGCGATCCAGAACGCGATCCCGATGCCCTTCTTCGGCACGACGCCCTTCGCGGCACCCGGCCTTGGCATCATCGCCTCGGCCATCATGCTGGGGTTCGGCCTGTGGTGGCTGCAACGCGCTGCGGCGCGGGCCG
Source organism: Sediminicoccus sp. KRV36 (assembly GCF_023243115.1). Lineage (NCBI taxonomy): Bacteria > Pseudomonadati > Pseudomonadota > Alphaproteobacteria > Acetobacterales > Roseomonadaceae > Sediminicoccus > Sediminicoccus sp. KRV36. Next base: position 1,383,975 of record NZ_CP085081.1, read on the forward strand.
CGGCCGCGGGCGAGGGTTTCGGCGATGATACGCCCGCCCCGGTGGATCTGGCCGCCGATGATCCCGTGATCCGCGAACGCGCCTCCACCGCCCGTGAATTCGACCCGGCCGAGATGCATCGCAGCCGTTCCGCCGTGGCGGAACTGCCGATCCTGCTCGCTGCCCTGCCGCTGTTTGTCGTGGTGGGCGTGAACCTCGTCATGTCCGTGTTGGTCCTGCCCCACATGGATGCGAGCTTCCTGGCCGAGCCACGCTGGGGCGGCACCAGCCTTTCGGCCGTGGCGGGCGTCTGGTCGGTCGCGGTCGCGTTGCTGGCGGCCATCCTCGTGCTGGTGGTGACGAGTTCCGCGCGCATCCCCTCGCTGCGCGCGACGATGGATGCGGGCGCCAATGCCTCGGTGCTGCCGATCTTCGCGGTGGCCTCGCTGGTGGGGTTTGGCGCGGTGGTGGCGGCCATGCCGGCCTTCGCCCTGGTGCGCGAATGGGTGTTGGGGATTGGCGGCGGGCCGCTGGTCTCGCTCGCGGTTGCCACCAATGTGCTGGCGGCGCTTACCGGCTCGGCCTCGGGCGGGTTGACCATCGCGCTGGAGGCGCTGGGGCCCACGTATATGGCGCTGGCCGCGCAGCAGGGGATTGATCCGGGGCTGCTGCATCGCGTGGCGGTGATCGGTGCGGGCACGCTGGACAGCCTGCCGCACAACGGCGCTGTGGTGACGCTGCTGGCCGTCTGCGGCACCACCCACCGGCAGAGCTACATGGATATCGTCATGGCCTGCATCGTGGGGGCGTTGATCGCGCTTGGCGCGGTGATCCTGCTGGGCAGTGTGGTGGGCTCGTTCTGAGCCACCGGCTGGGCCCGCTTGGTGATCCCGGGCGCCGCTCGCGCGCGAGCGGCTATCAGGGGCCCACGCTGAGCGGCGGCGCCGTCGCGCAACCGCCCTTGGCCATCATCCATCGAGCCGCACATTCGCCGCCCGCGCCACCTCACGCCACTTCTCGATTTCGGCGCGGATGAAGTCGGCGAATTGCTCGGGCGTATTGGGGTCGGCGATGGCGCCCATGCCCAGGATGCGCTCAGTCACCGCCGCCTCGCGCAGCACGGCCCCAACATCGGCCGAGATGCGGCGGATGATGGCGGCCGGGGTGGCGGCGGGTGCCACCAGGCCGCTCCAGCCGGCCGCCTCGTAGCCGGGGGAGAGGGTTTCGGCGATGGTCGGCACATCGGGCAGTTGCGGCACGCGGCGCGGCTGGGCCACGGCCAGCGCACGGATGCGGCCGCCCTGGATCTGCGGCAGGGCGCTGGCCACGCTGTCCATCATCAGGGGCACATTGCCGGCCAGCAGATCAGCCATGCCGGGGCCGGAGCCGCGGTAATGCACGATGTTGAAGCGCAGCCCCGTGCGCAGCTGCAACAGCTCGGTCGCCATGTGCTGGCTGGTCGCGGGGCCGGCGGAGGCGATGTTCACCTCGCCCGGCCGCGCGCGCACCATGCCCGCCATCTCGGTCACGTCGCGGCCGGGGAAGCTCGGATGCGCCACCAGCAGCAGGGGCACCATGGCGATGTTGCTGATGGCGACGAAGTCGCGCTCGGCGTCATAAGGCAGGCGCTGCAGCACCGAGGGGTTGACGCCCAGCGTGCCGGACGTGCCGGCGATGAGGGTGTAGCCATCGGGGGCGGCCCGCGCGCCGGCTTCCAGGGCGGGTGCCCCGGCCCCGCCGGCGCGGTTCTCGACCACGACGCGCTGCGGCCAGCGCTGCGACAATTGATCGGCGACGAGGCGCGTGAAGATGTCCGCCGCCTGGCCGGGTGGGAAGGGGACAATGATCCGGACCGGACGCTCCGGCCAACTGCCCTGGGCCAGGCTCGTGGCGGGCAAAAGCGCGGGCAATGCCAGCGCAGCGCGGCGTGACGGATTCATGCATTCTCTCCTTGGGCCTGTGGGGCTTGCTGCCCCTTCTCAGCGCATGTTCCGCTCGCCAGGGCTTCCGGCGCAAGCACCCGCCCGCCGGTTTTCGCGCAGACTGACCCGCGCAGGCGATTTCGCTGGAGCCGCCGATGCCCTAGCTTGCCGGGAAATCCAGGGGATGGGCGGCCCATGAACAGTTTCGAGATCGCGGTGCTGGGTGGGGATGGCATCGGGCCCGAGGTGATGGAGGCGGGCATCGCCGTGCTGGAGGCGGTGGATGCGCGCCACAAGCTCGGCCTGCGCTTCGCCGAGCACCGGGCCGGGGCCATGGCCTATCGCGATACGGGCGATGATCTCTCGGAGGCGGTCTTCGCCCGCGCGCGGGATGCCGATGCCATCCTGCTCGGCGCCATGGGCTGGCCCGGCATCCGGCGCGAGGACGGCACCGAATTGGCGCCGCAGATCACGCTGCGAATGCGCCTTGGGCTGTTCGGCGGCGTGCGGCCGATCCGCGCCATTCCGGGCGTGCCGCTGCCGCTGTCGGACCCGCGCGCGGCGAAGATGGATTTCGTCATCCTGCGCGAAAGCACCGAGGGGCTGTTCTTCTCCAAGGATCGCGGCCGCGTCACCGCCGAGATGGCCGAGGAGACCCTTCGCCTCACCCGCCCGACCTCTTTGGCCCTGGCGCGAATGGCCTTCGACCTGGCGGGCGAGCGCGCGGCGCGGTTGGGCCGGCCAGGGCGCGTGACGCTGGTGGACAAGGCCAATGTCTTTCGTGCCTTCGCCTGGCTGCGTGGCATCTTCGAGGAGGTGGCGGCCGAGCACCCTGCCATCGCCTACAACGCGCATTACGTGGATGCGATGGCGCTGGACCTGATCCGCCGCCCCTGGGATTTCGACGTGCTGCCGACGGAAAACATGTTCGGTGACATCCTCTCCGACCTGGCGGCCGGGTTGATCGGCGGGATGGGCTTCGCGCCCTCGGCTGATCTGGGCGCCGCTCACGCGGTGTTCCAGCCAAGCCACGGCACGGCGCCCGACATCGCGGGCAAGGGCCTGGCCAATCCGACGGCGATGATCCTCTCGGGGGCGATGATGCTGGAATGGCTCGCGCAGCGTGGCGGGGGCGATGGCCTGCGCGAGGCCGCGGCCGAGATCCGTGCCGCCGTGGATGCGGCCTTCGCGGCCGGGTTGCGCACGCCCGATGTCGGCGGCGCCGCGGGCACGCGAGAGGTGGCGCGGCGGGTGCTGGAGGCGCTCGGCTGAGGGCGCAAAGCGCAATCCGGCCGCGCCGTTACCCCGCGTGGAGGGCTTTCAGCACACGCTCCAGGCCGCTTTTCCAGCTGGGCAAGGCCACACCGAAGGTTATGGCCAGCTTGCTGCCATCCATCCGCCCATCGGCCGGGCGCGTGGCCTTGACGGGATATTCATGCGTGGCGATCGGCAGTACGCGCGGCTGCGGGCCACCGAACGGGGCCGCGCCTGCGAAAATCGCCTCGGCGAAGCCGTGCCAATGTGTGGCCTCCTCGGCGCGCGCATGGAAGACGCCGCGATAATCGGATTGCCAGTCGGTGGTCCGGATGCGCGCGAGGATCGCCGCGATGGCATCGGCCAGGTCGGGGGCGGAGGTGGGGTGGCCATGCTGGTCCGCCACCACGCGCAGTTCAGGGCGCGTGGCGCCCACGGCCAGCATGGTCTTCACGAAATTCTTGCCGACCGGGCTGAACACCCAGGCGGTACGCAGGATGATCGTCCGGGGGTTCGCGGCCAGCGCGGCCCATTCGCCGGCGAGCTTGGTGCGCCCATAGGCGCTGAGCGGATTGGTCAGGTCGGTTTCAAGATATGGCGAGCCCTTGAGCCCGTCATAGACATAATCCGTGCTGATCTGGATCAGCGGAATGCCCGCCTCGGCGCAGAGGCGGGCGACCAGGGCCGGACCCATGGCATTGGCCCGGAAGGTCGCGGCCTCGTCATCCTCGGCGGCGTCCACGGCGGTCCAGGCGGCGCAATTGACCACAGCCTCGGGCTGGAGGGTGGCGAAGGCTGCCATGACCGTCTCCGGCCGGTCGAACTCGAAATCGGGCTGACCGACCAGAAGCGGGTCGAAGCCTTGCGCGGGCAGGCTTTCCGCCAGGCCCGTTGCCAATTGACCGCCCTGGCCGGTGACGAGAATGCGACGCATCAGAGCGAGCCTGCCGGAAAGGGCGGGGCGATATCGGCGAGGCGCGGCGCCGTGCGGTCCTTGTCCGAGAGGATCACGCCATGCGGCGGGATGGGCCAGTTGATCGCCAGCACCGGATCATCCCAGGCAATGCCCGCATCGGTCGCGCGGTCATACTCGGCATCCACCTTGTAGAGCACTTCGGTCTCGGGCTCGAGCGTCAGGAAACCATGGGCAAAGCCGCGCGGCACCCAGAGCTGGCGCCAGTTCTCGGCGGAGAGTTCGCACGCCACATGCTGGCCATAGCTTGGGCTGCCCTGGCGAATATCCACCGCCACATCCAGGATCCGTCCCCGCACGACGCGTACGAGCTTGCCTTGCGCCGTGGGTGGGCGCTGGAAATGCAGGCCGCGCAGCACGCCCACCTCCCGCGAGAGGGAGTGGTTGTCCTGGACGAAATCCGCCGTGAAGCCGAGGGCTGCCAGGGCGCTGCGCTTCCAGACCTCGCTGAAGAACCCGCGCGGATCGCCGAAGCGATTGGGCTCGATCAGCAGGACGTCGGGGATGGATTGCGGCGTGATTTTCATGCTTGGACGCCATCCGCGAGCTGCACGAGATATTGGCCATAGGCCGTCTTGCCCAGGGATTGTCCGCGGGCGCGCAATTCTGCCGCCGTCAGGAAGCCACGGCGGAACGCGATTTCCTCGGGGCAGCCGACCTGCAGGCCCTGCCGCTCCTGCACCGTCTGCACGAAGGTCGCGGCCTGCAGGAGGCTGGCTGGCGTGCCGGCGTCCAGCCAGGCGCAACCACGGCCCAATCTTTCGGCGCGCAGCGTGCCATCCTGCATGTAGATGGCGTTGAGATCCGTGATCTCCAATTCGCCACGGGCCGAGGGCACCACCTGGCGGGCCAGTTCCGTCACGCGCTTGTCGTAGAAATAGACGCCGATCACGGCCCAGTCGGATTTTGGATGCAGCGGCTTTTCCTCGAGCGACATCACTCGTCCCTCGGCGTCGAATTCGGCCACGCCGTAGCGTTCGGGGTCCGCCACGCGATAGCCGAAGACGGTGGCCTCGCCCTGTTCGGCGCGGGTGGCGGCGCTGGTCAACCGGTCGGATAGGCCCTCGCCGTAGATGATGTTGTCGCCCAGGGCCAAGGCGCAGGCCTCGCCGCCCAGCCAATCGGCGCCGATCAGGAAGGCCTGCGCAAGCCCATCCGGCGAGGGCTGCTCAGCATAGCTGAGCTTGATGCCGAAGGCGCTGCCATCGCCCAGGAGCCGGCGGAAGGAGGGCAGGTCGGTCGGGGTGGAGATGACCAGGATATCGCGGATGCCGGCCAGCATGAGCGTGCCGAGCGGATAGTAGATCATCGGCTTGTCATAGACTGGCAGAAGCTGCTTGGACGCGGCCAGCGTCATGGGGTGCAGCCGCGTGCCGGACCCGCCGGCGAGGATGATGCCCTTCATGCGCTCACATGGCCCTTCTGCGTCACGGGTTCAGACCCCGCTCCCGGCCGTGCCGCGGTGTTGCTGCCAAGTCTCTGGCCAGCATAGGCCTTCTCACGGATGGGCCGCCACCACGCCTCATTGTCGAGGTACCAGCGGATGGTCTGCTCCAGGCCGCTTTCGAAGTCGAAGCGCGGCTTCCAGCCAAGCGCGGCCTCGGCGCCCGAGGGGTCCATCGCGTAGCGGAAATCATGGCCGGGGCGGTCACGGACGAAGGTGATCAGCCTTTCGCGAGGGCCCCCGCCGTCCGGGCGCAGACGGTCCAGCGTGGCGCAGATGGCCTTCACCACTTCGAGATTGGTCCGCTCCTGGCGCGGTCCGATGCAATAGGTTGCCCCGGGCTGGCCATGCATGAGCGCCAGAACCAGCGCCTCGGCATGATCCTCGACATGCAGCCAGTCGCGCACATTGGTGCCCTCGCCATAGACGGGCAAAGCCTTGCCTTCGAGGGCGTTGAGCGTGACGAGCGGGATCAGCTTCTCGGGGAATTGCCAGGGGCCGTAGTTGTTGGTGGTGTTGGAGACGAAGCTCGGGAAGCCATAGGTGTGGTTCCAGGCGCGGACCAGGTGGTCGGAGGCCGCCTTGCTGGCGGAATAGGGACTGCGTGGGTCGTAGGGAGTCTCGGGCGTGAAGGGCGCATCACCCGGGTAGAGCGAACCGAAAACCTCGTCCGTGGAAACGTGGTGGAAGCGGAAGGCCGCCTTCTCGGCGGCTTCGAGTGTGTTCCAGTACTCCCGGGCGGCTTCCAGCAGGACCTGCGTGCCCACCACATTGGTGCGGATGAACTCCGCTGGCCCGTCAATGGAACGGTCCACATGGCTTTCTGCGGCGAGGTGCATGACGGCGCGTGGCCGATGCTGGGCGAAGGCCGCGCGCATCGCCTCGACGTCGCAGATATCGGCGGCGATGTGGATATGCCGCGCATCGCCCGCATGCGCGCCGAGGGATGCCGGGCTCGCCGCGTAGGTCATCTTGTCGATATTGACGATCACGGCGTCAGTGGTGGTGAGGAGGCGGCGGACAACCGCTGAACCGATGAAGCCGAAGCCGCCAGTGATGAGGAAGGTCAAAACGACGGAACTCCATATGTCTGAGGCATGAAAACATAGCTTAGCCAGTCGTCAAGCCAAAGATTTTGCGCAGCAGATTCGGGTGCCGCGCGAGTTGCCTGGGACTGCGACCGTTCATGCTACCGGCGGAGGCAATTGCTTGGGCGGAGCCCGCGGCACTGCGCGCATCGGCCCATGACCGCTGTGGGCTATGGGCCATTTCGGCCGCAGGGATTATGGCGCGGGCGTCCTCTCACGCGCACTTGCCGCCGCCGGTGATGCTGTGGTTTGGCATCGCATAATTCGCGTGGTTGAGCGTCAGGCCCACCGACCGCAGCGGCAAGGGCAGCGGTATGGCCACCGGGATACGCGGCAGGTGGCCGGTGTTGAAGCATAGGCGTGGCTCAGCGCTCGCCGCGGCCTGGCGCGGAATCCAGCCTTGGGGCGGCGCCACTGGGTGGGAAGATCCACACATTCCCCTCCCACGCGCCGCAATCAATGCCCAGATGCGCGGGTTGCAGGGGAAACCCCAGGAATGAGCGCTCCATGGTGGTGGTGCGGAAGACCTGGACCGCGTCGGATGCGCGCACCAGAGCATTGGCGTGGCCGGCAATCTCGCGCATCAACAGCCGGCCATTGCCAGTGAAGCCAGTGGTCGAGCTGTCATCGGCCGCGGCGCAGGCATACAGGTCAATCATGCCGCCTGGGGCGAATTTGCCGCGCAGCGCCTGGAACGAGCCAGCGGTCGCGAGGGTCAGATCCTCCCATCCCAGCGAAAGCCCAAAGCCTCCCCCGACGCGGGAGACCATCCGACGCTGATCGGCCACGCCAGCCTCGATGCCGTGGCAGCAAATGGACAGCCGGCGCAAGCGATGGCGGCCAACCACGCCGAGGATCCTCCTGAAGAGCGTGTAGAGATGCGTCTCCAGGCCGACGACGAGGTCAGAAGGCCTTGGTTCCCGGTAACGCGGGGCGACCCGGCGATCCATGACCCGCAGATGGATGTCCGCCACGTTTGTCTCCCTGAAACGGCTGAAGTTGCAGCGGACAGCCTCTTCAAGGCAAAAATATGCCTTCGTCTCGACCGTTGCGCCACACGGCGTTGCCCCTGGTGGTCGTGGCGTGCGGGTGGAGTGGCCGCAGGAAGCTGAGGGTCTGCAGCTTCGTGGAGCAACCGACCGGGGGGGAGAGGCCGCCCGCCCGAGCCCATGGGGGGAGATGGCTTGAACGGCCTACACCGCCAGCCTGGCCGTTGGCTGCGCCCAACACAGAGCCAAGTGGATGACGCAGGGCTGTTGCGGATCGTCAGAAGCACGGGCCGACCGGGGACCACATCCCGCGAGCAGTCCCGCCTTCGCGGGTATCGTGTTCTGGCGCGCGCGCGTGCTGGCGAGCGGGCAGGCCCTCATCCTGGTTATCGAATGCGCCGACGGCCACTCTCCTTCCTCTCTCCCCCGTAGTCCTGTGAGAGGCTGCGCAGCCGACGGCTTTGTGCGTCTCGCGAGCCAAGCCAAGGCGGTCGCAAGACCAACAGGCCACGCGCCGCTCAGGCCGGCCCCTCACTCAGATCCAACTCGACCAGATGGGCCACATGCTCCGTGCCGCAGGACAGCTTTTTCGCCACAGTGCTGTCCGGTGTCACGACCCGCCAGAAAGGCACGACCTCATGGAGTGCCTTGCCCTCCGCCAGATCGCGCAGGCTGACCTCGGCGACCACGCGCAGGTAGATTGCTGTCGTGACCGGGCACATCGCCTGCGCGCCAGCCTTGCGCGCGAGTTCGTTGCGCAGCCGGTGGATCGTTCGGGTCTCGCCTCGGGGGATCCTGGCGAGGTAGGCGGCGATGTCTCCCGGCGAGGAACTCAGCATCGTGCTGCCCGCCTTCACACCCGCAAAGTCGGTATGGAGCGTCACCACATGCGGTAGCTTCGCCGCGCCGAAGCGCTTGCGCCAATCTGTCGGCTTCTTTGCCATCTATCCCTCCACCCGTGCCTTCAGAGCCGCCAGATACCCGGTTGCGAAGGCGATTGGATCAAACAGGAGCCGCGCGACGATCCGGCCCAGCGGGGAGGGCACTGTTGCCCGCTCCACCACTGCGATCCGCGTGCCCCCTGCGATCGGTTGCAGCAGGGCATGCCATTCTCCCGAATAGCCGGCGTCTGAGGAAAAGCGCAGACGTACCCGCTCCGTGGAGATCTCCTCCGCGACAAAGGAGATCCGCTCGCCCCGCGCCGTCACCTCGACCCAGCCATCCCTCGTTCGGGTCACCGACCCCACATCGCGCCATTCTGGCTGCGACTCGACATCCGCGATCACCGCCAGCACCCGCTCGGGCGGCGCGGCGATGACCGTCTCCGCGCGTCCCTCACGCGAGGCGGGCAGCAATGCGCCGGTCAGGACAACAAGCCCGGCCAGCAGGGTCAGGACGCAAAGGGACCATGTCAGGACGCGTAAGAAGACTTTCCGGCTCATGGGCCATGACCTAGCGATTGCCGCGAGTGGACAGAAGTACCTCGAAATTTCCGATTTTATTTCAGAGTATTAGGCCGAGAGACGACGCTCGAATCCCTGCCGCCCGATGCTCGGGCCGAGTGACGTTTGTCGCTCCAGCGCGAGGTCTCCCCATGTCTGATGGGGAAGATGCGATTTGCGTTCATGCATGCTGACCCGGGGCGGAACACTTGCGCGGCAGGCTGGGCCTTCGCCAGGGATATGTGCTTCCCCCCGACCCATCCAGGTGTTGCGTAAAGCGGTGCGAAGTTCCGCAGTGCAAGATCCCGAAGAGGCCCGAGCTGTCCCGACCGATCAGGCTGACCCGAGAAGGGCGGACCACCTTCTGCTCAGCGGCGTCGCCGGTCTGGCGTAGGAAAGGGAACCGTCACCAAATAGTCTCTGGCGGGCAGCGGCGGCCAAGGATGCTCGGCCCGCTACACGCGTTGGATCGCAGCACTTTTCTGCCCTTCGCCGAGGCACCCGCCGCGCCAGTGCGGGACGACCCCATCCACCGACTATGGGACCTCTCCATACCGGGCGCCGATGCGGCCGTCCCAGGCTCGGATCATATACGCTTGCGCATAAGGGTTGAGCGGAGGTGCCGTCTCGCGACCGGTCAGCGCGGCAGCCAGTTCGGGCGTCATTGCCGTCATCCAGAGCCTGTCAGCATCGAACTGGGAAGTCCCGGGCTGGGTCGCGGTTGCCGGGGCGATATCGCGAGCCGGGCCGCCGGGGATCAAGCCGCGGCCAAAAAGCTGTCGCTGAGCGCCGGGTCCGAGCAAGTAGCTTGCCAGAGGACTCAGCAGCGGCAAGCGCTCAGCCGGCACGCCGCGCGGTACAGCGAGAATCAGGCTGTTGGGTACCAAGGGTGCATCATCAAACAATGAGCAAAGGGTGTCGGGTGGCAAGAATCCACCAGCCATCCCGAACAGATAGGCCGGGAGCATGACGGGGCAGAGATCCACGCCTCCCTCGGCGAATTCCTCCGCGACGGCCTGACCAGAACTGGGATAATAATTGGCGAAACGCCCGAGTTCGAGCAGGTACTCCCAGGTCCGGTTCCAGCCATTTTGAGGATCGAGCGGAGCGCGATCCCTGAGTAGGAAAGGCATGGCGGCGACGAAAGCCTGGCCAAATCGTGACTGACCAGGCCTCGCGTATTGGAAGCGCCGTGGATTTTGCCTGGCATATTCAAGCAGGTCCGCGGCACTGCGTGGTGCGGAGGGCAGGACCGAGCGGCGATGAAGCAGTACGGGTCCGCCAGGGGCAGTGCCAATAACGAGGCCGCCGATGCCGATATTCGCCTGCACCATTTGCCCGGTCGGCGTGAGCAGGGGTGTGCTCGTCTCGAACAAGGCGGCCGGGAGGGTCTCCCAGAGGTCCTGTGCGGCGCCCAAGGCGAAGCCGGCGACGTTGGTGAGGACTGCGTCAAAGAGCAGCGGCCCCGCCAGCATCTCTTCCGCCAAGTCGCTCCCGATCCATGGGACCATTTCGTGCCGCACGGTCTCAACCGGCAGACGAATTCCTTGTTGGAGTTGAATGTCATCGATGACGGTTTGGCCAAGCCGGATGTTTTCGGGTGCGATGACGAGAGCAAGCCCTGGTGAGCTGCCCGTCCTGTCTTGCGCCTGGACGGGAATGGCGCAGCTGGCGGCGAGGAAGCTGCGGCGGGACAGCCGGTTCATCGCGGCGGAACCAATCCACGATAGCCGCTCGTCATGCCCCGCACCTGAGCGGGCTCGGCGACGTCTGGCCTTGCCCACTGGCTTGGCGCCGGGCGCGCAGCTGGCTCCGGGCGGGCTGCGGGCTCGGGCTGTGCGGCGGCCTCCTGCCCTGACCCGGTGAGTCTGGACCAGGCCGACTGCGCGGTGTCCAAGGCGCGCTCCATTCGCGACGGCACGGCCGGGGAAGCGCTGGGGACAAGCGCGGGCGGCTCCACAGGCAAATGTGGTGCCAGGCGGGCCTGCAGCACGAGCGATGCGCCGAAGTAATCCGGCGCATCAGCGACGCCGAGGGACGCGCCATAGGTCCCGCCGAGGTGATTCCGCACGAGGGCGTGCACCGCGCGAAGGCCGGCGTGACCGGGATAGGACGGCGAAGCGCCGGTGTTGAGGTCTACCCAGGCGGGGGGGCGCAGCGTGTGCCCGGAAAACTCCCAGAACGCATGAGCGGATGGCAATGGCAGGCCATTCAGATTTTGCCAGGCCAGGTTCAGCGGGATGCGAACGGCATCCCATGAGAACCGACTGGGCCAGCGGCTCGCCGGCACGGGCGGCCCTCCATGGGAGGGCAGGAGAAGCCAGTCGGGTGGCAAGCGCCAGCGCCCGAACGCAGCCTCGTTCATCAAGGCGAGGCCGTCGGTTTCGAGCGCCGCCCAACGTGGATCCGGTGCGGCGCGGGAGAGGGCCCGCAGCGCGGGGAAGGCGTAATAGGAGAGATTGACGATCACTCCCTGGCTGTCCTGGAAGCCGGACCGTCCCGGCAGGAGGATCGTCCGCCCGCGGAATTCCGTGACGCAGCAACGAAGGATATCGGTCGCGATGCGCTCCGCAGCGACACGGTATTCTGGCGCCTGCCAGCGCTCAGCGGCCATGAGCAATGCCCAGGCGATGAAGATGTCGCCATCCGTCGCGTTGTTCGTATCGGCGACGCGAGGGTTGCTGTTGGGATCGAAGCGCCAAGCATGCAGCCTGTCACCGGACCGGGAAAGGTGGCGCTGCGTCCAGTTCCACATCAGGTCGAAGCGCGGCCGGTCATCGAAATACACGGCGAAGAGCATGGCATAGCCCTGGCCTTCGCTGTGCGAGATCCCGCGATTGGCCGTGTCGATCACGCGCCCCTCAGGCGCCAGGTAGCGGCGCGTATAGCCTTGCCATTCGGTTGCGGCCGGGGGCGGCGGCGTGACGGCCAGGGCCGGAGCCAAGGCGAGCAGCAAGGCCACGATCATGGCGCCTCCACCGGATATCCAGGCTTTGCTCATGCCTTGTACTCCTTAGTGATTCGAACGGTTGCATGTGCCGCAGGCCCGGGCAAGCGCGTTGCTGAGCGGCCCCACTTCAGATGTTTGGTCCTGCCAATTGTTGGTGCCGATTTTCCTTGAGGCATTCGGATGTTCCCGCACATGCTTTGCAGACTGATCTGTTGCCTGTTCTATCGCTCGGTCGCGTGCGGCTTTCGTCTTGATGCAAGCCGTCATCATCCGCGCAGGACCAGCGCCAGGCCTCGCCGTACATCTCTGCCGCTGCCTGGCGATCCGCATGGGGAAGTTGCGCTTCAGGCGATCGCCCTTGATGATGCATGGTGCCCGGCCGCCGCATATTCGGGCGGGGGCGCCATCCCGGCTCAAGGCCAGAATGATTCGCTGGGGGAATGGCGATCCCCTACCGCAACGCGGACTTCGCTGAAACATCGCTGTTTGTCCTCGCGATAGAGACGGCGGCGAAAATCAGAGCGGTAGACCACCCCAACATCAGTGATCCGCAAGCGGCCTGCAGCGCGCCAAAGATGCGGAAGCCGGGCGCCAGCAAGATATCGCCGTAACCGAGTGTGGCGAAGGTCACGAGCGAAAAGTAGAAAGCGTCGTCGTAACTCTGCAGCGCTCCGCGCCAGAAAAGAAATCCGGCCCAAAGACCGACCTGCGCCACATGGCCGAACATCAGCGGCACCACTGCGCTGAGCGAAATCCAGAAGGCCCGCCGAAACTCCGTTGCTTCCCGCAGGCGCCTGTCGAAGACGCGGACAATGGAAAGCAGGGCGGCTTGCGCCAGGACCTGCAATGCCACGGTGCCACTCACCAGGAGAAGAACTGCGGCTAACCTGTCCATCGAAGGCTCCCCGATCGTGGTGTTGGAAACTCTCCTGACCCGGCTCTTCCCCCGCCTCTTCGAAGGGAACCGCGTCGAGGCACTTCCGCGTCAGCATGACCTGCGCCAGGGCTCCCGAGCGATGCCAGCTCCAGGCGCAATCCAGGTTCCTGGGCTGGCTCAGCCATGGTTGGCGCTGCCTGCTGTTCCCGCGCCAGCCGGGGATAGTTGCTCTAGATCTGGCGCTTGGCGGCCCGCATGGCCGGCCAGGCGGCGCTTTGAGGTGGTCGGCTCAGGTGATCCGTGTGGGGGCAACAGCAGTGTGGTCGCCGCGACCGTGTAGAGGGAGAGGATGGCGATATCCATGATCCGGTCGAGGACCGGGACCTCGAATGCATGTGGAGCCGCCGCGAGGCCGAAGAGCGTCAGGAAGGTTACGAGGCCGGTCAGTGCCACCGCGCCGCCCGGTCGGCGCCGCGCGCTCATGATCCATTTGGCGAAGGCCAGCGATCCCAGCAGTGTCATGAAGGTGAGGGCGGGCAATTGCGGGCCAATATCCAGAACCCCCGATGCGAGAGCAGCGGCGACGCTTCCGATGAGGTTGCCCAGCAGCAGGATCACGAGTTGCATACGCCCTGCAGCCGGATCCTGTGCCGACAGGAAGGTGACAAGGCCAAGCAACGCCGGGAAGGCGAGTGCCGTAGGCTCGGCGAGGTAGTAGAACTGTGCCGGCAACACGATGGCGACCTTGGCAAGCGTGTGCGCTGTGCCCGTGTTGTCCGGAACCGGCTCGGCTTTGGCGGGCGTTGCCGCGCGTATCGCTGTCTCCTCCGATCTGACGGGAAGGGCGGCGTGCAGCAGCCAGACGACGAGCATCGCCCGGACCGCCGAGGTGACGAGGGTTTCCAGCACGCCAGCCCCCAGCATCTCCGCCTGGAAGGTGAGGACCGGGACGACCGCGGTGAAATTGAGCAGCATGGTCGCGGGCAGCGACGGCTCGCTTGCCGCGCGCTCGCGCATCGAGAAACCAAGGTAGAAGAGTAGCCCGAGTGCTGCTGCGAGGATCAGCGGCCGGTCCGAGAAAGTGGAGGCGACGGCGAAGGCCACGCCACCCGTCGCCAGGATCACCCCGACCAGTGCTGCGGCCTGGCCCAGCCGTGGCGGCCGGGGCATTCCGACGAGAATTTGCGCGGTGAGCACCGCAGTGAGCCCAGGCAGTGGCTCCCCGGCCATCGTGCCCCAGACCAATGCGAGCGTTGTGGCCAGTGCGAGCCGCAGCGCGACCCGATGCGGGGGCACATCAGGAGACATAGGTCAGCACCGCGATCAGCCGGATCCAGAACCAGGCGAGCGCATTCGCGATGGGGTGCTCGTCCGTATAGACGATGACATTGGCGCGGGCGTTGTAGCGCACGCCGCGCGGCCGCTCCTCACCGGTGTCGAGCGCCAGTTGCACCGGGAAGCGCTGTGCCGGCGCGAACCATCCACCGCTTCCCTGGCGCGCCTTTGGCAGGCCGGTGGTGGAATCCAGGTCGCCCTCGCCCACGCCCCAGCCAAGGCTGTCCACCCGAGCGGAAAGCACGCGGCCCGGCAGCACATCGAGCACAATCTCCGCCCGCGCCCCTGGCCTGATGTGTTCCAGGCTGTTCTCTCGCAGGAAAGCCTGAAGCCAGATCAGCCGGGCATCCAGGAAGGTCAGCGCCGGCTGACCGACGCCGGCGAACTGCCCGACATTGAGCTGAAGGTTGCTCACCACGCCATCGCCAGGTGCGCGCAGGGTGCTACGGGCGAGGTCGAGGCGTGCCTGAGCGAGCTCGGCCAGAGCCTCGCGGATCTGCGGATTATCCGCGCCCTGCGGGCCGAGTGCTTGCCGCGCCTGCTCCAGCGAGGCCTGCGCGTGCAGCACCTTGGCTTCGGCGGCATCCAGCATGGAGCGTGCCTGATCGCCTCTCGCGGCCGGATAAATGCCGCCGCGCACCAACTCAAAAACGCGCGCGGCCTGCTCGCGAATATTCTCCCGCCCCGCGATCTCCTGCATGAGTTGCGCCTGGGCCGCATCCACCCCGGCTGTCGAAGCGCCGATCGCCTGTCCGGCCGCGGCGAGCCTCGCCTCGGAGCGCTCAACTGCGATGTGGAAGGGAATGGGATCAATCCGGAACAGCAGATCACCGGTCTGCACGATCTGATTGTCACGCACGGCGACTTCGACGACCTTGCCAGAGACCTCCGGGGCGATCCGGACCACGAAGGTGCGGACGCTTGCGTCGCTGGTGTATGGCGTCAAACGGTCGGCGATCAGCGTCCAGCCGAACATCAGCAGGAACAAGACGAGGGTCACCAATGTCCAGCGCCGGACCGGATCAACCGGCCTGGACAATGCAACCGCTTGCTCCGGCGCCGGAGCTTGCGTCTCGTTCATGCCCACTCCTCCCAAATCACCGTCGAAAATGCCGAATGACCACCGGCTTCCTGCCTATCCGTCAGCGAATTCCTCTCGGAAGGAGGATGCCACGTGGAACCGCCCGGCGCGCTTCAGCCGCCTCGCTCTGGATCATCCGAGGGAACCCTGTCCGCACCCGATCCGGCAGCGACCCAGGCCATGAAGATCTGATAGCCCAGCGCGAACAGCGTGGCGCCGACGAACATCCCGAGAATTCCTCCCGTCGCCATGCCGCCCAGGGCGCCCAAAAGGATGATCGGCATCGGCGCATCGACCCCCCGGCCCAGGAGTACGGGCTTGAGGACATTGTCCGCCATCCCGGCGACGAGCAGGAGCGAAGTAAAGAGGATTGCCGCGCCATTTCCGTATTCTCCGCTCGCCCAGATGTATCCGATCGCCGGAAGCGTCACGATGACCGCCGGCACCTGCGCGATCCCCAGCAACAGTGCGATGAGGGCGAGCACGCCGGCCAACGGCACGCTGGCCGCCAGCAGGCAAAGGCCGATCAGGATGGCCTGGATCAAGGCCACGCCGACGACGCCCATGGCGACGGCGCGGATCGTTGCCGTGGAGAGCCGGCTCAGTTCCGAGCCACGCGACTCGCCTGCGAAGCGTTGGAAGATCGCACGGCTGCTCCGCCCACCCGCGTGGCCGAAGGCCATGAAGATGCCGGCGATGACGAACGAGGCCAGGAGCTTCAGCAATTCTCCGCCGATGCTCGCGACGAAGCCAAGCGCGCCCCTCGCCAGGTCGCCGATCTTGGGCTGCATGCCCTGTATCAATGCCGGAAGGTCGGCGTGCGCCTGTGACCAGAACGCATGGAGTTGGCTGCCGATCACCGGCCAATGCGCCACGGAGTCTCGCGGTGGCGGGATCACGAGGGTATTGCCTTGTATGCCGTTGATGAGTTGGTGCACGGAATCTCCAAGTGACATCATCAGCATCGCCGTAGGCCCTACTATGAGGATGATGGCGAGGAGCACCAGGAGCGTCGCGGCCAGGCCCTGCCGGCCATTCAGCTTTCGTGCCATGAGTTGGTGCAAAGGAAACAAGGTAACAGCCAGGATCACGGCCCAGGCCATGAGGGTCAGGAAGGGTGAGAAGACCTGGTAGCAAAGCAGCACCATGGCCAGGATGAGACCGGCACGGATCAGAACATCGAGCAGGCCCGATGCCATGCGCTTCTCGAGTTCGGGGTCGGTGGAATTCATTTGGATTGCCAGCACCTCCTGCACATTTGCGGATCACGCTACTCGGCGTCCGCGCCTCCTCGCCTTATTCCTCAGCGACGTCGGACACACGAGATCGGTCTCGGCACCGCATCGCTTCACGTGTCGCTGCTTGCATCGAAACTGCCGCGCACCCCCACTTGCGGACGATGCGCCAAATGGGGTCCGCGAAACAACGCCCCGACGGGGCAGGGGAGGTTATTCACGGTGACGTTCGCGCTGGCTGTGCTGCCCCGCCGCCACATTCGCTTCAACAGGATTTCAGCCGGGTGTCGCGAATCCAGCCTGGAACTGGAGTTGGCGATCCCCCGCCCTGGTGGATGGTTGTGGGACCAGAAATCGAGTGCGATGGAGAGGCAGGGAAATCCTGGCGCGGTCTGCATGAAGGTGATGTCGGCCAAACTCACTCGCCAAGTTCGGGCGCGAACGGCTTCGGCGATGCGATTTCATCAGCTGGCGACGGGATTCTTGCGGAGGGACCGCACCATAGCCGCGTCTCAGCATGGAGCTTCCGTGGGAGTGTCAGGCTGTCCACGGCCAGGGGGCAACTCCAACTCCGGAGTACCGCCGGTCCTCGCGGCACCGAAATCAGTCGCCGCGCCTCAGCAACAGATCCTCCAGCGCATCAGATCCGCCGATCAGCATGATCTCGACGCCGACACAGAGCAGCAGAAACGCCGAGAGCTGTGTGACCACACGGGTCCCTTCGGGGCCGAGCACGCGGGCCATCAGGCTGGCGCCGCTATAGGCATTGAGGATGGTCAGGCAGATCGCGCCCACGACGAGGAAGGACACGGCCGATGATAGCAGGAAGGTTTGAACCTCCTGCCCGCGCCCTGCGCCGAGGGCGATCGCTGCGGCGATGGTACCTGGCCCGGTGGTGAGCGGCATGGTCAAAGGGAAGAAGACGATCCGCTTCACCGCCTCGTAGTTCCCACTGCTGCGCGCGGCCGGGACCGTGGTATGCGGCGCCTCCTTCAGCATGTTCCAGCCTGCATGCGCCACCACGAGCCCGCCCGCCAGCCGCAGTGCTGGCACCGAAATGCCGAAGAAGCCGAGGATCGCTGTGCCGAAGAACAACGACACCAGCAGGATGAAGAGCGCGTTCAGCGCGATTCGGCGCGCGATCCAGCGTCGCTCCGCTTCCGTCAGGCCGAGCGTTCGCTCCAGGAAGACGAAGGCAAGGCCATAGGGGTTGATGATGGCGAAGAGCGTGCCAAAGCCGAAGACGAAATCCCCCACCACGCCCGTAACGGAGAGGCCGCTCATCTCGCGATCTCGCCCACGATGATGCTGCCCCAACTCGTCGGCAGGATGTGGCCGAAGGGCACGGCGGGGGTGTAGCCCAGCACCGCGACCGGACTGTCCGAACGGTCCTGCACGGCAGGCATCTCTGCCATGACGGATCCCCGGCACAGCATGTCAGGCGCTCTCCTCCCGGCACACGGTACGCCGGCCCCTCGATCTGCCACTAGGCCGAGCGGCGGCACGGAGTGCACGCTGGCGACAGCGTGGCCATGGCAAGGGCGATGCGGCCGACCGCGGTGAGCCTGACCGCGCAGTCGGTGCCCAGCCGGCGAGGCACACGCCCCTGCAGGGATGATGCTTGCCGGGGCGCACCAGCCGGACGCGCCGGAGGTTTCGCGGCCCGCCACCGTTATGGTCCGACCGCGAAGAAGGGCAGCGCCAGGAATGCCTTTGCAACAAAGGCGTTGGCGAGATCGACGAAGAACGAACCTGCCAGGGTGATCAGCAGGAAGGCCTTCGGCGCGGGTCCGTAGCGCTTGGCGATCTCGTCCATCGTGGCCATCGCGACCGGCATGGACGACAGGCCGAAGCCCAGGAACCCCCCCGAAGCGACGGCCGCCTCGTAGTCCCTGCCGAGGAGCCGGAACAGAACAAGGTAGGCAATGGCCACCGTCAGGCTCACCTGGATGACGACGTTGATCACCAGCGGAACGATGATCTGCGCGACCGAGATCAGCGGCGTCGCCATCAAGGCGGTCACCAGGAACAACTGCAGGGCCACCGCACCTCCCGTCTCGATAGGCCCGAAGGCAAGCCGGAAGCGGAATACGTCAGCAAGGTTGGTGATGAGCACGCCGGCCAGCATCGCCGACAGGAAGCCTGGAAGCAGCAGCCCCGCATCCCGTGCGATAAGGTTGAGCTTCTCTCCGAGATAGACCGAGAAAGCGATGACGAAGAGCGATGCGAGAAGGCTTTCCAGGTGATTGGCTCCTTGCACCGCGGCTGCCGCCGTCCCGGTATCATTAGCGGACGGGTTGCCCGTCACCGTCCCGCTCGTGCCGGAGAGGCGGTGCCGGCGGACGATCCATCCGGTGACAGGCCCGGCGACAAGAGCGCCTGAGACCACCGCGAGCGTGGCCGCACCCACCCCGACGACCTGCGCCCCCGCCAGCCCCTGCAACTCCAGTTCCCGAGCCCAGGCCATCGCGGTGCCGGGGCCGCCCACGAAGGAGAGCGACCCGGCGAGCACTCCATAGGCCGGCGCCGCGCCCCAGGCCGTCGCGAAGGCGGCACCTGCCACGTTCTGCGCGACGAGTACCAAGACCGTGACGCCGCATAGGATCAGCAGCGGTTTGCCGCCGCTCCGCAATGCACTGAGCTTCGCCGACAGGCCGATCGAGGTGAAGAAGACGAGCAGGAGCGCATCCCTTATCCGCGAGCCGAACGCCAAGTCCACGTTGAGGAGCAGTTGCCCGATAAGCACGAGCAGGGCGACGATAAGGGCGCCGACCACCGCGTTCGGCATGTCCATCTTCTGCAGGACCGGCACGGACTGCCGCACCGCCTTGCCGACGAACAGCGCGACGATGCCAATGATCAGCGTCGCAAGTTCGTCGAATTCATAGCGCACCATGTCGTGGTTCCTGTCGGGGCTCGCATCTTGGCTACTGCGCCAGCAGCATAGCGAAGTAGCCAAAGACCGTCAGCAGCACGCCCGAGACGGCATAAGCCACCGGGAAGCCGATCCAGGGCACGTTGGACTGGATCTCCACTGCCGCCTCGCGGCAGGGGCCGCTGTGACTGCGCGCCCCGGCCACGCCGCCCATCAGCACCGCCGGGTTCAGCTTGAACACGTGGTAGCCGACGGCCCAGACCACGATGGGTGGAATGGTGCAGGCGACGAAGCCCACCAGGAAGATCTTCACCGCGAGAACGCCGGTGAGCTGCGCGAGCAGTGAATTGCCCGCATTGATGCCCACGATGGCGACGAAGACGATGAGGCCCAGATCCTCCAGCACGTTGCGCGCGGCCGCCGGCGTGTTGCCAAAGAAGCGCAGCCGCGACGCGACGGAGGAGACGATGACGCCCGAGATCAGCAGCCCGCCCGCATTGCCCAGGCCCACCGTGGCGCCGAAGGCCGGGAATTCGACCTGGCCGATCAGGAAGCCCAGGATCATGCCCATGGCGAGCGTCAGCAGGTCTGTCGCGGTGGAGGGGCGCACCACGCGGCCGAACGCGGCGCCGATCTTGCTCACCGCATCCTTCAGCCCGACGACGGTGACGATGTCCATGCGCTGCAGCGTCGTGTTGGTGCCGATGGGCAGCGGCACGCCTGAACGCTCGACACCTACCACCTGGATGTGATCGGCGCCGGGCAGCGTGCGCCATTCCTCGCGCGTCTTCTTCAGAATGGCGCCGTTGGTCACCAGGATCTCGGCGCGGTCGAGCGGCAGGTCGAGTGCCGTGCGGTCCGAGACCTCGGGGCCGATCAGCCCCATTTTCTCGGTCATCGCCGCGCGCTGACCGCCGAGCGCGATGATGTCGCCCAGGCGGAGCGGCGTCGCCTTATCTGCGCCCAGCGCCGCGCCCTCCCGCACCAGGTTCACGAAGCGGTATTCAGGGCTCTCGCGCAGCATGTCGGCCATGGTGCGGCCGACCCAGGCGGCATTCTCCAGCCGGTAGGCGCGCAAGCCTCCCGCCGTCCAGCCGGAGAGCGAGGGCGCATCGCCCGAGGCCACGCCGTATTGCTTCTCATAGGCCTGGGCCGAGGCGCGCGCATCGATGCCCCACCATTTCGGCAGATACTTCGTGATCAGGATGATGCCGACCGTGCCCCAGATGTAGGTGATGCCGTAGGAGAGCGCGATCATGGCGCTCACCTGCTCCACGCTGGTGCCGGGCGGCAGGGCGATGGCGCCCGCGATGGCCGCCTGCTCGGCCGATCCGATGGCGGCCGACATGGTCTGCGAGCCGGCAAGCATGCCGCCCGCCGCCCCCACCGGCAGGTCGAAAAGCTTGGCGCCGACAACGACGAGTGCCAGGCCGCAGATACTGCTGATCACCGCGAGGAAGGTGAACTTCAGACCGTCGCCGCCCAGGCTGTTCACGAAGGATGGGCCGACGCGCAGGCCGACGCCATACATGAACAGATAGTAGAACAGGCTCTTGGTGAAGTTGTTGAGCTCCAGCTTCTCGCCATAGGCCGAGGCCCAGACGGAAAGCCCGCAGCCCACGATGATGGCGGCGGCGACCATGCCGAGCCCGTAGCCCGCGATGGATTGCCGCCCGATCCAGACGGCGAGGCCCACCGTCAGGAAGAGCAGGATGAAGGGGTTGGTCGCGAGGAAGTGAAACAGGGCTTGCATGATGCTGTCCTCCCGCTCAGCGCTTGCCGCGCGCGGCGACGGCGTCGGGCTTCAGCAGCTTCAGGCCGCGCGCCTTCTCGTAGCCATGGATCTCCTTCACATCGAGCTTGCGCATGAAGTCGATGGTCTCCTGCGTCAGCACCTGGCCGGGCACCATGATCGGAAAGCCCGGCGGATAGGGGATGACGAAATTGGCGGAGACCATCTCGGGCCCCTCGCGCAGGCGCCGGTCGCATTCCGCGCCCGCGAGCGGGACGTATTCGCAGAGGGCGGGGTCGTAGGCGCCGAAGAAGGCGCTGCGCATGTCGCCCTCGGGCGTGGTGCGCCCCGCATCGGCGCGGAACACCTCGTGGAAATGGCTGAAGTTCGGCAGGTCCGGCACATCGGTCATCAGCGCCTTCACCCGTGCGGCGAAGGCCTCCCGCTCCGCTGGCCCTCCATCGGCGAGGCGCTTCTCGATGCCGTGGCAGATCTCGACCAGCACGCGGATCAGATGCGCCACGTCGCTGCGCGTATTGTTGATGTTGGACTGCAGCAGCACGCTGTTGCGTGAGGTCTTGTTGAGCTGGATGCCGTAATCGGCCGCCAGCAGCCCCTTGAACTGCGTGCCGTCAAAACCCGCCGTGCCGCAGACCATCGTCATGCGCGTGGGGTCGAGGTAGAACTCGTCCTCCTTCATGGCCTGCATCAGCGCGCCCCAGGTGATGCCCGGCGCCGCGAAGTCGGTGATCCCGGATTGGCGGTATTCGGCCGGGATCATCGCATCCGGCCCCAGCACGCGGAAGTACTTGGAGATCAGCGGGTGCTCGTTCACCGCGCGGCGGATGCGCAGCGCGATCTCGATCGCGTTCATCACGAGACCGTAGCCCTCCAGTTCCATCTGGCGGCGGGCGACGTCCAGGCTCGCGATCAGCTGCTGGTTGGGGCTGGTCGAGGCATGGGTGAAGACCGCCTCGTGGAACTGTGCCTCCACGGTGTGGAAGTCCACATCCTTCACCAGCAGCATCGAGCCCTGGCGGATGGCGGACATGGATTTGTGCGTGGAGTTCGTCTGGTAGACCCGCAGCCGCACCCGGCGCGGATCGGGGATGAGGCGCGTGGCCAGCAGCGTCTCGTCGGAGGGCGCCTCGCCCAGCGCGGCGCGCTGCGCCTCATAGGCGGCGATGGAGGCGGGATCGCGCAGCCATTGCTCGATGTCCGCCGCCGCCCCCATGGCGGTGCGCGGCCGCAGGAAGGGCGAGAAGCGCGCGAAGCCGGACCAGGCCTCATCCCAGAGGAAGATGAGATCGGGCTTGATGGCGAGGCATTCCTCCATCACCCGGCGCACATGGTACATGTGCCCATCAAAGGTACAGTTCGTCAGGTCGAGCAGCTTCAGCCGGTCCAGCCGCCCCTCGGCGCGCAGGGCCAGGAGCGCGCGCTTGATGGAAGCGAGCGGCACCGCGCCGTACATCGAGTATTCCGTCATCGGGAAGGCCTCGACGTAGTAAGGCTGCGCCCCGGTCAGCACCATGCCGTAGTGGTGTGACTTGTGGCAGTTGCGGTCCACCACCGCGATGTCGCCCGGCGCCAGCAGCGCCTGCACCGCCATCTTGTTGGAGGTGGAGGTGCCGTTGGTGACGAAGAAGACGTGGTCGGCGCCGAAGGCGCGTGCCGCCATCTCCTGCGCGCGCTTGATGTTGCCCGTCGGCTCAAGAAGGCTGTCGAGGCCACCCGTCGTCGCGCTGCTCTCCGCGAGGAAGAGGTTGATTCCGTAGAATTCGCCCATGTCGCGAATCCATTCGGATTTGAAGATGGACTTGCCGCGCGCGATGGGCAGGGCGTGGAAGGTGCCGATGGGCTTGCGCGCGTATTTCTTCAGATTGTCGAAGAAGGGCGTCTCGAAGCGCGCCTGCACGCCCTCCAGGATCGCCAGATGCGTCTCCAGCGGCTCCTCCACCGCGTAGAAGATACGGCGGA
This sequence comes from Sediminicoccus sp. KRV36, assembly GCF_023243115.1. Classification (NCBI taxonomy): domain Bacteria; kingdom Pseudomonadati; phylum Pseudomonadota; class Alphaproteobacteria; order Acetobacterales; family Roseomonadaceae; genus Sediminicoccus; species Sediminicoccus sp. KRV36. The sequence goes on from NZ_CP085081.1 coordinate 1,407,131, forward strand.
TCACATCGGCCTCAGGATCGCCCGCCAGCGCCTCCACGTCATGATCCGAGAGCAGGTAGAGATCGAGCTCGGGCCGGATGCGCTTCAGGATCTGGCCAAGCCGCAGCGCCGACGCCTCTGGCCCCTCCGGCACGCCCATCGGGTCGAGGATGGCGCGCAGCGTCGGCACCTCATGGCGGGAGCGATAGGCGAAGCCTTCGGCCAGGACGACCGAGATGATGTCAGGGTTGCTCGCCGTCGCGCAGACCGCGTCCTCGAAGGATCCGACGAAGACGGGTTCGTAGATGAACGCGTCCTCTGACCGGCGCAGGCGGCGCAGCTCCGCCGCCAGGCCGGGCCAGTTCGCGGAAGGCTGGCTGTTGACGAAGAGCACCTCGAAATAGGGGCGCCGACCCGCGCCGCCGCCGAGCGTGGGAGGTAGTACCTCAGCCACCTCCGCCGCGCTCTTTTCGTCCGCGTCCCAGTCGCTGTGGCGCTCTCGATACGAATGCGTGAGCAGCGCGTTGGAGACGCGGCGGGCAAGGCGCGCCGCGCCGACCGCGTCATTGGCGTTGACCTTCTCGGTGAGGCCGCCGAGCAGCACTGGGCCGGGATAGGCGTGGTAGCCCTCGATGGCCATCATGCCGTCCAGACGGGCTTCCATCTCGGCCCGCTCGATGAGGCCCTTGGCCCAGGACTCCGCAAGATGCGTGAGGTCCCGCCATGCATCCGCGCGACCGGAATGGATCATGAGGAACTGGTCGAGGGCGGGTGACATGCTGGTCATCGAACATCTCCAACGTAATCAAACACGGCTTTCATTTCGGGGCGCCGGAGCCTTGGGCAGTTTCTCGGGGCGGTCGCCGCCATTGCTGATGGTGGCGAACATCTTCGTCAGGACCGGGACGGGGGCTGCTTCACCCGGCACATGCCGACACCGACCTGCGGGAGCAGGCACTCATGCGTGGCGCTGGAGGTGTAGACACCGTTCCGCACGATGACGGCCTGGTCCATCATCAAGGCTGGCAGACCGCGATAGCTGTCCTGCCGGGGGCAACGCTCACTGATGTTGAACCCGATGGTGACGGTGCTGGCGCCGAGAGCCAGAGGGAGGGGCAGCCCCGTGCGCCCATACTCGATCCCGCCGCAGGACGGGGCGTTCGCCATCGCATGAATCGTCCCATAGGTACCGAGCACCGCGCCGGCTCGGATCTGGACGCTCTGACCCGCGGCGATCTGCGCACGCGAGGGAAAATCCGCGTCCGTGATGGTGGGTTCTTCGCGCGTCGGCATGGGCAGCGGCGTGGGCTCCGGTGGTGGCGGTGTGGCGGGCCCGCAGGAGACGAGCAGCAGCGAAAGACACGTCGTCGTGATGATGCTCCGCATAGTCGACCTTTCAGCCATCGCAGTGGCTCTTTGGGACATGTCATCGGCGTGATCCCGTCGCCGCTCCGAAGCGCCACGATCAGTCGGGCAACTGACGATGCGGTACAGTGCGCCGGACCGGCAGCGCTCCGACAAGTCGTCTTGGGTTATTCACGGTGACGTTCGCGCAACGCTGGTGCGCTCCCGCCTCAGGCGGAGCGTGAGACGAAGCGCTTGATCTCGCCCTCGAGCGCTCGGATCACCGAGCGGTAGTCGGCGATCTCGGTCCCGTGCGCTGCGTCGCCCAGCTCCTCGAAGCGGCTGAGACAGTTGCGCGCGAGTGCGTATTCCTCGCACATGCTGCGAAAAGAGGGATCGGAGAGGCAGAGGCGGAGGATCAGCCCTGCCTGGTCCGGAAAGCAGGCGGTCACGGAGTCGAGGCCGTAGCGGCGATCAGGCATCTTGTCTGTGGTCCCATGACGGGCAATGGGTGCAAGAGACGGACCGGCGGTCCAGACAAAGGCTCATGACGACCGCCTCGCGCTTGACCTCGGCTCTGGTTTGCCCTGCCCGATGGGTCAACAATTTCCTGGTTTCCGGGGCGCGGTCCACGTACGTCACCGTTAATGCCCGTGCTCCCGCAGTGGCAGCCACAATGCGCGAATTGTACCGGACATAAAATAAAGTTGCCGCACTTTTGTGCTTCTGCCAGCATGGGAAGCTTATGAAATTTTAGTCAGCGACGGCAAAACGGAAAACGCCAATGAAATGGCACGCTATCAGATTGGCTGGAAATGCCACTGAACCCGGTGCTTGGCTCGTCGTCCATGTGGCGTAGAGCGTGAGAGAGCTTGGCTATCCGCCCGGGCTTGAAGCAGGGAGGCGCGGCATGGATCACGGGACCAACTCTCCGTCGCCCGATGCCGTCCGAGAAGTCCTTCAGCGAATCCTCGGCGCGCCCGATTTCAACACGTCCGACCGTAACCGCGCCTTCCTGAAATTTGTCGTCGAAGAGGCCCTCGAAGGGCGCGGCCATCGCATCAAGGCCTATACGATCGCCACCACCGTGTTCGGGCGCGGCCCAGCCTTCGACCCGCAATTGGACTCGATCGTGCGGATTGAAGCGGGCCGCCTGCGGCGCGCCCTGGAGCACTACTACCTGACCAGCGGCGTGAATGAGCGGGTCCGCATCACGCTTCCGCGCGGCGGCTACGTTCCGAGCTTCGGCTTTGCCGCGCTGGAAGAACCCCTGCCCGCGCCCCTCTCCTCGCCGCCGGAGCCGCGTGCCAAGGCGAAGATCTGCACCATCCTGGTGGCGCCCTTCGAGGAAGAGGGTGGCCCGAGCCCCCTGCCCAGCTTCGGGCGCGGCCTGACGCGGCAGGTCATCGCCGCGCTGACCTGCTTCACGGATCTCTGGATCCTCAGCTCGGAATCCTTTTCCGAGCAGGAGGGCGGCACCCTCTCCACCGCCTTCCTCGAGAAGCTTGGCGTGGACTTCGTCCTGACCGGTGGCGTGAGCGTCACGCAGGACAGCTTTGCACTTGAGGCCATGCTGCTGGATGCGCGCACGCGCCGCTACGTCTGGGCCGAGCATTTCCAGCGCAAGTTCATCCCCTCCGACATCCTTGAACTCCGCGATGAGATGGCGAACACCATCGCCAGCACCCTCGCGCAGCCCTACGGCATCATCTTCAGCAACAAGGCGACGGAAATGGCGGGGCAGCCGCCGGAGTTCCTCGATTCTTATGGCTGCGTGGTGCGCTTCTACCAGTATTATCGGACCTTCGATCGGAATGACTTCCAGGACGTCCTGGCGGGCCTCGAACGCGCGATCCGCGCCGAACCGAGTTATGGGGAGGCCTTCGCCTGCCTCTCGCTGATGTATTCGGACGGCCACCGCTTCCGCTATGATCTACCGAGCCCGGGCGTGGACCTCAGGGAGAGGGCGCTTCAGCTGGCGTTTCGCGCAGTCGAATTGGCACCCCATTCGAGCCGCGCCTATCACGCGCTCGGCCATGCGCAGTGGTTCAGCGGCGACATTGCAGGAGCCCTCGCCGCCTTACAGGTGGGACACGCGCTGAACCCTAATGACACGAACCTGCTGGCAGATCTCGGCCTTCGCCTCGCCAATCTTGGCCGTTGGGGTGAGGCGCTGCCGTTGCTGGAGCGCGCCTTCGCGCGTAATCCGGCCAAGCCCAGCACTTATCGGGTGGCCCTGGCGCAGTACCACTACGTCCACGGACGGTATGAGCAGGCCCTTTCGGAAGCACGGAAAATCAATGCGCCGACGGTGATCTATGGCCACCTGCTGATCGCAGCCGCGGCCGCGCAGCTTGGCCTGCGGGCTGAGGCGGCAGAAGGCCTCCGGCGCGTCCTCGCCATTGACCCGCATTACGGCGACCGAATCGTTCGCGATCTGGTCGAGCGACACATCCATGACGAAACGATCCGAGCGGTGCTGGAGGGGTTGCGCAAGGCGGGCATGACGGGGCGCGAGATGAACGGCCGATCAGCGACGGGCATCGGCGCCGCCAGCGACGCCGGGCAGACCCAGATCTTCCCGGTCGCATTGTCACAGTAACTAACGCCCCGGGAGGCGGAAGGAGCGGCAAGACAGCGGGTTTTGCGCGCTAGGCTTGAGGCGTGATCCTCCTGCTCCAACCCGAATGGAAAGAATCCGTTATGAAACGCCGTATTCTCCTCGCGCTCCCGCTCTCGCTCCCCGTCCTGACCGCTTGCCAATCGGTGGATGTGGCACAGGTCACCACGCTCGTCGGCGTCGTCGAGACGGTGGACCCTAGCAGCCGCGAAATGCTGTTGCGCGGCCAGGCCGGTGCCCAATCCGGCGCGCTGCTGACCATGATCGTCGGCCGTGCGGTGCAGCGGCTGAACCAGATCCGCCCGGGGGACCGTGTCACCGTGCGCTACTATCAGGCGCTGGCCGCCCAGGCGGTTCGTCCCCTGGCCGGCGCCAGCCAGCCTTTCGCCGGCGCCAGCATCGCGCGCGAAGCGGCCCGGCCAGGCGGTGAGGTCACGCGTGTCCGCGCCGGTCGCGTCACCATCACGGCGCTGGATCGCGACACGGCCACGGTGAGCTTCGTCGGCCCAGGCAACCTGACGCGCACGGTCACGGCCGAGAACCCTCAGGTCCAGTCCTTCATCCGCTCGCTTCGCGTCGGGGAGCAGGTGGACATGGTCTATGAGGAAGCACTGGCCATCTCCGTCGAGCCCATGTCGTAACCTTATCGCTCACGGGGTCGGTGGCACATACGGATGCGACCGGCCCCTACACCTTGCCCGCAAGATATGCAGAACCCCCGAAGCGGGCATGCAAGGAGGAATTCGTAAATGCTACAAAGGTTCAAGGTGACCTTGCTGGTAGCGGGGCTCGGCGCCGCCAGCCTTCCAGCGGCGGCGCAGGTCACGCCCGACAATTTCGTCGGTGGCCGCGTCTCGGACCTGGCCGCGCTCTGCGCCGCCGGGCCGGGCGACCCCAATGTCGTCTCTGCGGTGAATTTTTGCCACGGCTTCCTGATGGCGACGGGTCAGTTCCATGCCGCGCTGACACGGCCGGGCGGGAAGATTGCACCGATGTTCTGCCCTGCCTCGCCCTTGCCCACCATCGCGGCGATCACGGCGGGCTTCGTGGATTGGGCGCGCGCCAACCCGCAATATGGCGGTGACCCGGCGGTGGAGGGCGTGGTGCGCTTCGCCACCGCCGTCAGCCCATGCCCCACCCCCGCTAACCGGCGCGCCCGCGCCGCCGCGCGTCCCCAGTAAGCGAAGGAGGAAGCATATGCGCAAGATCCTGATCCTGCCCGTCCTGGGCCTGCTGGCACTGACCGGCTGTGAGGGCATGAGCGAAACGGGGCGGACCACCGCCACCGGTGCTGGCCTGGGCGCCGCGACAGGCGCGATTGTCGGCTCCTTCAGTGGTAATGCGGGCTGGGGGGCGCTGGCGGGTGCCGGCGTCGGCGCCGCCGGCGGCTACCTCGTCGGCCGCAGCCGGGACGCGCAGCGGGCTGCCTATACGCAGGGCTATTACCAGGGCCAGGCCGGCAGCACGCGCTGAGGCCGCCTCAAGCCCTGCTCTTGCATAGGGCGACCATGACCGGGCGCGGTCCCCTGCATCCAGATCCGCGCCTCCTCAATGCCCACCACCCAGCACCAGCGTCTTGAAAGGCAGCAACGCCACCTGGATGCGCAGCAGGATGGCATGCACCAACCCCACCGCATCAATCCCGTGCAGCGCGATGCCCCGCAGTGTGCCCATCGCCGGATCGCTCAGCGCCTCGTGGTTGGAGGTATAGGCGTTGGCGACGCAGTTGCTGCCAGGGATGACCTTGTCGAGCCCGCCGGGATAAAGCGGCTCCAGGATCGCCAGGACCGTGCCGGGGCGGCTGAATTGCTGCGCGTCCAACAGAACGTCGCCGCCGCGGATTTGCCCGCTGGCGACGAAGGACTGCACCTGCGTCACCACCATCGGGATCACCGTCCAGGGCAGGGAGGCGCAGCTGGCCTCAGCCAGCATGCCCGGCCGCAATACCCGCGCTTCGATCTGGCCAAATCCGGCAGCCAGGCGCGGGCTGCGAGCACCCAGGTCATCGGGGACCAGCACCCCGGCGGGGCGGGCGAAGGGGTTCACGATGTCGCCCACCTGAAGCAGGAACTGCTCGACCCGGCCGGAGACGCCGGCGCGGATCACGGTCTTGTCCAGTTCGGCCTCGGCCTGGGCCAGGGCGGCGAGGGCGCTGGCGCGCTCGGCCGGCAACTGGTCGGAGATGCGGGCGGCGACGGCCTGCCGGGCGGCCTCTGCGGCAGCGACGCCAGCCTCCCGCGTCTGCACCGTCACCTGCATCCGCTCCACCTCGCGCCGGGCGGCGACATCGCGCAGGGCCTGGCGCATGGCCAGTTCATCGGCCGCCTGACGCAGTGCGCCCTGGGCTTCCAGGACGCGAGCATCGGCCGCAGCGAGATCGGCCTGGGCCACGAGCCGGGCGGCGTCCACCTCGGCCACCGCGCGCCGGGCTGTCTCGACCGCGGTGCGCTGGGTTTGATCGGCCAGACGGAAAAGCGGCGTGCCAGCCTCCACAGCCTCGCTGCCGCGCACGTGGATCTCGGCCACGCGGCCATTGATCTGCGGGACGATGGGGACGGTGCGAAAGACGGCGCTGACATGCACGCTGGTCGGATGGAAGTAGAAGACGAGGGTGATCAGGCTGATCGCGAGCAGCAGGCAGGTGACGATGCCCCAGCGCAGCTCGAACCAGACCGAGAACAGCGTGATCTCATGGCCGAAGCGCTTGCCCTGCGCGTAGCGGCGGAACAGGTAGTCCGGCAGGATGGTGAGCAGCGAGCAGAACAGGATTTCCAGCATGGTTCAGTGATCCCGCTTCCTGCTGACAGGCGGCGGCGGGGCAGCGGCCATGCGCTCGCTGGCATCGGCGATCCGGCGCAAGGGGCTCAGGAAATCCGGGATGTCGATGAGTGCCAGCAACAGACCGGCCACCCAGAAGGCGTGGATATGGGTGAAGAGCGCAAGCAGGCCAAGCACCGCCACGATCTCGAATTGCAGCTTGTGGGTGCGATGCGCCATGCGCTCCGGCAGGGTGTGCAGACGCAGGAAGAGTAGACCGAAGCCGACCACGGCGAGGATAAGGAAGACGCCCGTGCCGAGCAGCAGCGGGTCGGCGCCATCTGGGCCGGGAATAAAGACCGGCAGGTGGTGGGGCGCTGAGGGGTGGAGGGCTTGGCTCATCGGGAGGCTCCTGGGGCGGGCTCGGCTTCGTCCAGCACGGCTTCGATGGTGACCTCGCGCGAAACACCGCCGACCACCTCCGCGAAGCCCTCGCGGCGCAGCAGGTCACGCAGATTGCCATGCGCCCCGGCGATCGTGAAGCGAATGCCTTGCGCGGCCAGCGCCGCATGCAGCTTCCGCAGCATGGCCAGCGCCGAGAGATCCATGCGCGGCACGGCAGAGAGGTCGCAGGCCACGAGCCGGAGCGTACCGGGCGGCTGCGCAGCCAATCGTCCCTGGACCAACGCCTCCACATGCTCCGCATTCACATAGAGCAGCGCGCCTTCGGGGCGGAAGGCGAGCACGCCAGGGATGGGCTGCGTCTCCGGGTGGCGCGCCATGTCGCCGCAGCGCCGCGTGCCTGGCTCGCGGCCCAGGAAAGCGACATGCGGCCGCCCGCCGCGCACCAAAAGCATGAGCACTGAGGCCAAGGCAGCGAGCAGGATGCCCTGCAGGATACCGAGCAGCAGCACGCCCACCAGCGCGATGGCGGCAGCGGCGAAATCCTCACGGCTGACGCGCCAGAGCCGCAGCAGCGCCGGGATATCAACCAGCCCCGCCACCGCGGTCAGCACCACAGCGGCCAGCGTCGCCTTCGGCAGATTGGCCAGCAGCCCGGTCAGGAAGAGCAGGCAGAGCCCAAGCGCGACCGAGGCCAGCACCAGCGTCAATGGGGTTTGCGCGCCTGCCTTCTCAGCCACGGCCGATTGCGAGAGGCCGCCCGCGACCGGATAGCCATGCCCCAACCCCGCCATCAGATTGGCCGCGCCGATGCCAAGGAACTCCTGCCGCGGATTGAGCGCGTAGCCGTGCTTCTCGGCGAAGCCGCGCGCCGCTGAGACGCCCTCGATATAAGCAAGCAGCAGGCAGCCCGCCGCCAGCGGGACGATGCCCTCGACATCCGCCAGGCGAAGGCTGGGCAGGCCCAGATCGGGCAGGCCCGCGGGGATGGCGCCTGTGATCACGACGCCATGCTGGGCAAGGCCAAGCAGGGTCGCCACCAGGATGGAAAGGATCACCACTCCCAGCGCCACCGGCCGCCCCGGCAGGGTGCGGCCGCCCAGGACGAGCAGCGCGATGCCGGCAAGGCCGACGCCAAGCGTGACCAGGTTCAGCCCCGGCAATTGCCCGACGGGCACAACCAGCCGCTCGATGACGTTGCTGCCGCCGCCCGGCACGCCGAACAGCGCGGGCAGCTGTGTCACCGCGATGGTGATGCCCGCCCCCGCCTTGAAGCCGACCAGGATGCTGTCGCTGATGAGCTTGACCAGGACGCTGAGCCGCAAGGCCCAGCAGATCAGGCAGAGCAGCGCGACGGTGAGTGCCGCGAGGCTCGCGATCTCGGCATAGCGCGCGGCATCGCCACCCGCCATGGCGCCGAGATGGGCCGCCACCATGAGCGAGATCGCCGAAGTCGGCCCGATGGCGAGATGGCGCGAGGAGCCGAGCAGTGCGTAGCCCAGGCCGCCCAACATGTAGCCATAGACGCCAACTTGCGGCGGCAGGCCAGCGAGCGCCGCATAGGCAAGGGCGACGGGCAGGGCATAGGCGGCGAGGGTGAGGCCTGCCACCACATCGCCGTGCAGCCATGTGCTGCGATAGTCGCGCAGCCACCCCCAGGGCGGGAAGATCGTGGCAAGGCCGCCGCGCCGGTCCGATGTGGCGGCCATCAGCGGCGCCTCGCATTCGGGCCATCCGGCAAGGCGCGGGCAAGGACAGGATGGCTCCCTGTCAAGGCAGAGCCCCCGGCCCCGCTGGCCTCCCGCGACCTCACCATGGCCTCAGGCCTCCGATCGGGTTTCGATGCGACCGGCGCGCACCGCGGCGATCATCGCCTCGTGGTCGCGCTCCGCCTGATCGGCATAGGTGACGGCGAAATCGGCCATCGCATCCTCGAAGGCCTCACCATCGCCCAGATAGGCGCTGAGCAGGACAGGGTCACCCGAGCGGCAATGCGCGCGGGCCAGCGTCATCCCGGTGTAGCGAGCATAGACCTTGCTGCCGGAGGGGATCGCCACCTCCACCTTAGGCTTGATCTTCACATCGCTCAGCTGCCGCACATAGAGGTTCGGATGCCCCTTGCCGGCGCCCACCAGCCAGCCGAGGAACATGTCGCTCGCCCCCTGCATCAGCCGCTGGCCGCGCACCACGCGCTCGCCCGGATGCGCGACGGGACTCGTGCCCGCATAAGGTTCCAGAACGGAGCGCCGCGCCTCCTTCACCTGGAGGAAGAGCGGATCGCCCGAGCCCGACATCAGCAGTACGATGGCGCAGAGCGTGCCCACGCTGCCCACGCCAACGACCTTCATCGCCACATCCACCAGGCGGTAACGTTCAAGCAGCGTGGCCACGGCTGGTTGCACTGTCTCCTTGTAGCGGCGGAAGGATTCCGCCACGTCGTCGCGGAAATGGCGGCCGCGCTCATCATCTATGTGATAAATGAGGGGCGGCTGGTCGCGGATGCGCGGCTCGGGCCGGCTGCGGATGGCGAGCTTCTCGAACTCCAGTGCATGGCTCGTGGCCTTGGCGGCCTGCTGCATCTTCTTCTTGTTCTTCTTCTGCGCCTCGCCCTGGCCCACGGCGTCCAGCAGATCATCCAGGTCGAAATTGTCGTACCAGGCCTCCAGCAGCGGCATCGCCGCATAGGCGGCCATGCGCTTGCGATAGGCGCGGGCCGCGCGCCAGGCGCATTCGCGCGTGTCATCGCGCGAGAAGTTCCGATAGCGCCCCAGCAGGGCGAAGCTCGCCACCAGGCGCTTTACGTCCCATTCCCAGGGGGCGATGGAGGTCTCGTCGAAATCATTGATGTCGAAGACGATGCGGCGCTCCGGCGTGGCGAAGCCGCCGAAGTTCAGCGCGTGGCAATCGCCGCAGGCCTGGAGCTGAACGCCGCTTATGGGCGTATGCGCCAGGTCGGCCGCCATCACCGCCGCCGAGCCACGGTAAAAGGCGAAGGGGTTGGCGAGCATGCGGCCGTAGCGGATCGGCAGCAATTGTTCGATGCGGCCCTTGCTGCTCTCGATCAGCAGGTCGATCGGGTCATGCTTGCGCCGGGCAGGGTGCCAGGCGGCGTGCTCGCGCAGGGGCAGGTGCTTCGCTAGGGCAGCGCCGGCAGCGCGGCGTTCGCGCAGGCTGGCGGTCTGCTGCGGCAGGGAAGCTGCGGCAGGCGTTGGTGCCACGTCGCGGCGATGACCGTTCTTGCGTTTCGCGGTGTTGCCCACCTGGGTCATGTTCCTTGTTCATGGTCGTCGCGGTGAATGGTGTTGCGCCCCCTCCGGCGCGCCCGCTCGCTGGCCGCAGGCTTGGCTGGGACTTGCGCGGCGATCAGAGGGGCGGCCTTGGCGGCGGCGATGGGACTTCCCCTATTTCGCGGTGCAGGAAGAAGTTCAGGAAGGTGCGGATCGCCGCAACGGCCGCGAGCTTGCCGATCTGGTCCCAGCCGGGCGAGATCGCCGTACCCACGATATCGGCTGCCAGTTGGAATTCGAGCGCGAGCGACAGGCCACGCGCCAGGCCCATCCGGACATCCGCCGTCGTCCGGCCGATGACTTGAAGGGCGAGCTGCCCCACAGCCACCAGCATGGCGACGAGAATAATGGCGATGCTCACCGCCTCGATGCCAAGCTTGAGCCAAAAGGCCGCTGCAATGACCGCCGCTTCGAGACCTTCGGGAGGTGGCAGGGCATGCATGATTGAGCTCCAGGCTTACCGCGTCGCGGCTGCGTGCTTGGCCCCCCGATGCAGCCGTGGTCTGGCTTGCCGGCGATGGCGTGTGGCCTGGTATCACGGCAGCGGGGTCCGCGCGAACGCCGGGTGCCCGTGCTCCGTCGGGCCTGTGCGGAGCGCGGCGTTGCATAGTGATCTCGACACAGCGCGGCATAGCCTTTCTTAGGGATCGGCGGATGGTACGAAGAACGAGACTAGCACGCGGATCTGGCCGTCCGGCGGGCGCCACGCGGCTGCTGGGGTAAGTTACGGTGACATGCGCGGGCTGAGGTCATTCTTCTCAATGGGCGCGCGGCGCAGGGGCGCCATGCCCCGCGTGAAATCTGGTGGTACCGTAACGTACTCCACGCGCCCGGTTTAGGCTCGCATGATGCATGTTTGAAGGCTAAAACCGTATGCCCGGCCCAAGCGCCAGCCAGCGCGACATGAGAGACCTGGAGCTCCTGCGATTGCGGGCAACGCAATATCGTCCCAGCCGCTCCGGGTGACGCGGTGATCGCGCCGGATGGCCTTCCGGAGCTGCTGCTGCGGCTTTGCCTGTTCGTCTTCATGGCTGGCTCCATGCTCGAGATGGGTCTTGGACTGAGCGCGACCGAGGCCCTGAAGGGCCTACGCAACAGACACTTTCTGGCCTATGGCGCGGTCTTCGGCCTTGTGCTGGGCCCCCTGCTCGCATGGCTGCTGACGCGCATCGTCCCGCTGGAGGAGCCCTATGCCGTCGGCCTCCTCATGCTTGGCATGGCTCCCTGCGCACCCTTCCTCCCCGCCCTGGTGACGAGGGCACGCCGGCGACATTGGCCACCGTCACAGAATCCGAGGTCGCGTAGCCATGGGCGGCGCGGGTGATCCGCACCGCGCTGCTGCCGTTGTTGGTGACAGCAGAGATGCCGTGGAAGACCTGCCGATTCCGCACGCGGATGCGAAAGCGATAGAGCCCGGCAGGATCGGGCAACTGCTGCTGGCGGGCATAGGAATTGGCGCGCATCCCGGTACCGTCCAGCGCGCGACCATGGAAGTAGCATTCGTCGCTGTTGGGCTCGAGTTCCAGCACCGACCAGCCGGCCGGGGCCGTGGTGGGGATGGTGACACCGGAGGCGGTGCCGAGCCGCGGCGCCGCATCGCTGCCCACCTCATAATTGGCGAGCGTCGCGCTGACGCCGTCCAGCCGCCACGCAACGATGTTGCGCTCGTCGGGCTGGCTGGTCTCGGGCGTGACGCTGACGATTTCCAGCCAGGCGGTCTGGCCAGCGATGCGCTGGCTGAGGTTGAGCGCCACCATCGAGCGCAGCGGCAGCATGAAGCTCTGGCGGCTCAGCAGGACGAGCTCGTCATCCAGCGTGGTGCCGGTGGAGATCTGCGCACTGCCATTGGCGATGGTAAGGAGCATGCCGCTGCCGGTGGCGAGCACCTCCCAGCGAGTCGGGTTGATGACGTCGCCGGCAAAATTGTCGCGGAAGCGCCGGCGCATGCTTTTGACCTTGAGCATATCGTCGGCCCAGTCGTAGCCGCCTGGGATCATGGTGTGGCTCCTGGGGAAGTGGTGGGCGCCTCCGCGCGTGGCGATGCGGCACCGGTGGCGGCGATCTCAATGGCGGCCAGCTGGGCTGCGTCCTGCGCGGCGCCGGACTTGGCGACGCGGCGGGGATCGGAGTCGAGCGAAAGGCCGGCCTCGTCGAGCAAGGCATTGGCCTCGCGGATCATCTCGACCACCTGGCGGAAGTCGTAGCCGAAGGCGCCGACCGCCTCGGGCTGCGGCACAAAGCCGGCGCGGACCTGAGCAAACCATCGGGCAAGCCCGCTCGCGCGTGCTGGCAGCTTGCATCGTGGACGATCCGCGCATCCTCGCCGCGCTCGGCATCGTCGCGGCGACGGATGGGCAGGAAGCCGCATCGCCATCGGCGAGTGAGGGCGGGCGCGGTGCGGCCGATGCCGCCCCGCCCGAGACGCCGGTCGAGCGCGACAAGCGCGAACTCGCCGAGATGCTGTCATGACCGGCGCGCCCGATCAGGCCGCGGCGCTGCAAGCCCTGTATCCATCGGCGACGCCAGCGAAGCCCGATGCTGGCACCGCTGCCGCAACGGCGCCGAAGACCGCGGCCACCTCGCCAGCCCCGGTACCCGAGCGCGCTGGCGCTGGCGAACGTCTGACGCGCGCTAAAGGGTGGGGGGTGGGGCCGCCGACACCCCCCGCCGCTCGCCAACACTACCCCCGCGCACAAATTGCCTTACGCGCAGCCGTGTTCCCTACGCCCCGTGGACACCACGCCAGATTGCGCGCCCTGCCATCTCGCAAAAAAAAATGTAGCGGTGCGCCTGGCGTCCATATCCTACCCCGCCTGGACATGGTGCCGCGCTGGCGCGTCGTTGGCCTGCTTCGCTGGACCTCAGTCGCATCGGACGGCTAACTATTCTGCTCGGGGAGACGGTTTGTGGGGGTCGAGATGCGTTACGGCAACATGCTGGCCTTTTGCCTGCTGATGGCCTGCGCTGCACCGCCACCGCCGCGTCCAGCGCCGATTGCACGCTTTGACCAAGCTCGTGCTGATGAGTGCGTTCGCGCAGATATGCACCGTCGCCTTGTCGATTTGGGAGAAAACGTAGCTTCGAGTATCGATCTTGAGCAGGAGCGACCTTCCATCGAAGAGGCGATGACCTCGTGCGGCGTTCCCCCGCTGGATCGCCCCTGGACAAGAATGCGTGCGTGGGGCGCAGTCCGTGAGATGCGATTTGAACTTGATCGGCCTTATCGGGAGCGACGAAATGCAGCTTCGGCGCGCTTGAACGCGGCAAATGCCGCGCGGCGAGACGCCGAACTCGACATTGCAACCCGCCGCTATATCCTGTGTGTACAGGCCGCCGCCGCTTCGCTGGCCGCGTCCAGCGCTGAAGCGGCGACTGTTGTTGCGGATGCCGCAGCAGGCTCATGTCCTAACGAAGCGGCGGAGCTTTTCCGGGTTGACTGGCGGATGAAGCCCGCCTTGGACACGGCTGCCAGGGCAAGTCTGCTGGCGCTAATTCTTCGTGCCCGAGAACGGCAGATGTCCCCGCAGCAGCCAATCGAATCGCCATGGCAGCGCATCTAGTCGATGAAATCTAACACTTGGTACCAGTGGCAGAGGTCGGCTTGTGGTGGGAATCGGACACTCGGCATGGTGCAAAAATCAAGATTTATGCGCTAATTACTCACGTTCCATAGAAGGCGTTTTGCGAAATGGGGCAGGACTTGGCGAATTGATGTCCTGTCCTCTGCTTCATGGAGGCGCTCGGACTGCGAACAATCCCCAAAAGCAGGCCAGCTCAGCTCGAGAACGCCATCTCAGCGCTGCCCTTGGCAATTGCCTTATTTGAGCGACACAACAATCAGACGGATATCGCCTATCCCACCTTTGCCGCCGACTGTACGAGGCCCGGGGGAGCCGGCCCAGCCATGGCCACCTCCCCCTCCGGCACCCGCCGCGCCCGATTTGGCTACCTCGTGCGGTCCAGCGCCAGCTCCAGCGCCGCCATCACCATAGCCGCCGCCGCCGCCGCCGCCGCCGCCTCCCCTTGAATCTCCTTCCGGCTGACCGCCGCCGATTCCTCCGACGCCTCCCTTGCCATTAGTGGAATCGGCATCGCTGCCGCGGTTGCCGGTACCACCAACGGTATTAGGATCGCCAAAGCCACCATCACCGCCGTTGCCACCGGAGATTTTTCCGACCCCGCCAGTCCCTCCGGAGACGGGTCCCGCAAAGTTCCATTCGCGCCCGCCTTCTCCACCCACGCCGCCAATGAACTTTGCCAATATCTCCAACTGATTGTTTTGCCGCCGCGAAAAAACGGATTCCTTGCCGTCATTGCCTTTTATACCGGCGTTGCCGTTGTTCGCTTCGCCCGTTCCCCCTTCACCTTTTTGCAAAGAATATTTTATCAGGACGCCAACGTCGTCCCAGACGGGCAGATCGAGCACCTGCACTTCGCCCCTTGCACCGCCACCCCCACCTCCGCCGCTTCCACCTTGTCCGCCACCGCCGCCGCCGCCGCCGCCGCCTCCATAGCCGAACAAAGTTGCCTGAAGCCGCAAGCTTTTGTCTTCGCTGGAGCCAACGTATTTACCGAGATCGAATTCAAAGGCTTCCATGTCTACTGGTTGAATTGTGACTGACATCGCTTGAACCCTCCAGCTTCGTTGGTAAAGCATCCGTCGAAGTCTGGAGACCGAATAGCGACATTGACAAGCGATTTTTGCGGACAACACACGCCGGCAATGCACGAGATTCCTGACTGGGGGGATTTGCCCCAACGAGTCCCAAACGCATGTCCGCGTGTATAATTCAGGAATTTTGCACGACATCGCGGAGCCAAATTCGTCAACCGGTTAGCCGTTGCAGAAGTCCAGTGCGAATGTCCGCCGTGGGTCGAAAATAGCCATAATTCGTCGGGTACCAAGCGTTAGGTTTTATCCACTAGCTGCGCATGCGGGCCAGCCCATCTATCAAATAGCGGCGGCGGCCGGGTCCATGGTCGCGCCTATACAGGCTTGGTCATGCCGCTGGCGGCGGGAGAAGCGTCATCATGCAAAGGCGGGCCTTCGCCACGACGGCGGCGCGCACGATCTTCCACGATGCGGAGAAGGTGGCTGGCGAGAATGAGCATTTCGCCCGCCTCTGACGCGTCGGCAATCGTCACGGTGCGATGGCTGCTCGGATTTTTGTAAGAACCGATGGCACCGGCAAAAAGATGCGCCAGTGCTTCACGTTCGCCCTTCGGCAAGGTGCGATCCGCGAGCGGCCCGCTGTCGCTATGGAATGCCATCCGCATAAGGTCGGTGCCGGTCATTCGGGCATCGCAGCCAGCGGCCTCGCGCACCGCAACCTCGACCTGCTTGAATGCTGCGAAGACCGCGAGATCATGTGCTCCGCGCAGGAAGTTGGCCCAAGCATCGGCGGCGATCTTGGGGTGAAGCAAGTTACGCGGTAGGAGCGCTGCCTTCGCAAAGTCGTTGAACGCTTCGTCGCCGTCGATCCTCTCGCCCGCGCGCGAGATAATGAACCAATCGCCCATATCTCCGGGCTTCGGCACGATCAAGCCTTCGACTGCTAACCAGTTCCACGCTTCCGTTATCGCTATGCCGACTGCCGGGACGTACTCAGCTTCGTAACCTTCGCCCACGCGCCCTTGCTTGAGGTGCATCATGATGTTGTAGAGATGCACCTGCCCACGATGCCGCTTGAAGATCGGCAGCAACACGCGCGCTAGTTCTTGCGGTGCGAGCGCCAATAACACCTCTGGATCGGGGAGCGCGGCCTTGATTTCCTGTATCACGCGAACCTCTACAGCAACGCGAGTTGACCGGGTGCCAGGTCAGGTACTCGTATCACCCCTAGCAGCAACCATTGGCGCGGCCTCTTCGCTACCGTGCCCATGGCGAGGAAAATGCGACGGCCGGCCCTTGCTTCCGTGAACTCGGCGCGAAGATGGGCGATGATGGCTGCGTCACTCGCGCCGCGCTGGCGCATCTTGAAGAATGTCGCCGTGGTTTCCCAATCACCGCATTGCGGCGCATGTCGCACCCCGTCTTGATCCGTGAAGGCGATGGCGACCGCATAGGGACAAGGTTCGAAGTCCTTCACGTCCCGATCAAGGAAGGACTGTTGACGCGCAGCCTCCCGGAACTCGGCGCGTTCGGCTTCGATCCGCGCCGGTCCCTTTGCACGTGCTTTCAGTGTGAGGTCGCGCGGTTCGATCAAGGCAAGACTTTCGCCAAGCTCCGCAGCTTCGCGCGTGGAAGCGCGCACGATCGGTAGCACCATCCGCAACCTATCGCGCGACGTGACCTTGCCGCCTGGTCTCAGGGTGTTCTCTTCGATCCGGCGGCTTTCGCGTCGGTTGTCACCGCGCGGCGCCTGCCACGAATATTCCACCCATTGCCAGCGTTCGAACTGCTGTCCCGCGACAAGCTGGCGGAAGCGCACAGGGTAAAGGCGGCGCCACTCGCCAGCCGCCGTGATGCCGGCGCAGCAAACGGTTTCCCGGTAGCCCCTGCTTGGCCGCGGGACAGCTTTCACCAAGGTCAGGACGGCCTCGCGGTTGCCGTCACGCGGCTGCGGCGGGCTTCCCTGAGACTCGGGGTGCGTCGGGGTGGAGGTGTTGGACGACAAGGCCGGTCTTCCTCGCTATCGAAGCCGCCACGATGGCACGATGGCAGCCGGATGGTTCGCCTTCGTAGCATAATAGGCACACGGCCCGTTGCTGCGCGACACGTGCGGCTTCCGCGAGCGCGGCCTGTGCTACGGCGCCCCGAAGATGCGCGGTGTAGATCGTGCGGAACTCCGCCATGCGGCCGGCACGGGCCGCCTCCCGGCCGGGCTTGGGGTCGCCAAGGTCGCGGAGATGCAGGTAGCCAATGCCGGCTTCGCGCAGCGCGGCGGCCAGTGCCGTCTTAGAGAAGCCCTTCCGCCGAGACACGGCCACGGCGCGCACGTCAATCAACAGGGACACACGGGCGCGGCGCAGCGCCGCCAGAAAACCGTCTAGCGTAGCTCCCTCATAGCCGATGGTGCGGAGCGTAGATGTCACACGAGGCGCCTAGCCGCGGCTGGCCGGCAGGGTGCCGCCCGCCCTGGCGCCCGTCGCGTCCCGTTGAGCCGATGAAGTCGCTGCCTTTGCCACGTGGCCCCCTGTGCTGCGTCTGCAATGGTGCCAGCGGACGGCCAAAAGGGAAAGCTTGGGCATGTCCACCAAGTCAGCCTTGGGGAAGGCGGCGTAGGCGGATCGGGCGGTGAACGTTGGGAGACGGCGGAGCCGGCTGTGGGGAGATTGGGCAGGGCGCACCCGCCACCTGCATTCTCCCGAAGGAACTCCCGAAGATGGGCAGAAACCGTGGAGCTCTGTCCAAGCTGCCATCTAAGTGTTTGATTTAAAATGGCGTCCCTTACGGGATTCGAACCCGTGTTGCCGCCGTGAGAGGGCGGTGTCCTAGGCCTCTAGACGAAAGGGACTTGGCCGAGAGACAGCTTCCTACCCCCCGCGGCGCGGCGGATCAACCCGGGCCTTCGCATATCTCCCATCCCGGCACGCATCGGAACAATATCGGACTTCCGCCCAGCTCCTGGCCCACTTCTTTCGCCAGGCGAAGGGCCGGCCGCAGGCAGCGCAGATCTTTTCCGGCAGGTTGGGCTTGCGGTGTGTCACCGCACCGGGACCGCGGCCCCGGGGATCACCTCGCCCACAACCCGCCCGGTTTGCGCGTCGAGCAGCAGAATGCGGTCCCCATCGGGGCGCTGCACATGCACGGCAAAGCGCTCGCCCGCGCCCGCGACGCCCAGGATCCGGCTGCCGGCGGGCAGGTTCAGGCTCATCGGGGGCAAGCTGGCACCAGCGCCTCCGCCACCGGCACGCTGGACGAGCAGCACAACCAGCGTCACGGTGCCGGCCACGATCAGCACCCCCATCGCCACAACCAGGAATTTGAGTGCCCGCATTTGCCAGAAACCCATGAGATCACCGCGACAGAAGCCGATCACGGACAGCGCGTGGACCGATTCCTCGCGGAGCGGATAGGCAATCTCTCGCGCTCCCGCGTCAAGGCATTGATCGAGGATGGCCACGTGACGCGGGATGGCGAACCCCTCGCTGAGCCGGCGCAGGCGGTGCGGCCAGGCAGCCTGTATCGCGTGGCCCCACCACCGCCCGCCCCGGCGCGACCTGCGGCGCAGGCGATGGCGCTCGATATCCTGTATGAGGACGCTCACCTCATCGTGCTCGACAAGCCCGCGGGCCTGGTGGTCCACCCGGCTCCCGGCAACCTGGATGGCACGCTGGTCAATGCGCTGCTGGCGCATGCGGGGGAGGAGCTGGAAGGAATCGGCGGCGAGAAGCGACCCGGCATCGTGCATCGGCTGGACAAGGACACCTCCGGCATCATGGTGGTCGCCAAGACGCAGCAGGCGCATCAGATCCTCTCCGAAGCCTTCGCCGCGCGCGATCTGGACCGCGAATATCTCGCCCTGGTCTGGGGGCTGCCGAAGCCGCCCGCCGGCGAGATCGAGGCCGCCATCGGCCGGCATGCAACGGACCGCAAGCGCATGGCCGTGGTCGAGCCCCGCGCGCGCGGGGTGGCGCGCGGCGAGATGGCGGGTGCCAGCGCCGGCAAGCACGCCGTCACCCGCTACAGCACCGAGCAAAGTTTCCATGGGGCGCTGGCCCTGATGCGCTGCAAGCTGATGACTGGGCGGACGCACCAGATTCGCGTCCACCTCGCCCATATCGGGCACCCCCTGGTGGGTGATCCTGTGTATCTGCGGCGTATCCCGGCGGTCAGCAAAACCCTGGAACCGGGCTTGCGGGACCCCCTGCTGGCCTTTCCGCGCCAGGCTCTGCACGCGACGAGTCTCGGCTTTGTTCATCCCGTGACCCGGAAAAATCTCTCTTTCCGATCGGCCCCGCCGGAGGATTTCGCGCGGCTCCTGGCCATGCTCGGCTGTAACACGGAGTAACCGTACCAGTTTGGTCAGTTTTGCTTGCAAGCCTCCGAGCATGTCGGTATTTTGAGGGTGGATCTACGCCCTGGGGCGCCGCTCTGAGCCCGTTTGCTGACTCTTCCCCCTCCGTGACCGGGGCGGATGCATCCGGGAGGGCCCCAGACGCGTTAGGCCAATACGGCCGTGTGCCCATCGCCGTCACGGGGTGGGGCACGGCGCAAATGGAAGGCTCGTCCAATACGATGGCTTCTTTGAGTATCCCGCTTGCCCCGGAAGGCAACCTGTCCCGCTACCTGCAGGACATCCGGAAATTTCCCATGCTCGCCCCCGAGGAAGAGCTGAACCTGGCCAAGCGCTGGCGCGATGCCGGCGATGAGGCGGCGGCGCACAAGCTCGTCACCTCGCATCTGCGCCTCGTGGCGAAGATCGCGATGGGCTATCGCGGCTATGGCCTGCCGGTCGGTGAACTCATCTCCGAGGGCAATGTCGGGATGATGCAGGCGGTCAAGCGCTTCGATCCCGATCGCGGTTTCCGCTTGGCGACCTACGCCATGTGGTGGATCCGTGCCGCCATCCAGGAATACATCCTGCACAGCTGGTCCCTCGTGAAGATGGGCACCACCGCCGCGCAGAAGAAGCTGTTCTTCAACCTCCGTCGCCTCAAGGGGCAGATCGGGGCGCTGGAGGATGGTGACCTGCAGCCGGAAGTCGTCGCCAAGATCGCCAAGACGCTGGCCGTGCCCGAGCAGGATGTGGTGAGCATGAATCGCCGCCTCGCCAGCCCGGATAACAGCCTGAACGCCCCCGTCCGCGCCGATAGCGAGGGCGAGTGGCAGGATTGGCTGGTGGATGACGCCGAGAGCCAGGAAAGCGAACTCGCCGAGCGGGAGGACATGTCCAACCGCAAGGACATGCTCAATGGCGCGCTGCGCACGCTGAATGAGCGTGAGCGCCATATCTTGATCGAGCGCCGCCTGAAGGATGAGCCGACGACGCTCGAAGAGCTCAGCCAGCAATACAACATCAGCCGCGAGCGCGTGCGTCAGATCGAGGTCCGCGCCTTCGAGAAGCTGCAGAAGAGCATGAAGCAGCAGATCGTGGACCGGCGCCTCAGCGTCGGCTGAAGCCAGGGCGGAAGGCCGGGGCTGGGCGACGCGGGCAGCTTGTCTTCGTGATCGGCCCCGGTGGTGATCGGAATGCGAAAGGGCGGCGCCCTTTCGCCTGGTAGCCTGGGTTTCAGGGCTCTGGTTCTGGCACTGACGTCCAGCGGTCAGTCAGCCTGCCGCTCGAGGTGCGTTATGCCTCGCCCCCCGGCCCGCTTTGATTTCAGAGGCGTCCCGGCCACCTTCCGATCGCCGGGGCTCACATCAGAAGGCCCGGGCAGTTGGTGTCCGGGCATCGTGATCCGCCCCGACGAGCCGATCGGGAAGGATTTTGGTCCAGACCCTCAGACCCAGAAGCTCTCACCATGCTGGCGCGGCACGAAGCGGCCCGTGCCTGGCCGTGCCAGAACCCGCGTCCCGTCCCAGATGCAGGCGCCGCGCAGATAGGTGGCCGCCACGCGCGCCGTCATGGCCATGCCGTCATAGGGCGACCAGCGGGCATCCTCGCGGTCCTGGATGTTGCGGGCGTCGAAGGCGAAGTCACCCTCCTCCATCACCAGCAGGTCGGCATCGCAGCCGATGCGGATGGCGCCCTTCTTCGGGAACAGGCCATGGAATTTCGCCGGGCGTTCTGCGCAGAGGCTGGCCATCAGCGTGGGGGACAGGCCGCGCCTGGACAGCAGGGTGAACATCAGCGGCGCGAAGCTCTGCATGCCGGTCAGGCCAGCGCCGCAGGCGAAGATGTCGCCCGTATATTCCTTGCGCTGCTTGGGCCAGGGCGCATGGTCGGTGGACACATAGGCGACCTTGCCCTCGGCGATGCTGCCCCAGATGCGTTCCACCTCCGCCGCGGTGCGGAAGGGCGGGTTGCATTTGCCGAAGCCCTGGAGGCGGACCAGATCCTCCTCCGTCATGCACAAATACTGGATGCAGGCCTCGCCCGAGGTCTTGGCACCCTGGTTCCGGAACACCTCGGCCAGGTCGAAGCCGCGCGCCAGGGAGGAATGCGCGATGTGGACATGCGCCCCCGTCTCCAGCGCCATCTCGAAGATGGCGAGGTCCGCCATGGTCTCGCAGAGCGGCGGGCGGGTGCGGGCATGCATGATGGGGTCGGTCCGGCCGGTGGCCTTTGCGGCGGCGATGGCGCCCTCGACGATCTCCTGATCCTCGTTGTGAATGCCCACCATGAGGCCGGTCTTGGCGATCTCGGCGAAGGCCTCGACCATCATGGTGTTGTTGATGCGCGGAAAGCGCACCGCGTCATATTCATAGGTGGAAAGCTTGAAGGAACAGACGCCGGCCTCAGCGAGGCCCGCAATCTGGTCCACCCCGCCATCCTTCCGGATGGTGCCGTAGAGCGCCATGTCCACATGGCTGGTGGCGTTCACCACCGCGATCTTCTCGGCGAGGATGCCGGGATCGGTCACCGGGCGCGGCACGTCATAGGGCATGTCCACGCAGGTGGTGACACCGCCGGCGGCGGCCGACATCGAGGCGCCCTCGATTCCCGACCAGCCGGTGCTGCTGCTGGTGTGCATGTGCCCATCCACCAGGCCCGGGAACACAAGCTTCCCACGATGGTCCACCATCTCGGCCGCTGCTGGCGGGCTGCCCTGGCCGATGGCGGCGATCACGCCGCCGCTCACCGCGACATAGCCGTTTTCCAGAACCCCATCGGCCAGCACCAGATTGCCGCGCACCACCAGATCGAAAGCCATACCCGCAGAATCCCCTGCCCATGTTGCGTGACGCGTCGCGATCAATAGGATGCGGCCCCGTCACATGTCACAAGGCTAGGCGCGCGCGCCGTGGCCGCCAACCCGGCAAGACGAAAGAGAGACGCGCATGCAACTCCACCCCGTGAAAGTTCATCCCTCCAAGGCGCTGCTCAAGCGCGAGGACCAGCTCGCCTGGAAGATTGCGGGTGTGGCCACCGACAAGGCGCCCGTGCCCAAGGACACGGCGGAGATGATCATCAACCGGATCATCGACAACGCCTCGGTCGCCATTGCCGCCATCAACCGCCGGCCTGTGGTTTCGGCGCGCGGCATGGCGCTGGGCCATGCGAAGAAGGGCGGCGGCACGGTGTTCGGCATGCCGGCGAGCTTCACGGCGAGCCCCGAATGGGCGGCCTGGGCGAATGGCACGGCGGTGCGTGAGCTCGACATGCACGACACCTTCCTGGCCGCCGACTACTCCCACCCCGGCGACAACATCCCCCCCATCCTCGCCGTGGCGCAGACCATGGGCCGTTCCGGCAAGGACCTGCTGCGGGGCCTGGCCACCGGCTATGAAATCCACATCAACCTGGTGCGGGCCATCTGCCTGCATGAGCATCGCGTGGATCACATCGCGCATCTCTGCCCCGCCTCGGCCGCCGGAATCGGCACGCTGCTCGGCCTGAAGCAGGAGGTGATCTTCCAGTCGGTGCAGCAGGCGCTGCACACCTCCGTCAGCTTCCGCCAGTCCCGCAAGGGCGAGATCAGCTCCTGGAAGGCCTACGCGCCCGCCCATGCCGGCAAGCTGGCCGTGGAAGCCGTCGACCGTTGCATGCGCGGCGAAGGTGCCCCCAGCCCGATCTATGAGGGTGAGGACAGCGTGATCGCCTGGGTGCTCTCGGGCCGCACGCAGGCCGACAGCAAGGGCCGCAAGACGGTGTACGACCCGACCTACTACAACGTGCCCCTGCCGGCCGCCGGCGAGGGCAAGCGCGCCATCCTCGACAGCTACACCAAGGAGCATTCGGCCGAGTACCAGAGCCAGGCGCTGATTGATCTGGCCTTCCGCATGCGCGAATCCATCAAGAATTTCGACGCGATCGAGAAGATCATGATCCACACGTCGCATCACACCCATTACGTGATCGGCACGGGCGCGCAGGACCCGCAGAAGATGGACCCCAAGGCGAGCCGCGAAACGCTCGACCATTCCATCATGTACATCTTCGCCGTGGCGCTGCAGGACGGTCGCTGGCACCATGTGGACAGCTACGCGCCCAAGCGTGCTGGCCGTGCCGATACGGTGCGCCTGTGGCACAAGATCGAGACCTGCGAGGCGCCGGAATGGACTGAGCGCTACCACAGCCGCGATCCGGAGACGCTGGCCTTCGGCGGCCGCGTCGAAATCACCATGAAGGACGGCACAAAGCTCGTGGATGAGCTGGGTGTGGCCAATGCGCACCCCCGCGGCGCGCGGCCCTTCGCGCGTGAGCAGTATATCCACAAGTTCCGCACGCTGACCGATGGCATCATCTCGGCGCGCGAGAGCAACCGCTTTCTCGAAGTGGTGCAGAGCCTGGCGAGCCTCAAGGCCGGTGAACTGGGTGCCTTGCATGTGGCGCTGCCCAAGGGCGCGTTGCTGGAGGCCAAGCCCGGCATCTTCTGATGCCGGAATGGGCGTTGCGCCCAGGCCGGCGTGCATCCATCATGCCGCCTGCGCGACATGGGTACGGCGCTGCTGCGCGAGGCGATCCGGGCACATCCCGGGTCGCTCGCTGCATGGTATGGCGCGCAGCGACTTTGGCCGCGGCGTCTGCGAGCGCCGTGGCTGCATGATCGAGGCCGAAGGCGACGGCGGCCAGAACGAGGAAGGCGAGCCGGATCTTCTCGACCGCCTTCGCCCTACGGCAACATGCATGTCACCCTGAGACCATTGCGCAGATCGCCATCGCTGATTGTGGGGCCGGTGATGCGGGCGATCCGCACCATCGTTACCTGGCCGGGTGGCAGTTCCACCTCCAGCCCGGCGGCAATGGGCCGTCCGGCAAGACTCAGGCGCACGACCACCATCCGGAAGGGGCGCGAGCCGAGCAGGCTCGCGCTGTAGATGGTGCCCGCCGGGACCCGGCCTTCGCGTTCTGCTGGCGCCGGTGTGGCGGTGAAGCCGAGCACCTGTATCATCCCGTTGGCGACGCAATCCCCGCTGCCCTGAGCGGAGGCGGGAAGGGCGGCGAGGCATGCCATGGCGAATGCGGCGGCGAGGCGCGTGAACATCGTCGAAGATCTCCCTGGTTCCATGCGCCCATCGTGCCAGCGCGAGGGGCGGGAGGCGACCCGGATCGGACGATCTCCCCGATCGGTCGGCCCGATGGACAGCCACGCACACAGGCTTAAGCTGCGGCGCAGCAAGAGCAACAAGGGAAGTCAGTCATGAGCGAAACCATCGACGTCCGCAAAGGGCTCGTCGGCGTCTATGCCGATGAGTCCAGCGTCTCGAAGGTGATGCCGGAAACCAACAGCCTCACCTATCGCGGCTATGCCGTGCAGGATCTGTGCGAGAATTCCAACTTCATGGATGTCGCCTACCTGCTGTGGAACGGCGAGTTGCCCAACGCGACTGAGCGCGCCGCCTTCGCCGAGGCCGAGCGCTCGCAACGCGCGCTCTCGCCCACGCTGCTGCGCGTGCTGCGCGATTTCCCCAAGGACGCGCATCCGATGGATGCGATCCGCACCGCCGTCTCCTTCATGGGGATGGAAGACCCGGAGGCGGCCGACATCGGCGATGCCGCGCAGCGCCGCAAGGCGATCCGCCTGCTGGCGCGCATCCCCACGGCCGTCGCCGCGACCAACCGGCTGAGCAAGGGGCTTGAGCCTGTCCCGCCCGACCCCTCGCTGCCCTTCTGCGAGAATTTCTTCCACATGGTGTTCGGCAAGGTGCCGCAGCCGGAGGTGATCAAGGCCTTCGATGTCTCGATGATCCTCTACGCCGAGCACACCTTCAACGCCTCGACCTTCGCCGCCCGCGTGGTGACGTCAACCATGGCGGACATGCACGGCGCGATCGTCGCCGGCATCGCCGCCCTCAAGGGCCCGCTGCATGGCGGCGCCAATGAGGCGGTGATGCACATGCTGAAGGAAATCCCCTCGCCCGAAACGGCGGAAGCCTGGTTGCGCGAGCGCTTCGACCACAAGGCGCTGGTGATGGGCTTCGGCCATCGCGTCTACAAGAATGGCGACAGCCGCGTACCGACGATGAAGAAATACGCCGAGGTGATGGCCGATGTGGTGGGCGACAAGCGCTGGATGAACACCTCGGCCGTGCTCGCGCGCGTCATGCTGGCCGAGAAGAACATCCATCCCAATCTCGATTTCCCGGCAGGCCCCGCCTACTACCTGATGGGTTTCGACATTCCGATGTTCACGCCGGTCTTCGTGTGCAGCCGCATCACCGGCTGGGCCGCGCATGTCTTCGAGCAGGCCGCGGATAACCGGCTGATCCGTCCGCTCTCGCTCTACAACGGCGTGGAGCAGCGCGCGGTACCGACGCGCTGACTCCTGAACGCGCGTGGCGTTCCATGGTGAGGCCGCCCGCTGCAACGGGCGGCCTTTCTCATGTGTGAAGATGATGCACGCGCGACTCACGCCGCGGAAAATCTTTGCGTAAAAGCAGAATGTGTTTGACAGGCAACTCGCGCATTCCGATAGCGTTGCAGACGCACGCATTGACGCGCGATTCGCGCCTACGCTCTGACCGCCGCGCATCACGCGAGACATGGAGAGCAGGGCCACGAAATCGCAGAGCAGGGCGAGCGGCGAACGGAAGGGATGAACCTCGATGAGGTTAGCCGGAAACCATTTCCGGTCTCTGCGGGAGGAAGGCACCCGTTCTCGCATTGGGTCGGGCCATCGCCTGATTCACGGCGGGTACGCGACAGTGCAAGCGGCTTCTTCGCGACGATGATCTTCGCCTGTTCGAACTCTCTGCAATCCGTCGCGGCGCGATGCCGCCGCGGCCTGGTCCAGTAACCATCCACCAACCTGTCGCGCGAAGGCGCAAGGAGAGACTCAAATGACTGATACGACCGATACCGCCGAAGTGACGGCACGCGCGCAAGCCATGGCCGTTGCCGCCGGCGCCCGCCGCACCGCGAAGAAGCCCGCCACGGCCCGTGGCCGCGTCGCCGCCAAGGCCCCCGCTGCCAAGAAGGCTGCGCCTGCGAAGAAGGCTGCTCCTGCCAAGAAGGCCGCCCCCAAGAAGGCTGCTGCCAAGAAGGCGGCACCCGCGAAGAAGGCTGCTCCTGCCAAGAAAGCCGCCCCCAAGAAGGCTGCTGCCAAGAAGGCTGCACCCGCCAAGAAGGCTGCTCCTGCGAAGAAGGCCGTAGCCAAGAAGGCCGCGCCGAAGAAGGCCGCTGCCAAGAAGCCGGCAGCCAAGAAGGCCGCACCCGCGAAGAAGGCTGCCCCCGCGAAGAAGGCCGCTGCCAAGAAGCCGGTTGCCAAGAAGGCCGCGCCTGCGAAGAAGGCCGCCCCGGCCAAGAAGCCTGCCGCGAAGAAGGCCGCTCCCGCCAAGAAGGCGCCGGCGATGAAGGCCGCCCCGGCGAAGGACCCGAAGCGCGCCGAGGCCGCGAAGAAGGCCGCTGCCACCCGCGCCGCCAAGAAGGCCGCGGCTGCCGCGGCCCCCGCCACGGCGCCCGCCAGCGAGACGCCGACGAGCTGATCCTTCCGGATCATCAGGCCGGGTCACGCCGCGAGGCGCTGACCCGGGAGATCAGGCGCCACCCATCGGGTGGCGCCTTTTTTCATGGCCGCATCAGCCCCATTGGCCAAGGAAGAACATCTCACCCGCGGGCTTGCGGGCGCGCGGCGCCGTCTCGCGCTGCGCCAATGCCTCGGGCAGGGCCGAGGCCGGCCCCGGGGTGCCCAGCACCATCGCCGCGATCGGCGCCACATCCTCGGGGATGGCGAAAGCCGCGCGCGCGGCCGCCGCATCGAAGCCGGCCATCTGGTGCAGCTGCAGGCCGAGTGCGGCCGCCTGGATCGCCATCGCGCTGCTCGCCTGGCCCGCATCGTAATGCGACCAGGGGTTGGGCTTGCCATTGCCGGCCGAATTCAGCCGCGCGCAGGCCAGCATCAGCACAGGCGCCCCGCCGATCCAGCCCTGGTTGAAGGGAACCAGGCAGGCCAGCAGCTTGGCGAAAGCCTCAGGCTCCAAAGCCCTGCGCGTAATCAGGTACTGCCAGGGCTGCTCGTTATAGGCCGAGGCCGCCCAGCGCCCGGCTTCCAGGATGGAATGCAGCGCTGCATCGGGAACGGGCGTCTCCAGGTAGCTGCGCGGGCTCCAGCGTGCGGCGATGGCGGGCAGAACGGGATGGTCGGTGGGGGCGGTACGGTCCATGGGCAAGTCCTTATCCGAAGGTTGTCAGAAGATCATCCACCTGCGCGGGCGTCAGCAGGCGGGGATTCATGGTGCGCAGCATGAGCGCGAGCCTGGCGGCTTCTTCGAGTTCCTCCGCGGCGTTGACCGCATCGGTCAGCGTGGCGCCGCAGATCACCGGGCCGTGATTGGCCAGCAGCACGGCCTTCGCCGATAGCGCCGCCGCATGGATAGCGGGCTCCATCGCCGCATCGCCGGGCCGGTAATAGGGAATGAGCGGCAGCGTGCGGCCGACGCGCATCACGAAATACGGAGTGAGGGGCGGAATGACCGCGTCCTCCAGGCAGGAGATCGCCGTCGCATGGGTGGAATGCAGATGCACGACGGCCCCCGCATCGGGGCGTGCGTCCAGGAAGGCGCGGTGCAGGAACACCTCCTTGGTGGGCTTGTCGCCGCCGATGTGGTTCCAGTCCCGGTCCAGCTTGCTGAGCCGCGCGGCATCGAGCCGCCCGAGGGAGGAGTTGGTGGGCGTCATCAGATAGCCATCCGGGAGGCGCAGGCTGATATTGCCCGCACTGCCCACACTGTAGCCGCGCGCAAAGAGCGAGGCGCCCAGGCTCACCAGAAGCTGCCGCTGATCCTCTTCCCGCATGGTCAGGCGAAGGCCTTCAGGAAAAAGTCGCGCGCGCCGAAATTGCCGCTCTTGAGCGCGAGCCACATGCCCTCCGGGGCGGCATCGGGCGTCGCATGGGTCCAGGGCACGCCCGGATCAATCTCCGCCCCGATGCGCAGCGCATGGACGCCCAGGCGCTGCACCACCGCACCCGAGGTTTCACCCCCCGCGATGACCAGGCGACGCACGCCCGCCTGCACCAGGGCGGCGGCGATCTCGGCCATGGCGTGTTCGATCAGCAGGCCCGCCGCCTCCCGCCCCAGCCTCTGCTGCAAGGCCGCGACCCGCTCGGGCGGCGCCGAGGCGGCGATGACGATGGGCCGCGCAGCATCGAGCTTCCCGGCCATCCAAGCCTTCGCCTCGCCTGCCAGTGCCGCGGCATCCGGCGTGGCCAGCGCATCTAGCTCCAGCGTCGGCACATGATCCCGCGCGAGGCCGATCTGCCCCAGCGTGGCCCGGGAGCAGGAGCCGGCGATGACGGCGCAGAGCCCGCCCACTTCGGGCAGCGCGCCGGCATCCTCGCGCGCTGGCAGAAGGCCGGCGCTGCGGAAGTTTTCGGGCAGGCCCATCGCGATGCCGGACCCGCCGGTGATCAGCGCGTGGTTCGCGCAGGCTTCGCCCAGGGCCATGAGATGCGCGTCCGTGATGGCATCCGCGATGGCGAAGCGGCGATTGGCATCGCGCAGGCGCGTCACCTCCGCGCGGATCGCGCCGGCCCCGCGTTCGACCACGGCGAAGGGAATGAGCCCGACGCTGCCTTCGCTCTGCCGCCCGAGCACCCGCACCAGATTGGCATCGCGCATCGGCGTCAGCGGGTGGTTCTCCATGCCGCTTTCATTCAGCACGTGGTTGCCGACGAAGAGGTGGCCCTGAAAGATGGTGCGGCCATTGGTCGGGAAAGCAGGGCAGGCGATGGCGAAGGGCGCGTCGAGCCGCTTCAGCAGCGCTTCTGCCACCGGGCCGATATTGCCGTGCTCGGTGCTGTCGAAGGTGGAGCAGTACTTGAACAGGATCTGCCTGGCCCCGGCCGCCAGCAGCGCCTCACAGGCGGCCAGCGACTGCAGGACGGCCTCACGCGCCGGAATGGTGCGCGATTTCAGCGCGATGATGACGGCATCCGCCTCGGGCAGGGCGTCTTCCGGCACGCCGATCACCTGGACGGCCCGCATGCCCTGGCGGACCAGCGTGCTGGCGAGGTCGGTGGCGCCGGTGAAGTCGTCAGCGATGCAGCCAAGAAGCGGCATGGAAATCTCCTGTATCACCCACGGTTTAGGCTGAGGCGCGGTCCCGGGCAAACAGGGCTTGAAGCGGAGGGGGCGCGGGGCAACATCTCCCTCATGAACAATCCCTCGCACCATCGGCCGGTGCTGGACATGACGCCGGATGGCGCATTCCGGGAAGCGCCGAAGCCCACCGGTTTCAACCTTCTGCTCGCGCGGACGGGCGGGGTGGCGATCCTCGTTGCGGTTGCGGCGGGCGGATTGCTGCTGGTGGCCCTGGCCATCTTCTTCATCGGGCTGTTGCTGCCGATCGTCATCGGTGCCGGGGCCATCGCGGCCGTCTCGCTGTGGTGGCGCCGTCGTCGCCTGCGCAAGATGGGCATCGAGCCCGGCCCGATCCGGATCGTGGTGCGCCGCTGAGCCGCGGCGGCGCTCCCGCCGGCCCGGTTTTGCGCCCCCCGCCGTGTCAGGGTCCCTCCATCGCTGTTCCGCCGTTGGGGGCGGCCTGGTACCCGGTCGCTCCGGGCATGGCCGCGGCCGCGGCGGCGGGGTAGCCTGCGCCCCAGGGCTTCGGGCCGGAAGGCTTCGGCCCGACACAGCAGATGAGGATCAGGCCATGACCAATACCGTCAAGGACATGCTGGAGGCCGCCAATGCCGCGGTGCCGCGCATCAGCGGGGCGGAGGCCGTGGCCCTCGCCGGCCGGCCTGAGGTGCTGATCCTGGACGTTCGCGACGCCGCCGAAGTGAAGGTGACCGGCAAGGCCGTGGGCGGCCTCGCCGTCTCCCGCGGATTGCTCGAATTCCGGGCCGACCCGGACTCGCCCATGCATGACGCGGCGTTCGACCGGGCGAAGACCATCATCATCCATTGTGCCGCCGGTGGGCGGGCGGCGCTGGCCGGGCAGACGCTGAAATCCATGGGCTACACGGATGTGCGCAACCTGGGCGGCTTCAAGGACTGGGTGGAAGCGGGCGGCGAGGTTGAACCGGGGTAGGGCCACTGGTGCTGTTAGAGAGAATCGAACTCTCGACCTCCTCATTACCAATGAGGTGCTCTACCACTGAGCTACAACAGCGGCCGGGGCGGTTCCTACCCACCTGCCTGCCGTCCCGCAAGCCCCATGTGCCAAAAACCCGCTTGGCGGCGTTCATCGTTGCCTGGATGGCACAAGGGTTGCTCAGCTCTGGGCGCTTCTCCTTGCAAGAAAGACGCCCCATGCACCGATGCATCCCCCCGACCGGCCTCCTGGGCGCCGCCCTGTTGGCCTGTGGCCTGCTCTGGCCCACCTCGCCCCAGGCCCAGACCGAGGCGCCCACCATGCGGGTCGTGGGGAATTTCTCCTCCAACCGCACCCATGTGGAGGTGGTGGAGCGCCCCTTCTTCACCCAGCTTGCCCAAACGGCGGGCATGCGCACCAATATCACCTACAACCCGATGGACCAGGTGGGGGTGCAGGCGGCCGATGCCTTCCGCCTGCTGCGCTCCGGCGCCTTTGACGTGATGAGCGTGCAGATCGGCATGGCCAGCCGGGATGATCCCTTCTTCGAAGGGCTCGACCTTGTCGGCGTCTCGACCGACATGGCGCAGCTGCGCCGTGCCGTGGACGCCTATCGCGAGGCCTTCGACCGCCGCCTGCAAACCCGCTTCAATGCCAAGGTGATGACGTTGTGGCCCTTCGGCCCGCAGGTCATCTATTGCAACGCGCCGATCCGCACGCTGGAAAACCTGCGTGGCTTGCGCGTGCGCACCTTCACCCCCTCCATGGCCGCGCTGATGCAGAATTTCGGCGCCGTCGCCGTCACTCTGCAATTCAGCGAGGTCTATCCGGCGCTGCAGCGCGGGGTTGCGCAATGCGCCATCACCTCACCCACATCGGGCAATTCGGGAAATTGGCCGGAGGTGACGACGCATTTCCTGCCGCTCTCGCTGGGCGGTGCCGTGCAGGGCCATCTGATGAACCTGGACCATTGGCGCCGCTACTCGCCCGAGCGCCAGGCGGCGCTGACGGCCGAGTTCCGCCGAATGGAAAACCAGCTCTGGGATCTGGCGATCTCGGCCAATGAGGATGCGGTGAACTGCAATGTCGGGCGTGACCCCTGCACGGCCAATACCCGCTTCCGCATGACCATGGTGGAGATCGAGCCGGCCGATCAGGAGCGCGTGCGCCGCGCCGCCGAGGAGGTGGTGCTGCCGATCTGGCGCGATGCCTGCAACCGGGTGGACCCGCAATGCTCGGCCACCTGGAACCGCACGGTTGGCCAGGTCGCCAACATGCAGATCCGCTGAGCGTTCAGTTGTAGGCGAGGCGGGGCAGCCAGAGCGCCATTTCCGGCAGCGCGATCAGCAGCCCCGTCATCACCACCATCGCGAGGAAGAAGGGGATGGTCCCGGCGAAGACCTGCGCGATGGTTCCCTCCCGCCGCACCGCCTGGATGACGTAGAGCGTCATGCCCACCGGCGGTGAGATCAGCGAGATTTCGCACATCAGCACGATAAAGACGCCGAACCACACGGGATCGATCCCGGCCGCCACCACCACGGGAAAGATCACCGGCACCGTGCCCACCAGCATGGGCAGCGTCTCGAAGAAGACGCCCAGCAGCAGGTAGAACACCGTGAGCGCCAGGATGAGTTGCAGCGGCGTCGCGTCCAGGCCGGCCACGAAGGCGCCCAGGGCCGGCGTGACACCCAGCAGCCCCAGCACGAAATTCAGATAGAAGGCGCAGGCGAGGATGAGCAGGCTCATCGCCGTCAACTGCGCCGTGGCGATGAAGCATTCATGCAGCATCGCGACATTCAGCCGCCCGTAGATCGCGGCGATGGGCAGCGCGACCACCACGGCCAGCGCCGCACTCTCCGTCACCGTCGCCCAGCCCGTGTAGATCGAGCCCATGATGATGGTGAAGATGACCAGCGGCGGCAGCAGATCCACCAGGCGCTTCAGGCGCATGAGCAGCGGGTCCAGCGCCTCTTTTTCCCGCACCAGATCGGGCCGCGCGAGGGCGATGACGATGATCGTCGCCATGAAGAGCAGCGTCATCAGGATGCCGGGGATTACCGCCGCCGCGTAGAGCCGCCCGATGGAGGTATTGGTCATCGCGCCATAGACGATCAGCGCGATCCCG
The DNA here is from genome assembly GCF_023243115.1 of Sediminicoccus sp. KRV36. Classification (NCBI taxonomy): domain Bacteria; kingdom Pseudomonadati; phylum Pseudomonadota; class Alphaproteobacteria; order Acetobacterales; family Roseomonadaceae; genus Sediminicoccus; species Sediminicoccus sp. KRV36. The sequence goes on from NZ_CP085081.1 coordinate 1,439,672, forward strand.
GGCGGGATCAGGTTGCCGAGCGAGGCGCCGGCCGCGATGGACCCCAGCACCAGCCGGTCGTCATATTTGCGCTTGCGAAAGGAGGGCAGGGCGACGGTGGCCACGGTCGCCGCCGTCGCGACCGAGGAGCCGGAGACGGCCGAGAAAATGGCGCTCGCCCCCACATTGGTATGCAGCAGACCGCCCGGCAGCACGTTCAGCCAGTCGGCCAGGCTGCGGTAGAGCCGGTCCGTGCTGCCGCTGCGCACCAGGATTTCGCCCAGCAGGATGCAGAGCGGGATGGAGAGCAGGACGTAGTCCTCCATCGAGGCCCAGAGCTGGGTCCCCACCGCATTCACTAGCGCCGGGCTGAGATAGAGCGTGGCCCCCAGCACTGCGACCAGGAACATCGAGGTCGCCACATGCAGCCCGAGGAAGAGCAGCCCGACCATGAGGCCGAAGCCGATCGCCGTCTCGCCCACGCCGATCATGGCGCCAGCTCCTTGCCTTGTGTGCGGGAGAGCAGGGCGCTGGCCTCCGCCTCCACTTCCTCATCCAGCGTCATGGGGCCGTAGAGGCGATTGAGCCGGGCGCGATCCACCACCAGCAGGAAGAGCGCATGCAGGGCGAAGAGCACGGCGCAGGCGGCGAAGGTCACGAGGCCGAGCAGCCAGAGGCTCTGCGGAATCCAGAGCGGCGTGCCCAGCGGCGAATTGGCGTGGGACTGGAACTCGATGCTTTCGGAAACCACATCAAGTCCACGCCAGGCGGCGAAGACGGCGAGGCCCGCCAGCAGCGCATAGGCCAGCGCATTCAGCACGGCTCGCACAGGGGCCGGCAGATGCGCCAGCAGGAAATCCACCCGCGTATGCGCCTTTGTCACCAGCGCCCAGGCAAAGGCGAGCGAGGAAAACACCGCCAGCGTGTAGGCGCCGACCTCGTCGATGCCCTGGAAGGAACGGCCGAGGAATTTGCGCGCCAGGATTTCGGCGCAGGTCGCAAAGGAGAGCGCCAGCAGCCACCACCCCCCGGCGAGCACGAGGAAGCGCGCGAAGGGGGCAACCCGCCGCCCGATGGGATTTTCGTCGGGATGGGTCAAGGGAACTCCTGGGGGCAAGGGCCATCTGAGCCATGCAAAACGCATACCAGGGGTGCATCGGGCTGTGGCAACGCCCATAAACTTGCCGATCCGCGCCCACGCGTGTAAGCCCTGCCGCCTCGGCTCAACCCACGAAGAATTGCAGGTTCCCGCCCATGGCGAAGATGCAGGCCAATCAGATGCGTGCCGGCATGGTCATCGAATTCGAAGGCCAGCGCTACACCATCATCAAGCAGAACATCATGATCCCGGGCAAGGGCAACGCGATCATTCAGGTGGACATGCGCAACATCAAGACGGGGTCCAAGAAGGACCAGCGTTGGCGCACCGCCGACGTCGTCGAGCGCCTGACCACCGAGGACAAGGAGTTCACCTACTCCTACGCCGATGGCGACAACCTGGTCCTCATGGACCCCGAGACGTACGAGCAGACCCAGGTCCCGGGCACCATCCTGGGCGACCGCTTGGCCTTCCTGCAGGAAAACATGACGGTGAATGTCCGCCTCATTGAGGGTGACCCGGTGGCGATGGACCTGCCGGAGACCGTCATCCTCGAAATCGCCGAGGCCGATCCGGTGGTGAAGGGGCAGACCGCCTCCTCCTCCTACAAGCCGGCATTGCTGGTGAATGGCGTGAAGACGATGGTGCCGCCCTTCATCACGGCCGGCGAGAAGATCGTGGTCCGCACGGAAGACGCGTCCTACGTCGAGCGCGCCAAGAACTAAGGTCCCATTTATCGGAGGTGCAGGAACCTGGTGAAAACCACGCAGGTTTTCACCCTGCCAGGTTCCAGGGGCAGCGCCCCTGGCTCCAAGAAGGAAATTGAATGTCCGGCGCCTCGCCTCGCCTTTCCCCCGCCCTGAATGTCGTCGTCTCCGCCGTGCGCAAGGCGGGACGCCGCCTGCTGCGTGATTTCGGCGAGGTGGAGCAGCTCCAGGTCTCCATGAAGGGCCCTGGTGATTTCGTCAGCCAGGCCGATCTGCGGGCCGAGCAGACCCTGCGCGAGGATCTGCACAAGGCCCGCCCCGGCTTCGCCTTCCTGATGGAGGAGAGCGGCGCCCATGGCGATGCCGATTGGGAGTGGCGCTGGGTGGTGGACCCGCTGGATGGAACCACTAACTTCCTCCATGGGATCCCCCATTGGGCGATCAGCGTCGGCATCGAGAAGCGCATCGCCGAGGACAAGACGGAAGTGGTCGCCGGCGTCATCTACAACCCGGTGGTGGATGAGCTGTTCTGGGCCGAGAAGGGCATGGGCGCCTTCCTGAACGACAAGCGGCTGCGCGTCTCCGGCCGGCGGGACATGAAGGAGGCGCTGTTCGCCACCGGCATCCCTTTCGCCGCGACGCCCCGCAAGGCCGAATTCGCCCATGCCCTGGTGCGATTGATGCCGCAGGTCTCGGGCATCCGCCGCTTCGGTTCGGCCGCACTCGACCTCGCCTGGACGGCGGCCGGCCGTTATGACGGCTATTGGGAGCTGGGCCTGAACAAGTGGGATATCGCGGCCGGCCTTGTGATGCTGCGCGAGGCTGGCGGCATCGTCACCTCGCCCGATGGCGGGGATCCCTATCCGGAGGGGCATGTCGTCGCCGGCAACCAGCATCTGCACGGCAAGCTGCGTGAGGCGGTGGTCGACAGCATCGCCGCCGCCGCCCAGGGCGCCGCCAAGGGGCGCGCCGAGGCCGGCTGATGCTCGCCGATCACCAACTCGGCCGGCGCATCCTGCTGGCCCTGATGCTGCCCGCCGCCGCGCTGGCCCAGCCCCTGGGCACGCCCGCCACGCCGCCCGTGGCGCTGCCCCCCATGCCCGCCATTCGCCTCGCCCGCGGGGTGGCGGAACTGCCGCCGGGCGCATGGCGCGTCACCTTCCGGGCGGATCGCGATCAACTGGACGCCGAACAGCATGCGGCGCTGGGGCGGCTCGGCGCGGCACTCCAGACCGCCACGATCGGCCGCATCACGCTGAACAGCGAAGTGAGTGCGGGTGAGGACCTCTCGACCCATCGCCGCCTCTCCCTGCTGCGCGCGCGGGCGGTGAAGGATGCCCTGGTCGCGGGCGGGCTGAACGAGACGCGGGTGGATATCCGTGCCCTCGGCCGCACCGAAAACGGCCGCGATGTGGTGGATGTGCTGAGCCCGACGGCGCCACGCCCGGGCAGCTGATGCCCCGCGTCGCCGCCCCGGGGGCGCCGATTGATACCGCCGCGCCATAAGGCTAAGCCGGCGCGATGAGCCCGATCCGTGCCAATTTCCACATCCCCCGCCACGCTTTGCTGCGCGCCAAGGTGACCCGGTTGCGGCGCCGGGACACCGACAGCGCCACATTCCGCCGTGTGCTCGCCGAGATCGGCGCCATCCTGGCGAGCGAGGCGCTGCGTGACCTGCCCGAGACCACGGCCACCATCGAGACGCCCGTCGCGCGGATGGAAGCGCCGGTGCTGGCGCAGATGGAGCCCTGCCTTGTTGCCATCCTGCGCGCGGGCCTCGGCTTGCTGGATGGCGCGCGGATGGTGCTGCCCGATGCGCCGGTCGGTCATCTGGGCCTGGTGCGGGATGAGCAGACGCTGCTGGCCAGCGAATATGTGGTGCGCCTGCCCAAGGACCTGGCCCGCCGCGGCGCGCTGGTGCTGGACCCGATGCTGGCCACGGGCGGTTCCGCCGTGCAGGCCATTCATCGCGTGAAGCAGGCGGGTGCGAAGGTGGTGCGCTTCGCCTGCGTGGTGGCCGCCCCCGAGGGCGTGGCGGCCCTCCAGGCGGCGCATCCGGATGTCGCCATCCTGGCCGCCGCGCTGGATGAGCGGCTGAACGAGCATGGCTACATCGTGCCAGGCCTGGGCGATGCCGGGGATCGCTGCTTCGGGACGGAATGAGGCGATGGTGCCGGTGTTGACCACCGCGCGGCTGACCCTGCGCGGCTTCACCGAGGCGGATCTGGATGCCTTCGCCGCCATGCAGGCCGATGCGGAGGTGATGCGGCATCTCGGCACGGGCCAGACCCGCAGCCGGGCGGAAACCTGGCAGGGCATGGCGGGCTTCATGGGCCAATGGGCCTTGCGCGGCCATGGCCTCTGGGCGCTGGAGCATCAGGGGCGCTTCATCGGCCGGGCCGGCATCCTCAACCCCGAAGGCTGGCCGGCTCCGGAACTCGCCTATGCGCTGGCGCGGCCCGCCTGGGGCCAGGGCCTGGCCTTTGAGGCGGCTGAAGCGGCCCTCCGCTGGGCCCGGGCGGCGCTGCCGCAACGGCGCATCGTCAGCTACATCCGCCCGGCCAACGGGGCATCACGCCGCCTCGCGGCCCGGCTGGGTGGGGTGCAGGGGGAGGCCCTTGAATTGCTCGGCGCCGCGGCCGAGTGCTGGGATTATCCTCAGTAGCGGATCTTGTCGGGCTTCGCGTCCCAGAGCTGGAATGCCGCGATGGCTTCCTCGCTCAGCAGGCGCCGGATCGGCAGGGCGCGGGCCGGCATGGGCCGCGCGACTTCCTCATAGATCGCCGCGTCGTCAAAGCCGATCCGTGCGGCATCCGCGCGGTCATTGCCATAGACGATCTCGCCGATGCGGGCCCACCAGGTGGCGGCCAGGCACATCGGGCAGGGTTCGCAGCTGGTGTAGAGCGTGGCCCCGCTGAGGTCATGCGTGCCCAGTGCCGCGCAGGCGGCGCGGATCGCCACCACCTCGGCATGCTGGGTCGGGTCCTGGCCGGGGACGACGTTGTTGCGCCCCTCGCCAATGATGACGCCCGCCTTGACCACCACCGCGCCGAAGGGCCCTCCACCCTCGGCCACCCCCTGGCAGGAGAGGACGACGGCGCGGCGCATGAACATCTCTTCCATGGCATCCCCTGCTGCCGGTAAGCTGTGCGGATGACCTTGCCAGCGCTCTCCATCCTCGATCAATCCACCATCGTCTCCGGCCTGGGCCCGGCGGAGGCGATCCAGGAAAGCCTTGCCATCGCCCAATTGGCGGATCGGCTCGGCTATGCCCGCTATTGGCTGGCCGAGCACCACAACAGCCAGAGCCATGCGGGCTCGGCGCCGGAAATCCTGATCAGCGCCATTGCCGCCACCACGCGGCGCATCCGCGTCGGTTCCGCCGGCATCATGCTGCCGCATTACGCGGCGCTGAAGGTGGCCGAGCAATTCCGCGCCCTGGAAGCCATCGCCCCCGGCCGCATTGACCTGGGCCTGGGCCGGGCGCCCGGCAGCGATGGCCGCACCGCCTATGCGCTCAATCCCAATGCGGCGAGTGCGGCGGATCATTTCCCGGCCCAGCTGCGCGATCTGCTCGGCTGGCTTGGCGATGGCCTGCCCGAGAACCATCCCTTCCGCGAGGTCCGCGCCAGCCCCGAGGTGACGACCATGCCCGAGGTCTGGGTGCTGGGTTCCAGCGACTACGGCGCGCAGGTCGCGGCGTTTTTCGGCCTGCCCTATTGCTACGCCCACTTCATCACCGATGGCCGGGGGGCCGCCGAAGCGCTGCATATGTACCGCGAGGGCTTCCGGGAGATGCGCGGCCAGCCCGCCCACGCCGCCATCGCCGTCTATGCCCTGGCCGCCGATTCGGTGGCCGAGGCGGAGCGCCTTTTCGCGCCGCGCGCCCTCTGGCGCCTGCACCGCGACCGCGGCCATTTCCCGCCCTTTCCCACCGCAGATGAAGCGGCCAGCCACCCCTATACCGACGCCGAGCGCATCAGAATCGAGCGCATGCGGGAAAACGCCATCATCGGCACGGGTGAGCAGGTGCGGGACCGGTTGGCGGCACTCACCGCCGAGCTTGGCGTGCAGGAGGTGGCGATCCTCACCCCCTGCCACGATGCCGGCGCGCGGGCCCGCAGCGTGACCCTGCTGGCCGAGGCGTTCGGGTTGACGCAGCCCATGGCCATCGCCGCCGAATAGCCGGCCGCTTGACGCTGCCCCGATCCGGGTTGACGGTCGGCGCGTAACGTTCAGGCTTGATTCGACCCACCATGGCAGCCCCGACCACAGCGCCCAGCGCCGCCCAGTCCTTCCCCGAGCGGATGCGTGGCCTGGCCCCGGGGCTGGGGCTTTGCCTCGCCATCGCGGCCATTGCCATCATCATCCGCAACATGACGGGCATTGCCGCGCTCAACCCGGTGGTGGTGGCCCTGGTGCTGGGCGTGGGGCTGGGTGCGGTGATCGGCCGTCCGGCCAGCCTCAAGCCCGGGATCAGCTATGCGGTGCGGCCGGTGCTGCGCGCGGCCATCGTGCTGCTGGGCTTCCAGGTGACGGTTGGCATGCTCGCCTCGCTGGGCCTGGGTGCCCTGGTGCTGGCCTTCCTGGTGGTGGGGCTGACGCTGCCCTTCACCATCTGGCTCGGCCGCATCATGGGCGTGGACCCGAAACTCTCCCTGCTGATCGGTACCGGGACCGCGATCTGCGGCGCATCGGCCATCGTCGCCGCCAACCAGGTGGCGCGCGGCAAGGATGAGGACGTGACCTATGCGCTGGCGGTCATCACGCTGTGCGGGACGGTCGCGTTGATCACCTTCCCCTATCTGGGTGACCTGATGGGCATGTCCGCCAATACCTATGGCCTTTGGGCCGGGGCTGCGATCCATGAGGTGGTGCAGGCCGTCGGTGCCGCCGCAGCGGGCGGCCCGGAAGCCGCGCAGACCGGCACCGTGATGAAGCTGGCCCGCGTGTTCCTCCTGGCGCCCGCCGTGGTGGCGCTGGGCTGGTGGGTGGCGCGCAGCAGCACGGCGGAGGCCGGGCACGCCAAGGCCCCGGTGCCCTGGTTCGCCTTCGGCTTCCTGGCGCTGGTCGTGATCGGCAGCACGGGCCTCGTGCCGAAATTCGTCGTGGATGCGTCGCGCTTCATCGTGCCGATCATGCTCGCGGCCTCGGTCGCGGCACTTGGGCTGCAGACCGATCTGCGGGCGTTGCATGCGCGCGGCGCGGCTCCCCTGTTGCTTGGCGTGGCCAGCACGGTGTTCATCACCCTGCTGGCCCTGCTGGGGGTCGCGATCATCTGATCGCCACGGCGGGGTTCACTCCGGCTTGATGTCGTGATCGCGGATCACCGCACCCCAGCGCTCGCGGTCCTGGCCGATCTGCCGGACCATGTCGGCCGGTGAGCCACCCATGCGCAGCATGGCGTTTTCCTCAAAGCGGCGCTGCACATCGGGTGCCATGAGGGCGCGGTTGATCTCGGCATTGAGGCGCTGCACCAGGGCCGGCGCCATGCCGCCCGGCCCCGCCACGCCAAACCAGTTGGGGATGACGAAACCGGGCAGCCCGTCCAGCGACATCACCGGCAATTCGGGCAGCAGGGGCGAGGCCGTGGCGGCGCCATAGGCGATGGCCCGCAAGCCACCGCCGCGAATCTGCGCGAGGTATTCCGGCAGATTGCCCCACATCACCTCGATCCGGCCGGCGACGATGTCGAGGATGGCCGGCGCCCCGCCGCGATACCCCACCTGCTCCAGCCGCGTATTGGTCAGCGACATGAACAGCGCGCAGGAGAGTTGCTGGCTGGAGCCGGGGCCGACCGTGGCACAGCGCAGCGCGCCTGGCCGTTCCCGCGCGATGCGCGCCACATCCTGCCAGGTCTGGATGCCGGACGCGGGCGAGGCCACCAGGATGTTGTAGACATTGGCGACATTCACGATAGGCGTGATATCGCGATCGGTCTCATAGGGCAGGCGCTGCATCTGCGGCAGGACGGCCATCATGCTCATCGAGACGAGCAGCAGCGTGTAGCCATCGGGGGCCGCGCGGGCGAGTTCGCCGGCGGCGATGGCGCCACTCGCCCCCGTGCGGTTATCCACCACGACGCGGCGGCCCATCTGCTGGGAAAGCTGCTCGGCCAGCACGCGGCCGAGCAGATCCGATGTGCCACCGGGGGCGAAGGCGTTCAGGAAGCGGATGTCGCGTGTGGGGTAGTCCTGCGCCCAGGCGGGTGTCGCCATGGTCAACAGGATCAGCAGGATGCGCCGCATACTCGTCTCTCCCAAAGGTTGCCTCCCGGTTGCTCCGGGATGGCCAGTGCGCGCAGCTTGTCAGGCCACGCGGTATTTTTCCAGCACGGCACGATCCACCTCGATGCCGATCCCCGGGCCGTCGGGGACGCGAACAATGCCGTTCACCTGAACGATGGGCTCCATCGCCAGGTGATCGCGCAGCGGGTTGGGCGTCTGCTCGAATTCCAGCATGGGTGGCATGGGGCGGAAGGCGGGCGGCGTGTCCGGCAGGGCCGCGAGGAACTGCACCGTGGCGGCGAGGCCAATGGCCGAGCCCCAGGCATGCGGCACGCATTCCACCCCATGCGCGCTGGCCAGGGCCGCGATCTTGCGGCACTCGCTGATGCCGCCCGCGGCGCAGACATCGGGCTGCACGATGTCCATGGCCTTGGTCGCGATCACATCGCGGAAGCCCCAGCGGGTAAAGTCATTCTCGCCGCCGGCCACGGCCAGATCCAGCGCGCGGGAGACTTCGACATAGCCCGCGTGATCCTCCGGGCTGATCGGCTCCTCGAACCAGAGCAGATCGAGCTTTTCCATCTCGCGCCCCAGCTTGATGGCCTGGGGCACGGTGAAGCAGTGATTGGCATCCACGGCGAGTTGCACGCCATCGCCCAGCGCCTCGCGCACGGCGGCGATGCGGCGGATATCGAGCTTGGGATCGCCCAGGCCGATCTTCATCTTTACCGCGCGGAAGCCTTGTTCCTTGTAAGCAAGGGCTTCCTCCACCGCTTCCTCGACCAGGCGGTCCATGTCGATGAAGTAGAGGCCGGTGGCATAGGCGACGAGGTCCTTGCGATGCGCCCCGCCGATCAGCTTGTGGATGGGCTTGTTCACCGCGCGGCCCATCACATCCCACAGCGCGATATCAATCCCCGAGAGCGCGCAGATGGTCATCCCGGTCAGGCCGTAATCCTTGATCCGGTTGTAGAGATCCTCCCACACCACCTCGACATCGAAGGGGTCACGGCCAATGACGCGGTTGCGGTATTGCGTCTCGATGATGGCCTTGTTGACCATGGCCGGGCCATAGCATTCGCCCCAGCCGGTGATGCCCTCATCCGTGCTGATTTCCACGAGGCAGGAAGCGCGGGTGGTGTAGAGCCAGCCCCGCGCCGAGGTGAAGGGCTTCTCCACCTTGGACTGCACCACGTGGCAGGTGACATCCGTGACCTTCATGCGCCGTTTCCCCCTTTGGTTGCTTGCGCAAAGGTTAGGAGGCGGCCAGCTCACCGGCAAGCAGGCCACGCCTTGGCAAAAGGCCATTGCTTGAGCCCGGACCGGAATGGTGCCCAGCACCTTGGCTGGGGAGCTCAGCGCCGCCGCCCGCAGGATGGCGAGGCCGGCCAGATCACGGCCGGACGGATGGGCTACCCGATCCGTATCGGAGCCCAAGGCCACCATTCATGGCCACCAGGCATGGCTTCAGCCCGCGGGATGGGGCGGACATGACGGAGGGCAGGTGACGAGGCGCCTCCTTCCATCGGCCATGATGCCCGCAAGCACGGCCGCGCCGGCCAATGCCGCGGTTGGGCTTCGGCTTGGGGCGAGGGCATCCGCAGGGCGGGCTAGGGCGCCGGGAGCCGGTATCCGCCCAGGATTTCCTCCTCCTGCTGCTTCAGGCCGCGGCCGCGCAGCACACCGATGGTGAGTTGGAGGTAGAGCAGCACCTCCCGCCAGCGCGGCAGATAATCCACGAAGCAGCGCCAAGTGAGGAGTTTGCGCAGGGGCAGGGCTTCGTGCTCGTGCCAGGACAGGATCCCTTCGAACAGGTGCATCCTTCCCATATCCGCCCGCGTGGCTTGCCAGCGAAGCCGCTTGCTGATGGCGGCATGGCCGAACATGCGCAGCACCAGCGTCATCTTGAACACATTCGCCGGGATGATGACGCGCATGATCATCGGGTCGGCGGCCGCCGGGTCCACGGCGATGACGGTGCGGTTCCACAGGTCGAACAGGAAGCCCTGCCGGTTTTCGCCCGCGCGGACGTCGAACAGGACAGGGTGCCCCTTGAAGCGTCGGCGCAGGAAGAACGGCGTGTTGCGAGCCATCTCGATAAGGTAGCGCTGGGCCATCTTCTCGCTGACGTGACTGCGCGCCTCGCGCGCGTAGGTGCGCTCCAGCACCGCCTGCTTCTCGGCGGCGTATTGCGCCAGATGGCGTTCGCGGTCCTCGAGCCAGGGTGAGGGCGTGATGTGGAAACCCGCCTGATCATCCCATGAATCGCCGGTGGTCATCACCTTGAGCTCGGTCGGAAACGGGTGCTCGCGTTGATAGGCGGCGAAGTCGCGCGCCACCGTGTCGGGTGAGACGACGTGGTGGTTGAATTCCCAGGTTTCGCGATGGAGGTGGCAGTGGTTGGACGCGAAGGGCACCGCATAGCGCGGCTGCACCCGCTTCATGAAGGCGCAGAAGGCACGGCTATAGCCCGCAACATCGTCCACCTGTTCATCCGGGCCGTCCAGGCATTGATAGGTCAGCCGCGCATTGGCCGAGCTGTGGCTGCGCAGCGCGAAGTCAATCCTGGGATGGTCGTCCATGATCTGCGCAAGCGGCAGGCCCATGAACTTGGCATCATTGGCGTTCAGGATGGTCGTGCCATCGGCCTCGATCACGGCCGCGCTGTCGGAGAACGGCGAGAATTGGTAGCTGGTGATCGCCATGCCCGGCGCGAGTTCGCTGCGCCGCCCGTGCCTGAGCTCGATCACGTTGCGGAAGCCGATCTTGTGCAGGTCATCCCGCATGCGGGTGTAACGATCAAAGGCGATCAGCACCGGTGTGTCGAGGCTGAAAAGCTTGAGCGACGCGCTCTGGAAATGATCCCAGTGGATATGCGTCAGGTAGATCCAGTCCGGCTTGAGCGACGCAACCAGCTCTGGCGCGACGGGTGGATAGTTCCACCAGGACCGCCAATAGGTGCTGCCGATCAACCAGGGATCGCAGATCAGTTGTCGGCCCTGGCTTTCAACAAGCAGGCCGGCATGGGACAGGATCGCCATGCGCACAGGGGCATCTCCCCACCGTCAGAAGCATGAATTCAGCAATATTTTTCCGTGCTGTGTCAAGCGAGAGGGGGCGGGTTGACCGCATCGGGCCGGCGGCGGACCCCACGAGTCAACTGGCCAATCCGGAATTGGCGACGCCTGCGGCTGCCAGGCCCGCGCCCTACCTGCTCGTCTGGCCCTTGGCGATGGGGGCGATGAACTGCGCCTCGGTATCCCAGGGAAACAGGATCCAGGTGTCCTGGCTGACCTCGGTCACGAAGGTATCCACCAGCGGCTTGCCAGCGGGCTTGGCGTAGATCGTGGCGAAATGGGCATGTGGCAGCATCGCGCGCACGAGCTTCGCAGTGGTGCCGGTATCCACCAGGTCGTCAATGATCAGCCAGCCCTGGCCATCGCCCGCCGCCGCCGGGGATTTCATGACGCGCGGCTCACCCTTCTTCTCCTCGTCATAGGTGACGATGCTGACCGTCTCGATGATGCGGCATTCCAGCTCGCGCGCGATGATGGCGGCCGGGATCAGCCCGCCACGCGTGATGGCGACGACGCCCTGCCAGGGCCCGAGCTCGAGCAGACGCCAGGCCAGCGCCTTGCTGTCACGATGCAGCTGATCCCAGGTGACGGTGAAATAGCGCTGCGCCATCAGAACATCTTCCCGCCATCGGGCACATGAATATCCGGCCGCAGCAGGACGATGGCGCCGTTCTCGTCAGGCAGGCCCAGCACCAGGACCTCGCTCATGAAGGGGCCGATCTGGCGGGGCGGAAAATTCACCACGGCCAGCACCTGGCGGCCGATCATCCGGTCCGGCGTGTAATGCGCCGTGATCTGCGCCGAGCTTTTCTTGATGCCAAGCGGCTCGCCGAAATCCACCCAAAGCTGGATGGCGGGCTTCTTCGCCTCGGGGAAGGGCTTGGCGTCCACCACGGTGCCAACGCGGATGTCGAGCTTCTCGAAGTCCGGATAGGTGATCGTTTCCATGGCATCGCCGCTATCCTATTTCCGCGCCGGAAGCGAGGGGGCCGAGGGTTCCAAGCTGGACCGGCTTCGTCCTATATGGAGGTGAAACGTTTTGCCCCTTGAGGAAACTCCATCCATGCGCGACTTCCACGCCCCTGGCCGCAGCCCGGTCATCGCCGCACGCGGCATGGCCGCGACCTCCATGCCGGCGGCGACCCTGACGGCGATCGAGGTCCTCAAATCCGGGGGCAATGCGCTGGATGCGGCCATCGCGGCCGTGGCCGTGCTGGGTGTGATCGAGCCGCAGAGCACCGGCATCGGCGGGGATTGCTTCTGCCTCTACGCGCCGGCCGGCACGGGCCGCGTCTATGCGATGAACGGCTCGGGCCGGGCCCCCATGGCCGCCACCCCCGAGGCGCTGCGCGCGGCAGGCGTGACCCAGCTGGTGGACACGAGCGCCCATGTGGTGACCATCCCGGGCGCCGTTTCCGCCTGGGAGGCGCTGAATGCGGCGCATGGCCGCAAGGCGCTGGATTTCCTGCTGCAACCCGCCATCCGCTTTGCCGAGCAAGGCTTCCCCGTGCTGCAGCGCGTGGCGGCCGACTGGGCCGATGCGGCCGGCAAGCTGCGGCTGAATGAGGCCTCCACCCGGCTCTACCTGAAGAATGGCGAGGCCCCGCGCGAGGGCGACATCATGCGCTTCCCTGCGCTGGCGAAGACGCTGCGCGCCATCGCGGCGAAGGGCGCCCGCGGCTTCTACGAGGGCGAGGTGGCGGCCGACATGGTGGCCACACTTCGCGCCCTGGGCGGGCTGCACACCGAGGAGGATTTCGCGGCCAGCCTGCGCAGCGCCGAATTCGTGACGCCGATCCAGCGCAGCTGGAAGGGCATGGATATCCATGAATGCCCGCCGAACGGCACGGGCATCATCGCGCTCATGATCCTGGGCCTGCTGGAAGGCTTCACGCCGCCCGAGGATCCCATGTCGGCCCTGCGGCTGCACCGGCATATCGAGGCCGCGCGCCTCGCTTACCGCGACCGCGATGCCTTCATCGCGGACCCGGCGCAGGTGCCGGTGCCGACCGACATCCTCCTCTCGGACGCCTATCTCAGTGGGCTGGCCAAGCTCATCACCGATGCGGGCGCCATGGTGGTGCCGCCGGCCCCCGATACGCTGCTGCCCAAGCATGACGACACGGTCTATCTCTGTGTGGTGGATGAGGAGGGCAATGCCTGTTCCTTCATCAACTCGCTGTTCAAGAGCTTCGGCACCGGCATCACGGCCGAGAAATCGGGCGTCATGCTGCATAATCGTGGCTTCGGCTTCCGCCTGCAGGAAGCCCACCCGAATTGCATCGCGCCGGGCAAGCGGCCGATGCACACCATCATCCCCGGCATGGCCATGAAGGATGGCCGGGCGGTGATGCCCTTCGGCGTGATGGGCGGGCATTTCCAGCCGATGGGCCAGACGCTCCTGCTCTCCAACATGTTCGACTACGGGATGAACCCGCAGCAGGCATTGGACGCGCCGCGCCTCTTCCCCGAGGGCGGCAAGGTTCAGGTGGAGGCGCATGTGCCGGCGGCGACCGTCGCCAAGCTGAACGCGATGGGCCATGTCTGCGAGCCGATCACCAAGCCGCATGGCGGTGGCCAGGTGATCTTCATGGATCATGACCGCGGCGTGCTGATCGGCGGCAGCGATCCGCGCAAGGATGGCTGCGTGATGGGCTACTAGGCGCAGCGCGCGCCCATCATCCCCATCGTATTTTTCGAAGCCGCGCCCGCTGTGGCGCGTGACCCTGGCGGCATGCCACAGGGGGCACGCCTCAGAGCGCGAAAGGAAGCCCGATGACCGAACCCTGTGACCTGACCGCCCTCGAAGCCCGCCGCATGATCGGCACCAAGAAGCTTTCCGCGACCGAGCTTCTGGAATCCTGCCTGGCGCGCATCGCCGCCGTGAACCCCGCCGTCAACGCCATGACGGCGATGGATATCGAGGCCGCGCGCGCCACGGCCAAGGCGGCCGATGCCGCGACCATGAAGGGCGAAGCGCTCGGCCTGCTGCACGGGTTGCCGCTCGGCATCAAGGATCTGGAAGCGACCAAGGGGCTGCGCACCACATGGGGCAGCCCGCTCTTTGCCGACCATGTGCCGGACCATGACGAAGGCATGGTCCGCCGCCTGCGCGAGGCAGGCGGCAATGTCCTGGGCAAGACCAACGTCCCGGAATTCGGCCTGGGTGCGAATAGCCGCAACACGGTTTGGGGGGCGACGGGCAATGCCTTCAACCCGACCTACAATGCCGCCGGCTCCTCGGGCGGTTCGGCCGTGGCGCTGGCGACGAACATGATCCCGCTCGCCTCGGGCAGTGATACGGGCGGCAGCCTGCGCAATCCTGCGGCCTTCAATGGCATCGTCGGCTACCGCCCCTCCTCGGGCCTGGTGCCGAGCGAGCGGCGCGGCCACGGCTGGTCCCCCCTGCCCATGCTGGGCCCGATGGCGCGCAACGTGCCCGACCTTGCTCTCATGCTGGGCGCGATGGCGAGCGATGATGTGGCGGACCCGCTGGCCTATACCTTCCCGGGCCAGGCCATGCGTGCCCGGCCGGAGTTGTTCCATCCGGTGCGGCCGGCCGATCTCAGCGCGATGAGCCTCGCCTTCACCGAGGATTTCGGACTGGCACCCACCGAGTCCATCATTCGGCGGGCCTTCCGCAAGGTGGTGGCGGCGGTGGCGCCCATGTTCGCCCGCGCCAGCGAGGCAACCCCCGATGTGACGGGTGGTGACGAGGCGTTCGAAGTGCTGCGCTCCGTCAACGTGCTGGCCGCCCATGCCGAGAAGGTGGACAAGACGCCGCATCTCTGCGGCCCCAACATGCACGCGAATGTCGAGGAGGCACGGCGCTACACCTTCGCTGACAACTCGGCTGCGCTGACGCGGCAGACGCAGATCTACCGCAACTTCCAGAGCTTCTTTGCCGGGCATTCGGTCCTGATCAGCCCGGCCATCTGCGCCTCACCCCGCCCCTGGCGGGAACTGTATCCCGCGCTGATCGATGGCAAGCCCACGCGCAGCTACTTCCACTGGCTGAGCCTGTCCTACTACGTGACGCTGACCGGGCATCCGGCGATGAGCCTGCCGGTTGGCCTCGATGAAAAGGGCTTCCCCTTCGGCCTGCAGATCGTGGGTCCGCGCGGCGGCGATGTGCTGGTGTTGCAGGTGGCGGCCGCGATCGAGGCCGCCTTCGCGGGCGATGCCGAATTTGGCCGGCCCATCCCGGATGTGGCAGCCCTCGCCAAGGCGCCGCCGATCTCCGGAATGGAAGCCTTCAAGACCTGGGACTGATAAGACCTAAGACTGGGCCCTCACCAATAGGCGCGGCGGGGCTGCTGGTAGGCGCTGTAGCGGTAGTCGGGCCGGCCGTAATAAGGCCGCCCGTAATAGGCGGGCCGGCTGGGCTGGCTGGCGGCAACACCCACCGCGACCGCCGCCACCGCCGCACCGGCGGCAAGAAAGCCCGTCGCCACCGGGTCATAGCGGCCATACATGTCGGTGCAGGCGGTGAAGCCGAGCAGCCCGGTGAGGGCGAGGGCAGGGAGGAGCTTGCGCATCGTCTTGGCTCTTTCCAGAGCATCAGCCCAGCGTTTTCGGGCGCCGGACCGGGAGGGGGGTCTTTGTCCTCTGGTCTGAAGAGTACACCGCAGGCTGTGGCGGAAGCGCGGTGCGATCAAGGCATCTCTGGCCGGGATTGTGGCAACCGCGCCGCCGGATACGCATGGTCACTTGCATGGGCGGCGGAGGGCAGGGAGGCTGAGCCGGTCAACTCCGCAGGATGCCGCCGATGCGCCGCCGCTTCATCACCAGCCTTGCCGCCACCTCGGCCTTGCTCTCACCTGTCCAGGCCCAATCGCCGCCACCCACGGCCACACCGCGCGCCATCGTCCTGGATTTCTTCGACCTCGTCTTCACGCAGAAGCGCGTGGCCGAGGGCTTTGCCCGCCATGTCGGCGCGGTCTACATCCAGCATAACCCGCGCGTGCCGGACGGGGCCGAGCCCGCCATCCGCTTCCTGGCCGGCCGCTTCCGGGACAATCCCCAGGCCAGCAATGATCTGAAGCGCGTGATCGCCGAAGGCAACCTGGTGGTGCTCCATCATCACAGCCGGAACAATCCACAGGATCGCGGCCTCGCAATCATGGATATCTTCCGCGTCGAGGGCGGGCTGATCGTGGAGCATTGGGACGTGATCCAACCCGTCCCCGAGACCGCGGCCAATCCCAACGGGATGTTCTGACGCGCTGACCCTGCAGCGTGGCTGCCCCTGCCGGCCGCCCGCAACATGCGTGAAAACAGGCCGGCCGGAAGGGGTGCGAAGCCCCTGGCGAATGGCTTCAGCCGCGCGCACCGGAGAAGGCGTTGAAGGTTTGCAGCGTGTAGGTGTCCTTGACGCCCTTCACGCTCTGCACCTTCTCGACCACGAACAGGCCGATATCCTGGTCCGGCTCCAGGTAGAACTTGCCCAGCAGGTCATACTGCCCGGAGACGGAGTGCATCTCCGAAAGCTCGCCGATGGCGTCGGCCATTTCGCGCGCCACGCGATAGGCCTGGCCCATCTCGCATTTCACCATGACGAAGATCGCGCGCATCTGAGGCCCCCGGGGTTCACGGGCGCAGATATGCCGTGATGCGAGGCTTCCGTCCATCGGGTTGCACCCTGCGCGGGCAAAGCCTGGGGTCCCCCCAGGCGGCAGCGGAAGCAGGGAGCTTGTGCCCGGGGGCAGGTCCTCGCCAAATAGGCGCCATGGACGCTCTCGAACCCACGCCCGATCGCGGTGGCCCCGCCCAACCCCTCCTCGCGGTGAAGGGGCTGGTCAAGCATTTCCCCCTCAAGGGCGGCCTGCTTGGGCGCACCCAGGCGGTCGTGCGCGCCGTGGATGATGTCGAATTCGATGTCATGAAGGGGGAGACCCTGGGCATCGTGGGGGAGAGCGGCTGCGGCAAATCTACCACCGCCCGGCTGCTGATGCGCCTGCTGGAGCCCAATGCCGGCACGATGATCTTTGATGGCGAGGCCGTGGGCGAGAATGTCCAGGCCGGTGGGCTGACGCTGCGCGAATACCGCCGCCAGGTGCAGATGGTGTTCCAGGACAGCTACGCCTCGCTCAACCCGCGCCTGCCGATCGAGGAAACCATTGCCTTCGCGCCCCGCATCCACGGGCTGTCCTCCGATGATTCCGTGACGCGCGCGCGGGAATTGCTGGCCGCGGTCGGCCTCGCCCCGGAAAGCTTCGCCCGCCGCTACCCGCATGAGCTGTCCGGCGGGCAGCGCCAGCGCATCAACATCGCCCGTGCCCTGGCCCTGCGGCCCAAGCTGGTGATCCTGGATGAGCCGGTTTCGGCGTTGGACAAATCGGTCGAGGCGCAGGTGCTGAACCTGCTGGTGGACCTCAAGGCCGAGTTCGGGCTGACCTATGTCTTCATCAGCCATGACCTGAACGTGGTGCAGTACATCAGTGACCGCGTGCTGGTCATGTATCTGGGCGAGGTGGCGGAGATGGGGCCGGTGGGCGCCATTTATGACCGCCCGGCGCATCCCTATACCCGTGCCCTGCTGGATAGCCGGCCCTCGATGGATCCGGCCACGCGCCGGACCAAGCCGCCACTGACCGGCGATCCGCCCAATCCAGTGAATCCGCCATCGGGCTGCCGCTTCCGCACCCGCTGCACCCATGCCGAGGATGTTTGCGCCGCCCGCAAGCCGCTGATGGCCGATCTCGGCGATGGCCACATCGTCTCCTGCCATATGGCGAGCCCGGGCAGCGGGCACAGCCAGGCCGGGAGCCTCGCAGCATGAGCGCCGTCCTGAAGACCGAAGCGCCGCCCTTGGTGCGGCTGCGGGACCTGCATGTCACCTTCAAGACGCGGGATCGCACGGTGCATGCGGTGAACGGCGTGGATCTCGATCTGGCCGCCGGCGAGGTGCTGTGCATCCTGGGCGAGTCCGGCTCGGGCAAGTCGGTCACCTTGCGCGCCTTGATGAAGCTCCTGCCGAAATTCGCGCAGATCAAGGGCGGCATCGAAGTCGGCGGGCGCGATGTGAACGGCATGAGCAACAGCCAGCTCGCGGATTTCCGCGGTGGCGAAGTGGCGATGATCTTCCAGGAGCCCATGACCGCGCTCGACCCGGTCTTCACTGTGGGACGCCAGATTGCCGAGACGGTGCAGCGGCATGAGGGCGTCTCCCGCGCCACGGCCGATGCGCGGGCGCTGGAACTTCTTGAACTGGTGCAGATCCCCTCCGCCAAGCGCCGCCTGGCGGCGTATCCGCATGAGCTTTCCGGCGGCTTGCGCCAGCGCGCGATGATTGCCGTGGCCCTCGCCTGCCGCCCCAAGCTGCTGCTGGCCGATGAGCCGACAACGGCGCTGGATGCCACGGTGCAGATCCAGGTGCTGCTGCTGCTGCGCGAGTTGCAGGAGCGGCTGGGCATGGGCGTGATCTTTGTCACGCACGATCTTGGCGTGGCGGGCGAAATCGCGGACCGCGTGGCCGTCATGTATGCCGGGCGCGTGGTGGAGGAAGGCCCCGTGGCCGGGCTGATGGCAGGGCCCTTGCACCCCTATGCGCAAGGCTTGCTGGGGGCCACGGTGCATCCCGGCATGCGCGGCAAGCGGTTGACCACCATTCCCGGCGCGCCGCCCACGCTGGATGTGGCGCCCACCACCTGCGCTTTTTCCCCGCGCTGCGAATATGCGGAGGCCGCCTGCGTGGCCGGCGTTCCGCCCCTGCTGGAAGCCTCGCCGGGGCGCTTCGCGCGTTGCGTGCGTGTGGGGGCGGCATCGGCCATCCCGGCGGAGTGACGGAACGCTCCGCCTGATCTAGCTTCCCCCGCGATTCCAGAGGGAGCGACGATGATGGCGAAGCCGCCAAAAACCAAGACCAGTGAGCGCAGCGGCGGCAAGCTGCTGGCCGATGCACTCGTCGCCAATGACGCGACCCATGTCTTCGCCGTGCCGGGCGAAAGCTATCTCGACCTGCTGGACGGGCTCTACGCCGTTCGCAATCGCATCGAGCTCATCACCTGCCGCTTCGAGGCCGGCGCCGTCCATATGGCGGAAGCGCATGGCAAGCTGACCGGCCGCCCTGGCGTCTGCGTCGTCACGCGCGGTCCTGGCGCCTGCCATGCCGCGATCGGTGTGCATGTGGCTCAGCAGGACAGCACGCCCATGGTGCTGCTGGTCGGCCAGATCCCGCGCGAGGAGACGGATCGCGAAAGCTTCCAGGAGGTGGATTACCGCCGGATGTTCTCGCCCATCGCCAAGTGGGTGACGCAGATTGATGACGCGCACCGCATCCCCGAGATCATGGCGCATGCCTTCGATGTCGCCGTCAGTGGCCGGCCTGGGCCGGTCGTCGTCGCCATCAGCGAGGAGATGCAGAAGCATCTCTCGGCAGTGCCCGATATCGGGGCCGCGGATGTGGCGCCCGCCCATCCGGCACCCGATGCCATCGCCAGGCTGATGAAGCTGCTGTCCAAGGCCGAGCGCCCGCTGGCCGTGCTGGGCGGCAGCCGCTGGAGTGAAGAGGGCCGCGCCGCCATCCGGGATTTCCTGGTGGCGAATGATATCCCGACGGCCGTCTCCTTCCGGCGGCAGTCGCTGTTCGATGGCACCTCCAAGCATTTCGCCGGCGATCTCGGCGTCGGCGCCGATGCGGCATTGGTGGCCGCCGCCAAGGAGGCCGACCTCATTCTCGCCTTCGGCACCCGCATGGGGGAGCCGGTGAGCCAGGGCTACACCCTGCTGGACATGGCGGGTGCGACGCCGCTGGTGCAGGTCTATCCCGAGCAGGCCGAGATTGGCCGTGTCTATCGCCCGGCCCTCGGCATCACCAGCGATGTGAACGCCTTCGCCGCCGCCATCCAGCAGGAGCGGGTGAAGAAGCCCAAATGGGCCGCCTGGCGGAAGAAACTCCGCGCGGCGCGTGAGGCGCAGGCGGTGGCGCCCGAATATGAGGGCCCGCTGAACCTCGCCCGCGCCCTCCAGGCGCTGGAAAAGGAATTGCCGAAGGACACGATCTTCACCACGGATGCCGGCAATTTCGCCACCTGGCCGAGCCGCTTCATGCACGTCAAGGAAGCGCAGGAATTCCTGGGCCCCACCAACGGCGCCATGGGCTATGGCGTGCCGGCGGCGATCGGTGCCGCCATCACCTACCCGGGGCGGCAGGTGATCTGCTTCGTCGGCGATGGCGGCTTCCTGATGACGGGGCAGGAGATCGCGACCGCATTCCACCACAAGGTGGCGCCCATCATCATGGTGTTCAATAACGGCATGTACGGCACCATCCGCATGTACCAGGAGCGCGTCTATCCTGAGCGCATCTCCGGCACGGCGCTGACCAATCCGGATTTCGCCAAGTTCATCGAGGCCTTCGGCGGCCATGGTGAGGTGGTGAATGCGACGGAAGAACTCGTTCCCGCCTATAAGCGCGCGGTGGCGAGCGGCAAGCCGGCGCTGATCGAGGTGCGGATGAATCCGGAGCAGGTGACCAATCGGGCGACCATCTCGGACCTTCGGGCGCAGTCCACGGGGAAGAAGAAGTAAGACCAGGGGCTTTGCCCCTGGACCCCACCAAAGGCCGAA
The DNA here is from genome assembly GCF_023243115.1 of Sediminicoccus sp. KRV36. Classification (NCBI taxonomy): domain Bacteria; kingdom Pseudomonadati; phylum Pseudomonadota; class Alphaproteobacteria; order Acetobacterales; family Roseomonadaceae; genus Sediminicoccus; species Sediminicoccus sp. KRV36. Next base: position 1,460,331 of record NZ_CP085081.1, read on the forward strand.
AGGCCTTTGGAAACCATTTAATTGGGTTCCGAGGGACTGGTCCCTCGGCGGGGTTTCAGGGGCAGAGCCCCTGACCTTCACCCCCTGCCGCGATACCCCGGCACATCCTGGTTGGGGATCCAAACTCCCTCCGGCGGCGTCCCCGTCTGGTAGAACACATCAATCGGGATGCCCCCCCGCGGATACCAATACCCCCCGATCCGCAGCCACACGGGCTCCAGCAGCGTGACCAGGCGGCGCGCGATATCCAGCGTGCAAGCCTCATGAAAGGCGCCATGGTTGCGGAAGCTGCCGAGAAACAGCTTCAGCGACTTGCTCTCCACGATCCAGTCGCGCGGCACATAATCCAGCACCAGATGCGCGAAATCCGGCTGGCCCGTCAGCGGGCAGAGCGAGGTGAATTCCGGCGCGGCGAAGCGGATGCAATAGGCCATGTCGCCATGCGGGTTGGGCACGCGCTCCAGCACGGCTTCGTCCGGGTTGGCGGGCAGGGCGGTCATGGCGCCGAGCATGGTGAGCCCGGCGGTTTCGGTCTTCGCGGTCACGCCTCGCCTTCCTCTCTGCCCCTTGGGGTCCAGTCGGTTTCGATCAGCGCCGCCTCGGCCTCGAAGCGCCCGGCCAGGATGGCCGCGCGCATGCGGGCCATGAGCGCCTGATAGTAGTGGATGTTGTGCCAGCTCAGCAGCATGGGCCCCAGCATCTCGTCGCATTTCAGCAGATGGTGGATGTAGGCGCGGCTGTGGTTGCGGCAAGCCGGGCAGCTGCAATCCGGGTCGAGCGGGCGGGTGTCCTCGGCGAATTTCGCGTTGCGCAGGTTGAGCTGCCCGCGTGAGGTATAGGCACGACCCATGCGGCCGGAGCGTGTCGGGATCACGCAGTCGAACATGTCCACGCCGCGCCGGACCGCGCCCAAAAGGTCGGCCGGCTTGCCCACGCCCATCAGGTAGCGGGGGTGGCTCTCGGGCAGCATGGGCGTGGTGAAGTCGAGGGTGGCGAACATCGCCTCCTGGCCTTCGCCCACAGCCAGGCCGCCAATCGCATAGCCCTCGAAGCCGATGGCGGTGAGTGCGGCCGCGCTTTCCGCGCGCAGATCCTCGAACACACTGCCTTGCACGATGCCGAACAGGCCATGGCCTGGCCGCTCCACAAAGGCTTCCCGCCCGCGCGCGGCCCAGCGCATGGAAAGGCGCATGGATTTCGCGGCGACCTCATGCGTGGCGGGGAAGGGGGTGCATTCGTCAAAGCTCATGGTGACATCAGCACCCAGCAGGCGCTGAATCTCGATGCTGCGCTCCGGCGTCAGGCGGTGTTTCGAGCCATCCACATGGGATTGGAAGGTCACGCCATCCTCATCCATCTTGCGCAGGCCGGACAGGCTCATGACCTGGAAGCCGCCGGAATCCGTCAGGATCGGACCGTGCCAATCCATGAAGCGATGCAGGCCCCCCAGGCGATCCACCCGCTCGGCCGTGGGGCGGAGCATGAGGTGGTAGGTGTTGCCGAGCACCATGCGGGCGCCTGTGGAGCGCACGGCATCCGCCGTCATCGCCTTCACCGTGCCGGCGGTGCCCACGGGCATGAAGACCGGCGTGGGCACCTCGCCATGGGCGGTGTGCAGCATGCCGGCGCGCGCGCGGCCATCGGTCGCCGCATGGGTCCAGTGCAGGCTCATGGCGTGGCGTCCCGGAACAGCAGCGAGGCATCGCCGTAGGAGAAGAAGCGGTAGCCCTGGCGCACGGCATGGGCATAGGCCGCCCGCATGCGGGCCCGGCCGGCAAAGGCCGCGACAAGCATGAGCAGGGTGGATTTGGGCAGATGGAAGTTGGTCATCAGCATGTCGGCCGCGCGGAATTCAAAGCCGGGCAGGATGTAGAGGTCGGTCAGGCCGGAAAAGGGCGGGATGGGCGTGGTCCTGTCCGGGACGGCGCGCGCCGCGGTTTCCAGCAGGCGCAGCGCGGTGGTGCCGCAACACAGGATGCGCCGGCCCTCGGCGCGGGCGGCGTTGATGATGGCGGCGGCCTCGGGCGACAATTCGCCCCATTCATGATGCAGCTTGTGCGTGCGGGGGTCGCCGTCGCGCACGGGCAGGAAGGTGCCGGCGCCCACATGCAGCGTCACCGTGGCGCGCTGCACCCCGCGCGCGTCCAGCGCCGCCAGAAGTTCCGGCGTGAAATGCAGGCTGGCGGTGGGGGCGGCGACGGCGCCGGGGCGGGCGGCGAAGACGGTCTGGTAGTCGGCGCGGTCCTCGCCGCGCGGTGCTGCGCGGTGGATATAGGGGGGCAGGGGCATCTCGCCCGCCTGTTCCAGGGCGGCGGCCAGGGCCTTGGGATCCGGCCCGAAATCCAGCCTGGCGCTGCCGCCCTCGAATTTCTCCACCACCCGCGCCGTGAGGTCACTGCCCTCGATGACGAGGTCATCGCCCGGCTTGATGCGCCGGGCATTGCGGATCAGCGCGTGCCAGGTGCCATCGCCCTCGGCGCGGTTGAGCATGATCTCGATCCGCGCCTCGCCGCGGCGCGCGTGCAGCCTCGCGGGGATGACGCGCGTATCATTCACCACCATCACATCGCCGGGTTGCAGCAGTGCCGGCAGGTCGCGCACGCCGCGATCATCGAGGGCGTCAGGCCGCACCACCAGCAGCCGCGCCGCATCGCGGGGGCGGATGGGGCTCTGCGCGATCAGCGCCTCGGGCAGGGCATAGTCGAAATCGGCGGTTGAGAGGGACATGCGCGGCGGCGGTAGCGCGGGCGGCTGGGGGACGCAACGTCGCGCGCGCGACAGACGCGACAATTTCGCGTTTGCCGCGCGATCAAGCTGACACAGAAGCGGCGCATGATGATTTCGTTCTGGCAAAGGAATGGCATCATGGACCTGCACCGTATCGCCCTTCTCCGTGACAGCTTCGGACGCCTGGCCCCCATCGCGGAGCCCGCGGCGGCCCTGTTCTACCGACGCTTGATGGAGATGGACCCGAGCACGCGGCCGCTCTTTGCCAGGACGGACATGGCAGCCCAGGGGGTCAAGCTGATGCAGGCGCTCGGCATGGCCATCGCCACGCTGGAGCGCGCCGAGCAGCTCCTGCCCAAGCTGCGGGAGATGGCGCAGCGCCATGTTGCCTATGGGGTGCAGCGCGAGCACTATGCCAGTGTCGGCGCCGCCCTGCTCTGGACCCTGGGCAAGGGGCTGGGCGATGGCTTCACGCCCGAGGTGGAGGATGCCTGGGCCGAGGCCTATGCGATCCTGGCCGATGTGATGATGGATGCCGCCTATTGCGTCCGAGCGGCCTAGGACGCATCCAGCATGGCTGGGCGTTCAGTCATGCGCCAGGCGCGGTTGCGAGGCTGCGCGCAGGCGTGAAACACTCCCGGCTGTCCTCGGGAGTTTGCCCATGCTCGCCACACCCAGCCGTGCCGGGATACTGATCGCCTGCGCCGTCATCTGCGCGGCCCTGGCGACGGGGCTGCGCCAGAGCTTTGGCCTCTTCCTCGCGCCGATGACGAGTGATCTGGGCTGGTCCAGCTCCGGCTTCGCCTTGGCCATCGCGATCCAGGTGCTGCTGAACGGCTTCACCCAGCCCATCATCGGCCAGGTGGCCGACCGTGTGGGCGGGCGCGCGGTGATCATGGGGGGCGCCGTGTTCTACTGCCTCGGCATCCTCGGCATGGCGCTGAGCGCGGGGCTGCCGATGTTCACCTTCTTCGCCGGCGTCGTGATGGGGGTGGCTGTCTCGGCCGCCGGCATGCCGGTCATCAATGCCAGCCTGACGCGCCTGCTGCCCGAGAATATGCGCGGCCGGGCCGTCGGCCTCGGCACGGCGGGATCGAGCTTCGGGCAATTCCTGGTGGTGCCGCTCTCTCAGCTGGGCATCAACCTGGCTGGCTGGCAGGGGGCGCTGTTTCTGCTGGCGGGGGTGGCGCTGTTGATGATCCCGCTCGCCTTGCCGCTGGATGGCCGCCCCGCCCCGCCCAAGCCCGGCGTTGACGAGCAGACGGCGATGCAGGCGCTGCGCCTCGGTCTCACTTCGCCGACCTTCTGGTTCATTTTCTTCGGCTTCTCGATCTGCGGGCTGCATGTGAGTTTCCTGGCCGTGCATCTGCCCGGCTTCGTCGCCACCTGCCATTTGCCCGCCTCGGTCGGGGCTGCGGCCATCGCGCTGATCGGGCTGTTCAACATCGTGGGCGCGCTGGGGGCGGGTGAATTGTCGCAGCGCTGGAAGCGGCGGGAATTGCTGATCATGATCTATGCCGGGCGCGGCGTGCTGATGGCCGTGTTTCTCTTCGCCGAGAAGACGACGACGAGCGTGCTGATCTTTTCGGCCTTCATGGGGCTGCTCTGGCTTTCCACCATTCCGCCGACGGTGGCACTGATGGCGCGGAATTTCGGCACGCGCTGGCTGGCCACCATGTTCGGCCTGGTCTTCGTGGGGCATCAATTCGGCGGCTTCGCGGGCGCCTTCCTCGGCGGCTATATCTTCGACCGCACCGGCAGCTATGATCTCATGTGGAGCATCTGCATCGCGGGCTCCGCCTTCGCGGCGCTGATGCATATTCCGGTGCGCGATGGCCCCAAGGCCGAGTTGCCGGGCCTGACGCCGCCGCCGCGAGGCGCTACAAGCGGATGAGTAACGTTTTTCTGGAGCTGGGCTGACATGCTGCGCCGCCGTTCGATTCTGCCCGCCCTCGGGGGGCTCCTGGCCTCGCCCGCCCTCGTGACACCCCTGCTGGCCCAGCCGCGGCAGGGCCCGCCGCATGAATGGATGTTCGGCAGCTGGACCGGCGGCATCTTCCCCGCCGTGGATACCGAAGGCCCGGGCTGCTTCGGCAACGTGGCGCTGATCGTCATGCGGGACCTCATCATGCGGGTCTCCAGCCTCGACTATGCCTATCGCCAGCGGGCGATCGAGACGGTGGCCCTGACACCGGACGGGCTGGAATTCCGCCTGATCCCGGTCAGTGGCCGCCCGGCGCCCGAGATCGGCTTCGGCTGCGATGGCAACCCCAATCTGCTGCGCGTGACGCGCCGCGGTCCCGATGAGGTGATGTTGCCCGGCTGCGTCGAATTTCCGGGGGCGCTGCGCCGCTGCCGGACGGTCTGAGCCATGGCCCGCATCACCCTGATCCATGCGCTGCGGCACTCGCCACCGCCCATCGAGGCCGCTTTTGCCCGGCTCTGGCCCGGCCAGACGCTGATGAACCTGCTGGATGACAGCCTCTCGGCCGATCTCGCGCGTGAAGGCCAGCTGACGCCGGCGATGACCGAGCGCTTCCGCAGCCTCGGCCACTACGCGACGGGCACCGGTTCGGACGCCATCCTCTTCACCTGCTCGGCCTTTGGCCCCTGCATCGAGGCGGTGGCGGCCGATCACGCGGCGCTTCCCGTGCTGAAGCCGAACGAGGCGATGATCGAGGAGATCATCGCCGCCGGGGTGAAGCGCGTCGGGCTGCTCGCCACCTTCGCCGGCACGCTGACCTCCATGCCGCCCGAATTCCCCGCGGACATCGAGGTGGTGCCCTGCCTGGCCGAGGGCGCGCTGGCCGCGCTGGATGCGGGCGATGTGGCGCTGCATGACCGCCTGGCGGTGGCGGCCGCCATGGCATTGCGCGATTGCGACGCCATCGCGCTGGGCCAGTTCAGCCTGGCCCATGTGGCGCCGATGGTGGCCGAAGCGACGGGCAAGCCCGTGTTTTCCACACCCGAAAGCGCGGTCCGCAAGCTTCGGCGCATGCTCGGCGCTTGAAGCGCGGCCAATCGCGCGCATCTGGAAAGCATCCAAAGCAAGGGGATCAGGGAATGAGCGAACTCGCTGTCGGCGCCAAGGCGCCGGCCTTCACCATGCCGGCCTCGGGCGGGCGCACGGTCAGCTCCAAGGAGCTGAAGGGCAAGGCCTACCTGCTGTATTTCTATCCCAAGGCCGATACGCCCGGCTGCACGAAGCAGGCTTGCGGCATCCAGGAAGCGCTGCCGGCGCTGGGCAAGATCGGCCTGGAGGTGATCGGCATCAGCCCGGACGCGATGCCGCCGATCGAGAAATTCGCCGCCAAATACAATCTCACCTTCCCGCTCGCCAGCGATGCGGACCAGAAGGTGGCCACCGCCTACGGGACCTGGGTGGAGAAATCCATGTATGGCAAGAAATACATGGGGATGGAGCGCAGCAGCTTCCTGGTTGGCGCGGATGGCAAGATCGCGGCGATCTGGCGGAAGGTGAAGCCGGAAGCGCATGCGGCCCAGGTGATCGAGGCGGCCAAGGCGCTTTGATCGGCGGCTGAAGGCTTCGCGACCGTCTCGCCTCCCTCCCCCAAACGCCGGGCGGGAAGCCGAGGCTTCCCGCGATTGGGCTGGAGGGGCGGACGCCGGTCCCCATGAGCGGTGCGAAGGCCGCCTGCACTCAGCCCCGGCTGCCGCACTGGGCCGCCACGATGCGGCAGGTGGAGTGCGGGTCGCGCGCCCGGCATTCGGCCATCGCCTCGCTTTCGGCCGCTTCACGCGTGGCGCCGCTGCCGGCATTGGTGGACATGACGTTGTAGGTTGAAGCGTCCGAGGTCATGACGATGGCCCATTGGTTGCGGCGCACGCCCTGGGCCACCGCGCCGCAGGCCGCGGTGAACTCGGCGATCACGCGGCAACCTGGGCCGCCCTGTGCGCAGCGCTGCTCGGCCGCGCGGAAGGCGACCAGCCGGTCCCGCTCACCCACCACCAGGCCAAAGCCGGCCGAGGGGCTGCGCGCCGCGTAGATCACGCCATGGCTTTGCTGCGCGGCGGGCGCGGCGGCCACCGCCACCGGGCGCTGTGCCACAAGCTGCACCCCGCGCCCCGAAGCGACCGCCGGGCTGCGGCCCTCCTGGCGGGCGAAGGCCTGGCCGGCGCCGCAGCGGATCTGGCAGGCCTGGGCGGCCGCGGGGTGGGCGCCAGGCCGGGCGGCCTGCTGCAGGCAATCGGCCTGGCAGGCCCGGCCGAGATCGGCCTGCATGCGGCTCATCCGGTCCATGTTGCCGGGGGCGGCCAGGGCGGCACCCATGCTGGCAAAGGAAAGCACGGCGGTGAGAAGGATGCGGCGCATGGTGGTGATCTCCGGTGGCAGGCTTGGGGGCCGTGTTTCGATGACCCCAATCTGACCGGCTTGTGTCGCGGGATGATCGCGCCCCACGCCCGGCTTCGTCGCGTCTGTCGCGCGGCCCGCCCTTCCCGCGCGACAGACGCGACAGAAGGCGCGACAGAAACCTGACATAAGCCTGGACATGCCTGATCATGCCCTTCCGGCCGAAGTGCCGAATGACGACGCCGCCCTGATCGAAGCCCTGTTTTCCATGGGCGAGTCTGGCTTTCTGCAACTTGATCCGCAATTGCGGGTCCGGCGGGCCTCGGATGCCTTTGGCCGGATGCTGCGGGTCGCGCTGCCTGAGCCGGGTTGCGGCCTGGCCGACTGGCTGGGCGGGTTGCTCGCCTCGGGCGCTTTCGCCGCCCCTTCGGCCTTGCCGCATCTGCTGGCGCCCTTCCAGGCGCCCGATGGCAGCACGGCGCGCTGGGCGCGGGCCGATGGACGGGCCGTGCATCTCACCGTCCGCGCCCTGCCCGGTGGTGGCCGCCTCGCCTCGCTCAACACCATCCGCGCCGAGGAGGATCAGGCGCATGAGCTGCTGCGCAGCGCCTATCTGCTGGAAAACGTGACCGATGCAGTGGTGTTGATGGACCCGCAGGGGGTCATCCTCGACAATTCCACCGGGCGCGGTGACCTGCTTGGGCTGCCGGATGACCTGGTGAAGCCCGGCCGCACGCATCACGACATTCTGCGATTCATGTACCGGCGGGGCGACTACGGCGCCGAGATGACCGAGGAAAGCTTCGTGGCGCAGCGCCGCGCCATGATCCTCGCCGCCGGCCGCTTCACCCTGCCGAGCCAGATGCCCGACGGCCGCTGGGCCGAATACAATTTCCGCCCCCTCCCCAATGGCGACCTGCTGATCCTGGTGCGCGACGTGACGGAGCTGCGCAACGCGCTGGCCGCCCTGGAAGCCGAGCGCGCCGAACGCGAGGAGGAGCGCCGCCGCGCCGCCCTGCTGCTGGAGAGCACGGAGGATGCCATCCTGCTGTTCGATGCAGCCGGCACCCTGCTCGAAGCCTCGCGCAATTGCGGCGAGATGTTCGGCCTGCCGCCTGAGCTCTTTGCCAAGGGCGCCACGCATGCGGGCTTCCTGCGTGCCATGCATCGCCGGGGCGATTACGGCTTGGCAGTCGCGGAAGAGGATTTCATCACCCAGGCGCGCGATGAGGTTGCGCGTCCAGGGCGCGTCCAGGGCGTGCATCTGCTGCCCAATGGCCGCTGGGTGGAGATGAACCTCGAAACCCGGCCGGATGCCACGCTGCTGGTCAATGTGCGCGACATCACCGACCTGAAGAACGTGCAGCTGGCCCTCGAGGCCGAGCAGCAGAAACTGCGCCGCGTGATGGACAATATGCGCGATGGCGTGATGCTGTTCGATGCCGATCTGCGCTGGACCATCGTCAGCGAGCCCATCCTGCGCTTCTTTGATCTGCCGGCGCATTTCGGCGTCGGCACCAGCCTGCGCGATGTCACGCGCTTCCAGCTGCTGCGCGGTGATTTCGGCCCGGTGCCTGACACAGAGGCGGAGCGGATCGCGGCTGTCGAAGCGCGCATCGAGGGCCTGCTCGAACCCGGCGGACGGCGCTATGTGCGCAAGACGCTGAATGGCTATTGGCTCGATATCCGCATGCAGCCCATGCCCGATGGCGGCCTGCTGGCCTTCTATCGTGACGTGACGCTGCTGAAGCAACAGGAAGAGCAGGTCGAGGCGGAGCGTCATCTCCTGCTGGAACTGCTGAACGGGCTGGATGAGGCGGTGGTGCTGCTCGGCCCGGACCAGGCGATCCTGGCCAGCAATGCGCGTGGCTCGGATTTCCTGCCCGAGCGGCCCGACCTGCTGGCCGCCGGCGGCAGCATGCGCGAGGTGCTGCGCCATCTGTATCGGCGCGGTGAATACGGCACGGAGCTGGATGAGGAAGCGCGCATCACCGAGCGCATGGAGTTCATCACCCATCCGGCCGGCCAGCGTTACACCAGGCCCTCGGCCGATGGGCGCTGGGTGGAGTTCCAGTACACGCCGCTTTCGGGCGGCCGCACGCTGCTGCAGGCGCGCGATGTGACACCGCTCAAGCGCCGCGAGGCCGAGGTGGAGGAGCAGCGCGCCCTGCTGGCCGAGGTGCTGAATTCGATGGATGCGATGGTGGTGCTGCTGGACGCGGATGCGCGCGTCATCATGTCCAACGGGCGCGGCCGCAACCTCCTCGATATCCCGGCCGAACTGGTGGATGAGGGCGGCTCGCTGCGCGAATCCATGCGCTACATGTATCGCCGCGGCGATTTCGGTTTCGATGAGCCCGAGACGGTCTGGGTGGATGGCCGGGTGGATGCCGTGCTCTCCGGCAAGCCGATCCGGCTGACGCGGCCGGCGCCCGGCAATCGCTGGCTGGAATTCAGCTACAGCCCGATCGGCCAGGGCCGCATCATCGCCCAGGGGCGGGATGTCACGGCGCTGAAGGCCAGCGAGCAGGCGGCGATCGCGGCGAAGGAAGCGGCCGAGGCCGCTGCCCTCGCGAAATCCAGCTTCCTCGCCGCCATGAGCCATGAGATCCGCACGCCGATGAACGGCGTGCTCGGCATGCTGGAGGTGCTTGGCCGATCCGAGCTCAAGCCCGACCAGGCGCGCAGCGTCACGGTGATGCGTGAAAGCGCGCATTCGCTGCTGCGCATCATTGATGACGTGCTGGATTTCTCGAAGATCGAAGCCGGGCGCCTCGATGTGGAGGCGATGCCCTTCAGCCTGCGCGCGATGGTGGATGGCACGATCGAGACGCTGACCCCGGAGGCGAAGCGCCGCGGCCTAGCACTCTTCGCGGACCAGCCCGGCCCCGGCCCGGATTGGCTGGAGGGCGACCCGACGCGCGTGCGGCAGATCCTGTTCAACCTCGTTGGCAATGCGCTGAAATTCACCGAGCGCGGCTTCGTGCGCATCGCGGCCCATGCCGTGCTGGAGAAGGATGCCGGCTCGGCCGATGGGCTGCCCGCGGTCGCGCGCCTGACGCTCAGCGTCGAGGATAGCGGTGTGGGCATGGATGAGGCGACGCTCGGCCGGCTGTTCCAGCCCTTCACCCAGGCCGATAGCTCCACCACGCGGCGCTTTGGCGGCACGGGGCTTGGCTTGTCCATCGTGCGCCGCCTAGCCGAGCTCATGGGGGGCGAGGTGCGGGCCGAGAGCGATCCCGGGCGCGGCAGCCGCTTCACCGTCACGCTGCGCCTCGGCCTCGCTGGTGCGCCGGCGGCGCCGAATGCGGCGGCGCTGCACACCCCCATGCATGCGCCGGCGGCGGGGCATGCGGCGGGCGGCGTGCTGGTGGTGGATGACCACCCGGTCAATCGCGAAGTGCTGCTGCGCCAGCTGGAACTGCTGGGGCTTGGCGCCGGCACGGCCGTGGATGGCGGGGATGCGCTGCGCATCTGGCGGGAGGAGCGGCAGTCCATCATCCTGCTGGATATCCACATGCCCGTGATGGATGGCTTCGAACTGGCCCGCGCCATCCGCGCCGAGGAGCAGCGGCTGAGCCTGCCCCGCACCACGCTGATCGCCGTCACGGCCAATGCCCTGAAGGGGGAAGCCGAGCGCTGCTATGCCGCCGGCATGGACGGCTTCCTGGCCAAGCCGGTGACGCTGGATGGCCTTTCGCGCGCGCTGTCACGCTTCCTGCCGGAAGTGGCGGGGGAGGGGCCGGCGCAGGGTGGCGCCCTGTTCGACCCCGAAGCCTTGCGCGGCCTGTTCGGCCAGGACCGCGCCCGGCTCTCCAGCATTCTTGAAAGCTTCGCCGAGCAGGCGCGGCACGATATCCAGGGGATGCAGGGCGCCGATGCCAAGGCGCTCGGCCTTGCGGCACATCGCCTGAAGGGCGCCGCGCGCATGGTGGGTGCAAGGCTGCTGGCCGAGCAGGCCCAGGCGGTTGAGACGGCGTTGAAGGAGCAGGACGCCGCCCGGATCGCCGCAGCCACCGCCGGCATGGACGCCTTACTGACCGAGACGCTGAGTGTCGCCCGGCCCCTGCTGGACCGGGGCTGAAGCATCATCCCCAATCCCGCCCCGCTCAGATGCTACCATCTGAGCGGATGATCTTCCGGCTCGCTACAGCGTCTTGCGGTACCAGATGCGTGCATGCCCGGGCGGCATGCCATCCAGCCGCCCGGCTTCCACCCAGCCATTGCGCGTCCAGAAATGCGGCGCGTGGAAGCTGAAGGTATCGGTGTAGGCTGCGGTGCAACCGCGGGCGCGGGCCTGTGCTTCGGCGCGATTCAGCAACTCGGTCCCCAGGCCCTGGCCGCGCATCTCGGGTGCCAGCCAGAGCCAGTCGATGAACAGCCAGTTCCAGTAGGTGAGGCCGAGCAGGCCGCCCTTCACCACCTCCTCCTCATCCCGGGCCAGCACCGTTACCGGCTCACGGTCATAGGGGCCGCCGCGTTCCTGGTTGTAGCCGTGCAGGCCGCGCTGGATGGCGGCAACGGCTTCCAACTCGGGGTAGTCATCGTCGCGGATGGTGAGATTCGGTTTCACGCGAGGCGCCCCCATGCCGCGATGCCCAATGTCAGCAGCCCAAGCAGGAGATTGCCCGTGACCAGAAGCCGGATGCGCTCATTGGCGGCGGCGGCCCCCGCCATGTCGCCGGTGGCGAGAGCGAGGCGCATCCGCTTCCAGGCGCCGAAGAAGATGGTGAGATAGACGCCCGCCATGACCAACCCGGTGAGATGCATCACATGCACGGGCCAGCCCACGCCCCGGAACCCGCCATAATGGCCGAACAGCAGGAAATAGCCGCTGAGCAGCACGATCGGCATGGCGTGCCAGACGATGAGGAAGAAGCGCTTGTGCACCCGCCCCATCAGGGCGATGCGCTGCGGCGGCTCCAGCACGGCCAGGGCCGGGCGCAAGGCCAGGATGGCAAAGGCCATGCCGCCCACCCAGATCGCCGCGAAGACCACATGCAAGGCGAAAGCAATATTGGCCGACATCATTTGCCCTTCAGCTTGGTGAGCGCTTCGGCGAGTGCCCGGATTTCATCGGCCGCCGGGCTGCGCGCGGCGGATTCCGTCACACCCTGCCCGAGCGCGAAGGCGGCGGCAAAGGCCGAGCGATTGCCCAGCGTCTGCGTCATCACCGGCGCCTTGCGCCGCGCAAGCTCCGCCAGAACGACATCGCGCAGCCGGCCCGAAGCGGGCAGGCGGTTCAGCACCAGGCGGTGCATGCGCTTTTCGCCCTCGGCCAGCGCGATGGTCGCCTCGCTGGCCCAGAGATCGGGCAGGGAGGCTTGCAGCGGGATCAGAACGAGATCGGCGGCGCGGATGGCGATCCGGCTATCGGTATCGGCATGGGGTGGGGTGTCCATGACGATGAAATCGGCATTCCGCTTGAGCTTGTCGAGCGCGCCGGTCACGCGCCAGCCGGAGGGCGCCTCGAACAGCAGCCGTGCTGCAGTCTGCGGCCGAAGCTCGTGCCAGCGCGTCAGGCTGGCCTGTGGGTCGGTGTCCAGCAGGGCGACGCGCTTGCCCCCTTGCAGCAACGCGACGGCGAGGTTGGAGGCCAGGGTGGATTTCCCGGCCCCTCCCTTTTGCTGGGCGACGGCGATGATGAAGGCCATTTTCCGCCCTCCTGCGAATCGTGAACCCTCAGTCTAGCGCGAATCGCGGGCCGTGAGCGCCGCGCGTGCGGCCGCCATCACGCCGATGGCCGGGACGGTCAAGGGCGGCGCCTCCGGCATGAGGGCTGCCGCACCCGCCATAGAGGCCTGCGCCAGCACGATCCGGCCGGGCAAGCCCCGCGCCGTCTCGGCAATGCGGGCGTGATACGCGGCCAGATCGCCGGCCAGGAACATCGCCCAGGCGCCTTCCACCAGATGCAGATGCAATGTGGCGCCGGTCCGCGCCGCGGCGGCCTCGAAGACGGCCTGCGTGGGCGCGCGTGTGGTGGGGGCGGCGTAGAGCACCTGCACCCTGCCGCCCGTGCGTGTGGCCGCTTCCGCCAGGGCGCCATCGGCGCGCAGGACCGGCCGTGCCGCATCCTGCGCGAGTGCCGCGGCGGCGCCGATGGTGGAGCAGGTCAGCAGCACGGCATCCGCAACCTGCGCCAGATCATGCAGCAGCGTGGCTGCTTCACGCAGCGTGTCGGGCGTGGGCTCGCGCAGTAGCGCTGGATGCACATGATGCGTCAGCCGCAGTGCGCCGCCAGGCAAGGCCTGCGCCGCGGCCTCGAAGAGCGGGACGTTGCTGTGGGCCGTGTGCAGGCAGGCGATGGTCAGGGGCATGTGTCCTGTTAGGGCATCCGCCGTGCAAACGGAAACGCGCGGGCGGATCAGGATGCCTGAACACTCTCCAGCTGGAGCCCGGGGCTTGGGGGCTTGTGCGCGGCCATGCTCCAGGTGCGAAGCCGCGCGGTGCATGATGGCCGGATGAACTCTTGGACATCCGCGCGGAAACCCTCATCTCCGAGCAAGCTTGTCGGCTATAGGCGATCCCTGTCCATTTCCTTGCGCAAGGATGCAGCCATGACCGTCGGTGCCGTGCTCAGCCAAAAGGGTTCTTCCGTCATTTCGGTGTTGCCCGAATCCATGGTGATGGAGGCGGCCGAGATCATCTCGCGCCAGCGCATCGGCGCCGTGGTCGTCTGTGATGCCGAGGGCGCCCTGGTCGGTATCCTCAGTGAGCGCGATGTGGTGCGTGGCCTGACACAGCACGGCGCCGGCCTGCTTGATCTGCGCGTCTCGGCGCTGATGACGCATGAGGTGCAGGTCGTCACCGCCGCCACCTCGGTGCATGAGGCGATGGAGGTGATGGATGCCGGCTATTTCCGCCATCTGCCCGTGGTCGACTCCGATCGGCGGCTCTGCGGCATTGTCTCGATCCGTGACCTGGTGCGCTACCGCATCAACAGCCAGCAGAGCGATGTGGAGTCGCTGCAGGCCTATGTGATCGGGCGTGGCTACGGCCTGGGCCGCGTGGCCTGATGGCCGGTCAGGCCGCTGGCCACCTGGCCGAGGCCTGTCTCGGGGGGCGTGAAGCCTGGCTTCCCGCACCCGCAAGCCGCATCAGTTGAGGAAGGGATTTCGCCCCCGCGCCGGGGCGGAGCGGGCGCCGAAATGCTGCGCCAGGTAGTCCACGATCAGGGTGCGCTCGGCGCCCTCCAGCGGGTTCATCCCGTGCTTTTCCGTCATCCAGTCCATCAGCCCGTCCCATTGGTCCCGGCGAAAGCCGCTGCGCCGGATGATCGCGCTGCTGTGGCAGGCCGTGCAGGTGTAGAACACCTCCTCCTGGCCATTTCCGGCCGGCAGGACCGAGGGGTCCTCGCCGCCCGGGGCGTCGGGGTTGGCGGGCGCCTGGGCCAGGGCGGCCCCGGCCAGGCACACGCCGAGCAGAATGAGGCGCCGCATCAGCCGACCAGCACCGCGGCGCGGCTGATGGGATTGGCCGAATAGCCCTGCGGGTTCCAGTTGGCCGCAGCCAGTGGCTGCATCAGGCCCTGGCTGTCCGTCGCGCGGTACCAGATTTCGAAATACCCGTCGGATGGCAAAGTCACGCGGCCCTGCCAGCGTTGCCAGGCATGGCGATTGGCGGGCGCTGCCACCTGCATGGCCGTCCAGCTCGCGCCGAAATCCACGCTGACATCCACAGCGCGCACCGTCAGATCCCCGGCCCAGGCGGCGCCGCGCAGGTCCAGGCTGCGCGTGCCGGCCGGCAGCCGTGAGCCATGCGCATGCGAGGAGAGGATGGAGCGCACCGGCATGCTGTGCATGTCCGTGAAATCCGCACCGTTGTTGTTGCTGCCCGGAACGATGGGCCGCACCGGCACGCGATAGCTGGTGCCGCCCATGCCGGCGCCGTCATGCGGCTTGTCGCGCAGCCAGATGCGGGTGAGCCATTTCTGGCTGAGGCTGCCCGGCCAGCCCGGCGTCACCATCCGCAGCGGCGCGCCATGGATATGCGGGATGGGCGCGCCATTCAGCGCGAAGGCGATGATCGTATCCTCATCCATCGCCTTGGCCAGCGGCATGCCGCGGCTGATCGCCTGGCGGTCGGTTGCGCCCGAGAGATGCGGGTCCGCCCCGAAATGCGCGGTGAAGACGGCCGAGGGCTTCAGCCCGGCTGCCGTCAGCACGTCGCGCAGGCGCACGCCGGTCCATTCGCCATTGCTGATCGCGCCATTGCCCCATTGGTTGCCGCGCGTTTGCGGGGTGAAGAAGCTGCGGCCATTGCCGCCGCATTCCATCTGCAACTGGCGGGTCACGTTGGGGAAGCGCGTCCGCAACTCGCCAACCGTGAGTGAGAGCGGCGTGTTCACCTCGCCATCAATCGTCAGGCGCCAGGCATTGGGGTCGGTGGTCAGCGGCTCGGGGATTTGGCCATTATTGCGGACGAAGAAATGCCGGAAGCTGGTGACCGGCTCATCGAGCATATGTTCGGGTGTTTCGCCGACCAGCGGGCGGTCGCCCAGCAAGATGAGTTCGGCCTTGCCATCCATGCGGAACACGGCGGGCGCTGTCTGGGCCGCGGCCGGCCGGCTGAACAGCGCCGGGAGCAGGCCGCCCGGCATATGGCTGGCGAAGGGGATGGCACCGCCCACCGCAGCACCCATCGAGGCCAGCGCGGCAGCCTTGAGTGCCCCGCGTCGGCCCCAGACCAGGGCATCGGCCCTCTCGGGGTCATTGCGGTAGAGTTCCTGGACCGATCGTTCGATCTTCTTGGCCATGTGAGTTCTCCCTTAACCCGCGCATTATGTCGGTCATGAGACCAGCCACGGCAATCCCCCCGGAGCTTCTGACGCCCACCGAGATGGCGCAGGCTGATCGTCTGGCCGGCGCCGGACCGGCGCTGATGGAGGCCGCCGGGCGGGCCGTGGCGCTGGCCATTCTATCACGGTTTCGCCCCGCTCGGGTGCTGGTGCTGGCCGGGCCGGGGCATAATGGCGGCGATGGCTATGTGATCGCCCGGCGGCTGGAGCGCGCGGGCTGGGATGTGGCGGTCGCTGCCCTGGCTCCGCCCCGTGGCGATGCGCTGGTGGCAGCCGCCGCTTGGCGAGGGCCGATGCGGGATTTCTCCGTGGCCGAGGTGCGGCGCGCCGGCCTCATCGTGGATGCGGTGTTCGGTGCCGGGCTGGCGCGGCCGGTGGTTGGCCTGGTGGCCGAGGTTCTGGCGGCGGCAAGGGCGCCTATCATTGCCGTGGATATCCCCTCCGGTGTCTGCGGCGCCACCGGCGCGCTGCGCGGCTTTGCGGCCCAGGCGGCCCTGACGGTCACGTTTTTCCGCCGCAAGCCGGGCCATCTGCTGCTGCCGGGGCGTGATCTCTGTGGCGACTTGCTCCTCGCCGATATCGGCCTGCCGGCGGCCGTCCTGGACAGCATCCGCCCGCGGGCCTTCGCCAATGGGCCGGCACTCTGGTCCCTGCCGCGCCCGGATGCGACGACCCACAAGCACAGTCGCGGCCATGTCACCGTTCTCTCTGGCGCGGGAATGAGCGGCGCTGCCCTGCTCGCCGCGCGGGCGGCGCGGCGGGCGGGGGCCGGGCTGGTGACGCTCGCCTGCGCCGATGCGGCCAGCGCCGCATCGCACCGCCTGGCGGAGCCTGGCGCCCTGGTGCTGGAGGTGCGGGGCATGGGCGCGCTGCTCGGCCAGATCCTGGCGGATGTGCGGCGCGCGGTGGTCCTGCTGGGCCCTGGCCTGCCGCCCGATGCGACGACGCGCGGTGCCTTGGCGGCGTTGCTCGGGGCGGGCCGGCGCGTGGTGGCCGATGCGGGGGCGCTGACCGCCTGCGCGGGCCGGCCCGAATTGCTGCGCGGCGCTGCCATCCTGACGCCGCATGCGGGCGAATTCGCGCGCGGCTTCGGCGCCCCCGGGGAGGATCGCCTGACTGCCGTGCGTGCAGCCGCGGCGCAGACCGGCGCCGTCGTGCTGCTGAAGGGCTCGGACAGTATCATCGCCGCCCCGGATGGGCGTGTGGCGATCAATCACAATGCCCCGCCCTGGCTCGCGACGGGGGGGACGGGCGATGTACTGGCGGGGTTGGCGGCGGCGCTGCTGGCCCAGGGCCTGCCCGCCTATGAAGCGGCCTGCGCTGCCGCCTGGCTGCAGGGCGAGGCGGCGCGGCGCATCGGCCCGGGGCTGCTCGCCGAGGACTTGCCCATGGCGCTGCCGCAGGCGTTCGTGGCGGCCGGCGGCGCTCCCGAAGCCTGATGCCGCCTGGCCGCTTCAGGCGAAGATGAAGTCGGACGCGGCCAGCGTGGTGGGTGCGCCGAGGGAGATGCTGATGCTGTCGCTCCCCGCATTGGCCGAAACCACCACATAGGCCGGGTCCGACGGCGTTCCGTCACCGCCATAGGTGATTTGCAGATCCGCGAAGCCCACGCCGGCAAAGGCGGAAAAGTCAATCTCATCCTCGCCCTGCGTGAAGTCGCGGATGCTGTCATTGCCGTGGCCTGCGGCGAAGGCGAAGCGATCCCGCCCGCTGCCGCCCTCATAGACCTGCGCATCCGCGCCATCGAGGAAGACGTCATCGCCTTCGGTGCCGTGGAAGCTCTCGAAGCCGCTCACGCTGTTCCACGGGCTGGTGCCGAACATCATGCGGTTCTGCGCGACGTCGAGCGTCACGGCGAAGCCATAGAAGGCCGAGAGATCGAGATGGTCATCCCCGGCGCCGCCATCGAAGACATTGCCGACAAAGGTCAGCTCATGCGTGGCGCCGCTGAAGAAGGCTGCGATCTGCAGGACGTCATCGCCGCCCTCCAGATAGATGTGGTTGATCCCCATGGTGATGCTGGCCGTGCCCTGGGCGCCCGCCGCGCCATCGGCACCCGCGATGCCGGCGAAGCTGGTCTCGGTCATGAAGCCGTCGCCCGCCACGCCGTCTTCGCCGATATCGGTGCTGCCCAGGCCCCCCGCGCCACCCATGCCGGCGGTCGCTTCCGCCTGCAGTCGGACCAGGGTGCTGGCCGGGTTCGCGACATAGCCGCCGATGCGCAGGTCGTTGATGATGGCGGCCGCATCGCCGCCATCGCCGCCCCGGCCGCCCGCCCCGCCGATATCGCGGCCCGTCGTGATGTCGGTGATGGAGATGATTTCCTCGCCGAACTGGGTTTCCGAGACGGTGCTCTGGTTGATGCCGGGCGCGCCGCCCGCGCCGCCCTGTCCACCCTGGCCACCCCGGGCGATGGAGAAGATGGTGAAGGAGAGGTCCCCTCCGCCAAAACCACCCCCCGCCGCCGCAACAAGGGAGATGGCGTCGCCACCGCGCCCACCGGCACCGCCCACCCCGCCTTCGCCACCATCGCCGGCCAGGCTCAGATCGGCATCGAAGCGCCCGATGCCGCCCGCGCCGCCCTGGCTGCCATCGCCACCTGCGCCACCCAGGGCCGTGCTGTTCAATGTCAGTGCCGCGCGATTGGTGAAACTCGCATCGAAGCCGATAAGGAGCGCCTCGGCCTCGCCGCCTGCGCCGCCCGCACCGCCAGCGCCACCCATGCCGCCTTGCCCGGTGGTGTCGTTGACGCCGGCGATCACGGCGCCTGTGTTGGCGTTGACGTCCGTGTGATCGGCCTCAAGGGCGCTGTTCCCGCCTGCGCCGCCAACCGCGCCTTGGCCGCCAGAGCCCGCCCTCGCCGTGATTTCCAGCAGGAACATGTCATCCGCCAGTGCCGCCGGGTCATTGCCCAGGCGCGCGGTGAGGGAGCCTGCCCGCGCCGTCGCCGCACCGCCTGCCGTGCCCGCGCCGCCCGCCGCGCCATCGGCGCCATCCTGCACGACGCGCGTGTTGATCACCGGGCCAAAGATGAAGGTTTCAGCGCCCGCGGCGCCCGGGCTGCCATTCAGGCCGGCCATCCCATTGCCGCCTGTCACGCTGCCCACCAGGCTGAACCGGTCCGGCATGAAGCTTCCGGTCACGGAATCCGCGGCATCGAACAGCGTCAGATCCGAGGAGGTGCCGGGCAGCACCGGATCGGGGAGATCGCGCGTGACCGCCAGAACGATGCCCACATCATCGCGATCCTCCACGGTGATGGTGACGCTGCGCACCAAGACGCGGTCATCGCTCGCATCATCGGGATCGGCCCCTGAGTCGCGCAGCCGCACGATGATGTCGTGGCTGGCCAGGGTTTCGAAATCCAGCGTCTGCGTCGTGACCAGGCGGTCACCATCGAAGGTGAAGGCAGAGCCGACGGTCACAACCTCGAAGCTGACCTCGCCCACGGGGATGAAATCCAGCGCCTGCCAGGTGCCCACCACGGCCCCCGCCGAGAGATTTTCACTGACGGTCAGGTTGTTGGTGCCGAGGCCAGGCGCGCTGACCGCGATGGTGAAAGCCTCCGAATAGGATAGCCCGTAGCTGTCGGTCGCGGTGATGTTCAGGGTGACGCTCGCCTGGTCGGCGAAGTCGAAGGGCGTGCCGGCCACCCAGAGAAAGGCGCCGAAGGCGATGGTGAAGCGCGGGTCATCCACGGTGAAGGTGATGCTGTCGCCGGCATCGGGGTCGGTGGCGGTCAGGATGCCCACGCCGGAGAGGCCCGTGCCGCCATTGGCCGCGCCGGTAACGATGAGGGGCCCGGCAGCAAAGGCGATGTCGGTGGGCGCGCGGCCGGCCGCGAGGATCAGGTCATCGGCCCCGAGATCGGCCAGCGTCACATTGCGCAGCCGGGTAACCTCCCCAGGCGCGGTGTTGATGCGCAAGGTGGTCCCGACCTGCGTGGCGATGGCCTGGAACTGCGCCAGATTGCGGATCTCGAGCCCGCTGACATCCAGGCGGTCCCCCTCTGCCAGGTTGAAATCGCTGATGAAATCCGTGCCGGCCGAGAGCCTGAAGACATCTGCCTCCGCGCCACCTTCCAGCACATCATCCCCGGTGCCACCATCGATCAGGTCCAGCCCCTCGCCGCCGCGCAACACATCGGCGCCCGCATCGCCGCGCAGGATGTCATCGCCGGCATTGCCCAGCAGCGTATCCTGGCCCGCCCCGCCCTCCAGGACATCATCGCCTTCGCCACCGCCCAGCCGGTCCTGGCCCTCGCCGCCCGAGAGGCTGTCCTGGCCGGCTTCACCGAAGAGCTGGTCATTGCCATCACCGCCCGAGAGCGCATCCTCGCCTGTGCCGCCGAACAGCGTGTCATGCCCGCCGCCGCCCTCGATGGTATCGTCGCCGACGCGCCCCAGCAGCCTGTCATCGCCCGCGCCGCCGGTCAGCGAGTCCCCGGCTTGCCCTCCCCGGACGAGGAGCTGCGTCGTGGCGGAAAGTGCCGTCCCGTCCAGCGTCAGCGTCCCGCGGAAGGCCCGCAACTCCATCATGCCGCCAAAGGCGAGCGCGGCATTGGCCGAGAGCGTGATGCTGGTGGCACTGAGAGAGGCGAGGTCGAGCCGTTCGAAATTCAGCAGGCCCGCGAAGGCCGCATCGGTGACCACGAGCGGGCCGAGGCCGCGCAGATTGAGCGTGTCGAAGCCCCCCAGGGCGTTCTGCGCCAGGCCAGGCGCCAGCAGGCCCTGGATCCCCGCCGTGCTGAACACATCGGCGCTGGCGGTGCCGAATTGGATCAGTGGCGCACCAGTGGTGCCGTGTATGGTGAAGGAGGCCATGTTCGTTCGCTCACCTTATTTTAATATCAAGTTAAGCAATCGAGGCTTCACCCTGTCCATCGGGATTGCGTGTTTTCTCGCTTTATTTCCGAATGTTTCCGCGCTAGACTCAAGCCTGAGAATGGGAGTTGCCTGATGCCCGATACGGTTTTGTCGCCGCCCGACTCCCTGGTGGACCGCGCGCTCCGCCGCGTTACCGGCCTCTGGCGTGACATGGCCGACCGGGTGGGCGGGCGCGACGAGGTCGAGGATGTGGCCGCCCAGATGCAGGCCTGCCTTGCGGCGCGTGGTGGCGAGGTCTCGGCCCGCGCGCGTGCCGCGAAGCTTGCCGCCGCCTATCGCGGCTTCTCCGAGGTGGAGCGCGTGCTGTTCCTGCGCATCCTGGCCGGCTTCGATGCCGACCCCAAGGCCGTCGAGCGCGCGATTGGGGAATGGACCAAAGCCAGTGACGGGCCGGGCAAGGCTGCCGCCAAGGTGCGGCTGCGCCGGGCGCTTGAAAGTCCCCGCATCCGGCTGCTGACGCAGTTCACCGCCATCCCCGACGGCATGAAGCTCCTGGTGGATTTGCGCGCCGATGTGCTGCGCGCCGCCGAGACCGATCCGTTGCTGGAAGCCCTGGAGGCTGATCTCAAGACGCTGCTCACCTCCTGGTTTGACCTCGGCTTCCTGGAGTTGCGCCGGATTGACTGGAACAGCCCGGCGGCCCTGCTGGAAAAGCTGATCCGCTACGAGGCGGTGCACCGGATCGAAAGCTGGGACGACCTCAAGAACCGTCTGGATTCGGACCGCCGCTGCTACGCCTTTTTTCACCCGCGCATGCCCGAGGAGCCGCTGATCTTCGTCGAGATCGCGCTGATGAAGGGTCTGGCCGGCTCGGTGCAGGCGCTGCTCGACCCCAAGGCCGAGGTGATGGACCCGAATCTGGCGGATACCGCCATTTTCTATTCCATCAACAACTGCCAGCGCGGGCTGGATGGCATTGCGTTCGGCAATTTCCTCATCAAGCGCGTGGTCGAGGTGCTGGGCCAGGAATTCCGTGGCCTGAAGCAATTCGCCACACTTTCGCCCGTGCCGGGCTTCTGCCGCTGGCTTTCCGCGCGTGATGATGCCGGTGATCCAGGCCTCCTGCTGCCCGATGAAGTGACCGCCATCCGCACCGCGGCCGGCGCGCCGGCCGAGACCTCGCCCGGCGCTGCGCTGCATCTGCTGTTGGTCCGCAAGGAATGGTCGCCCGCGGTGACGAAGGTGCTGGAGCCTGTGCTGGTGCGCCTCTGCGCCCGTTTCGTCGCGCTGGAGACCGGCCGCAACCCGAAGCGGGCGGCTGACCCCGTGGCGCATTTCCATCTTTCAAACGGCGCCCGGGTGGAGCGGATCAACTGGCGCGCGGATACATCGGTCAAGGGCATGCGGGAAAGTGCGGGCCTGATGGTGAACTACCTCTACGATCCGGAATATATTGAAGATAACCACGAGGCCTATGCGGGTGAGGGCAAGCGCGCCATGGCCAGCGCCGTGCGCAAGCTGGTGAAGGGGTAGCCACGTCAGGGCGGGTTCGCGCTAAGCTGGGACAAACGCCAGGAACGATCCGCCATGAACCAGCAATTGCCCCTCTTCCGCGCCAATGCCCCGGATGATGCGCGGCGGGTGGCTTTGCTGAACGCCGTCGAGCGCAAGCTGCTCTGGATTTCGGCCTGGATGATTCACCACGCCAACCATATCCGCCCCAATCGGGACGGGTTGAAGGTGGGCGGACACCAGGCCTCCTGCGCCTCCGTCATTTCGATCCTGACGGCGCTGTATTTCGACATCCTCAAGCCGGCCGATCGCATCGCGGTGAAGCCGCATGCCGGGCCGGTCTTCCACGCGATGAACCTGCTGCTGGGCCGGCAGGCGCCGGAGCGGCTGGCCACGCTCAGGCAATTCGGCGGCATCCAGCCCTATCCCTCGCGCATGAAGGATGGCGGCGAGGTGGATTTTTCCACGGGCTCGGTCGGGCTTGGCGTGGCGCTGACCAGCTTCGGCAGCCTGGTGCAGGATTATGTGCGGCTGAAGAAGCTGGCGCCGGAGGGGCTGCCCGCTGGGCGGCACGTTGCCATCGTGGGCGATGCGGAACTGGATGAGGGCAACATCTACGAGGCCCTGCTGGAGGGCTGGAAGCACGATATTCGCAATGTCTGGTGGGTGATTGATTACAACCGCCAGAGCCTGGATTCCGTGGTGCAGGACCGCCTGTTTGGCCGCATCGAAGGCCTGTTCCGCGACATGGGCTGGAATGTCGTCACCCTCAAATATGGCCGCAAGCTGCAGGCGGCCTTTGCGCGGCCAGGGGGCGAGAGCCTGCGCCGCTGGATTGATGACTGCCCCAACAGCCTCTACGCCGCGCTGACCTTCCAGGGCGGGGCTGCCTGGCGCGCGGCCCTGCTGGCCGAACTCGGGCGTGAGGAGGGGCTGCGCAGCATCATTGATCCGCTGAGCGATGACGAATTGGCCGCGCTGATGAACAACCTCGGCGGCCATGACATCGAGACACTGATGGAGGCCTTCCGCGCCCAGGATGCGGCGGGCGACCAGCCCAGCTGCTTCATCGCCTATACGGTGAAGGGCATGGGCCTGCCCTTTGCCGGCCACAAGGACAACCATGCCGGGCTGATGACGAAGGAGCAGATGGAGGTGTTCCGTCGCGCCATGAACATCCGCCCCGGCCATGAATGGGACGAGTTCGAGGGGCTGGAGATCTCCGCCGAGGAAATGCGCGGCTTCATCGCCAGCATCCCCTTTGCGCAGAAGCTGACGCCCGAGGGCCGCAGCCTGACCTCGCCGAAGATCCCCATCCCGGCGGTCTTGCCCGTGCCGCGCGTGCCGGCGGGGCGCAAGCTCTCCACCCAGGCGGCCTTTGGCGAAATCCTGGCCGGAATCGGCCGTGGCGAGGGCGAATTCGCGCCCATGGCGGCGCGCATCGTCACCACCAGCCCGGATGTGACCGTCTCCACCAATCTTGGCCCCTGGGTCAACCGGCGCGGCATTTTCGACCGGCACCTGAAGAATGACGTGTTCCGTGACGCCAAGCTCGCCTCGGCGCAGCGCTGGGGCATGTCGCCCGAGGGGCAGCATGTGGAGCTTGGCATCGCCGAGCAGAATTTGTTCCTGGTGCTGGCGGCGCTGGGGCTTTCGGACCGGCTTTACGGCGCCCGGCTGCTGCCGATCGGGACCGTGTATGATCCCTTCGTCAATCGCGGCCTCGATGCGCTGATCTATGGTTGCTACATGGATGCGCGCTTTCTGCTGGTCAGCACGCCCTCCGGCATTACGCTGGCGGCGGAGGGCGGGCAGCATCAATCGGTGAACACGCCGCTGATCGGCATGGCGCAGGACCGGCTTGCGGCGTTTGAGCCGGCCTTTGCCGATGAACTCGCCATTCTCATGCGGCATGCCTTCGCGCATATGCAGGAACCGGAGGGATCTTCGGTCTGGCTGCGGCTTTCAACCCGCGGGCTGGCCCAGCCGGACCGCGTGCTGGACCCGGCGCAGGTGATCGCGGGGGGCTACTGGATGGTGCCGCCAGCGGCCGGCGCGCGGATCGCGATCGCCTATCAGGGGCCGGTGGCACCCGAGGCGATGGCCGCCTTCGAGGCGCTGCGGGCTGAGGAACCGGGGGCCGGGCTGCTGGCCGTCACTTCGCCCGACCGGCTGCACCAGGGGTGGCTCGCCTCGCGCAAGCGGGCGCGTGGCGGGCCGGGGGGAGAGGCTTCGCAGATCGAAAAGCTCCTCGCGCCGCTGGCTCCCGGGGCCGGGATCGTGACGCTGCTGGACGGGCATCCTGCGGCACTGGACTGGATGGGCGGCGTGCGCGGGCACCGGATCGCGGCGCTGGGCGTGGATCGCTTTGGGCAGGGGGGCGATATCCCGGCCCTCTATGCCGAATATGGGCTGGATGAGGCGGCGGTGCTGGACGCCTGCGCGGAATTGCTGCTGGGCTAATTCAGCGCGCGAAGCTCCTCATAAGAGATCATCACATGCGCGCGATAGGCGGGGCGCGTGGTGAGCGCCTCGTAGTAGGCTCGCAGAGCAGGCCTGGGCTTCCGGTCAATGGCGATGTCGAAATATCGGTAGAGCACGTGGCCGAGCTGGATATCGCCCAGGGTAAAATTCGGGCCTGCCAGGAACGCGGTGTTACGCAGCGCCGACTCGGCAATGTCAAGAAACGGGTCAAGCTTTGCGATCCCCGCCGCGATAGCCGCCGGATCGCGGGCCAAGGCCGAGGTCCGAACCACGCG
The DNA here is from genome assembly GCF_023243115.1 of Sediminicoccus sp. KRV36. Lineage (NCBI taxonomy): Bacteria > Pseudomonadati > Pseudomonadota > Alphaproteobacteria > Acetobacterales > Roseomonadaceae > Sediminicoccus > Sediminicoccus sp. KRV36. The sequence continues at coordinate 1,485,264 of NZ_CP085081.1, forward strand.
CCAGAAGATCGGCGCGGTGAAAGCCAGCGCCACATTGATCTTCGCCCACTCCGCCCATTGATCCACCACCGCCCGAGCCGCGGGATCGGCCGGCCAGAAGGCCTCCGGGCCGTGCCGCGCCGCGAGGTAGCGCAGGATGGCGCCGGTCTCCCAAATGGGTTCCCTCGCGCCATCGCGCAGCACCGGCACGGTCCCGTTCGGGTTCATGGCGAGGAATTCCGGCGTATCGGTGCCGCCGAAGCGATGGCCTGCATCATGCCGTTGATAATCGAGGCCCAATTCGCCCACGCACCACATCAGCGCCTGGACATTGGAGGAGGTGCGCCGTCCCCAGATGGTCAGCATGGGGCGCCCCAGGGGACCAACACCGCGTCGCGCTTCTGATAGAGCGGATGCTTGGGGCTGCCATCGCCATTCACGCCAAAGCACACCGGCGTCACTCCGGCGCCGCGCAGCAGCGCCGCCACCGCCGCACCGCGCTCCATCAGTGCCTTGGGCGGCTGCCCCCAGGCCACCACGACCAGCGCGGCACTCCGGGCGTAATGCAGGATCGTCGCGTCATTTTCCGCGCCCACCGGGTCCGCAACCCCCAGCAGCCGCTTCTTGTCGGTCGCGCGGTAGGCGAAGGCGTTGAGCATGACGAGGCCGGGCAGGCCCCAGCGATACCGTGCGCGGAACACACAGCCGGCCACGGTCGGGTCATCCGCGTCCAGATCGGCGGTGGAGGGGTTCATTCCGATCACCACGGCAAAGCCCGGCGTGCCGATGGGTTGGCCGTCCCAGCGCCGTTCCAGCCACCAGCGCCAGCGCCGGCATTCCGAGAAAGCCGCCGCCGAGACGATGTCGGAGGCCAGCTTCAGGCGGACCTTGCCGCCGGGGTCATGCGAATCCACCATGGGGCGAGTATTGGCGGACCCCGCGCTTTCGGCTACACGCGCGGCTCTCCCTATGGCCACGCGGTCACGCGGGCGTGGTGGAATTGGCAGACACGCTGGATTTAGGTTCCAGTGGCGCAAGCCGTGGGGGTTCAAATCCCTCCGCCCGCACCACTTGGCCGGGTCCCGCAACGCACGAACGGAATCACTTATTATGCAGGTCACTGAGGTCGCGAACGAAGGGCTCAAGCGGGCCTATACGGTGGTGGTTCCCGCGACGAGCATCGCCGCCCAGAAGGACAAGCGCCTGGCGGAACTGGCCAAGGACATGAAGCTGCCCGGCTTCCGCCCCGGCAAGGTGCCGCAGAAGGTGGTGCTGGCGCGCTACGGCCAGGCCGTGATGGGTGAAGTGCTGGAAGCCTCCGTCCAGGAAGCCACCGGCAAGGTCGTCACCGAGAACAACCTGCGCCCCGCGCTGCAGCCCAAGATCGAACTGGTGAATTTCGCGGATGGCGGGGATCTCGAATTCCGCATGGATGTCGAAGTCCTGCCGGTGATCCCGATGCCCGACTTCGCCGGCATCAGCCTGACGCGCCTCAAGGCCGCTCCGGGTGAGGATGAGGTCACCAAGGCGCTGGACAGCATCACGCGCCGCCAGGCCAGCCTGGAAGAGACGGAAGCCCGCCCCGCCGCCAAGGGCGAAGTGCTGGTCTGCGACTTTGTGGGCCGCATCGGCGGTGAGGAGTTCCCGGGCGGCTCGGCGACGGACATGCCCATCGAGGTGGCCGGCCCCGGCTTCATCCCGGGCTTTACCGAGCAGATGGAAGGCATGGCCCCGGGCGAGGAGCGCATCGTCAAGACCAGCTTCCCGGCCGATTACGGCTCGGCCGACCTGGCTGGCAAGGATGCGGAATTCACTGTCACCGCCAAGGCGCTGAAGATCTATTCCAAGCCCGCGCTGGATGACGAACTGGCCAAGACGCTCGGGCTGGAGAGCTTCGAGAAGCTGCGCGAAGTGATCCTGGAAAGCCTCCAGCGCGAATATGACGGCCAGAGCCGCATGGCGCTGAAGCGCAAGCTGCTGGACGCCTTGGCCGAACGCGCCAGCTTCGAAGTGCCCGGCGGCATGGTGGAGAACGAGTTCAGCCAGATCTGGCAGCGTGTCGAGGCCGATATGAAGGCCGGCAAGCTGGATGGCGACGATGCGGGCAAGGACGAGGACACGCTGAAGGCCGAATATCGAGCCATCGCCGAGCGCCGGATCCGCCTGGGCCTGCTGCTCTCCGAGATCGGCACCACCAACAACATCACGGTAACGCGTGAGGAACTCGGCAACGCCATGCGCGCCGAGGTGCAGCGCTATCCGGGCCAGGAAAAGCAGGTCTTCGACTTCTTCCAGAAGAACCCGCAGGCGCTGGAAAACCTGCGCAGCCCGATCTTCGAGGAGAAGGTCGTGGACTTCATGCTGGAATTGGCCAAGGTCGAGGAAGAAACTGTGACGCCTGAGGCCTTGGCCGAGGCTGCCCAGCAGATTTGAACCCACGGGGAGGGGGTGATTTTCGCCCCCCTCTTTCCCTGGGGCCGTCTCTGCCCACATGCTGTTTCTGACCGAGGGGCCGGGGCACGATTCGCCCGGCCTTAACCAGGCCGTGCCCATCCTGGGGCGGACCTCAGCCGATGGGAATTCGAGACGTGCGATATGTTGGGACGCAGGACCGTGATCCTGTTGAAATCTATAATAATTCTCTCGTTCCCATGGTGGTGGAGCAATCCAGCCGCGGTGAGCGCGCCTATGACATCTATTCCCGCCTCCTGAAGGAGCGGATCATTTTCCTGACCGGGCCGGTCTATGATGGCGTCTCAAGCCTGATCTGCGCCCAGCTGCTCTTCCTGGAGAGCGAGAATCCCAACAAGGAAATCTCGTTCTATATCAATAGCCCAGGCGGTGTGGTCAGCGCTGGCCTTGCCATCTATGACACCATGCAGTTCGTTCGCAGCCCGGTCAGCACGCTGTGCATGGGCATGGCCGCCTCGATGGGCTCGCTGCTGCTGACCGCCGGCGCCAAGGGCAAGCGCTTCGCGCTGCCGAATGCGCGCGTGATGGTCCACCAGCCCTCGGGCGGCGCGCAGGGCCAGGCCACGGATATCGAAATCCAGGCGCGCGAGATCCTGGAATTGCGCAAGCGGCTCAACCAGATCTACGTCACCCACACGGGCCAGCCGGTCGAGGCCATCGAATCCAAGCTCGAGCGCGACAGCTACATGTCGGCCGAGGAAGCGCGTGACTGGGGCCTGATTGACCAGGTGGTGGATAAGCGCCCCGCCACGCCGGAAGCGGCAAAGCCCTGATCTGTTGAGTGGAATTCAGGGATAAAGAGCACAGGACGAGCCTTCCGAGGGAGCAGTGCTTCCCTTGGGGGCCCCTGGGAGGCTAGATTCCCGGGTCACGATATTGAAACGCGGCTCGAGAGCGGACAGCCGGGTCCCTTCCAGCCGTGAGGAGTGCGCATGAGCAAGTCTGGCGATAGCAAGAATACCCTTTACTGCTCCTTCTGCGGGAAGTCGCAGCATGAGGTGCGCAAGCTCATCGCGGGCCCCACCGTCTTCATCTGCGATGAATGCGTCGAACTCTGCATGGATATCATCCGTGAAGAGCACAAGACGCATATGGTGAAGACGCGCGATGGCGTCCCCACGCCGAAGGAAATCTGCAAGGTCCTCGATGATTATGTGATCGGGCAGGAGCACGCGAAGAAGGTGCTCTCGGTCGCGGTGCACAACCACTACAAGCGTCTGGCCGCCGTGGCGAAGAACAACGACGTCGAGATCGCCAAGTCCAACATCATGCTGATCGGGCCGACGGGCTCGGGCAAGACGCTGCTCGCGCAGACGCTGGCCCGCATCCTCGACGTGCCCTTCACCATGGCCGATGCGACGACGCTGACCGAGGCCGGCTATGTGGGCGAGGATGTCGAGAACATCATCCTCAAGCTTTTGCAGGCGGCCGATTACAACGTGGAGCGGGCGCAGCGCGGCATCGTCTATATTGACGAAGTGGACAAGATTTCCCGCAAGTCGGACAACCCGTCCATCACGCGGGACGTCTCGGGCGAGGGCGTGCAGCAGGCGCTGCTGAAGATCATGGAGGGCACCGTCGCCTCCGTGCCGCCGCAGGGCGGGCGCAAGCATCCGCAGCAGGAATTCCTGCAGGTGGACACGACCAACATCCTCTTCATCTGCGGCGGCGCCTTCGCCGGGCTGGAGCGGATCATCGGCGCGCGCGGCAAGGGCTCGGGCATCGGCTATGGCGCCGAGGTCCGCAGCCCCGAGGATCGCCGCATGGGTGCCGTGCTGCGCGAGGTGGAGCCCGAGGATCTGCTGAAATTCGGCCTGATCCCGGAATTCATCGGCCGCCTGCCGGTTGTCGCCACGCTGGAGGATCTGGATGAGAAGGCCCTCATCGAGATCCTGACGCGGCCGAAGAACGCGCTGCTCAAGCAGTATCAGCGCCTGTTCGAGATGGAGGGAGCAAAGCTCACCTTCACCGAGGACGCGCTGAAATCCGTCGCCACCCGCGCCATCCAGCGCAAGACGGGCGCCCGCGGGCTGCGCTCTATCATGGAGCAGATCCTGCTGACCACCATGTTCGAGCTGCCCGGCCTGAGCGACGTCGAGGAGGTGGTGGTGAACCGCGAAGTGGCCGAGGTGCGCGCCCAGCCGCTCTTCATCTACGGCGAGAAGGCCGCCGAGCAGAGTTCCGCCTGAGACCGGAGCTGCCTGAAGGGGCGGCTTGTTTGCCGGCCCTTCATGACCAAATGACAAGATCAACCCGTGGCTTCGGGTGGGCGTGCCGAATTCGGGCGTCCGCCCAGCCGACTGTCCTAGTGAGGTCCTTATGACGGAAACCATTCGCGGCGAACTCCTTCCCGTCCTGCCGCTGCGGGATATTGTTGTCTTCCCGCACATGATCGTGCCGCTCTTTGTCGGCCGCGAGAAATCCGTGCGCGCGCTGGAAGCCGTGATGCGGGACGACAAGCAGATCCTCCTCGTCGCGCAGAAGAACGCGCTGCAGGATGATCCTGGCGCCGCCGACCTCTTCGAGACGGGCACCGTCTCCACCGTGCTGCAATTGCTGAAGCTGCCGGATGGCACCGTGAAGGTGCTGGTCGAGGGCGGGCGCCGTGCGAAGATCGTGGGCTTCAAGGAGACCGAGAACTACTTCGAAGCCTTCACCGAAACCGTCCCCGAGGCGGCCTCGGAGAAGCGCGAGGTCGAGGCGCTGATGCGCACCGTGATCTCGCAATTCGAGAGCTACATCAAGCTCAACAAGAAGATCGCGCCCGAGGTGCTGGTCTCGATCAACCAGATCGAGGATGCGGGCAAGCTTGCGGATACGGTGGCGAGCCATCTTTCCATCAAGATCCCCGAGAAGCAGGAATTGCTGGAAATCGCCTCGGTTTCGGCCCGGCTGGAGCGTGTCTTCTCGCATATGGAAGGCGAGATGAGCGTCCTGCAGGTGGAAAAGCGCATCCGCAGCCGCGTGAAGCGGCAGATGGAAAAGACCCAGCGCGAATACTACCTGAATGAGCAGATGAAGGCGATCCAGAAGGAGCTGGGCGAGGGCGAGGACGGCAAGGATGAGACCGCCGAAATCGAGGCCAAGATCAAGGCCACCAAGCTCACCAAGGAAGCGCATGACAAGGCGATGGCGGAGCTGAAGAAGCTGCGCACCATGTCGCCCATGTCGGCCGAGGCGACGGTGGTGCGCAACTACCTCGACTGGATCCTCAGCATCCCCTGGAAGAAGCGCAGCGTGGTCCGCCGCGACATCGTGGCGGCCGAGAAGGTGCTCGACGCCGACCATTATGGCCTGGAGAAGGTCAAGGAACGGATCATCGAGTATCTGGCCGTGCAATCGCGCAGCAAGAAGATCCGTGGGCCGATCCTCTGCCTGGTGGGGCCGCCCGGCGTGGGCAAGACGTCACTCGGCAAGTCCATCGCCAAGGCGACGGGCCGCGCCTTCGTGCGCATGTCGCTGGGCGGCGTGCGGGATGAGGCGGAGATTCGCGGCCACCGGCGCACCTATATCGGCTCCATGCCGGGCAAGGTGATCCAGGGCATGAAGAAGGCGAAGACCAGCAATCCGCTCTTCCTGCTGGACGAGATCGACAAGCTCGGCGCCGATTGGCGCGGCGACCCCTCTAGCGCCCTGCTGGAGGTGCTGGACCCGGAGCAGAACGGCACCTTCGCCGATCACTATCTGGAGGTGGATTACGACCTGAGCGACGTGATGTTCATCACGACCGCCAATTCGCTGCGCATGCCACAGCCGCTGCTGGACCGCATGGAGATCATCCGCATCCCCGGCTACACCGAAGATGAGAAGGTGCAGATCGCGAAGCGCCACCTCATGCCCAAGGTGACCGAGGCGAATGGTCTGAAGCCCAGCGAATGGTCGCTGACGGATGAGGCGCTGCTGGACCTCGTGCGCTACTACACGCGTGAGGCGGGCGTGCGGAACCTGGAGCGCGAGCTGGGTGGCCTGGCGCGCAAGGCGGTGAAGGAAATCGTCTCGGCCAAGGCCAAGAAGGTCGCCATCAATCGCAAGAACCTCGAGAAATACGCGGGCATCAAGAAGTTCCGCTATGGCGAGGCCGAGAGCGAGGACATGGTGGGCGTCGTCACCGGCCTCGCCTGGACCGAGGTGGGGGGCGAGATCCTCTCCATTGAAAGCGTGGTGGTGCCCGGCAAGGGCAACATCAAGCCGACGGGCCAGCTGGGCGATGTGATGAAGGAATCGGTGAGTGCCGCGCTCTCCTATGTGCGCTCGCGTTCGATCACCTTCGGCATCAAGCCGACCTTGTTCGAGAAGCGTGACATCCATGTGCATGTGCCCGAAGGGGCCACGCCGAAGGATGGGCCGAGTGCCGGTGTGGCGATGGCGACATCCATCATCTCCGTCCTCACGGGTATCCCCGTGCGGCGCGAGGTGGCGATGACGGGCGAGATCACGCTGCGTGGCCGCGTGCTGCCCATCGGTGGCCTGAAGGAGAAGCTGCTGGCGGCCCTGCGTGCGGGGATCACCACGGTCTTCATCCCCAAGGACAATGAGAAGGACCTGGCGGACATCCCGGAGAGCGTGAAGAAGGCGCTGAAGATCATTGCGGTCAGTCACGTGGACCAGGTGATCAGCCAAGCCTTGGTGCGCCCGCCGGAGCCCATCACCTGGGTGGAACCAGAGGAGACGCCAGTGCCGCCCGTCGAATCGGGTACGGCGGTTCGCCCGCACTGATCGGGCGTGCTTGCGGGAAGCGGGAAGGGCGTCACTTCGGTGGCGCCCTTTTTCATTTTCACCACGTCCATCAAGGGTTTGCGCAAGCTATCCCCAAAAAAGCGAGGCAATCCGCCACGAATCGCGTACCCTCATCATTGACGCGGCGGAAAACCGCCGTTTAGTGTCGTCGCGGGCCAGCGGGAAGAATCGGTCTTCACGTCAGCAGGCCGTTCAAAAGGGGGGTCTTCCCATGAACAAGCAGGATCTCGTTGCCGTTGTCGCCGAGACGGGCGAATTGTCGAAGGCGAAGGCCGGAGATGTGCTCGACTCGGTGTTCGAGGCGATCATGAAGGCGCTGAAGAAGAAGCAGGAAGTCCGCCTCGTCGGCTTCGGCACCTTCAGCACCAGCAAGCGTAAGGCCGGCAAGGGCCGCAACCCGCGCACGGGCGAGGAAATCAAGATCCCCGCTTCGACGACCGTCCGGTTCAAGGCCGGCAAGAACCTCAAGGAAGCCGTGAACTAAGCTGGCATCAGAGGTTGCGTGGAGGGCCAGCCCTGGCAAGGGGCTGGCCCTTCTTGCGTGCGTGGTGCCCATTCCAGGATGCACCTCCTGGGGGCGCTTAGCTCAGAGGTAGAGCGCCTGCTTTACACGCAGGATGTCGGCGGTTCGACCCCGTCAGCGCCCACCATTCTTTTCCTCCGGCGGTTGGTTGACAGCCAGGGGAGCGGGGCCTAAACGCCCCTTCGTCTTACGCGGGTGTAGCTCAGTCGGTTAGAGCGCCGGCCTGTCACGCCGGAGGTCGCGGGTTCGAGCCCCGTCACTCGCGCCAGACGTTTTCCTGGTCTCGCCAGGTTCCTCTTCCCATTTCATTCCTGCATCGAAGCGCTTGGGAAAGCCCTGCGCTGACGTGGGTTTAACCGCGCGCCCCTATGGCGGTCCGCCCCTGGGTTGCTGTATGGTGCGCTGCGTCAGAGAGGCATTCCCGCCCCGCTGGCCCAACGCCCATCGGTCGCGGCAGCGCGGCAAGGAGTGGGCGCGGAACGAGATTCGCCGAGGCAAAGATGACGCAGCCGCTGCTCGCCCAGTATTTCCCCATCCTCGTTTTCCTGGGGATCGCCGGTGGCATCGCCGTGGCGATGGTGGGTGGCAGTCTTCTGCTGGCGCGGCAAAAGCCCAATGCGGAAAAGCTCTCGGCCTATGAGTGCGGCTTCGCGCCCTTCGATGATACGCGCCGGCGCTTTGATGTGCGCTTCTACCTGGTCGCCATCCTCTTCATCATCTTCGACCTGGAGGTGGCGTTCCTGTTTCCCTGGGCTGTGACGCTGGGTGAGATCGGCTGGGTCGGCTTCTTCTCGATGATGGGCTTTCTCGGCGTGCTGACGGTGGGCTTCATCTATGAGTGGCGCAAAGGCGCCCTGGATTGGGAATAGCCACCATGAACGAGATCGCCTGGAACCCAGAGGGCGCCCCGCAGGACGCCGTGATCCGCGCCGTCACCGGCGAGATCGAGGAGAAGGGCTTCGTCGTCGCCAATCTCGACAAGGTTGTGAACTGGGCGCGCACAGGCTCGCTCTGGCCGATGACCTTTGGCCTGGCCTGCTGCGCCGTGCCGATGATCCACGCCTATATGGCGCGCTATGACCTGGACCGTTTCGGCATCATCCCGCGCGGTTCGCCGCGCCAGTCGGATGTGATGATCGTCGCCGGCACGCTGACCAACAAGATGGCCCCCGCCCTGCGCAAGGTCTACGACCAGATGAGCGAGCCGCGCTGGGTCATCTCCATGGGCTCCTGCGCCAATGGCGGCGGCTATTACCACTACAGCTACAGCGTGGTCCGCGGATGCGACCGCATCGTACCGGTTGATATCTACGTCCCCGGCTGCCCGCCCACGGCCGAGGCGCTGGTGTATGGGATCCTGCAATTGCAGAAGAAGATTCGCCGTACGGGGACCATCCTCCGTGGTTGATGCGCTCGAAACCGAACTGCGCAGCCTGGTTGCGGATCGCCTGCCGGTTGAATTCACGCGGGAGCGTGCCGGCGCCGAGCTTGTGCTGCATGTGGCGCGCGATGCCCTGCTGCCGCTGATGGCGCTGCTGCGGGACACGCCTTCGCTCGATTTCGCACAGCTGATGGATGTCTGTGGCGTGGATTGGCCTGAGCGGCCGGAGCGCTTTGACGTCGTGTATAATCTGCTCTCGCTCACGCGGAATGAGCGGGTGCGTGTGATCACGATGACGGACGCCGTAGCCCCGGTGCCGAGTGTCGCCGCCATCTGGCCCACCGCCACTTGGTTCGAGCGGGAAACCTGGGACATGTATGGCGTCGTCTTCGCGGGTCTCGCGGATTTGCGCCGGCTGCTGACGGATTACGGCTTCGAAGGCCACCCGCTGCGCAAGGACTTCCCGCTGACCGGCTTCGTGGAAATGCGCTACGACGCCGAAGCTGGCCGCGTGGTGCAGGAGCCCGTTCAACTCGTGCAGGATTTCCGCAATTTCGACTTCATGAGCCCTTGGGAAGCCATGACGACGCTGCCGGGCGACGAGAAGATCCACCTGAACCGCATCAGCGTGGAAGAGAAGGGGGGCGATAAGCCGTGAGCGACCTCAGCCCCATTGGCGAAGTGCCGCAAAGCGAGACGGCGCGCCGCATCGTCGAGATGGACAGCCACACCATCAATTTCGGCCCGCAGCACCCGGCAGCGCACGGCGTGCTGCGCCTCATCCTGGAGATGAAGGGCGAGGTGGTGGAGCGTGCCGATCCGCATATCGGCCTGCTGCATCGCGGCACCGAGAAGCTGATCGAGTACAAGACCTATATCCAGGCGCTGCCCTATTTCGACCGGCTGGATTACGTCAGTCCGATGTGCATGGAGCACAGCTTCGCCATCGCCACCGAGCGGCTGCTGGGCATCGAGAAGGATGTGCCGGAGCGCGCGCAATATATCCGCGTGATGTTCGCCGAGATCACGCGCATCCTGAACCATCTGCTGAACGTGACGACCTATGCGCTGGATTGCGGCGCCATTACGCCGGCCCTCTGGGGCTTCGAGCAGCGCGAGCATCTGCTTGAGATGTACGAGATGACCTCGGGCAGTCATTACCACGCCAATTATTTCCGGCCCGGCGGCGTGGCGAAGGACATTCCTGCGGCGCTGGTGCCCAAGCTGGAAACCTGGATGAAGCAATTCCCGGGCTTCCTGGATGAGCTGGAAGGGCTGCTGACCAACAACCGCATCTTCAAGCAGCGCACCGTGGATATCGGCGTGATGACGGCCGAACAGGCGATGGAGTGGGGTTTCTCGGGGCCATGCCTGCGCGCCTCGGGTGTCGCGTGGGATTTACGCAAGTCGCAGCCATACGACGTCTATGACCGGATGGAGTTCGACGTGCCGGTCGGCCGCAATGGCGATTGCTATGACCGCTATCTGCTCCGCATGCAGGAGATGCGGCAATCGCTGCGCATCATTCGCCAATGCCTGGACCAGATGAAGCCTGGCCCCATCAAGGTGCTGGACAACAAGATCGTCCCGCCCACGCGCGGGCAGATGAAGCGCTCGATGGAGGCGCTGATCCATCACTTCAAGCTCTACACCGAGGGCTATCACGTGCCCGCCGGCAGCACCTACACCGTCACCGAGGCGCCAAAGGGCGAGTTCGGCGTCTATCTGGTGGCCGATGGCACGAACAAGCCCTACCGCTGCAAGATCCGGGCACCCGGCTATGCGCATCTCCAGGCGATGGAGGTGCTCTCCAAGGGCCATATGCTGGCTGATGCGGTGGCGATCATCGGCAGTCTCGACATCGTCTTCGGCGAGATTGATCGGTGAACGGGGATGTCATCCTCAGCTTTGCCAGCCTTTATGTTCCGGCCTTGCTGGTCGGCCTTCTCCTGCGTCTCGTCCGCCCGGCCTGGGGTTGGACGCCACTCTGGATCGCCGTGATCGTGACCGTGGCCCTTTCCTTCCTGCGGATAATCTAGCCTCATGACCGAGCCCACGCATTTCGCCTTCGACGCATCGAGCCTCGCGCAGATCGAGACCGTGATTGCGCGCTATCCGGCTGGCCGGCAGGCCAGTGCGGTGATGCCGCTGCTTTACATCGCGCAGAAACAGATGGGGCGGGAGACCGGCTCGGCCTGGGTGCCGCGCGTGGCGATGGATGTGATCGCCGAACGGCTCGGCATGGCGCCGATGCGCGTCTATGAAGTCGCGACCTTCTACTTCATGTACAACACCAAGCCGATTGGCCGCTTCCATCTGCAGGTCTGCGGCACGACGCCCTGCTGGCTGCGCGGCTCGGATGATGTGCTGCGCGCCTGCAAGGATGCGGGGCACCTCAAGGGCTATGGCGATACCAGCGCCGACGGCAATTTCACGCTGACGGAAGTCGAGTGCCTGGGCGGCTGCGTGAACGCGCCGATCCTGCAGGTGGATGACGACTATTATGAGGACATGGACTACGACAGCACGGTGAAGCTGCTGGAAGCGCTGAAGCGTGGCGAGCGGCCGAAGCCGGGCTCTGTCATCGGGCGGCAGACCTCCGCGCCGGTCGGTGGGCCGCAAGTGCTGAACGGGGCGGAGGACTGAGACATGGCGCTCTCCGACAAGGACCGCATCTTCACCAATCTCTACGGCGCGCAGCCCTGGAACCTGGCCGCCGCGCGCATGCGGGGCGATTGGGACGGCACGAAGGAATTGCTTTCCAAGGGGCGCGACGCGCTGGTCGAGGAGGTCAAGAATTCCGGCCTGCGCGGCCGCGGCGGCGCCGGCTTCCCGACCGGCATGAAGTGGTCCTTCATGCCCAAGGCGCCGATCGAGGGCCGGCCCTCGTACCTGGTCGTGAATGGTGATGAGAGCGAGCCCGGCACCTGCAAGGATCGCGACATCATTCGCCATGATCCGCACAAGCTGGTGGAAGGCTGCCTGATCGCCGGTTTCGCGATGGGGGCGGTGGCCGGCTACATCTATGTGCGCGGCGAATACTACAACGAGATCCAGATCCTCCAGGCCGCGATTGACGAGGCTTACGAGGCTGGCTTGCTGGGCAAGAATGCCTGCGGCTCGGGCTATGATTTCGAGCTTTATGTGCATCGCGGCGCTGGCGCCTATATCTGCGGCGAAGAGACGGCGCTGATCGAGAGCCTCGAAGGCAAGAAGGGCATGCCGCGGCTGAAGCCACCCTTCCCGGCGGCGGTAGGGCTCTATGGCTGCCCGACCACGGTGAACAATGTCGAGACCATCGCCGTGGTGCCGACCATCCTGCGGCGTGGCGCCTCCTGGTTCTCCAGCTTTGGCCGGCCGAAGAATTCGGGCACGAAGATTTTCTGCCTGCAAGGCCATGTGAACAAGCCGTGCAATGTGGAAGCCGAGATGAGCATCCCGCTGCGCGAGCTGATCGACCGCTATGCGGGCGGCGTGCGCGGCGGCTGGGATAATCTGTTGGCGGTGATCCCGGGTGGGTCCTCCACGCCGATGATCCCCAAGGCAGTATGCGACGATGTGCTGATGGATTTCGACGCGCTGCGCGAGCATCGCACGGGCCTGGGCACCGCGGGCGTGATCGTGATGGACAAGTCCACCGACCTGATCAAGGCGATCCAGCGTCTCTCGGCCTTCTACAAGCATGAGAGCTGCGGCCAATGCACGCCGTGCCGCGAGGGCATGGGCTGGGTGAACCGCGTCATGCTCCGCATGGTCGAAGGCCGCGCCGAGATCGAGGAAATTGACGTGCTGGAGCAGGTGACGCGTCAGATCGAAGGCCACACCATCTGCGCCCTGGCCGATGGCGGCGTATGGCCGGTACAGGGGCTGATCCGGCATTTCCGGCCGATGATGGAGGAGCGGATCGCGGCCTATAAGGCGCGGAACCTCCCGATGGCGGCGGAGTGACGGGCATGACGAGTGCCCCTCTCAATGTGCGTTCTGCCATCCACGATGCGTCACGCTTCGAGGATGTGCACATGGTCGGCACGCGCTTTGAGCATTTCAACCTGAGCCGCGCGCAATTCGAGGATGGGACCATGCCTGGAACCACCTTCATCAACGCCAATCTGTCCGGTGCCGGCTTCGACAATGTGAACCTTGCGGGAACCACGATCCACAACGCCAATCTGTTTGGCGTCCATATCACCGAGAGCAATACGGCGGGCATGCGCATCAACGATATCCTGGTCAGTGAGTTGCTGGCCGCCTGGCACGCCGCCAATCGGGAACAGAACTGATGGCCAAGGTCACGATCGACGGCATCGAGGTCGAAGTCCCCAACGGCGCCTCCGTGCTCCAGGCCTGCGAAGCCGCCGGCAAGGAAATCCCGCGCTTCTGCTATCACGAGCGCCTCTCGGTGGCTGGCAATTGCCGCATGTGCCTGGTGGAAGTGGAGAAGGCGCCCAAGCCCGTCGCCTCCTGCGCCTATCCCGTCATGGACGGCATGAAGGTCTTCACCGACACGCCCGTGGTGCGCAATGCACGGCGCGGTGTCATGGAATTCCTGCTGATCAACCACCCGCTGGATTGCCCGATCTGCGACCAGGGCGGCGAGTGTGATTTGCAGGACCAGGCGGTCTCCTACGGCAAGGATGGCAGCCGCTATCACGAGCAGAAGCGCTCCGTGAAGGACAAGAATGTCGGGCCGCTGATCAAGACGGTGATGAACCGCTGCATCCACTGCACGCGCTGCATCCGCTTCGCCGCCGAAGTCGCTGGCGTGCCGGAAATGGGCGCGACGGGCCGTGGCGAGAACATGGAAGTCGGCACCTATGTCGAGAAGGCGCTGTCCAGCGAGCTTTCCGGGAATCTGATTGATCTCTGCCCCGTCGGCGCGCTCACCAGCCGCCCCTATGCCTTCGTCTCGCGCCCGTGGGAATTGGCCAAGACCGACAGCGTGGATGTGCTGGACGCGACGGGAGCCGCCATTCGCATTGACGTGCGCGGCGGTGAAGTCCTGCGCATGCTGCCGCGCGTGAACGAGGACGTGAATGAGGAATGGCTGGGTGACCGCTCGCGCTTCTCCTTCGACGGCTTGAAGCGCAAGCGGCTGGACCGGCCCTGGGTGCGGCGTGACGGCCAGCTCAAGCCCGCCAGCTGGGCCGAGGCTTTTGGCGCCATCGTGCAGAATATCCGCGGCCGCAGCATCGGCGCCATCGCCGGCGATACGATGGATGCCGAGAGCCTGTTCGCGCTGAAGGCGATGCTGGCCGCGCTGGGCAGCACGAACCTGGATGCGCGCCAGGATGGCGCGAAGCTCGATGCCTCGCGCCCCGATTACTACCTGTTCAATTCCAGCATCGCCGGGATCGAGGAGGCGGATGCCATCCTCATCATCGGCAGCAATCCGCGGGTGGAAGCGCCCGTGATCAATGCGCGCATCCGCAAGCGCTGGACGTTGGGCGGGATGCGCGTGGGCGTGATCGGCGAGGCGGTGGACCTCACCTATCCGGCGACGCATCTGGGGCATGGCCCGGCGGATTTCGCGGCGGGCGCGGAATTCCTGGCGGGTGCCAGCAAGCCCATGGTCATCCTGGGTCGCGGCGCACTGGCTCGGGCGGATGGCGCGGCCGTGCTGGCTGCTGCCTGGGAATTGGCGCGGGGCGCCGAGGCGCTGCGCGAAGATTGGCACGGCTTCAACATCCTGCATCAGTTCGGCGGCCAGGTGGCGGCGCTCGATCTCGGCTTCGTGCCGGGTGAGGGCGGTCTGGATATGGAAGCGATGCTGGCCGGCGGCGTGGAAGCGCTTTGGCTGCTGGGCGCCGATGGCTTCGACGTGTCGCGCATCAAGCCCGGCACCTTCGTGATCTACCAGGGCCATCATGGCGAAGCCGCGGCCGCGCGCGCCGATGTGATCCTGCCCGGTGCGGCCTATACCGAAAAAGACGGCACCTACGCCAATACCGAGGGCCGCGTGCAGCGCGGCCGCATGGCCGTGCCGCCGCCCGGCGAGGCGCGCGAGGATTGGCGCATCATCCGCGCCGCCTCGCAATTCCTGGGTGTGACCCTGCCGTTTGATACGCTGGAAGCGCTGCGGGCCGAGATGGCGGCGGCACATCCGGTGTTTGCACGCCTGGATCTGGCGCCGCTGCCCGGCTGCACGGATGATGCCGGGCCGGACGCCACGGGTGCAGTGAGCAGCACGGCCTTCACCCTGCCGATCCGGAATTACTGGCAGGTGGACCCCATCACGCGCGCCAGCGCCACCATGGCGGAATGTGCCGCGACCTATCAGCGCCCGGCACTCGCGGCGGAGTGAGAGCATGACGGATTTCCTCGCCTCGCCCATCGGCATCCTGGCGCTCACCGTGGCGCAGACGCTGGCGCTGCTGGTGCCGGTGCTGATCGCCGTCGCCTACCTCACCTGGGCTGAGCGCAAGGTTCTGGGTGCTATGCAGATGCGGCGCGGCCCGAATGTGGTCGGCCCTTTTGGCATGGGCCAACCCTTTGCCGACGCCATCAAGATGCTGATGAAGGAGACCATCATTCCTTCCGGCGCCTCGCGTGGGCTGTTCATCCTGGCACCCATGCTGACCTTCGTGCTGGCCATGCTGGCCTGGGCGGTGATCCCGGTGAATGATGGTTGGGCGATTGCCGATATCAATGTCGGCATCCTCTACCTCTTCGCGATCTCCTCGCTCGGCGTCTACGGCATCATCATCGCGGGCTGGGCGTCCAATTCGAAATATGCCTTCCTCGGCGCGCTGCGCTCCGCCGCCCAGATGGTGAGCTACGAAGTCAGCATGGGCTTCGTCATCGTGACCGTGCTGCTCTGCGTGGGCTCGCTGAACCTGACGGAGATCGTGCGGGCGCAGGAGAATCTCTGGTTCGCCATCCCGCTTTTTCCGATGTTCGTGATCTTCTTCATCAGCACGCTGGCCGAAACCAACCGCGCCCCCTTCGACCTTCCCGAGGGCGAGAGCGAGCTGGTGGCGGGCTTCTTCGTCGAATACAGCTCCATGTCCTTCGCGCTGTTCTTCCTGGGCGAATACGCGAACATGATCCTCATGTCCTCGCTGACGACGATCCTGTTCCTGGGGGGATGGTATCCGCCGCTCGACATCGCGCCGCTGAACTGGATTCCGGGGCCTGCCTGGTTCGCGCTCAAGGTCGCTGCTCTCCTCTTCACCTTCATCTGGGTGCGCGCGACCTTCCCGCGCTACCGCTATGACCAGCTGATGCGGCTGGGCTGGAAGGTGTTCCTGCCCTTCAGCCTGCTCTGGCTGGTGCTGACCGCGGCCTTCCTCAAGCTGACAGGGTTGCTGCCCGCATGACCTCTCTGGACCGTTTCGCGCGCTCCTTCCTGCTGGCCGAGATTGTCGGCGGCATGAAGCTGACGCTGGGCTACTTCTTCCGCCCGAAGGTGACGCTGAACTACCCCTATGAAAAGACACCGCTCTCCGCCCGCTTCAAGGGTGAGCACGCGTTGCGCCGCTATCCGAATGGCGAGGAACGCTGCATCGCCTGCAAGCTGTGCGAGGCGGTGTGCCCGGCCCAGGCCATCACCATCGAGGCCGAGCCACGCGAGGATGGCTCGCGCCGCACCACCCGCTACGACATAGACATGACGAAGTGCATCTATTGCGGCCTCTGTGAGGAAGCCTGCCCGGTGGATGCCATTGTCGAAGGCCCCAACGCCGAATTCGCGACCGAAACGCGCGAGGAGTTGATGTACGACAAGGACCGCCTGCTCGCGAATGGCGACAGGTGGGAGAGCCTTCTCGCGAAACGTCTCGAGCTGGATGCACCCTACAGATGATCGCCGGCCTCGCCTTCTACTTCTTCGCCTTCATCCTCATCGCCGCTGCGGCGATGGTGGTGACGTCACGCAACCCCGTCTATTCGGTGCTGTACCTCATCCTCGCCTTCTTCAACGCGGCGGCGCTGTTCCTGATCGCCGGCGCCGAGTTCCTCGCGATGATCCTGGTCATCGTCTATGTCGGCGCGGTCGCGGTGCTGTTCCTCTTTGTCGTAATGATGCTCGATGTGGATTTCGTGCAGCTGCGCGAAGGGTTCCAACGCTACGCGCCGGTGGGCGCCATCATCGGCGGCATTCTCTTCCTGGAATTGCTGCTGGTGCTGGGTGCCTGGCGCTTTGCCTCGGATGTCGGGGATCTGCGCCTGTCACCAACGCCGGCGGGTGTGTCCAATACCGAGGCGCTGGGGCGGATCATCTACACGGACTACATCTACCTCTTCCAGGCCTCGGGCCTGATCCTGCTGGTGGCGATGATCGGCGCCATCGTGCTCACCCTGCGCGATAAGCCGACCGCGAAGCGCCAGAACATCGCCGAGCAGGTGGCGCGTTCCTCCGAGGTGATGATGGCCCAGCCGGCCATCGGTGCGGGCATCCGGCGCGAGGATATCCTCCGCCCGCTGCCGCCGCCGGAGAAGCCGGCGCCCAGGCAGGTCGAGCATGGAGGGCACCATTGATGCTGACCATCGGCCTCGGCCACTACCTCACGGTGGGCGCCATCCTCTTCGTGCTCGGCGTCTTTGGCATCTTCATGAACCGCAAGAACGTCATCGTCATCCTGATGAGCGTAGAGCTCATCCTGCTCGCGGTGAACCTCAACTTCGTCGCCTTCTCGGCCCAGCTGGATGATCTGACCGGCCAGGTCTTCGCCATGTTCATCCTCACCGTCGCCGCCGCCGAGGCCGCCATCGGCCTTGCCATCGTCGTCATCTATTACCGGAACCGCGGCAGCATCGAGGTTGATGATGTCTCGGCGCTGAAAGGTTAGCGCTATGTTTGTCGGCGCGATTTTCTTTCCCCTGCTGGGCGCCTGTATCAGCGGTTTCTTCGGGCGCTGGATCGGCGACCGCGCGGCGATGTGGTCCACCGTGATCTGCATGGCGCTGGCCGCCATCTGCGGCAGCATCGGCTTCTGGCAGGTGGCGCTGGGCGGGCAGCCCGTCACCCTCACGCTGTTCACCTGGATGGATGTGGGTGAGCTCGAATTCGCCTGGGCGCTGCGCTACGACACGTTGAGCGCGATCATGGTGGGCATGGTCACGCTGATCTCCACGCTGATCCATCTCTACAGCATCGGCTACATGTCGCATGACGCGACGCCTTCGCGCTTCTTCGCCTATCTCAGCCTCTTCACCTTCATGATGTTGATGCTGGTGACGGCGGATAATCTCGTGCAGCTCTTCTTCGGCTGGGAAGGGGTGGGCCTCGCGAGCTATCTGCTGATTGGCTACTGGTATGAGAAGGAATCCGCGAACGCGGCGGCGATGAAGGCCTTCATCGTGAATCGCGTGGGCGATGTCTTCTTCATGCTCGGCATGGCGCTGACCTTCCTGATCTTCGGCAGCCTGGAGTTCAACACGATCTTCGCGGCCGCCGCCTCCAAGGTGGATGAAACCTTCCTGGGCGTGCCGGCGCTGGAACTGATCGGCGTGCTGCTCTTCCTCGGCGCCTGCGGCAAATCGGCCCAACTGGGGCTGCACACCTGGCTGCCGGATGCGATGGAGGGGCCAACCCCGGTTTCCGCGCTGATCCATGCGGCGACGATGGTGACGGCCGGCGTCTTCCTGATCTGCCGCATGTCGCCCGTCATGGAATATGCGCCGGTGGCACTCGCCATCGTGACCGTGGTGGGCGCTTCGACCGCGATCTTCGCGGCGACCATCGGCTGCGTGCAGAACGACATCAAGCGCATCATCGCCTACAGCACCTGTTCGCAGCTCGGCTACATGTTCTTCGCGGCTGGCGTGGGCCTGTATCAGGCGGCGATGTTTCACCTCTTCACCCACGCCTTCTTCAAGGCGCTGCTGTTCCTGGGGGCCGGCTCGGTCATTCATGCGATGTCGGATGAGCAGGATATCCGCAAGATGGGCGGCATCTGGAAGAAGATTCCGGTCACCTATGTCGTCATGTGGATCGGCTCGCTCGCGCTGGCCGGCATCCCCTTGTTCGCCGGCTATTACTCCAAGGATGCGATTCTGGAGGGGGCGGTGGCCGCGGGCTCCATCGTTGGCGGCTACGCTTTCATCTGCGGCATCCTGGCCGCCTTCCTGACCGCCTTCTACTCCTGGCGGCTGCTGATCCTGACGTTCCATGGCAAGCCGCGCGCGGATCATCACACCATGGCGCATGTGCATGAGAGTCCGTGGGTGATGCTCATCCCGCTCATCGTCCTGGCGGGCGGCGCGGTGACGACGGGCTTCGTCTTCGCGCCCTATTTCATCGGCGAGCATGCCGCGGCGTTCTGGAATGGCGCCGTCTTCAACCTGCCGGCCAAGCACATGATGGAGGCGCTGCACCATGCGCCCCATTGGGTGCCGACCATGGCCAAGACGGTGGCGATCAGTGGCATCCTCCTGGCCATCGCCATCTATGGCTTCATGCCGCAGCTGCCCGGGCGCATCACGGCCATGGCGCCGCGCGCCTATCAGTTCCTGCTGAACAAGTGGTATTTCGACGAGCTGTATGACCGCATCTTCGTGCAGCCCGCCCGGCGCATCGCCCTGCAATTCTGGCAGGTGGGCGATGTGCGGATCATCGACGGCATGCCCAACGGCGCGGCCAGCATGGCGGCCAGCACGGCGCGCGGCGTGGTGCGATTGCAGACGGGCCGAGTGGCGAACTACGCCTTCGCCATGATCATCGGGCTTGTCCTGTTCGTCTCCCTTTACCTGATGGGGCGCTGAGCGATGAACGCCGCGGGCTTCCCCCTTCTTTCGCTGGTCACCTTCCTGCCGCTGCTCGGTGCGCTCATCATCATGATGGTGCGTGGCGATGCGGCGGTGGTCGCCAGCAATGCGCGCTGGACGGCGCTCTGGACCAGCTTGATCACCTTCGGGCTTTCGCTGGTCATCTGGGCGCAGTTCGACAAGGCGAATGTGGATTACCAATTCGTCGAGCAGGTCTCCTGGCTGCCGGAGTTCGGCGTCGCCTACATCATGGGGGTGGATGGCATCTCCATCCTCTTCATCCTGCTCTCGACGCTGCTGACGCCGATCTGCATCCTCGCCTCCTGGGAGAGTGTGCAATCCCGCGTGCGGGAATACATGGTCGCCTTCCTGATCCTTGAGACGATGATGGTCGGCATGTTCTGCGCGCTGGACTTCATCCTCTTCTACATCTTCTTCGAAGCCGTGCTGATCCCGATGTTCCTGATCATCGGCATCTGGGGCGGGGCCAGGCGGGTCTACGCCTCCTATAAGTTCTTTCTATATACGCTGCTCGGCTCGGTGCTGATGTTGCTGGCCATCATCGCGCTCTGGTATCAGGCGGGAACGACGAACATCCCCGAACTGTCCGAGTTCGACATCCCCTTCAACCTGCAGATCTGGCTCTTCCTGGCCTTCTTCGCGAGCTTCGCGGTGAAGGTGCCGATGTGGCCCGTCCATACCTGGCTGCCCGATGCGCATGTGGAGGCGCCGACGGCGGGCTCCGTCATCCTGGCCGGCGTGCTGCTCAAGATGGGCGCCTATGGCTTCCTGCGCTTCAGCGTGCCGCTGCTGCCCGAGGCGTCGCAATTCTTCGCGCCCTTCATCTATGTGCTGAGCATTGTCGCGGTGGTCTATACGAGCCTCGTGGCACTGGCGCAGACGGATATGAAGAAGCTCATCGCCTATTCATCGGTGGCGCATATGGGCATCGTCACCCTGGGCATCTTCACCTTCAACCAGCAGGGGATCGAAGGCGCGCTGTTCACCATGCTCAGCCACGGCGTCGTTTCAGGCGCGCTGTTTCTGTGCGTGGGCGTCCTGTATGACCGCGTGCACACCCGCGAGATCGCGCGCTATGGCGGGGTGGCCAAGATCATGCCCGCCTATGCGCTGATCTTCATGCTCTTCACCATGGCCTCGGTCGCGCTTCCCGGGACGGCGGGTTTCCCCGGCGAGTTCCTGGTGATCATCGGCGCCTGGGCGGTGAACCCCTGGGTGGCCTTTGGTGCAACACTCGGCATGATCCTAGGTGCCGCCTACATGCTCTCGCTCTACCGGCGCGTCGCCTTCGGCAAGATCACGCGGGATGATCTGCGCGCCCTGCTCGATCTCAGCCCGCGCGAGATCGCGATCTTCGCGCCGCTCATCGCGCTGACCTTGTGGATGGGCATCTATCCGCAATCCTTTCTCTCCTTCTTTTCGGTGACAGTGTCGCAAATGGTGCAGGAGCATCAGGACGCGATCCGCGCCGCCTCGAATCTGGCAGGCCTCTGATGAACTGGATCCTTGCCCTCCCTGAACTGGTGCTGGCCCTGTGCGGCCTGGCGATCCTCGTCTTCGGCGTCATCCCCAAGCGCGACACGACCTTCCCTTGCACCATGCTCACCCTCGGCGCCTTCCTGCTGACTGGCGTTCTGGTCATCGCCCAGGGCGAGGGCACGGGCTTTGGTGGCCAATACGTGGCCGATGCCTTTTCCTGCTTCATGAAGCTGCTGGCCCTGGGGGCCGCGGCACTCGGCCTGTTGCTGGCCCTCGACTGGAATGCGCGGGAGGGGCTTTCGCGCTTCGAATTCCCGGTCCTCGTCCTGTTCGCCACCCTGGGCATGATGGTGATGATCTCGGCGAATGACCTGATGAGCCTCTATCTCGGGCTCGAGCTGCTTTCGCTGCCGCTCTATGTCCTCGCCGCGTTTGACCGTGACAATCCGCGTTCGGCCGAAGCCGGCCTCAAATATTTCGTGCTGGGGGCGCTGGCCTCGGGGCTGCTGCTCTATGGTGCCTCGCTGGTCTATGGCTTTGCCGGCACCACGAATTTCGATCGCCTGGCGGATGCGCTCTCCTCGCCGCAGGATGTCTCGACGGGCGTTGTCGTCGGCATCATCTTCATCATCGCCGCCATGGCCTTCAAGATCGCGGCGGTGCCCTTCCACATGTGGACGCCCGATGTCTATGAGGGCGCGCCAACGCCCGTGACGGCGTTCTTTGCCTCGGCGCCCAAGGTGGCCGCCGTGGCATTGCTGGTGCGCCTGCTGGCCGGGCCCTTCAGTGATGTTGTCGGCCAATGGCAGCAGGTCATCGTGCTGGCCTCGCTGGGTTCGATGGTGCTGGGCGCCTTCGCCGCCATCGGGCAGAGCAACATCAAGCGGCTGATGGCCTATTCCTCCATCGGCCATGTGGGCTTCACCCTGATGGGCTTGGCCGTCGGCGGCGAGGGCGGGTTGCGCGGCGTCCTGGTCTATATGGCCATCTACATCGCCATGAATATCGGCGCCTTCGCGGTCCTCATCGCCATGCGGCGCGATGGCCGCGCGGTGGAGGGCGTGGATGATCTGGCCGGGCTCGGGCGCAGCGATCCAGCCATGGCGCTTGCCATGGCGATCTTCATGTTCTCGATGGCGGGCATTCCGCCGATGGCTGGCTTCTTCGCCAAGCTCTATGTGCTGCTGCCCGCCATCGAGCAGGGCTTCTGGCTGCTGGCCGTGGTTGCCGTGCTCTCCTCCGTCATCTCGGCCTATTATTATCTTCGCATCGTGAAGGTGATGTATTTCGATGCCGCGAAACCCGCCTTCGACATGCGGCCCACAGGGATTTCCGTGGTCCTGGCCGGCACGGGCGGCTTCACGCTGTTCTTCTTCCTGTTTCCCGCGCCCCTCCTGGCGGCGGCGCGGCAGGCCGTGGCGGCGCTGATCGGGTGACGGGCGAGTTCCGCCTTCGCGTTCATGAATCCCTGCCCAGCACGCAAAGCCTTGCCACCGAACTGGCCGAACGGGGTGAGCCGGCGGGCCTCGCCATCCTCGCGCGGCGCCAGACCGAGGGCCGCGGGCGGGCCGGGCGCGCCTGGCAGTCCGTGGCCGGCAACCTCCATCTCTCGCTTCTGTTGCGGCCCGGCGGCGCGGCGCGTGACATTGCGGGCTATGCCCTCATGGCCGCTGTGGCCCTGCATGAGGCGGCGCTGCACCACGCGCCCGGCCGGCCGCTCGTCCTGAAATGGCCCAATGACCTGATGGAGGGCAGCGCCAAGATCGCCGGCATTCTCTCCGAGGCGGCGCTGGATGCGCATGGCGGCATCGCCCATCTGGTCTGCGGGATCGGCGTGAACCTGGCCCATGCGCCGGCGGTGGAGGGGCGCGCCGTGGCCGCACTCGGGCCCATCGCGCCCGAGATCTTCGCGGCCACCCTGCTCAGCCGGCTCGCGGATTGGCACAAGCTGCGCCTGACCGAGGGTTTCGCGCCGATCCGCGCCGCCTGGATGGAGCGCGGCCCTGAGCGAGGGTCGCTCATGACCCTGCGGCAGGGCGACAATCCCGTCTCGGGCCGCTACGAAGGCCTGGCGGAAGATGGCGGGCTGCTGCTTGCCACCGCTGGTCGCCTGCATGCGTTCCATGCGGGCGAAGTGATGGAAAGATACGATGCTTCTCGCGATTGACGCCGGCAACACCAATGTCGTCTTCGCCGTCCATGACGGGGCGGAATGGCGCGGGCGTTGGCGAATCGCGACGGATTCCAACCGCACCAGCGATGAATATGCCGTCTGGCTGCTGGCCCTGATGCAATTCGCCGGGCTGCGGCCGAGCGATGTGAATCGCTGCGTGATCGGCACGGTGGTGCCCGTGGCGCTCTATAATCTGCGCCGGCTGTGCCGCGACTGGTTCGGCAATGAGCCGCTGATCGCCCGCTCCATCCTCGACTGGGGCTTCGAGATCAAGGTGGATCAGCCGCAGGAGGTGGGCGCGGACCGCCTGCTGAACGCCCTGGCCGCGCATCACCATTACCGCGGGCCGCTGATCGTCATTGATTTCGGCACCGCCACCACCTTCGATGTGGTGGATGACGCAGGCTCCTATCTGGGCGGCGTGATCGCGCCCGGCATCAACCTCTCCGTCGAGGCGCTGCACCGCGCCGCCGCCCGGCTGCCGCGCATCGGCATTGGCCGGCCGCAATCGGCGATTGGCCGCAACACCGTCTCGGCGATGCAATCGGGCATCTTCTGGGGCTATGTCGGCATGATCGAGGGCATCGTCGCCCGCATCCGCAACGAGGCGGATTTCCCCCGCATGAAGGTGATCGCGACCGGCGGCCTGGCACCGCTGCTGGCCGAAGGCACCACCCTGATCGAACGCATTGACCCCGATATCACGCTGGAAGGCCTCCGCCTGTTGGCGGAACGCAATGCCAGCCCCATCTCTCAAAAAGACCTGTTGTGAAATCAAAAGAACCCATGGACGACTTCGCCTTCATCCCGCTCGGTGGTACCGGCGAGATTGGCATGAACCTCAACGTGTATCGCTGCGATGGCAAATACCTCGCGGTGGATTGCGGCATTGGCTTTGGCGGCTCGGAGAACCCGGCGGTCGAGATCATGGTGCCCGATCCCGGCTGGCTGTCTGAACGGCGCGCGGATCTGCTGGCGCTAGTGATCACCCATGCGCATGAGGACCATATCGGCGCCGTGGCGCATCTCTGGCCCAGCCTGCGCTGCCCGGTGATCGCGGGGCCCTTTGCCAGCTCCGTGCTGCGCCGAAAGCTGGCCGAGGCCGGGCTGGCGCATGATGTAAAGATCATCACCAACAGCCTGCCGGGTACGCATGAGATCGGCCCTTTCGGGCTGGAATTCATCCAGGTCACGCATTCCGTGCCGGAGGCCAGCGCGCTGGCCATCCGCACGCGGCACGGCCTCGTGCTCCATACCGGCGATTGGAAGCTCGACCCTTCGCCCCTGATCGGCCCGCCCACGGATGAGGCGGCCTTCGCGCGCCTGGGTGCCGAGGGCGTTCTGGCCATGGTGTGCGACAGCACGAACGCCATGGTGGAGGGCCATTCGGGCAGCGAGGCCGAGGTGCGGCGCAACCTGAAGGCGTTGATCGCGGGCTTGCGTGGCCGCGTGGCTGTCACCTGCTTTTCCACCAATCTGGCGCGGATCGAATCCATCGCCCTCGCCGGCCAGGCGGCGGGGCGGGATGTGGCGCTGTTCGGCCGTTCCCTGCGCAATGCGGTGAATTCGGCACGCGAATGCGGCTACCTCAACAGCGTCCGGGATTTCATCAGCGAGGAGGAGGCGGACCGCCTGCCGGATGATGACCTGCTGATCATCTGCACCGGCAGCCAGGGCGAGGAGCGCAGCGCCCTCGCCAAGATCGCGGCCGATACCCACCCGAATATCTCGATGGGTGAGGGGGATACGGTGATTTTCTCCTCGCGCATGATCCCGGGCAATGAGCGCGGCATCCTGCATGTGCAGGATGAACTGACGCGGGCCGGCTGCCGGGTGATGACGGCGGATGACCATGCGGTGCATGTCTCCGGCCACCCGGCGCGCGATGAGCTGAAGAAGCTCTACGCGCTGGTGAAGCCGCGGATTTCCATCCCCGTCCATGGCGAGTGGCGCCACCTTTCGCACCACGCGGAGCTGGCGCGCGAATGCGGCGCCGAGCCCATCCTGATCGAGGATGGGGACGTCGTGCGCCTCGGCCCCGGCAAGCCCAAGCTGGCCGAGAGCGTGCCCGTCGGCCGCCTGGTGGTGGATGGCAATCGCCTGCTGCCCATGGAGGGCACCGTGATCGGCGCGCGCAAGCGCATGCTGTTCAACGGCGTCGTCGTGGCGAGCCTGGCGGTGGATGAAGCAGGGCGGGTCATCGGCCGGCCGCGCGTCTCGGCACCTGGGCTGTTCGACACCGAGGGCCCGGAATCCGCGCAGCTCGAGGATGAATTGGCGCGCGGCGTGGGCGAATTGCCGAAAGGGCTGCGGCGCGAGGATGATGCCTTGACCGAAGCCGCCCGCGCGGTGCTGCGCAAGGCCGTTGGGCGGCGGTTGAAGAAGCGCCCCAATGTCGAAGTGCACCTCCTTCGGGTTTGACGGCCCGAACGTAAACCCCGGGCAGCTCAGGCCGCCCGGGACAGCGCGGCGTTTTGATGGTGGGTTGGGCCGTTGCGGATCAGGCTTGCCCTGTCGGCCGGGCGCTGCCGGTATGTCTGGCAAAAGACGCCAGCCCGGCCGATCCGCCGAAGGAGCCAGCGCCGTTGCCGCGCGATGGCCCGGGCCGCATGGATGCATGATCTGGATCGCCATGTCCGCTGGATTCGAGCGAACCGCGCCGGCCTGCTGTTTTCACGGGTGTTCCGGAGCGCCTTGCCGAGGGGCACGGCCTTTGGAGCATCAAGGGTGCAAACGGGAGCGTTTTCACGGATAAAGATGCTCGAAAATCAATGGGCTAGAGTTTGTTTGGTGAGCTCTTGCGAACGGAACAAGCTCTAGAGGGTGAGGGATTCGAAATGGGCTGGTTTCTGGGTTTCGTTGTCTATGCGCTGATCTGGTGGACGGCGCTCTTTGCCGTGCTGCCCATCGGCGTGCGGCCCGATGCAAAGGGTGACCTGGAGGCGGGTGGCTGGCGCGGCACGCCCTCGCAACTGCATCTGGGGCGCAAGCTGCTCGGGACCACCATCCTGGCCGCGATTCTCTGGCTCGGCGTCTATGCGTTGATCGAAAGCGACTGGATCAGCTTTCGCGACCCTTGGCTGGCCATTCCAGACAGGTGATCTGCACAAAGAAAAGGCGACTGTCTGGGGTTCCCCGAACAGCCGCCTCGATTTTGAGCACCCGTTGGCCGGACGCTCGCTTTTTCGCCGTCTACGGAACCGATTGACGTTGAGCCATCCCGGTCCTTTGCGGCAATCTTCACTTCAGAGAGAGGGCTTTCCTCTTTCTGCCGTGTGACTGGCGTTTCCTCCCTAAACTTGGGCCGCTCCCTTGCGGGGGCGGCCCTTTCTTTTGTTTAAGCCATTTCGTTCATCGATATCAAGACATTTTCGACGCATGATCGTATGGTGCGGCGCAGCAATATTGCGCGGACGGTCAGGCTGTTTCGGCCCACCCCGATCTCGGTTAGGTTCCGCCGCATCCCAGCCCGGTAAGGAATCTCCGCCTTGCGTCTCACCCGCGCCTTTCTGCCCACCCTCAAGGAAACTCCTGCCGACGCGCAGATCGTTTCGCATCGGTTGATGCTGCGCGCGGGGCTGATCCGCCAGACTTCGGCCGGCATCTATGCCTGGCTGCCGGCGGGTTTGCGCGTCCTGCGCCGCGTCGAGCAGATCGTTCGGGAGGAACAGGACCGCGCCGGCGCACAGGAGGTTCTCATGCCGACGATCCAATCGGCGGAGCTGTGGCAGCGCTCGGGGCGCTATGAGGATTACGGCAAGGAAATGCTGCGCATCCGTGACCGGCATGACCGCGAGATGCTCTTTGGCCCCACCAATGAGGAGATGATCACCGACATCTTCCGGGGCTATGCCACGAGCTACCGGGATTTGCCGCGCAACCTCTATCACATCCAGTGGAAATTCCGCGACGAGGTGCGCCCGCGCTTCGGCGTGATGCGCGGCCGCGAATTCCTGATGAAGGACGCCTATTCCTTCGACCTGACGGCCGAGGGAGCCCGGCATTCCTATCGCCAGATGCTGCTCGCCTATCTGCGCACATTCCAGCGCATGGGCCTCAAGGCCGTGCCGATGCGCGCCGATACCGGGCCGATCGGCGGTGATCTGAGCCATGAATTCATCATCCTGGCCGAGACCGGCGAGAGCACCGTCTTCTACGACAGCGAATTCGAACAGCGCGACTGGGCGGATGCCCCGGTCGGCTATGACGATCAGGCGGCGCTGTCCGGCTTCTTTGACCAGGTGACCGCCATGTACGCGGCGACCGAGGAGATGCACGACCCCAAGGCCTGGGAATCCGTGCCCGAAGCGCGCCGCCGCGAGGGCAAGGGCATCGAGGTCGGCCACATCTTCTATTTCGGCAAGAAATACTCGGCGACCATGGGGCTGGCCGTCGCCGCCCCCGATGGCACGACCGTGGTGCCCGAGATGGGCAGCTACGGCATCGGTGTCTCGCGCCTGGTGGCCGCGTTGATCGAGGCCAATCACGACGAAGCCGGCATCAAGTGGCCCGATGCGGTGGCCCCCTGGAAGTGCGCCATCCTGAACCTCAAGCCCGGCGATGCCGGCTGTGATGCGCTTTGCGAGCAGCTCTACGCGGCCCTGCCCGACCAGGCCGTCTATGATGACCGGCCCGAGCGCGCGGGGGTGAAGTTCAATGATGCCGATCTCATGGGCTTCCCCTGGCAGGCCATCATCGGCCCGCGCGGCGCCGCCAATGGCCGGGTGGAACTGAAGCGCCGCATGACGGGCGAGCGCGAGGAACTCTCCTTCGAAGACGCTCTGGCGCGTTTGCGCGCCTGATGTTCAACGCCTTTGAGCGCGCCGTCGCCGCGCGCTACCTGATGTCACGCAAGAGCGACCGCTTCACCTCGGTCATTGCCGGTTTTTCCCTGGTCGGGATCATGCTGGGGGTGGCGACGCTCATCATCGTCATGTCCGTGATGGGCGGGTTCCGGCAGGAATTGCTGGGTCGCATCCTCGGGCTGAACGGGCATCTGGGCGTCTATGCCGCGGATCGCGGCAATCTGCGGGATTTCGACGCCATCGCCGCCAGCATCCGCCGCGTGCCGGGCGTGGTTTCCGCCACCCCCATCGTGGAGGGCCAGGTGCTGCTGACCGGCGCTGGCAGCACCGCGACGGGGGGCCTCGCCCGCGGCATCCGGCCCGAGGATCTGCGCGCGCGGCCGATCATCGCGGGCAATATCCGCGCCGGTTCGCTGGCCGCCTTCGAGGGCGAGGATGCGGTGGCCATCGGCACGCGTCTCGCGTTCCGGCTGGGCCTGAGCGTGGGAGACAAGATCACGCTGGTCAGCCCGCAGGGTCGCGCCACCGTGATCGGCACCATCCCCCGGCTGCGCGCCTACACCATCGCCGCCATCTTCGAAGTCGGCATGAACGAGTATGACAGCACCTATGTCTTCATGCCGCTGCCGGCCGCGCAGATCTATTTCCAGACCGGGCCCGAGGCTGCCTCCCAGGTCGAGGTCTTCGTGGCGGACCCGACCCGGGTGCGGGCGGTCAACCGCGACATCCGCGCCGCACTGAGCCAGCCGGTGCGCATTCTGGATTGGCAGGACGCGAATTCCAGCTTCTTCGCCGCCGTGCAGGTGGAACGCAATGTCATGTTCCTGATCCTCACGCTCATCATCATCGTGGCGGCCTTCAACATCATCTCCAGCCTCATCATGCTGGTGAAGGACAAGGGGCGGGACATCGCGGTGCTGCGCACCATGGGGGCCACGCGCGGCGCCATCCTGCGGATTTTTCTGATGTGCGGCGCCTGGATCGGTGTGGTGGGAACCATGGCCGGATTCCTGGTCGGCGTGGTGTTCTGCCTGAACATCGAAAGCATCCGGCAATTCATCCAGATGCTCTCCGGCACGGAGTTGTTCAGCGCCGAAATCTACTTCCTGACGCAATTGCCCGCCGTGCTGAACTGGACCGAAGTTGGCCAGGTGGTGGCGCTGGCCCTGTCCCTCGCTTTGCTGGCCACGATCTACCCGAGCTGGCGCGCGGCGAAGACCGACCCTGTGGAAATGCTGCGCAATGAATGATGCTGATCAAGCGGCCCTGCCCCGTGGCGTCGGCCGCACGCCATGAACAAGCCTCTGGAGCTGCGCGCGGTCGAGCGGCGCTACAAGACCGAGGCCGGCACGCTGGATGTGCTGCGCGGCACCGACCTCACCTTGCATGAGGGTGAGATCGTGGCGTTGGTGGCCCCTTCGGGAACCGGAAAATCCACGTTGCTGCACGTCACCGGCCTGCTGGAGCGGCCCGATGGCGGAGAGGTGTTTGTGGAGGGGGCGGCGGCCGGCACGCTCTCCGATGATGCGCGGACGGCGATCCGGCGCAACACCATCGGCTTCGTCTATCAATTCCATCACCTGCTCTCGGAATTCACCGCCGAGGAGAATGTGATGCTGCCGCAGCTCGCGGCCGGCATCCCCCGTGCCGCGGCCAAGGCGCGGGCGGCCGAGCTGCTCGGGCAATTCGGGCTTGCGGCGCGCCTCCAGCACCGGCCGGGCAAGCTCTCGGGCGGCGAGCAGCAGCGCGTCGCCATCGCGCGTGCCCTGGCCAATGCGCCGCGTGTGGTCCTGGCCGATGAGCCCACGGGAAACCTCGATACCGCGACAGCCAACCTGGTGTTTGAAGAATTGCTGCGCGAGGCCCGGGGCAGGGGACTCGCCTGCCTGATCGCCACCCATAACCCGGCACTGGCGGCCCGGATGGACCGGGTGGTGACGCTGCGGGATGGGCTGATCGTGCCGGCCTGACGGGCTGATGAAATCTTCCCGCGGTGGGGTCGAGGGGCCAGCCCCTCGAGCTCCCCGGCAGGGTGAAAACCTGCGTGGTTTTCACAGTTTCCTGCACCTTCATCCGGGGATGTGGTGCGGTTGTCGCTTCTAAGGCCCGAGGGTTGCGTGTCTTGGTGGCAAAGCCCTCTCGCCGCCTGGCTTTTGTCAGCGGCCTGTCCGGCCACGAGATTCCACGCCGAGAGGCTGGGCGATGTTTTCGACGGGCGCGGCCTGCGGAGAGCGTGCGCGAATGGGGCTATGACAATCATCGCCCCGCGTGGCGTCCCTCCGCTCCCCGGCCAGCGCCTCAGTGGGGTCTGTAGCTGCGAAGGAGCCGCCGGCGCCAACCCATCTCCGCCATGCAGGGATCATAGACGGCATTGTAGCCCGGCAGCCTGTTGCCCGCGGGTGCGGCGTTCCAGGCGGCCTGCGCCTCCAGGCCGCGCCGCTCGCATACGGCCTGGGCCTGCTCGCCCGTCAAAACCTGGCGTGGGCCGATCGGGTCGTAGGCGTATTCGTTGGGCTGCTCGCAGGCGGCCAGCAGCAGCAAGGCAGGGATCCATCGCTTCATGTCCCATCGGGCCGGCATGCGGCTGCCCCTGTCAAGCATGCGCCGCCTGCGCCTATGCTCAGCGAAACGGGAGGAATACGAATGGATCTGCCACTCGACGGCGTCACAGTGATCGAGGTGGGCCAGGCGCTGGCCGGGCCGCTGGCTGGCGTCGTGCTCGCCGATATGGGCGCCGATGTGATCAAGGTGGAAAAGCCCGATGGCGGTGATGATGCCCGGCTTTGGGGCCCTCCCTTCGGGCCGGATGGCGTCACCTCGCTGTATTTCCACGGGCAGAACCGCTCCAAGCGGTCCATCACGCTGGACCTGAAAAAGCCCGAGGATGTGGCCGCCCTGCACCGGCTTTGCGAAACCGCCGATATCCTGATCCAGAACCTGCGCCCCGGCGTGGTGGAGGAGATCGGCATCGGGCCGGAGGCGATGCTGGCGCGGCATCCGCGGCTCATCTACTGCTCGATCTGGGCCTTTGGTTTCGAGGGGCCGATGAAGATGAAGCCGGGCTTTGACCCGCTGCTCCAGGCCTATGGCGGCATGATGAGCATCACCGGCCAGCCCGATGGCCCGCCCACCTTTTGCGGCGCCTCGATCAATGACAAGGCGACGGGATTGTTCATCACCATCGGCGCGCTGGCCGCGCTGCGCTGGCGGGACCGGACGGGGAAGGGCTGCCTGGTGGATGGCTCGCTCTTCGAGACGGCGGCCTTCTGGGTGGAAGGGCAGATCAACAACCACCTGGCCACCGGCGATATCCCGCAACGGCACGGCACGGGTGCGGCGGTGATCGTGCCCTACCAGGTGTTTGAGACGGCCGACCGGCCGCTCTGCCTCGCCGCCGGCAATGACCGGCTTTTCGCCCGCGCGGCGAAAGTGATGGGGCATGCCGAATGGGCGGCTGATCCGCGCTTCGCGACGGGGAGCCAGCGCGTGCGCAACAAGGCGGCGCTGATCCCGCTCATTGTTGACGTGCTGCGCACCCGGCCACGCGATGCATGGCTGGCGGAGCTGGATGCCGTCGGCGTGCCGAGCGGGCCGGTGAATGACATCGCCGAGGTCACCGCCAGCCCGCAAATGGCCGCGGTGGACCTGATCCGGCCCTTGCCGGATGGCGGGCCGAGCGTCGTTGGGCTGCCGCTCTCCTTCAACCGCCGGCGGCCGCGCGCGCGCAGCGATTCGCCCCGGCTCGGTCAGCATAACCGGGAGGTCCTGGGGCGGGACTAGCCTTCCTGGAGGCGGGCCGCGCGGCGCACATGGCGCGCGGCGAGCAGGGCCGCCAGCTCCTCATCGCCTTCCGAGACGGCCTCCAGGATCATCGCGTGCTCCTGCCAGTCCCGCACGGCACGTTCGGTGCTGTTGCGGCGAAAGACGAGCTCCGTCCGCTCCCGCAGCGGCCGCATCACTTCGCGCAGGGCCTGGTTGGTGCCGGCCAGGGCGAGCAGGTCGTGAAAGGCGATGTTCAGCGCGGCAAGGTCGCTCGCCGTGGCTTCACCGCCCGCCTCGTCTCGCAGCAGGGCGGCGAGCCTGGTGCCGCGTTCCAGCAATTCCAGGATTTCGACGCGGATTGCGGCCTTGCAATGCCGCGCGGCGAGGCGGGCGGTCAGCCCCTCCAGCACGGCCCGCACTTCGATCAGGTCACGCGCGAAGCCCTCGGTCATCTCGGCCACCTGGGCGCCGCGGCCGCCGGGCGCGGCCTCGGCCGGCACGGCCAGGCCCTCGGCGATCAATTGCTTGATCGCCTCGCGGATGGGCACGCGTGACATGCCGAGTTCGGCCGAGAGACGCTCCTCCACCAGTCTTTCACCCGGCTTGAGTTCGCCGGACAGGATCGCGCCGCGCAGCCGCGTCAGGGCCTGGCGGCTGAGTGGTTCGCGGCGCGGGGCGGCATGCTGGGGGGTGGCTGAGGTGCTGGTCATGGGGCTCGCGCGTGGAAGGGCAGGTGACTGACTGTATACGATAACGATCGTGTTGTGTTGCGAAGTGCTGATTGCCTGCTGATTTGATGGCTATCGGTCCGATAAAACGGCCTGAATGGCAGTTTCGCATATCGATTTTGATTGACTCACGTATCTCCGTATACGAACATCTGGTCAGATTAGGACCCGCCACACCATATCAGCCAGGGCTGGAGAGCGCATGCCGCACATCGCACAAGGCCAGCCTCGCCGTCCCTTTGCCGTGACCTGACCGGCCTTCCCGAAACGCAACCCCGCCCCCCGCCCGAGGAGTTTCCCGTGACCGCCCTGATGACCCATGACGAATTCCGCACCGCCCTCGAAAACGCCATCAAGGGCAAGAGCGCCAACGCCTCGCCCTTCAGCATCGCCTGGGCGAATGGCACGCTGACGCGTGAGCATCTCTGCCGCTGGGCGGAGAATCACTACCACTATGTCGGCCCCTTCGCGGATTACCTCGGCTACCTCTATGCCCGCATGCCGGCCCATATGACGGAAGCCAAGGATTTCCTCCTGGCCAACATGTATGAGGAGGAAATCGGCGGGGATCGCCACACCGACCTGCTGATCCGCTTCGCCGAAGCCTGCGGCACGACGGCCGAGCGGGTGAAGAACCCCGACAACATGTCCCCCACCACGCGCGGCCTGCAAAGCTGGTGCTATGCGGTCGCGATGCGCGAGGACCCGGTGGTGGCCGTGGCCGCCCTGGTGGTCGGCCTCGAATCCCAGGTGCCCAGCATCTACCGCAAGCAGACGCCAACCCTGCGCGAGAAGTATGGCTTCACGGATGAGGAGGTCGAGTTCTTCGACCTGCACATCGTCTCCGATGAAATCCATGGCGAGCGCGGCTACCAGATCGTCCTGGAACACGCGAATACGGTCGAGCTCCAGCAGGCCTGCCTGAAGATCTGCGGCATCGGCGCGCAGATGCGGCTGCTCTACACGACCGCGCTGTATCACGACTATGTCGAGCGGCGCCTCGACGTCGCGGCCTGATGTCGCCCCGCTGATGCCAAAGGTCACCTTCCACAAGGCCGGGCAGGTGCATGAGGATGAGGTGCCGGATAACGGCAATCTCGTCGTCCGCGCCGGCATCAGGAAGTACCCCTGGCCGCATCTGCGCTACGGCTGCGGCATGGGAAAATGCGGGAAATGCGCGTGCCGCGTCCTGGCCGGGGCCGAGCATCTGCCCGAGCCCAATTGGAAGGAAACCAAGCAATTGGGCGAGCGGATCAGCCAGGGCTATCGCCTGATGTGCCAGCATTGGCTGCATCACGACATTACCCTGGCGCAGGATGAAGAGGTGCCCGCCTGATGTCCGACTACGTGATCCTCACCAGCAAGCCCGGCCAGTTCCGCACGGAATTGTCGCCGGGGCTGGTTCCGGTCGAGGCCTATGACTACGTCTCGCAGGGCAAGCTGCGCGCGCAATTCGTCATCGCGGAATTGCAGCATGAGACGCGGCTGCGCGTCGTGGATGTGGCGGCGGCCCCCATCCTGAACCTGGTGCCCAGCAAATTCCTGCCGCGCTTCGCCAATGTGGAAGCCGCACGGGCGGAGCTTGAGCATCTGACGCGGTTTCGCGGCGTCCAGTCCAGCCTGATCCGGCAATGAGCGAAGCGGCGGTGCCACGCATCCGCGTGACCTTCGTGAGCAATGAAGGCAAGCAGGTCGAGGCGGATGCGGGCGGCAGCCTGCTGCGCATCTCCATCCGCGAGAAGGGCGGCATTCCCTTCAAATGCGGCGGCGGGTTGTGCGGCACCTGCAAGTGCCGCTTCGAGGCCGGGCGGGAACACGCCTCCGCCATCACCGCCAAGGAGCGCAAGCATTTGACGGAAGATCAATTCGCCGCCGGCTGGCGCATGGCCTGCCAGACCTTCGTGAATGGCGATGCCAGCATCTCCTGGCCGCCCCCGCCGCCCAAGCCCGCACCCGCACCGGTGACCGCGGCATGAAGGCCACCCTCAAGCTCGAAACCCGCGAAGCCCGCGTGATGATCGCTGCCGCAACGGCCCAGGCCGAGGCGATGGGCGTGCGGCAAAGCGTCTGCATCGTGGATGATGGCGGTTATCCCATCCTGCTGGAGCGGATGGACGGTGCCCGCATCACCGGCCCGCAAATCGCCTGGAACAAGGCATTCACGGCCGCCGGGCACAAGCGCTCGACGCATCTGTTCAACACGCCGCCGAATGGGCCGGCGCTGCCGGGTAACGAGGCCTTCGGCATCCAATGGAGCTTCGAGGGGCGCTTTGCCGTCTTTGTCGGCGGCTTCCCGATCATCCTGGATGGCCAAGTGGTGGGTGGCATCGGCCTCTCGGGCGGCAATGGCGAGCAGGATATCGCCTGCGGCGTCGCGGGCCTCAAGGCGCTGGCCGCGTTGCTGGAGCCCGAGGGGCATGTGGTGCAGGTGGCGGCTGATCTGAAGCTGTAATGGGTTGTGCGCGGACCAAAGCCGCCCCACCTTCCCACCAAAGCAACCGGAGAGACCCGCATGGCCGCCTACCCCAACACCCAGCTCCACATCGCAGGCACCTGGCGCGACGGCGAAAATGGCCGACGCATCGAAGTGCTCAACCCCGCCAATGAGGAGGTGATCGGCACTGTCGCCCACGCCTCCATCAGCGACCTCGATGCCGCCCTGGCCGCCGCCGAGCGCGGCTTCGCGCTCTGGCGCAAGGTGGGGGCCTTCGAGCGCTCCAAGACCATGCGCAAGGCCGCCGATCTGCTGCGCAGCCGCGCCGATGAGATCGCCGAGCTGATGACGCTGGAGCAGGGCAAGCCGCTGGCCGAGGCCAAGGTCGAGATCATGGGCGGTGCGGACACGATCGACTGGTTCGCCGAGGAAGCCCGCCGCAGCTACGGCCATGTGATCCCGGCGCGCGCCGCGGGCGTCTATCAGTTGACCATCAAGGAGCCGGTCGGCCCCGTCGCCGCCTTCACGCCATGGAATTTCCCGATCAACCAGATCGTGCGCAAGCTTTCGGCGGCGCTGGCCACTGGCTGCTCCATCATCGTCAAGGCGCCGGAGGAAACGCCGGCCAGCCCGGCCGCGCTGATCAAGTGCTTCCTCGATGCCGGCGTGCCGGGCGATGTGATTGGCCTCGTCTACGGCGTGCCGAGCGAGATCAGCTCCTACCTCATCGCCAGCCCCATCATCCGCAAGGTGACCTTCACCGGCTCCACCCCGGTCGGCAAGATGCTGGCAGGCATGGCCGGCCAGCACATGAAGCGCGTGACGATGGAGCTGGGCGGCCACGCGCCGGCCATGGTGTTCGACGATGCCGATGTGGAGCACGCGGCCAAGACGCTCGCTTTCGCCAAGTTCCGCAATGCCGGCCAAGTCTGCGTCTCGCCGACGCGCTTCCTGGTGCAGGAGCGCGTCTATGACCAGTTCGTCGCCAGCTTCACCAGCCACGCCAAGGCGCTGAAGGTGGGCAACGGGCTTGATGCCGCCACCAATATGGGCCCCATGGCCAATGAGCGTCGTGTGCCCCAGATGGAGGTCCTGATCGCCGATGCCCGCGCCAAGGGGGCCGAAATCACCACGGGCGGCAGCCGCATCGGCAACAAGGGCTATTTCTTCGAACCGACCGTCGTGGCGGGCGCGACGCTCGACATGCGCGCGATGAATGAGGAGCCCTTCGGCCCAGTGGCGCTGATGCGCCCCTTCAAGAGCTTCGACGATGTCGTGACCGAGGCCAATCGCCTGCCCTTCGGCCTGGCCAGCTATGCCTTCACCAGCAGCGCCAAGACGGCGCAGGCCCTGGCC
Organism: Sediminicoccus sp. KRV36; assembly: GCF_023243115.1. Lineage (NCBI taxonomy): Bacteria > Pseudomonadati > Pseudomonadota > Alphaproteobacteria > Acetobacterales > Roseomonadaceae > Sediminicoccus > Sediminicoccus sp. KRV36. The sequence goes on from NZ_CP085081.1 coordinate 1,521,818, forward strand.
GCGGGCGTCGAGGTCGGCATGATGACGATCAACCATCTGGGCCTCGCCCTGCCTGAGGTGCCCTTCGGCGGCGTCAAGGATAGCGGCTACGGCACGGAAGGTGGCTCGGAAGCGATCGAGGCCTATCTGAACACGAAGTTCGTGAGCCAGGCCGGCCTCTGATGAAGGGCGCGCCCTGGCCGATTATGGCCAGGGCGCGCGCATGCCGCCTTGAAATGGCCGGCTTGGGCGGCTTCAACCCCTCCTGCGCGCGCCCGACTGCATGGCGCGTTTTCTGGAGAAGCTGGTCGCCATGGAGCATGATTCGGTGATGTTGGCCGAGGCCGCCCCGCCGGGCAGGGCCGCGCCTCCCCTGGAACTGACCATCCTGATGCCCTGCCTCAATGAGGCGGAGACGCTGGCCACCTGCATCCGCAAGGCCATGGGCTACCTCGAGCGCAGCGGCGTGCGGGGCGAGGTGCTGATCGCCGATAATGGCAGCACCGATGGCAGCCAGCAGATCGCGACCAGCCTGGGCGCGCGGGTCCTGCCGGTGGCCGAGCGCGGCTATGGCGCGGCGCTCATTGCCGGCATCACCGGCGCGCGTGGCCGCTACGTCATCATGGCCGATAGCGATGACAGCTATGATTTCGAAAACCTCGACCCTTTCGTGGCCAAGCTGCGTGAGGGCTATGCCCTGGTCATGGGCAACCGCTTCCAGGGCGGCATCAAGCCTGGCGCCATGCCACCCTTGCACCGCTACCTCGGCAATCCGGTGCTGACGACGATCGGGCGGGTGTTTTTCGGCAGCCCCTGCGGCGATTTCCATTGCGGCCTGCGCGGTTTTGACCGGGACGCCATCCTCAAGCTCGATCTGCGCGCCCCCGGCATGGAATTCGCCAGCGAGATGGTGGTGAAGGCAACGCTGCAAAAGCTGCGCATCACCGAGGTGCCGACGACGCTCTCGCCCGATGGCCGCTCCCGCCCGCCGCATCTGCGCTCCTGGCGCGATGGCTGGCGGCATTTGCGATTCCTGCTGGTGTTCTGCCCGCGCTGGCTGTTCTTCTACCCGGGGCTGCTGCTCTTCATCGGCGGGCTGGGTGCCATGGCGGCGCTGCTGCCGGGCGCGCGGCGGCTGGGCGGCGTCACCTTCGATGTGCACACGCTGCTTTATGCCTCCGCCGCCACCACGATGGGCTTCCAGCTCATCATGTTCTGGGTGTTCGCGCGGGTGCATGGCGCGCGGGAGGGGCTGGTGCCGGAGCAACCCATGCTGACCCGCATGCTCGCGCGCTTCGGGCTGGAGCCCGCGCTGCTGACGGCCCTGGGGCTGTTCCTGCTGGGGCTGTTGCTGGGCGTGGCCAGCCTCGTCATCTGGGGGGCCGGGCGGTTTGGCGATCTGGGCGGTTCGGGCACCATGCGGCTTGCCATCGCCTCGGTGACGACCATGCTGCTGGGGCTGCAACTGGCCACCGGGGCGTTTTTCATCGCCGTGCTCGACATGGTGCGGGCGCGGCGCTGACTGCCGCAATGTCTTGCCATGGGCGCCTAACCCTCGCCGCTTTCGCGCGTTGTGCTGTCCGGATCGAACGGAGGAACACTGCATGACGAGACGGGGCATCCTCGCCGGGATTTTCACCCTGGCCGCGACGGGGGGCGCGCTGGCCGCACCGCCCAGGCTTACAGTGCCCGATGCGTCGCCGGTAGAGGAGGTGCAGGGCCGCGGCCATGGCCGCCGCCGCCGCTGCTGGTGGGAAACCCGGCGCGTGCGCTACCGCGACGCATGGGGCCGCATCCGCGAGCGCCATGTGCGCCATCAGGTTTGCAATTTCTGAAGGCTACGGTCGCAGGCCTGGCCTGCTAAGCTTGGGCCATGTCCGATTCCTTCATCCACCTGCACACCCATTCCGCCTATTCGCTGAGCGAAGGCGCCATCAAGGTGGAGAAGCTGCCGGGCCTGGCGCTCGCCGCCAATATGCCCGCCGTGGCGCTGACCGATACGGCGAATCTCTTTGGCGCGCTGGAATTCGCGCAATACGCCTCGGGCAAGGGCATTCAGCCCATCATGGGCTGCCAGCTCTGGCTCTCGCGCGCCGCCACGGGTGAGGAGCGGCCCGAGGCGCTGCGCGCGGGTGCGGATGTGATCGTCGCGCTGGCGATGAACGCGACCGGGCTGGACAATCTCCAGCGCCTCTCCTCGCTCGGCTGGCTGGGTGAGGATGCTTCGGGCAAGCCGGCCCTGGCCCTGGATCAGCTGCTGACCCACGCGCCCGGACTGATGCTGCTGACCGGTGGGGATCATGGCCCGCTGTCACGCCTGCTGGCGGAGGGCCGGCGGGATGCGGCGGAGCGCCTGCTCCGCGCGCTGGGCGAGGCCTTCGATGGCCGCCTCGTCGTGGAACTCATGCGCCACCATACGGAGCGCCAGCAGGCGATCGAGCCTGGCCTGCTGCGCCTGGCCGATGAGGCGGGCCTGCCCATCGTCGCCACCAATGATGTCTATTTCGCCGAAGCGAAAACCCATATCGCGCATGACGCGCTGCTCTGCATCGCCGAGGGGCGCCTGGTGGCCGAGCAGAACCGCCGCCGCGTCACGCCGCATCACTGGTTCAAGCCGGCCAGCGAGATGCGCGCCCTCTTCGCCGACCTGCCCGAGGCCTGCGATAACACGCTGGCCATCGCGCGCATGTGCGCCGTCATGGCGGAATCGAAAAAGCCCGAGCTGCCGATCTGCCCCAAGGTGCTGCCCGGCAAGACGGAGGCCGAGACCGTCGCCAATATGGCGCGTGCGGGCCTGGCGCGCCGCTTCCCCGAGGGGGTTCCGCCTGTCCACGCGGAGCGGCTGGAATATGAGCTCGGCGTGATCGAGCAGATGGGCTTCTCCGGCTATTTCCTGATCGTGGCCGACTTCATCCAATGGGCGAAGGAACAGGGCATTCCGGTCGGGCCCGGACGTGGCTCGGGGGCGGGTTCCGTCGCCGCCTGGGCGCTCTCCATCACCGATCTCGATCCGCTGCGCTTCGGGCTGCTGTTCGAGCGTTTCCTCAACCCCGAACGCGTTTCCATGCCCGACTTCGACATTGATTTCTGCCAGGACCGGCGGGATGAGGTGATCGACTATGTCCGCCGGGAATATGGCGCGGATCGCGTGGCGCAGATCATCACCTTCGGCAAATTGCAGGCGAAAGCGGCGGTGCGCGATGTGGGACGCGTGCTGGGCATGCCCTATGGCCAGGTGGACAAGATCGCCAGCCTGATCCCGAACAATCCCGCCAATCCCGTCAGCCTGGGCGATGCCATCAAGGGCGAGCCGAAGCTCCAGGACATGCAGGAAAACGACGAGGCCGTGGCCAAGCTGCTGGACACGGCGCTCCAGGTGGAAGGGCTGTACCGCAACGCCTCCACCCATGCGGCCGGCGTGGTCATCGGCCGCAAGCCGCTGGTGGAAATCACGCCGATCTATCGCGATCCGCGCTCGCCCTCACTCATTACGCAATACTCGATGAAGTATGTCGAGCAGGCGAGCCTGGTGAAGTTCGACTTCCTGGGCCTCAAGACGCTGACGGTGCTGCAACGCGCGGTGCAACTCCTGAAGGCGCGCGGCATCGAGGTGGACCTCGACAAACTGCCGCTGGATGACGAACGCACCTATGCCATGCTGGCCAAGGGCGATGCGGCCGGCGTCTTCCAGTTCGAAGGCCAGGGCATGCGGGACTGCCTGCGCTCCATGCGCCCCGACCGCTTCGAGGATCTGATCGCCGCCGTCTCGCTCTACCGGCCGGGCCCGATGGAAAACATCCCGGCCTATTGCGCCCGCAAGCATGGCGAGCCCTGGGCGGCGCCGCACCCCTCCATCCAGGACATCCTGGGCGAGACCTATGGCATCATGGTCTATCAGGAGCAGGTGATGCAGATCGCGCAGGTCATGGCGGGCTATTCGCTCGGCGGTGCCGACCTGCTGCGCCGCGCCATGGGCAAGAAGGACGCAGCCGCCATGGCCAAGCAGCGCGCCATCTTCTGCGAAGGTGCCGAGAAGAACGGCGTACCGGCCGAGAAGGCGGGCGAAGTCTTTGACCTCATGGAGAAATTCGCCAATTACGGCTTCAACAAGTCGCACGCGGCAGCCTATGCGCTGGTCGCCTATCACACGGCCTGGCTGAAGGCGAACCATCCCGTGGCCTTCCTGGCGGCCTCCATGTCGCTCGATCTCGACAAGACGGAGAAGCTCGCCTCCCACATGCAGGAGGCGTCGCGTGTCGGCATCAAGGTGCTGCCGCCGGATATCAATCGCAGCGGCGCGGAATTCACGATCGAGGAGCTGCCACCTGCGCCGGCAATGAACGCCCCCGGCGAGGCGGCCCGCGAGGATCGCGCCGCGGCGGGCCCCGCCATCCGCTTTGCCCTGGCCGCCGTGAAGCGCGTCGGCCTGCAGGCGATGCGTGAACTGGTCGCGGCGCGCGATGCGCCCTTTGCCAGCCTCGCTGATTTCGCGGCGCGGGTGGACCCCAAGCTGCTGAACAAGATGCAGCTGGAAAACCTCGCCAAGGCGGGTGCCTTTGACAGCCTGGAGGGCAACCGCGCCCGCCTGGTCGCCGGTGCGGAGACGGTCCTGCGCCGCGCGCAAGCCACGGCCGAGGACCGCGCGAGCAACCAGATCGGCCTGTTTGGCGAGGTGGAGCAGGGGCCGCCCTTGCTGCGCCTGCCCGACATCCCCGACTGGCCGCAGCTCGACAAGCTGGGCTTCGAGGCGGAGGCCGTGGGTTTCCATCTCTCGGCCCACCCGCTGGATGAATACAAGGGCGCGCTGCGGCGCCTGGGTGCCACGCCTTCCGCCGTGATCGCGGATCGGGTGCGGGCCGGTTCCACCCGGCTGAAACTGGCGGGCACGGTCACCGCCAAAAAGGAGCGCAACACCCGCACCGGCAGCCGCATGGCCTGGATCAGCCTGACCGACCAGGCCGGCAGCTTCGAGGTGACCTTCTTCAGCGAAGTGCTGAACCGCTCCCGCGACATGCTGGAGGAGGGCACGGCGCTGCTGATCACCACGGATGCGAAGCTGGAAGGCGAGGCGCTGCGCCTCACCGCGCAGGATGTCGAGCGGCTGGACAAGGCGGCCGCCGGCGTGGGGCAGGGGATGCGCATCTTCATCGAGGCCGCGAGCGCGGTGCCCGACATCCGCAACATCCTGGAGCGCGACGGGCGCGGCAAAGGCCGCGTCAGTCTGGTACCGCGACTTGCCCCCGGGCAGGAGGTGGAATTGACGCTGCCCGGCGGCTGGAATGTCTCGCCGCGGATGATGCAGGCGATGAAGCTGGTGGCGGGTGTCGCCAGCGTGGAGGAGGTTTAGCCGGCCTTGCCGCCCTTCGCGATGAGCTTGGTCTGCGCCTGCATCCGGTCCAGGTAGCCCAGCACCAATGCGCCCACGACGAAGCACATGTGGATGATGACGCCCCACATCAGCGTGCGGTCATCCAGGCTGTCCACATTCATGAATTTCTGCAGCAGATGAATGGAGCTGATGGCGATGATGGCCAGCGCCACCTTCAGCTTCAGGTTGCCAGGATCGAGATTGGTGACCCAGGAGATTTCCTTGCTGCTGGTCTCATCCGTCAGCTTGGACACCAAGCTGTCATAGGAGGAGATCGCCACCATCGCCACGAGGGAGGCCACCAGCGCGCTGTCCACGAGATACAGCATGCCCAGCAGGATCTGGTTGTCATCCTGCTCGATCAGGATGGTGGAGGCGAATTTCCACACCTTGAAGCCGAATTTCACCGCATAGGCGGCAAGCGCCGCGGCAAGGCCCAGGTAGAACACCGCCAGGATATAGCGGCTGGCGATCATCATGCGGTCGAGAAGCTTGTCCATGGCGGCCCATGTGGGGCAAACCGGGGCACAGGAAAAGGGGTGAGTTGATGATCAGGCGTCTGGCGGAGGAAGGGCGGCTTTCGGGCGCCGTGGTGCATGGGGGGCTGGTCTATCTGGCCGGGCAAGTGGCCGATGATGCTTCCCTCGACACCGAGGGCCAGACGGCGGACATCCTGGCGCAAATCGACGCGCTGCTGGCGGAGGCGGGCACCAGCAAGGCGCATCTGCTGAGTGTGCAGATCATCCTGCGCGATATCGCCGACGCACCGGCCATGAACCGCGCCTGGGACGCCTGGCTGGACCCGGCCAACAAGCCCGCGCGCATGACCATCCAGGCGCCGCTGGTGGATCCGCTCTGGCGGGTGGAGATCACCGGGATCGCGGCGTTGCCCTGATGCTCATGCCCGCGCGCCGCCGCCAGGCGCTGCTCTCCACAGGGCTGACGCTCGGCTTCATGCTGCTGGTGGCGATGGGGGTGGCGGATCAGGGCTGGACCTTTGCCGCTCTGGCCCTGCTGATCGCGAGCCTGGCGCTGGGCGGGCTGCATCTGATCTTTCCGCATGGGCTGCTCTTTGCGCTGGGGGCGGCCAACGGCCTTGCGATCTACGTCAGCCTCTTTGTGGTGATCGGCCGGGCTTCCTTCCCCGATGCCGCGGATTGGTCGCGCTCGGTCGCCTTCCTGCTGCCGGTCCTGGCCTTCGTGCTGGCCTGCTGGGCACGGCGAGACGAGCTTGCCGGGCCTGCCTCGGCCGAGGGCGGCGCCGACCTGCGGCATTTCCCGCGCTTCGTGCGCTGGCTGCTGCCGACCGGGCTGATCGGCATCATCTCCCTCTCCACGCCGATCAACCGCGCATCGGCTGAATGGCAGACGCTGGCGCTCATCCTGGCCATGGCCGGCATCGCCGTGATCGGCGTGACGGCGGTGGGGCATATCGTACGGCTGCTGGTGGATGTCTCGGCCATCCTGCGGCGGGTGGGGATGCGGCTGCGGCATCTGGCGGTGCCGGTGGCGACCTATATCAGCCTCTTTGCGCTGCTTTCTGTGGGGTTCGCCTGTTTCTACCGCATCGCCGACGGGCTTTCGCGCAGCCCGATCTTCCTGCTGATGGGCGAGCCGGGCCGGCTCTCCTTTTCGGATGCGCTGCATTTCAGCATCGTCACGCTTTCCACGGTCGGCTACGGGGATATCCAGCCGGCAGATGACGGAATCCGGCTGCTGGCCGCCATCCAGATGATCATGGGGCAGCTTCTGCTGCTGTTCGGCTTCGCCGAGATCATGCGCAGCCATGGCGGCGGCACGCGTGAGACGGATAAATGAAACCATCTCTCCGGCGTGATTCCGCCGCAATGCGGGCCATGGTGCGGGAGGTAGAAAACAGGTGACCAACGTGAGTGCGATGCTGGGTGATCCGGGCTTTTGGCGCCGGAAGCGGGTTCTGGTGACGGGTGGGGCGGGCTTCCTGGGCAGCAATCTTTGCCACGCCCTGGCAGGGCTTGGCGCACGCGTCACGGCGCTCGATGCCATGCTGCCCGATGGCGGCGCCAACCCCGCCAATCTGGAAGGGGCCGGCGTGATGCTGGTCCGCGGGGATCTGCGCGATACGGAACTCGCCTCGCTGTGCCAGGGTGTGGATGTGCTGTTCAACATGGCAGCGCAAACCAGCCATATGGGCGGCCAGCGGGACCCGGTGGCCGATATCGCCATCAATGCCGTGGCGCAGGTGCGGCTGATCCAGGTGATGCGCCTGGCCGCCCCCAAGGCCAGCGTGATCCATGCCTCCACCCGCCAGTTCTACGGCCGCCCCATCAGCCTGCCGGTGAATGAATTGCATCCGGTGAACCCGCCCGACGCCAATGGCGTCTCTAAATGGGCGGGCGAGCAATACTGGATGCTGGAAAACCGCGTCCTGCACCGCCCCGTCGTCTCGTTGCGGCTGACCAATTGCTACGGCCCGCGCCTGCGCATCGCCGATGCACGGCAGACCTTCCTCGGCATCTGGATCCGCCGCCTGCTGGAAGCGGATCCCTTCGAGGTCTGGGGTGGGGAGCAGCTGCGCGATCTCGCCTTCGTGGATGACGTGACCCGCGCCTTCCTGATGGCGGCCGAGCAGGCTGACCGGGCCGAGGTTGCGGGCCACGTGTTCAACCTGGGTGGCGCCCCGCCCGTCTCACTCCTGGAGCTTGCGGGCCTCGTCATCGCCGCCAATGGCGGGCAGGGCAGCTTCACCACGCGGGAATTCCCGGCCGACCGCGCGCCGATTGATATCGGCAGCTACCACGCCGATGATCACGCCTTCCGCACCGCCACGGGCTGGGCGCCGCTGACCTCGCTGCCGGACGGCCTGCGCCTCAGTCTCGACTGGTATCGGGACCGGATGAGCGACTACATCTTCACCGACGCACCTGCCTGACCGCCGCCGATGACCCAAGGGCCGCCCGGCCCGAAGGTCTGAATCGGCAAGCCAAAAGAGCCCCGCACATGAACATCGCCCCCACCATCCTGCCCTTCGCCGATCCCGGTGCGGGCTACCGCGCGCTGCAGCCCGAGATCGATGCCGCGGTCGCGCGGGCCCTCGCTTCGGGCTGGTATATCCTCGGCCGGGAGGGCGAGGCCTTCGAGGCTGAATTCGCCGCCTGGCTCGGCAACCAGCCGGGCGCGCCGGTGATGCACGCGGTCGGCTGCGCCAATGGCACGGATGCCATCATGCTCATCCTGCGTGGAATGGGCATTGGCGAGGGCAGCACCGTCGTCACCGTCAGCCACACCGCGGTGGCCACCGTCGCCGCCATCGAGATGGTGGGGGCCACACCCCTGCTGCTCGACATCGACCCTGACACCTACACGATGGACCCCGACGAGCTCGCTTCCGTCCTGGCTGATCCGCCGCCCGGCCTGCCGCCGATCCGCGCGGTCATTCCCGTGCATATCTACGGCCAGGCGGTGGATCTGCTGCCGATCAAGGCCGCCTGCGACGAGGCGGGCGTGGCGCTGATCGAGGATTGCGCGCAATGCCACGGGGCGGCGCTGGGCGGCGTGAAGCTCGGCACCATCGGCCATGCGGCGGCGTTCAGCCTCTATCCCACGAAGAACCTTGGCGCGCTGGGCGATGGCGGCATCCTGGCGACACCCGACGCCGAGCTGGCGGCACGGATTTCGGCCATCCGGCAATATGGCTGGAAGCGCCGCTACATCAGCGACATGCCAGGCGTGAATTCCCGGCTCGACGAAGTGCAGGCCGCCATCCTGCGCGTGAAGCTGCAGCATCTGGACCGGCAGAATGACCGTCGGCGGCAGATCGCCGCCGCCTATGACGCCGCCCTGGCCGGCACGGGGCTCACGCCGCCGGCCCGGCGGCCTGGCGCGCATCATGTGTTCCACCTCTATGTGCTGCGCCACCCCAAGCGGGACGAGATGATGTTCTCGCTGAAGGCGCGCGGGATCGGCACCGGCATTCACTACCCCATGCCGGTGCACACCCAGCCCGCCTATGAGGGCCGCGTGCCGCTCGGCCCGGCCAATTGCGCCGAGACGGCGCGCGCCGCGCAGGAGGTGTTCAGCCTGCCGATGTATCCCGAGCTCAGCGACGAGCATGTGGCGCGGGTGTGCGACGCGCTCACCAGCCTCTGACGGCGGGGCTGATCTTCGCGCTGGCGGCGGTGGTCGAGATCGCCGGTTGCTTCGCGCTCTGGGTGGTGCTGCGCCAGGGGGCTTCGGCCTTCTGGCTGATCCCCGGTGTCGCCTGCCTCGTGGCCTTCGCCTGGCTGCTGACGCTGGTTCCGGGGGAGGTCGCGGCGGGGCGGGCCTATGCCGCCTATGGCGGGGTCTATATCGCGGCGACCCTGGGCTGGCTCATGCTGGTGGAGGGCCTGCGCCCCACCGGCTGGGATCTCGCCGGCGTCGCGCTGTGCCTGGCGGGAACCGCGGTGATCCTGCTGGGCGCCGCGCGCCAGGTCTGAGCCGGCATTGCCTGGGCCGGGTGTCCTTTCCTGGGCCTTGGCTTTGGCTGCGAGCCATTCGAAATTTGTCCGGAGGAGTTGCCGTCGTCGCGCCGCGGGCCTAGATTCCCAGCGCCTCGGGGAGTTCCACCATGTCCATCGCCGCCTCATCGGATGCGGCCCGCGCCACGCGCCGGCCCGTCAACGCCAATGGCGTGCCCATCCATACCACCAGCTTCATCGGCACCAACTGGACCAACCGCACCGCCGAAAGCCCGCCCCCGCCGGAGCCTGGCAGCTATTACCCCATGGCCTTCCTGGTGGAGCAGCCGCCCGGCTCCGTCGTGCAGTCGCATTTCCACGCGGCCGACCAGTTCCAGGTCGTCGTGGCGGGCGGCGGGCATCTCGGGCGCCATGCGGTGCGGCCGGTGACGGTGCATTACACCAATGCCCATACCGCCTATGGCCCGATCACGGCGGGCGAGGCGGGGCTGCATTATTTCACCCTCCGCAACGGCTATGACCCTGGCGCCCGCTATGTGCCGCAGGAGGCGGCCGCGCTGAAGGCCGTGCCCGGCCGCACGCCCTGGCAGACCACCACCGCCCCGGTGGAGCCTGGCCCGGTGATCGAAGGGCCGGCCCGGATGGAGGAGATGCTGGAGCCACGCGCCGATGGCCTGGGCGCCTGGCGCCATATCCTGCCACCCCATGCCGCGCTGACCGGGCCTGACCCGGCTCAGGGCATGGGGCAATTCTGGGTGGTGACGGGCGGCCGCCTGGATGGCATGCCGCCGCTGTCGCTGATCTTCGTGAACCCCCAGGATGCCGCGCGCACGGCGATGGCCGGCGCGGAGGGCGCGGAATGTCTCATCCTGCAATACCCACGGCGGGCAGCGGACGCCTGATCCTTGGGCAATCGCATCGTTCCGGCTGCCTTTTGGCGCGTGAGGCCGGCTGGCGCGGCGGCGCCGCAGGCCGCAGCCTGACGCCTCTGATCCGAAAGGGCCGGCCATGCTGAGACGACGCGCAACCCTCATCGCTCCGCTGCTGCTCGCCGCCCCGGCGCTGCGCGCGCAATCCCGGGCCATCCGGCTGGTGATTCCCTTTGGCGCGGGCGGCATCACCGATCTTGTGGCGCGCATCCTGGCCGAGCGCGCATCGGCCGAACTCGGCGTGCCGATCGTGGCCGAGAACCGGGCCGGGGCGAATGGCAATATCGCGGGCGAATATGTGGCCCGCGCCGCCCCGGATGGCACCACGCTGCTGATGGCCTCGCTGGCGATGTTCGCGGTCAATCCAGTGATCTATCCGCGCATGACCTACGACCCCCTGGTGGATTTCGCGCCCGTGGCGCTGGCGGCCAGCACGCCGCATGTGGTGGTGGCGCATCCGGGCAGTGTCGGCGCGGATCTGGCGGCGATGCTCATCGCCGCGCGCGTCCGGCCCGAGGCGCTGAGCTGGGGCACGGCGGGTGCGGGCAGCAGCCCGCATCTGACGCAGATCCTGCTGCAATCCCTGGCTGGCGCGCAATTCCTCGCGGTGCATTTCCGCAGCGGTGCCGCCAGCGTGCAATCGGTGATCGCGGGCCAGGTGGCGCTGACGGCGGAGGCCACGCCGATCGTGGCCGAGCATATCCGCGCCGGCACGTTGCGCGCTTTGGCCGTGGCGGCACCCGAGCGCCTGGCCCTGCTGCCCGAAGTGCCGACCGCCGCCCAGGCCGGATTGCCGGGGCTGGAGAACGGCTCCACCTCGGCCATTGTGGCGCCAAAGGGCACGCCCGATGCGATGCTCTCGCGCCTCGCCGAGGGGTTTCGCGCGGCCATGGCCGCCCCCGAGACGCGCGCGCGCCTCAGCCAGCAGGGCACGGTGCCGCTGGGCGGGACTGGCGCGGAATTCACCCGCATGATCAACACGGAAGTGGCGCGCTGGCGCCCCTTGCTGGCTGGCATCCAGCCCGGCTGAACGGAGACGGATCTTGAGCGAATTCATCTGGGCCGGACGCCTGCTGGCGATCCACATCACCGAGCAGGCCGCGGCCGACATGCAGGAATTGCCGGAGGCAAAGCTGATCGCGGGCGTCGGCATCGAGGGCGACCGCTACGCTACCGGCCGCGGCACCTACAGCAAGAAGCCGCAGCCCGAGCGCCAGGTGACATTGATCGAGATCGAGACGCTGGAAGCCATCCAGCGCGACCACAAGATCGAACTTCCGCCGGTGGAGACCCGCCGCAACCTGCTGACGCGCGGCGTGCCGCTGAACCACCTGGTGGGCAAGGCGTTTCGCGTGGGCGAGGTGGAGCTGTTCGGCGGGCGGCTGAACGTGCCCTGCGTCTATCTGGACAAGCTGCTGGGCAAGCCCCTGTTCGGCCCGCTGACCAATCGCTCGGGCCTGAACTGCATGATCACCAAGGGCGGTGTGATCCGTCCGGGGGACGCGATCACGCCGCTATAGTCGGTCAGACCGGATAGCGCAGCACCGCCGCCAGATCAGCCCCGCCGGGGATGTCGCCCTTGCGCACGCCGAGCACGCGCGCACCCGTGGCGATGGCCTGGCTCGCGATCGCATCCACCACGCCGTAATTGGTGGGGCCGGCCTCGGTGGCGAAGGTGATGGCCCCAGTATTCTCGTCGAAGGTGCCGGGGATCACGCCGTCAATATCCACCAGCAGCGTGTCGATCGCGCCGAAGGCGGCCGCGCGGGCCGCCTGGGCCACATCGGTCGTGGCGCGGCCTTGATCGGCACGGCTGGCGAAGAGCTCGGCGAAATCGGCCACCTGCCTGGCATAGAACGCATCCAGCCCCTCGCGCGCGGCGGCCGCCAGTTCCAGATCGGGCGTGCGGTCATGCGTGCCGGTCAGCGTTTCGCGCACCAGATGCGCCGAGCTGTTCACGCTGTGGAAGATCGAGGCCAGCGGCTCGGAGCCGGCCAGAAAGAGCGGGGTATGCCGCCCGGCCAGCACGGGCCGCAGCGCCGCATCCACCCGGCGCGCATATTGCGTGAGGCGCAGCTTCTTGCCCTCGGAGCCAACCACGCGCCCGCTATGCGAACGGTCATTGATGCTGGCCTTGCCGACCGCACTCGCCGCGTCACTGGGCATACCGGGGATGCGGATCTCGACTGGCGCGCCCTCGGGCAGCACCTCCAGGAGCCGCGCGCTGTTCTCCGACAAGGCGAGCACGAGGGCCGCATGCGGGAAGGTGATGGCGCGGAGCAGCGGCTTGAGGTGGAAGCGCCCGGAGACTTCCAGCATCGGCGTCAGGTGATTGGCCAGGCGGTAGGTGTGGATGTCATCCGGTGTTGCCAGGATGCAGAGGCTATTGGCCTGGAACGCCCAGAAGCCGTCATCATCCATCAGGTCGTGGATATGTTCCTCCAGCAGCGCCATGCGGCGCTTGTCGAGGCCTTCGAGCTGGGCGGAAGCCGCGCGGAACATGTTGCCAAGCTCGATCCGCGCGGCGCCGCTTTCCTGGCTGAGCGGCGTGGTGGCGAGGTAGATGGACAGGCAGGCATCGGCCCGGCGATGGGCCAGGAGGCGGAATTCCTCGGGTGTCGGGATGTCGAGATGAAGCATGGCAACCTCCGATGGCGTTCCCTTGATGGGCGCTCATGGGCGGCAGGATTAGACCGCCGGAGCCGGCATGGGCCATGGCTGGGCGTCCCAAATTCATGCCAGGGGACGGCAATGCTGCGCGTTCACCCTGGCCCGGGAAGGCAGGCTTGGGCCGTGACGCGGCGCCCGTTTGGCGGCCAGCCGCGGCAAACACCTAGGGCGGCGGTTCGGCCCCCACCTGCTCCACGATCCGGCGGTAATGCTCCGGCCGGCGGTGCTGCGCAAAGTTGAACATCTTCTCCTTGCCCTGCAGGCAATCATCCAGATCCGCCTCGGCCAGGATCACCTCGTCGCCGAGGGTTTTCGCCTGGGCCACGATGATTCCGTTCGGGCTGATGATGCAGGAACCGCCGATCAGCCCCGAGCCATCCTCATTGCCGGCCTTGGCCACGCTGACCGCCCAGGTGGCGTTCATATAGGCGTTGGATTGCGCGGCCATGGTGGAATGATGGGTGCGGAGCTCGGCACTCTCCCCTTCGCCGCCATTCGGGTCATAGGCCGCCGAATTATAGCCCATGACCATCAGCTCCACGCCCTGCAGGCCGTAGCAGCGCCAGGCCTCCGGCCAGCGGCGGTCATTGCAGATCAGCATGCCCATGATGGCGCGGTGCCATTCCACGGGTCCGCGAAAGGCCGGGAAGCCCAGGTCGCCATATTCGAAATAGCGCTTTTCCAGCTGCTGGAAGCGCGCACCGGGGCGGGGCTCGACCGAGCCGGGCAGATGCACCTTGCGGTATTTGCCGAGGATCGCCCCATCGGGGCCGACCGTGATGGCGGTGTTGAAGCGCTGCCCCGCGGGGGTGAGTTCGGCGTAGCCCAGGTGGAAGCCCACGCCCAGTTCCCGCGCGCGGTCGAACAGGCGCTGGCAATGGGGGTTGGGCATCTCCCGCTCGAAGTACGTGTCCAGCTCCTGCGTGTTCTCGATGAACCAGCGCGGGAAGAAGGTGGTGAGCGGCAGCTCTGGGAAGACAACGAGCTGCGCGCCCTGCTTCGCGCTGGATTCGAGCAGCGCGATCAAGCGGTCCAGCGTGTGGGCGCGGGTATCCGCGCGCTGGATGGGGCCGGTTTGTGCGCCGGCGAGCGTGAGGATGCGGGACATGCGCCGCACTTCATGGCCTCACGCCCGGCGCGTCAAGGACCCCGCGATCAGCGCATCGGCTCGATCGAGATGGCCAGGGCTTCCTCATAGACCATGTCCACCTGTTCCCCCACGCGGAGCTGGCCAATGAAGGCCTGCACCTGTGGGTTTGTCGCGGTCACGGTGCGGTTGAGGCCGGCCGGGCCGGTAAAGCTGACCGTGCTGGTCGCGGCATCCACGGCCGTGATGGTCATGCGGCCGCTGCGCACGCGGGTGACCTCGCCACCAGGCCGGTCCGCCTCACGCGCGATGCTCATGCCCGCGAAGGGCGTGGCCGCGCTGGAGAGGGGGCGCACGGCCTGCGCGGCGATGGCCTGGTAGTAGGTGACCGTCACGCGATCCCCGGGGCGAACCTGGTTCAGGCGCTGCACGGCGCGGCCGGCGATCATGGTCAGCAGCCGGCCGGATTGCGCCCCGGCCGAGCCACGGATCAGCACCTCGCGCGAGGTCGGGTCCACCGTCTCGACCACGCCGACGAGGGTGGTGGTCTGCTCGGTATTGACCGAGGCGCAGGCGGCGAGGGCGGAAAGCCCGAGCGGCAGGGCGAAGAGGTTGCGGCGTTTCACGGGGATTGCTCCTTGGATTTGTACCGTCCCGGGCGAAGGACCCAGGCTCGGGTGACATGCAGCGGAGCATTCATGTCAGGAATTCGCAGGGTGGGGCATGATCCGGATCAAACCGGCCTGTCCCCAAAGCACGGAAGTTTCGCCGGGGGGGGGAGAGGCATCCCGCCCCCCGGCGGCGCCCTTTGCGCTCAGCGCATCGGGGTGATTTCGATGGCCAGCGCCTCTTCATAGGTCATGTCCACCTCTTCGCCGACGCGAAGCTGGCTGATGAAGCGCTGCAGCTCGGGGTTGGTGGCCGTCACGGTGCGGTTCAGGCCACCAGGCCCGGTGAAGCTCACCGTGTTGGTCGCCGCATTCACGGCGGTGATGGTCACGCGGCCGCTGCGCACGCGCGTCACCTCGCCACCCGGGCGGGCCGCATCGCGCTCGGCCGTCATGGTCATGGAGGTCGGGCGGGCGGTGGAGAGCGGGCGGGCCACACGCGCCGCGATGGCCTGGAAATACACCACGGTCACATTGTCGCCCGGGCGGATCTGGTTGAGGCGCTGCACGGCGCGGCCGGCGACCATGGTCAGCAGGGCGCCCGATTGCGCGCCGGCCGAGCCACGGACCAGCACTTCGCGCGTCGGCACATCCACCGTCTCGACGACGCCGCGCAGGATCGTCGTCTGCTCCGTATCCACCGAGGCGCAGGCGGCGAGCAAGGGAAGGGTCATCGGGAAAGCGAGGAGGCTACGGCGTTGCATGGTTCTTCTCCATTTGTTTGGGCGCCCCCTCGATGGGCCGAGCGGGTTCGCCGAAGTGCCCGTCATCCGCGCCCATTCGGCGGAAATTCATGGCGCAGCATGTCAGCATGATGCCCAGGGGAGAACAACCCGCCAGAGGTATGTTGAGACGGCATGCACATTAACTTTTTGCCAGCGGATCGACCCCGGGCGTGGCTGGGACGTCACCCGGCGCAACTCTACCGCTTGAGGAAATGCGTCGCCGCCATCTCGATCACCAGCTGCTGGTCACGGCTCCGCGTCCCGAGATGCCGCAGGACGGCGACACCCAGTTCCGGGCGGGAGCGGGATGGCTTCAGGCTTTCCACGATGCTTTCCACCGCCACCGCCTCATCCGGGCGCAGCGGGGCGGGCCATTTCGTGTTGATCTCGCTGCCGCCCAGGCTGATCTCGCGGAACAGGCCGCTGCCCAGGATCAGGCTGAAACAGGCGCCCATCGTGTGCAGCCCGCTGGCCACCAGGCCGCCGAACAGCGGGGCCGAACGTGCGGCGATGGGGTCGGTGTGGAAAGGCTGCGGATCGAATTTCTCGGCATAGGCGATGATCTCGGCCTCGGTCAGCGTGAAGCTGCCGAAGGTGAAGCGCTGGCCCACCGCGAGCTCATCGAAGGATTGCAGCGGCTTCAATGGATCACCCTCCCGCCGGTCAGCCAGGCGATCAGCAGATACAGCGCGCCCCCGGCCAGGAAGCCGACCAGCGTGCCGTTGATGCGCACGAATTGCAGATCCTTGCCGACGCGCAGCTCGATCTTTTCCGTCACCTGCGCCGTGTCCCAGCCTTTGACGACACCCGCGATGAAGTCGGAAAGCCGCTGCTGGGCGGAGGGCAGCAGCGCGGCCAGCGTGCGCTCCACCGCGCCGTTCAGCTTGTTGCGGGCAGCCGAATCCTCGGCCAGGAATTGCCCGGTATTGGCCAAGGCGCCTTCCAGGATGGCGACGGTGCGGCCATTGGGGTTCACCGCATCGGCCGCGAGTGCGCCGCGCAGCCGGGACCAGGCATCGCCCAGCCAGTCATTCACGGCCGGATGGCTGAGTGCCCGGCGGATCGCGGCACCGAGGGCGGCGGCGCGCTCGGGCTCGGTTTCCAGGCGGGTGATCTCGGCCTCGATCCAGGCTTCGAAGGCGGCGCGCAGGTCGCTGTCGCCGGGTTCCTGCTTGTCGAGCTCGGCGTTCAGCACGGCCAGCACGCGGTCCGCCACATAGGCGCCGGCGGCCCAGCCGACCACGGCGCCGCCCGTCTCGCGCACGCGGCGCTTGATGGCGTCGCGCAGCTCATCCTGCTTCGCGGCCAGGGCGGTCTTGATCTGGGTCAGCGCCAGGTCGAACACCGCATGGTGCTGCCCGCCGGCCAGCAGGCTGCGCAGGGCACGTGCCACGATGGGCACAGCGCCCGGCCCGCCCGCCACGCGGGGCAGCAGCCGCGCGAAGAGCTTGCGCGCCCGCCCATCCTCCAGCGTCACCAGCAGGCGGGGCAGGGCCGCGGCCAGCGCCTGGGCGGCTGGGCGGGACGCCTCGCGGTCGCTCAGGAAGCCCGCGATGATGCCCGCCACATCCAGCCGCGCGATGACGCGGCGGAGCTCGGCCTCGGTGAAGACATGCCGCGCGACGAAGCTGCCGAGGCCCTGGCCCAGCCGCTCCTTTTGCCGGGGAATGATGGCGGTGTGCGGAATCGGCAGGCCCAGCGGGCGGCGGAACAGTGCCGTGACGGCGAACCAGTCGGCCAGGCCCCCCACCACGCCGGCCTCGGCCGAGGCCGCCAGGAGATCGGTCTGAAAGCCCGGCGGCAATTGATAAGCCAGGTAAACCAACCCACCCATGAGGATGAGCAGGAAGGTGGCGAAGGCACGGTGCCGCGTCAGCGCCCGTCGGAGATCATCATCGGGTGAGGCCATGCCGCTTCATACCCCGGCCCCGGCTTGCTTGGCGACCTGGAGGCGCCATGTTATGCGATAACATCATGCCCAGCTGGTCCCATCCTCTTGATCTCGCGGCCTCGGCCGGCCTTCGCGGCGCCTGGGCCGCGGGGCTGCTGGCCGTGCTGTGGCTGGCCATCGCCTGGGCCATCTCTGCATGAACACCGCTGGCCTCAGGGTCGAGAACCTGACCGTCACGCATGGCCGGCACCCGGCTGTGCACCATGTGAGCTTCGCGCTCAAGCCGGGCGGGTTGATGGCTGTGGTGGGCCCGAATGGCGCCGGGAAATCGAGCCTGTTGCGCGCCATCGCCGGGCTGCACAAGCCGGCCGAAGGGCGCATAGCGGGGTTCGCCGCCGGCGAGGTGGCGCTGCTGCCGCAGCAGGCCATGCTGGACCGCGGCTTCCCGCTGAGCTGTCGTGACGCGGTGCTTTTTGGCCTCTGGGGCGAAAGCGGCGCCTTCCGCGCGACGCCCGCGCCGGGCCGGATCGAGGCTGCGCTGGACGCGGTCGGGCTGCATGGCTTTGCGCGGCGGCCCGTGGGTTCGCTCTCGGCCGGCCAATTCCAGCGCGTGCTGTTCGCACGGCTGCTGTTGCAGGATGCGCCGGTGATCCTGCTGGATGAGCCCTTCAACGCGCTGGATGCCCGCACCGCTGCTGATCTGCTGGCCGTGATGCGCCGCTGGCATGGCGAGGGACGGACCATCCTGGCCGTGCTGCATGACCTTGATCTCGTGCGCCGCGAATTCCCGGAGACGTTGCTGCTGGCGCGGGAGGCCGTGGCCTGCGGCGCGACGGAGAAGGTGCTCTCCGCCGAGAACCGCCTGCGCGCCAGGATGATGTCCGAGGCCTGGGCAGAGGATGCCGAAGCCTGCGGCCGCGAAGCCGCCTAGCGCGTGCCTGCTCCCTCGGCGCCCCCCCACCCGGCCCCGGAGGTGCAGGAACCTGAGGTTCCTGCCTGGGTGTTTGAGGGGCAGCGCCCCTCAACCTTCCTGCCCGCCCGCTGACCCCCCATGTTCTACGAAGCCCTGCTGGCCCCCTTCGCCGAATTCGGCTTCCTGCGCCGCGCATTGGTCGGCTGCATCGCCGTCAGCCTCTCCGCCCCGCCGCTCGGCGTGTTCCTCATGCTGCGCCGGATGAGCCTGACCGGCGATGTGCTGGCGCATGGCATCCTGCCGGGTGTGGCGCTCGGCTTCGTGGTGGCCGGGCTTTGGATGCCGGCGCTGGCGCTGGGCGGCTTGCTGGCCGGGCTTGTGGTGGCGCTTGGCTCTGGCGCACTGGCCCGGGCAACAGGCGGGCGTGAAGATGCGGCGCTGGCCGGGCTCTATCTGACGGCACTGGCGGCCGGCGTCACGCTCATCTCCTGGCGTGGTTCGGCGGTGGAGCTCACGCAATTGCTGTTCGGCTCGGTGCTGGGGGTGGATGACGCGGCGCTGCTGCTGATGGGCGGGGCTGCCAGCGCCACGCTGGCCTTCCTGGCCATCGCCTGGCGCCCGCTGATTCTCGAATGCTTCGACCCGAGCTTTGCCCAGGCGGTCGGTGTGCGCGGCAGCGTCTGGCATCTGGGGTTGCTGGCGCTGGTGGTGCTCAACCTGGTGGCGGCCCTGCAGGCGGTGGGCAGCCTGATGGCGGTGGGGCTGATGATGCTGCCGGCCATCGCCGCCCGACACCTGGCGCGGGATGTCGGCGGGATCGTGGTCTTCGCGGTGGGCATCGCGCTGGTGGCGACGGTGACGGGGCTGCTCGCCTCCTACCATCTGGATTTGCCGAGCGGGCCGGCCATCGTCCTGGTGGCGTCCGGCATCTGGATCGCGGCGCTGGTTTTGGGGCCGGTGGATGGGCTGCTGGCCCGGCACCGGCCGCGGCGGCATCTGGAGGGGTAGGGCGCGGCCGCGTGCTGAAAGTTTCCTGCACCTTCATTCGGGGATCCACATCCTCGAAGACCCAGGGAACTCCGTCTCTTGGTGGCAGAGCGCGAGAGGGCAACGCCCTCTCGCTCCCCGGCCTGGTTCAGCCGCCGCCTATCCCGCCACGATCCCTTCGGCGCGGGCCATCGCCACCCAATGGTCGCGGAAGCCCGCCACGAAGCGGGTGAAGTCCGCGCCATACAGCGCCGGGCTGCGCGGGGCGGAGGCGAATTCCGTCAGCCGCGCCTGGATCGCAGGCGTGGCGGCGATGGGCGGGACGGCCGCGATGATCCGCTCGGCGATGGCCGGCGGCAGGGCGCGCGGCGCGCTGATGCCGATCCATTGCGTGTGCGTCGCCTGGCCATAGCCGAGCTCCGCCAGGGTGGGCACATCGGGAAAGCCCGCCACGCGCGTCTCGGAGGAGGTGGCGAGCATGCGCAGCGAGCCATCCCGCAACTGCCCCACCAGCGTCGTGATCGGCGCGTTCAGCGCGTCAATCTGCCCACCCAGCAGGTCCTGCAGGGCAGGGGCCGTGCCGCGATAGGGGATGTGATCCAGCTGCGTGGCGCGGGCGGCACGGGCCACCACGGCCCCCATGATGTGCTCGGCCGAACCGACGCCGGAGGAGCCGTAGCGCACGGGCCGCGTGCGGGCGGCTTCCAGCAATTGCGTCATGCTCTGGAAGGGTGAGCGGCCGAGCACGACGGTGATGGTCGGGGCTTCGGCCAGCATGGCGAGGTGGGTGAAATCCGCCACCGGGTCATAGGGCATGCTGGGCAGCACGCCGGGGGCGAAACCGAAGGGGATGGCGTGCGAAATCGCCAGCGTCAGGCCGTCCGGCGCGGATTTGGCGACGACATCAGCCCCCAGCGTGCCCGAGGCGCCGGTCCGGTTTTCCACCACGAGCGAGGTGCCCAACGCCTCGCCCAGCGGTGCGGCGTAAAGCCGGCCAATCGCATCGGCCAGGCCACCGGCCGGAAAGCCCGCGACAAAGCGGATGGTCTGGCGGTTCGGCCAGGGCGCCTGGGCCCAGGCTGTGGGGAAGATGGCTGGGCGGCTGATCGCGGCGGCGGTGGTGGCCAAAAGGGCAGGGGTGGCAAGGAAAAGGCGACGCTGCATTGAAACTGGGCTCCCGGGGTGTGGCCTTGCCCGCCGCAGGGTCGCTTTTGCGTCCAGGGGGCGGGATAGGCGGTGACGGCGGCGGAGAGAGCAAGCGCCGTGCCGCTGGGCCACCGGGATGTTGCATGGAGCCAGGGCAGTCGCTTCGCTGGCTCCCCCCGCCGCGACAATGGCGTATGGCTGGCGGCATGAAGCCACCGCCCGAATCGCCCCTCGCCCGCCTGCTGGACGGGCCCCTGCAGCCCGGAAGCCTGCGCTGGATTGGCCTGCGCGCCGAGCGGCGGGCCGCGATGCTCGCGGTGCCCGAGGCGCTGCTGGAACCCGGGCGCGGCCTGGCTGGGGATCGCTGGCGGGGGGCCGTGACGGGTGCGCGGCAGGTGACCCTGATCGCGGCCGAGCATCTCATCGCGATGGGGGGCTTCCTGGGGCGTCAACCGGTCGCGCCGGAAGCGCTGCGCCGCAACCTCGTGGTCTCGGGCGTGAATCTCCTGGCGTTGAAGGGGCGGCGCTTCACCCTGGGGGAGGCGCTGCTGGAATGCAGCGGCGAATGCCACCCCTGCTCACGCATGGAGGAAATCCTGGGGCCAGGCGGCTACAATGCGGTGCGCGGCCATGGCGGCATCACCGCCCGCGTGATCGAGGGCGGCATGATCCGGCTGGGCGATGCGTTGCGGCGCGCGGCCTGACCGCGGCTCAGACCCGCAGCGTGAACAGGCCGATGCTGCTCAGGCTTTGCAGGATGATCATCAGCCCCAGCGCCACCTGCGTGACGCCGAGGACCACCGCGAAGACCTGCAAGGCCGTGCCTGCATATTTCAGGATGACATGCGCGTAGAGCATCGCCAGCCAGTTCATGAACAGGATGGTGCCGACGAGCCCCGCGATGGTGAGCTGCGCCGCCGGATCGCCCTCGACCAGGCAGACGAAGATGATCATCGCGGCGATGCCGTAAGGTGTGACGATGGTGGGGAAGGCGAGGGGGTTGATGGCCATCGCGAGGTCGGGCTTGGGCGCATCGCCGCGCGGTGGGTCGGGGCGCTTGAACTGCTCCAGCACGGTTTGCAGCGCCACGAGAAACAGCACGAGGCCGCCGGTCAGCGCCAGCACCTGCAGCGGGATGTTGAAATTCTGCAGCATGCGCTGGCCAAGCAGCCCCGCAATCGCGAGGGCGGCACCCGAGAAAAGGATGGCGCGGGTGGCGAGCTGCCGGCGGAAGGTGGCATCCGCACCGCGCGTCAGCATGACGAAGGGCCCGATGATCTTCATCGGGCCAATCATCAGGAAGAGCAGCGCGAAGATTTTCTTGGCCGGCACGGCGTGCTGGAGGGTGGCTGTCGTTTCCGCGAGCGCCAGGCCGGGTGCCGCGACAAGAAGGGCCAGGAGGAGGAGGACACGCAGCTTCATGCTGCATGCTTGCCCCCGATTGAAGCGGTGATGCAAGGACCCTGGTTTCTCGCCAAGGCGCTTGAAGGCAGGCGCGCCTCTGTCGTTTACCGCCGCGGCGCCCAGGTGTTGAGCTGTGCGTGATTGAGGAAGAACTCGTCGCGCGGGAACATGTCGGTCAGCGGGGCGGCCACGCGGGGCGTCTCGGGCGTCCAGACCGTCACCTCGCCATCCACCAGCTTCGTGAGGTCCGCCGCCTCGGGGTTGCCGCGGCGGGCAAAGGCCGTGATGTCCGGCCGGCGCAGGGCGGCCAGCAGGGCCGGCTGGTCCAGCGGGATGGGCTGGTCGCTGCCGATCATGACGTTGACGGGGCGCAGCAGCACGGCATGCGGGAAGGCGGCGGCGAAGGTATCCACCACGCGCCAGGTGGGCGCCCATTGCACGTAGAGCCCGCCGGGGGCGAGGCGCCCGCGCACCTGCTCCAGGAATTCGGCACTGTAGAGCAGGCCGGAATGCGAGGATTGCGGGCGGATCGCATCGGCCTCGATCACGTCGTAAAGCCCGGCGCCACGTGTCAAAGCCCGCCGGCCATCGCCATATTCGAGGCTGACGCGCCGGTCCGCCACCAGGGCCGCAACACCTGATGCCGGCCTTTCCCGTGCGATTTCCTCCAGCGCATCCAGCACCGGCTTGATCAGCTCGATGGAGCGGATTTCGCGCGTGGCCGGGTTCACCGTGGCGCCATAGGGCGTGCCGCCCGAGCCCACGCCGATTGTCAGCACGCGTTGCGGGTCGGGGTGGATCATCGGCCCCAGCATTCCCAGCAGGATATGCGTGTCGAGGAAGGGCACGAAGCCCTGGCCATGGCCCATGATGAAGAAGCGGCCCGGTGCCCGGCCCTGCCCCTCGCCCCGCTCACGCCAGAAGGCGATGCCCGAGCGGTCCTCGCCCCAGGCGGATTCGGTGTCGGCGGGAAGCCCGTGCATGCGCGACCAGAAGGCCTGGTTGCCGGGGATGGCGAGGGCGATCAGCGCCGTCAGCCCACCGAGCGCCAGGGTGGCGGGGCGCGAGGCCCGCGCCTGCATCACCCAGAAGCCCAGCAGCAGCAGCGACAGGATCGCCAGCAGCAGCAGCGTGCCCATCGTGCCGAAGAGATGGAAGGTGAGCAGCCCCGTGGCGATGGAGCCCGCCGCATTGCCCAGGATATTGGCGAGCTGCACCCAACCCACCCTGGCACCCACACTCGCCAGATCCTGCTGCACGGCGCGCTGCACGAAAGGGAAGGTCATGCCGATGACAAAGGAGGGCGGTGCGACCACCGCCACGATGATGGCCGTGGAAATCATGATCTCGCGCTGGCCGAAGCGATCAAAATCCACGGCCATGACGTCGCTCAACGGCGCGACGCCCATCAGCCACCACAGCATTCCGAGCAGAGCCACACCCAGGACGAAGCCCGCACCCTGGGTGAGGAAGAAGGCGGGCCGCGGGTCGGGCATGTGGCGCACCATGCGGGCTGCGAGCGACATGCCCAACCCATCGGCCAGCAGAAACACGCCGAGCACGGTGGGGAACAGATAGGCGTGATATTGCCCGACCTGGCCCAGCATGCGGACCCAGATGATCTCCAGCGCCACGATCACATAGCCCGAGAGAAACACCAGCAGGCACCACAGGGCGAGGCCGCCGAAGGGCTCGGTGGGTGCTGCGGCGCGGCGCTCCGGGGGGGGCGGCACCGCGCGGGAAAGGCCGGGGAGCAGGGTGAGCGCCAGGGCCGCGGCGATGAGGTCGAGCCCGGCGGCGAAGATCAGGGCCGCCACGAAGCCGAGGCTGCCGACGATGAACCAGCCGCCGATCAGCGCGCCCAACCCGGCGCCCAGCGTGTTCAGGCTGTAGAGCGTGCCGATGCGGCTCGCCACCGTCGCGAGGTCGGTGGCCACGGCGCGGGCCAGCAGCGGCAGGGAGGCGCCCATCATGGTGGTCGGGATGACCAGCCCGGCGAAGCAGAGGGCGAAGATGGCCGCCGGCTGCTCGACCGATTCCGCGAGGCCCATGGCGATCAGGTCATAGAGGAAGAATTTCGACAGCAGCGCGCAGACCGCCACCCCCGCCTCGCACAGGGCGAAGCCCAGGAGGGCGCGGTGCGGCGAAAGCCGGTCCGCCAGCTTCGCGCCGATGATGGAGCCGAGGCCCAGCCCGGCCAGGAAGGCGCCCACCACCAATGCGGCGGACACCGTGTCCGAGCCGGCAAAGACCCCCAGCATGCGCTGCCAGATGATCTGGCACAGCAGGGCGGCGAAGCCCGAGCAGAAGAAAGCCACCATCAGCCGTGTCATCGGCGGAACACACTCCAGGAAGGCCAGCACAAGGGTGGCAACAGGCAGCGCCAATATGGCGGATTCATGTCCAATCGCCCATCCAATGAGCGATTGACCGCCGGCCGGCAAGGGTTTCCCATGACGCCAACAAGACAAGGGAGAGAAGACCATGCGCGCCTGGGCCATCACCGAGCTGGGCAAGCCGCTCCAGGAGATCGAGCTGCCCACCCCCGAGCCCGTGGGCGATGAGGTGCTGCTGGAGGTGACGCATGCCGGCGTCTGCCATTCCGACCTGCACATCTGGGAGGGCGAATACGACCTCGGCACCCGGGGCAAGCTGAAGATGGCCGATCGCGGGCTGAAGCTGCCGCTGGCGCTGGGGCATGAGATTGTCGGCCGGGTGGTGAAATGGGGGCCGGGGGCGAAGGGGCAGGGGCTGAAGAAAGGCCAGATCCGGCTGGTCTTCCCCTGGGTCGGCTGCGGCAATTGCGCACGCTGCAAGGCGGATGAGGAGAATCTTTGCGCGGTGAAGCCGCGCGCCCTCGGCGTCTATCAGAATGGTGGCTACGCGACGCATGTGCTGGCGACGCATTGGAAGCACCTGATCGCCATTGACGGCATTGATCCGGCCCTGGCGGCAACCTACGCGTGCTCCGGCGTCACGGTGTATTCGGCGATCCGCAAGCTGGCGCCGATCGGCAAGAGCGACCCCATCGTGGTGATCGGCGCGGGCGGGCTCGGGTTGAACGCCATCGCCATCCTGAAGGCCATGGGCCACAAGCGGATCTGCGCGGTGGACCTCGATGAGGCGAAGCTCGCCGCCGCGCGGGACCAGGGCGCCACGGAGACGGTGCTGGCCGGCGGCGATACGGCGCAGCACATCATCAAGGCCTGCGGCGGGCCGGTGCTGGGCATCATTGACCTGGTGAACGGCACCAAGACCGCCATGGCCGCCTTCGACGCGCTGGCCAAGGGCGGCAAGCTGATCCAGGTGGGGCTGTTTGGCGGCGAGATGCGGGTGCCGCTGCCCCTCATGCCGATCAAGGCGCTGACCATCCAGGGCAGCTATGTGGGCAGCCTGAAGGAATTGCGCGCGCTGGTGGCGCTGGCGCAGAAGGGCAAGGTCCCCGGCATTCCCATCACGCTGGAGAAGCAGGAAAACGCCAATGCCGCGCTGATGCGGCTGCGTGACGGCAAGGTGACCGGGCGTACCATCCTGGTCGCCACGTGAACCGCCGCGCATTGCTGGCCACTCCGGCGCTGCTGCCGGGTGTGGCCCTGGCGCAGGCCCCGACCCAGGGCCAGGCGAGGGCGGTGACCATCACCGTGCCCTTCCCGCCGGGCGGTTCCACCGATGTGACCGCCCGCATCCTGGCCGAACGCATGGCCGGCCCGCTCGGCCTGCCGGTGCAGGTGGAAAACCGGCCCGGGGCGGCCACGGTGATCGGTGCCGATTTCGTCGCCCGCGCGGCGCCGGACGGGCATACGGTGCTGATCGCCTCGGGCTCCACGCTGACCATCAACCCGCATATCGTGCGCAATATCCCGTATCGGGCCGAGGATTTCGCGGCCGTCACGCTGATTTCCACCTTGCCCTTCGCCATTGTGGCGCGGCCCGACGGACCACCGACGCTGGAGGCGCTGATGGCGCGGGCCCGGGCCAATCCAGGCAGCGTCACCTATGGCACCAATGGCCCGTCCAGCTTCAACAACATCGCCATGCTGCTGGTGAATGAAGCCTTCGGCGTGCGCATGCAGGATGTGACCTATCGCGGTGACGCGGCGCAGGTGGCGGATTTCCTGGGCGGGCGGCTGGATCTGCTGATGGTGGGCGGCAGCACCGGCCTTGCGCAGCATCGCGCGGGGTCCGGCCGCATCCTGGCCTGGACGGGGGATCGGCGCATGCCCGGCAATGAGGAAGTGCCGCTGGTGGCGGATTTCCGCCCCGGCCTGCAGGCGCAGACCTATTTCGGCCTGCTGGTGCCGGCGCGCACGCCCGCCCCCATGGTCCAGCGCCTCAACGCCGCTGCGGTGCAGGCCATACGCACCGAGGATTTCCGCGCGCGGATGCTGGCCGAGGGCATCTTCGCCATCGGCAGTACGCCCGAGGAATTCGCCAGCTTCATGCGCGTCGAGAGTGAGCGTTGGGGCCCGCTGCTGCGGCGGATGGATATCACTGGCTAGAGTCTGATCGCCTTTGGCGGCTTCGCCAAAGGCGTGAATCAGCCTCTTGGTTGAACGTCTGATCGCCTTCGGCGGCTTCGCCGAAGGCGTGAATCAGCCTCTTGGTTGAACGTCTGATCGCCTTTGGCGCTTTGCCAAAGGCGCGAATCAGCCGCGCGATTCAGCTGCCGAAGCGCGCCCGCAGCCAGGCGCCCGCGGCCTCCACCGCACGATCCGCTGCGCCGACGCGGCCCAAGGCGCGCAGGAACCCATGCACCGTCCCTGGGAAGGTCCGGCATTCCAGGCTGACGCCGGCCGCGCGCAGCTTTTCGGCGAAGGCGAGGTTTTCCGCGCACAGCACATCCAGTTCGGCGATGTGCAGCAAGCAGGGCGGCAGGACCGAGAGGTTGCCACGCATCGGCGAGGCGAAGGGGGAATGCCGGGCCACCGCATCGGGGCAATAGGCGTCCCAGTAGAAGCGCATCTTCGCCAGCGTCAGGCCGTAGCCGTCGCGGAATTCACGATAGCTCGGCGTGTCCAGGTCATGGTCGAAGACGCCGTAATTGAGCAGCAGCCCCGCCAGCGGCACCGGATCGGGCTGTTCGGCATTGAGCAGGGCGAGGCCGGTGGCGAGGTTGGCGCCCGCGCTGTCACCGCCCAGGATGATGCGCCGGCCATCCAGGCCCAGATCAGCGCCATGCCTGGCCACATGGCGCAGCACGCCAGCGCATTCCTCGATCGCCTGGGGGAACACCGCCTCAGGGCTCAGCGCGTAATCCGGCCCAAGGACGGCGCAGCCGCTGGCGGCGGCGTAGCTGCGCATCAGCCGGTCATGCGTGTCGATGCTGCCCCAGACCCAGCCGCCGCCATGCAGATAGATCAGGACAGGGAGATTGGGATCATCGCTCGGGCGGTGGAAGCGCAGCTGCATGCGGCGGCCGCGGATGGGCAGCCAGATATCCTGGCTGCTGGCCATGCGCGGGCCGCCCTCGCTGAGGGGGATTTGCGGCGCGTCATTGATGCGGCGGGGTTCGTCGAAGGGCGCGCTGCGCGGCGGATTGGGCAGGATGATGGGCGGATAGGCGGCGAGCTGGCTGGCCATATGGGCGTTGAAGCGCGCCATTTCGGGGTCCATGCGTGGGTCGTCCGGCATGCTCGTCTCATTCCACCTGTTTGTGGCGTCAGGGCAGCGCGGGATGGGCCTGAGCGCAAGGGGCATTACCCACTGTAAAGCGCCCGGCCGCCTGACATCCGGCCGGGCTCAAGGCGGTGCGGCGTGCCCTTAACGGCGACCGGCCCGATTGACCGGCCCACCACGATTGGCCGGCGTGCCAGGGCGGATCCCCACGCCAGGGGCGCCCGCGCCGACCCCGGGGGCCACGCCCACGCCAGGCGCGCCCACACCCACGCCCGGCGCTACGCCAAGCCCCGGGGCACCCACGCCGGGTGCCGCGCGCAGCGCCACACCCGGCCGCGCGATGCAGCCCGCCGGGACGCCAACATAGCTGCAATAGACGGCCGCTTGCGCAGCATGGCCGGTCCATCCCGTGGTGGCCGTGAGCAGGATCGCAGCGATAGCCGTGCCGAATTTCATCAAGGTCACTCCCTGGAATGAGGGGCCATTCCGGCCCCTACAGGACAACCATCTTCGCGCAATTGCAACGCATGCGCCTTGCGACACATCAGTGGTCGCAACCCCATGCC
Source organism: Sediminicoccus sp. KRV36 (assembly GCF_023243115.1). Taxonomy (NCBI): domain Bacteria; kingdom Pseudomonadati; phylum Pseudomonadota; class Alphaproteobacteria; order Acetobacterales; family Roseomonadaceae; genus Sediminicoccus; species Sediminicoccus sp. KRV36. The sequence continues at coordinate 1,550,206 of NZ_CP085081.1, forward strand.
GCAGGCCAGGATGCGTGGTCATCCTGCGCGCCGGATTGACCCCGCCTTGCGGCTTGAAACAGGGCTCGCCACGACGCGGCATCGCATGGGAATATGCTGCATCTTGATCATATCCAGCGTCCCCTCCCGATGAAGCCCGCCCTGCCATCGCGCGCCGCGCCACTGGCCCTTCTGGCGGTGCTTTTTGCACTGCCCTTCCTGCTCGCGGCACTCTTCGCCGGGCCGTCAGCCCCGCGCGCGGCGGAGCGTGAGCGGCAGGGCTTCGTGGGCTCCGCCACTTGCGCCTCCTGCCATTCCACGCAAGCCTCCGCCTGGCGCGAGAGTGACCATGCGCGCGCCATGGCCCCCGCGATTCCGGCGAATATCCTCGGCGATTTCTCGGGCGTGACCGCCACGGATGGCCGCCACACCGCGACCTTCCGGCGCGAGGGCGACCGCTACGTGATCCGCACCGATGGCCCCGGCGGGGAGGTGGCGGATTTCACCATCACCGAGAGCTTCGGCGTTGATCCCTTGCAGCAATACCTGGTGCTCTTCCCCGATGGCCGCCGCCAGGCGCTGCCCTGGGCCTGGGATAGCCGCCCGCGTGAGCAGGGCGGCCAGCGCTGGTATCACCTGATGGCCGATGATCCGCTGCCCGCCGGTGATCCGTTGCACTGGACCGGGCGTGAACAGAATTGGAACTTCATGTGCGCCTCCTGCCACTCGACCGGGCTGGTGCGGGGCTACGATGCGGCGCGCCATCGCTATGACACCAGCTGGACCGAGATCAGCGTGGGTTGCGAAAGCTGCCACGGGCCAGGTGCCGGGCATGTGGCCTGGGCGCAGCGCGGCGCGCCGGCGGAGATTGCGCATCGCGGCCTCTCCGTCTGGCTGCGCGATGGCTCGGGCGGCGCCTGGCGCTTCGCGGAGAATGACCCACGCGGCATCGCCCGCTGGGAGGGGCCGCCGCGCCAATCCACCGCGGCACAGGTCGAGACCTGCGCCCCCTGCCATTCCCGCGCGCGGCCGCTGGTCGCAGATCCGCTGCCCGGCACCCGCTTCCTCGACACCCATGCGCCCATGCTGCTGGAGCGCGGCGAATACCACGCCAATGGCCAGATCCAGGGCGAGGTCTTTGAATGGGGCTCCTTCGCGCAGTCCCGCATGAGCCGGGCCGGCGTGGTCTGCGGCGATTGCCATGAGCCGCATCGCGGCACGCTGCGGGCGGAGGGCAACGCCGTCTGCACGCAATGCCACCTGCCGGCGCGGTTTGACGTGGCCAGCCACCATCGCCACGCGCCGGGCAGCGAAGGCGCGCAATGCGCGTCCTGCCACATGCCGGCCGTGACCTATATGGGCGTGGACCGGCGGCGGGATCATGCCTTCAGCCTGCCGCGGCCGGATGTGGCGGCACAGATCAATGCCCCGGATACCTGCACATCCTGCCACACGGACCGTCCGCAAGCCTGGGCGGCGCAGAGGATCCTGGACTGGTTCGGCCCGCGCCGGCGCGATGATCCGCATCCGGGCCTCGCCATCGCGGCGGGGCGGGAAGGGCGCCCGGGGGCCGATGCGCTGCTGGCCGCCCTCGTGAACCAGCGCGCCGAGGCGCCGATCCTGCGGGCGACGGCCGTCTCGCTGCTGCCCATGCCGCCGTCACAGGCCACGGCGCAGGCCATCGGCGCCGCCCTGCTCGACCCTGAGCCGCTGGTGCGTGCCGCCGCCCTGCGCACGCTGGAGGGGCTGCATCCGCGCAACCGCATCCACGCCGCGCGCTTCCTGGCCGATGAGACGCGCCTCGTGCGGATCGAGGCCGCGCGCACCCTGGCCCCGGTGCCGCTGGCCTCCCTGCCCGAGGCGGCGCGCCCCGCCTTCGCGCGGGCCTGGGAGGAGTTGCTGGCCAGCGAGCGCGTCGCGGCCGAACGGCCCGAGGCGCATGTGAACATCGCGGCCCTTCTGACGGCGCGTGGCGACATGGCTGGCGCCGAGGCCGCCTATCGCGACGCATTGGCGCGCGATGCGGGGCATCTCGGCGCGCTTGTGAATTTCGCGGATTTCGAGGCGCAGCGTGGGCGGCCTGCAGCGGCGGAGGATGTCTTGCGCCGCGCCGTCGCCGCACACCCGCGCGAGGCGGAGGCGCATTACGCGCTGGCCCTCGCACTCGCCCGCCAGGGGCGTGCCGGCGACGCGGTCGGCCCGCTGGCGCAGGCCGCCGCCTTGCGGCCGGAGGAGCCGCGCTATGCCTATGTCCAGGCCATCGCGCTGAACCAGCTGCGGCGGAGCGAAGACGCCATGGCCGTGCTGCAGGCGAACCTGGCCCTCCACCCGCGCCACCGCGACAGCCTCATCGCGCTGTCCACCATGGAGCGGGACCGCGCGAATCTGGCCGAGGCCGAGCGGCTGGCCGCGGCCGCGGCCGCGTTGAACCCGGCCGACCGAGAGGCCGCCGCCCTGCTGGCGCAACTGCGCGGCATGCGGCAACGCGGCCCGAATTCGCGGTAGTGGGGTGCTGACGAAGTTTGGTGATGGGGTCGAGGGGCCAGCCCCTCGAACTCCCCGGCAGGGTGAAAACCTGCGTGGTTTTCACAGTTTCCTGCACCTTCATCCGGGCCTGTTTCAGCAACCGGTCAGACGCTCATCGCCCCTGGTGGGAACGCCAATACCCTGCGTCACTTGTCCCGGGATTGGCTCGGCCAGGGTGACTCAAAAGCGATAGGTCGCGCCAATGATCGGCCCGGAGAGATCGACAGCGAGATTGGCGCGCCCCTTCTCGTAGTCAATGTGGATATGGCGGTAGCCGATGGAGGCGCTCAATCTCTCATTGATCCGCCAGTCGAGCGTGCCCATGGCCTGCCAGGTGAGTTGTGAGCCGGCCCCGAAGCCACCCACATCGCCGTAGGCCGTAAAGGACAGGCTGGCATTCAACCGCAAGGTTGCGCGCACGGAGATGATGGGATCAACCCAGCTCGTCGTGCTGTCGGCGCTGCGCCCGGGCAGCCGGCCCGGGCTGTAGGTGAGGGCCGTGTTGAACCACCAGCCGCGCACCCCGCCGCCAAGGTCGATGCGGCCGCTCTGCCCTTCCGCGAGGGTGTAGAGCGCGATGGCCGAGACCTCGGCCGATTGCGTCCGCACGCTGCCGCCGCTGAAGGCGCCATGCGCGCCCGGGACCGGAACGCCCTGCTGCAGGTTCAGATAGAGCGTGTCCATGACAAGGCTGAGATGGCCCCGCCGCGCCTCGGCCAATCCCATCGCGGAGAATTTCAGGCTGCTGAAGATGTCGCCAAAGCTGGCGCCGAAATCCGCCGATCCGGCCGGGACCGAGACCTCCCCGCTGAGGCCGGAAAACCAGACATAGGGCGACATCGAGAAGGCCCAGGCGTCCGATGTCGGCGCGGGCGTCTGCGCCGAGGCCGGGGCCGTCAGGAGCATCAGCGCGCCGGCCAGCGCCGATGCGGTTGCGTGGCGAAACTTTGCGGTCATTCCGAATCCTTTTGATCGAGTCTTTCCGCCGCCCCGCGCGGCGTGCGTTTCCCGTAGGGCTGGAAAGGCGCACATCCCCCAGGCACCGCCTGCCTCTGCGATGGCCTGTCCGGCGCGTTTCGGTGTGGATGCGTGGTTGCCGCTCATGACACCATTTGGCCCCGGCAGGCCGCCTGACGCATTGCGCCAGATCATGGCCTGAGCCTCGCCTGGCAAGTGCGGTTGGGCCGGCGTCTCAGCCGAAGGGGTTGCCGCCCCCCTCCGGCTGATGGCCTCGCTCAGAAGGTCATGTTCATCGCGATGAAGGGCCCGCTGAGGTTGAGGTCCTTCACCAGCCCGCCATTATTCTGCGAGAGGCTCAAGCGCCGATAGCCGAGCGTCACGCCGGCCCACCCCGTCTGGTATCGCACACCCGCCATGACCTGGTAGGTGGAGTTGGAGCTTCCGCCGCCCACATCCGCGGCGAAGGGCACGTCGAACCCGCTGCCGAGCACGACGCGCCCGCGCAAGCCGACAATACCGCTGAAGAGATCGAGATTTTCGCTGAGGCGCCCGGTCCGCGCGAAGCTCTGCCCATTGCCGCGCGGCCCGGTAACGTTGGCGGCCAGCTGCACATTCGTCGCGGTGTTCAGCGTCATCAGGCGGAAGCCGGCCTGGACGTCAATATTGCCCCAATTGCCCTGCAGCAGCGTATAGCCACCCGCCAGCGTCCAGAGGTTGGTGGTGAGCGAGCTTTGCGTGCCCAGATTCGCCCCGGCGGCCACCCGGCCAGCCGGCCCGAAATCCACATGGCGCACCTGGCTCCCCTGGTTGCCGAGGTCCATGTAGATATAGTCCGTCGCCAGCGACCAGCGGCCGTAGCGCGCTTCCGCCGCGATCAGGGCAGCGAAGTTCAGCGTCTCCAGCACATTCACCGCATCGAGCTTGACGTTGACGCCGCTGGCCCCGCCATTGGCCGGCGGGCCGTAGCGCAACTGGCCGCTGACGCTGGGCGCCCAGGCATAGGGCGTCACGGCGAAGCGCCAGCCCGTATCACTGCCCGAGGGCACGGTCTGCGCCTGGGCGATGCCGCCCGTGAGCATGAGGGTGGTGCCAAGCAAAGCCGCTTGGCAGGCAATCCGGAACTTGGTCATGCTCTTTTCCCATTCAAACCAGGGCGCGGCGTTCCCGTCGGTTCGCCGCAAAAAATCATCTGTTGCGCCCGGCCCATTCCGGAACTGTCAGGCTGGAAGTCAGGCGAGAGGCTATCGAGCGAAAGGGGTCGCCGGCAAGCCGCCTGGCTTGCCAGGCCCCGCCTCACCGGATGAAGGCTCGGCGGCGGGCGGCACCCGCGAAGGACATGGGCGTCCGCGGCATGCCGATGATGTCAATGAACACCGAGACGGCACCACCGGTCTCGGGCATGGCGCCCTCCAGCACGCGGACGGTGTAGCGCAGCGCATCGCCCTCCAGCACGGGGTCACGCAGCACAACGACAACCTGGCGCAGCGTATCCCCCTCGACGATGGAAATATCGGCATTCGGCGGATCCTTGAGGAAGCTGTCACTCCCGCGGCTCCAGAAGGGCACGAAGGCGGCCGTCTGCATGTGGCCGGCGATCCGGTCGGGACGGTCGGCGAACATGATGGTGATCGGGCTCACCTCATGCAGCGTCAGGCGGTTGCTGGCGCGGTCGAAGCTCATGCGGCGGGCCGTCTGCACAAAGAGGAATTCGGCCATGCCCGCAGCCGGTGCGGTCTGGGCCTGGGCAGGTTGGGCCTGGGCAGGTTGGGCCTGGGCGAGGGTGGCAGCGCTGGCCGTCGTGGCGGCGGCGATGAGGAGGCGTCTCGTTGTCATGGCGAATTCCTGGCTGGCGGTGCCGGGCCGCGAGGATCGCGGCCCGGACATGATCAGTGGCTCAGTTCCGGCGCGCTCAGTTCCGGCGGGCTGGGGCTGCCGCGGGTTGCGCGCGTGCAGCCTCGGCCGCCCGTGCCGCGGCCTCGGCCGCCGCACGCAGGCTTTCCGGCGTGATGGTGCTCTCGCCCAGATCCACCGTCACGCGCTGGATGCGGCCGGTGAAGGGGAAGGGCGACTGGTAGTCGGTATCATGCACCGAGGTTCCGGTATCGCTGCCGACATCGAAGGTCTCATCCCAGGCCCAGGTGAAGGGCAGCGTCTGCGGTAGCGCCTGCTGCGCCACCTGCTGCCCATTGACCGAGAGCGTGCCACTGCCGCCGCGCCCGAAGGGCCCGCCCTGCGGCGCCATCGTCCAGTCGAAGACGATGCTGTGCGTGCCGGGCGGCAGCGCCGTGGGGCTGACCCATTGCGGGCGGTGCAGGCCCAGCAGGTTCATGGTGAAGACCGGCCGCCCCTCCCGCAGGTAAAGCCCCCAGCCCGAGAAGCGGCCGCCCTGCGTCACCACCATGCCATTCGCCCCACCCGCCGGCACTTCGACCTGCGCCGTGATCCGGTATGAGCGATTGAGGATATTCGGTGCCGCACTGGCCTGGATGGCCGAGACGGGGCCGGAATAGACGAATTGCCGGCGCCCCGCCGCCGGCCCCGGCCGCGGCGCGATCATGCGCGTCAGCAGGGAGTTGTCGAGCGGCAGCACCTGGTAGCGCGTCGCCTCCATCAGGAACATGTCCTGCATGGAGCGCAGCCGCGCGGGCTGCGCGGCGGCGAGGTTGTTCACCTGCGTCGGGTCCTCGGTGAGGTTGTAGAGCTCCCACTGGTAGCCATTCACCACATCAGCCGGCCGTGGCGAGGTGGAATCCCAGGGTGGCGAGGGCGGCGTGGTGCTGGCCATCCAGCCATCATGGTAGATGCCGCGATTGCCCAGGATCTCGAAATACTGGGTCCGCCGGCGGGAGGGGGCCGCGATATTCGCGCGGTCCCAGCTATAGGCCATGCTCACGCCCTCGATCGGGCGTTGGGCGATGCCGTTCACCTGGTCCGGCTGCGGCACGCCGAGCGCCTCCAGGATCGTCGGCACCACGTCAATCACATGGTGGAACTGGGTGCGGATGCCGCCACGGTCGGTGATGCGCGCCGGCCAGGAGATCGCCATGCCGTTGCGGATGCCACCCAGATGCGAAGCGATCTGCTTGGTCCAGCGATAGGGCGTGTTGAAGGCGAAGGTCCACGGCACGGCCATGTGGTTGTAGGTGCGGTCCCCGCCCCAGGCATCGAGGAAGGGCATCATCTGCTCGACAGTGAACGCCGCGCCGTTGAAATAGGCGACCTCGTTCATCGTGCCGTTCATCGAGCCTTCGGCGCTGCCGCCATTATCGCCGCTGATGTAGATGATCAGCGTATTGTTGATCTGGCCCAGATCCTCGACGGCCTGGATCACGCGGCCGATCTCGTGGTCGGTGTAAGCCAGGAAGGCGGCATAGACCTCGACCTGCCGGGTGAGGAGGCGGCGGGCATCGGGCGTCAGGCTTTCCCAGCTGGGCAGGAAATCGGGCCAGGCCGGGAGTTGCGCATTGGCCGGGATCACGCCCAGGCGCTGCTGATTGGCGAAGATGCGCTGGCGCAGCACCTCCCACCCGCCATCGAACTGCCCGGCGAAACGGGCGATCCATTCGGGTGGGGGCTGGTGCGGCGCGTGCGTGCCGCCCGGCGCGTAATGGATGAACCAGGGCCGGCTTGGCGCCACGGAGCTTTGCGTGCGGATATGCTGGATCGCGTCATCCGCCATGGCGGTGCTGAGATTCCAGCCCGGCTGGCCGATATAGGGATGGATCGCCGTGGTGTTGCGGAACAGGTTGCCGGGTTGCCACTGGCTCGTATCGCCGCCGACGAAGCCATAGAAATAGTCGTAGCCCTGGCCGATCGGCCAATTGGTGAAGGGCCCGACGGGGTTGGCTTCCCAGGGCGGCACATTGTGGTTCTTGCCGAACCAGGCGGTGGAGAAGCCGTTCTGGCGCAGCGTCGCTGCCACATTCGCCGTCTCGGGCGGGATGATGGAGTTGTAGCCGGGGAAGGCGGTCGAAAGCTCGGAGATGTTGCCGAAGCCGACGGAGTGGTGGTTCCGCCCGGTCAGCAGCGCCGCGCGCGTGGGCGAGCACAAGGCGGTGGTGTGGAACTGCGTATAGCGCAGGCCGGCCTGCGCCACGCGGTCCAGCGCGGGGGTGGGCACCACGCCGCCGAAGGTGGCGGGGGCGCCGAAGCCCACATCATCGGTCAGGATCAGCAGCACATTCGGCGCGCCCTCGGGTGCTGCAACCTGCGGCGGCCAGGCGGGCGTGCTGTCCCGCACGGAGGGCATGATCGCGCCGGCGAAGGGCGGCGTCGGTATGGGCAATTGGCGGCTGTCGGGGAAGATCACCGAGTCGGTGGCACCCGGCGTGCCGCGGACCTGCGCCTGCGCCCAGGGCGCGATGGCCGCGGAGAGCGCCACCATGGCGATGCTTCGTGTCAGGATGGCACGAAAACTCATACTGATTCCTCCATTGCCTCAGCTCCCTCATCCGGCGGGCTGCGCCGGGGGAACCTTGTTTTTCTGATTATGCCCCGGAACGATATGCGCGCCGGGCGTCCGATGGCCAATCATTTCAGTCGTGGTGAGCGGCCGCCTGGGTGAACGCCCCCAAGCTGCCGGCCGGAGTGCCAAATTCGGTCGGCCGGAGGCGAGCTCATCGCTGCCATGCGGCAAGCCGAATCTCCACACCTGCCCTCACAGGTAAGCACGGCGCTCCCTCCAGCGTTTGACTTTCCCCGACATGCTGAACAGACTGGCAATGTTTTATTCAGCATGTTTTGAGGCTCTGGCGCGGCCCGGATCATGCAGCACGGGCAGGGATATGCAGGTCATGCCGGAGGGGCTCCAGCGGGTCGGCGTGCTGTGTAGCGGCCCGGACATCCTGGCCGAGCATGGCGTGGATGCCGATGCCTTGGCGCGGGAACTGGGGCTGGACCCCGCCGCCCTGCGCAACCCGGATGCCTTCATCCCCTACACCGCCATGGGCCGCTATGTGGAAGCCTGCGCCAGGCGCACCGGCCTCGCGCATTTCGGCCTGCTGGTGGGCCTGCGCGCCACGACCGCCGCCCTGGGCGTGGTGGGCGCGCTGATGCGCAACGCGCCGGACCTCGGCCGCGCCATGGCGGACCTGGTCACCCATCAGCCGCGCTATGTGCGCGGGGCCGCCATTTTCCTGTTCCGGGCCGAGGCGGAGTTCATGTTCGGCTATGTGAGCTACCAGCCAGGCACGCCGGGACGGGACCAGATCCAGGCCGGCGCCCTGGCCGGCGGCATGCGCCTGGTGGCGGAGCTGACCGGCATCGCCCCGCGCGCGGTCATGCTCGCCCAGGCCGCCCCGGCCGATCCGGCGCTGCGCCAGCTTTACGCGCGATGCCTGGGCGCGCCGGTCCAGTTCGATTCCGAGATCTCGGCCCTCGCCTTCCCGCGTGCGCAGCTCCGCCTGCCCGTGATAGGCGCGGATCCGACGAAGCGGGCGGAGCTGGAGAAACTCATTCTCAACTACGCGCCCATGGGCGCCTTGCCGAGTTTCGCCCAGAGCGTGCGGCACGCGCTGGTGTCGCGCATCGCCTGGAACCGCTGCACCCTGGCCGAAACGGCGCGGCTGTTTGACCTTCACCCCAGGGCGATGGAGCGCCGGCTGCAGGCGGCCGGCACCAGCTTCGCCGCGCTGCGCGACGAAGCGCGGTTCGAAGTGTCATGCCAGCTGCTGAGTGCCACGGGGCTCAGCCTCGGGCGCATCGGCGCGGCGATCGGCTATGCCGAGCAGGCGGTCTTCAGCCGCGCCTTCCGGCGCTGGTCGGGCGTGGCCCCCAGCGCTTGGCGGCGGGCGAATGCGCTGCAAGGCTGAGCAAAGGCCAGGCCGGGCCAGTCTCAGGCGAGGATTTCCGCCATGTGCCGAGCGATCATCCCCTCCTCATCCGTCGGGACCACCCAGGCCGAAACGCGTGAGGCCTCGGCGCTGATCCGTTGCTGCCCCGCGGCATTGCGCGCCGCGTCCAGCGTGAGGCCGAGCCAGCCGCAGCCTGCCGCGACTTCCGCGCGCGTGCCCGCGTCATTCTCGCCGATGCCGGCGGTGAAGATCAGCCCGTCCAGCCCGCCCATGGCCGCCACGAGCGAGCCGATTTCGCGGATGATGCGATAGATGAACAGCGCCACCGCCTCGGCCGCATGGGGATCGGCCGAGGCGCGCAGGGTCCGCATGTCGGAGGAAATGCCGGAAACGCCGAGCAAGCCGGATTCTTTGTAGATCAGGGCTTCCAGGGCGCGCGCATCCATCCCCTCCGTGTCCATCAGATGGATCAGCACGCCGGCATCCAGGGCACCGCAGCGCGTGCCCATCATCAGCCCATCGGCGGCGGTGAAGCCCATGGTGCTGGCGACACTCTGTCCGTGGCGCATGGCGCAGAGGCTCGCACCATTGCCCAGATGCGCGACGATGACGCGCCCTTGCGCCAGCGCCGGGTCAAGCCTTTCCAGCTGCGTGGCGATGAACTCGTAGGAGAGGCCGTGAAAGCCGTAGCGGCGAATGCCCGCCTCGCTCATCCGGCGCGGCAGCGCGAAGGCCTGCGCCACCGGGGCCTGGCTGCGGTGGAACCCCGTGTCGAAACAGGCGATCTGCGGCAGCTCGGGGGTCAGCGCGGCCAGGGCGCGGATCGGCGCGAGGTTGTGCGGCTGGTGCAGCGGCGCCAGCGGTGAAAGTGCTGCCAGACGCTCCAGGATCGCGGGTGTCACGCGCACCGGCCCCGCGAATTCCAGCCCGCCATGCACCACCCGGTGCCCGGCGGCGACCAATGCGGATCCGGCCAGGATATCGGGGCCGAGGGCCATCGTCTCCTGCATGGCGCGCGCGTGGTCGAAGCCTTCGGCCGGCCAGCGCCGCTCCAGCACGGTGTCACCCGCCGCATCGCGCAGGCGCAGATGCGGCGCGGTGCCGATGCCCTCGATCAGGCCGCGCCGTGCGGCGGCGAAGGGTGCTCGCGCCTCATGCAGCGCGAATTTGATGCTGGAGGAGCCGGCATTGAGCACGACGAAGGCCTGGCTCATCTCTCATGGCCCCGCGGCACGGACCGGATCGGCCCGCCGCGCCGCCGCGACCAGTGCCGCGATGGCGCAGGAGGCGATGCGCGTCGTCAGGCTGTCCGCGCGGCTGGTCAGGATGATCGGCACGCGGGCGCCGAGCACGATGCCGGCGGCCGAGGCTCCGGCCAGGAAGGTCAGGCTCTTGGCCAGCATGTTGCCCGCCTCCAGATCCGGCACGATCAGCACATTGGCCCGCCCGGCCACGGGCGAGACGATCTTCTTGATCGCCGCTGCCGCCGGATCAATCGCATTGTCCAGCGCCAGCGGGCCATCGAGCACGGCGCCGGTGATCTGCCCGCGATCGGCCATCTTGCACAGGGCCGCGGCCTCGATCGTGCTGGGCACGGCCGGATTCACCGTCTCCATTGCCGAAAGGATCGCGACCCGCACCTGCTGGAATTTCAACGCATGGCCGAGGTCGATCGCGTTCTGCACGATGTCCATCTTCTCGGCCAGGCTGGGGGCGATGTTCACGGCCGCATCGCTGATGATCAGCGCATCCGCATGGCCCGGCACATCCATCACGAAACAGTGGCTGACGCGCCGCTTGGTGCGCAGCCCATCGCGCGCCACCACGGGGCGCATCAGCTCATCCGTGTGCAGGCTGCCCTTCATCAGGGCATCGCAGCGGCCCTCGCGCACCAGCGCCACGGCCATCTCGGCCGAGGCGTCGCTATGGGGCGCGTCCAGGATCTCCACCGCGCCGAGCGCGATGCCGGCGGCCTCGGCCACGGCCAGGATCTTGGCGCGGGGGCCGACGAGGATGGGCGTGATGATGCCGGCCTGCATCGCTGCCATCGCACTCTCCAGCGATGTCGCATCGCAGGGGTGTGCCACGGCGACGCTGGTGGGCGGCAGATCGGCGCAGGCGGCAATCAGGCGGTCATAGCGGGAGGTCATGCACGGTCTCCATGGCCGGATGAGCGGCCTGGCCCATTTGGCTGCGCATCGGCCGGTTTCGCTGGCGTCATGCGACGATATTCGCGCCGCCATCCACATAGATGGTGCCGCCCGTGACGTGCCGCGCGAAGGGTGTGGCCAGATAGGCGCAGGTGAATCCGACATCCATGATGTCGGCCAGGGCGCCGAGGGGTGCGCGCTCCGCCGCCTCGACCAGCAGCAGGTCGAAATCCTTGAGGCCCGAGGCCGCGCGCGTCTTGAGCGGCCCGGGCGAAATCGCGTGCACGCGGATCCCCTGCGGCCCCAGCTCATGCGCGAGGTACCGGCAGGAGGCTTCCAGCGCCGCCTTCACCGGGCCCATCACATTGTAGTTGGGCACGACGCGCGTGGCGCCGTAATAGCTCATCGCGAACATGGAGCCGCCCCTGGTCATCAAGGGTGCGGCCAGCTTGGCCATCCGCACGAAGGAATGGCAGGAGATGTCCATCGCCTTCGCGAAGCCCTCGGCCGAGCAGTTCAGCAAGCCGCCCTGCAGATCCTCCTTCGGCGCGAAGGCAATGGAATGCACGAGGATATCGAGGCTGCCCCAGCGCTGCCGCACCGCATCAAAGACGGCCTCCAGCTGGTCAGGCTCCGAGACATCGAGAGGGGCGAAGATCTCGGCCCCCAATTCCTCGGCGACCGGTGCCACGTGGCGTTTGGCCTTTTCGTTCAGATAGGTCAGCGCGATGCTGGCGCCGGCCTGGTGAAAGGCCTTGGCGCAGCCATAGGCGATGGAACTGTCATTGGCGACGCCGACGACGAGCGCCTTCATGCCGCTGAGGACGGGGCTGACGGGCTGTTCCATCAGCGGCGGCCGGCGCGGGGCTTGGCCGGGGCAGCGCGCTTGCTGGCGGGCTTGGGCTGCGCCGGCGCGACTGGGGCGGGCGGCTTGGATGCCGGGCGCTTCGGCGCCACGGGTTTCGAAGCGGCCGCCTTCACCGCCACGGGCTTTGGCGCGGCCACCTTCGGCAGCGAAGGCTTTGCCGCGGGCGCCTTCGGCACCACAGGCTTTGAAGCGGGCGCCTTCGGCACCACGGGCTCCGGCACGGGCACCTTCGGCAGCGAAGGCTTTGCCGCGGGCGCCTTCGGCACCACGGGCTTTGAAGCGGGCGCCTTCGGCACCACGGCCCTCGGCGCGCTGGGCTTCGCTACGGCCGCCTTCGCCACGGCCAGCGGCGCCGCGGGGGCTTCCGACACGGACCCCATCGCCCTGGCCAGTGGCCGGGCGCGAAGAATCGGCGCTTCCACCACCGGCGGTGCTTCGATCACGCGCGGCGCCTCGGCCTTTGGCGGGATGCCGAACAGACCGGCCAGTTCATCCAGCCGCGCCTGCCCCGCCTCGGAAAGCGCCCCTTGCGCCAGGACCACCTCGCGCAGCGCGGCAAAGCCCTTGCTCCGGGCGGCGTTATCCTCGGGCAGCATGGCCGGAATGGCGGCGATGGCGCGCGCCTCCTCCTGCCGCAGCAGCAGCGCCTGGCTGCGCACCGCATCGCGGAATTGCGGCAGGGTGAGGCGCGCCTCCCGCGGTTGAGCGAGGCGCATCGTCTCGATCACGCTGGCCGAGCGTTCATCGAAGCGCCGCTCGGCGCGCAGGATGTAGATCAGGCCACGCAGCAGCGCCTCGCGCAGGCCGCCTTGGGCCAGGTTGCGTTCCAGCGCCACGGCGGCCTCGGCGGCGGCGGCATCGCGCAGCAGGTCGCGCGGCTCGCGCCGGCCTGGCGTGGGTCCCGCCGCGCCGAGCCCCACCAGCGTCTGCACGAGGGGAGAGCCATAGGTGGCGAGGAACATCGCCTCCATCATCATGTCCCGCGAGTCGCGATACGCGTTCAGCAGCGTCACCATGCCGGTGGAGAACTGGCGCTCCAGCCAGAGGAAGGGGTTGTCCTCGCCCACTGGCCGGCGATCCTGGCGAACGGCCTCGGCCATCGCCGGAATGGCGGCGAGCATGGGGTTCTTGCTGGCAAACATCTCGAAGCGCAGGCGGTTCGGGTGGGTCTTGCGCAGGAATTCCGCTGATTCCGCGCTGCTCATCGCGCGCACCACGGGGGCCAGGAATTGCTGATACAGCCCGCGATTGATCTCGGAGACGCGCGCCACCGTCTCGAAGCGGCGCTCATCGGCCGGGCTGTTGCCGCCCAGGGCGCGGATGTCGTCGAGGCCGCGCGGCTCCAGGTGGAACAGGTATTTGCCGTGGATCAGCTCGGGGTGGGCCGTGCCCTCGGCCACCTCGGTGATCACCGCCTCATAGAGCCCGGGCGGCAGCATTTCGATCATGTCCATGCAGTTGGTGAATTCGCCGTGTTCCTTCGACGCCACCTTGCCCGAGACGAAGATGCCCAGATGGCCGATCGTCTGATGCACCGTGTAGATGACGGTCTGCCCGGCGCCGAGCATCTGCGCATCCGTCGCGTAGAGATCCGTCAGCCAGCCCAGCGCCTGCTGCGGCGGCGTGATGTCATCCCCCCAGGAGCAAAAGACGATGATGGGCGAGGTGATGTTGCGCAGATCCATCCGCGTGCCGTCGCGCGTCGTCATGGCGCCGGCGGAGAGCTTGTTGCCGATGAACAGCTCATCCACGATGAACTGCATCTCGGTGGCGTTGAGCGTGACGGGATTGCCCCACCAGGTCTCGAAATCGAGGAAGCGCGCGGCCTCCGTGTCCACCTTGGAATAGACGTTGTAGAGCTTGGTCCAATGCGTGTTGGAGGGGTTGAGGCTCTCGAAATTGGCGATGAGATGCGCGCCGTCGAAGGTGCCATGGCCCATGTCGCCCGTCATCGCCGTCAGCCAGGACCCGCCCAGCAGGCCGCCGGTGTAGCGCATCGGGTTCTTGCCGCGCACGCCCGCCCAATAGGAGAGCGGCGCACCGGCCAGCAGGATCGGCCCCGGAAGCTCCGGATGGATCGCCGACATCATCATGATCTGCCAGCCGGCCTGGCAATTGCCGATCAGGCAGGGGCGGCTTTCGGCATCGGGGTGGCGGGCGATCACGGCCTGCACGAAATGCGCCTCGGCCTCGCAGACATCCTCGATGGTCTGGCCGGGCATGGCTTCGGGGAGGAAGCCCACGAAATAGCAGGGATGGCCGGCCGCAATGGCGACGCCGATCTCGCTCTCCTGCTTCATCCCGCCAATGCCGGGGCCATGGCCGGCGCGGGGGTCGAAGACGATGAAGGGGCGCTTGCCGGGGTCGGTCGCGATACCGGCCGGCGGGACGATACGCACCAGCCCGTAATTCACCGGCCGCGGGAGGCTGCGCCCATCCAGCAGCAGCTCGACCTCGAAGCTGAGCACGTTGGGGGCCACGCTCTGGCTGCGGGTGATCTGCGTGTCACCGCGCTGGCGCAGCGCATCGAGCAGCAGGATGCTGCGCTGTGCCGCATCCAGCCAGTATTCCTGGATCGCGCCGAAGGGCCAGAAAATCGGTGCGGCAGAGGGCTGCTCGGCCGAAGGGAAGGGCAGGTGGGGCAGCGCCCAGCGCCTGGGTGAGGAAAGATCATCCGCCATGGTGCACTCCTGCGACAGCCCTGCCTCGGGCCGTAGCGCAGGGTTCTCGCGCAGTCCTTGATGCAGTGCAACAAGAACCGGTCAGGGCGGCCTTGGCGCCCCTGTCAGCCGTGCTGTTCGGGTGCCGCTGCGCTGTTGAGCTGGATGTAGTTCTCGATGCCCATCTGCCGGATCATCTCGAACTGGGTTTCCAGGAAATCCTCATGCTCTTCCTCATTGGCGAGGATGGCCTTCAGAAGATCCCGGCTGACGTAGTCGCGGATGCCTTCGCAATGGGCGATGCCGTCGCGCAGGTCGGCCAGCGCCTTGACTTCCAGCTTGAGGTCGCATTCCAGCACCTCCTGCACATTCTGCCCGATCAGGATCGGGTTGAGGCGCTGCACATTGGGCAGGCCATTGAGGTAGAGGATCCGCTTGATGAGGTCATCGGCGTGCTTCATCTCCTCGATGCTCTCAGCATATTCGTGCTTGGCGAGCTTCGTCACACCCCAGTCATCCAGCATGCGGGCGTGCAGGAAATACTGGTTGATGGCCGTCAGCTCGTTGGTGAGCTGGATGTTGAGGTGCTCCAGCACTTTCGCATCGCCCTTGGGCATGGGACGTGGCTCCTTGCGTGATCAGGCCTTCCCTGGGACGTCCCTGAGAATTTGCAGCACGGTCGGCGCGCAATTGCCGCATTGGGCCCGCCCGCCGCAGCAGGCGTACACCTCCTGCGGGCGGGATGCACCCTGCGCGATGGCGCGGCGCACATCGCCATCGCTCATGGCGTTGCAAAGGCAGATGACCATGGCCGGGCTCAGCGCCAGCCGGCGCGCTGCATCAGGCGCAGCGCCTCGGGCGAATTGGCCAGCAGCTTCGGCCCGTCCGGCGCTTCCTCACGGAAGCCGCCGAGGCTTTGCAGGAAGGGGTGGACATCGGCATCCGTGACGGCCGGGTATTCCATATTGCCCAGCGCGAAGATGCGCTGTGCCGCGGGCGTCGTCATGAATTCCAGGAAGCGCACCGCGGCCGCACGGTTGGGGGCGGTCTTGACCAGCGCGGCACCCGAGATGTTCACATGCGTGCCCCGGTCCGCCTGGTTCGGGAACACCACCGCGACGCGCGCCGCCGCCTCACGATCCTCGGCGCGCTGCGAGATGGCCAGCAGGCCGAGATAGTAGGTGTTGGCGACCGCGATGCGGCCCTGGCCGGCCAGCATGGCGCGGATCTGGTCGGTATCGCCGCCGGAGGGCGGGCGGGCCAGGTTCGCCGCGATGCCACGCGCCCAGGCCTCGGTCGCTTCCGCGCCATCGGCGGCCAGCACGCTGGCGGCGAGCGCGACATTGTAGCCATTGCCGGAGGAGCGGATCAGCAGCTGCCCCCGGTGGCGCGGCGCCGCCAGGTCCTCATAGCGGGCGATGCCCTCGGGCGCGCCCAGTGCACGGTCGAACATGATAATGCGCGCGCGCCGTGAGACGGCCATCCAATGCCCGCCCGCGCCGCGCAGGGCGGCTGGGATCCGGGCCTCGATCACGGCCGAGCCGATGGGCTGCGTCAGGCCCATCTCCTGGGCGCGCG
Organism: Sediminicoccus sp. KRV36; assembly: GCF_023243115.1. Lineage (NCBI taxonomy): Bacteria > Pseudomonadati > Pseudomonadota > Alphaproteobacteria > Acetobacterales > Roseomonadaceae > Sediminicoccus > Sediminicoccus sp. KRV36. The sequence continues at coordinate 1,566,719 of NZ_CP085081.1, forward strand.
CCAGGCGGCTGGCATCCACGGTGATGATCACATCGGCCGGGCTGTTGGCGCCTTCGGCACGGACGCGTTCCAGCAGCTGGTCCGCATTCGCCTCGATCACCCGGACGCGGATGCCGCTCTCCTGGGTGAAGGCGTCATAGAGCTGGCGGTCGCTGTCATAGTGGCGGGAGGAATAGAGGCTCACGACCCGTTCCTGGGCGCGCAGGATGCGCGGCGCGAGGAGGGTGGCGGTGGCAGCGGTCAGAATCTGGCGGCGGTTCATGGGCGTCCCTGTTGGGCTGATCGGTCGGCAAGAGTTAGCGCGATTGAGAACCATTCGCAAGTGTAGCTGCGAATGGTTCTCAATCTTTGGCCGATCAGGGCCGACGCGCCTTGATCCTGCTCAACCCGCCGCCAACCCACGCAGGAATTCTGCCCGCGCGCCGGCGCCCGCCATCACAAAGCCGTGGTCCGAGCCGCCCAGGATGAAGCGCGCGCCGAGTGCCACGTAGTCGCGCGCCACCACCTCGTCATAGACCCCACCCATGCCCATCACCTTGCCGTGCCGGGCGCAGGCGGCGGCCACGCTGGCATAGGCGGCGCGCACGCGCGGATGGCCGATCTGCCCGGGGATGCCCATGGTGGCCGTCAGGTCGCTCGTGCCGAACATCAGCACATCCACGCCGGGCACGGCGGCGATGGTATCGGCATGGGCGACGCTCTCCTCGGTTTCCACCATGCAGGCGATCAGCACCTGCTCATTGCTCTCGCGCTGGGCGGTTGCGGCATCGGGCGGCTGGAAGCCGTAGAGGATGGGCGGGCCGCCCCAGCTGCGCATCCCCAGGGGCGGGAAGCGAAACGCCTCCACCACCTGCCGCGCCTCGGCCGCGGTATCCACATGCGGGACGACGACGCCCATGGCGCCATTGTCCAGGCAGCGCGTGCCCTCGAACAGCGCATCCTTGCAGCAGCGCACGATCGGCGTGCAGCCCTGGCCGAGTGCGGCCATGGAGATCTGCGCGGCCTCCTCCACGCTCATCGCGCCATGTTCCATGTCGATGAAGAGCCAGTCGAAGCCGGTGGCCGCGCCGAGCGCGCCCACGGCCGAGCCACGCAGATGGTGCACGCCGAAACCGAGTGAGAGCCTGCCCTCCGCCAGGGCCTGCTTGGCGAGGTTCTGCACGATGGGCATGGTGTTTCCTCCGGACTGCGGCGCCAGCGCATCATGCGGGGCTGCAAGGGTCAACTGGACGCGCGCCCCGCGGATCGCCGATGCTGTGCGCCAGCAAGAAGGACGCTGCCATGAAAGCCCGCCTCTGCCTCGCAGCCTGGCTGCTGATGACCACCCCGCTGGCCGCGCAGGAGCTGCCGGTGCGGGGGGTGACGCTCTCCTCGGCCGGCCTCGCGCAGATTGAGCGGGGCGGGGGCGTTCCGGCCGATGCGGCGGGCCTCACCTTCCGGGTGCCGCTGGAGGATGTGGATGACATCCTGCGCTCGCTCATCATCGCCGACCCGGCCGGGCGGCTGGAGGGCGTGCGGCTTCCCGCGCAGGACCTGGCGGCCGAGGCGTTTCGCGGCCTGCCCCTGCGCCCCGAGGATTTCGCCAGCCGTGTCAGCCTGCTCAACGCCTTGCGAGGGCAGCGCGTGCAGGCCGGCGCCGTGCAGGGACGCATCGCGGATGCGAGCGAGGTGAACGGCTTTCTCCGCCTTTCCCTGCTGACTGCATCCGGCCTGCGCAGCGTGACCCTGCGCGACCAGGATGAGGTGCGCCCGCTCGATGGGGATCTCGCCCAGCGCCTGGCCCGCGCGGCGGAAGCGCTGGCGCAGACGCGCTCGGCCGATACGCGGCAGATCGCGGTGGCGCTGCGCCCGGGTGCCGCGGCGGAGCGGGAGGTGACGTTGACCTACGTCGCCGGCGCGCCGCTGTGGAAGCCCTCCTGGCGGCTCAGCGTTCCAGGCTTCGGCATGCCGGGCGAGGCGCGGCTGATGGGCTGGGCCGTGGTGGAGAACCGCACCGGGGCGGATTGGAACCATGTCAGCCTCTCCCTCGTCTCGGGCGAGGCGGCGGCCTTCCGCCAGCGGCTCTACGCGCCCATCCTGCTGCCGCGGCGCGAATTGCCGGTGGAGGGCAGCGCGCCCGTCACCGCCCGCGCCGATACCGGCGCGCGGCCCGCACCGCCGCCCCCCGTGCCCATGCCCGCCCCGGCACCCGCCATGCTGGCCAGCCGGGCGGCGGGAGGCGCGGCGGCGATGGAAGCGCCGCCACCCGCCACCCAGGCGAGCGCCGGCGTCTCCCTCGGCCGTGTCGCCTTCACCCTGAGCGAGCCGGTGAGCATCCGCTCGGGCGAGACGGCCAACCTTCCCTTCCTCGATCTGCGCCTGGCGGCGGAGCGCGTCTGGTGGGTGCAGGGGCTGGAGGGGCGCTATCCCTTGCAGGCGGTGCGGCTGCGCAATGAGACGCCGCATGTGCTGCCCGGCGGCCTCGCCACCATCTATGGCAGCGCGGGGGCGGAGGCGGGCGGCTTCCTGGGCGATGCGGAAATCCGCGGCATGCCGCCGGGCGAGACACGGCTGCTCGCCTTCGCGCGGGATACCGGGGTGCAATTCACCGCATCCCAGGCCGGCACGGCCGCACCCACCGGCGTGGTGCTGCGGCGCGGCCTGGTGCTGGTGACGCAGCGCCTCGTGCATCAGGTCAGCCTCGCTGTGGAGCCCGGCGCCGCGCGTGGGCGCATGGTGCTCGACCTGCCGGCGCGGCGGGGCGAGACGCCGCGCTTCACGCCCATCGGCGAGGGCGATTTCGGCCTGCGCGTGGAGGCCGTGCTCGATGCCGCACCGACGCGCCTGGACTACGCGTGGGAGCGGATGCAGACGCAGCAGATCCCGCTCTGGGACACGGCCCTGCCCGAGCCGCTGCCGCCGCTCTGGCGGGAGCTGAATCTGGAGCGGGACACAGCGCGGCTGCCGGGCGGCAATGACCGGCTGGAAGCCTTGCGGCTGGTGCTCGGCCAGCTTCCGCCGGAGGCGACGGGGCGGGCCGAACTCACTGCCCTGGTGGCCGATTTCACCGAGGCGCGGCGCCTGATGGATGAATTCCGTGGCGTGGCCCGCACCTATGCCACGGCGGAAGCCAATCTGGCCCGCGCCCGCCAGGCGCTGGAGGACCGCAGCGGCGCCGAAAAGGAGCGCGCGGCAGGCGCGCTGAACGCGGCATCCCTGGCGGTGGAGCGGGCCGGCACGGCCGCGGATCAGGCATGGACCGCCTGGCGCGCGGCGGCGCAGAAGGTGGTGATGCGGTGATGCGGCAGCGCCGCGGGAAGCGGCTCCGCCTGGCCGGCACCGCAGGGGCGCGATGAATGGAACTGCCCGACGTGATGCTGGCGGGCGGCCGTGAACGGGGCAGCGTTCCGCCCCGGCGCCGGCAGGCTACCGCGCCGCGATCCCGACGATTTCCACCTTCGCATCGCGCGGCAGCCGGCCGGCCTGGACGGTGGCCCGGGCGGGTGGATTGGTCGGGAAATAGGTCGCGTAGACGGCGTTCATTCGCGCGAATTCATTGAGATCGGCCATGAAGACCGTGGTGGTGACGATGTCGCTCATGCGGAAGCCGGCGGCCTCGACCACGGCTTTCAGATTGTCCAGCACGCGGCGCGTCTCGGCCTCGATACTGCGGTCGGAGATCATCTGGTTGGTGGCCGGGTCCAGCGCGATCTGCCCGGCGAGGTAAAGCGTGTTGCCGACGCGCAGGGCCTGGCTGTAGGGGCCGATGGCGGCGGGTGAATCCGGCGTGGAAATCACCTGTGGCTGGCTCCGCGCAGGCTGCACCAGGGCGGGCGTGGCAAGGGCAAGCAGAAGCAGGGCGAGGCGGGCTGTCATGCGGGGCTCTCCATGGCGGGCCGGTAAGCTTACGGACATCTTCTTCGCTTCCGCAATCCGCTTCTGCCTGGAGGCGCCTCGCCGGAAGCGAAGCCGCGCGGCGTCAACATGCTTCAGCGCTTGATCATGGCCTCCAGCGTTTCCAGCCGGTCCGCCTCGGCCGCCGGCTTGTCGCGCCGCAGCCGCGCGATGCGGGGGAAGCGCAGTGCCACGCCGGATTTGTGGCGGGGCGAGTATTGCGCGGCGTCGAACTCCACCTCCAGCACCAGGGCCTTTTCCACCTCGCGCACGGGTCCGAAGCGGGCGGTGGTGTGGTCGCGGATCCATTTGTCGAGGAAGGCCAGCTCCGCATCCGTGTAGCCGGAATAGGCCTTGCCGATGGGCACAAGCTCCTCCCCCCGCCAGAGGCCGAAGGTGTAGTCCGAATAGAAGCTGCTGCGCTTCCCATGGCCGCGTTGCGCATACATCAGCACCGCATCCACATTCAGCGGGTCGCGCTTCCATTTCCACCAGGGCCCCTTGATGCGGCCAGGGGAATAGACGCTGTCGCCACGCTTCAGCATCAGCCCCTCGATCGAAGCGGCGCGCGTGCCGGCGCGGATCTCGGCGAGTTCCTCCATGCTGGCGAAGGCGATGAGCGGCGAGAGGTCCATGCGCGCCGGCGCCTCGCGCGCGTGCCACGCCTCCAGCCGGGCGCGGCGCGCGTCGAAGGGCAGGGGGCGCAGATCCTCCTCGCCCTCAAACAGCAGGTCATAGAGGCGGACATGCGCCGGATGGTCGCGCTGCAGCTTCGCCGTCACGCTCTTGCGGTTCAGCCGCTGCTGGAGGTCGCCGAAGGGTGCCACCTCGCCCTCGCGCACCACCAGCAACTCCCCATCGGCGACGCCGTGGAAGCGCATCGCCTCCAGGATTTCGGGAAACCCGGCGGAGATATCCTCGCCCGAGCGGGACCAGAGTCTGGCCCCGCCAGGCCCCGCCGTGAGTTGCACGCGAATGCCATCCCATTTCCACTCGGCCCGCCAATCGGGCGCGTGCAGCCGGGCGTAATCCGCATCCTCCAGCGGATGGGCCAGCATCAGCGGGCGGAAGACCGGCGCGCCATTGGGATCAGGCCGCGGCCCGCGGCCCTCCAGCCAGGCAAAGAGCGGCACATAGGGGGGTGCCACGCCGTGCCACACCTCCTCGATCTCGCTCACATCCACATGGGCCCATTCGGCCAGGGCCGTCCGGGCGAGGCGGCCCGAGGCGCCGACGCGCAGGCCGCCGGTGATGAGCTTGATCAGCGCCAGCCGCGCGCCGGAATCCAGCGCATCCAGCCAGGCGGTGATGATCTGCGGCAGGGCTGACCTGGGTGCCGTCTCCAGCGTTTCGATCACCTCGGCCAAGCCCGGGGGTTTTGGGTTGAGGGCGGCATCGCTGCCCGAAGCCTCGGGCCAGAGCAGCGCGATGGTTTCCGCCAGGTCACCCACATAATCATAGCTCAGCGCAAACAGCGTGGGGTCGGTGCGCGTGGCGATGAGTTCGCGCAGCAGGCCGGGCTTGGCCGTCCGGAACACCAATTCCCCCGCCAGGGCCGCGAGTCCGATGCCGCGATCGGGGTCCGGCTGGGCGGCGAACCATTGGCGCAGCAGCGCGATTTTCCCCAGGCGGCCCGGCGTGAACACCAGGCGCTCTAGCAATTCGGCAAAGGCAGGAAGGCTCATCGGCGCAGTTTAGCGCCGTTTGAGCGCGGGAGTCGTCCTGGCCCGCCGGCGCTTTGCGTCCGCCATGCTCAACTGCGCTTCATCGCACGCGTCAGCGCGTAAACCGGCAGGAGGCCGGCCAGCACGATGAGCAGGGCCGAGGTGCTGGCCTCGGCCAGGCGTTCATCGGAAGCGAGGTTGTAGACGCGCACGGCCAGCGTATCGAAATCAAAGGGGCGCACGATGAGCGTGGCCGGCAATTCCTTCATGGTATCCACGAAGACCAGGATGCCCGCCGTCAGCAGCGCCCCGCGTGAGAGTGGCAGTTCCACCCGCCACACCGCCTCGCCAGGCCCGCAGCCCAGCGAGCGGGCGGCGGATTGGAAGCTCGGCTTGAGCCGCGCGAGGCCGCTTTCAACGGAGGAGAGCGCGACACCCAGGAAGCGCACCAGATAGGCAAAGATCAACGCCGCCACCGTGCCCGAGAGCAACAGCCCGGAACTGACACCGAAGCTCGATCGCAGCCAGGCATCCAGCGCATTGTCGAACAGGCCGAAGGGCACCAGCGTGCCGACCGCGATCACCGAGCCCGGCACGGCATAGCCCAGCCCCGCCGCCCGATTGGCCCAGCGGCCCGTGACACTCGGATAAAGCCGCGCGGCCCAGGCGAGCCAGGCGGCGATCAGTACGGCCAAAAGGGCCGTGATGGCGGCCAGGGTCAGCGAATGGGTCAGGAAGGGCAGGAAGCGGCCGGGCGAAAGTGGGTCGCCCGCTTCGATCATCAGGACGAGCAGCGCGCCGCCCGGAATGACGAAGCCCAGCAGCAGGGGCGCTGTGCAGGCCAGGATGGCCAGCGCCGCCTTGGCGCCGCGCAGCTCCACCGGGCGGAAGGGGGCGTGGCGCGTCGTCATCGGGTGGAAGCGCCGCCCGCCGCGGCTGGCCTGTTCCAGGGCCAGCAGCAGCCCGACGCAGAGCAGCAGGGCGGCGGCCAATTGGCTGGCCGCCCCCCGATCGGCCATGCCGAACCAGGCCTCATAAATACCGGTGGTGAAGGTGCGCAGGCCGAAATGCTGCACCGTGCCGAAATCGGCCAGCGTCTCCATCAGCACGAGCGCCAGCCCCGCCACCAGCGCCGGGCGCGCCAGGGGCAGCGCCACATGCCAGAAGCAGCGCGAGAGGGAATGGCCCAGCGTGCGCGAGACCTCTACCAGGCAGGTGGATTGCGCGAGGAAGGCCGCGCGGCACAACAGATAGACATAAGGGTAGAGCACCATGGCCAGCACCAGGGCCGCGCCCTGCAGGCTGCGCATCTCGGGGAACCAGTAGGCGCCGAAGCGCCAGCCCGTGGCGCCCCGCAGCGAGGATTGCAGCGGCCCCGCCACATCCATCAGCCAGGTCCAGGCATAGCCGCTGACATAGGCGGGCATGGCCAGCGGCAGCAGCAGCGCCACCTGGAGGAAGGCGCGGCCGCGAAACTCGCAGGCGGTGACCAGCCAGGCGGTGATGGCGCCGGCGCTGCCCGCCATCACGGCCACCAGCAGGGCAAGTGCGGCCGTGGTGCCGAGCATCTCGGGCAGGGAGGTGCGCCAGATATGCAGCCAGACCTCCCCCGGGGGGGTGATGGCGGCGGCCAGCACGGCGGCGATGGGCAGCAGGATCAGCGCGGCCACGCCGAGTGTCAGCCGCGCCCAGACGGGGCGGCGGCTGGGCGGGGCGCGTTGTGTCAGGGCCGGCTCGGCGATGGCGCTCATGGTGAGTTGCGACGCATTCTCATTTGCGGCGCAGCTCTACACCAAAGCCGCGGGCTGGTCAGCCCTTCTTGCCGGCTTCCCATTCCGCGAGGGTGATGCGCGGCACCTCGATCCGGTCCGTGGTGCGGGCATACCAGCCGCGCCCATGCATGCGGCCGACGAGGTCGAGCTTGGGGGTATCGATGTATTTCTTGTCCACATCCATCACCGCATCATCGCGCACATGCATGGCCAGCACGCGGCCCAGGACGATGGTGTGATGGCCCACCGGGACCAGCTGGAAGGTCTCGCATTCCAGCGCCACCGGGCTTTCGCCGATGCGCGGCACCTTGATCTTGCTGGAGGGGATCTTCGTCAGCTTCGCCTCCTCCAGTTCATCCACCTCGGGGCCGAAATCGGTGGCGGTGATGTTCATGTGCGGCAGGTGGGATTGCGGCACCAGGCACACCACGAACTGGCCGAGTGCCTTGATATTGGCCAGCGTGTCCTTGGCCGAGCCCGAGGGCTTCGGCCCGCAGCCGATGCCGATCACCACCGGGTCGTCGGAAAAGGCGTTGAAGAAGGAATAGGGCGCCGCATTCACGACCCCCGCCGCATCCTGCGTCACCACCCAGGCGATGGGGCGCGGCACGACGGTGGAGACCACCAGCTTGTAGCGGTCACTGGCGGGAAGGGTTTCGAAATCGAAGAACATCGGGCGCGGCCTCATGGGTTATGGGCGCAAATTGCGGGTGGGGCGGGCTTCTGTCGAGGGGGGATTCACCCGGCCTTAACGGGCACGCGGGCAGGGTGGCGGCGACAAGGAGAATCCACCCCATGCGTTTCGTTCGTGATTTGTCGGTTGGCCGAAAGCTTGCGCTAAGCGCCGGCGTGGCCCTGATTCTCCTGGGCGGACTTGTCGCCCTGGTCAGCCGGGAAAACGCGCAGGTGGCGGCCGAGCAGGCGGCCGAGCGCCGTGCCGCCGCAGCGCGCCTTGCCTCCTACGAGGCCGCGCACCTCATGATGGACGCGAACAATGCCCAGCGCGGCGTGCTGCTGGCCAATCAGCCCGAGCGCCTGCAAGGCGAGGCCGTGGTGATGGAACGCAGCCTGGCCGAGGCGCTGCGCCACCTGGAGCAGGCGCGCAGCCTGGCCACGGCCCCGGCGGCGATCCAGCCGCTGGAGACCACCATCCGCGAATTCGCGGAATATCGTGCCTCCATGCTGGCTGTCGTCGCCGCGCGCCGCGAGCTGATCCAGAAGCGCGACGCCGATTTCTTTCCCCGCTTCGCGGAGTTCGACCAGGCGCTGGAGGCGGCCAATGCCGGTCTGCATTTCGGCGTCGAGGGCGATGCGCGCGACGAATTGCGGGATGTCATGACCACCTATGTCCAGGCCATCAATGAGGTGCGGATGAGCATCCAGCGCTATCTCGCGACGGATGATGCCTCGGCCGCGGCGCGGGTGCGCCGCGCGGCCGCGCAGAGCCGCGTGCATGCCCGCCGCCTGGCCGCGGCGGCGCCGGCCCCGGTCCGGCCCGATATGGAGCGCCTGGCTGGCGCCGGCCAGAATCTGGCGGAGCAGGCGGAAGCGGTGATGGCGCTGGGTGCGCGCGTCCATGAGATCCGCAACACGCGCAACACGCCCGCCCGGGAGCGCAGCCTGGCTGCCCTGAGTGCCGCGAACTCCGCGCTGGAAGCCGGGGCCCAGGCCAATGCCGCCTCGGCCGCCGCCGCCATGGTGGGGATGGAGCGCAGCGTGCTGATCATCGGCGCCGTGGTGGCGCTGATGCTGGTCGTCTCCGGCTGGCTGACCGCGCGTGCCATCGGCCTGCCCCTGCGCCGGATCGCGGGTTCGGTGCGGCGCATCGCGGGTGGCGATACGGCGCAGGCCGTGCCGGAACAGGACCGGCGCGATGAGATCGGCCAGATCGCGGTGGCCCTGGAGGAACTGCGGGGCGAGGTGGAGCAGGCCTTTGCGCGCCAGCAGATGCTGGAACAGATGCCCGCGGGCGTGATGATCGCCGACCCGAAGAACGAGTTCCGGATCAGCTACATGAATCCTGAGACGCATCGCCTCATCAAGCGCATCGAGCATGTGCTGCCGGTCAAGGCCGATGAGATGCTGGGCCAGAGCATCGACATCTTCCACAAGCATCCTTCGCACCAGCGCAACATGCTCTCCGACCCGTCGCGCCTGCCGCACCGGACCCGCATCACCACGGGCGGCGAGGTGCTGGACCTCAGCATCACCGCCATTCGTGACCGCGCGGGCGAATATGTGGCGCCCATGCTGGTCTGGAACCTGGTGACGGCGCAGGCCAAGCTTGCCGACAATTTCGAGCAGGAGATGGGCGGCGTGGTGGATGCGGTGGCCGCCGCCGCCGGGCAGATGCAGCAATCCGCCCATGCGCTCTCCGGCTCGGCCGCGACCTCGGGGCGGGAGGCGGATGCCGTGGCCGAGGCCTCGGGCCGGGCGGGGGCCGATGTGCAGGCGGTGGCCGCCAGTGCCGAGGAACTCGCCGCCAGTGTCGCGGAGATCACGCGGCAGGTGGCCGAAGGGGCGGAGGTGGCGCGCTCCGCCGCCGATGCGGCGCGGGCCACGGATGGCACGGTGCAGGGCCTGGCCCAGGCCGCCACCCGGATCGGCGACGTGGTCCGGCTGATCAGCGACATCGCGGGCCAGACGAATCTGCTGGCGCTCAACGCCACCATTGAGGCCGCGCGGGCGGGCGATGCCGGCAAGGGCTTCGCCGTAGTGGCGAGCGAGGTGAAGAACCTGGCCGCGCAAACCGCGAAAGCCACCGAGGAGATCGCCGCCCAGATCGGCGGCATCCAGGGCAGCACCGGCCAGGCGGTGGCCGCGCTGCAATCCATCACCGCCACCATCGAGCGGATGAACGAAGTCACGACGGCGATTGCCGCCGCCGTCGAGGAGCAGGGGGCGGCCACGCGGGAAATTGCCCGCAGCGCGGCCCTGGTGGCGGAGGGCACGGGCGCTGTGACGCGCCGGATCAACGATGTGCGCGTGGCCTCCGGGCAGACAGGCCGTTCGGCGGGGGAGGTGTTGGAGGCATCGAATGACCTGGCGCGTCAGGCCGGGATGCTGCGCGAGAAATCCACCGACTTCCTCAAGCAGGTGCGGGCAAGCTGAGGTTCAGCGGCTGGGGAGGATGCGGCTCCAATGCTCGCGCAGGGAGACGATACGGCAGCCGTGCGCGGCGGCTTCATCCAGCCGATGCGTCAGGCCCGCGAACTGGATCGCCCGGTCATGGGCGTATTCGCGCGCCGCGCGAGGTGCATGCGCCCCTGGTCGCGGCGCGGGAGCCGGCGCGTCAGGAGGCAGCCCTGGCGCGGCTTTTCCGGTGCTGGTGTATTCCGCCCTCGCCGTGTTGATGGACTTGCCGATGTAACCAGCACCGGCAAGCCCGGCGCCTCGCTGGCGCGAATGCCTCTCGTGCCGCCTTCGCCGCCCACAGCCCGAACCCTGTCTCAGCCGATGGCGTGCGGCGCGGGCTTCCCGTGGATCAGCACCGCATCGAGATTCTCCAGCGCGCGATGGCCCATCGCATCCCGCACCTCGATGGTGGCGGAGCCCAGATGCGGCAGGAGGGCGACATTCTCCAGGCCGAAATAGCCGGGGAAGACCACAGGCTCGCCATCATAGACATCGAGGCCCGCGGCGCGCGTATGCCCGGTGGTGAGCGAGGCGACGAGTGCCGCATCATCCACGCTGCCGCCGCGGCCGGAATTCACCACGAGGTGGCCCGGCTTCATCTTCGCCAGACGCTTGGCGTTCAGCCATTTGCGGGTGGCATCGCCGCCCGGGACATGCATGGAGATCACGTCAATCGTCGCCAGGAACCTGTCGTCATCATCGTGATAGATGGCGCCCAGTTCCAGCTCGGGCGGCAGGCGGTTGATGTCGCGGTAATGGATCTCCATGCGGAAGCCGCGCGCCATGGCGGCGAGTTCACGCCCGATGCGGCCCATGCCGAGAATGCCGAGCTTCTTGCCCTCCAGCGTGACACCCATGAGCTGCGTCGGCGCCCAGCCTTCCCACTTGCCGGCGCGCACCATGCGCTCGCCCTCGCCGGCGCGGCGGGCGGCCATGAGCATGAGGGTCATGGCGGTTTCGGCGGTGGCGAAGCTCAGCACCTCGGGCGTGTTGGTGCAGGTGATGCCGCGCGCCTTGGCGGCCGCGACATCCAGATGGTCATAGCCCACGCTGAAGGTGGCGATGCACTTCACCGAAGCCGGCAGGGCCGCGATGGTGGCGGCGTTCAGCGGGTCCCCGGCGGCGCAGAGAATGCCGGCGGCGCCGGCCGCGCGGCGGGCGATCTCGGCGCCATCGCGGAACCAGGGGGCGTCATCGGGGTTCAGCCGCACATCATAGTCACGCGCGGCGCGGGCCTCGATGGCTGCGGGCAGCTTGCGGGTGAGGAGCAGCACGGGCTTGGACATGTTCGTTTCCTGGTCATTCGCTTGGAGCAACTGCAACATAACGACCCCGGGCCGGCTTGCCAGAGGGGGCGCGGCGCGGCAGGGTCGAGGCAGGTTTTTCCAAGGGAAGTGGACGATGAATCTCGGGCTCAAGGGCAAGCGCGCGCTGGTGATGGGGGCCTCGAAGGGCCTGGGGCGTTCGATCGCGGATGCGCTGGCGGCGGAGGGAGCCGCGCTGGTCATCAGCGGGCGTGACCAGGCGAGCCTGGATGTGGCGGCGAAGGCTCTGGTGGCGCTGGGTGCCGCCTCCTGCGTCGGCATCCCGGCCGATGTCTCCCAGGGTGAGCAGATGGATGCCCTGGCCGATGGCGCGGTGGCGGCCATGGGGGGCGTGGACATCCTGATCCAGAATCACGGCGGCCCGCCGCCCGGGCCGGCGCTGGAAGTGACGGAAGCGCTGCTGACCACCTGGTTCCAGTCCATCGTCCTCTCGCCCGTGCGGATCACCAACCGGCTGCTGCCGGCGATGCGCGCGCAGAAATATGGCCGCATCATCAATGTGGGCAGCACGGGCATGCTGCAGCCGCTGCCCAACATGGTGCTGAGCAACACGCTGCGCGCCAGCATCATGGGGTGGATGAAGACCCTCTCGGCCGAGGTGGCGCATGAGGGGATCACCTGCAACATCGTCGCCCCCGGCGCCATCCGCACCGACCGCAGCCTGGAGACGGCATCGAGCCTCGCCAAGCGCCAGGGCAAGAGCGTGGATGACGTGATCGCCGAGCGCAGCAAGACCATCCCGGCCGGCCGCTACGGCCTGCCCAGCGAATACGGCCCGCTGGTGGCCTTCCTGTGCAGCGAGCAGGCCGCCTACATCACGGGCAGCATCATGCGCACCGATGGCGGGATGGTGCGGGGGTGGTGACCGCGTCCGATCGGCCGAGCAGCGTCAGCAACGCACGCCTCGCCGTTGATATCGGCGGCACCTTCACCGATGTCGCGATCGAGGCGACCACGGGCGAGGACCAGGTCCAGCGCTGGACGGTGAAGGTCCTCACCACGCCGCACGCGCCGGAACTGGGCGTACTGGAGGGCGTGAAGGCCGTGCTGGCGCGTGCCGGCATGCAGGCCAGTGACATCACGCTGCTGATCCATGGCACCACGCTGGCCACCAATGCGCTGATCGAGCGCAAGGGCGCGCCGACCGCGCTGATCACGACCGAGGGCTTCCGCGACGTCTTGGCCCTCGGCAATGAGAGCCGCTACGACCAGTATGACCTGAACATCGAATTGCCGCAGCCTTTGGTGCCGCGCCGCTGGCGCCTGCCCGTCGCGGAGCGGCTGGACAATACCGGCCAGGTCCTGGTGCCGCTGGATGAGGATGCGGTGCGCGGCTGGGTGCCATTCCTGAAATCGGAGGGGATTGAGAGCCTGGCCATCGGCTTCATCCACGGCTTCGTGAACCCGGTGCATGAGCGGCGCGCGGCCGAGATCATCCGCGCCGAATGGCCGGAGTTGCCGATCTCGCTGAGCAGCGAAGTCAGCCCCGAGATGCGTGAGTGGGAGCGGTTTTCCACCACCGTCGCCAATGCTTATGTGCAGCCTTTGATGGCAAGCTACCTGGCGCGGCTTGAGGCTGGCTTGCGCGGTGGCGGGATGACCTGCCCACTGTTCCTGATGCTCTCGGGCGGCGGGCTGACCACCATCGAGACGGCGTCCCGCTTCCCGATCCGCCTGGTGGAAAGCGGGCCGGCCGGTGGTGCGATTTTCTCGGCGCATGTGGCCAAGCAGCGCGGCTGGTCGAAGGTGCTGAGCTTCGACATGGGCGGCACCACGGCCAAGGTGTGCCTGATTGACGATTTCGCGCCCCAGGCGAGCCGCACCTTCGAGGTTGCGCGCGTGGGCCGCTTCCGCAAGGGCTCCGGATTGCCGCTGCGCATCCCCGTGATCGAGATGGTGGAAATCGGCGCGGGCGGCGGTTCGCTGGCCCATCTGGACAGCATGGGGCGCATCCAGGTGGGGCCGGAATCCGCGGGCGCCGATCCGGGGCCGGCCTGCTACGGGCGCGGCGGCACCAAGCCCGCCGTGACGGACGCGAATTTGACACTCGGCCGCTATGACGCGGCGGCCTTCGCGGGCGGCAACTTCCCGCTGAAGACCGCGCCGGCCGAGGCCGCGCTGGTCGAGCATGTGGGCAAGGGGCTGGGCCTCGAAGCCGGCATGGCCGCACTCGGCGTGGTCGAGATGGTGGATGAAAACATGGCCAATGCGGCGCGTGTCCATGCCATCGAGAGTGCGAAATCCTATGAGGGCCGCGCCATCATCGCCTTTGGCGGCGGCGGACCCGTGCATGGCTATCGCGTGGCCGAGAAGATCGGCGTGAAGAAGCTGCTGGTGCCGTCCGGCGCGGGTGTGGGGTCGGCCATCGGCTTCCTCCGCGCGCCCGTGGGGTATGAGGTGGTCAAGAGCCTCTACACGCGTTTCGCGAGCTTCGATGTGGCGAGCGTGAACACGCTGCTGGCGGCGATGAGCGCCGAGGCCATGACGGTGGTGGCCGAGGGCAGCTTCGGCGCGCCCACGGTGGAGCACCGCATCGGCTATATGCGCTATGTGGGCCAGGGGCATGAGATTGCCGTGGCGCTGCCGGTGCGCCCGCTGCTGGAAGCGGATATCGCCGAAATCCGCGCCGCCTATGATGCGGAGTATACGCGCTTCTATGACCGCCCGGTGCCGGGCAGCGATGTCGAGGTGCTGAGCTTCGCCGTCACCGTGGCGACTGTGGTGGATGCCGTCCAGGCGGCGGCCGAGGTGGCAAATGCGGCCCCGCCCCAGCCAATCCGTGCGCAGCAGGTGCGCGATACGGCAACCGGCGTGGTGGCCACCTGGCAGGTCTATGACCGCACGCAGATGGCGCCGGGGGCCGAAGTGCCGGGGCCCTGCATCATCGCAGAGGATGAGACGAGCACGCTGGTGGGGCCAGGCTGGACCTGCCGGATGGATGGGCTGGGGTATCTGGAACTGACGCGGGGAGAAAGTTGATGTTCACCGATTCAAGCTTCCGTTGCTCGCTTCAGCGATCGGGGGAATTGGCATGAACGCCGCACTCGAGAAAATCCAGCGCCAGATCCAATGGAACCGCCTCATCGCGGTGGTCGAGGAGCAGGCGCAGACCATGATCCGCACCGCCTTCAGCACCACGGTGCGCGAGGCGGGTGATCTTTCGGCCGGGGTCTTCGACCTCGAAGGGCGGATGATGGCGCAGGCCGTCACCGGCACGCCGGGCCATGTGAATTCCATGGCGGAGGCGGTGGGGCATTTCCTCAAGAAATTCCCGGCCCATACGATGAAGCGGGGTGATCACTACATCACCAATGACCCCTGGCTCGCCACCGGCCACCTGCATGACCTCACCGTCGTCAGCCCCGCCTTCCGCGGCGGCAAGATCGTCGGCCTCTTCGCCAATACCGCGCATATCATTGATATCGGCGGGCTCGGCATGGGGCCCGAGGGGCGCTCGGTGTTTGAGGAAGGGCTCTACATCCCCATCGTCAAATGCTTCGACCAGGGCGTGCCGAACGAGACCTTTTTCGACTTTATCCGCGTGGGTTCCCGCACGCCGGTGGAGCTGGAAGGCGATATCTACTCGCTTTGTGCCTGCAACGACGCGGGCGCCAAGCGCCTGGTCGAGATGATGGATGAATACCGGATGGAGGCGCTGGACGACCTCGCCGCCTTCATCTTCGACAGCAGCATGGCGGCCACCAAGGCCGAGATCGCGAAGCTGCCGCAGGGCGTCATCTGGCATTCCGAAATCCGCTCGGATGGCTATGAGGCGCCGGTCACGCTGCATGCCGCGCTGCGGGCCGAGGCGGGGGAGATCATCGTGGATTTCGCCGGCACGAGTGGGCTTTCCACGCGCGGCATCAATGTGCCGCCGGCCTATTGCCGCGCCTATGCCTGCTTTGGCCTGAAATGCGTGATCGCGCCGGAAATCCCCAATAACTGGGCGAGCCTTCTGCCGTTCCGGATGGAGATTCCCGAAGGCTGCATCCTCAACGCGCCACGGCCCTATCCGGTCAGTGTGCGGCACGTCATCGGGCAGTTGATTCCGGATCTGATGATGGGCTGCCTCGGCCAGGCCGTGCCGGACCGGGTGAATGCCGAAGGCTCCTCGGCCCTGTGGAACCCGCCCTTGCGCGGTGGTTCCCAGGTGAGCGGCCAGGAGGCGGAGGTGGAGGATTTCGAGATCATCACCTTCAATTCCGGCGGCACCGGCGCGCGCCCGACGAAGGATGGGCTGGACGGCATCGCCTTCCCCTCGGGCGTGCGGACCATGCCGGTGGAAGCCACGGAAAACGTGGCGCCCGTGATCTTCTGGCGGAAGGAGTTGCGCCCGGATTCCGCAGGCGCTGGCCGCACGCGCGGCGGCTTCGGGCAGATCATGGAGATCGGCGCGAAGAAGAACGCGGAATTTGCCGTGAACGCGATCTTTGACCGCGTGGCCAACCCACCCAAGGGCCGCTTCGGCGGCGGCATGGGCGCTGGTGGCTGGGTCGGGCTGGATGATGCGAATGGCACGGTGCTGCGCACCAAGGGCTTCCAGGTGATCCCGAAGGGGCGGCATTTGCTGCTGCTGCTGCCCGGTGGCGGCGGCATGGGCGACCCGAAGGAGCGTGACCCCGCGCTGGTCGCGCGTGACGTGGCGGATGGGCTGGTGAGTGCTGCGGAGGCTAAGCGCCTTTATGGGCATGACTGAGACGGCCCTCATCATCGGCGCCGGCTCAGGCCTCTCGGCTTCGCTCGCGCGCAAGCTCTCTGCCGCTGGCTGGGATTTGGCGCTGGCCGCGCGCAACACGGATAAGCTGGCACCACTCGCCACTGAAACTCGTGCCACGCTGCACGCCTGCGATGCAGCCGATGTCGAGGGTGTAGCGGCGCTGTTTGCCGGGTTGGACGCGGCGGGGCGGACGCCATCCCTGGTGATCTATAACCCGAGCTTCCGTGTGCGCGGCCCGGTGGCCTCCCTCGACCCCGAGCAGGTGCGCCGCACGCTGGAAGTCTGCGCCTTCGGGGCTTTCCTGGCCGCGCAACAGGCGGCCAGCCGCATGTTGGCGGCGGGGCGCGGCACCATCTTCTTCACCGGCGCCTCGGCCGGGGTGAAGGGCTTTCCGGAATCAGCCCCCTTCGCCATGGGCAAATTCGCGCTGCGCGGCCTCGCCGAGAGCATGGCGCGGGAGTTGCACCCCAAGAACATCCATATCTGCCATTTCGTGATTGATGGCGGCATCGCCTCGGCCACGCGCGTGGCCGCGCCAGGGGCTGATTCGCTGCTCGACCCGGACGCCATCGCCGATGCCTATCTGCATGTGCTGGCGCAGCCGCGCTCGGCCTGGAGCAGCGAGATGGCCTTGCGCCCCTGGGTCGAGAAGTTTTGACAAGCCGCGCCGGCTGACGCAGCATCCACCCATCCAAGGGGAGCCCCTTCCGCAGGGCTGAGATTCCGCGAGCGACGCGGTGACCCTTCGAACCTGATCCGGGTCATGCCGGCGAAGGGATGGGCAAAGGGCGCCGGTTTTCGAGGCTTGGGCGTCACCTTCCTTCGTGTAATTTTTCGAGGGAGATCAAAAATGCCTGACAATCTGCCACCGCAACACCCCGCCATCACCACGGGTCCCTTGCCCGCCAGCCAGAAAATCCATGTGGCGGGACAGATCCATCCCGGAATCCGCGTCGCCATGCGGCAGATCTCCGTCTCGGGCGGGGAGCCGCCTTTGCGCGTCTATGACACCTCCGGCCCCTATACCGATGCCGCGGTGCGGACCGATATCGGCCGTGGCCTGGCCCCGCATCGGCAAGACTGGATCACGGCGCGTGGCGATGTGGAGGCCATCGCGGGCCGTGCGCAGAAGCCCGAGGATGACGGCCTCAAGCCCGGCGAAGCGCGGCGCGTTCCGTTGTTCGATCGCGCTGGGCGCATGCCGCTGCGGGCCAAGCCGGGCCGCGCCGTCACGCAGTTGGCCTATGCGCGGGCCGGCATCATCACGCCCGAGATGGAATACGTCGCCATCCGCGAGAATCTTGGCCGCGCCGCCGGCCTGGGCAAGCCGCGCGATGGGCAGAGCTTCGGCGCGGAAATCCCGGATCATGTCACGCCGGAATTCGTGCGCAGCGAGATTGCCCGCGGCCGCGCCATCATCCCCGCGAACATCAACCACCCCGAGAGCGAGCCGATGATCATCGGCCGCAACTTCCTGGTGAAGATCAACGCCAATATCGGCAATTCCGCGGTGTCCTCGTCCGTCGCGGAGGAAGTGGACAAGCTCGTCTGGGCCATCCGCTGGGGCGCCGACAATGTGATGGACCTCAGCACCGGACGGAACATCCACACCACACGCGAATGGATCCTTCGCAACTCGCCCGTGCCCATCGGCACCGTGCCGATCTACCAGGCGCTGGAGAAGGTGGAGGGCCGCGCCGAGGAGCTCACCTGGGAGATCTTCCGCGACACGCTGATCGAGCAGGCCGAGCAGGGGGTGGACTACTTCACCATCCATGCCGGGGTGCGCCTGGCCTATGTGCCACTGACGGCGGAGCGGGTGACGGGGATCGTGTCACGCGGCGGTTCCATCATGGCGAAGTGGTGCCTCTCGCATCACAAGGAGAGCTTCCTCTACGAGCATTTTTCCGAAATTTGCGAGATCATGCGCGCCTATGACGTGTCCTTCTCGTTGGGGGATGGCTTGCGCCCCGGCTCCATCGCCGACGCCAATGATGCCGCGCAATTCGCCGAGCTGGAGACGCTGGGCGAGCTCACCCAGGTCGCCTGGAAGCAGGATGTGCAGGTGATGATCGAGGGCCCCGGCCATGTGCCGATGCACAAGATCAAGGTGAACATGGAAAAGCAGCTCAAGGCCTGCGGCGAGGCGCCCTTCTACACGCTCGGGCCACTCACGACCGATATCGCGCCGGGTTATGACCACATCACGAGCGGCATTGGTGCGGCGATGATCGGCTGGTTCGGCTGCGCCATGCTTTGCTACGTCACACCCAAGGAACATCTGGGCCTGCCGGATCGTGATGACGTGAAGACGGGTGTGATCACCTACAAGATCGCGGCGCATGCGGCGGATTTGGCCAAGGGGCATCCGGCGGCGCAATTGCGCGATGACGCGCTCTCCCGTGCGCGCTTCGAATTTCGCTGGCGGGATCAGTTCAACCTGGGCCTGGACCCCGAGACGGCCGAGAAATTCCACGACCAGACCCTGCCTGCCGAGGGCGCCAAGCTCGCGCATTTCTGCTCGATGTGCGGGCCGAAATTCTGCTCGATGAAAATCAGCCAGGAGGTGCGGGAGGCGGCGATGGCGCAAAAGAGCCAGGATTTCCGCAGCAATGGCGGCCAGATCTACCTGCCCCCAGTCCCGGCGGGCGAGTAGCGCGCCCTGGCCTCAGTAGCGCGGATTGCAAAGGACAAGTCCTTTGCCGGGGTTCAAGGGGCAGCGCCCCTTGCCTTCTTCACCGCCTGACGAAGCGCGCAAAGCCCAATCACCCCGGCGGTGCCGGCCACGGCACCCGCCGTAAAGGCGCCGCGCACCGCCAGTTTCGTCAGCATCACCTGGGCGCAGATCAGTTTCAGGACCATCGGTCATCTCCTCGAATACAGGCGAAATGGCCCTGAAACGCTGCGCCGCAAGTTCAGCCGCGCAGGCTCTCCACCATGGCGCCATAGACCAGGTTCTTGAACACCATCCGCGTATGCGTCCGGCTGGACGGCCCCTGTGCCATGAAGACGCCGACGAGCTTTTCCGCCCGGTCAATGGTGAAGCTGGTGCCCCAGGCGCCCGCCCACATCGCATCCCCGGGCGAGCCCGGTGCGACGGCGATGCCCTGCTCGCGCCGGATCGCGAAGCCCAGCCCGAAGCCATAGCCAGGCCCGGTGCTGGCGGCCGGCGTGCCGCCCATGCTGCCCATATGGTCGGAGAGCATCCAGTTCACCGTGGGGGTGGAGAGGTAGCGCTTGCCTTCCAGCGTGCCGCCATTGGCGATCATCTGCGCGAAGCGGTGGTAATCGGCGCTGGTGCCCACCATGCCCGCACCGCCCTTGAAATGCCCGGCCGGCACTGGGTTCTGCTCGATGCGGTAGCTCTGCCACATGGAGGCGGAGAGTGGGTCTGAGGTGATGCTCTCGGCCACGCGCGAACGCCGTGCCGGGTCCACCCACCAGACCGTATCCGTCATGCCGAGCGGCCCGGTGATGCGATCGGCGATCAGCCGGTCCAGCGGCTGGCCCGCCACGCGTTGCAGCAGCAGGCCGAGCACATCCGTGCTGATCGAGTAGAAGAATTGCGCCCCCGGCTGGAAGGCGAGCGGGATGGTTCCCAGGCGGCGCAGCATCTCATCGCCCGGCACCGGGGCGCGGCGGGATTCGATGTCGTGCTCCTCATACATCTCGCGGATGCGCGGGAAGGGCGAGGAGGCCGCATAGACGAAGCCCGAGGAATGCCGCAGCAGATCCTGCACCGTGATGGGGCGCGCCAGCGGCACCTCGCCCTGCGCGGTCAGCACCTTCAACTCCCGCAGCTCCGGCAGCCATTGCGTGATCGGGTCGCCGATCTTCATGCGGCCCTCCTCGATGAGCATCATGGCGGCGACGCTGGTGAGCGGCTTGGTCATCGAGGCGAGGAGGAAAATCGCCTCGCGCGTCATCGGCACGCGGCGCGCATTGTCCTGGTGGCCATAGGCTTCGTGGTGGATGACCTGGCCGTTGCGGGCGATCAGCGCCACGGCGCCGTTGAAGCTGCCGCGTTCGACTTCGCGTTCCATGGCGGGCTGGAAGCGGGCGAGGCGCGTGCGCGAAAAGCCCTGGATCAGGTCTTCGCGGCGCTCCGCCTCCTGGGCGTGCGCAGGCGTGCGCAGCACGGCGGGGGCGAGGAGGGCAGAGCCCGAAAGCAGGGCGAGGTGGCGGCGTGGGGTCATGTCGGTTCTCCGGTTCAGGTGCGGATCAGGGGGCAGCCGCCATCCGCCAGCGGGCGGAAGGCGTCCTCGGCGGGGACGGTGGAGCGCAGCTTGTAGAAGTCCCACATGCCGCGGCTTTCGGCCGGCGCCTTCACTTCAAAGAGATAGGCCGGGTGGATCTTGCGGCCATCCTCGCGCACGCGGCCGGGGCCGAAGGCGTCATCATCGGTGGGCATGCGCTTCATCACGTTGATGACCTCGATGCCGGAGGCCTTGGCCCGCGCGACGCCGACCTCCGCCACGGCCTTGAGGTAATGGATGGCGCAGGAATAGGTGCCCGCATGCTCCTGGTTGGGCATGTTGTCCGGTGTGCGGCGCAGGATGCGGGAAGCAAGGCCGCGCGTGCGGTCATTCAGGTCGTGGTAGAAGACCTCGCTCATCACCATGCCCTGCGCCGCTTCCAGGCCGATGGAGCGGATGTCCTGCACGAACATGATCATGCCGGCGAGTTGCTGGCCCCCTCCTTGTCTACTGGGCCTGGTCAGGCCGAATTCATGGGCCTGCTTCACGCAGTTCTGCATGTCCGCCGCCGCCATGGCGAGGCCGATGACCTTGGCGCGGCTGGCCTGCGCCTGGAGCAGGAAGGAGCTGAAATCGGAGGTGCCGGGGAAGGGGTAGCGGGCACTTCCCATCACCCGCCCGCCCGAGCGCGTGACGAATTGCGTCGTATCCCGCTCCAGCTGGTGGCCGAAGGCGTAGTCGGCCGTGATGAAGAACCAGCTGTCGCCGCCCGAGCGGACGGTCGCACCGCCCACCACATTGGCGAACATCCAGGTGTCATAGGTCCATTGGATGGTGTGTGTGGAGCATTGCGGGCCGGTGAGCGCGCTGGAAGCCGCACCCGAGGCCAGCTGGATCTTGTCCTTCTCCCGCACGAGGTTGGCGATGGCGAGTGCGATGGCGCTGTTGTTCACCTCGCAGATCATGTCCACGCCCTGGGTATCAATCCAGCGCCGCGCCAGGGCCAGGGCCGCATCCGGCCGATTCTGGTGATCGCCCGACAGCACCTCGACCTGGATGCCGCGCGCGGCGAGCCCCAGATCCTCGATCGCCTGGCTCACGGCGGCGACGGAGGTGGGGCCGGAGGTGTCGCGGTAAGGCCCGCTCATATCCGCGAGCACGCCGATGCGGATGGTGTTGTCGCGCGCTTGCGCGTGTGCGGCGACCGGTGCTGCCGCAAGGGCGGCGGTCAACGCCCCGCGACGGGTGAGGTGGCTCATGGCGGTTTCCATCCCTGATTTTCCAGGGATGCTGCGCGGGGTTTTCGCCCCGCGCAAGCGTCTTCAGCGAAACAGCAGGTCGGGCAGGAACATCACGATGGCCGGCACATAGGTGATGACCATGAGGCAGGCGAAGATCACGCCGATGAAGATGGGCAGATAGCGCATCATCCGATCAATGCTGGTGCCGGCCACCTGGGCGGCGGCAAAGAGGTTCACGCCGAAGGGCGGCGTGATCATCCCCATGGCCAGGTTCACCACCATCACCGTGCCGAAATGCACCTGGTTGATGCCCAGCCGCTCCGCCGCTTCCGCGAGGATCGGGGCGAGAACGATGATGGAGGCCGAGGTCTCGACGAACATGCCGACGACGAAGAGGAACAGGTTCACGCCCAGCAGATAGAACATCGGCCCGTCGAAGGTCTGTACGATGAGCTCCGCCGCCGCATCCGGCACGCCCTGCCGGTTCAGCAGCCAGGAAAACAGTCCGGCGCAGGCGATGATGAACATGATGACGGTGGAGCTGATCACGGATTTCTTGAGGATCGGGTAAAGGTCCCGCAGGCCTATCTCGCGGTGCAGGAACATGCCCACCAGCACGGCATAGACCACGGCAATGACGCTCGCCTCGGTCGGCGTCGTGATGCCGCCGTAAATGCCGCCGAGCACGACGAAGGGCATGCACAGCGCGAAGCCGGCCTGCCGGGTGGCCGTCAGGAAGGGCAGCCGGCCCTCGCCGTCATTCTTCCCCCAGCCGGTGATGCGGCACCAGACCAGGACGGTCACGATCAAGGCGCCGCCGATGAGGAAGCCCGGGCCGAAGCCCGCCATGAACAATTCGGGGATGCTCGTCTGGGTGGTGACGCCGTAGAGGATCATCGGGATGGAGGGCGGGATGATGACGCCCAGTTCAGCGGCGGTCGCCATCAGGGCAGCCGCGAAGGCCACCGGATAGCCGGCCTTGATCAGGGCCGGGATCATCACCGCGCCAATGGCAAAGGTGGTGGCGACGGAGGAGCCTGAGATGGCCGCGAAGATCATGCAGGTGACGATGCAGGTGGCCGGCAGGCCGCCCTGCACGCCGCCCACGATGGATTTCGCGAAATCCACCAGCCGCCGCGAAATGCCGCCCACATCCATCAGGTTGCCGGCCAGGATGAAGAAGGGGATCGCGGCCAGGGGAAAGCGGTCCAGCGAGACATAAAGCTGCTGTGCGGCGACGATCAGCGGGAAATTCGTGAAGCCCGCCACGCCGACGACGGCGGCGATGCCGATGGCGACCGCGACCGGGATGCTGGCTGCGAACAGCACCAGCATCGCGGTGAGCATGAAGGAGCTCATACCGCCATCTCCAGCTCTTCGGCCTGGCGATCAAGGAATTGCCCCAGCGCGCCCAGCACGGCGAAGGCGGCCCCGATCGGCAGCGCTGCGTAGCCCCAGCTGATGGAGACTTCGAGGCCGGCCATCTCCTGGAATTTCACCCGCTCGGCCATGATCCAGCCGAACCAGAACAGCACCCCCATTAGTGAGAGATTGCCGGCCAGCACCGCGGCTTCGATCCCGCGCCGGATCCTGCCGCGCGAATAGCGATGCGCCATGTCGATCGAGACGAGGGAGCCCGTGCGGATCGCGGCGGCGAGGCCGATGAAAGCCATCCAGATCAGCGCCGTGCGCACCAGTGCCTCGGACCAGATGGAGGGGGTTTCCGTGGCGAAGCGGGCCACCACCTGCCAGAAGCCGGCAAACACCGCGACCAGCAACGCCGCAATGGCGATGGCGGTAGCGATGCCGGTGGTGATGCGGTCCGCCATCAGCAGGGCGCGGCGGATTTGCGCGCGCGGGCCATAGGCTTCCTGGCCCACCCATATGGCGGCCAAGACCAGCGCGAATGTGCCGCCCAGCACGATGATCAGCGGCAGGATGTTCATGGGATTCACGCGCGATGGCCCCTCAAGCAAAAAGCCGCGGGAGGGTCATCCCGCGGCTGACGTTACTGGTATGCGGCGGCTTATTGCGCCGGGCGCCAGTCGCGGATGCGGCGCAGCAGGGCGGCGTCCATCGTGCGCTCCCATTCGGCGAAGGCGGGGGCCAGCGCCTCCTGGAAGGCGGAGGTGTTGACGGTGGTGATCACCGTCATGCCGCGGCGGCGCAGTTCATCCACGCCGCTCGCTTCATCGGCGGTCACGCGGGCGCGGTTGGCATCCTGGGCCGCCTTGGCGGCGGCCATGAAATGCGCGCGGTCAGCGGCGGGCAGCCGCTGCGTGGTGGCCGGGTTGCAGATCATGACGGCCGGCGAATAGACGTGGTTGGTCAGCGTCATGTAGCGCTGCACCTGGTTCAGGTTGTTCGCCACGATGACGGAGATGGGATTTTCCTGCCCGTCCACCGTGCCCTGCTGCAAGGCGGGGACGAGTTCGGAGAAGGCCATGGGCGTGGGCAGCGCGCCCAATTGGGTGAAGGCCCGCATGTGCACCTGGTTCTCCATGGTGCGGACCTTCAGGCCGCGCATATCGGCCGGCAGGTTCACTTCGCGCCGTGAATTCGTCAGGTGGCGAAAGCCGTTTTCCGTCCAGATCACGCCATGCAGGCCGCGCGCCGAGAAGCGGCCCAGCACCTGCTGGCCGATCTCGCTGTCCAGCACGCCGCGGGCATGGGCCGTGTCACGGAACAGGAAGGGCACGTCGAAGATACGCACTTCAGGGACGAAATTGCCGACGGGACCGGTCGAGGTGAAGGTGCAGTCAATCGTGCCGATCTGCACGCTCTCGATCATCTCGCGCTCGTTGTCGTTACGCTGGACGACGACGCGGTACCGGTTGTTGGTCAGCCGTTCGAAGGTTTCCTTGAAGGCGATCGGGCCAGCGCCGGTGTGGCTGTTGGGGGGCAAAGCATGATGGATGGTGATTTGCGTCTGCGCGCGGGCGGGTGCGGCGGCAACCAGGGCGGCGAAGCCGGCCAAAAGGGCCGAACGACGGAACAGGGACATGTTTTCCTCCAGACTTTCTGTTTCCCGGATACGTTATTAGGGTGCCTCGGCGCAACATGGCTTTTGCCGTCATCCTGTTCCATGATGCCAATGATCGCTTTGGGGGAATGTCCATGACGCTGCGTTGTGACCTTGTGATTCGGGACGCCACCGTCCTGGATGGCACCGGCGCGCCGCGCTTCACCGCCGATGTCGCGGTGGAGGGGGACCGCATCGTGGCCGTTGGGCAATTGGGCAGTGCCTCCGGCCAGGAGGAAGTCGAGGCCCGGGGCCTCGCTCTCGCCCCCGGCTTCATTGATGCGCATACGCATGATGACCGCGCCGTGATCTGCGGCCCCGAATGCATGCACTGCAAGACGAGCCAGGGCGTCACCACCGTGGTGGTCGGCAATTGCGGCGTCAGCCTCGCACCGCTGCGCCTGTCCAACCGCCCGCCGCCGCCGCTCGATCTGCTGGGCGATGAAAGCTGGTTCACCCTGGGCGGCTTCGGCGAATACGCCGAGGCGCTGGCGCGCAAGCCCACCTCGGTCAACACCTTCGCGTTTTGCGGCCACATGTCGCTGCGCGTGGAAGCCATGGCGGGCGATGTCTATCGCGCCGCGAATGACCGCGAGATCGCCCATATGCAGGAGCGCCTGCGCGGCGCCCTGCGGGAGGGTGCCGGCGGCTTCTCGACCGGCCTCTACTATCCCCCCAACGCCCAGGCGCCGACCGAGGAGGTCATCGCCATCGCGGAAGTCCTGCGCGAGGAAGGCGGGCTCTACGCCACCCACATGCGCGACGAAGCCGATTTCGTGATGGAAAGCATCCGCGAGACGCTGCGCGTGGGCCGCGAGGCGGGCACGGCGGAGCAGCCGCTCGAAGTCGTCATCAGCCATCACAAATGCAGCATGAGCGAGAATTTTGGCCGCTCGCGCGATACGCTGGCGCTGATGGACCGCATGGGGCAGGACCAGCCGGTCGCCTATGACGTCTATCCCTATCCGGCCGGCTCGACTGTGCTGATGCCCGACAAGCTGCGCCAGGATGTGCCGGTGCAGATCACCTGGTCCATCCCGCATCCCGAAATGGCGGGCCGCAACCTCGATGACATCGCGCAGGAATGGGGTGTCACGCGCCGCGCGGCGGCGGATCGCCTGCTGCCGGCGGGTGCCATCACCTTCATGATGGATGAGGCGGATGTGCGGCGCATCATGGCGCATCCGCGCGCCATGATCGGCAGTGACGGCATCCCGCATGACGCCAAGCCGCATCCGCGGCTCTGGGGCACTTTCCCGCGCGTCCTGGGGATGTATGCGCGGGACCTCAAGCTCTTCACGCTGGAGAGCGCGGTCCACAAGATGACCGGCCGCGCGGCGCAGGTCTTCGGCCTGCCCGATCGCGGCGTGATCCGCGCCGGCGCCTTTGCCGATCTCGTGCTGTTCGATCCCGCCCGGGTGCGGGACAACGCGACCTATGCCGAGCCCATGCTGGTCTCGGACGGGATCGCGCAGGTGTGGTGCAACGGGGTGCGGACGCATGTCGAAGGGCAGGGGCCGGGCCATGCGGCACCTGGCCGATTCCTGGGCAATCCCAGGCTCAAAGCCGCCTGATGGCGGCGCATCCAGAGGATTCGGTGGTCATGCAACCGGGAACCATCAGGCGGGCCGCAATTGTCGGGGTGGGCATCCTGGCGGCTGTTGCGGTTGTTGCCACCGTCTGGCCGGATCATCGGCCGGTGACCCCGCTTGAGATCTATCTGCGCCAGGGCACGCGCCAGGCGACGGATGCGCTGAAGCGTGATGTGGACCAGCTCTCGCCACGCGGGGCCGATCCGGGCCCGGCGGTGCAGCGGCTGAACACGCTGGGCTTCAGCTGCACGGCCCCCGCCGGGGCGACCGGCGAGTGGAATTGCACCATGCGTCGCCCGCTGGAAAACCGGCAGATGCTGTCCATGGAAGTCATTCTCCGCGTGGATCGCGGCAATGTGACGGAGAGCACGGCGCGCATCTGGGAACAGGGTGCCCGTTGACGACCAACCCGAACGGAAACAGCCCTTGACCACTGCCGCTGAACGCCTTGTCGCCTTCCTGGTGGGACAGGGCATGGACCGCGCCTTTTGCGTGCCGGGCGAAAGCTACATCGCGCTGCTGGATGCGCTGCATGACGCGCCGATGGATCTTGTGGTCTGCCGGCATGAGGGCGGGGCCGGCTTCGCCGCCATCGCGGACGCGAAGCTGACCGGACGCCCCGGCGTGGTGCTGGTCAGCCGCGGCCCCGGCGCCTGCAACGCTGCCATCGCGCTGCACACGGCCGAGCAGGATGCGGTGCCGCTGATCCTGCTGATCGGCCAGGTGGAAGCGCGCGACCTGCGGCGCGACGCCTTCCAGGAGATCGACTACCTGCAGATGTTCGGCGGCTTCTGCAAATTCGTGGGCGAGGCGACGCGGCCGGACCAGGTGCCCGAACTCATCGCCCGCGCCTATGCGGCGGCGATGCAGGGCGTGCCCGGCCCTGTGGTGCTCTCCCTGCCCGAGGATGTGCTGGCGATGGCCTGCGGGGCCGCCGCACCCGCGATCACGCCCGCGCGGCCCGCCCTGCCGGCGCCGGCCGAGGTCGCCCGCATCTCCGATCTGCTGCACGCGGCCGAGCGGCCGATCCTGCTCGCTGGCCATGGCTTCGAGAGCGAGGCGGGGCGCGCGGCGCTGGCGCGCTTCGCGGCCGCCTGGGAGATTCCGGTCGCGGTGTCCTTCCGCCGGCAGGATCTGTTCGACAATGCCAGCCGCTTCTATGCCGGCGATCTGGGGCTGCGGAACCCCGATGCGCAGCGCGCGGCCTTTGCCGAGGCGGACCTTATCCTCGCCTTCGGCACGCGGCTGACGGACATCACGACGCAAGGCTATTCCTGGCCGGCACCTGGCCAGCGCCTCGTGCATCTTTGCGCCGATCCGAAGCACCTGAACTGGCACTTCCCGGCCGAGGTCGCGACCACGGCGGACCCTGTTTCGCTGATGACCGTGCTCGGCGCCCCCGGCAAGCGCCCGCCACGCGGCGAGTGGATCGCCCGGCTGCGTGCCCTGCATGTGGCCGATTGCGCCGTCATCCCGCGCGACTGGCCGGATGGCCTGGCCTTTGCCGAGGTGGCGCAGGCGGTGCATGCGGCGCTGCCGGCGGATGGCATCATCACGCTGGATGCCGGCACCTTCGGCGCGCCCTTCTATCGCAAGGTGAATTGGCGGCCGGGCCAGCGGCTGCTGGTGCCGGTCTCGGGCGCCATGGGGTTCGGCGTGCCGGCCGCCGTCGCCGCGGCACTTCGCTGCCCCGGCCGGACTGTGGTCTGCGGCGTGGGCGATGGCGGCATCCTGATGACAGGCGGCGAAATGGCGGTGGCGCTGGAGCGGCGATTGCCCATCAAGCTGCTGCTCTCGGAAAACCTGGGCTACGCCTCGATCCGCATCCATCAGGAGCGCGAGCATCCGGGGCGGGTCAGTGGCACCATGTTCGCCAACCCCGATTTCGCCCATTGGGCGCAGGCCTTCGGGCTGCCCGTCACGCGGGTGAATGCGCGCGATGACTTCGCCGCCATGCAGGCCGCCATCGCGGCACCTGGGCCGGCCGCGATTCTCGTGAAAACCTCGATGCAGGCGGTGCTGCCCCATGTCTCCTGATATTCTCGCGCAGCTGGCGCCCACCGGCGTGCTGCGCGCCGGCATCAATATGAGCAATTTCCTCCTGGTGATCGGGCGCGATGCCGCGGGCGATCCGGAAGGGGTCTCCCCCGGCATGGCGCGGGCCATCGCTGAACGGCTCGGCGTGCCGGTGCGCTACATGCCCTATCCGCGCCCCGGCGAATTGGCCGATGCCGTGGGGCAATGGGATATCGGGCTGATCGGCGCCGAGCCGCAGCGGGCGGAAAAGATCGCCTTTACCCCCGCCTATGCCGAGATCGAGGCGACCTATCTGGTGCGCGGCGATTCTCCCATCACCACGCTGGCGCAGGTGGACCGGCCTGGCATCCGCATCGCGGTGACGGCGCGCGCCGCCTATGATCTCTGGCTGGAGCGCAATATCCATTCGGCGACCTTGCTGCGCGCGGAGAGCCTGGATGGCGCCTTCGAGCTGTTCCAGCGCGAGGGCCTGGAGGTGCTGGCCGGCCTCAAGCCGCGCCTGCTGAGCGATGCCGAGGCGCTGCCCGGCGCGCGCATCCTTGAGGGAAGTTTCACCACGGTGCAGCAGGCCATCGGCACGGCGCGCGCCAATCTGGCCGCGGCGGCGTGGCTGCATGATTTCGTGGAGGAGGCGAAGGCGAGTGGGCTGATCGCGAGCCTGATCGCGAAGCACCAGGTGCGCGGCCTCACGGTCGCGCGCTGAGGGGGAACCAGGCGCATGCCGGTTCCTGGCCGCGTGGGGCGTTTCCTCCGCAGCGCAGCATAAAAACTTTATTTGTAATCAGTAATTTGTATCCCCTGACGCAGGGTTCCTCAAAAAGATCGGTGATTGCTTCATTGACATTGTTTGGAAACTTACCAGTTTCTGCAACGATCGTCTCTGGGTGACCGACATGAAGCATGTGACCGCGCTGGCCCTTCCGCCGGTTCCTTCAGCCTCCTGGCTGCCCGCGCTGCTGAGGCGCGCGGCCCCGGCGGGCGCATTGGCGCTGCTGCTGGCCGGCTGCGATGAACAGCCTACGCGCGCCGCCGCGAACCCCGCGCCGCCACCGCCCGTCGCGGTGACGGTGGTCACGCTGGAACGCCGGGAAATCCCCGTCACCTCGATGTTGCCCGGCCGCACCGCGCCCTTCCGTGTCGCGGAAATCCGCCCCCAGGTGGGCGGCCTGCTGCGCGAACGCCTCTTCACCGAGGGCGAATCCGTGACGGTCGGCCAGTCGCTCTTCCAGATTGACCCGGCCCCTTTAGAAGCCGCCGTGCGCCGGGCCGAGGCGGCGCTGCAACGCATGGAAGCAACCGAGCGCGTGGCCTTGAGCACCGCGAACCGGCTGCGCTCCCTCGCGCGGTCCCAGGTGGTGAGCGAGCAGAACCTGGAGAATGCCGAAGCGACGCTGCGCCAGGCCCAGGCGGACATCATCTCGCTGCGCGCGGCGCTGGAAACCGCCCGGATTGACTTGAACTACACCCGCGTCGCCTCGCCGATCACCGGCCGGACGGGCCGGGCCACGGTCACGCCGGGTGCCCTCGTCACCGCCAACCAGCCCACCCCACTGGTCACGGTGGCGCAGCTGGACCCGATCCTGGTGGACCTCACCCAGCCGAGTGCGGTGCTGCTGCAGCAGCGGCGTGACGTGGATAGCGGCGCGCTGCGCCGGCCCTCGGCCGACCGCGCGGCGGCACGCCTCATCCTGGAGGATGGCTCGGAATATCCGCATGCCGGCGAGGTGCAGTTCTCCGAGGTGATCGTGGACCAGGGCACGGGCTCGGTCACCGTGCGCGCCGTCTTCCCCAATCCCAATCAATTGCTGCTGCCGGGCATGTTCGTCCGCGCCCGCGTCGAGGAGGGGGTGACGGATCGCGCGATCCTTGTGCCGCAGCGCGCCGTGCTGCGCACCCCGCGTGGCGAGCCCATGGCCTTCGTGGTGAATGCGGAAGGCGTGGTGGAAAGCCGCGTGCTGCGTGCCAACCGCGCGATCGGCAATGACTGGATGGTGACCGAGGGCCTCGCCCCCGGTGACCGCGTGGTGGTGGAGGGGCTGCAGCGCATCCGCCCCGGCACCCGGGTGCGTGCCACCGAGCGCGGCGCCACCCCGGCCGTTGGGAGCTAGGCCCGCGCGATGGCAAGGTTTTTCATCGACCGCCCGGTCTTCGCCTGGGTCATCGCCATCGGCATCATGCTGGCCGGCGCACTGGCGCTGCGCGGAATGGCCGTCTCGCAATATCCGGCCATCGCGCCGCCCACCATCGCGATCAACGTGACCTTCCCCGGCGCCTCGGCCGAGACGGTGCAGGCGACGGTGGTGCAGGTGATCGAGCAGCAGCTCACCGGCATCGACAACCTGCTGTTTTTCGACAGCCAGACGACGAAGGACGGCCAGGCGCGCATCCAGCTCACCTTCGCGCCCGGCACCAATGCCGATACGGCGCAGGTGCAGGTGCAGAACCGTGTGCAGCTCGCCGTGCCCCGCCTGCCGCAGACGGTGCAGCAGCAGGGCCTCCGCGTCGTAAAGTCCGCCGGCAATTGGATGCTGATCGTGGGTTTCTACACCACCGATAATAGCATGGAGCGCCTCGACATCACCGACTTCCTGGCGGCGAACGTCCAGGACCCGATCAGCCGCACGCCAGGGGTGGGCGATTTCCAGGTCTTCGGCGCGCAATTCGCCATGCGGATCTGGCTCGATCCCGCGAAGCTCATCAATTTCGGCCTGACGCCCGCGGACGTCGCTGCCGCGGTGCGGGCGCAGAACGTCCAGGTTTCGAGCGGCGAGATGGGTGGCCTGCCGGCCGTGCCCGGGCAGCAGCTCAACGCCACCATCATCGGCCCCTCCTATCTGCAGACGGTCGAGGAATTCGGCGCCATCCTGATGCGCGTGCGCGCCGATGGCTCCCAGGTGCGGCTGCGGGATGTGGCGCGGCTGGAGATCGGCGGCGAGAACTACGCCATCTCCACCCAGCTCGATGGCCGCATCTCGAGCGGTATCGGCATCCGGCTCGCCAGCGGCGCCAACGCGCTGGATACGGCGGCGGCGGTGCGAGCCACGATTGACAGCCTGCGCCCGAGCTTCCCGCCCGGCCTCGAGGTTACCTATCTGCAGGACACGACTCCCTTCGTGCAGCGCTCCATCAAGAGCGTGATCATGACGCTGATCGAGGCGGTGGCTCTCGTCTTCCTCGTCATGCTCCTCTTCCTGCAAAACCTGCGCGCGACCCTGATCCCGACCATGGCGATCCCGGTGGTGCTGCTCGGCACCTTCGCGGTGCTCTCGGCGCTGGGCTTCAGCATCAACACGCTCACCCTGTTCGGCATCGTGCTGGCCATCGGCCTCCTGGTGGATGACGCGATCGTGGTGGTGGAGAATGTCGAGCGCGTGATGGCGGAGGAGCATCTCTCGCCGCTCGAAGCCACGCGGAAATCCATGGACCAGATCACCGGCGCGCTGATCGGCATCGGCCTGGTGCTCTCGGCCGTCTTCCTGCCCATGGCCTTCTTCGGTGGCTCGGTCGGCGTGATCTACCGGCAGTTCTCGGTGACCATCGCCACCGCCATGGGGCTTTCCGTGCTGGTCGCGATCTTCTTCACGCCGGTGCTCTGCGCCACGATGCTGAAGCCGCACAAGCCGGGACAGGGGACGCGCGGCTTCTATGGCTGGTTCAACCGCGGATTCGACCGCACGACGAATGGCTATCTCTGGGGCGTGCGCGCCAGCCTGCGCCGGCCAGCGCGCATGCTGATGGTCTATGCGGCGCTGCTCGGAGCGCTCGGCTATGCCTTCCTGCGCCTGCCCGGCGGCTTCCTGCCGAACGAGGACCAGGGCATCGCCTTCGTGCAGGTGACCGCCCCCCCTGGTGCGACGGCCGACCGCACGCAGCGCGCGCTGGACGAGGTGGGCCGCTACCTGCGCGAGGAGGAGGCCGGCGTGGTGGACAGCCTTTTCGCCATCAATGGCTTCAGCTTCGGTGGGCGGGGGCAGGCTTCCGGCCTTGGCTTCATCACCCTGAAGGACTGGGATCTGCGGCCGGGCCGCGAGAATTCGGTGGGGGCGCTGACGGAGCGCATCAACCGCCGCTTCGGCACCTACCAGGACGCGCTGATCAACGCCTCCTCGCCGCCTGCCATCCGCGAACTCGGCAACGCGACCGGCTTCTCCTTCCAGCTGCTGGACCGCGGTGCGCAGGGCCATGCGGCGCTGATGGAGGCGCGGGACCAGCTGTTGCGCCTGGCCCAGGCCAGCCCCATCCTCTCCCGCGTGCGGCCCAACGGGCTGAATGACGAGGCGCAGTTCCGCCTCATCATCGACTGGGAGCGTGCGAGCGCGCTGGGCCTCACCATCACCGACATCAACCAGACGCTCTCCACTGCCTGGGGCGCCACCTACGTCAATGACTTCATGGACCGTGGGCGCATCAAGCGCGTCTTCATGCAGGGCCAGCCCGAGTCGCGCATGGTCCCGGCCGACCTCGACAAATGGTATGTCCGCAACGCGCAGGGCCAGATGGTGCCCTTCTCGGCCTTTGGCCGCGCCGAATGGCAATTCGGTTCGCCGCGGCTCGAGCGCTTCAACGGCATCCCCTCGCGCGAGATCCAGGGTGGGCCGGCGCCGGGCTTCACCACCGGCCAGGCGATGGATGAGATGGAGCGCCTGATGCGGCAATTGCCGCCTGGCTTCGGGCATGAATGGAGCGGCATCTCCTTCCAGGAGCGGCAATCCTCGGGCCAGGCGCCGGCGCTCTATGCGATCTCGCTCATCGTGGTCTTCCTCTGCCTCGCGGCCCTTTATGAGAGCTGGTCCATTCCCACGGCGGTCATGCTGGCCGTACCGCTCGGCGTATTGGGCGCCGTCGTCGCCTCGCTCATGAAGGGCATGGCGAATGACGTGTATTTCCAGGTGGGGCTGCTGGCGACGATCGGGCTTACGGCGAAGAACGCCATCCTGATCGTGGAGTTCGCACGCGAGGGCTTCGACCGCGGCCTTTCGCTGATGGAGGCCGCGACCGAGGCCGCCCGCCAGCGCCTGCGCCCCATCATCATGACCTCGCTCGCCTTCACGCTGGGCGTCGTGCCGCTGGCGATTTCCAGCGGCGCTGGCTCGGGCGCGCAGAACGCGATCGGCGTCGGCGTGATCGGCGGCGTGGTCGCGGGCACGGTGCTGGCGGTGCTCTTCGTGCCGCTCTTCTTCGTGCTGGTGTTGCGCCTGTTCCGCGCCCGCTCCGCGGCCGACAAGACGGTTCCCGTCAGCATGCCGGCGCGGGCCGAGCCGCACCCCGGTGAGTGAAAGGGTAGGCCCCAACGCCGAGGGCCGGCCACGCTGCCGGCCCGGCCCGAGCCCCATGCCGGAGGAGGAGCGGCGGCACGCCCTTCTCGAAGCCGCCGCGGCGGTCTTCCTGCGCGATGGCTATGCGGCGAGCAGCATGGACAAGGTGGCGCATGAAGCCGGGATGTCCAAGCGCACGCTGTATCGCCTCTTTCCGTCCAAGGCGGCGCTCTTCGAGGCGACCATCAATGATTCTCTGGCCCCGCTTCACCTGGACCCCGCCCTGGCGCGCGAGCCGGAGCTGCAGGTGGCACTGGCCGGCATCCTGGAGGCCTCGGGCCGGCATCTTCTGGCGCTGCGCCCCATCGGCATCTTCCAGCTGGTGATCGCCGAGGCTAGGCGCTCGCCGGAGCTGGCGGAGACGTTTCATCGCGTGCTGGTCCGGCGCGGCGCCACCGCCTTGCAGCGGCTGATCAAGGCGGAGATGGAGCGCGGCCGCCTGCGGCCGGGCGACCCGGAGGCCACCGGCCGCATGCTTTATGGGATGGCCTTCGGCTCAACCCAGATCCGGCTGCTGCTGGGCGTTCGCAAGGTGCCGACCGGCGAGGAAATCGCCGCACTGGCGCGGGATGCGGTGGAGATCTTCCTCAACGGGGCGCGGCGCCAGGAGGTCTGGCAGGGCGCCCGGTCCAGCGCGCTGCCGCTTGCGGTCTGCTGAGGCTCCGGACTGCCTGCTCCGGGCTCAGGCCAGTCCCAGCCGCGCATCGCGCCGCCGCAGCAGGGCGACGATGGGCAGCGCCAGCAGCACCATCCAGGCCTTCCCGATCACCTGGCCGGCCAGGTAGTCCAGGCTGCCGAAGGCGAGCCACAGGAAGATCACGCTATCCACCAGCAGCCCCACCACGGAGGAGGCCGCCACGGCCAGCACCAGCCCGCGCTTCTGCAAGGGGGTGTAGATGCCCAGATCCACCAGCTCCGAGAGCAGGAAGGCGAGGGTGGAGGCAATGACCAAAGCGGGCGGCGCGATCGATGCCGAAAGTGCGGCACCCGCGAAAATCGCGCCCAGCGCCCAGTTCACGCCCAGCCGCCGCTGCACCAGATCCCGCAGGACCAGCGCCAGGCCAATCATCAACACGCCCGAGGGCGCCATCACGCCAGGCGCCACGGGGATCAGGCAGGGGCCATTGGGCACGCAGAACGTGCCGGCATGGCCGATCAGCCAATTGGCCGCGGGAATGCAGAGCGCGAAGGCGAGGAGGAAGGCAAAGCCTTCAAGGCGGGTGCGGGACATCATGGGCGCTCGCATAGGCTGCCCAGCCCCGGGCGCGCAAGTCGCAGGCGGGGCATTCGCCGCAGCCATGGCCCCAGGGATGGAGGGCGGCGCGCTCGCCCTTGTAGCAGGAATGGCTCTCGACGCGGATCAGCTCCACCAGCGCGGCCCCGCCCAACCGCTCGGCCAGCCGCCAGGTTGCCGCCTTGTCGCGCCACATCAGCGGGGTGTGCAGGACGAGGCGCGTGTTCATGCCAAGGTTGATGGCCGCTTGCAGCGCCTTGATCGTGTCATCCCGGCAATCGGGATAGCCCGAGTAATCCGTCTCGCACATGCCGGCGACGATGTGGCGCAGCCCCCGCCGATAGGCCAGTGCGGCGGCGAAGGTCAGGAAGATCAGGTTGCGGCCCGGGACGAAGGTATTGGGCAGCCCATCCTCGCGCAGTGCGATTTCCGCATCCCGCGTCAGGGCGGTTTCACTCAATTCGCCGAGGACGCCGAGGTCGAGCGTATGGTCCGGGCCAAGCCTGGGTGAGGCCATGCCCCGGCGCAGCGCGTCCCGGCAGGTGAGTTCGATGGCGTGGCGCTGGCGGTAGTCGAAGCCCAGCGTCTCGACATGGCCGAAGCGCGCCAGCGCCCAGGCGAGGCAGGTGGCGGAATCCTGGCCGCCGGAAAACAGGACAAGCGCGCCGTCATTCATGGGTCGAGTTGCTCCACGGCCCAGGCGGCGGCCTCGGCCACCACGGGGTCGGGATCATCGCACAGCGCGCGCGCGGTGGGCAGCAGGGCCGGGTCGGCGCTGTTGCCGATGGCGATCAGCACATTGCGCAGGAAGCGATCGCGCCCGATGCGCTTGATGGGCGAACCGGCGTAGCGCGCGCGGAAGCCCGCATCATCCAGCTGCGCCAGCTCCGCGAGCGGTGGGGCCACTTCCGCGCGCGGCGCGAATTGCATCTCGGCCGAGGTGCGGGCGAATTTGTTCCAGGGGCAGACGGCCAGGCAGTCATCGCAGCCATAGATGCGGTTGCCCATGGCGCGGCGAAATTCATGCGGGATGGGGCCGTGATGCTCGATCGTCAGGTAGGAGATGCAGCGCCGGGCATCCAGCTGGTAGGGGGCGGGGAAGGCCGCGGTCGGGCAGGCATCGAGGCAGGCGCGGCAATGGCCGCAATGGTCTGTCTCGGCCGTGTCCGGTTCCAGGGCCAGAGTGGTGTAGATTTCACCGAGGAACAGCCAGGAGCCATGCGTGCGGCTGACGAGGTTGGTGTGCTTGCCCTGCCAGCCCAACCCCGCCTGCGCGGCCAGCGGCTTCTCCATCACGGGGGCTGTATCCACGAAGACCTTGAGCGGCTGGCCGCGAAACTCCCGCGCCATCCATTGGCCCAGCGCCTTCAGGCGCTTCTTCACCACATCGTGATAATCCCGCCCCTGGGCATAGGCGCTGATGGTGGCGCGGTCCCGCTGCGCCAGGCTGGCCAGCGGGTCATGCGCCGGGCCGTAGTTCAACCCCAGGGAGATGACGCTCACCGCCTCGGGCCAGAGGGCGCGCGGCTGGGCGCGCTGCTCGCGGCGGGTTTCCAACCAGCCCATGCCGCCATGGGAGCCGGCTTCGAGGAAGGCATCGAGCCGCGCGCGGGCCTGTTCGGGGAGGATGGCTTGGGTGAAGCGGGCAAGGTCAAAGCCAAGGCGCAGGGCTTCCGCGCGAATGGATTCGCGGTGCGGCCGATTCAGCCCTTCAGTCTGCGCCCTGCGGTCATCGGACGCGAGGCTGCGCGGCCGATTCAGCCCTTCGGGCTCTGCCCTGCGGTCATCGGGCGCGATGCTGTGCGGCCGACTCAGACCTCCGGGCTTTGCCCTGCGGTCATCGGGCGCGGTCACACCTTCGGCAGGATGGCCGTGGCCTCGATCTCGACCTTCGCCTCCTCCTCCACCAGGGCGCCGACCTGCACCAGCGTCATCGCCGGGAAGTTGCGGCCCATGACGGCACGGTAGGCGGGGCCGAGTTCGGCCAGGCTCGCGCGGTATTCGCCGATATCCGTGACGAACCAGGTGAGGCGCGCGATGTGCTCGGGCTTGCCGCCCGCTTCGGCCAGCACGGCGAGGATATTGGCCAGGGCCTGCCGCACCTGCGGCACGAAATCCGGCGCAAAGCGCCCGGCCGCATCCCAGCCGATCTGCCCGCCGATGATGACGATACGGCCCTCACCCATCAGGCCGTTGGAATAGCCCTTGGGGGCGGGCCAGCCCTTGGGCTGGAGATGCGTGAGGCTCATGGGATCAGGCTTTCGCAGGCGGCGGCGTAGCGCGCAAGGGCGGCACGCAGATCATCCGGGACGGGCTGGGGGCGGGCGGTGTCGAGGTCCGTCGTCGCATTCACGAAGCGGAAGCGGACGAGTTCCACCTCGCCGCGATGCGCATGCAGCGTGGTGGCGTAGGAGGCGCCGCCGATGCGGGTGATGAGCGGCGTGAAGGTGACGCGATCGCCCATGCGGCCGGGGGCGAACCAATCGGCCTCGGCATGCACGAAGCCGGTGCCGGTGCGGCGTTCGCCGTGGATGTGATGGAAATCGAGGCCCAGGGTGAGCTCGAAGAAATCCTCGATGGCGGCATTG
Organism: Sediminicoccus sp. KRV36; assembly: GCF_023243115.1. Lineage (NCBI taxonomy): Bacteria > Pseudomonadati > Pseudomonadota > Alphaproteobacteria > Acetobacterales > Roseomonadaceae > Sediminicoccus > Sediminicoccus sp. KRV36. Next base: position 1,604,430 of record NZ_CP085081.1, read on the forward strand.
GCCAGCGTGAACCAGGCGCCGAAGAAGGCGATGCCGGCCGGATCGCAATCGGAGAAGCGGATGCGGCCCGGAATCCGCGCGGCGGCGGGCGGCAAGGCGGCGGCGGGCAGGGGGCTGGGGCGGCTCATCGGGCGGTGCTCAGGCCTGGCGCAGCGCGAAGCGTTGCAGCTTGCCCGTCCCGGTGCGCGGCAGGGCGGGCGCGAAGATGATGCGGCGCGGGTATTTGTAGGGGGCGATTTCGGCCTTCACATGGTCCTGCAGGGCCTTGGCCATGGCGTCATCGGCGGTGAAGCCCGCATGCAGCACGACATGGGCGGTCACCAGCATGCCACGCTCCGGATCGGGCGTGCCGACCACGCCGCATTCACGCACGGCCGGGTGCGTCAGCAGCGCGGCCTCCACCTCGGGGCCGGCAATATTGTAGCCGGAGGAGATGATCATGTCGTCGCTGCGGGCCTGATACCAGAAATATCCGTCCGCATCCTGGATGTAGGTGTCGCCGGTGATGTTCCAGCCGCCTTCCACATATTTGCGCTGGCGCGGATCGGCCAGGTAGCGGCAGCCGGTGGGGCCGCGCACGGCCAGGCGGCCCGGCGTGCCGCGCGGCACTTCGCGCCCCGCCTCATCCACCACCCGCGCCTCATAGCCGGGGACGACAAGGCCGGTGCTGCCGGGGCGGATCGCCTCCTCAGGGGCGGCGATGAAGATGTGCAGCATCTCGGTGGCGCCGATGCCGTCCATGAGCTTGAGGCCGGTCTTGTCCTGCCAGAGATCAAAGATCGGCTTGGGCAGCGCCTCCCCGGCCGAGACGCATTTGCGCAGGCAACTGATGTCATGGCTCGCCACATGCGCGGCCATGGCGCGATAGGCGGTGGGGGCGGTGAAGCAGATGGTCGCGCGGTGGGCCGCGATGGCGGGCAACAGATCCTCCGGGCTGGCGCGTTCCAGCAGGATGGCGGTGGCGCCCACGCGGAAGGGGAACAACACAAGGCCACCCAGGCCAAAGGTGAAGGCGAGCGGCGGCGAGCCGATGAAGCGGTCCTCGGCGCGGGGCTTGAGCACGCGGGCGGAATAGGCGTCGCAAATCGCCAGCATGTCCCGGTGGAAATGCATGGTGCCCTTGGGCTCGCCCGTGGTGCCGGAGGTGAAGCCGATCAGGCAGGTGTCGTCCGCCGCGCTGTCATGCGCAGTGAAATCGGCGCTGGCGCCTGCGCAGCGGGCTTCCAGATCACCATCGCCCCAGGTGATGACCTGCATGAGGTCCGGTGCATCGGCGCGGCGGATTTCATCCACCAGCCGCGCATCGCACAAGGCGTGGGTGATGCGCGCCTTGCGGCCGATCTCGCCGATCTCCTTGGCGCGCAGCAGCGGCATGGTCGCCACCACGATGCCGCCCGCCTTCAGCACCGCGAAATAGGCCGCCACCATCCAGGCGTTGTTGGCCGAGCGCAGCAGCACGCGCTGGCCGGGGATGAGGCCCAGCTCACCCGTCAGCACATTCGCGATGCGGTTCACGCGGGCGGCCAGCTCGGCATAGGTCAGCGTCTCGGCCGGGGTCACCAGCGCCGGGTGATCGGCCCGGGTGGCGAGATTGGCGTCGAGCAGTTCCGTCGCGCAATTCAGCCGCGCGGGATAGGGAATGGGCAGAAAATCCGGCCAGTCGGCGCGGGGGGGAAGGTTGTTGGCGGCGAAATGGTCCATCACATCCGCTCACGTTCGGCGCGCGCGATGATCACGCGCTGGATTTCCGAGGCGCCCTCATAGACGCGCAGCGCCCGCACCTCGCGCGTCAGCAATTCGGGCGCGGAATCGGTGACGACGCCCAAGCCGCCATGCAGTTGCGCGCAGGCATCGGCGATGCGGCCCGCCGCTTCCGTCGCGTGCAGCTTGGCCATGCTGGCCTCACGCGTCACCCGCGGCATTCCCTGATCCTTCAGCCAGGCGGCGCGATAGACGAGCAGGGCGGCCGCCTCCACATCCAGGGCCGCGTCCGCGATGGCGGCCTGCGTCATCTGCTGGTCGAACAGCGGCGCGCCAAAGAGCTTGCGCGTGGTGGCCCGGTGCAGCAGCAGATCAAGCCCGCGCCGCGCGAAACCGAGTGCCGCGGCACCCACCGTCGCGCGGAACACATCCAGCGTGGCCATGGCGATCTTGAAGCCATCCCCCGTGGCGCCGATGCGGTGCGCGTCGGGCACGCGCACATCCTCGAAGCGCAGGCGCGCCAGGGGGTGGGGCGCCGAGACCTGAATGCGCTCGGCGGTGATCAGCCCCGAAGCGTCGCCCGGCACCCAGAAGGCCGTGAGGCCCCGGGCCCCCGGCGCCTCACCCGTGCGGGCGAAGACGACGTGGCTGCCGGCGATGCCGCCATTGCTGATCCAGGTCTTGTCGCCATTCAGCCGCCAATGCGCGTTGCCGTCGCGCGTTGCGGTGGTGACCAGGGCCGCGACATCGCTGCCCGCTTCAGGCTCCGAGAGGGCGAAGGCGGCCAGCGTGGTGCCGGCGCGCAGGCCAGGCAGCACCTGGGCGCGAAGGTCCTCGCCGCCGAACAGCGTGATGGGGCCGCTGCCGAGGCCCTGCATGGCAAAGGCGAAATCCGCGAGGCCGGAATGTCGCGCCAGGATCTCACGCGCGAGGCAAAGGCTGCGCACATCGAGCTTGCCCGATTCCGGCACGGCCGCGCGCAGCAGGCCCGCCTCGCCCATGGCCTGCGCCAGGGCGCGGGTGCTGCCATCGGCGTCGTGATGATCGGTCAGCCGCTCCGCATGTGCGGCCGCCCACGCCTCGACCTCGGCGGCGAAGGCGCGGTGGTGGGGCTCGAAGAAGGGCCAGGCGAGGAAGGAGGTATCGGGCATTAGGGTTGCGAGGGGCGCTGCCCCTCGCGCTCCCCGGCAAGAACCTCAGCTTCTTGCATCTCCGATAAAACATGGGTGCAGGGAACGGGTTCCCTGCTGGGGGAGCGCGAGGGGGCAAAGCCCCCTCGCAAGGCTGCCCGCGCCATCCTAATCTCCCTGGAACACGGGCGTCTGCTTCGCCGCAAACGCCTCATAGGCGCGGCGAAAATCCTGCGTGGTCATGCACAGCGCCTGGGCCACCGCCTCGGCCTCGATCGCCTGTTCCACGCCCATCGCCCACTCCATCGCAAGCATCCGCTTGGTCATGCCATGCGCGAAGCCGGGGCCCGCGGCGATCTCGGCGGCCAGGGCATGGGCGTCTTCCATCAGCGTCTCGGTCAGGCGGTTGAAGAAGCCCCAGCGTTCGCCCTCCTCGGCGCGCATGGCACGCCCGGTGAAGAGCAATTCGCTGGCCCGCCCCTGGCCGATCAGCCGCGGCAGGATGGCGCAGGCGCCCATGTCGCAGCCGGCCAGGCCCACGCGATTGAACAGGAAAGCGACGCGCGCGCGGGGCGTGGCGAGGCGGATGTCGCTCGCCATCGCGATGATGGCGCCAGCGCCCGCCGCCACACCATCCACGGCGGCAATGATGGGCTGCGGGCAGGCGCGCATGGCCTTAACCAATTCGCCCGTCATGGCGGTGAAGCGCATCAGCCCCCTGGTGTCGCGTTGCAGAAGCGGGCCGATGATCTCATGCACATCCCCGCCCGAGCAGAAATTCCCACCCGCCCCGGTGACGATGAAAACCTTCGCCGCATCATCCGCGGCACCTGCGCGAAAGATGGCGGAAAGCTCGGCATAGCTCTCGAAGGTGAGGGGGTTTTTCCGTTCCGGCCGGTTCAGCGTGAGCGTGATGACGCCCGCCGCCTCGGTCAGTTGCAGATGCTGCGCCTGGTATCGGGCAAGCGGTGTCATGGCGTGTCGAGGCTCTCGCGGATGGAGGATTTGGTGCGGCCGAGCAGGCGGTGCAGCTGCGCCCGCTCCGTCGGCGAGAGCGCGCCGAGGAGTTCAGCGATCCAGCTCTCATGCGCGCGGGATTGCCGGGCGAATTCGCGCGCCCCCTTGGCCGTCAGGCGCAGGCGGAAGGCGCGGCGGTCCCCCGCATCCAGGCGGCGTTCGACCAGCCCCTCGGCCTCAAGCCGTGCGGCCAGGCCGGTGACATTGCCATTGCTGACCATCATCCGGCGCGAGACATCGCCCAGCGTCAGGCCCTCGCCATTGCGGTCCAGTGCGGCGAGCAGGTCGAAGCGGGGCAGGGTGGTGCCGAATTCCTCGCGCAGGCGGCGGCGGATTTCGGTCTCCATCAGGGTGGTGCAGGTCAGCAGCCGCAACCAGAGGCGCAGCGAGTCCTTGGTGCCGGGGGGCGCATCGGCCAGGGCGGTCTCGGCATCCATCAGATTTCGCCGCCGCTGACCGGCAGCGCCGCGCCATGGATGCCCTGGGCCGCATCGCCGCACAGGAACACCGCGAGGGCGGCGATTTCCTCGGGCTGCAAAAGCCGCCCCTGGGGGTTGTGCTGTGCCAGCTGCGCGCGGGCGGCCTCCGCATCCAGGCCGGTCTTTTCGGTGATCCGGGCGATGCTTTCGGCCAGCAGCGGCGTTTCGGTGAAGCCCGGGCAGATGGCATTGATCGTAACACCCCTGCCGGCGATCTCCAGCGCCAGCGCCCGGGTGAAGCCGAGCAGCGCGTGCTTGGCCGCCACATAGGGCACCACATAGGGATAGCCCTTCAGCGCCGCGGTGGAGGCGATATTGACGATGCGCCCCGCCCCCAGCGCCAGCATGTCCGGCAGGGCCGCGCGGGTGAGCACCACGGCCGACATCAGATTGGCATCGAGGGCGGCACGGAAATCGGCGTCGGTGGTCTTCAGGAAAGGCGCGCTGCTGGCGGCCCCGGCCGCGTTGATCAGAATATTGATGCGCGGCAAAGGCGGCGGGCGCGTGGCATTGCCGAGCAGCACCTCATGCGCGTCGCCACGGTTCACGGCGGCCCAGAGCGGCTCGGCGCGGCGGCCCATGATGGTGACATGTGCGCCGGCCGATTTCAGCGCGCGGGCGCAGGCCAGGCCAATGCCCGTGCCACCACCGCTCACCAGGGCAAACTGTCCGGCCAGGTTCTGCATATTTTAAGCTTAAAGCATTGCGGAGGCCCCCTCTTCAAGCATATTTTGACGATGCAGCCTGATGGAGTGTCTGATGCGCATCGCAGTGATCGGTGGCGGCCCCGCCGGCCTTTACTTCGCCATCCTGATGAAACGCGACCGCCCCTCGGCCGAGATCATCGTTGTCGAGCGCAACCAGGCGGATGACACCTTCGGCTTCGGCGTGGTGTTTTCGGATGCGACCCTGGATGCCTTCCGCGACGCCGATGAACCTTCCTACCGCGCCATCACCCAAAGCTTCGCCTATTGGGATGACATCGCGATCATCGCGCGCGGGCATGAGCATCGCGTCGGCGGCAACGGGTTCTGCGGCTGTTCGCGCCGCACGCTGCTGCGGCTGTTGCAGGCGCGCGCGCGGGAACTGGGCGTGGTGCTGGAATTCCGCCGCGAAGCGAGCCCCGAGGATTTCCCCGACGCCGACCTCATCATCGCCGCCGATGGCGTGAACAGCCCGATCCGCACGCGGCATGCGGCGCATTTCCAGCCCGAGGTGGATCTGCGCCCCAACCGCTTCGCCTGGATGGGCAGCACGCGCCCGCTCGATGCCTTCAGCTTCTTCTTCCAGGAGCGCGCGGAGGGCATCTTCATCGCCCACGCCTATCAATATGAGGCGGGCGCCAGCACCTGGGTGCTGGAAACCGACCCCGCGACCTTCGACCGCGCCGGGCTGGGTGCCATGAGCGAGGCTGAAAGTGCCGCCTATCTGGAAGACGTGTTCGCCGAGGCGCTGCAGGGCCACAAGCTCATCACCAATCGCAGCCTCTGGCGGCAATTCCCGATGATCCGCTGCGCGCATTGGGTGAAGGACAACATCGTCCTGCTGGGCGATGCCAAGGCCTCGGCGCATTTCTCCATCGGCTCTGGCACCAAGCTCGCCATGGAGGATGCGATCGCGCTGCATGGCGCCTTCATGGCGGGCGGCAGTGTGGCCACCTGCCTCGCCCGCTTCGAAACGGGGCGGCGCGAGGAGGTCGAGAAGATCCAGCATGCGGCGGATGTCTCGCTCGTCTGGTTCGAGCAGGTGAAGCGCTTCTGGAATTTCCACCCCGCGCGCTTCGCCTTTGGCGTGATGACGCGCAGCAAGGCCATCACCTGGGACAATCTGCTGCTGCGCGCGCCCGAATTCGTGGGCGAGGTGCAGGATGTGGTGGCGCAGGAAGCGCCCGGCGGCGATGCGCGCAACCCGCCCATGTTCCAGCCCTTCGTGCTGCGCGGGATGCAGCTTGCCAACCGCGTCGTCGTCTCGCCCATGTGCCTCTATTCGGCGACGGAGGGTGTGCCGAATGATTTTCACCTGATCCATTACGGCGCCCGCGCCATGGGCGGTGCGGGGCTGATCTTCACCGAGATGACCTGCCCGGCGCCCGAGGCCCGCATCACGCCCGGCTGCGCGGGGCTGTGGAATGACGCGCAGCAGGCGGAATGGACGCGCATCGTCGGCAATGCGCATGCCCAGGGGGCGAAGATGTGCCTCCAGCTCGGCCATGCCGGGCGGAAGGGCGCCACGAAGCTCATGTGGGAAGGGATGGACCAGCCGCTGGAGAGCGGCGCCTGGCCCATCATCGCGCCCAGTGCGCTGCCCTATTACCCGCACAGCCAGATCCCGCGCGCCATGGACCGCGCCGACATGGACCGCGTCAAGGCGGAATTCCTGGCCGCCACCCGGCGCGCCATCGCCTGCGGCTTTGACATGCTGGAGCTGCATTGCGCCCATGGCTATCTGCTGGGCAGCTTCCTCTCACCACTCACCAATCACCGCGCCGATGAATATGGCGGCAGCGTCGAGAACCGGCTGCGTTTCCCGCTGGAGGTCTTCGCCGCCCTGCGTGCGCTTTGGCCGGCGGAGCGCCCCATATCCGTGCGCGTCTCGGCCACGGACTGGGCGGAGGGGGGTGTCACGGATGCGGATATGCTCGCCATCGCGCGGGCCTTCCGCGATGCGGGCTGCGATCTGCTCGATGTATCCACCGGGCAGACGGTCGCGGATGCGCAGCCCATGTATGGCCGCATGTTCCAGCTCCCCTGGGCCGACATGCTGCGCAATGAGGCGGGGATCGCCGTGATGTGCGTGGGCTCCATCACCACGGCCGACCAGGTGAACACCATCATCGCGGCCGGCCGGGCCGACCTCGTGGCCCTGGCGCGGCCGCATCTGACGGACCCTTCCTTCACGCTGCACGCCGCCGCAGAATACGGCGCGCGCGGGGTGAAGACGCCCGTGCAATACAGCTATGGCAAGGATGCGCTGTTTCGCATGGCGAAGCGCAGCCGGGAGGATCTGATGGAACTGCGCCGCAAAGCCAAGCCCGCAAGCCACGCGCCGCAAGGCGCCAACAATACATGAGCGACCATCGCCGCCGCCGCAGGCCAGCGCCACCCGCGCCCATTCTCATCGCCGGCGGCGGTGTGGGCGGGCTGACGCTGGCGCTTTCGCTGCATGAGCGGGGCATTCCCTGCGTCGTGCTGGAAGCGGCGAAGGAGGTGAAGCAGCTGGGTGTGGGCATCAACACCCTGCCGCATGCGATCCGCGAACTGGCCGCACTCGGCCTGCTGCCCGCCCTGGATGCCATCGGCATCCGCACGCGCGAATTGCGCTATCTGAACCGCTTCGGCAGCCGCATCTGGACCGAGGCGCGCGGCCTGCACGCAGGGCATGACACGCCGCAATTCTCCATCCATCGCGGGAAGCTGCATGGCGTGCTCTGGCAGGCCGCACTGGAGCGCATGGGGCCGCAGGTGATCCGCGCCGGTATGCGCATGGTCGGCTTCGCGCAATCGGGCAGCAGCGTGACCGCGAATTTCAGCGATGGGTCCAGCATTCGCGGCTCGGCGTTGATCGGGGCCGATGGCATCCATTCCGTGCTGCGCAACGCCATGCACCCCGAGGATGGCGGCATCCGCTGGAACGGCATCCAGATGTGGCGCGGTGCCATCGAATGGCCGGCCCATGAGGGCGGCGATGTCATGCTGATCGCCGGCGACATGGCGGAAAAGCTGGTCTTTTACCCGATCGGCGCGGGCAGCACGCCGGAAACCCGCCTGACCAACTGGGTGATCTGCGCGCAGATCGGCGATGCCACGCGCCCGCCGCCCCGGCGCGAGGATTGGTCCCGCCCGGGCACGCTGGAGGACGTGCTGCCCCATGTGCAGCGCTTCCGCGTGCCGGGCCTGGATGTCGAGGCGATGGTGCGCGCCACGCCGGAATTCTGGGAATACCCGATGTGCGACCGTGACCCGCTGCCCTTCTGGACGCAGGGCCGCGTCACGCTGCTGGGCGATGCGGCGCACCCGATGTATCCGGTCGGCTCCAATGGCGCTTCCCAGGCCATCCTGGATGCGCGCGCCCTGGCCCGGCTGCTGGCGGCGCACCCGATCGAGGACGCCTTCGCCGCCTATGAGGCCGAGCGCCTGCCCGCCACGCGCGACCTCGTGCTCACCAACCGGCGCGGCGGGCCGGAGCGCGTGGTGGATGTGGTCAGCGAGCGCGCGCCCAATGGCTTCGAGCGGCTGGAGGATGTGATCGCGACGGATGAACTCGCCGCCATTGCCCGCGGCTATGCGCAGATGGCAGGCTTCGCTCGATGAAGATCGAAATCACCTGCGAGGGCGATGTGCGGCGCGTCACCGTCGCCAACCACGCCAAGCTGAATACGCTGAACTCGGAACTCCTGCTGCAGCTCGCGGCCAGCTTCGACGTGGAGCCCGAGATCCGCGCCGTGGTGCTGACCGGCGAGGGTGAGCGCGCCTTCATCGGTGGTGCCGATATCCGCGAAATGGGCGCCGTCACCACGCCCGGGCAGGGCCAGGCCTTCATCGAGCGGGTGCATGGCGCCTGTGCAGCCATCCGCGCCTGCCGCGTGCCGGTGATTGCGCGCATCCAGGGCTGGTGCCTGGGTGCCGGGCTGGAAATCGCGGCCGCCTGCGATTTGCGCGTGGCGGCGACGGGCGCCAAATTCGGCATGCCCGAGGTGCGCGTCGGCATTCCTTCCGTGGTCGAGGCGGCATTGCTGCCGGGGCTGATCGGCTGGGGCCGCACCCGCCGCCTGCTGCTGCTGGCCGAGACGCTGGATGCCGCCACGATGGAATCCTGGGGCTTCCTGGAGCGCGTCGTGCCGGTCCATGCGCTCGATGGCGCCGTGGCCGAATGGGTGGCCTTGCTGACCGAGGCGGGGCCGGTGGCCATCGCCAACCAGAAGGCGCTGATCCGCCAATGGGAGGATCTGCCCATGAGCCAGGCCATCGCCGCCGGCATTCCAGCCTTCGCCAAATCCTGGGAGACCGAGGAGCCGGGCGCGATGATGGGGCATTTTCTCAGCCGCAAGCGCTAACCATAGACCGGTTGCGGGCGAAGCGGGGATGACGCTGCCATTCCGGCGGCAGGAGTTTCCCTGACCCATGTTCGAAACGCGGCTTCCCCTGGCCTTGCTGGTCTTGCGCCTCACGCTGGGCCTGTTCCTCCTGCAATGGGGCGTCGAGAAATTCGTCGTCCCCGGCACCACGCTGGCGATCTTCCGGAGCTTCTACGGCTTTGATCCGGGCGCCTTGGCACCGCCGGTGCTGGGCGCCTTGCAGATCCTGCTGGCACTCGCGCTGCTGCTGGGCCTCAAGCCGCGCGTCACCTATGGCGTGGCGCTGTTGCTGCACAGCGTGACGACGCTGGTGACGATCCCGCGGCTGCTGGCGCCCTGGAATCCGGTGAGCAACCATCTGTTCATCGCCGGCGTTCCCGTGCTGGCGGCGTTCTTCGCGCTCTATCTGCTGCGCGATGCGGATCGTTGGCGGATCGGCGGCGGGGCGCGCGCCGGCGCGTAACCGGCGCCATCCGCGCGAGGCCCCGGTCTGCGCTACCCGCGCGTGGCCCCAATCCGCGCCATCCGCGCGCGGCCCTGACCTGCGCTACCCGCGCAAGGCCTTGATCTGCGCCGGATAGCTCGAAGGGTCCGTGCGCACATCCAGCAGGCGCGGACCGGGGCTGGCCATGGCCTCGGCCAGGGCCGCATCCAGCGCATCGGCGTCACCCACGCGCCAGGCCATGCCGCCCATGCCGCGCATCACGGCCGCGAAATCCACCATGGGCCAATCCAGCGCGCCCTCAGGCAAATCCCGCTCGCCCTTCTTGATGTCGATCAGCGAGAGGGTCGCGTCATTGAACACCACCACGGTCAGGTTCAGGCCCATGGCGGCGGCCATGGCCAATTCGCCGACCGCCATCAGCAGGCCGCCATCGCCGGTGAAGGCCACGGCGCCGCGCCCGGGATCATGCCAGGCTGCGGCGATGGCGGCGGGCAGCGCGTAGCCCATGCTGGCCAGGCCGTTGGAAATCAGCAGGTCACAGGGGCGTTCCGCCTGCCAGAAGGTGGTGGCGGCGAACATATGCGCCCCCGCATCCACGGCGACGCGCGGGTCGGCGCCCAGGCGGCGGCAGGCATCCTGCGTCACGCGCACGATGTCGGAGGGGGCCATGCCGCGATTGCCGCCAGGCGCGTTTTCCAGCCCGGCCAGCCAGGCCGAGCGCAGCGCGCCGAGCCGCCCCTCGGGCCAGGGCCGGCGGGGCGCGTCCTCGGCCAGGGCTGCGGCCGCGATCTCCCAGGCGCCGATGATGGCAAGCTCGGGCTGGCGATACACCATCTCCCGCGCGGCACAGGCGAGATCGAGGATGGGGGCCGCATAGCGCCAGGGCTGGCCGACGAATTCCACCGGATCAGCGCCGGCCAGGATGATCAGGTCTGCCTCATGCAGCAGGGGAGCCTCCGCCTCGCCGCCCGTAAAGATGCCGCCGAACAGCGGATGCGAGTCGGGCAGCACGCCCTTGGCCTTGTAGGTGACGAGGCCGGGGCAGCCCAGCGCCTCCACCAGATGGCGCGTGGCCGAGGCGCGGGCGGGGTGCGTCGCTTCCAGGCCGATGATCAGCACGGGCCGCGCCGCCGCCAGCACCATGCGGCGCGCCTCGGCCAGCGCGGAGGGCGAGGGGGCGGCGAGGCTGGGCGGCGCCCAGGCGGGGCCGGGTGCCGCGGGGGCGCGCGCCGCATCGCCGGCCAGTTCGAGGTATCCGGGCCCGCGCGGCGCGCCCATCGCGGCGGCCAGCACGCGCGGGGCTTCGCTGGCGCCCACACCCCGGGCGCGCGTCACCGGCGCCATCATCGCCGCCTGGTCGAACAGCTGATGCGTGACATAGCGGCTTTCCCGCGCCGCGAAGCCATCCGCGACCAGGATCACCGGCGCCCGCTCCAGCGCCGCATTGGCCATGCCATTGGCCGCATTGGAAACACCCGGCCCCCGCGTGGTCAGCAGGCCGACCGGCTTGTGGGTCAGTTCGGCCAGGGCGGAGGCCATGATGCCGGCGCCATTCTCGGTGCGCGTCAGCAGGAAGGGGATCCCCGCCACCTTGGCCGCGGCGATCAGGTCCAGGCTGGAACCCCCGCCGGGGACGCCGAAAATCGCCGGCATCCCGGCCTCGGCGAAGCTTTGCACCATGGCCTCGGCGCCGGTGGTCAGATGCGGCTGGTCGTTCATGGCGTTCTCCCTTGATGGGCCGAGCATAGGGGCGCGAGGAAATGCGCCAAGACGGGGAGGCCTGCCTTGGGCTTGTGCAGGCGCCACCCCGCCGCCCCGCTTTCCGCGCTGTGCTGGCTTGTGCCGGACGCTGTGCTTTGGCAAAGCAGGCATGGAAGACCGGGATCGGGTTGCATGACGGGCCAAGCCTTCGACGAGATGGGTTCGGGAGAATCGCTGCGCGCGGCCTATGCGGCCATCGCGGATTGGTTGCGGCAGACGCCTCAAGCCGACCTGATGGCCAAGCGGGCCGAGGCGGAGGTCCTGTTCCGCCGCGTCGGCATCACCTTCGCCGTCTATGGCGAGGGCGGCGACCCCGAGCGCCTCATCCCCTTCGACATCATCCCCCGCATCCTGGCCCGCGCCGAATGGGAGGGGCTTTCCGCCGGCCTCACGCAGCGTGTGCGCGCGCTGAATGCCTTTCTGGGCGATGTCTATGGCAAGCAGGACATCATCCGCGCCGACAAGATCCCGGCCCACCTGATTCAGGGCAATGACCAGTTTCGCCCGGAAATGCAGGGGTTTTCCCCGCCCGGTGGCATCTACACGCACATCGCCGGCATTGACCTCGTGCGCACCGCGCCCGACCAGTTCTATGTGCTGGAGGATAATGCCCGCACCCCCTCGGGCGTCTCCTACATGCTGGAAAACCGCGAGGCGATGCTGCGGCTTTTCCCGCGCCTGCTGGCGCGCCACCGCATCGCGCCGGTGAATCGCTACCCCGAGGATCTGCTGACCACGCTGATGGCCGCCGCCCCCGAGCGCGCCGGCCCGAACCCGACCGTCGTGATCCTCACCCCCGGCGCCTTCAACAGCGCCTACTACGAACATTGCTTCCTGGCCGATGAGATGGGCGTGGAAGTGCTGGAAGGCCCCGACCTCTTTGTCGAGGACAAGATCGTCTATATGCGCACCACTGCGGGCAAGAAGCGCGTGGATGTGATCTACCGCCGCATTGACGATGATTACCTCGACCCCGAGGCATTCCGCGCCGACAGCATGCTGGGCGTTCCTGGCCTGATCAGCGCCTATCGCGCGGGCAATGTGGCGCTGTGCAACGCGCCGGGCTGCGGTATCGCCGATGACAAGGCGATCTATCCCTATGTGCCGGAAATGATCCGCTTCTACCTGGGCGAGGAGCCGATCCTGGCCAATGTGCCCACCCTGCTGTGCGAGCGTGAGGCGGATCGCAAGGAGGTTCTGGCCAATATCCACAAACTGGTGGTGAAGCTGGCCCAGGGCTCGGGCGGCTATGGCATGCTGATCGGCCCGCACGCGACCAAGGCCGAATGCGAGGAATTCGCGGCGCGCATCCGGGCGCGGCCGCAGGATTACATCGCGCAGCCCACCCTCGCCCTCTCCACGGTGCCGACGCTGGTGGACCAGGGCATCGCACCCCGCCATGTGGATTTGCGACCCTTCGTGCTGAGCACCAAGGATGCGGTGCGCATCGTCCCCGGCGGATTGACCCGCGTGGCCCTGCGCGAAGGCTCGCTCGTCGTGAATTCCAGCCAGGGGGGCGGCACCAAGGATACCTGGGTGCTGGAGGCCGACCCCGCCCCGCAATCCCAGTCCCAATCGCAATCCCAGTGGCAGTCCTCCGGGAGTGCCGGCGCATGCTGAGCCGCACCGCAGATAGCCTCTTCTGGCTGGGCCGCTACACCGAGCGCGCGGCCAATGTCGCCCGTGGCCTTGCCGTGGCGTCGCGCATGGCGGGGCTGACCGCCGAATTGAACGCCGAGGGCGATGAATGGCGCTCCCTGCTGGTGGCCGCCGGCTGCGAGCCCGCCTTCTTTGAGAAATACGACGTGGTCACCCAGGAAGCGGTGATTGATTTCCTGGTGCGGGACCCGGACAACCCTTCGGGTATCATCCCTTGCTTCGCCGCCGCCCGGCACAATGCGCGCACGGTGCGCACAGCACTTACGGTGGATATGTGGAGTGCGATGTCGGATAGCTGGAACCACCTGCGGCAGATCGAGCCCGGGGATTTCCAGGGCGAGAAGCTGCCCGGCTTCCTCGAATGGGTGCGTGAACGGGTGCTGCTGTTCAATGGCGCCGCCATGGACACCATGCTGCGCGGCGAGGCCTGGCTGTTCGTGCAGCTCGGCACCTCGCTCGAACGCGCCGACAACACGGCCCGGCTGCTCGATGTGAAGCACGAGCTGCTGGAGAGCGAGGCCGACAACACCGTGGCGCATGGCCAATGGCAGGCGGTGCTGCAATCCGTCTCGGCCTTGCGCGCCTATCACTGGGTGTTCCGGGACCGGCTCTCCCCCGCGCGCATCGCCGAGCTGCTGATCCTTCGCCCGGAACTGCCGCGCAGCCTGGCCGCCTGCTACAACCGTGTGTGTGAGGTGCTGGACGGCATCGCCATGGAACAGGGCGGAAGGCGGGGCGATCCGCACCGCATGGCGGGCGATATCCAGGCGCGGCTGAAGCTGAGCCGCATCGAGGACATCATGGCATCCGGGCTGCACGAATACCTGACCGGGATGATCGTCAGCGCCGCCGAACTCGGCCAGGCGGTGGAGAGCTTCTACATCCGCCCCTGATCGGGCATCCTGCGCCTCAAAGGGCGGAGGTGCAGCGGTGACCTATTGCGTGGGGCTTTCGGTGGAGGAGGGCATCGTGATGCTCTCCGATACGCGCACCAATGCCGGGCTCGATAATATCTCGATCTTCTCGAAGATGTTCACGGTGGAACAGCCGGGCGAGCGCGCGCTGGTGGTGATGACGGCGGGCAACCTCGCCATCACCCAGGCGGTGTGGAATCATTTGCAGGCCGGCCTCTGGCATAATGGGCTGCAGCAGCGGCTGACCGATGTGCCGGATATGGTGAGTGCGGCGCAGCTGGTGGGGGCCGCCGTGCGCCTGGTGGCCCAGCAGGATGGCCCTGCCCTGGCGGGGCAGGGGATTTCCTTTGATTGCAGCCTGTTGCTGGGCGGGCAGATCGCCGGCGGCCCGCCGCGGCTGTTCCTGATCTATTCGGCCGGCAATTTCATCGAGACGACCGATGACACGCCTTTCCTCCAGATCGGCGAGCATAAATACGGCAAGCCCATCCTGGACCGCGTGCTGACGCCGCAGACCTCGCTCATCGAGGGCGTGGCGCTGACGCTGATCAGCATGGACAGCACGCTGCGCTCCAACCTCTCGGTCGGCATGCCGCTGGATCTGGCGGTGGTGCGCACGGATGAGCTGCGGATCGGCACGCGGCGGCGGATCACGGATGATGATCCCTATTACCGCACCATCCGCGATGGCTGGTCCCAGGCGCTGCGGGATGCGTATCAGGCACTGCCACGGCCGGATTTCGTGCCGCATTGAGGGCGGGCAGCGGCACCTCCACGCAGCGCATGTCCTGGCGGCCAGGCGCGCGCGCTGCTCTCTCGCGGTGGGCACAAAAAAGGGCGCGGCCCTGCTGGACCGCGCCCCGTTTCATTCAGCCTTGCGGCTGATTCAGGCGCTCTGGCCCGAGCTCAGCCCGCCCTGGTCCATCAGGCTCTCGACCACGCTCCAATCCACCAGCTTGTTCAGGAAATTGTCGAGGTAGTTCGGGCGCACATTGCGGAAATCGAGGTAATAGGCGTGCTCCCACACGTCGCAGCCGAGGATCGGCGTGCCTTCGCCGGTGGCCACCGGGTTGGAGCCATTCGGCGTCTTGGTGACGGCGAGCTTGCCGTCGGCCTTCATGATCAGCCAGGCCCAGCCCGAACCGAACTGCGTGACACCGGCGGCCTTGAAAGCCTCCTTGAAGGCCGCGAGGCCGCCGAGGTCACTGTCGATCTTGGCGGCCAGCTTGGCGGGCAGCTTGTCGCCGCCGCCATTGGGCGACATCACCTGCCAGAACAGCATGTGGTTCCAATGCTGGCCGGCCTGGTTCAGCACGGGCAGGCCATCGGCGCCGGCCTTGCCAGCTTCGGCCACGATGGTCTCCAGCGACTTGCCGGCCAGGCCCTTGGCCTCGACCAGGCCGTTCAGCGCCGTGACATAGGCGTTGTGGTGCTTGCCGTGATGCAGCTCCAGCGTCTCCTGGCACATGCCCTGGGCGGCAAGGGCGGAGGTGGCGTAGGGGAGGGGGGGAAGGCTGAAGGCCATGGCGATTTCTCCGTGGGTGGGGATCTAGTCAGTGGGAGCTAAGCAGCGATGGGCCCAGCGTCAACCAAGCCGGCCCGCTTTCCCCTCCCGCTGACCTGCCCCGACGCCCCGCCCCCCCCGGCGCAGGCCGTGATTCAGCCCCCTCAGCCGACGCGGATCTTGGCCACGAAGCCCTGGACCTCACGCCGCAGCTGATCCGCCTGGCGGGACAGCCCGCCCGCCGCCGAGAGCATCTGCCCCGCGGCCGACCCCGTCTCGCCCGAGGCCTGGCTGACATCGGCGATATTGCTGGCCACTTCCCGCGTGCCGGAGGCGGCGTTCTGCACGCTGCGGGCGATTTCCCGCGTGGCGGCCCCCTGCTGTTCCACGGCGGAGGCGATGCCCAGCGCGATCTGGCTCATTTCGCCGATGGTCTCGCCAATCGCCTGGATGGCGCCGACCGAAGCCGTGGTGGCGGTCTGCATTTCCTGCACCTTGCCGCTGATCTCCTGCGTCGCCTTCGCGGTTTGCGCGGCCAATTGCTTCACCTCGCCCGCCACCACGGCGAAGCCCTTGCCGGCATCCCCCGCACGCGCCGCCTCGATGGTGGCATTGAGGGCCAGCAGGTTGGTGCGGGCCGCGATATCGTTGATCAGCCGCACCACCTCGCCGATTTCCTGCGCGGCCGCACTCAGCCCCTGGACGCGGCCATTGGTGCTCTCGGCCTGCTCCACCGCGCGGCGCGCGATGTCGCTGCTGGCCGAGACCTGCCGCGCGATCTCATTGACGGTGGAGGCCAGCTCCTCGCTCGCGGCGGCCACGGTCTGCACATTGGCCGAGGCTTCCTCCGTCGCGGTCAGGACGATGCCGGCCTGGCCGCTGGTGCGCTCGGCGATCCGCGTGAGGGATTGCGCCGAGGCTTCCATCTCCGAGGAGGCGGAAGCGACATTTTCCACGATGCCGCCGATGGTCGCCTCGAAGTCATGGGCCATGCGGTCCATCGCTGCCTTCTTCTCGGTTTCGGTGGCGGCGGCCAGGGTGGCGGTTTCCTGCTCCAGCCGGCGGACGGCCAGTGCATTGTCCTTGAAGACCTGCACGGCGGCCGACATGGCGCCGATCTCGTCCTTGCGGTCCCGCGCCGGAATCTCCGTCTCCAGCCGGCCGGCGGCCAGGCCGCTCATCGCCGCCGTCATGCTGTTGATCGGGCGGGCGATGCCGCGGGCGATCAGCAGGCTGATGATGATGACGGCGATGAGCGCCGCCCCGGACATGCCGAGCAGGGCGAGGAAACTCGCGCGAGAGGCCGACACGACGGCCGTCTGGTCCAGGATCAGCTCGGCCACGGCCACCGGGCGGCCGGCATGGTCCAGCAGCGGGATGGCGAAGGCCACGAAATGCTGCTCCCCGCTGGCCGAGGGCAGGATGGAGCGCATGGCCGGTGTCGGGCCGGCCAGCCCCTGCCGCAACGCCGCCGCGTCCAGCTGCCCCTGGGCGCGCGTGCCGGCGATGCGGGTCATCTGGCCGGCGCGCTCCGCGTGAACCACCAGATCGGCATTCACGGAGGCCTTGATCCGCCCCAGCAGCTCCTCATTCGCGAGGGACTGACCGAACAGCGTGCCGATGGGCCGGCCCTGGGCCATCACCGGAACCGCGGTGGCCAGTGACAGCCCGGAGGCGGCCATGATCATCCCGCGCGCGGTGCGGCCGGCCAGTGCGGCCATCGCATCGCCGCGCCGGTGCGTGATGTCCTCGGGTGCGGCCACTGCCTCATGCGCGCGGTATTGCAGCAGCCCGGGCGGGGTCACGACGACGAAGGTGGAAATCTGCCGCTGCGCGCGCAACGCGTCATAGATCGGGGCGATCACCGCGCCCATGGCGGCGCGATCCGCGTTGCGCACCGCCTCGACCATCGCGGGCTGGGCGGCCAGGGCCAGGCCGAGGCTTTCCAGCCGCAGCAACTCGGCATTGAGGTAGGAGGTGGTGGTCGCGGCGGTGCGCGCCAGCGCCGCCTGAAGTGCCACCTCCTCCTGCGCTGATTTCTGATGGACGGCGAGGCTGATGACGCCCCCGGCGACGCCGGCCGCGATGGCGCCGAAGGCGAGGATCAGGCGTGATTGAAGTGAGCGGAATCTCTGCATGACACACTCTCCATTTTGGCTCCAGTTCCGCCCTTCTGCCTGCCCAATCCTTGCCGGACCCTGAAGCTGACCCCGCTCCGTGATGATTTTCGCGCCGTGGCGGTAACCGACGGGCTCACCACAGGCCGCTTGCGCCACGGTCCGGATGACGCCATGGGCTGGCGCGTGCCCGAACCAACCGCCCCCCAGCTCTCGGCCTGCGGCGCCATCGCCCGCCGGCATGATCCGGACCGCTTCCTCTGCGCGCTGTTTGCGCCGCCGGCGAAGCGCGAGGCGCTGTTCACCCTCATCGCCTTCAACCACGAACTGGCCCGCGCCCGCGAAGCCGCGAGCAACCCGATCATCGCCCTGATGCGCATGACCTGGTGGCGGGAGGTGGTGGAGCACGCGGCCGAAGGCCGGCCCGCCCGCCAGCATGAGGTGGCGGCGCCGCTGCATGCCGCCATCCAGGCGGGATCACTCGATGCCGCCGGGCTGATCACCATGGCCGAAGCGCGCGAGATGGAAGCGGAGGAGGAGGGTATTGCCAGCATCGCGGCGCTGCACGCCTATCTGCGCGGCACGGCAGGTGGCTTCGCCGTGGTGGCCGGGCGGCTGCTGGGCGCGCCCGTGGCGCTGCTGCCTGCCTTGCAGCAGGCGGGGATGCTCCAGGGCCTGGCGGGGGTGCTGCGCGCGGTCCCGGTGCTTGCTGGCCAGGGCCGCTGCCTGTTGCCGCGCGAGCTGATCCCGCCCGAGGCGGTGATCGCCGCCCCCGAGGCCGCGGCACCGGTCATTCGCCGGCTGGCGGCCGAGGCGCCGGCCCAGCCCGATCTCAGCGGCCTGCCGCGCGCCGCCCAGGCCGCCGGCCTGCCGCTCGTGCTGGCCCAGCGCGATCTGCGGCGTCTTGCGCGTGGCAAGCCGGTGCGGCGCGGCTTGATGGACCGTCTGGCCGTGATCCTTGCGGCGCAAATGCCCCGCCGGTAACGAATTCATGCCATATTCCGGGTGCAGACACTGACCCGATCGGATCAGGTGAAACATGGCGCGTTATCTTGTCTCGGGCGGAGCCGGCTATGCCGGCAGCCATCTTGTCCTCACCCTGCTCGATGCCGGGCATGAGGTGGTGGTGGTGGATGATCTCTCCACCGGGCATCGCGGCGCCGTGGCGCCGGGGGCCACCTTCATCCAGGCGAGCCTGGGTGAGCGCCGGCGGCTTGGCGAGATCTTCGCCGCCTGGAAATTCGACGCCGTCTTTCACCTGGCCGCACTCTCCCTGGTGGGGGAGAGCATGCAGCAGCCCTTGCGCTATTGCCGGGAAAACCTCTCCAACAGCGTGAACCTGGCGGAAGCCGCGGTGCAGGCGGGCTGCCTGAAATACGTGCTCTCCTCCACGGCCGCCGTCTTTGGCGTGCCCAAATCCGTGCCCATCACGGAGGAGGCCGAGACCTGCCCGGTGAACCCCTATGGCTTGTCCAAGCTGATGATGGAGCAGGCCCTGGCCTGGGCCGAGAGCGCGCATGGCCTGCGCTCCGCCTCGCTGCGCTATTTCAACGCGGCCGGCGCCGATCCGGCCGGCCGCGCGGGTGAGGATCACGACCCCGAGACGCATCTCATCCCGCGCGCCATCATGGCCAGCCTGGGCCATGCCCCGCCGCTGCACGTCTTTGGCACGGATTACGACACGCCGGACGGCACGGCGGTGCGCGACTATGTGCATGTCATGGACCTCGCCGCCGCGCATATCGCCGTGTTGCCGCGGCTGGACCAGGGCTCGGTGCGCTACAATCTCGGCAATGGGGCGGGGCATTCCGTGCGCGAGGTGATGGCGGCGATCCAACGCGTCTCGGGCCGGCCGGTGCCGCATGAAAACGGGCCGCGCCGGGCGGGTGATCCGCCGGCGCTGGTCGCGTCCTCGGCGCTGATCCGGGCGGAGACGGGCTGGCGGCCCCGGCATGCGGCGCTGGATGAGATCGTGCGCACGGCCTGGGACTGGCATGCGGCGCACCCCCAGGGCTATGGCGCGCGCGAGGCGGCCTGAGGGGGCGGCCTGAGGGGGCAGCCAAGCTCATTCGCGTCACGCTTTATCCCGTGCTAAGCGCTCGGGCTTCGTGCAGTTCGGAGTGGATTCGGCATGGGTATTCCATTGGCGCAGCAGGCGAAGGTCGCCGCTTACGTCGTGAAGCAGCAACTGGCCGGCCGCAAGCGCTTCCCGCTGGTGCTGATGCTGGAGCCGCTGTTCCGCTGCAACCTGGCCTGCGCCGGCTGCGGCAAGATCGATTACCCGGATGAGATCCTGAACAAGCGCCTCTCGGTCGCTGAATGCCTGGAGGCTTCGCTGGAATGCGGAGCACCCGTGGTGGCGATCGCAGGGGGCGAGCCGCTGCTGCACAAGGAAATGCCGCAGATCGTGGAGGGGCTTCTGGCGCAGGGGCGCATCGTCATCCTCTGCACCAATGCGCTGCTGCTGGAAAAGCGCATGGAGGCCTACAAGCCGCATCCGCGCTTCATCTGGGACATCCATCTGGATGGCGACAAGGCGCAGCATGACTGGGCCGTCAGCCAGGAAGGCGTCTATGAGCGCGCGGTCGAGGCGCTGAAGAAGGTGCGCGCGCTGGGCTTCCGCACCGCCATCAACTGCACCCTGTTCAACAATGCCGATGCCGAGCGCACCGCGAAATTCTTCGACGATGTGACGGCGATGGGTGTGGACAACATCATGCTCTCGCCCGGCTATGCCTATGAGCGGGCGCCGGACCAGAAGCACTTCCTCAATCGCCAGAAGACCAAGGAATTGTTCCGCGACGTGTTTTCGCGGAACAAGGGCACCAAGAAGTGGCGCATGGGCAACAGCCCGCTCTTCCTGGATTTCCTGGCCGGCAACCAGACCTATCACTGCACGCCCTGGGGCAACCCGACGCGCAATGTCTTCGGCTGGCAGCGCCCCTGCTATTTGCTGGGCGAGGGCTACGCGAAGTCCTTCACCGAGCTGATGGAAACCACCGACTGGGACAAGTACGGCGTCGGCAATTACGAGAAATGCGCCGATTGCATGGTGCATTCCGGCTTCGAGGCGACGGCGGCGCTGGATGCCATCAAGAAGCCCTGGAAGGCCGTGGCCGCCCAGTTGCGGGGCCCGCGCACCGAGGGTCCGATGGCGCCCGAGATTGATCTCTCGCGGCAGCGCCCGGCGGAATTCGTGTTTTCCGCCCATGTGCAGAAGGCGATGGGCGAAATGGCGCATGAGCCAAAGCGCAAGGGCGCCAAGCATGGCGATACCGCACCGCCTGTTGCCGCGGCGGAATGACCCCTTAAGGGGCTGGTAACAAAGCGGGCATCCTGGGTAGCCTGCGTGCGCTTGCATGCAACCCGGATGATCGCAGGAGTCGCCGTGCCTCGATTTCTGCTTGCGTTGCTCACGACCACCGCGCTGATCGGCGGGGCCGGGGCCGCGCTGGCCCAGGGCGGGGCGGGTGGCTCCGGGCTGGGCGGTGCCGGTGGGGCGAACAGCAATTTTTCAGCGGGTGCGCCCGGCACGAATGACGCTCTGAATGGTGGCGGCGGTGGCGGCGCGGGCGATACCGGTGGTGCGGGCGGCGCGGGCGATGGGCCAGGTGGCGCGGGCGGCACGGGCCCCGGCTTGTCCGGTGCGGCGGGTGCCCCGGGCACCAATGCGGGTGCGGGCGGCGGCGGCGGTGCGCATGGCCTCGTGGATTTCGCCTTGCCGACCAGCGCGGTCACGGGCGGGGCTGGCGGGGCCGGTGGCGCGGCCACGGGTGCTGGCGCCGGTGGTGGCGGCGGCGGCGCGGGTGCCGCGGGCCTGGTTTTCATCCCCTTCGGCAATGCCGGCACCTTGTTCGACAGCATCACCGGCGGTGCGGGCGGCGCCGGCGGTGCGACCGCCGCGGGCCAGGGGGGCCAGGGGGGGCGGGGCGGCACGGGCATCGTGTTCACCGCGCCGGACGGCATCAGCGTTCAGATCCAGGCCAATGTCAGCGGTGGCCAGGGTGGGGCGGCCGGCGCCGGGGGCGGTTCGCCGGGCGCGCCCGGCCTGGGCGGCGCCGGCATCGAGGGGAGCAGCCTCACCATCACGCTCGGCGCCACCCTCGCGGGGGGGCTTTCGGGCGATGGGCTGCTGCGGGCCTCCGCGCTGGAGCTGACCGGTGGGGCCAACCTGCTGATCCTGGGGGCGGGGGGCGCGCTTGAGGGCGGCATTGCGCTGAGCGGCTTCGCCGCGCTGGACGTGGCGGCCGCCGCCGATGCCACGATTTCCGGCGTCATCTCGGGGCTGGGCTCGCTGAGCAAGGTCACTGCCGGCACGCTGACCCTGAGTGGTGCCAACAGCTATTCCGCCGGCACCAGCCTGCTCGCCGGCACCCTGGCGCTGGGTGACGCGGCGGCGCTGGGCACGGGCCTGGTCACGCTGGGCGACGCCACGCTGCGCGCCGATCTGGACGCGAGCTTGGCCAATGACCTGCGCATCAACCTCGGCGCCGGCGCCACCATCGCGGCCGCCACCGGCACCACGCTGACACTGACCGGGGCACTCACGCCCGCGGGTTCCTCCACGCTGAGCTTTGGCGCGGCCGGCCTGGCCGGGAACATCATCGCCGGCTTCAACACCGTGGATGTGGCCGATGCCGCGAGTGCCGCCCTGGTGATCGCGGCCGGCACGGTGACCGCGGGCGGCTTCGCCTTCAACGCCCTCATCGCCAGTGCCGCCGGCACGACGATCCGTGCGGGCGCCACGCTCGACCTGAACGGCCAGATGAGCAGCATCGCCAACCTCCAGGGGGCCGGCACGCTCACCAATACGAACCTGGTGCGCATCGGTGCGGGCAGCTTCGCCGGCGCCATCACCGGTGCGGGCGGCAGCCTGGAGAAATTCGGCGCGGGCACGCTGACCCTGACTGGCACCAACACCTATACCGGCACCACCGAAATCAGCGGCGGTACGCTGCGCATCGGCGATGGCGGCTCCACCGGGACGCTGGGAGGCGGCGCCGTGATCAATGACGGCGCGCTGGTGTTCAACCGCGCTGATGCGGTGACCGTCGCCAATGTCATTTCCGGCAGTGGCAGCGTGACGCAGATGGGCGGCGTTCTGACGCTCGCTTCCGCCAATAGCTACACGGGTGGTACCGCGATCACCGCCGGAACCATCACGCTCGGCAATATCGGCGCGCTGGGCAGCGGCGCGGTCAGCATCAGCAATGGCGCCCTGGTCTCCCAAGTGACGGGCAGCCTGGCCAATGCCATCGGCTTGACAGATGGCGCGACGGCGATGATCGGCGCGGCCACCGGGCAGACCCTCACCCTCACGGGCGGGCTGTCGCTGCGGCCTGGTTCCACGCTCACCATCGGCTCCGCGACGGAGACGGGCACGGTGGTGGCGAGCCTTGCCGCGTCGGATTTCTTCTCGCCCGCGACGCTGGCGCTGAACGTCGCCGGCGGCACGCTGCGGGCGGGCAACCTGGTGCTGAACCAGCTGACGCAAGGGGCGGCGAGTGTGACCATCGCGGCCGGCGCCACGCTGGATTTTGGCGGCTTCATCGGCACCATCGGCAACCTGCAGGGGGCGGGCACGCTGACCGGCACGGCGCCCACGCAGATTTCCGCGGGGCAATTCGCCGGGGTGATCGCGGGCACGGGCGGCTTCGACAAGGTGGGTGCGGGCACGCTGACGCTGACTGGCGCCAACACCTATGCCGGGGTCACCACCATCAGCCAGGGCACGCTGCGCATCGGCCCGGGCGGGCAATTGAGTGGCGGCGGCGTGACCAACAACGCCGCACTCGTCTTCGCGCGGGATGATGTGGTCACCCTGGGCAACGCCATCTCGGGCAGCGGCACGCTGACCCAGGCGGGGGCCGGCACGCTGATCCTGACCGGCGCCAACACCCATACCGGGCTGACCACGATCAACGCCGGCGGCACGCTGCAGATCGGCAATGGCGGTGGTTCGGGCCAGATCAGCGCGGGTGCCGTGCTGAACAATGGCGCGCTGGTGGTGAATCGCGGTGATGCGGTCACCTTGGGCAACGCCATTTCCGGCACGGGCAGCCTGACGCAGGCGGGGCCGGGGACGCTGATCCTGACGGGGGATAACAGCTATACGGGCGGGACGACGATCCAGGCCGGCAGCACGCTGCAGGTGGGGGCGGGGGGGAGCACAGGCTCGCTGGGCAGCGGTCCGGTGAATGTTGCCGGCGCACTGAGTTTCAACCGCAGCGACCGCTACGTGCAATCCGGCGACATCTCCGGCGAGGGCTCGTTGCGAGTCAGATCGGGCGAACTCGTTCTGACGGGCGACAACGCGTTGGACCGGGTCACCATTGATGCAGGTGCCGCCCTGCGCATCGGCGACGGCGGAAGAGCGGGCTACCTGGGAAGCAATGACGGCGGCGCTCCGCCAAGCCTGTTCGTCACGAATGGCGGGACGCTGATCTACAACCGAAGTGACAGCACTTTCTTTTCGGGAAGCGTGGAAGGGCCGGGCGCGCTGCGCGTGGCCTCGGGCTCCATGACGCTTTTGTTGGATTCCCGTTTTGGCGCGGGTGTGACGATTGCGACCGGCGCTGAGCTGGTGGTCAGCGGGCTCGGTCGCGGTGGCGGGCCTGCGAGGCTGTTCGCCGATGTCGCCAACGAGGGTGTGCTGCGTTTCGCGCGCCAGAGCAACTCCTTTACCACCCAGTCGGGCTTGGTCAGTGGCTCAGGCAGCGTCGTCGTCTCGGGCATGGTGTATTGGGAGGCCGCCGGCACCCATACCGGTGGTACGACCATCACGGAGTTTGGCCTCCTGAGACTGGGCAGGGGCGGTACGAGCGGCAGCGTGAGCGGAGATGTCCTGAACCGGGGCACGCTGTTTTTTGACCGTAGCGATCCTGTGACCTTTGGCGGCGTGATCAGTGGGACCGGTCAAATCCGGATCGCGGGAGACGTCACCCTCACTGGAGCGAACAGCTATGCCGGATCTACCGAGATCGGCGCGGGCGCCACGCTGCGCATCGGCGATGGCGGGGGTTCGGCGACGGTGGGCGCCGGGGCCATCGTGAATGATGGCAGCCTCATCCTGAACCGGTCCGGTATCCTGACCGTTCCGGGGGCCATCTCGGGCAGCGGTCAGCTGGTTCAGGTGGGCGGTGGCACCACCATCCTGACCGGCGCCAACAGCTATTCCGGCACTACGACCATCAGCGCCGGCATCTTGCAGATCGGCAATGGCGGCGCGCCGGGCAGCCTGGGAACGGGCGCTGTGGTGAACAACGCGCAGCTGGTGTTCAACACCAGCGGCGGGATGACGGTGGCGAACGCCATCTCCGGCACCGGCAACCTCACTCTGATGGGCGGCGGCATCCTCGGCCTGACCGGCGCCAACACCTACTCGGGCACGACAACCATTGCCGCTGGCACGCTACAGATTGGCAATAACGGGACCTCGGGCACGCTGGGCACCGGCGATGTCGTGAATAACGGAAGACTCCTTTTCAACCGCCAGGATTCGGTCACTTTTGCCGGCGCAATTTCCGGAACCGGCCGGCTGATCCAGGGCAGCAGCGGAGGCGGGACCACCACTCTCACCGGCCAGCTCAGCTATACCGGCCCGACCGAGGTCGTGGCGGGCACGCTGGCCTTCACCAACAACAGTCTTTTCGCCACGCAGCGGACCAGCGTCATCATTCAAACGGGCGGCACGCTCGACCTCTCCGGCATCACCGGTGGGGTTACCTCGAATATCGGCTCGCTCCGGGCCTTTGGTCGGCTGAACCTGCCGAGCGGTACGGCGGAGGCACCTGGTCAGCTGAAGGTTGCGTCCGGCTCGGAGGAAAGCTTCGTCGTGGGGCCGATCTCCGGCGCCACCGGGCGACTGGTCGTGTCCGGTGGAACTCTCGCCCTCGGGGCTGACAACACCTATCGCGGCGGCACCGTCCTGCAGGATGGCGCGACGCTGCAGCTGGGCCTGGGCGGCACCACCGGCAGCATCCAGCCGGGGCTGACCATGATCGGCTTCGGCAACACCCTGGCCTTCAACCGTTCGGACACGGTGACCAGCGATATCGCCCTCGATGGCTTCAACAATCTCACGCAGAAGGGGCCCGGCACGCTCATCCTGACGGGCAACAGCCTGCATCTGGGCACAACGACGATTTCCGCCGGCACATTGCAGATTGGGAATGGAGGCACCGATGGCTCGCTCGGGCCGCTGACCGCGATCGTGAACAACGGTACGCTGGCCTTCAACCTGAGCGGCATCGCCGGCGCGGGCAACTCGATCTCCGGCACCGGAAACCTGGTCCAAATGGGTCCCGGGACGCTGATTCTGACTGGCACCAACAGCTATTCGGGAACGACCACCATCGCGGCCGGAACACTGCAGATCGGCGCGCTGACGCCCTCGGGCTCGCTCGGCAGTGGTGCCGTCATCAACGATGGCACGCTGGTCTTTGAGCGGATCGATGCCGTCACTTTTGCCAATGCCATGAGCGGAACGGGCGCGCTCCGTCTGAACTTCGGCACGGTGACCGCGACGGGTGCTCTCGACCATACCGGCGGCACGACCATCGGCGCGGGCGCGCGGCTCAATATCGGCAATGGCGGCACCACGGGCAGCCTGGCTGGCAACGTGGTGAACAACGGCACGCTGGCCTTCGCCCGCAGCGACACTGTGACCTTCGCGGGCGTCATCTCCGGCCCGGGCGGCCTGCAGCAGAACGGCACGGGCAACCTGATCCTGGCCGGCGCGAACACCTATACCGGGCCGACCATCGTCAATGCCGGCACACTCTCGGTGAATGGCTCGATCGCCGGTTCCAGCGGCGTCATCGTGAATGGCGGGGCGCTGGGCGGCACGGGGCAGATCCCGGGGCTGATGGTGGCGGCGGGGGGCAGCCTCTCGCCCGGGAATTCCATCGGCACGATCAGCATCGCCGGCAACTTGACCCTCTCCGCCGGTTCCACCACCGTGATCGAGGTGGAGGGTGCCCGGGCCGACCGCATCCAGGTCGCTGGCCTCGCCACGCTCGGGGGCGCGTTGCGGCTGGTGCCGCTGGGCGGCCCCTATGTGTTCAACGCGCCCTATGTGCTGATCCGGGCGGGCGCGGTCACGGGCCAATTCGCCACGGTCAGCACCGAGGGCAGCTTCGGCGCGGGGGTGACGACGCGGGTGACCAGCACAGCCGATGCCGTGGAGTTGCAACTGACGCCCGCGCCGCTGGCTTCGGCACCCACGCTGTCAGGCGGGACGGCGAATCAGCGGGCCGTGGCGCGGGGGCTCGACGCGGCGGTGGCCAGTGGTGCGGATGTCTCGGCCTTGTTCCCGCTCTATAATCTTGCGGCGGGCGCCATGCCGCGCGGGCTCGATCAGCTCTCGGGCCAGGTGCACACATCCGGCACGCGCGCGGCGATCGAGACCTCGGCGCAGTTGCTGGGCCTGCTGCTGGACCCCTGGCGGGCCGAAGGCGAGGCAGCGGGGCGCATGCGGGTCTGGGCCAGCGGCTTTGGTGGCGGCGGGCGCCGCGGCGGCGATGGCGGCACCGGCAGCAATGCCGTGACCGGGGGCGGCGGCGGCGTGGCGGCGGGGGCGGAAATCCGGCTCGCCGCCGGGCTCAGCGCCGGCTTCGCCATGGCCGGCGCGGGCACCCAGATGAGCCTGGCGGGCGGGCTGGGCAGGGCGGAATCCAGCCAGGTGCATGGCGCGCTCTACATGACGGGCGCGCGCGGGCCGCTGCGGCTGGGCGCCGCGCTGGCCTATGGCGGCGCCGATGTCACCACGCGGCGGCAGGCCGGCTTCCTCGGGGCGGGCAATCTGAATGGGCGCTACACCTCCCACGGGCTCGCGATGCGGCTGGAGGCCGGCTGGGAATGGGCCGGGCCGATGGGGGTGACCTTCACCCCCGGCCTCGCTTTCCAGGGCGGCTGGTTCGAGACGCCGGGCTTCACCGAGCGCGCCACGGGGCCGCTGGCGCCGGCCGCCCTGAATCTCTCCGGCCGGACCCAGGCGCAATCGCGCATCGAGCTCGGCCTGCGCGCGCAGACGCCGCTTTCGGCCCAGCTTTCCGCCTTCGGCCGGGTGGCCTGGGCCGCCTATCTGCAACGCGATGCGACCATCGGCGCGCGCTTCGCGGGCCTGCCGGCCTCGGGCTTCCAGGTCACGGGGGCGCGGCCCGACGCGCATGCGGCGCTGCTCTCCGCCGGGCTGGATTGGCGGCTGAATGCGGCCTGGAGCCTGACCGGGCGGCTCGATGCGGAGCTTTCGGCCAGCACCTCGCTCCTCGGCGGCACGGCCCGGCTGCGCTATGAATTTTGACGCCGCGCGCTGCGCATGGGAGTGCATCCCGTGTGACCGACCTCGCATGGGACCCCTGGCAGGATTTCGACGCCGCCGCTGATCCGGGCCCGCCCTTCGGCGCCCGCTACCCCGCGCGCATGCCGGATGGCCGCTTCCTGCATCTGCCCATCCGCCCGATCGGCGTGGCCGGGCTGATCGCCACCCAGGCGAGCTTTCCCGTGGTGCATGCGCTGGCCGGCTGGATGGCTGAGGCAGCGGCCCCCCTGGGCGCCGAGATGGTGCTGGGCCTGCCCACCCTCGGCCATGTCTTCGCCCCCCTGCTGGCCGAGCGGCTGGGCCATGCGAACTGGGTCGCCGCCGGCTATTCGCGCAAGCTCTGGTACGAGGAGCGGCTGAGCGTGCCCATGCGCTCCATCACCACGACGGCCGAGCGCCGGCTCTGGCTCGATCCACGCATGCTGCCGCGCCTGGCCGGGCGCCGCGTGCTGCTGGTGGATGATGTGATCTCCTCCGGTTCTTCGGCGCAGGCCGGGCTTGCGCTGCTGGCCGCGGCGGGGCTGCGCCCGGTGGGGCTTTGCGTGGCCATGGTACAGACCCGCGCCTGGGCAGCGGCCTGGCCCCGGGAGATTCCGGTGATCAGCGTGTGCGAGACGCCAGGCTTTCGCCAGACCCCGGCCGGATGGTGGCCCGGGCCTGGCTGATCACGCTCCCATCGGATCAGCTCCCCACCTGACTAGGTCAGGGCCGAAAAGAGCGGCGTCAGCGCGAGTGCTGCCATCAGCGCGATCAGCCCATAGGCGATGATGCTGCCCCAATCGGGGCCTTTGCCGCGCGGGGGAGGGCTGGCTTTCGGGGGGAGCACCATGCGCGGGGTCCTGTCTCGTCTGTCCGGGGGGCAGGTCGCAGCCTAGCCCATATTTTCAGTCATAGGCATTCAATCAACATGCGCTGGTTAATAATTCCTGAAAGCCTGGCCGTTTCGCGCGCGGCCGAAAGCGGTAAGCTGCCGCATCGCCCCTCCCCAGGAGTTCCCCGCCATGCGCCCCAATTCCCTGCACGCCGCCGATATCGCCCATTTCGTGCATCAGCAGACCGACCTCGCCGATCACGGCGAGCATGGCGCGGTGCTGATGGCCCGTGGCGAGGGCGTGCATGTGTTCGATACGGAAGGGCGCGAATATATCGAGGCGATGGCGGGGCTCTGGTGCGCCTCGCTCGGCTTCTCGGAGAAGCGGCTGGCGGATGCGGCCTACAAGCAGCTGCTTTCGCTGCCCTATTACCACACCTTCTTCCAGAAGGGGCATGAGCCCGCCGTGCGCCTGGCGGAAAAGCTGATCGAACTCGCACCTCCCGGCCTGACGCATGTGCTGTTCCAGTGCTCAGGCTCGGAGGCGAATGACGCGGCGATCAAGCTGATCTGGTATTACAACAACCAGCGCGGCAAGCCGGCCAAGAAGAAGCTGATCGGCCGCATCCGGGGCTATCACGGCAATACCGTCGCCACCGCCTCGCTCTCCGGCCAGCCGCACATGCAGGCGGATTTTGACCTGCCGCTGGGGGATCGCTTCCTGCACGTCTCCAACCCCAATTATTACCGCTTCCATGAGGAAGGCGAGACGGAGCTGCAATTCTCGCGGCGCTGCGCGGCCGAGCTGGAAGCGCTGATCGAGCGCGAGGGGGCGGACAACATCGCCGCCTTCTTCGCCGAGCCGGTGCAGGGCGGCGGCGGCGCCATCACCCCGCCCGAGGGCTATTTCCAGGCCATCCTGCCCATCCTGAAGCAGCACGACATCCTGTTCGTGGCCGATGAGGTGATCTGCGGCTTCGGCCGCACCGGCAACATGTGGGGCTGCGACACCTATGGCGTGACACCCGACATCATCACCTGCGCGAAGCAGCTGACGGCGGCCTACCAGCCGCTTTCGGCCACGCTGATTTCGGGCCCGATCCATGAGGCGCTGATCCAGGGCTCGAAGAAGCATGGCAGCTTCGGCCATGGCTTCACCTATGGCGGCCACCCGGTGGCCTGCGCCGTCGGGCTGGAAACGCTGGCCATCTATGCCGAGCGGGACATGGTGGGGCATGTGCGGCGCGTCTCGCCCGCTTTCCTCAATGGCCTCGCCGCCTTCCGCGATCATCCGCTGGTGGGCGATGTGCGCGGCGTGGGGCTCATCGCCGGCGTAGAGCTGATGGCCGACAGGAAGACGCGCACGCCCTTCGCGCCCGGCCAGAAGATCGGCGTGCTGGTGCAGCAGAAATGCCATGAGGCCGGCCTCGTCGTGCGCGCCATCGGCGACCGCATCGCCTTCACCCCGCCGCTCATCATGACGGAGGCGGAGATCGCCGAGATGTGCCGCCGCTTTGGCCAGGGGCTGGACGCGGCCTGGATGGCGATGCGCGAGGAAGCCAGCGTCCCGGCGTAAGCCGTGGTCCCGCCTTGCGGCCTGGCAAGGCGGTTCGGGGCTGCGTCAGGACAGGGCGCTGGGGGCGTTTCACCGGCTTTGCTATCGGTGAAAAGGTTCCCGATCGCCGCATCTTTACCGGCCGGTAATGTGGTCGGGCGAAGATGCGGGCATGAAAACGCTCCTTCAGCGCCTGCCGGCGCTCACTCTCGCGACGCGCATCGCGGCCGCGGGTGTTCTTGCCATCGGGCTGGCCGTGCTCGGACTGCAGGCCTGGTCCGTGCACAGCTTCCACGCCACCGAATCCGCCAGGTTGCAGCAGCGGCTGGAGCGGGATCTGCAATTGCTGGAATCGGTCACGGCGCAGCTTTCGGGCGGCGCCGCCTGGCGGCTGACGCCATCGGGCCAGCTCGCCCGGGGCGAGCGCGTCCTCGATGGCGCCAATGATGTGGTGGACATGGTCTCCCGCGCCGGGGGCGGGGTGGCGACCCTGTTCAAGGGCGATGAGCGCGTGGCCACCAGCGTGGTGCGCCCCGACGGCACGCGCGCCACCGGCACGCGGCTGGCCCCCGGCTCCGCCTACAGCGCCGCGGTGACCGGCGGACAGACCTACCGGGGCGAGAATGTCATTCTCGGCACCAACCACGTCACCATCTACCAACCCATCCGCGATGCCGCCGGCCAGCAGATCGGCCTCCTCTTCGTCGGCCAGTCGCTGGCCGTGCTGGCCGCCATCGAGGCCCGGCTGGTGCGGGAGGGGCTGATCGCGGGCAGTGCCGCCCTGCTGGTCATGGGCTTGCTCGGCTGGTGGGTGATGCGGCGCATGCTGCGGCCGATGGATGACCTGTGCCGCCGCGTGGCCGGCATCGCGGCCGGCGATGTGGAATCGGCCGTGCCCCACGCCGGCCGCCGCGATGAATTGGGCGCCATGGCCCAGGCGATCGAGACGTTGCGCCAGGCCCGGCTGGAAACCCGCGCCGCCCGGGCCGAGGCGGAGGCGGAGCGTGGCCGCATGGAACTGGCCCGGCGCGAGGCGGCGCTGGCCAATGCGGCGGCGCTGGAGGCAGCCCTCGCCGAGGCTTCGGCCAAGCTGGGCGAGCGCGCCTCCCTCACGCTCGTGGCCGCGACGCGTCTTTCCGAACTCGCTGAGCGCGCCACGGGGCAGGCCAGGGCCCTGGGCTCCGGCTCCGAGGAAGCGACCGCGAATGTCCAGGCCGTGGCCGCGGCAGCCGAGGAACTGGCCGGCAGCATCGCGGAGATCACCCGCCAGGTGACCGATGCCTCCAACATTGCCGACCGCGCGCTGACCCAGGCGCAGCAGACCGATGCGACGGTGCGCGGCCTGTCCACGGCGGCGCAGCGCATCGGCGAGGTGGTGCGGCTGATCGAGACGATCGCGGCGCAGACCAACCTGCTGGCCCTCAATGCCACGATCGAGGCGGCGCGGGCGGGCGAGGCGGGCAAGGGCTTCGCCGTGGTGGCCGGCGAGGTCAAGAGCCTCGCCCTGCAAACCGCCAAGGCGACCGAGGAGATCGCCAGCCAGATCGGTGCCATTCAGGCGACGACGGAAGGTGCGGCCCAGGCCATTGGCGGCATTGGCGAGACGATCCAGCAGCTGCACGCCATCTCCAGTGCCATCGCCGACGGCATGGCCCAGCAGGGCGATGCGACGCGTGAGATCGCCCGGGGCGTGGCCCAGGCGGCGGCGGCCACCACGGGTGTCTCGGGCGGCGCCCATGCGCTGAGCGATGATGTGGCGCAGACCGACAGCGCCGCGCGGGAATTGCGCGGGCTGGCGGGCGAGCTCGATGCTTCGGGGCGCTTCCTGCGGGAGGAAGTGACCGCCCTCGCGGCGCGGCAGCGCAACGCTTAGCAGTCCTTGGCGGCGGGCCTCCGGCGGGAAAGCCGGTGACCCGCCCCTCTCTGCGATGACGGGGCAGACCACGGATTGAGGCCCGCCAGGGGCGCCCCCCGCGTTACCTTTCGCCGCCCGGCGCGAAACCTCCATGCGGGGCGCGCCGGCACCTTCTGCAGGGCCGATCTTCTGCAAGGCCCATCTTCTGCAAGGCCCATCTTCTGCAAGGCCCATCTTCTGCAAGACGGTGCGGCGCCCTATCTGTGTCAGCACAAAGCAGGGAGCGCGGTCGGATGGAATACGCAACTTTGGGTGGGGGCTGCTTCTGGTGCCTCGATGGCGCCTATCGCGACGTCGCGGGCGTGCATGAGGTGGTCTCGGGCTATGCTGGCGGGCATCAGGTGAACCCGACCTATGAGCAGGTCTGCGCCAAGCGCACCGGCCATGCCGAGGTGGTGCGCATCGGCTTCGACCCGGCCGTGGTCAGCTACGCCGATCTGCTGCGGATGTTCTTCACGCTGCATGACCCCACGACGAAGGACCGGCAGGGGGCGGATGTCGGCCCGCAATACCGCTCCATCATCATGGCCGAGACGCCGGCGCAGATGCAGACGGCGCGCGAGGTGATGGCCGAGGTGACGGCAGCCGGGATCTGGGGCGCGCCGCTGGTGACGGAACTCGTGCCGGCCAGCATCTTCTACCCGGCCGAGGCCGAGCATCAGAACTACTTCGCGCTCAACCCCTGGTCCGGCTATTGCCGCGCCGTGATCGCGCCGAAGGTCAGCAAGTTCCGCAAGAGCTTCGCGGACCGCCTGCGCGGCGCGGCCACCCACAAAGTGGGGGCCTGAGCCATGTTCTTCGGCAAGAAGGCCAGCGCCACGGATTTCCCGATCCAGCGCAGCGAGGCGGAATGGCGGGCGGAGCTTTCCCCCGCCGCCTACAAGGTGCTGCGCGAACACGGGACGGAGCGGGCCGGCACCTCGCCCCTCAACGCCGAGAAGCGGCCGGGCGTGTTTCATTGCGCTGGCTGCGACACACCGGTCTTCGACGCCGACAGCAAGTTCGAGAGCGGCACGGGCTGGCCCTCCTTCACCAGCCCCATCCCCGGCAATGTGGGCGAGACGGAGGATAACAGCTTCTTCATGCGCCGGGTCGAGGTGCATTGCGCGGCCTGCGGTGGCCATCTGGGCCATGTTTTCCCCGACGGGCCCGCACCCACCGGGCTGCGCTACTGCATGAACGGCGTCTCGCTGGCCTTCAAGCCGGCGTGATTTGTGGCGGGGCCTGCGTATCGCCTTGAAATGGTCGGGTTTCTGGAGTTGATTGCAGTCTGTAACCCTTCCCGTGAAAGCCTCCTCCGCCATGTGGCGCGCCGCCCTGCTTCTACTGCTCAGCACCACCCTGCCGGCGCATTCCGACACGGTTTACGTCCTGAATTCGGGGGATGCCTCGATTTCGGTGGTGGATGCGGTGACGCGCGCGGAAACCCGCCGCATCCCCTTGCTGCGGGAGGCGCATCACATGGTGGTCAGCCCCGATGGGCGGGACCTGGTGGTGGGCGACAGCGGCGGCAACGAGCTGTTCTTCCTCGACCCCGCAAGCGGTGAAATCCGCCGGCGGGAGCGCATCAGCAACCCCTATCACCTGGAATACAGCCCCAATGGGCGCTACCTCGTGGTGGCCTCCCTGCGGCGGGACCAGATTGACATCTATGATGCCGCGACGCTGGCGCTGCTGCAGCGCTTCCGCCAGCCGGACAAGCCCAGCCACGTCGCCTTCAGCCCGGATAGCCGCTTCGTCTATGTCACGCTGCAAGGCACCGGGCAGGTGGCCGCGGTGGACATGGTGACGCGCGCCACGCTCTGGATCCAGGAGGTCGGCCCGGAACCGGCCGGCATCATCTGGCATCGCGGCAAATTGCTGATCGGGCTGATGGGCCGCACCGATTTCGTGACGCTGGACCCCGAAACGCGTGAGGTGCGCAGCGCCTTCCAGGTCGGCCGGGGCGCGCATAACGTGTTTCCCGCCCCGGATGGCCGCACGCTCTATGCCACCTCCCGCGTGGATAGCCGCATCGCCGAGGTGGATGCCGAGACGCTTGAAGTGCGGCGCGTGTTCGACGTTCCAGGCGGGCCCGACTGCATCGCCTTTGACGCCGATGGCCGCATCTACGCCACGCTGCGCTGGGTGGGCAGGGTCCTCGTGCTGGATCCGCAAAGCGGGGAGCAGGCGCAGATCCGCGTGGGGCGCAGCCCGCACGGGATTTTCGTGATGCCGCGACGGCCGGGCCTGGGGGCTGATTTCGTCTTTGCCTCGGCCGGTGCGGTCAGTGGCAGCCGGCCCATGGCGCAGCCCGTGGCCGGCGGCGGGGCCGTGGCGCGCGTGGCCCCGGCGCCCCTGCCCAGCCTGGGTGGTGACATGGCGGTGCGTGTGAATGCAGGGCACCCGGCGAGCTATCCGGCCCGCCCCTCACTGCGCTGAGCATGTTCGCGCGCCGTGCCGCGGGTTTGGGCGCCCTGGCGGCGCTGGCCAGCCCTGCCGCCGCACAGCTGGCCCGCCCGCCCATCGCGCGCGGCTGCACGGGCACGCTCTACCTCACCATTGATACCGGCTGGTCGCGCGAGGCGGAGGTGATCGCCGCCGCCATGGCCCGGCATGGCGTGCGCGCCACGCTCTTCATCGCGCAGGAACCAACCTTCCGGGGGGATCGCAGCCTCGACCCATCCTGGGCGCCCTTCTGGCGGGCGCGCGCGGCGGAGGGGCACGCCTTCGCCAGCCACACCTGGCGGCACTGGTATTTCCGTGGCGATCCCGCACCCGGCCGCGTCACCTATGCCTCACGCCGCAATGAGGGGCAGGAGGTGCTGGACCAGCCCGGGCTCTGCGCCGAACTCTCGCGCCCCATCGAGGCGCTGCGCGCCATGGTGCCCCAGGCCCAGGTGCTGCCGCTCTGGCGCGCGCCGGGCGGCATCGTGACGCCGGGGGCGGTGCGCATGGCCGCCGCCTGCGGCCTGCGTCACCAGGGCTGGACGGCGAATGGCTTCCTGGGTGACGAACTCGCCTCCGAAGCGCAGTCCAACGCTGCCCTGCTGCGGCAGAACCTGGCGCGGATCCGCCCGGGCGAGGTGCTGGTGATGCATTGGGGCGTGCGCTCCCGCCGCGAGCCCTTTGGCCTGATCTTCGAGCAGCTCATCACCGGTTTGCTGGAGCGCGGCTTCTGCTTCGCCCCCCTCCCGCCGGAGGGCGTACGATGATCAGCGACGCCTATGAACGCTTCACCGGCTGGCTGTTTGAAGCGCTGCTGCAGCCGCTGATGTATGAGGCCGGGCTGATGGATTGGGCCGATGAGGCCTTCCAATGGATGGATTTCTTCGTCTTTGGCGTGATCCAGGTGATCGTCGTGGCGGTGGTCTGCCTGCCGCTCGAAAAATGGCGCCCCGTCGAGCATTGGGACAGCCAGCGCCGCGTCTGGACCGATGTCATCTACACGCTGCTGACCCGGCTTGGCATCCTGCCGCTGCTGGGCTTCCTGGTCTTCTTCGCGGCCTCGGCCCGCATCGAGGGCTGGATTGCCGATTCCGGCTTCGTGCCCCCCACGCTGGAGACCTTCCTGCCCTGGCTGCGCGAATGGCCGCTGGTGGCGCTGGCGCTCTATATCGTCATCCTGGATTTCGCGGAGTATTGGCGGCACCGTTTCCAGCACAGCGTCGGCTGGTGGTGGGCGCTGCATTCCATCCATCACGCCCAGACGCAGATGACCTTCTGGACCGATGACCGCAACCATGTGCTGGATGATGTGATCGCCGCCGCCTGGTTCGGCGTGATCGCCGTGCTGATCGGCGTGCCGCCGGGGCAATTCCCCGTCATCCTGCTGGTGCTGCGCTTGGCCGAGAGCCTGAGCCACGCCAATGTGCGGCTCGATTTCGGCCGGCTGGGAGAGCGGCTGCTGGTCAGCCCGCGCTTCCACCGGCTGCATCACGGCGTGCTGAGCGTGGGCAATTCCGGCAAGAATTACGGGGTGCTGCTGCCGGTCTGGGACTGGCTCTTCGGCACGGCGGATTTCAACCGGGGCAGCTATCCCCGCACCGGGGACCCCGGCGCGCCCGCCGCCTATGTCTCGGGCGGCTGGTTCGCGCAGCAGGTGGTGGGGCTGCGCGAAGTGTGGCGCGCCCTCAAAGCCCGATAAGCGAGAGCAGGAGGCCGGCCGCGGCCGTCACACCCAGCACCGGCACCACGCCGAGCTTGAAGCGGAACAGGCACACTCCTGCCAGCAGGCTCAGCAGCAGGGCCGTGGGTTGCAGGCTCCAGACATCCGGCAGGGCCAGGGCCAAGGGGCCATCCACCATCCGCCCGAAGATCACCCGCAGCCCGAACCACAGTGCCAGATTGGCGATGACGCCGACCACGGCCGCCGTGACGCCCGCCAGCGCGCCCTTGAGGCGTGGTACGTCATGCAGCTTCTCGACATAGGGCGCGCCCAGGAAAATCCAGGCGAAGCAGGGCAGGAAGGTGACCCAGAGCGTCAGCGTGGCACCGGCCACGGCGCCGAGAGCGCCGGAATCCCGCCAGCCCGCCAGGAAGCCCACGAATTGCAGCACAAGGATGAGCGGCCCGGGCGTGGTTTCCGCCAGGCCCAGCCCGGCCAGCATTTCAGGGGCTGAGAGCCAGCGGTAATTCTCCACCGCCTCCTGCGCCACATAGGCCAGCACGGCATAGGCGCCGCCGAAGGTGACGATGGCCATCTTGGAGAAGAACCAGGCGATATCGGCAAAGACTCCGCCCAGCGGCATCAGCAACGCCACCGGCCAGACCCACAGCGCCACCGCGATCAGCCCGGCGCGCCGGGCCATGGGCGCCATGGCGGCGATGCGGCCGGGGTCCGCCGCCAATGCGGCATCGAGGGCCGCCGGCGCGCCCTCACGCGGCTTGCCATGGCCGCCGGCCGCGAAAGCGCCCGGCGCCGCATAGCCGATGGCGGCCGCGGCCAGCACCACCACGGGAAAGGGCAGGCCGAAGACGAAGAGTGCCACGAAGGCCGCCGCCGCCAGCGTCCAGGGCAGGGCGCCCTTCAGCGCCCGCTTCGCCACCCGCAGCAGCGCCTCCACCACCAGGATCAGCACCGCGCATTTCAACCCGAAAAACAGCCCCGCGATCAGCGGCACATCGCCCAGCGCCGCGTAGATGAAGGAGAGCACCAGCATGACGAGCGCCCCGGGCAGGATGAACAGCAACCCCGCCGCGAGCCCGCCCTTCACCCCATGCATCAGCCAGCCCAGATAGGTGGCCAGCTGCATCGCCTCGGGCCCTGGCAGCAGCATGCAGAAATTCAGCGCATGCAGGAAACGCCGGTCGCTCACCCAATGGCGCTGATCCACCACCTCGCGCTGCATCATGGCGATCTGCGCGGCGGGCCCGCCGAAGGAGAGGCAGCCGATGCGGGCCCAGACCCGAAGCGCCTCGTTGAAGCTCGGCAATCCAGTCATGCGGGGCGTCCCGTCGGCCAGTTATGGGTTTCCTGGCCCGCATCGCGGCACCAGCGGAAGAAGGCGTCATACAGGGCAAGCCCCGCGTCAAGCTGCGCCAGATCATCCCGGTACATGCGCGAGAGGCCGAGCGAGGCGGCGAGCAGCCCCGCCGCCTCGGGTGCCAGGCTGAGCTCGGCCGTATCGGCGCCGCGCACCAGAAGCGCCAGGTGATCCAGCGCGGGCAGCGCCAAGCCGAATTCCTGGATCATCACGTCAAAGGTGCAAAGCGGGCCGCGATGCGACCAGAAGACGCCCTCGATGTCGAAGGGTGTCGCACCGAAGCGTTCGGCCACGGCAGCCACTTCGGCGGGGGCGACAAAGAGGAAGACGGCCGCGGGGTCCACGAAGCGGCGGATCAGCCAGGGGCAGGCGATCCGGTCCACCTTGGGCCGCGCGCGCGTGACCCAGAGCGTGCGGCCCTGCGCGTCACGCGGCGGCACATGCGCGGGCGAGACCAGCGGCAGCCCCGCTTCGGCCCAGGCGAGGAAGCCGCCCTCCAGCACCTCGGCCCGGGCACCGTGATGGCGCAGCCAGGCGGCGACACCCTGGCTGAGCTTGAGCCCCTTCTGGCAGATCACCACCACATCGCGCCCCCGCCAGCTTTCCGCCCAGGCCGCGACATCGCGGTGGGAGGCGCGAAGGGCGCAGGGCAGGGCGCGCGGATCGGCGTCGAAATCCTCGGCCGTGCGGACATCCAGCAGGGCGGGCGCATCGGGCAGTCCGATGCGGCGGGAGAGTTGGCTCGGGGTGATGATATCGGGGGAGGGCATGGGCGTGCATCCGGTCAGACAGGATGCGATGCTTGGGCCGAAACCTCACGGGGAGATCGCGCAGCCCCCTTGCGATTCAGCCTGCGGGCGCGAATGCTGCCTGTCAAGCAACGCCTTTGGGGACTCGCATGAACCTCGCCGGATTGAGCCTGCGCGACCTGGAATATATCACGGCGGTGGCCGAGCACCTGCATTTCGGCCGCGCCGCGCAGTCCTGCGGGGTGAGCCAGCCGACACTCTCGGGCCAGCTGCGCAAGCTGGAGGAATTCCTCGGCGTGGAAATCTTCGAGCGCAGCCCGCGCGGCGTGCTGGTCACCCGCCGCGGCGCCGAAGTGGTGGCCCAGGCCAAGCGCATCATCAGCGAGGCGCGCCGCCTGTTCGAGGTGGTGCGCATCGGTGCCGAGCCGCTGACCGGAACGCTGCGCCTGGGCGTGATCTCCACGCTTGGCCCCTATCTGGTGCCCTTCCTGCTGAAGCCGCTGCGCGCCCGCTACCCGGAGCTCAAGCTGCTGCTGACCGAAGGGCATACCCGCGCCCTGGTCCGGCAATTGGAGGAAGGGGAGCTTGATGCGCTGCTGGCCACCAGCCCGATCGGCGAGGCGGAGCTGACCGAATTGCCGCTGTTCCGCGAGGAGCTGGCCCTGGCCGTGCCGCGCGACCACCCCCTCGCGCAGGTCGAGGTGGTGAAGCCCGAGGATATCCCGGTGGCCGAGCTGATCCTGCTGGCGGAAGGCCATTGCCTGCGCGAACAGGCGATGCAGCTTTGCCCCTCCCGCCTGCGGGAGGGTTCGGCGGATCTGCAGGCGGCGAGCCTGGAGACGCTGCGGCAGATGATCGCGGCGGGTTCCGGCGTCTCCTTCATGCCGCAACTGGCCATCCAGGTGGGGGCGCTGCTGGATGACATGGTGGCGTATCGGCGCATCTCCGGCGGGCAGCACATGCGCGATGTGGCGCTGTTCCATCGGCCGAGCTTCGGCCGTATCCGCGACATCCGGCTGCTGCGGCAAACCATCGGCGAAATCCTGGCCGAGCAGAGTGCGGTGAAGGTGCACAAGCCGGGCCGCGTTCGGGAAGCCGGCTGAGGCCGCGCCTCAGGCGGCGAGGCGCAGCCATGCTGCCTCAGATTTCTCCTCCCGGAAGAGTCACTTAAGTCATTGTTAGGAAATGGGGTCTGGGGCCCGCGGCCCCAGCCGCCGGAGGCCCCTTTTTTGCCTGTTGCCACCCCCGCGTCGTTCATCGGCCAGCACCTTTCCTGCCTCAAGCGGCTGCCAGCCTGGGCGCCAGGTGCCGGATCAGCGCCGTTGTGCAATTCGCCTGATCGAGCGAGGCCGCCTCGGCCCGGGCCAGCAGCTCCGCGAGGCTGGTGCCGACCTCCTCGCCCGCGAGGCACGCCGAGGCTTCGCGCAGCGCCACGGTGGTCTGCCGCACCGCGCTGGCCAGGCGCAGCACGAGATCCGCGAGTTCCGCCGCCTCGTCCCGCGGGGGGCTGGGGCGGCTATTGACCAGCGCGGCAAAGAGCGCGGCATCAGGGGAGGGGGGCATCCGATGGCTTCCGGCGTCATGCATGGCGGCAGAGTGGTGCGGAAGTCTTTGAGGAAAGCTTAAGCGCAGCCTATTCCGCGGCCGTCGCCAGCATGCTTTGCCCGGGCTTGAGCCGGGTGAAGCGCACCTCGCGCCAATCGAGCCTCACCGCGCCATCCTCCAGCGTGACCAGCGTGTGGCGCAGCCCGGCCGCGTTGTCGTCGGTCTGTGGGAAATCCTCCCGCCAATGGGCGCCGCGGCTTTCGCAGCGCGCTGTGCTGGCGGCGACGATGGCGCGGCTGGTCAGGATCAGGCTTTCCAGGTTCAGCCAATCGGCCCAGCTCATGTTGAAGCCGCGCGCGCCATCCTTCACGCCGCTCAGCTGCAACTCCGCCTCGATGGCGTCCAGCCCGGCGCTGGCTTCAGCCAGGCCCTTCGCATCGCGCAGGATGCCGGCCTTGTCCCACATGAGATCGGCCAGCGCGTCGCGCAGCGGATTGAGCGGGCGCACGGGCTTGCCGAAGGGGGCGAGGGCCGCGTCACGCGCCGCGCGCAGCGCGTTTTCATCGGGCGCTTCCAGCGCCCCGTGCCGGGGCACCCATTCGGCCATGGCATCGCCCGCGATGCCGCCGAAGACGGTGGAATTGGCGACACCATTGCCGCCCAGGCGGTTCGCGCCATGCACGCCGCCGGTATCCTCGCCGGCGGCGAACAGGCCCGGCAGATCGGTGCTGCCATCGGCGCGGAAGACGAGGCCGCCCATCATGTAATGCGCCGTCGGCACGACGGGCACGCGGCCGCCGGCCAGGTCAAAGCCCATATCCGCGCAGCGTTCCACCATGCCCTTGAACTGCTTGGTGACGTTCGCGGGGCCCAGATGCCCCATCTCGATCCAGAGACCCCCTTCGGCATTCACATTGCCGGCCTGGATTTCACGCTCCATCGAGCGGCTGACGATGTCGCGCGTGGCACGCTCGCCGCGGGGGTCGTATTTGTGCATGAAGCGCTGGCCATCGCCGCCCAGCAGATAGCCGCCCGCACCGCGCAGCCCTTCCTCGATGATGGTGCCGGTCATGCGCGTGCCGGGGCCGGCCAGGACCCCCGTGGGGTGGAACTGCACCATTTCCATGTCGCGCAGGCCGAGGCCGACGCGCAGTGCCATCGCCATGCCATCGCAGGATTTGTCGCCCGAGGGGGTGTGGTATTTGTACATGGTGGGCCCGCCGCCAGTGCCCAGCAGCACGGCCTTGGCCTGCACGAAGACGAAGCGGCCGGAGCGGATATCCAGCAGCAGCGCGCCGGAAAGGCGCGAACCGTCCTGGCTGCGGATCAGGGCGAGGGCGCGGTGCTCCTCCAGCCGCTCGATGCCGCGCACCCAGGTCTGCTCGGCCAGGCGGTTGATGATCTCGATGCCGGTGAGGTCGCCCTTGTGGACCGTGCGGTCGAAGGTCTGCCCGGCAAAGGCCTTCTGATGGATGGTGCCGTCCGCGTTGCGGTCGAAGAAGCAGCCCCAGCGATTTTCCAATTCCCGGATGCGGCGCTGCGCCACGGTGACGAGCGTCCAGGCGAGGTCCTGGTCATTCAACCATTTGCCGCCATCCAGCGTGTCCATGAAATGGCGCTCGGCGGAATCCCCGGCGGCGAGGGCCACGTTGTAGCCGCCCTGCACCATGCGCGTGCAGCCCGATTTGCCAAGCAATCCCTTCACCGCGACGGTGACCTTCAGCTCCGGATTGCCGGCCTTGGCGTGGAGTGCCGCGAGCAGCCCAGCGCCGCCGGAGCCGAGGACGAGGATGTCAGTGGTGATGCGGTCCATCAGATCGTCCCCGATCGCTGGAGGGCGGATGCCCGAAGGCGTGAATCGGCGGCGTGGCAAAGCCCCCCCGATCGCTGGAGGGCGGATGCCCGAAGGCGTGAATCGGCGGCGAGGCAAAGCCCCCCCGATCGCTGGAGGGCGGATGCCCGAAGGCGTGAATCGGCGACGCTCATCATGCCGCTCCGAGCTTGGCGAGAACGGCGGCGCGGCGGGATTCAACGCTGGCCTGCACGTCGCGGTACAGGCTGCCGCCATGGCTATCCATGCCGACGATGAGCGGGCCGAAATCGCGAATGGCGAAGCGCCACAGGCTTTCGGGGTTCAGGTCATCCATGTCCACATCCTCGATGGCGGTGATCCAGGTGGTTTCCAGCGCCGCCGCACCGCCGATCACAGCGAGATAGCAGCCGCCCAATTCCTGGAAGGCGCGCGCGCTGTCGTCGCGCAGCCCACCCTTGCCGATGATGATGCGGACACCCTCGCGCTCCATCAGCGGGCGGGTGAAGCGCTCCATGCGGTCACTCGTGGTGGTGCCGATGCAGACGGCTTCGTAGCCGGCCTGGTTGGTGTTGCTCGGGTCCACCTTCCTCACATTGGGCGCCGTGTGGATGACAGCATGGCCGTTCAGGTCGAAGCGGGTGCGGCGGCCGCGGTCGAACATGTGGATCTGCGTGGCATCGCGGATGCCGAACAGCGTGTCCTGCAGGGTGACGGTATCGCCAGCGCGGAGCTTGCGGATATCGGCCTCGGTGCAGGGCATATGGAGCGTATGATGGGCCATGGCGCTTATCTCCTGGGGGAAGGCGCGAAGCGACTTCGTGGGAAATGCTAGAATCCGATCACCACGCCCTCGGGCGTGAAGGTCGCACTCGCGCGGCGGGCGGAATGGCACTGCACATTCACCGCCACGGGGTTCATGGTGATGTGCGTGGCCGCGATTTCCACATGCACGGCGAAGGCGGTGCTGTCGCCGCCCAGGCCTTGCGGGCCGATGCCGAGGGCGTTCACCGCCTCGCTCAATTCCACCTCCAGCTTGGCACCCTCCACGTCATCACAGACCGTCCCAAGCGGCCGCGTCGCCGCCACCTTCGCCAGATGCATGCAGAGATCGCTGGTGCCGCCCACACCCACCCCCAGGATGGTCGGCGGGCAGACCTTGCCGCCGGCCTTGATTGCCGCATCCACCACGAAGCGCTTCACGCCGGACAGGCCATCGGCCGGGATGAGCATTTGCAGGAAGGAGCCGTTCTCCGAGCCGCTGCCCTTCGGGATCATCTCCAGCCGCAGCGTGCGCGGCGTCTCGACGAAATCAATGTTGATCACCGGCACATGCGCCCCGCAGGAGGAATGCGCGTTGATGCGCGTGATGGGATGCACCACGGAACTGCGCAGCGGGTGTTCGCGGGTGGCACGCTCGGTGCCGCGCGCGATGGCCTGCTTCAGCGCCCAGCCATCCAGCTCCACATCACGGCCGATCTGCACGTTGAAGATGGGAATGCCGGTATCCTGGCAGAGCAGGTTTTCCGTGCGCTCCGCCACTTCGATGTTCTCGATCATGGTGGCAAGCACGGAGCGCGCCAGGCCATCCGTCTCGCTCGCATCGAGGCGGAAGAAGCCCTGCTTGATGTCATCGGGCAGGATCTTCAATGCGCGGATGTAAAGCAGCTTGGCCGCTTCCTCGATCGCGTCCGGTGTCACGCGCAGTTTTTCCGGGGTGGAGATGACGGACATGGCGTTTCCTCAGATGAGCAGCGAAAGACCGGAGACGAGCAGCAGGCTCAGCAGCACCAGGCGAAAGCCTTGGGCCGGCAGGCGCTTGCCCACGCGCAGCCCGAGCCAAGTGCCCAATAATAGCGCGGGCACGGCGGTGATGGTGAGCAGGATCGCCTCCTGCGTGAAAAATCCGGTGAAGGCGAGGGCGAGGATGGTGATGCCCTGCATGATGGCGATGAAGGGCTGCATCAGCGCCCGCGTATCCTGCGGCGGCATGCCCTGCACATCGGCCCACATGCCGACCAGCGCGCCGACATAGCCGCCAATGCCGCCGAGGATGCCGGAGGTGAAGCCGATCACCGCATCGCTGCGCGGTGTGGCCTGCATGCTGGGGGACTTCAGCCGCAACGCGAGGCGCGCCATGCCGGGCTTCGTGCTGCCGCCGCGCCCGATGGTGCGGACCGCCACGCCCAGCAGGGTGATGCGCACCAGCGTGTAGCCCGCATAAAGCACCAGCAGCAGCCCGACCCCCGCCACGACGGCCCGCGCCGGGCCAAGTGCGAGGATGGCGATTCCCAATGGCAAGCCCAGTGTCGCCGTGCCCACGTAAAGCCAGAGCCGCTGCCAGGGGATGTGATCCCGCACCGCATAAGTGCCGATGCCCTGGACGATCAGGCTGCCCATCACCAGCACCGGCGCGACCAGTGCCGGGGCCA
Source organism: Sediminicoccus sp. KRV36 (assembly GCF_023243115.1). Lineage (NCBI taxonomy): Bacteria > Pseudomonadati > Pseudomonadota > Alphaproteobacteria > Acetobacterales > Roseomonadaceae > Sediminicoccus > Sediminicoccus sp. KRV36. The sequence continues at coordinate 1,648,834 of NZ_CP085081.1, forward strand.
TGAATTGCAGCAGCACCGCCGCCCCCACCAGCACGAAGGCGAAGCCCGCGATGCTCGCGCAGAAGGCCGCCAGCAGGCTGCCCGCCGAGATGAGCAGCGCGTCAGCCCACATTGAGCAGAAACAGGATCGCGGCGGCGATGGCGATACCGGCCGAGGCCGCGACCATATCCTTCTGCCTCGCCCGCCAGCCGAGGAACTCCAGCGCCATCACGCGCAAGCCGCCCGCCAGATGCAGCGCCAGCAGCACGACGAGGCCCCAGTCGGCGAATTTGAACAACGGCGTATCGGTCCAGCGCAGGAAGCCCTCCAGTGCTGCGGCACCGTGCAAAGCCTGGCCCAGCGCCCAGAAATGCAGGGGCAGGAACAGCGCCAGCAACAACCCCGAGATGCGGTGCACCAGGAAGGCGAGATAAGTCGGGTGCTGGCGGTCTCGGCCGGCGCGGGGGGGTGCTGGGCGCGCGGTCATCGGCTCAGCCATGATACAGCCCCCAGGCCGCGCGGATGCCAAAGGCGGCGGTCAGCAGGCCGATGGCCAGCCAGAGCCCGTCCATCCGGCGCCCCCGCCAGCCCAGCCATTCGCCCGCGATATTGCGCAGCCCGATCGCCCCGTGCAGCCCCGCGCAGAGCGCGAAGGCCGCGTAGAAGCCGAACCAGAGCGTCGCACCGCGCGTGCGCTCCAGGATCTCGGTGGCGGAGAGGCCGCCGCGCACGGCGAGCATGATCGTCACCAGATGCACCACCACGGCGAGGCCGAGAAAGGCCGCTGTGATGCGCTGGACGGCCCAGAGCCTCGCTCCCGGCGCGCCCATCTCAGCGCCGCCCCAGCAGCGAATCCCAGAACAGCTTTCGCTTCAGCCCGGCAATCGCCGAGGAGGGGTCGAGGTTCTTCGGGCAGCGCTCGGTGCAGGATTGCGTGGAGTGGCAGGAATGGCAGCCGGCATCGCCGCTCACCGCATCCAGCCGCGCTTTGTTGCCGCCATCGCGCACGTCATTCACCAGCGTCCAGGCGCGATTCATGGCGGCCGGGCCCAGGTAATCCTTGTTCCAGGCCACGATGTCGCAGGAGGCGTAGCAGACGCCGCAGCCGATGCACTCGATGCCCGCATCGGCCTCCATGCGCTGCTTCGAGTTGGGCGGCACCACGCTGAATTCCGCCGGCACGCTGCCATCGGGCGCGTCCTTGGGCTGGAAGCTGCCCTGCGCCTTGGCCCATTTGTCGAAGAAGGGCGCCATGTCGGTGGCGAGGTCCCGGATCACCGGCAAATTCGCCAGCGGGCGGATTTCCACCACCTCGCCCGGGGCGGCCACGCGCTTCACATGGGTGCGGCAGGTCCAGCGGGCACGGCCATTCACCTCCATCGCGCAGGAGCCGCACATGCCCACCCGGCAGGCGAAGCGATAGGCGAGGTCCGGCGCCTGCTCGCGCTGGATCTGGGTGACGACGTCGAGGATGGTCTGGTTCTCGCGCGCGGGGACGGAGAAATCCTCCATCGCCCCGCCGGTTGCATCGCCACGCCAGATGCGGATTTTCAGATCGGCCATCGCGTTCTCTCCCGATGGGGTGATCCTGCCCTGGTCTTGTATAAGACACAAGACCAGGGCAGATTAACTTCACGAGCAGGAGACGCATCATGCAGCACGAAATCCGCGGCGCCGACATCCTCTGGGGCGCGCTCAAGAAGGGCGGCGTCACCCGCGTCTTCAGCCTTTCGGGCAACCACATCATGCCGGTCTATGACGCTGCTTTTGAGCAGGGGATCGAGATCATCCATGTCCGGCATGAGGCGGCGGCCGTGCACATGGCCGATGCCTGGGCGCGGCTGACGGGCGAGGTGGGCGTGGCACTGGTGACGGGCGGGCAGGGGCATTCCAATGCCGTGGCCGCCCTGCCGACCTCACTGGCCGATGAGGTGCCGATGCTGCTGCTCTCGGGCCATGCGCCGCTGAACGAGTTGGGCCTGGGCGCTTTCCAGGAAACCCCGCAGGTCGAGATGGCGGCCCCCCTCTGCAAGGCGGCCTGGCTGGCGCAGACCACGGCGGGGCTGGCGGGGGACATCGCCCGCGCCTTCTCCATCGCGCGCAGCGGCCGCCCGGGCCCCGTGCATCTCTCCCTGCCGACCGATGTGGTGGAAGCCAAGGCCACGCCCGCCTTGCCGGCCGAGGCCGCCTATGAAGCCCGCCCCATGGCGCTCTCGGCCGAAAGCGCCGTGGCCATCCTGGCCGCCATTGATGCCGCGGAGCGCCCCTTCATCGCCGCCGGGCCTGCGCTGAACACGCCCAATGGCCGGCGCGCGCGGGCGGCGCTGGAAGCCGCGCTCGGCCTGCCCATCGCGCTGATGGAAAGCCCGCGCGGCCTGGGCGACCCCTCGCTGGGCGCCTTCGCCGAGATGCTGGCGCAGTCGGATTGCGTGGTGCTGCTGGGCAAGGCGTTGGATTTCACCCTGCGCTTTGGCCGCGCGCCCTTTGTGGATGCGAAGGCGCGCTGGGTGGTGATCGAGCCCGAGGCGAAGCTGCTCGCCCGCGCTGTGCAGGGCCTGGGCGCGCGCCTCGCCGTGACCGCCATGGCGGCACCGCTGGACGCGGCGGCCACGCTGGCCACCTGCGCGGCGCCGCATGCCAATGCGGCCTGGGCCGCCGCCCTGCGCGAGGCGATTGCGCATCGCCCGCCGGCCTGGGCAGCGCTGGCCGGCAAGCCGGGCGGGCCGGTCCATCCGGCGACGCTGGGTGCGGCACTGCGCCCCTTCGTCACGCCCGAGACCGTGCTGGTGGTGGATGGCGGCGAGATCGGCCAATGGATGCAGGCCTGCCTCACAGCACCCGAGCGCATCATCAATGGCGTGGCGGGCGCCATTGGCGCCGCACTGCCCTTCGCGCTCGCGGCGCGCGCGGCGCGGCCGGCCGGGCGCATCCTGGCGATCTGCGGCGATGGCACCTTCGGCTTTCACATGGCGGAATTCGACACGGCGCTGCGGCATGACCTGCCCTTCGTGCTGGTCGTCGGCAATGACGCGAAATGGAATGCCGAATACCAGATCCAGGCGCGCGACTACGGCGCCAACCGCGCCCATGGCTGCGAGCTCGCGCCCGGCACGCGCTATGACCGCGTGGTGGAAGCACTCGGCGGCCACGGCGAATTCGTCGAGCGTGGCGAGGATCTGCCCGCCGCGCTGGAACGCGCCTTTGCCAGTGGCAAGCCCGCCTGTGTGAATGTGATGATCGAGGGGCTCGCCGCGCCCAATCTCCGCCGCGCATGAACCCGCTGTCCCGCGCTCCGCTCTATGCGCGCGCGGAGCAGGCCTTGCGCGCGCGCATCGCGGCCGGCGAATGGAAGCCGGGCGAGGCGCTGCCGACCGAAGCCGCGCTGGCGCGGGAACTCGGCATTAGCCAGGGCACGCTGCGCCGGGCTCTTGGCGTGCTGGAAGCGCAGCGCCTGATCGAGCGGCGGCAGGGCATCGGCACCTATGTCACCGAGGCGACGAGCGAGCGCGCGCTGTTCCACTTCTTCCGGGCCGAGGCGGTGGATGGCACGCGCGCCACCCCCACCAGCCTGCTGCACCGGCTGGATACCAGGGCCGCCAGGCCCGATGAGCTGCGGGCCCTGCATCTGGCCAAGGGTGCCCGCGTGCACCGGCTGTTCCGCCGGCGCTTCGTCGGCGGGCTGTCCTCCATCGTCGAGGAGATCGCCCTGCCGGCGGCCCTGTTTCCGGGATTTCACCTGCCGCTGGGCGTGGAACTCAGCGATGAGCTTTATGTGCATTACCAGCGGCATCACGGCATCACGGTGATGCGCGTCGAGGAGAAGCTTTCGGCCATCGCGGCCGCACCCGCCATCGCCGAGGCGCTGGGCCGCGCGGCGGGTGCGCCCGTCATGCACATCACCCGCATCGCCTTTGACGTGATGGACCGGCCGGTGGAGCGCCGGCTTTCCTGGATGGAAACCAGCGCGCTGCGCTACGCGATCGAGTTGCGCTGACCGGTCAGCGCGCAGGGGCGAGGGTCAGGCGCCGGAAGCGCCGGCGCAGCGGCAATTCCACCGCCGCATGCAGGAAGAACCCCGCCGCGAGGGATGCCGCTACGCAAGCCAGGCCCAGGAGCCAGAGGCTGTTGGGCAGCCCGGCCATCCGCCAGAGCTGGGACGTGGCCGAGAGCACGGAAGGATGGGCGAGGTAGATGGCGTAGCTCGCATCGCCCGCCACCAGCAGCCAGCGCCAATCGGGCATCCGGCCCTGAGCTTCCAGCCAGACCAGGCCGGCCACCACCAGAGTCGCCAGGGCGCCGCTCTGCAGCGGATTCCAGGGCGCGGGCAGCAGGCGGGGCGCGAACACCAGAGCGATGGACGCGAGGAGGATGCCGCACAGGACCACGCCACTCCAGAGCCTCGCCTGGGCTTCGGGCACGCGTGGCAGCCGCCCGTGCTGGAACGCCCGGCCCAGCAGGACGCCCATGACGAATTGCAGGATCAGCGGTGCGGTGAAGAAAGTGAACGCCGTGCCGCCCGGCACCGCCTGGCCGACCGCCACCAGGATCAGGAACATGGCGCAGAGGAGCGGCAGGCTCCAGCGCCCGGCCGGCATCGCCAGGGCAAAGAGCAGGTAGAAGAACATCTCGTATTGCAGCGTCCAGCCGGGGATCAGGACGGGCGTCGTCTCCCCCGTCGCGGGGTTGATCATCGGCCAGAAGGCGACGCTGGCGATGACATGCGGCCATTCGAAGATGAAGCTTTGCAGCAGCTGCGGGCGAAGTGCCGCCACCAGCAGCGTGAAGCCTGTCAGCGCATAGTAGAGGGGGGCGATGCGCAGCAGCCGGCGCAGCAGGAACAGCCCGGGCGTCACCCCGCGGTCCTGGGTGGCGATCACCATGATGAAGCCGCTGATGATGAAGAACAGGTCCACGCCATGCGCGAGGCCGGCCGGCCATGGCCCCGTATAGCCGGCCCGGCTGAACGGAACGCCCAGGTGATAGATCACGATCATCAGGGCCGCGCAGGCGCGCAGATACTGGATGGAGCGGATCGGTGGCGCTGTGGACATGCCCTTCCCTGCGGCTCCTGCGGCCGGCTTGGGCGCAAGCTGCGCCGTTGGCTGCAACATCACATCTTGTCGCGGGAAAATCCACCGGGCCCATGGCCTTACCTCGGCGCGTGATGCGCTTTACGTTCGGTGTCCGTCCAAGGGGGAGCACCGCTCATGAAAGCCGCCATCGTCACCGCCCAGGGCCTTGCCCTGCAGGAAGTTCCCGTGCCGAAGCCGGGGCCGCAGCAGATCCTGGTGAAGCTGCGCGCCATCGGGCTGAACCGCGCCGATCTGGGCGTGGCGGCCGGGCATGCGCATGGCGCGGTGGGGGGCATCGGCGCGATCCCCGGGCTGGAGGCCGCGGGCGAGATCGCCGAATGCGGCAGCGAGGTCCCCGCCCACCTCAAGCCCGGCATGCGCGTCATGGGCGGCATGGCCGCGAGCTACGCCGAATATGCGCTGGCCGATTGGGGGCGCGTCAGCCTGGTGCCCGATGCCAACATGTCCTGGGAGGTGGCGGCGACGCTGCCCGTCGCCTTGCAGACCATGCACAACGCTGTCGTCACCCATGGGCTTTGCGCGCCGGGTTCGGCCATCATGATCCAGGGCGCATCCTCCGGCGTGGGGCTGATGGGCTTGCAGATCGCGCGGCTGATGGGCGCCTCGGTGGTGGTGGGCAGCTCCACCAACCCTGAGAAGCGCGCCCGCCTCGCGGAGTTCGGCGCGACGCTGGCCGTGGACACGAACGACCCGGCCTGGGTGAAGCAGGTGCTGGACGCGACCGAAGGGCGCGGCGTGGATGCGGTGGTGGACCAGATCAGCGGCCCGCTCGTCTCCCAGACGCTGGCGGCGACGCGCATCCTGGGGCGGATCATCAATGTCGGCCGCCTGGGCGGGGCCGTGGCGGATTTCGACTTCGACCTGCACGCTGCGCGGCGGATTTCCTATATCGGCGTCACCTTCCGCACCCGCAGCAATGAGGAGGTGCGGGAGATTGTGCGCCTGATGCGCCAGGACCTCTGGGCCGCGCTGGAGGCGGGCAAGCTCGCCTTGCCGCTGGACCGGGTGTTCCACCTGGATGAGGTGCATGCGGCGCTGGCCCACATGAAGGCCAATGCGCATTTCGGGAAGATCGCCATGGTGACGGGCTGAGCCAGCCGATCGACGCGATTGGTAAAGCCGATTGGCAACCACAGGATGTAATGGTTAACGTATCGTTTCTCAGGTGGAGATGAGCCCATGCCGCGCCTCTTGGCTCTCGTCGTATTGCTGGCCCTGCCGCTGACGGCGCAGGCGCAGTTCGCCAGCTATTGCTCGGGCGGCGTGGTTGCGGATCAGTTCGACACGCGGGTGACGCCCGGTGCCACCACCCGCGCGACCTATTCGGTGGTGCTGCGCAACACGCAATCCGCGCCCCGCCGCGTGCTGGTCAATGTCACGGCGAGCGTGCTGGACCGGCCGAATGGCGCGCCGATCTCCATCAGCCCCGGGCAGCGGCTCACCGTCTCGCTCGGTTACCAGACGATCCTGCCGGGGACCCAGGCCCTGCGCGGCGAAGGCCTGGCGAATGTGACGCGGGTCAGCTGCGTCTGACCGGCCGCCAGGCCTCGCTCCGGCGCAGGCCCGGGATCGTCCAGGGCGGATCGTAGAACCAGGCGCCGCCCGGCCCTTGGGGCATCCAGGCGCTGCCGGCCAATGCCGCATCGAGGCGGGAAGCGGCCTGCGCCACGGCCTGGGGTTCGGGCAAGCCGCTGAAGCGCAGCACGGCCACATCCGCCTCCGGCAGGGGGCGGATGGTGATGCGCGGGTCACGCGGGCGGGGCAGGCTGTCCAGGCTGTAGCGGGCGGGCATGAAGAAGCCGATGCGCCAGGCGCCATCGGCGCCCGCCTGGGCCACCGGCGCCGTCATTCCGATGCGCTCACCCGTGACATTCTCGCCGAAGATATAGGCGGCGAGCGGGCGGAAGGCGGCGTTGCGGGCGCTGGCCTCATCGCCCGCCACCTCGATCTCGGCCACCAGGCGCGGCGCGTAGCGGCGGATCTCCACCTCGCCGATCTGGCCGATGATGGTGAAGGGGGGTTCCTCGGTGCCGCTGCGCATACCGAATACCGAGCACGCCGCAAGCCAGGGCGCCAGGGCAAGCAGCAACAGGCCTTTCAGGGTGCGACGCGGGCGCCGGGCCGGGGCTGGGTTCGGCGCTTGGGCGGGGGGGAGTGCCATGCCCAGGATGTTGGGCGGCATCCCCGCGCCGCAAGGCGGGGCTGCGGCGTCAGAAGCGGATGCCGGTGCTCATCGTCACGCCGAACAGCCCGCGGTCCCCGGTCATGAGCTGCAGCCCGACGCCAAAGCGGGATTCCCGCCCGGGTGCGACGAAGACGCCGAATTCCTGGAAGTTGCGGACATAGACCGGCGAACCCGCGAAGCGCGTATCCACCGCATAGCCCGAAACGGAAAGCGGAAACCCGGCCAATTGGTAATCAAGGTCCCGGTTGATGATGATGCCATTGCGGAACACCGTGTTGGCGACGTTGTAGTTGACCGAGATGCTGCCGATACTCGCCGGGAAGGTGGAAACGTAGTTGATGGCGTTCACCACCGTCATCCGCCAGGCGTCGCCGAGGGCGAAGCGGTAGCTCGATACCATCCCCAGGCCGTAGATGCCCGAACCCGCCCCCAATTCGATGGAGCCCGCGGCGCCGACCCGGCCGGAGAACTGCATCTGCCAATCCTCGGTCACCTGCCGGCGGTAGAGCACGCCGCCATTGGCCGCATAGGAGGTGGCCCCGCCGGAATTCGTATAGGCGAGAGGCAGGTCGAAGCTGAGGGTATCGCGCTCGGTGATGCGCCAGCTCGCGTCGATCGGCAGTGTCATATTGTAGCTGTCATACCCCGCCGCGGTGAAGCCGCCGATGCGCGCGCCGATGCCAAAGCCGCTGCCGCGCCCGGCCGAGGCATTGGCGGCGGCGCTGAAATCCGTGACCGAAAGCTGCGTCAGCGCCGAATTGGGGCCGCCCGCCACCGGATCGATCGGCGAGGAATGGACCCCGGCGCGCAGGATGTTGTTGAGCGTGCCGGACCCCTCGCTGCCCTCCAGATAGCGCTGGAAGAGCCGCGCGCTGGCCTCACGCGTGGCGCCCTGGAAGGTGCGGTCCAGCCCGGCGACCGGGATTTGCACGCGCAGCGCGGGGGAATTGGCGGCGTAGCTCGCCACCCCCTGGATGCCGCGGATATTCATGTCGGCGGTGGCCGGGGAGTTGGGGGTGTAGCTCCCCGCCACGCTGTTCAGCGCATTGCCGGACAGCGCATCCACGATGCCCTGAACTGTCGAGAAACCCCGCTGGCCGGTCTGGCCATCCACGTTGTAGTTGATCTCGATATTGTCCCGGGCTTGAGCCGCGCCGTTCGCAAGGCACATCACAAGGCATGTTACCGTCCAACCGTGCGGTCGCATCAGAACTTCCCCCAGCAATTATTTTGCTTGAGGGAGTTGGTTCTTGATCGTCACGATTTGTCAACAAAAATGGAGCAATCCGTTCAGTCGGGTTGCATCCCGGTACGGCGGATCAGGGGCGCCCAGCGGGCGGCATCCTCGCGCAGCTTGGCGGCCAGTGCCTCCGGGGGGGCGTCCACCGGCTCGATCCCCAGGGCGGCCAGGCGCTCGCGCAGCTCCGGATGGCGCAGCACCTCGCCCACGGCCTGGTTCAGGCGGGCGATGAGGGCGGGGTCCGTCGCGCGCGGCGCCACCAGCCCGTGCCAGCCGGCGACGGCGATGTTGGCGAGCCCGGCCTCGGCCAGGGTCGGCACCTCGGGTAGGGCCTGGGTGCGCGCGCCGGTCGAGACGGCGAGGCCGCGCAGACGCCCGGCCTGCACATGCTGCGTCACCGCGCCGATATTGATCATCACCCCCTGGAGCGAGCCGCCCAGCAGGTCATTCACCGCGAGCGCGCCGCCGCGATAGGGCGCATGGGTCCAGCGGGTCTCGGTCGCCTGCTGGAGCAGTTCGATCAGCAGATGGGCCAGGCTGCCATTGCCCGGCGTGCCGATGGCCACCGGGTTGCGGCGGCTGAAGGCGACGAAATCCTCCAGCCGGGCGGCGGGGAAATCCGACCGGACGACGAGGATCTGCGGCACCGAGGTCGCTTGCGCCACGGCGGCGAAATCCTCCACCGGATCAAAGGAGAGCCGGCGGAACAGCCCCTTGTTGATGGACAGGCTGTCCGAGCCGGCAATCAGCGTCAGCCCATCCGGCCGCGCGCGCGCCCCCATCTCATAGCCGATATTGCTGCCGGCGCCGGGGTGGTTCTCCACCACGACATTCTGCCCGAGCACCGGCCCCAGATGCCGGGCGATGAGGCGGGCGACGATATCCTGGCTGCCGCCGGGTGCGACGGGGACGATCAGGCGGATGGGCCGGTCGGCCTGCGCGCTGGCGAGTGTGGGCAGCGCGAGGGCCGGGAGGGCGAGGAGGTGGCGGCGATTCATGTTGGGATTCTCCATATGTCTGAGGGATTGGCGGGGCTGCAATTCCGCAGACATCGGGCCGGGGATGAAATTAACACGATCATGATTTGTGATATGTGGATTTATCCGGCGTAGGTCAACGTAAATTGATCGTGAAATAGGTGGGAATTTCGCATGATTTCCCCGCGTCCCGCGCATTGCTCCGGATCAAACTCTTGTTTCACGCCCGGCGCAGGCTGATATCCTCCCTCCATGAACGCCATTTCCCCGACCCCCGTCGCCGGCCTCATCGGCGCCATCGGCCAGACGCCCCTGATCCGCCTGGCCCGCGCCAGCGCCGCCACGGGATGCGACATCCTCGGCAAGGCGGAATTCATGAATCCCGGCGGCTCGGTGAAGGACCGCGCGGCGCTGGCCATCATCGAGGGGGCGGAGGCGCGCGGTGAATTGCGGCCGGGCGGGGTGATCGTCGAGGGCACGGCGGGGAATACCGGCATCGGCCTCACGCTTGTGGGCAATGCGCGCGGCTATCGCAGCGTCATCGTCATGCCGGAGACGCAGAGCCAGGAAAAGATCGATTTTCTCCGCATGATCGGCGCCGATCTGCGGCTCATTCCCGCCAAGCCCTACAAGGATCCAGGCAACTACGTGCATGTCTCCCGCCGCCTGGCCGAGGAGATGAACGCAGCCACCCCGGGCTCGGCCGTCTGGGCCAATCAATTCGACAATCTGGACAATCGCGAGGGGCATCGCCGCACCACGGGGGCCGAGATCATTCTCCAGGCCGGCGGGCGGGTGGATGGCTTCACCTGCGCCTGCGGCACGGGCGGCACCCTGGCCGGCATCGCCCTGGCGCTGAAGGCGCATGATGCGACGACGCGGGTGGTTCTGGCCGACCCGATGGGCTCGGCGCTGTATGCCTGGCGCAAGACCGGCACGCCGGTGATGAGCGAGGGCGGTTCCATCACCGAGGGCATCGGCCAGTCCCGCGTGCCCGGCAATCTGGAAGGTGCCCCCATTGATGACGCGATCCAGGTGACGGATGCGGAAGCGCTGGAACAGGTCTTCGACCTGACGCTGCATGAGGGGCTGTGCATCGGCGGCTCGGCCGGCATCAATGTCGCGGCCGCGGTGAAGCTGGCGCGGATGATGGGGCCGGGCCACCGCATCGTCACCATCCTGTGCGATGGCGGGGCGCGCTATCAGTCCAAGCTGTTCAACCCGGAATTCCTTCGGTCCAAGGGGCTGCCCGTGCCAGGCTGGCTTGCATGAATCTTGAGATCATCGAACTCGGCCGCTCCATCCGCGAGCGTGATCCGGCGCGGCCCTCCTGGCCGGAGGTCATCTTCTCCTATCCCGGGCTGCATGCAGTGCTGTGGCACCGGCTGGCGCATGGGCTCTGGGGCCTCGGCCTGCGCGGCCTCGGGCGCTTCACCTCGCATCTGGGGCGGATGCTGACGGGCATCGAGATCCATCCCGGCGCCCAGATCGGCCGGCGGTTGTTCATTGACCACGGGATGGGTGTCGTGATCGGCGAAACGGCGACCATCGGCGATGACGTGACCATCTATCACGGCGTGACGCTGGGCGGCCTCTCGCTCAAGGCCGGCAAGCGGCATCCGGATGTGCTGGATGGCGCCATCCTTGGCGCCGGGGCGCAGGTGCTGGGGCCGATCACGGTGGGGCGTGGCGCGCGGGTGGGCGCCAATGCGGTCGCCGTCGCTTCGGTGCCGGATGGCACCACGGTGGTCGGCATTCCGGCCCGCTGCTCGGGCCCCGATTGCCCGGAGACCATCACCGTGGGCTACGGCCTGCCCGCGCAGGAAATCGACCCGGTGGGCGAGCGACTTGCCGCTTTGGAGAGCGAAATGCGCGCGCTGCGCGTCACGCTGGAGCAGCGCCGGGCCGGTTGATCGCTGCCGCCCATGAATTTCTGGTGATCCCTTGCCCAGGGAAGGCTAACCTGTTCTCCGCATTCAGGAGATCCCGTCACCGTGACAGCCCGCTTCACCCGCCGCGCAGCCTTAGCCGGCGCCAGCCTTCTGCCCGCCGCTGCCCTGGCTCAGCCTGCCGTGGCTCAGCCGGCCTGGCCGACGCGCCCGGTTCGAATCATCGTGCCCTTCGCGCCTGGCGGCTCGGTGGACACCATGGCGCGCGCCATCGCCGCCCGCATGGCCGAGCGGACCGGCCAGACCGTGACGGTCGAAAATCGCGCCGGCGCCAATGGCACGGTGGGTGGCATCGCCGTCTCCCAGGCGGCGCCGGATGGCTACACGCTGCTGGTCTCGGCCTCGGTGCAGACCATTGCGCGGCTGGTGATGCGCGCCCCGGGCTATGACCCGCTGACCGACCTCAAGCCCATCGCCCGCACGGGTGAGGGGCCTTGCCTCATGGCCATCAACCCCTCCCGCCCGCAAACCACCATGGCCGAGGTGGCGGCCGCCATGCGCGCCAATCCGCGCGACTGGTCGGCCGGCGTGTCGGCCCTGGGTTCGGCCGGGCATCTGGCCTCGATCGAATTCGTCCGGCAGGTGGGTGCCGATGTGACCTTCGTGCCGTATCGCGGCACCTCGCCCATCCTGGTGGATCTGATGGGCGGGCGGCTTGGGCTGAACACCGACCCGATGCTGGCCATGCTGCCGCCGGTGCGGGCCGGCAGCCTGCGCGGCATCGCCCTCACGGCCCCGCGGCGCAACCCGGCCGCACCCGATATCCCCACCACGGCCGAAGCCGGCTTCCCGAGCGTGGATGCGCATTCCTGGTGGGCCATCTGGGCGCCGCCGCGCGTGCCCGAGGCCATCGCCGCCCGCATCGCAGCCGAGGTGGAGGCCATCATGGGCGAGGAAGCGATCCGCACGCGGCTTTCGGGCCTGGGCATCGTGCCGCTCTTCGAGGCTGGCGCCGCGCTGGACAGCTATATCGCGCGGGATTTCGACAAGGCGCAGGCACTGCTGCGCCTGGCGCGCGTCGAGCCGGAATAGGCCGCGCGGCGGGGTTGCGATCGCGCGCGAGGGAACACCTCCGCGCGGTGGGATCGAGGGGCCAGCCCCTCGAGCTCCCCGGCAGGAAACCGGTTTCCTGCACCTTCGATCAGGTGAAGCGCCAGGCGCGGGAGGCGGTGAAAACCACGGGGACGTTCACGCTGGTCGGGGAGCGTGACGGGGCAGAGCGCTCTCAGCTTTTGTTGGCTCAGCGGCCTGCTGGCGCTAACGCACCAGGTAGAGCGTCAGCACCGGAAAAATGCTGAGGAGGACCAGCACCACCGCCGTGGTGATGCAATAGGGGATGGTCCAGAGGAAGATCTCGCCGGGCTTCATCTTCGTCACGGCCGCCGCGATGAACAGCGCGATGCCGACCGGCGGTGACACCAGCCCCAGCACCAGGTTGATCGAGACGACCACGCCGAAATGCACGGGATCAATCCCGTAGATGTCGGTGGCGATGGGCAGCAGGATCGGCACCACCATGATCAGGCCGGGAATGCCGTCAATCACCGTGCCGATCACCAGCAGGATGACGTTCACCAGCAGCATGAAGGAGATGGGGCCGGTCGCGATGGTCTGCATCCAGGCGGCGATATCCTGCGGCACCTTGCCGAAGGTCAGCACCCAGCCAAAGACCGCCGCCGTCGCCACCATGAACAGCACCACGGCCGCGTTGCGCCCCGCCGCCAGCAGCATGCGCGGCAAATCCCGGTCATGGAATTCGCGCGTGACGAACCGCCCGATCAGATAGGCCGCGACGCAGGCGACGGCAGCACTCTCGGTTGCGGTCGCTATTCCGGTGGTGATGCTGCCGATGATGACCAGCGGGATCAGCAGCGGCATGCCGCCATCGCGCAGCAGCTTGAAGCGATCGGGCCAGGTGAGGGGGCGCGGCGTGGGAAAGGGGCTGATGAGGCCGACGACGAAGATCACCAGGAAGAAGCCCGCCGTCATCATCAGCCCGGGGATGATGCCGGCCAGGAACATGTCACCCGTGGCCACGCGCGCCAGCACCGCATAGACCACGAACATCATCGAGGGCGGGATGATCGGCGCGAGCAGGCCGGCCGAGGCGGTGGTGGCGACGGAGAAGCGGCGGTCATAGCCCTCGCGGTCCATCTCGGGGACGATGACGCGGCTCATGATGGCGATCTGTGCTGCGGCCGAACCCAGGATGCTGGCCATCAGCGCATTGGCCAGCACGTTGATATAGGCAAGCCCGCCACGCACCGTGCCGACAAAGGCGCGCGCGAGGCCGATGAGGCGCGTGGTGATGCCGGCACCGTTCATCACCTCGCCCAGCATGAGAAACAGCGGGATGGCGAGCAGGCCGTAATTCTCGACACCGCCGAACATCTGGATCGGGTAGGAGCCGAGCAGCACCTGGTTGTTGCTGGCGAAGATATAGGCCGCCGCCGAGAGGGCGAGCACGATGCCGATCGGAGCACCAATGAACAGCAACCCGGCGAAGGCGATGCCGGTGATCAAATCTCGGCCTCCTGCCGCTCGGCGAAGGCTTCGCCCGAGAACATGGCCACCACATCCTCCACCAGGTTGGCGGTGGCATGCACGGTGGTGGTGAGCGAGAACCAGGGCATCACCAGGAAGAAGGGCCATTTGGGCAGGCCGACCGTGGTGGGGCGCTCCATGTAGATGCCGTTGAAATTCACCTCGAAGAAGACCTGGAGGTTCCAGCCGCTGGCGATCAGCGTCGGCAGGTCGAACCACCACCAGCACAGCACCAGCATCAGCACGCCGAAGCCCAGCACGAGCGCATCCACGAGGACGCGCGCCAGATGCCGCAGGCGGCTGGGCAATGGGTCGGTCAGCAATGTGACGGCGAAATCCATGCGCTGGTGGACCAGCAGCGAGGCGCCGATGAAACAGCCCCAGACCATCGCGAAGACCGCCGCCTCATCCACCCAGAAGAGGGAATAGTTCAGGCTGCGGGTGACGACGTTGAGCAGGACGAGGCCGAGGACGAGGGCCATGCAGAGGACCAGGGCGCCGCGCTCAAAGGACGCAACAGCAAGGCTGAGCCGGCGCATCAGGTGAATTGCCGAAGGGCTTTGCCCCTGGACGTCCCCTGCACCCGCATTTTGACGAAGGTGCAGGAAACTGAGTTTCCTGCTGGGGGAGCGCGAGGGGGCAAAGCCCCCTCGCATTCAACCAAACTCACCTCAGCCGCGCGGATAAGCCGCGCGCAGCTGCGCCAGCGCCGGCGCCCGCGGCCCCCAGGCGCGATCGAACTGCGCCACCGCATCGCCGAAGAATTCCGGCCCCACCGGGCGGATCTGCATGTTGCTCGCGCGCAGTTGCGCACCTTGCCGCGCCTCGCGCTCCGGCATGGAATCGCAGAGCGCGTCCAGTGCCTCGCTCATCGTGCCGCGGATCAGCTCGCGATCCGCCGGGGCAAGGGTGGCGAAGACGCGCGCCGACATCAGCCCAAGTGCGGGGAAGGCGAAGTGGTTGGTCAGCAGCATCGTCTTGCAGATTTCCTGGAAGCGGTTGTTGATGATGCTCTCGAAATCGAGGTCCACACCGTCAATCTGGCCGTTGGAGAGTGCTTCGAAAATCGCCGGCAGCGGCAGTGGCGTGGGCGCCATGCCGATCAGGGTGAAGAAATCCCGCGTGGGGGCGGCGGGCGTGATGCGCACCTTCTTGCCGCGCAGATCGGCGAGGGTGGTGGTCGCGTCGCGCGTGATGATCTGCCGCATGCCGACCATGCCATAGCGGAAGCCGACGCAGCCCGTCGCCTGCGGCAGCCCGTTCAGCAGGCCGAGCGCGATGGGCCCGCGCAGCATCGCCACGGCAGCCTCGATATTGGGCACGATGAAGGGGGCGTGCAGCGCGCCGAAGGCATCCACGCGGTTGCTGATCTCGGAGGTCGTCAGCAGGCTCATATCCAGGGCACCGGTCTGCATCTGCTGCAGCATCGCCGCCTCATTGCCGAGCTGGCCCGAGGGAAACAGCGTGACCGTGAAGCGCCCGTTCGAGGCATCGCGAAGCCGCGTGCCCCAGGCCGTCAGCTGCTGGTTCCAGGTATGCGCGGGCGGCGTGATCAGCCCCAGGCGAAACTCGCGCGGCGCCTGGGCGCGGGCATGGTTGGCGGGCAGCGCCAAGGTGCTGGCTCCGGCCAGGGCGGCGAGGCTGGCGCGGCGGGTCAGGGAACGCGTCATGAAGTCTCTCCGTCCGGACGAAATGTGATGCCAGGGATGTGCGCCAAGCATGGCAGCTTTGCAAGCCTGTGTTTTTATTCCACCTTGATGACAAGCTTGCCGAAATTCTCGCCCTTGAGCAGGCCGATGAAGGCGCCGGGTGCCGCCGGCAGCCCCACCACCACATCCTCACGCCAGCGCAATTGCCCGGCCCGGATCAGCCCCAGCATCACGGCGCGGAACTGGCCGTAGCGTTCCCAGCCATGGTCGCTCACGATGAAGCCCTGGATGCGCAGCCGCTTGCGCACCACGGGGCCCAGATTGGGGCCGGCCGGCGCACCGGCGGCATCGGCACCGGGGGCGATGTTGTATTGCGAGATCATCCCACACATCACCATCCGGCCGAAATCGCGCAGGCGGGGAAACACCGCCGCCTGCACATGGCCGCCGACATTCTCCCAATAGACGTCCACGCCATCGGGGCAGGCGGCGTCAAGCTGCGCGTTCAGGTCGCCGCGGTGGTCCAGGCAATCATCGAAGCCCAGCTCCTCCTTCACGAAGGCGCATTTGGCCGCACCGCCCGCAATGCCGATCACGCGGCAGCCACGCGCCTTGGCGATCTGCCCGGCCACCTGGCCCACGGCACCCGAGGCCGCGCTGATCACCACCGTCTCACCGGCCTTGGGCTCGCCGATATCCTCCAGCCCCACCCAGGCGGTGAGGCCGGGCATACCGAGCACGCCCAGATTGGCCGAGAGCGGCACCTCCCCCACATCCACCCGGCGCAGGCGCCCGCCATCCATCACGCAGAAGCGCTGCCAGCCTTGCCCGCCCATTACCGTATCGCCGGGCGCGAAGCTCGGATCATCCGAGGCGACGACCTCGCCCACCGTGGCCCCTTCCATCACCGCGCCGAGCTCGACGGGCTTGGCGTAGCTTTTCGCGTCGCTCATCCGGCCGCGCATATAGGGATCGAGGCTGAGGAAGCGGTTGCGCACCAGCACCTGGCCGCGGCCGGGCAGGGGGACGGGGCGTTCCACCACCTCGAAATCCTCGGCCACGGGCTCGCCCACGGGGCGGCGTTTCAGCAGCACCTGGAGGTTGTTTTCACTCATGGCTCGCAGCCTTCCTCGATCAACAGGGCGCGGACCATGGCTTCGTCCACGCCGCTTTCAGTGAATGCATCGCCGGCGCCGCGCAGCAGCACGAAGCGCATCGCGCCGTCACGGGCCTTCTTGTCGGCGCGCATGCGGGCGATCAGCCGCGCCACCGTGAAGCCGCGCGGCAATTGCGCGATGCGGTTTGGCAGGCCGATCTCGCGCAGATGCTCGCGCACGCGGCCGGGCATTTCCTGCGAGCAGAGGCCAAGCCGGGCCGAGAGTTCCGTGGCGAGGCCAAGCCCGATGGCCACAGCCTCGCCATGCAGCAATTCGCCGCCATAGCCGCACTCGGCCTCCAGCGCATGGCCGAAGGTGTGGCCGAGATTGAGCAGGGCGCGCCCGCCCTCCGGCTTCATCTCGAACTCGTCATCCACGACGACGGCGGATTTCAGCTTGCAGCTTTCCAGCACGGCATGGGCCAGGGCATCGGCATCGCCCCGCATCGCCCGTGGCCCCTCGCTCTCGCACCAGTCCCAGAGCGGGCCCTGCAGCAGCCCGTGCTTCGCGACCTCCGCCCAGCCCGCGCGCAAGTCGCGGGGCGGCAGGGTGCGCAGCGTCGCGGTATCGGCCAGGACGAGCTTAGGCTGGTGGAAAGCGCCCAGCAGGTTCTTGCCGTGGCTCGTGTTGATGCCGGTCTTGCCGCCGACCGAGCTATCCACCTGGGCCAGCAGCGTCGTCGGGCATTGCACGAAGGGCAGGCCGCGCAGCACGGCGGCCGCGGCGAAGCCCGCCAGATCCCCCACGACGCCGCCACCGAGGGCGATGACGGTGAGGCGGCGATCCGCCTTGGCGGAGAGAATGCCATCCACCAGGCGCTCGAACTGCGCGAAGCATTTGCTGGCCTCGCCGGGCGGCACCAGGAATTCGGCGGCGACGCTGAAGCCCCCATCGGCCAGCGATTCGCGCAGCATGGGCAGGTGCAGCGGCGCCACCGACTGGTCACTGACGATGACCACGCGCCGCCCTTCCAGCCGCTGCGCCAGCTCGGCGCCGGCGCGTTTCAGCACGCCCTCTCCCACGACGATGTCATAGGCGTTGCGGGAAAGCTCGACGCGCAGCCGCTCGGGCGGGCGATGGGCGGCGATGGCATCGGCCACGCGGCGCGTCGTCACATCGGGGTGTTCGTCGGAACAGATCAGGGTCACATCGGCCTCGGCATAGGCGGGGTGGCGGGCGGCCATCAGCCGTTCCAGCACCTCGCGCGGGTCCTGGTTCACGAACATCGGCCGGTGGTCGCGCCCGGCGACGCGGCGCATCAGGGTGGAAAGCCGGCATTTCAGCCAGATGGTGATGGCCCCCGCCTCACGGATCGCGGCGCGGGAGCGCGCATCCACATAGGCGCCGCCGCCGGTGGCCAGCACGATGGGGCCATCCGCCTGCAGCAGCCGGGCGATGACCCGGCGCTCGCCCTCGCGGAAATGCGCCTCGCCATAGCGGGCGAAGATTTCACCGACGGGAATGCCGGCCGCGCGCTCGATCTCGGTATCGGCATCGCGAAAGGGCAAGCCCCAGCGCGCCGCCAGGCGACGTCCGATCGAGGATTTGCCCGCCCCCGGCATGCCGACCAGCACGATGCTTCGTGAGGCCGGCGCTTGAAGGGAATCGGGCTGGGCGAGGTTGCGTGACACTGGCCCCAAGGCTAGCACAATCCCTATCTTGCGCGAGGGGATGCCAAGCCCGCCATGTTTCGCCGTCCGGTGCTGACCTTGCTGATGCTGTTGCTCTGTGCCGCGGCACTGGGGCTGCTGGCACTCGGCGCCTTCCCGCCCGCCATCACCAGCGCGCCGGTGGAGCGCGTCCTGCCCAATGACCGCTTCCAGGTGCGTTGAAGCGGCGGCCCGCAGGCTGACGGCGCTGACGCCGCGGATCGCGGGCATGCCGCGGTGAACCGCCACCTCGAATCCTTCCTGGAGATGATGGCGGCCGAGCGCGGCGCGGCGCGCAACACGCTGGAGGCCTATCGCGCCGATCTGGAAAGCGCGCTGGCCCATCTGCCCGGCGACGCGGTGGCGGCGAGCCCCGCGGATCTGCGCGGCTGGCTGGCCACCCAGGCGGCATTTTCCGCGCGCACCCAGGCCCGGCGCCTCTCCTCCTTGCGGCAATTCTACCGCTTCCTGGCGCGGGAGGGCCTGCGCGCCGATGACCCGACGGAATTGCTCGACAGCCCCCGCGCGCCCGCCTCCCTGCCCAAGGCCCTGACCGAGGCGGAGGTGGGGCAATTGCTGGAGGGGGCGCAAAAACTCCCGCCAGCCCAGGCGCCGATCGCCGTGGCGGCGATCGAGCTGCTCTACGCCTCGGGCCTGCGCGTGACGGAGCTGGTGACGCTGCCCGCCGGCATGCTGCGCGCCGAGGAACCCCTGGTCACGGTGATGGGCAAGGGCCGCAAGGAGCGCCTGGTGCCGATCTCCCGCCGCGCGCGGGAGGCGGCGCAGGCGGCGCAGGAGGGGTTGGTGCCGCGCGGCAAGGGGCGGCTTTCGGCCAGGAAATGGTTGCTGCCCTCACGCGGGGCGAATGGGCATCTGACGCGCCAGGGGGTGGGGTTGCTGCTGAAGCAGGCGGCGCTGGCGGGCGGGCTCGATCCGGCGAAGGTCAGCCCGCATGTGCTGCGGCACAGCTTCGCCACGCATCTGCTCTCACGCGGGGCGGATCTGCGCGCCTTGCAGACGCTGCTGGGCCACGCCGATATCGCGACCACGCAGATCTATACGCGCGTCCTGGAGGAGCGGCTGCGGGCGGTGGTGGAGGAACATCACCCCCTCGCGCGCGGGTAGCGAAGACGGTGACACCGCTGCGGCCCTCTGTTTTCAACAATTTTTGGGTTGCTGCTCGCACACCGGCAGGGCACCGGATTGCTTCGGTTGGCTGCTGAAAAACCTTCGTGATGGAGGGCGAGGGGCCAGCCCCTCGCGCACCCCGGCAGGAAACCGGTTTCCTGCACCTTCGTCAGGGGCGTGGCCTATCGCTGAAATCCGAATCCAGGAAAGCCAAACCCCTCGCGCCCTCAGCTGCGCGGCACGCAGACCGCGTTGGAGCCGACATTGGGCAGCAGGCAGTGATGCTGCGCACCCTGCATGTAGATGCCGTTGGGCAGCGTCCAGGCCCGGTCCATCCGCACGAAGGGCATGCCGCGCCCGTCATCATTGCGCGGGCAGCGGCCGGCGATGTTGAAGGCCGGCGTCACGTCACCCGTGGTGGAAGCCACCGGCAGCGGCCGCGGGCTGCGGCCTTGCTGGAGCACGCCGCAGGCGGGCGCGCCCGGCAGCGGCTGCAGCACGCCATAGGCGCCGAAATTGGCGGCCGGGCGGATGCGGATGGGCCGGCCCGCCGCGATCTCCGCCGCATTCGGGAAGGTCACCTGGTTGCTGGGCGCGGCCGGCTGCGCGACGGGCCGGGGCGGCGGCGGCGGTGGCGGCTCACTCGCGCAGGCGAGCAGCAGGACAGGCGTGGCGAGAGCCAGATGGAGCAGGCGCATGGGGGGGGGGGTGCTTTCACCGCTTTTGCGGTCCGGGTGTTTCCTTGGCAATGCGCAAGGCTACACCCGGGATCACGCAAATCTCAAGCGGAACGGCGTCCGGCCTCAGCCTCAAGCCCTTGTTTCGCGCACCAATTGCCGCAACCGCGCCGCGGCCTCACTGCCCTTCAGCGAATCGCGCCACATGGCCTCGGCCACGCGCTGATGGACCGAGACGGCTTCCTCGGCGGCGGTGATGCCGGCGACGCCGGTCGAGGCGGAGGGCGGCGCATCGGCGGCGATGGGCGAGGTGATGACATGCGCGCGGTCCCGCCCGCGCAGCACCATGAAGGGTGCGGCCGGCTGCACCCCGGTGGCGAGGCCGAGCTGCAGGCCGATGGGCACGGTTTCCATGATCGTGGCCATGGCCTCCGCCTCCTGCGCCGCGGCGATGCGCGCACGGCTGCGGGACGCCTCGGGGATGTTCAGCCCGGCGGCGATGCCCTCGGTGAGGAGGGTGATGATGGCCGCTTCGCTCAGCACGGCGATCACGCTTGGCCGCTTTTGCGTGTAGAGGCGCTTGCGGGCGGTGAGCGCGCCCAGCCCCTGTTCGATCAGGGAGATCGCGACATTGCGGTCAGGTCCGGCGGGCACGGCCTGGGTCCAGGCCTCGGCCAGGGCGCCTTCCAGCGCCTCGCCCGTGATCTGCCAGCAGAAGGCGCCGCCGACGAGCAGGATCTGGTCCGCCTGCTCCTCCAGCCCGCGCAGCCGCTCCTGGAAGGCGGCGGGGCGGGCGAAATATTCGATGCCGATGCCCAGCAGGGAGAGCGGCGAGACCTTCAGCAGTTCCGCGAGGCGGCGGATCGTCTCCAGCTTGATCACCTCGCCCTTTTCGTAGCGATACAGCGCCGCGCGGGAGACACCGAGGCGGGCGGCGATCTCCTCGGCCCGCATGCCGGATTCCATACGATAGGCGCGGAGCTGCTGGCCGATATCAGCGAATTTCATGAGATTCTGCCTCGCTCCTTGGGGTGGTTGCGCAGTTTTGGATAATGGCTTGGCGCCAGGAACCCGACCGCGCAACCGGAAGGTGGTAACTCTTTCAAGATACAACCTTTGTAAACGAGATCAAGCTTCATCTGCAAAGAATTGCCTCAAAAACCGTAACGGCGCGGAGAGTTACCATCCGGCGTGTTTTTCGCCTAGATTGCCGGGATGAACCCAGAGCTTCACACCACCCTGACCGGCTGGCGCCGCCACCTCCACGCCCATCCCGGCCTGACGCTGGATGAGGGCGAAACCGCGGCCTTCGTGGTGGAAAAGCTGAAATCCCTCGGCGTCACGGAAATCGAAACGGGGGTGGGCGGCCATGGCGTGGTCGCCACCTTGCGGCGGGCCTCCACCGGCGCGGGGGGCAATCGCAGCGTCGGGTTGCGGGCCGACATGGACGCCCTGCCCATCCAGGAACTGGACGAGACCCTGCCGTATCGCAGCCGCAAGCCCGGCGTCATGCATGCCTGCGGCCATGATGGCCACACCACCGCCCTGCTGGGGGCCGCGGCCCTGCTGCTGGCGGATACGAGCTGGTCCGGCACGGTCCGCCTGGTCTTCCAGCCGGCCGAGGAAGGCGGCGGCGGCGCCCGCCACATGATCAAGGACGGGCTGTTCCAGCGTTTCCCGATGGATCGCATCTTCGGCTGGCACAATTGGCCCGGCCTGGAAGCCGGGCATATCGCCATCCATGAGAAGGCCGTGATGGCCGCCGGCGCCCGATTCGACATCACCTTCGATGGCCATGCCGGCCACGCCGCCCTGCCGCATATGACTCGCGATCCCATGCTGGGCATCGGCCACGCCATCGTGGCGCTGCAATCCATCGTGGGGCGCAACGTGGACCCGCTGCAATCGGCCGTGGTCAGTGTCACCATCGCCGAGGCCGGCACGGCCGGGAACCAGATTTCCAACCGCGCCAAGCTGACCGGCACCGCGCGCTGGCTCGACGAATCGGTGGGTGACCTGATCGAGGCCCGCATGCGCGAGATCGCCCATGGCATCGCCGCCGCCTATGGCCTGACTGCCGAGGTGGGGTTCCGACGCGGCGTGCCCGTCACCGCCAATCACCCGGCCGAGCGCGAGACGGCGGCGGCCGCCGCCGCCAGCGTCACCACCATCCGCCGCGACCTGCCGCCCGCCATGACCGGCGAGGATTTCTCCTGGTTCCTGGGCGAAGTGCCCGGCGCCTTCGTCTGGATCGGCAATGGCCCGGCCGATGGCGGGCGCGAATTGCACCACCCCGCCTATGACTTCAATGACGACGTGCTGCCCGCGGCCTCAGGCTTCCTCGCCGCTGTTGCCAAGCGCGCACTTGGAGAGAATTGATGCCGGATATCTCAAGGTTGCGCCGCTACATCCAGGCGATGACGCGCCTCGCGGACCAGGACCCCAGCGAGGCGCGCTGGCTCTCCGAGGGCGAGGCGCTGCTGGCCGACCTCATCGCCCATGATGACTGGCTGCCCGAGGCGCTGGCCGAACCCGGCCCCACCTATCGCCAGTATCTGCTGCATTGCGACCCGCTGGAGCGTTTCTCGGTGGTCAGCTTCGTCTGGGGCATCGGCCAGCGCACGCCGATCCACAACCACAAGGTCTGGGGCCTGGTCGGCATGCTGCGCGGCGCCGAAGTCAGCGTCACCATGCACCCCGAGCCCGGGAAGCCCATGCGCGAGGGCCAGGTGGACCGTCTGACGCCGGGCCAAGTGGTCGGCGTCGGCTCGGGCGAGGAGGATGTGCATTGGGTGGAAAACGCCATCCCCGATCGCCCCTCCATCTCCATCCATGTCTATGGCGGCAATATTGGCGCCATTGAACGGCATGTGTTTGACGGGGCGACGAGTGCGCGCAAGCGCTTCGTCTCGGGCTACACCAACAGTGTGGTGCCCAATCTCTGGGACCGATCCGCGGAATTGGTCTGAGGGCGCAACCTTTAGGCCAGCCGGGGCGTTGTGCGCGCATTGCCGCGAAAGGCCCCCGCATGCCCATCCGCCCCTTCGGCGCCACCCTCCTGCTTCTCCTGGCCAGCCTGACGCCGGCTGTTGCCCAGACAGGGGGCGCCGAACCGCGCGCTGCCGAAGCCACGGCCGCGCGCAAGGCGGACCCGGCCGGCAGCTTCTCGGTCTCCTATGACAACGACCTCTTTGCCGGGACGGACCGCTACTACACGAGCGGCCTTCAGTTCGACTGGCGCTCGGCCTCCGAGAATCCGCCTGGTTGGCTGGCCTGGCTGAACAACCGCCCGGGCAATTTCCTGTTTCCGCAGGGCGGCGCGCCGCGCTGGGGGCTTTCGGCCGGGCAGAACATCTTCACCCCCAGCGACACGCAGCGCCGCAACCCCGACCCGCAGGACCGGCCCTATGCCGGCTGGCTCTACGGCGCCGTCTCCCTCGTATCCAGCACGGCCACCGAATTTGGCGGGCTGGAATTGCAGGTCGGTGTGGTGGGGCCCTCGGCCCTTGGGCGCCAGGCGCAGAACGGCGTGCACCGCCTGCGCAACCTCGATCGCGCCAATGGCTGGAGCTATCAGCTCAAGGATGAGGTGGGCGTGAACCTCATCCTCTCGCGGCAATGGCGCTTCAACCAGGAGGTGGGCGTGGGCGGGCTCTCGGTCGGCATGGTGCCGAGCCTGACGGGCAGCCTGGGCAATGTGCTGACCTATGCGAGTGCCGGCCTGGTGCTGCGCCTGGGCAACAACCTGACGGCGGATTTCGGGCCGCCGCGCAACCGCCCGGCCATCTCAGGCTCGGCCTTCTTCGAGCCGGGTGAGGGCTTCAGCTGGTATGTCTTTGCCGGCATCGAGGGCCGCGCCGTGGCGCGCAACATTTTCCTCGATGGCAACAGCCTCCAGGACAGCCGCAGCGTGGAGCGCATTCCCGGCGTGGCGGATGCCAGCGTGGGGGCGGTGCTCATGCTCAGCCGGGCACGGCTGACGGCGAGCTACACCTTTCGCAGCCGGGAATTCTCCACCCAGCCCGAGGCGGCGCAATATGGCTCGATCAGCCTGTCCGTGCGGTTCTGAGGGCATGGCCGCCTGGGCGGAAGCCTGAGACGGCCGCATCTTGTCAGCAGGTTGCTGGAAAAGGGCAGATAGCGAGAGGGCTTTGCCCCCTCGCGTTCCCCCACCAAGAAACCAGTTTCTTGGATCTTCGATGGAATAATCCCCCGAACGAAGGTGCAGGAAACTGTGAAAACCACGCAGGTTTTCACCCTGCCGGCGAGCGCGAGGGGCAGAGCCCCTCGATGCCATCACGCCGGTGTTCCAGCAGCCGCGCCGATCAGGGGCGGTTGATCGTCTGGAGCACGTCGAAGCCTTCAAAGCTCGGCGGACCCAACGTCAGGTTCTTGCTGCTGCCGGCGCCGGAATGGGCGCGGCGGAACTGGTCCGAGCGCGTCCAGGCGTCAAAATCCGCGCGCGAGGCCCAGAGTGTGGAGGAGGAGTAGAGGATGTGATCCTCGGCCTGCGGTCCGCGCAGCAGCTGGAAGCTGACGAAGCCGGGCAATTCATGCAGCCGGCTCTCGCGATTCAGCCAGACCTGCTCGAACTCGCCGGCATGGGCGGGGATGACGCGAAAGCGGTTGGTGGCGACGAACATGCGGACATCCTGCGGTGGTTCACCGCCGCATCCTGGCACATTCATCCAGGCGTGTTCAGCGGGCGGGGCGCGCCGGGCGGATCTGGGCGACGCGGATCGCGGCGGGGCGGGGCGCGCCGCGGGCGGCGCTGCCGCGCGCGGCTGTGCCGCGGCGGGCGGCGCTGCTGCGGGTGGAGTAGGACACCGGGCGGATCATGTCATCCGACGCATCGGCGAAGCTGCTGCTGGCCGGGCGATTGTGGATGAAGCCATAGGTCGGGTATTCGCGGCCGAAATTCTCGGCCGTCCAGCCCACCTGCACGCGCACGCGGGTCCAGGAGTTGTCGTCCGAGACGTCCATCACCTTCACATTGTGCATGACGGTGCCGCGGCGGATGCCCGGGCCGCCCCAATTCGCGTGGTCAATCTCGATCATGCGGGCGTTCAGCACGCGCGACACGACGGCGACATGGCCCGAGCCCATGGAGCCCGAGCCCGGCCAGGCGAGGACGGAACCCACCTGCGGGCGCTGGCCGCGGGCATAGCGGCCGGCGGCATTGTGCCACCAGTCACGCCCATTGCCGGAAATCTCCATGCCGGTGACCGAGCGCGCATAGGGCACGCAGGTCAGGCCGCCGGAAAAGCTGCCGGCGCGCGTCTGGCGCGGCCGCGCCTGGCGCTGGGCCACGGCGGAATTGGTGCGCGATTGCGATGCGGAAGGCCGCACATCAGACCTGGCATCCCCGCGAGAGGCAGCGGCCTCCGGCGCGAAGGGCGATGCGGCGAGCATCAGGCACATGGTCAGTTGGGCAACCTTAAGACGCATGCAGAACACCTCCTGGGTGGATGGAATTGTTTCGGCGTGTTTCGGGGTATCCGGGTGGGCCGGTCCGGGCAACCCGCGACGTTGATACACGGCGTAATTCGCCGTGATTCGTCCGGAGGGTGGGGGTGGAGGGGGCAGAATCAGGATAATTATCCTGCAATCCAGGGGTATGACTCTGTGTGCAACACTGTGGCAGCCAGAATGTCACACTCGGCGCGCCAGTCTCCCGCCGCCCGCGGCAGCATCGCCGCGGTGGGCGATAATCATGTTTTAACGTCTTTGGCATAAAAAACGCGCTGGCCCGAACAGGCCAGCGCGTTCTTCTGTTCTCTTGCGGGGAGCGCTTCGTCCCCGCCTGGAATTACTTGCAGGCGGTGATCATGATTTCGACCAGGTGGCGCGGATCGGCCATATTGGCCTGCACGCAGGCGCGCGCCGGACGGCCGGCATCGCCCAGCCATTCCACCCACACCTTGTTCATCGCGTCACGGTCACGGATGTCCTTCAGCCAGATCTGCGCCTGCAGCAGGCGCGTCGTGTCCGTGCCATTGGCCTCCAGCAGGGCGTCGATCTTGGCGACCACCTGGCGGGTCTGGCCGGTGATGTCCTGGCTCAGGTCATCGGCCGTGATGCCGGCCAGATAGACGAAATTGTGGTACTCGACGGCGCTGCTCAGAATCTGGTTGCTGCCGGTGCGGTTGATCTTGCTCATCTCGGGCGTTGCTCCTGCTGGGTGGAAGGTCGGCAGACTTAACGCAGCCCGCCCTTTGGCGAAAGGCGTCCCGCCCGCTGGCCAGCCAGCCCGAGCGGGCGCATCATGCCGTGCGGGTTGGGCCTTCCCACCCGCCCCTGATCCGCAACGGCCTGCGCCGCGCCCCCGATGATGGGCCGCGCGGCGATCCAGCCCGGCGCGGATCGCCCCGCAGGAGAACGGCCATGCGCCATCGCGCGATGATCATCCCAGGCTTCGCCGCGTTCCTGCTGGCGGGCTGTGCCACGCCGCCCCCGCCGCCCCCGCCGCAGCCCATCGCGACCCTCACGCTGCAGGATGCGATGATCCAGACGGTGGATGCCCTGGCCGCGACCCGCCGGCACGCCGCGCGGGAGGCGCGCGGCCATTTGCGCGTCTGCGAGGTGGAGGCGGTGTTTCACATCACCGCCCTGCAACCGCTGCTGCCGGATGGCACGGCGGCTGCCGCCAGGCTCGCCATCAGCCCGCCCGGGGATGATGAATCGGCCCATGGCAGCACCATCACCCTCACCCTGGCCGGCGAGAATTGCGATGAGCCCACCCCGCCCCATGCGCGGGCGCGGCGTCAGCGCCCGGAGTGAGCGCTGAACTCAGTCATTGCCGCCATAGCCCTTGCGCAGCCAATCCACCACCGGCAGGGCCGGCCGCCGTGCGGCGCGCGCAGCCCGACGGCGGGCCGAGACGGCGTTGAGCAGGACTTCCCCGCTGGTGGCGCGGTGCAGCGTCAGCCGCCGGTCGAAGGGCTCCAGCGAGCCGGGATGCTGGCCGATCATGACGATGGCGGCATCGGGCAGGGCCTTGGTGATCAGCGTCAGCATCGCATCGGCCGCTTCCGCATCCAGCGCATCCGTCGCCTCGCCCAGCAGGATCCATTGCGGGCGCAGCAAAAGCAGCCGCGCGAAGGAGAGGCGCTGCTGCTCCGCCCCGCTCAGCGCATCCACCCAATCCCCCTCGGTATCCAGCCGCTCCACCAGGCGGCCGAGGCCGACCTCCTCCAGCGCCTGGACGATCAGGTGGTCGGCGACGGCGGGGGAGGGCAGCGCCAGCGCGTGGCGCAGCGTGCCCTCGGCCAGGAAGGCGCGGCGGCCGACGGCCACCATCTCGGCATCCACCGGCAGATAGATATGGCCGCGCCCCCAGGGCCAGATGCCGGCCAGCACGCGGAACAGCGTGGCCGCGGCTTCGGGGTCGCCGTCAATCAGCACATGCTCGCCGCGCTGCACCCGCAGATCAAAGCCTGAGAGCATGGCCGTCCCATCCGGGTCCGCCACCCACAGGTCATCGAAGCCAAGCCAGGGGCCGGGCGCGCGGTCCAGGTCAATCGCCGTATCGCCGGTGCGCGCGGCTTCCAGGGCGACGATCTGCACCGCTTCCTCCAGCGCCAGCACACGTTCGACCGAGGCGCGCCATTCGGCGATGCGCGGCAGGTTGTCCACCGGCCAGGACAGTGCGGCCGTCACCTGCTGGAAGGCCTGGGCCGATTGCATCAGCCGGCCCAGCGTCAGCGTGCCATCGAGGAAGCGCGGCGTGCCGACCAGGATGGGAAACACGGCGGCCAGCGCCGCATAGCCCGAGGAAAAGGCGATCAGCCGCGCGAGGCCGACCGATTGCGCCTTCCAGGCGAGCGCGATGGTCTCGAAGCGGGAAGCCAGCTTGTCACGCTCCGGCGCCTCGGCGCGCGCGATGGCGATGGCTTCGCCGCATTCGCGGGCGCGGACCAGCTCGAAGCGGAAATCCGCCTCCTTGGTCTGGCGGGAATCGGTGGCGCTGACCAGCGGCCGGCCCAGGATGAAGGCGACGACGGCGCCGATGCCGGCATAGATCAACGCCAGCAGCACGAGGTGCCCCGGCAGATCGAGCCCCGCCACGCGGATCCAGCCCGAGAGCGACCAGAGGATGCCCACGAAGGTGACCAGCAGCAGCACGCAGTAGAAGAAGGTGCTGGCCAGATCCACCGCGGCCTCGGTCAGCACGCGCACATCCTCGGCCACGCGGCCATCGGGGTTGGCGTGGTCGCCGGGGATCAGGCCGGCCTGGTAATGCCGCGCATCCTCCATCCATTCGCCGATGACGCGCCGCGTCAGCCAGCGGCGCCAATCCAGCTGCAAATGCCGCTTGACGACCAGGTGGCCCATATTGGTGACCATGATCCCCAGCAGGATGGCCAGGAAGACGAAGATCTGCGCGGTGGCATGCTCGGTCGAGCGGCGCTCCAGCGCGTCAAACAGGTCAGCGCTCCAGATGTTCAGCCGGATCGCCAGCGCCACCTGCAGGACGACCAGCAGCGCCAGCAGCCCGACCATGACGCGCGGCTTCCAGCGGCCAGGCTGCGTCCAGTAGGGGCCGGTGAGGCGGATGAAGTCGCGAAAGAATTTTCGCGGGGCCTGGGCTTCGGTGAGGTCGCTCATGCTGCGGGAATGCAGCCGAAGGGGCCGGAGCCGCCAGTCCTCATCATCGCGTGGCCCTTCGTTGTGCCAGTGACATCGTCGCGCCCCCGAATCACGGCCCGCGGCGCTGCCGCTTCAACCGATCAGGGGCATGGACCTGCCGCTTCACCGGAATTTCGCCGGCTCCAGGGGCTTGAATGCGGGGCGGGCCGGGCGGTTGCAAGCCACCCGGCTGAAATTCCGCGTCAGGCCGGCACCGCATAGGCGCTGCCCGAGGCGGCGGCGCCGATCATGGTTTCATAGACCGCGACACCGTGAATCGCCTCATCCAGCGGCAAGGGATAGGCGGGGCCGCCGGCCACGGCGGCGGCGAAGGCCTCCAGCTCGGCATGCTCGATATCCGTCACCGGGAATTCGCGGGTCCATTCCTGGCCGTCGCGGCCGCGGAAGAACAGGTGCTCATGGCCGCGCAATTCCAGCAGCCCGTCCGTGCCGAACAGCGCTACGCGCCAGTAGCGGGGTGCCAGCGCCAGGGTGGCAAAGTTCAGCGTGGCGCCATTGGCCAGCGTGGCCAGCATGGCCGTCGTGTCGTCGATCGTGGTGCTGACCTTGGCGTGGCTTTGCACGCGCACATCGCGGAAGGGGCCGGCCAGGTGGATGATCATGTCCACCATGTGGATGCCCATGCCGCCCATGCCGCCCAGCGGGCTTTCGGCGCGGTCGGCGCGCCACATCCCCTCCTTGTAGGCGAAGGCGCCGGGGCCGCTGAACTGGCCCTCGACATGCAGCAGCGTGCCGATGCCGCCCGTGGTGATGATGGATTTCATCTCCGCCACGGCCGGCAGGAAGCGGCGGTTATGGCCGAGGGCGAGCACCACGCCCGCCTTCCGGCAGGCCGCGACCGAGGCTTCGGCGCTGGCCTTGCTCAGCGTGAAGGGCTTCTCGACGAAGACATGCTTGCCGGCGGCGGCGGCGGCGATCACCTGCTCGGCATGGATGCCGTGCGGGCTGGCGAGGGCCACGGCCTGCACCTCGCGGTCGGCCAGGACATCGGCATAGGTCGCGTGAAGGCGGATGCCCTTTTCGGCGGCGTAGTCGCGCGCCTTGTCCAGCGTGCCGGTGGTGCCGGCGACGAAGCGCAGGCCCGTCCCGTTCTTGCCCTGAACGGAATTCACCAGGGTGCGGCCCCAATTGCCCATGCCAATGATCGCGGTGTTGAGCATTTCGTTTCGTCCTCGTCGCGCGCAGCCAACGCAAAGGCCGGTCGGCCATGCGGCACTTGTCGTGGTTGGTCGGGCCGATTCGCCCGGCACCTGGGAATCAGGCGGCAGGATCGGACCCTTGGGTGGGATTTTCCAGATGTCTGGCCCAGCCGCGCATCCGTGTCACGCCCCAGAGCGTCACCAGCATGGCGCAGCAGGCGGCGATGATGGTGGGCAGGCGCATGCCGAACACCTCGCCCGCCGTGCCGAGCACCAGTGCGCCCAGCGCCGGGCAGGCGCGGGTGATCAGGCCCCACAGGGCCAGGGTGCGCCCGCGCATCCGCGTCAGTGCGGCGGATTGCGCCAGGGTCTGCACCGAAATCCCGTGGATCGAGGCGCAGGCCCCATAGAGCGCGCCACACAGCACGGCGAAGGCAAACCACCCGGTGGCGACAAAGCCGACGGCGCAGACCGCCTGGCCACCCGTCGCCAGCACGGCGATGCGCGTGGTGCCCGCCAGCCTCCCGCGTGAGGCGACCCAGAGCCCCGCCGCCAGCGCGCCCACGCCGATGGCGCCCGTCAGCAGCGCCAGCCCGGCTGCCCCCTGGCCGAACAGCCGCTCCACATAGGGTGGCAGCACCTCCTGCACGCCGCGCAGCAGGATGGCGCTGATGCCGGCAAACAGCAGGATGGGGCCGATGCCCGGGTGGTTGGCGGCATAGCGAATGCCCTCGGCCGTTTCCGACAGCAAGGAGGCTTCGGGCGCATGGCCCCGGATGTGGCCGGGGTCCACCGTCATCATCGGCAGGCTGGCAGTGGCGACGACATAGGCCAGCACATTGCACAGGATGGCCGGCACCACGCCCCAGAGCGCCACCATCGGCCCCGCAATGGCAGGCCCCAGAAAGCGCGCGACATTGTAGCAGAGCGAATTGCAGGCGACGGCGGCCGGCAGGTCGGCGCGGGGCACGAGGCCCGGCATCAGCGCCTGGCGGGCGGGCTGCGCGAAGCTGGCCGCGATCCCGCCGATCACCTCGAACACCAGCAGCGAGCCGATGGAAATCACCCCGGCCCAGGTGAGGATGGCGATGCCCAGCGCCTGCGCGCCGATCACCCCCTGGGCGATCATGGTGAGCTTTACGCGGTTCATGCGGTCCGCGACCGCACCCGCGATGGGGCTGAAGATCACGGCGGGGGCGAGGTCGCAAAACGCCACCATGCCCACCCAGAAGGCCGAGCGCGTGAGCTCCCAGGCCAGCCACATCACCGCGATCCGGTGCATCCAGAGCCCGGTCCAGGCGGTCAGGCTGGCCGAGAAGAAGATTCTCGCATCGCGGTGGGAAAGGGCGCGGCTGAGCGCGCCGAAAGGGGCCAGATCAGGTGCCCGTGCGGGTGGTTCGCGGGCGCCGGGTGCTGGGCGCGGGCGCGGCCGCGGGCGTCGTGGCGGCAGGGGCCGGCTGCACCGAGGGGTCGGTCTGGGTATTGGCGCGGATGCACTCGTTGATGCGCCGGTCGAACAGGAATTGCCGGCCCAGCAGGTCGGATTGGCTGGTGGCCGGCAGGGCGCCGAAGCCGGAGCCCTGGCGGGAATTGCTCTCATCCTCGCGCAGCAGCTGGCCGCGATCCTGGCGCTGGATCTCGCGCGCCGCCTGTTCGCGGCAGGCCTGCGCCACGGCCGGGTTGGTCCGCGGATCACCCGGGCGGGGTGGCGCCAGCGTCGGCGCATCGAAGCGCGCCGTAGTGGAATTGGGGGCGCCGCAAGCCACCAGGAGGGGGGCGGCAAGTGCCAGGACGGGGGTGAGCCAAGCGGCGCGCAACATGCGGGGGCGTCTTTCCTTGGGTGGAATTTCAGGTCGGGGCATAGGGAATGCTCCGCGCCAGCATGGCACGCAATGCGCCATCCTCGAAACGCCCCGTGGTATCGAGTGGCGCGCGGGCGGCGGCGGCGAGCAAGGCCGGGTGGAATTCCGCCCCTTCGGCCGTGATGGTGAAGAAGCCGCGCAGCCATTTCGCCCGGCCCAGCACCTCGACCAGCGCGAGCAGGCGCAGGCAGAGCGCCACATCGCCCAGCGAATCCAGCCCCTGCCGGCGGGCCATCGCCTCGGCCCAGCAGGCGGCATCCGCATCGGTCAGGGCGATTTCCACCCCATCCTCGAAGGCGATCAGCCGGGCCGGCCCCCAGAGCCCGGCCTCGGCCGAGGCGCGCGCCGCCTCCCAGGCGGCAACCAGGGCGGCGGGCCGCACCGGGGGCAGCGCCTGCGCGGTGACGCCGATGGCATGCCGCAGCGCGCCGGAGGGGAGGGAGGTGGTGGTGACGCGCATGCGCTCAGCGCCGCGCGACCCGGGTCTCGCGATCGGGGCGCAGCCCGGCCGAGCGCAGCAGGGACGCGGCCAGGGCCTCGGCCAGGCAGGCATAGCCGCGGTCATTGTGGTGCAGCCCATCGGGGGCGAGGACCTCGGCATCCGGCAGGCCGGCATCCCGCCAGCGCTGCATCAGGCGGGAGCGGGCGAAAAGCGGCACGCGCTCCTCGCGCGCCAGGGATTGCATGGCCGCATCGAAGCTGCGGCTGGCCGGCGCGCTGAGAATCCGGGGGGAGCGCTGATTGTCCATCAGCACCACCTCCACCCCTGCCGCACGCAGGCGCCGCAGCCCCTGCCGCATCAGCGCCAGGAACTGCTCGGGGTCGCGGCCTTGCAGCACCTCATTGCCGCCGGCCTGCCAGATCACCAGGTCCGGATCATGCGAGAGCACATCCTGTTCCAGCCGCGCCAGCATGTCGGCCGAGGTTTCGCCCGATTTCCCGGCATTGATGACGCGCAATTCCACCCCCGGCAGGGCATCGCGCAGCAGCGCCTGCAACCGGGCGGGATAATTGGCCCGGGGTGAGGAAGCGCCCGCCCCCTCGGTCGAGGAGGAGCCGAGTGCGACGATGGTCAGCGGCTCGCCCGCATCCAGCTCCGCCTGCACGCCGAGCAGTGGCGCCAGTGCCTCGCGCGCGGAAGGGCAGCCCGCCGCGAAGGCCGGGGCCGACAGGCCGAGCACCGGGGCCGACAGGCCGAGCACAAGGAGGGGGACTGCAAGGCGCCACATATGGCTAATATAGGCGCGCATGAGTGAAATCGCCAACCAATCCAGCCCGGCATCGGCCCGGCCCCGGCGCGATCCGCGCGCCGATCTCTGCCGGGGTCTCGCGCTGTGGATGATCGTCGTGGACCATACGCCGGGAAACTGGCTGAGTGGCCTGACCATCAAGAACTTCACCCTCTCGGACGCGACGGAGGTGTTTGTCCTGCTGGCGGGCTATGCCGCCGCCTTCGCCTATGCCGGCCAGGCGGACCGGCAGGGCTGGGCGCCGGCCGCCGCCGCCCTGGTGCGGCGCGTCAGCAAGCTCTACGTCGCGCACATCTTCCTGCTGGTGGTGTTCACCGCGCAGGTGGGCTTCTCGGCCGCCACGCTGGACCGCGCCATCTACCTCGATGAACTGGCGCTGGACCCCTTCGCCGAGCAGCCCTACCGCACCTTGCTGGAGGCCTTGCTGCTGCGCTTCCAGCCGGCCTTCCTCGATATCCTGCCGCTCTACATCGTGCTGCTGACCATGCTGATCCCGGGGCTGGTGATGCGGCCCTGGCCCTGGCTGATGCTGGGGCTTTCGCTCACGCTCTGGCTGGGCGCGCGGGCGCTGGGGGTGAATTTCCCGCGCTGGCAGGAGGGGGGGTGGTTCTTCAACCCGCTCGCCTGGCAGGTGCTGTTCGTGCTGGGCTTCCTGCTCGGCCAGTCGGTGCGCGGCGCGCCCTCCATTGCCCTGCCGCCGCGCAGTGGCTGGAGCACGGGGGCCGCGCTGCTGCTGCTGGGCCTCGGCCTCGCGGCCATGTTCGCCTCGGACCGGCCGGGGATGATGGAGGGATGGCCGCTCTGGGTGCCGGGGTTCCTCGCCGGCATCGACAAGACCTCGCTGCATCCGCTGCGCCTCGCCTCCATCATCGCGCTGGCCTACCTGGTCGCGGCCTATGTCCCGCGGGAGGGGCGGTTCCTGCGCTCGGTCTGGATGGAGCCCTTCGCCATGATGGGCCGGCATAGCCTGCCGGTCTTCTGCTTCGGCATCCTGCTCTCCTTCCTGGCACGGCTGATGCTGGAGGCCGGCGACGGCTGGGCGATGCAGGTGGCGGTCAACATGCTGTGCCTGTGCGCGCTCATCCTCGTCGGCTGGGTCGCCGAATGGTCACGCGGGACGATGCGCCCGCGCGAGCCCGCCCTGCCTGCCGCAACCGTCCTGTCTGCCCCATTGGAGGCTCGTTGAACCATGCGCATGCCCTTCCTGCGGAGCATCCTCCTCCTTGGCCTCCTCGCCGGGCCGCTGCCGGCCCATGCGCTGAGCTGCGACGTCCCGCCCGAAATGGCGGGCGCGGTCCGGCCCTTGCCCGCCGTGGCGCGGGCCTTGCAGGCGGGCGTGCTGCGCATCCTGGTGCTGGGCTCGGGCTCGATCACCGGGCCGGGCGCCTCGGGGCCGGATGCCACCTGGCCGGCCCGGCTGGAAAGCCTGCTCGCGGCGGCGCATCCCGGGCTGCGGGTGGAATTGACGGTGCGCGGTGGCCGGGGTGTCACGGTGCATGACCACCTGGCCCTGCTGCGTGAGGGGCTGAATGTGGGCATGCCCAACCTCGTCGTGTGGCAGGCCGGGACGGTCGAGGCGGTGCGCGGCCTTGATCCCGATGACATGGGCGAGGCGATGCTCCAGGGGCTCGACCGGATCCGCCGGCGTGGTGCCGACATGATCGTGATGGACCAGCAATTCTCGCGCTTCCTGCGCGCCAATACGAATATCGAGCCCTATCGGGACAAGCTGCGCCTGGTGGCGGCGGCGGCCGGCGCGCCGCTGTTCCAACGCTATGATCTGATGCAGTACTGGGTGGAAGCCAGCGCGCTCGACCTGGAGCGCGCGCCGCGCGCGGAGCGTGGCGCCATGACGGACCGGCTGAATGATTGCCTGGCGCGCGCGCTGGGGGACCTCATCGCGCAAGGTGTGGCCGAGGCGAGGTAGGGATGGGGCGCGCCGGGGGTGCGCCCGTTCCATCGGCACAGCCGAGCCGGGTGATCGGCGGCGCTGAAACGCCGCGGCTGCGGGGTGGTTCCGCGCGCGGGAAATCCCCTCTAGCTTCCCGCCCCATGATCAATCCCGCATCCTTCCCCGCCCCCGAGGCCGCCGCCCGCATTGCCGCCGGCAGCCTTTCCGCCACCGCCCTGGCCGAGGTGATGCTCGGCCGCATCGCCGAGCGCGAGCCGGTCTTGCGCGCCTTCACCCATCTCGAGCCGGCATTGGTGATGAAGCAGGCCGCGCGGGTGGATGCGGCGGTGAAGGCGGGTGCGAAGCTGCCGCTGGCTGGCCTGTTCGTCGGCGTGAAGGATGTGATCGATACGGCCGACCAGCCCTCGCAATATGGCTCGCCGATCTGGGGCGGGCACCGGCCGCGCAGCGATGCGGCCTGTGTGGCGCTGGCGCGGCGGGCGGGTGCGATCATCGCCGGCAAGACCGTCACCACCGAATTCGCGACGCGCTTCCCAGGGCCCACCACCAATCCGCATAACGCGGCGCACACGCCGGGTGGCTCCTCCTCCGGTTCGGCCGCGGGCGTGGGGGCGGGCGTGCTGCACCTGGCCTTCGGCACGCAGACGGCGGGCTCCATCGTGCGCCCGGCCGCCTATTGCGGCGCGATCGGCTTCAAGCCGAGCTACGGCACGCTGCACCGCGCCGGCATGAAGGTGATGAGCGAGAGCCTGGACACCATCGGCCTCATGGGCGCGACCATCGCCGATGTGGCCCTGGGCATGACGGCGCTGACCGGCGTGGACCACGCGGCGGCCAAGCCTGGCCGCGCGCCGAAGCTTGCCCTGGTGCTCGCCCCCGGGCTGGCCGGCACGCCGGAGACGGCGGCGCTGATGGAGCGCGTGAGCGAGGCGGCCCGCAAGGCTGGCGCGACCGTCACGCTGATCACCCTCGGCGCGCCCTTCACCGAGGCGGTGGCGCTGCATCCGCATGTGATGAACATGGAATCGGCCGAGGCGCTGGCCTGGGAGATGGACCATGCCCGCGCCCAGCTGAGCCCCATCCTGCGCGAGCGGATGGAATGGGGCATGAGCGAGCCGCGCGCCAAGCTGGCCGCGGGCCGTGCCGCCTTCGCCGCCGCGCAGCTGGCCTTCAACGACGCCATCGCGGGGTATGACGCGGTGCTGACGCCCTCCGCCCCGGATGAGGCGCCGGCGGGCCAGGATTACACGGGGGACCCGATGTTCAACACGCTCTGGACCCTGCTGCACACGCCCTGCGTGACGGTGCCGGCGGGGCAGGGCGCGCACGGCCTGCCGCTGGGGGCGCAGATCGTCACGCGGCGGGGCGAGGATGCCGCCTGCCTGATGTGGGGCGAGTGGCTGCATGGCGCGCTCCATGGGTGAGATCCTCGTCGCCGGCGGTGGCATTGGTGGCCTCGTCGCCGCGCTGTCATTGCAGGCGGCGGGCTTCACGCCGCGCGTCTTCGAGGCGGTGGCCGAGTACAGGCCGCTCGGCGTCGGCATCAACGTGCTGCCCCATGCGGTGCGCGAGCTGACCGAGCTGGGGCTGGCGGAGCCGCTGGCCGCCACCGGGATCGCCACGCGGGAGCTGCGCTACATCAGCGCGCATGGCCAGGAGATCTGGCGGGAGGATCGCGGCCTGGCGGCGGGCTATCGCTGGCCGCAATACAGCATCCATCGCGGCATGCTGCAGATGCTGCTGGTGGAGGAATGCCGCGCGCGGGGCATTCCGCTGCACACCGGCCATCGCGTCACGCGGTTCGCGCAGGACGGGGATGGCGTGACGGCGCATTTCGACAACGGCGCCGAGGCCCGGGGCGCCGCGCTGATCGGCGCCGATGGCATCCATTCCGCCATTCGCCGCCACTTCGCGCCGGATGAGGGCGCACCCTCCTGGCAGGGCGCCGTGCTCTGGCGCGCGACCACCGTGGCACCCCCCTTCCTGACGGGCGCGACCATGGTGCAGGCCGGGCATCATGACCAGAAATTCGTCTGCTACCCGATCCGGCATCTGCCCGATGGCCAGGTGCTGACCAACTGGATCGCGGAGATGCGCATGCCCGTCGAGCAGGGCTTCAACCGCGAGGACTGGAATCGCGAGGCGGATCGCAACAGCTTCCTGCCGCATTACGAATCCTGGAACTGGGGCTGGCTCGACGTGCCCGGGCTGATCCGGGGTGCGGAGCGCGTGCTGGAATACCCGATGGTGGACCGCGATCCGCTGGAGCGCTGGTCGGAGGGGCGGGTCACGCTGCTCGGCGATGCGGCGCATCCGATGTATCCGATCGGCTCCAATGGCGCCTCGCAGGCCATCCTCGATGCGCGGCAACTGGCGCTGCACCTGGCGCGTGCGGGTGACATCGCCGAGGGGCTGGCGCGCTACGAGGCGGCGCGGCTGCCGCCGACCGCGAAGCTGACCCTGGCCAACCGCGCCCTCGGCCCGGACCTGATCCTGGAGGAGGTGCATCGCCGCGCCCCGCAGGGCTTCAACGACCTGCATGCCGTGATCAGCGAGCGCGAATTGACCGAGACGGCGTCCAACTACAAGCGCCTGGCCGGCTTCGACCCGGCGCTGCTGAATGAGCGGGAGAGCTGGAGCGTGTGACGGCCCGCCCTGGCTCAGGGCGGCGGGATCACGACATAGACCACATCCGTGCCCTGCATGTAGGGCCGCAGCCAGGCATCGCCGCAGCGGAACAGCGTGCCTTGCGGGCCGGATTGCGTGACGCAGCCCGAGGGCAGGCTGCTGTAGGCCGCGCCGATCGCCATCGGCGCGGGGCCCGCCGCCGGGCGCGCGGCGGCAGCGACCGCCGCCCCGGTCACGGCGCCGACCGCGACGCCCGCCGCCACCGCGCCGGCCGTGGGATAGCCGGGATAGACCGGCACCGGCCGGATCACCGCGGCAGGTGGCCGCGCCACGGGATAGAGCGGGGCCGCGGGGTAACCCGGCCGCGCGCCATAGGCGACATTGCCCTCGGGCCCGCGCACGGCGGCGCCGCCATAGCGGCCGACGGCGGCGGCATTGCCTTCGGGGCCGCGCACGGCCGCCCCGCGCGGGCCGCTGGCCGCCACACCGCCGCGCGGGCCTTCCGCCACCGCCCCGCGTGGGCCGGCCGCGTAGCTGCCACCGCGCGGGCCGCTGCCGGAGGTCCAGGCCTGCGCCTCGGTGGCGGCGCCAAGCCCGAGCAGGATAAGGGCCAGGTGGGGGCGGATCATGGCGTGGTCCTCCGGGTCAGGGCGGCGGCGGCCGGGCTTTGGCCGGGTGGCAGGAAGCTGGCGCGGGCCGCATCGGGCGGCGGGGTGAAGGCAAAGGTGCTCTCGGGCAGGCGGGGGCGCAGGTCCCACGTCTCGAAATCGAGGATCACGCGCAGCCGCTCCGGCCCCGGCTCCACATAGGAGACGCGCAGCGGCAGGCCGCTGGCGGCGGCTTCCAGCCAGATTTCCCAGTGGCCATTGGGCCCGTTGAGCGCGAAATGCTCCACCACCACATCGCGGATGATGGAGCGGCCGATCCGCCGGCCCGTCGTGCCCGGCGGCGTCAGCGTGGCGTAGGGGTCGGCGGCAAACAGCGGCAGGATCGGCAGGGCGACGCCCAGCCGCTCCTGCACGGCATGGAGCGCTGGCTCCAGCGGCCCGGTCAGCGCTTCGCTGGCAAAGATGTTCTGGTGGGTGTTCAGCGCGGTGAAGCTGCGGCCGTCATACCAGAGGTTGAAGCTGCCGAGGTCACTGCCGGTGCTGGCATAGAGCCGGTCCGGCCGGCGGATGGCGATGGCAGTGGTGCCACTCAGCAGGATGGTCTGGCCTGGGGCGGCGGGCGCCTCGCGCAGGGTGTTGACGCGCAGCGTGAAGGCCGCCGCTCCGGTGAGGGTGGCGGACATGCGGCGCAGCGCGGCACTGGCCTCGGGCTCCAGCGCCGCCGCCGGGGCGGGCGCGGTGGTGGTGGGCGGCGGCGTCTCGGCGCAGGCGGCGAGGCAGAGAGCGAGGCCCAGCGCCGCCTTGCGCCAGGGCCGCATGGTGGATGGTGACATCTTGGCGGGCTTTCCTCATCTGGTCGGCGACATCGCGACGCTGCGCGAGACTGGCACAGCGGATGCGCCGCGTCGAAATGCTTTCTTGCCGGCGCCCCCCACCCCACTTGCGGTGCGGCGGGGCGTGGGCGATGTGTGCGCGCAATGCCAAGGGGAACCGCCATGCCGCAACGCCGCCACATCCTGCTCGCCACACCCGCCTTGCTGCTGGCGGGCCGGACTCATGCCCAATCCTGGCCGCAGCGGCCGGTGCGGATCATCGTGCCCTTCGGCCTTGGCGGTTCGGCCGATGTCGCCGCACGGCTGCTGGCCGAGCCCTTGCAGCAGGCCTTCGGCCAGCCCTTCGTGGTCGAGAATCGGCCCGGCGCCGGAGCCACCATCGGCACCGACCAGGTGGCGAAGAGCCCGCCCGATGGCCAGACGCTGCTGCTGATGAGCAATACGCACACCGCCAATGAGACGCTTCTGCCCAACCGGCCCTACCAGCTGATGCGGGATCTGGCCCCCGTCGCCGCCATCAACATCGCCTATCACGCGCTGGTGGTGCATCCCTCGATCCCCGCCACCAACGTGGCGGAACTGATCGCGCTGCTGCGCGCCAATCCCGGCAAATACGACTATGCCAGCAGCGGCCCCGGCACGCCCTATCACATCGCGGGCGAGGTTTTCCGCGCCATGGCCGATGTGCAGATCCAGCACATCCCCTTCCGCGGTTCGAATGAGGCGCGCACGGCGGTGATTTCGGGCCAGGTGCCCATCATGTTCGACGCCATCCCCACCATGCGCGAGCAGATCGCCGCCGGGCGCGTGCGCGGGCTTGCCACCACCGGCCCGCAGCGCAGCGTGCTGCTGCCCGACGTGCCCGCCGTGGCCGAGACGCTGCCCGGCTACGAAGCCTCGATCTGGCTCGGGCTGATGGCGCCGACGGGCACGCCGCGCGCCATCGTGGATCGCCTCAATGCCGAGGTGAACCGCATGCTGGAACGGCCGGAAACGCGGGAGCGCCAGGCAGCGGCCGGCGCGCAGCCGCTGCCCATGTCGGTCGAGGATTTCGACGCCTTCCTGCGGCGCGATATCGAGCGCCAGCGCGAATGGATCCGGATGGCGCGGATCACCGCCACGTGACGCGCTTCACGCTGAACGGCGTGGCGGTGGAGCATGCGGCCGACGGCACGCTGCTGCAGGCGTTGCGCGGCGAATTCGCGCTGAACGGCCCGCGCTTCGGCTGCGGGGCGGAAGCGTGCGGCGCCTGCCATGTGCTGCTGGATGGACGCTCCGTCCCCGCCTGCGCCTTGCCGATGGAGGCGGTGGCGGGGCGCGATGTGATCACGCTGGAAGGGCTTGGCACGCGCGCCGCGCCACACCCCTTGCAGACAGCCCTCCTGGAGGAGCAGGCCGGCCAATGCGGCTTCTGCCTCTCGGGCATCATCGTCACGGCGGCGGCCTTCCTGCGTGAGAACCCGGCCCCCGATGAGGCGGCGCTGCGCGTGGCGCTGGATGGGCATCTGTGCCGCTGCGGCAGCCACAACCGCATCCTGCGCGCGATCATGAAGGCTGCTGAGGAAATGCGCGCATGAACCTCGCCTTTGGCGGAGCCACGCCGGATGACAAGCCGAAGCTGCCCGGCAGCCTGCATGCCAATCGCCGCCTCGGCACCTGGCTGACCTTCCTGGCGGATGGCCGCGTCGCCATCCATCCGGGCAAGGTGGAGCTGGGGCAGGGGATCCTGACGGCCCTCGCGCAGATCGCCGCCGAGGAGCTGGACGTGGCGCTGGAGCGCATCCTGGTCGCACCCACCATCACCGGCATCAGCCCGAATGAGGCGGTGACATCGGGTTCCCTCTCCATCCAGGAAGGCGGCATGGCGCTGCGCCATGCCTGTGCCGATGCGCGCGCCTTGTGCCTTTCGGTCGCGGCCCAGGCGAGTGGCGTGCCGCTGGCGGAATTGCGGGTGGAGAATGGCCGTTTCCTCGGCCCCGATGGCCCCGTCGGCTCCTATGCCGCCTTCGCCGAACGGGACCTGCTGGATGCCGAAGCCTCGCCCGATGCGCGGCCCAAGCCCGCGGCGCAGCGCCGTGTCACCGGCACATCCGCGCCGCGCCTCGACCTGCCGGCCAAGGTCTTCGGCGAGGCGCGTTTCATCCATGACCTGCGCTTCGCCGGCATGCGCCATGCGCGGATGATCCGCCCGCCCGCACCCGGTGCCCGGCTGCTGCACGCACCACCCGGCGTGCTGCGCGATGGCGATGTGCTGGCCGTCCTCGCGCCGACCGAAGCCGAGGCCGAGCGCCTGGCCGAGCGCGCGACCCGCGCCGCCCGTTGGAGCGAAGGCGCGCCCCTGCCGCTGGCCTGGCGCGACTGGCTCGCCACGGCACCAGGCGAGGAGAGTGTCGTCGCCGAGCATGGCGCGGCGGTGGCGGCGACAGAGCGCATCACGCGCCGATTCTTCCGCCCCTTCATCGCGCATGGTTCGGTGGGCACCTGCTGCGCCATCGCGGCGTATGATGGCACCACGCTGCGCGTCTGGAGCCATACGCAAGGGCCCTACAATCTGCGCGCCGATCTGGCCCTCGCGCTGAAGCTGCCGGCCGATCACATCATCATCGAGCATGTCGAAGGGGCCGGCTGCTACGGCCATAACGGCGCCGATGACGTGGCGCTGGATGCCGCCATCTGCGCCCGCCTCAGCCCCGGCGCGCCCATCCGCGTGCTGTGGTCCCGGGCCGAGGAACTGGCCCAGGCCCCGCATTCGCCGGCCATGCTGGTGGAGATCGAGGCCGGGCTGGATGCGGCGAAGAACCTCAGCGGATGGCGCGTGCATGTGCGCTCCAACGGGCATTCCGGGCGGCCGGGGCGCATCGCCACACCCGTGCTGCTGGCAGCGCCCTTGATGGAGGGTGGCCAGCCCATCCCGCCCTCGATCAACCCGCCCTTGGCCGGCGGCGGCGGCGCGCAGCGCAACATGGTGCCGCTCTATCGCGTGCCGCATCTGGCGGCGACGATGACGCGGCTGACCGAGATGCCCATCCGCACCTCCGCCCTGCGCGGGCTGGGCGCCTTGATCCATGTCTGGGCCATCGAGAGTGTGATGGAGGAACTGGCGGCCCTGGCGGGAGAGGATTCCGTCGCCTTCCGCCTGCGCCATTGCGAGGATGAGCGCGCGGCGCATGTGCTGCGTGAGGCGGCGCGCATGGCCGGCTGGGGCCGCACCCTGCCGGAGAATGAGGGGCTGGGCATCGCCGTTGCGCGCTACAAGAACAGCGGCGCCTGGTGCGCCGTTGCCGCCCATATCCGCGCCGAGGAGCGCGTGCGCTGCCTCTCGCTGCATATCGCGGCCGATATGGGCGAGGTGATCAACCCCGATGGCGCGATGAACCAGCTGGAAGGCGGCGCCATCCATGGCGTCTCCGTGGCACTCCATGAATCGGCGCGCACGGATGGCACGCGCATCACCTCCGATTCCTGGGAGAACTACCCGGTGCTGCGCTTCCGCGATGTGCCGCGCGTGCATGTGAACCTCATCGCCCGGCCCGATGCGCCGCCGCTGGGCGCGGGCGAGGCCAGCATGGCGCCCAGCATCGCCGCCATTGCGGGCGGCATTCACGCGGCACTCGGCGTCAGGCCGGACCGCTTGCCTTTCACGCCGGAGAATCTTGTTTGATGACCAAGCTGCGTATCACGCTGGCCTGCACCCTCTCGGACCGCACGCGCCCCGTGCTGGATGGGCGCGTGCCAATTCCCGGCGTGGATTTCATCGCCCTCCCGGGCGAGCCCGAGGATATCTTTCGCCGCGCCCTGCGGGACCGCGCCTTTGACGTCTCCGAGCTTTCGATGGGCAGCCACATCACCACCACGGCGCGCGGCGACAGCCCCTATATCGGCGTGCCGGTGTTTCTCTCGCGCGCCTTCCGCCACTCGGCGATCTATATCCGCACCGATCGCGGCATCACGCGGCCCGAGGATCTGGCCGGCCGCACCATCGCCCTGCCGGAATACCAGCAGACCGCGGCCCTCTGGGTGCGCGGCATCCTGCGCGAGACGCATGGGGTGGACACCCGCGGCATCAAATGGCGCATCGGTGCCGAGCGCATCGCCATCACCCTGCCGGATGGCTTCGATGTGGCGCCCTTGGGTGAAAGCCCCGAGCAGGCGCTGCGCGAAGGCCGCGTGGATGCGATGATCGGGCCCCGCCCGCCCGCGCCGCACCCGCAGATCGCGCGGCTTTTTCCGGATTATCCGGCGGCGGAAAAAGCCTGGTTCGGGCAGACCGGCTTCTTCCCCATCATGCATTGCCTGGCCGTGCGGCGCGATGTGGCGGAAGCCAACCCCTGGCTGCCGCTGGTGCTGTTCCGCGCCTTCGCCGAAGCCCGCCGCCTCTCGCTGGAGGAGCTGCGCCTGGTCAACGTGCTGCGCGTCTCGCTGCCCTGGATCGCCGCCGCCATGGAGGAGCAGGAGCGCGCCATGGGCGGCGATGTCTGGCCCTATGGCTTCGCGAAAAACCGCGCGGAAATCGCCGCCATGATCCGCTTCGCCCGCGCCGATGGCCTGGCCGCGCGGGATGTTTCGCCGGAGGAGTTGTTCCATCCTTCGGTGCTGGCGGAGTTGGCGTAAGTCAAAAAGAGGCCTCCGGCGGCTGGGGCCCCGGCCCCAGCCGCCGGAGGCCCTTTCCTGTCTTTTTTGTGGAGGCCCCTCATGAAGATCCTCATCGCCGGCGGTGGCATTGGTGGTCTCGGCGCCGCGCTGGCCCTCGCGCAGCGCGGCCACACGGTGCGGGTCTTCGAACGCACCACCGAGTTCCGCGAGATCGGCGCCGGCATCCAGCTCGGCCCCAATGTCTTCAAGATGTTCGACCGGCTGGGCGTGCGCGCCGAGATGCTGGCCCTGGCCGCCATGCCCCGGGCGCTGGTCATGCGTTGCGCCATCCATGGCCATGAGATCACGCGCGTGCCGCTGGGCGAGGGTTTCGAGGCGCGCTTCGGCCAGCCCTATGCGGTGATCCATCGTGGCGACATGCATGGCGTGCTGCTGCGCGCCTGCGCGGCGCATCCGGGTGTGGCGCTCACCACCGGCCGCGCCGCGCGCGACTACAGCCGGATCGGGGACCAGGTCGCGCTGTATTTCGAGGATGGGTCAAGCGAGCGGGGCGATCTGCTGATCGGCGCGGATGGGCTCTGGTCACGCATCCGCACCGCCATGCTGGGTGCCGAAAAGCCCGTCGTCTCGGGGCATATCGCCTATCGCGCCGTGCTGCCGATGGAGGCGGTGCCGCAGGGCATTCCGCGCGATGAGGTGGTGCTGCATGCCGGCCCCCGCCTGCACCTGGTGCAT
This sequence comes from Sediminicoccus sp. KRV36, assembly GCF_023243115.1. Taxonomy (NCBI): domain Bacteria; kingdom Pseudomonadati; phylum Pseudomonadota; class Alphaproteobacteria; order Acetobacterales; family Roseomonadaceae; genus Sediminicoccus; species Sediminicoccus sp. KRV36. Next base: position 1,693,271 of record NZ_CP085081.1, read on the forward strand.
TACCCGCTGCGCCGCGGCGAACTCATGAACCTCGTCGCCGTGTTTCACAGCGCCGAATATTCCGAAGGCTGGGACGAGGCGGGTGACCCGGCGCTTCTGCAAAGGCACTTCGCCCGCACGCGGCCCGAAGTGCGCGCCATGCTGGAGAAGATCGAAACCTGGAAATACTGGGTGCTGTGTGACCGTGAGCCCAAGCGCGGCTGGCAGGATGGCCGCGCCGTGCTGCTGGGCGATGCGGCGCACCCCATGCTGCAATACCTCGCCCAGGGGGCGAATATGGCGCTGGAGGATGCGCTGTGCCTGACGGACATGCTGGCCGCCCTGCCCGTCGAAGCCGCCCTGCCGGCCTATGAGGCCGCGCGCGTGCTGCGCACCGGCCGCGTGCAATCCATGGCGCGCCTCTATGGCGATATCTACCACGCCGCCGATGTGCGGGCCGAGCTGCGCGACGCGATGCTGACGGGCCGCCCGGCGGAGGCCGCCTGGGAGGGCATGGCCTGGCTTTACGACGGGCCGGATTGGCAGGCACCATAACCTTCAAACACGGAGGAATCGTCGCATGCAACTCACCCTCGATGGCCGCAAGGCCCTGATCACCGGCGGCTCCAAGGGGCTGGGCCTGGCCATGGGCCTGGCCTTTGCCAAGGCGGGCGGGCATGTGGCGCTGGTGGCGCGCGGCGCCGAGGCCCTCGAAGCCGCGAAGGCCGAAATCCAGGCGGCGGCACCTGGCGCGCGCGTCGCCGCCATCCCGGCCGATATCCGCACGGCCGAGGGCTGCATCGCCGCGGTGGATGCGGCCGTGGCGGCACTCGGGCCCATGGATATCCTGGTGAACAATGCCGGCACTTCGCAGCGCGGGCCGTTCCTCGATATCACCGACGCGCTGTGGGAGGATGATCTCAGCCTCAAGCTGATGGCCGCCGTGCGCCTGTGCCGGGCCGTGCTGCCGGGCATGCGGGAACGCCGCTGGGGCCGCATCATCAACGTGCTGAACATCGGCGCCAAGGCGCCACTCGCGACCTCGACGCCGACCAGCGTGAGCCGCGCGGCGGGCATGGCGCTGACCAAGGCGCTGGCCAATGAATACGCGCCGGATAACGTGCTGGTGAATGCGCTGCTGGTGGGCATCATCGAGAGCGACCAATGGGTGCGCCGCCACGCGACCGACAAGCGCAATATCAGCTGGGAGGAATGGAAGGAGGAGCAGGGCCGCTCCGTGCCGCTCGGCCGCATCGGCAAGGCCGAGGAATTCGCGGCGATGGCGCTGCTGCTGGCGAGCGAGCAGGGCGGTTACGTGACCGGGACGGCGATCAATGTGGATGGTGGGCGGTCGCCGGTGGTTTGAGGCTGCCTAAGAGTTAGGCACAAGATCGAGGGGCTTTGCCCCCCGAGCCCCCCAGCAGGGAACCAGTCCCCTGCACCCCACTCGGTGAAGGTGCAGGAAACTGAGTTTCCTGCCGGGGGAGCGGGAGGGGGCGGCGCCCCCTCGCTAACTGGCACAACTCATGCATGGCGCGCGCCAACCCCAGGGAGTGCCACATGGCCAAGTTGTTCGACCGCCTTTGCGGCTGCGGTGTCAGCCACAGCGCCGATTTCACCTGCGCCGAGGAAGCGCCGCGTGACGGCACGGGCGAACTCGGCCGGGCGGTGAATGAGGCGGCGATGCGCGCGGCTTTCCCCGAGGCTTCGACCCGCCGCGCCATGCTGACCGCCTTTGGCGCCGGCACCCTGCTCGCCGCCATCGAGGGCTTCCTGCCGCTGCAGAATGCACGCGAAGCCATGGCGCAAGCGACCGGTGCGCCCGAGAAGCGCGACCTCAAGATCGGCTTCATCCCCATCACCTGCGCCACACCCATCATCATGGCCGATCCGATGGGCTTCTACCGCAAGCATAACCTCAATGTGGAAGTGATCCGCACGGCTGGCTGGGCCGTCATTCGGGACCGCGCCATCGCCCGCGAATATGACGCGGCGCATATGCTGGCACCCATGCCGGTCGCGATGTCGCTCGGCATCGGCGTGGCGAACCCTATCCCCTTCTCGGTCGCCGCCATCGAGAACATCAACGGCCAGGCGATCACGCTGGCCAACAAGCACCGGGACAAGCGCGACCCGAAGGATTGGCGCGGCTTCCGCCTGGCGGTGCCGTTCGATTTCTCGATCCACAACTACCTGCTGCGCGCCTATGTGGCCGAAGCCGGGCTCGATCCGGACCGCGACATCCAGATCCGCTCCGTGCCGCCGCCGGAGATGGTGGCCAATCTGCGCGCCGATAACATTGACGGCTTCCTCGGCCCCGATCCGTTCAACCAGCGCGCGGTGTTTGACGGTGTCGGCTTCATCCATCTGCTGACGCGTGAATTGTGGGATGGGCATCCTTGCTGCGCCTTCGCCGTGCCGCGCAGCATGATCACCGATACGCCCAACACCTATGCGGCGCTGCTGCGCGCCATCGTGGAAGCGACCGCGCATTCCAACAACCCGGCCAACCGCGTCGAGGTGGCCAATGCCATCCACGGCCCGAACTACCTGAATCAGCCGCTGACGGTGGTGCAGCAGGTGCTGACCGGCACCTTCGCGGATGGGTTGGGCGGTGTGCAGCGCGTACCCAACCGCATCGGCTTTGATCCCTTCCCCTATCACTCCATGGCGGTCTGGATCCTCACGCAGATGCGCCGCTGGAACCAGTTGCCGCGCGATGTGGATTGGCGCGCCGTGGCTGAGCAGACCTTCCTCGCCCTCGATGCCGGGCGCGTGATGCGGGATCTGGGCATGGCGGTGCCGGCCAATCCGCTGCGCACCGAGACCATCCTGGGCAAGACCTTCGACCCGACGCAGCCCGAAGCCTACATGGCGAGCTTCGCGATCAAGCGGAACTGATCCATGAACGCCACGGTTCCGGTCTGGCGGGCCGCGCTGCTTTCGGCCGCGCTGCTCTTCGCCTTCCTCTTCGCGTGGGAAATGGCGGTGCAGGGAAGTGCGACCGGCGGCCCCGCGACGGTGGACCCGGAGTTGGCCGCGTTGCTGAGCCCCGAGGCCGCGCGCGGCAGCCAGACGGCGATGCCCGCCCCCACCGCCATCGGCAAGCGTCTGCTGGAATTGCTGAGCGACCCGTTTCATCAGCGCGGCACGAATGACCAGGGCATCGGCATCCAGATCGCCTGGTCGCTCTGGCGCGTCATGGCGGGGTTCCTGCTGGCCGCCGTGATCGCCATTCCGCTGGGCTTCGTGATCGGCATGTCGCCGCTGCTGAATGCGGCGCTGAACCCCTTCATCCAGGTGCTGCGGCCGGTGTCGCCACTCGCCTGGATGCCGCTCGCGCTCTACACGATCAAGGACAGCAATATCTCCTCGATCTTCGTGATCTTCATCTGCTCGATCTGGCCGATGCTGTTGAACACGGCCTTTGGCGTGGCGTCGGTGCGGCGCGAATGGCTGAATGTGGCGCGCACCCTGGAAGCCGGGCGCTGGCGCACGGCGATGCGCGTGATCCTGCCGGCCGCCGCCCCCACCATCCTGACCGGCATGCGCATTTCCATCGGCATCGCCTGGCTGGTGATCGTGGCGGCCGAGATGCTCGTGGGCGGCACGGGGATTGGCTATTGGGTGTGGAACCAGTGGAACAATCTCAGCATCGCCGACATCGTGATCGCGATCCTGATGATCGGGCTGGTGGGCCTGGCGCTGGACCGGCTGCTGGGCTTCATCGCCCAGGCCGTGGCCTGGCAGGAATAGGAAGATGCGCATTCTCCCGAGAACCGGCGCAACCCCCAAGGGTGCGAAGGCGAATAACCGAGCCGGAACGCTTCAGCGTTCCGAAGGCAAGGCCGCGAACGCGGCCGCGCGCCGTCTGAGGGGCGGCACGAAGTGACGCAGAAAATAGTTTCCGTCGAGGGAATCGCGCGCAAATTCCCCGGCCTCACCGTCTTCCAGGATGTCTGGTTCGGGATCGAGCGCGGCGAATTCGTCTGCCTCGTGGGGCATTCGGGCTGCGGCAAGACGACCATCCTGAACATCCTCGCGGGGCTGGATGCGCCGAGCGATGGCGTGGTGCTGGTGGATGGCAAGGAGATCACCGGCCCCTCGCTGGACCGCGCCGTGATCTTCCAGGGCCATGCGCTGATGCCCTGGCTGACCGCCGAGCAGAATGTCGCCTTCGCCGTCTCCTGCCGGAACCCCTCCTGGGACAAACACCGCGTGCGGGATGCGGCGCGGGAGGCGCTGGCGCGCGTCGGCCTGACGCAGGCGGCCGAGCGCAAGCCCTCGCAACTCTCGGGCGGCATGAAGCAGCGTGTCGGCATTGCGCGGGCACTCTCCGTCGCGCCGAAGCTGCTTCTGATGGATGAGCCGTTTTCCGCGCTGGATGCGCTGACGCGCGGCTCGCTCCAGGAGGAAGTCTCGCGCCTCGTCACCGAGGCCGGGCAGACGGCGTTCATGATTACGCATGACGTGGATGAGGCCATCCTGCTGGCCGACCGCATCCTGCTGATGACCAACGGCCCCGAGGCGCGGGTGGCGGAGGTGGTGCACAACCATCTGCCGCGGCCGCGCACGCGGGCCGATCTGCACCACATGCCGGGCTATCATCCGCTGCGCGATCACATCATGGATTTCCTGATCACGCGCAGCCGGACGCTGGCCGGCGCGGCCCCCGCCGATTACGACGCCAGAAACCCACCCGCCGTGCATCTCGGCGGCCCTACGGAGAACCCGCGATGACGCGCGCCCAACTCACCGAAAAAATTCTCGACATCAAGCGCGAGAAGAACTGGACCTGGAAGCAGATCTGCGAGGAGATCGGCGGCATGTCGCCCACCCTCGTCGTCGGCGCGCTGCTGGGCCAGATGAAGCTGGTGAAGCCGCTGGCCGCCAAGGCGGCCAAGCTGTTCGGCCTCTCCGAGGTGGAGGAGCGGATGCTGAATGAGGTGCCCTATCGCGGCACGACGATGCCGCCGACGGACCCGCTGATCTACCGCTTCTACGAGATGGTGATGGTGAACGGCCCGGCCTGGAAGGCGCTGATCGAGGAGGAATTCGGCGACGGCATCATGTCCGCCATTGATTTCGACTTCGACTTCGAGCGTGTGGCCAACCCCAAGGGTGACCGCGTGAAGATCACCATGTCCGGCAAGTTCCTGCCCTACAAGTATTACGGCAATGAGCAGGGCATTCCGGATTACGGCTTCAAGGAGGAGTAGCGCATGATCCGCTGAGGCACTTCGCCGAAGCGGTGAATCATCCTCTCGGCCAAGGCCAGTCTTCGCGCCGGCCTGATCTGGTGCTTTACCCCTCCGAAGGGTCACTTCGGAGGGGTTTTTCATGTCTGCGGAATTGACGGTCGGCATTGCCGGCCTGGGTGCCATCGGGCTGCATCTGGCGCGCGCGCTGGACAAGGGCGTGCAGGGGCTGCGCCTCGTTGCCGTCAGCGCGCGGGACCAGCAGAAGGCCGCGGCCAATATCGCGGGCTTCGCGCATAAGCCCGCCATCGTGCCGCTCGCGGCCCTGGCCGAGCTTGCCGATATCGTCGTGGAAGCCGCACCCGCCGCCGTGTTCGAGGAAGTGGCCCTGGCCGCCATCGAACGCGGCCGCATCTTCGTGCCCTCCTCCTGCGGCGCGCTGCTGCCGCGCATGCATCTGGTGGAGCGCGCGAAGCAAACGGGGGCCCGCATCATCGTCCCCACCGGCGCGCTGCTCGGCCTCGATGCCGTGCGCGCGGCGGCCGAGGGCCATGTCTCCTCCGTCACCATTGAGACGCGCAAGCCGCCGGGTGGCCTCGTGGGTGCGCCCTATCTGGACCGGCAGAAGATCGACGTGCTGGCCATCACCACGCCGACGATGATCTTCAAGGGCAATGCCTTTGACGCCGCGCAGGGCTTCCCGGCCAATGTGAATGTCGCGGCGGCCCTGGCACTCGCCGGCATCGGCCCGGAGCGGACCATGGTGGAAATCTGGGCGGACCCGGCGATGACGCGCAACCAGCACACCATCCGCGTCGAATCCGAAGAGGTGCGCCTGACCATGACCATCGAGAATGTGCCGAGCGTGGAGAATCCGCGCACCGGCAAGATCACGCCGCTGAGCATCCTGGCTTGCCTGCGCGGGATGACCAGCACGCTGAAGGTCGGCAGCTGAGGGGGGGGGGGGGCGCCGCGCCCGGTTCAACCGCCTGGCAGGTCGGCCAGGGTCTCGGCCGGGATGATGATGTTGTTGCCCGGCAGGTTGGGGTGCATCAGGAAGCCCGCATTGTTGGGCGTCGTCACGTGCTGCAAGCCAAGCGAATGGCCGGCCTCGTGGCTGAGCAGGCTGGCGGCGTTGATCGCCGCGATGTCGGGCAGGATCCGGAACCAGCTCGTCCGGCTGCCGATCCAGCTTTCGCCGCCGTGATGCAGATTCTTCGAGCTCAGGATCCGCTCATGGACAAAGACGCTCAGGTTCAGGGCGTCCCGGCGAAGCGCGAAGAGATGGCTGCTCTGGATGACGATATCGTTGGGGGTTCGCGGGATCGCGAAGGGCTCGCCGGGGTCATGAACCACGATCCGGCTATCGGCTGAGACGTGGCGCGCGGTGCCGCCGATGGTGATCGAGGGAACCACCACACGGTTCGGGCCCGGCGTGAACATCATGTTGGCCTGGCTGTTGTAGACGCTGTTCAGCCCGAAGACGATCTTGTTGGCGAGCATGTCCAGCGCGCCCCTCACGCGCGGAGCGCCCAGGTGGTAGACATCCACCTTGAAGCTCAACAGGCGCCGCACGTCGAGGGCCACATCCAGCGTTCGCCGCCGGCTGTCCCTGGCCGTCAGCGTGGTGCGACCGGGGCAGGTGCCCTTCACCACGACATTCCCGTCCGAGACGCTGACGATTTCCGCGATATTCGTGTTGCTGATCTTGAGATCGCTGATGGATTCCAGCTCCAGGGTTCCATTCACCATGCTGGAGGCCAGGAAATTCAGGGTCCGGGTTCCTCCCAACGGCACCATCTGAACGGGCGGCAGCGCCGGATTGATCCGATCCCAATCCCCGGCCGGCCCCGGCTTCGTCTTGTCGAGCCGCGCGAGGCTGAAGCCGAATGTGTCGCAAGGACCGCCGATGGGTGTATCGGGCTGGACCTTGATGCCGTCCCCCTGCTGCCCGGTGGCGCGGCGGCCTTGCAACTCCTGCAGCTTGCGGAAGGTGGCCCGGTTCGGCTGCACCTGGCCGTCGGGCGTGAACTGCCCCTTGAAATGCCGAAGCTGAAAGACCTTGATGGCATTCACCAGCTTGTCGAAATCCGGCCCACGGGCGAAGCCGTCCTCGTCATTCAGCGTCCGGGCAGCGCCGCCCAGCTCGACGCTGATATTGTTCAGCATCCATTTGACCTCCTTCACATCCTCGGGGAGGTTCTGGCAGCCCAACCCGACGGAGTTGAGGATGCTGAATCCGGTGATCGTGATTTCCGGAAGCGTATAGGTGCCTGGCATTGCATGCTCCTTCGCGCCGTGTGCGGGCGGAGCAACGCTTCGACGCCGTGAAAGCGTTTCAGGCATATAAAGATCAGTCAATAAAAATCGGCATCAGTCCAGAAATACGACCCGTTTCTCGGCCACGGGGTCGCGGTCGGCGGAGCCCATCCGCCTCCGTCACAGCACCACGCGCCCACCCGCCCCCTTGCCCGCCATCACCCGCGCCATGTCATCCCGCACGGCGGGGATGCGGCGGTAGAATTGATGGCTGGAATCCAGGCTGAGGCCCGGGCCCGTATCGGCCAGGTTCTCGCAATCCACGAAGCGGCAGCGGTCCCGGGGATAGCGCGCCTGGTCGGTGCGGTCCGTGGGGCCGCTGCGGCCCAGGCGCTGGAGGTCATTCACCACCTGGCTCAGGCGCAGCACCTGGTCGCCGGCTGAGTGATAGAGGCTGACCCGCCCCGAGAGCTGGCCCAGATGCCCCAGCCAGGCCGGCCCCACGCCATTCTCGGCATAGGGGCTGTCGGCCGAGACGCTGATCGCTTCATCGAACAGGATGGACCGCGGCAGGCCCATGGCGGCCCAGCGGTTCAGCGCATGTTCCATCGCCCAGTTCCCCATGGAATGCGCCAGCAGGAAGACCCGCCCGCCCCGCCGCCGCACCTTGGCAAAGGAGGGGCGCAGCCGGTCCAGGAAGCTGACCAGATCCGCCGCCGAGGCCGCGGCCGCCGCCTGGTCATCCAGATAGGCCTGCGCGAGGGGTGAGGCGGTGATGCCCAGCAGCTTCAGCGCCAGCGTCAAGGGCCCCATGGCGATGCCGCCGATGATGTCAGCCGGGTCCACCACCACCCCGCGTGACGGCCAGGAAAAGGAGACGACGCTGCAATCGGCCGCCGCCACGCCGGAGGCAGCGAGCCATTCCCGGTTGAAGGCGGCGCGGGTGATGCTGTCGGTGAAGCTGTTGGCAAAGCCATGGATGAAGACCAGCAGGTTGCGGCCGCTGGTAAGGTCGGCCTGCAGAGCCGCGCTGAAATCATCCGCCGCGACGCCCTGGATGCTGGCCAGGCGCCCCGCTTGCAGCTGTGCGAGGTCGGTGCCCTCGACAAAGCCCATGGCATGGGTGATGCGGCCGGGCTGGCCGGCGGGGCCGCTCTCGCCCGCGTAATCCGTGGCCCTGGTGCCGTCATTGGCCCGCTGGCGGTTGGTGGCGAAGAAAACGGTTGTGTTCATGGCGGCCTCCACAACCAATATGCCATGCCACACCATGGAAGTCAGCGCGAAACACTCAGCGCAGGAACACGGCCCCCAGCACCGCGCCCACGCCCAGCACCCAAAGCGGGCTGCGCCTGCTGCGCCAGACAAAGAGCGTGCTGCCGATGGAAATCGCGATGGCCAGCGGCGCACCCCCGGTGCCCCAGGCCGCCCCCTGCGCCAGCAACAGGCCGGAGGCGGCAATCAGGCCGACCGCGATGGGCACCATCCCGCGCTCGAAGACCCGCATCCCGAAGGCGCCGCCAAGCCGCCCCCGCAGCCGGCAAAACGCGTAGGCGAGGATCGAGGTCGGTCCGCACATGGCCAGCATGGCGGCGAACATCCCGGTGATGCCCGCCACGTGCCAGCCGAACAGCCCCACCACCATCACATTCGGACCAGGTGCGGCCTGCGCCAGGGCGTAGCGTTTGGAAAAAGCGAGGTCATCCATCCAGCCATGGGTTTCGACCATCAGCCGGTGCATCTCCGGCAGGGCCGCCACACCGCCGCCGACCGAGAGCAGCGAAATGCCGAGAAAGCCCCAGACGAGCGGCCAGAGGTCATCGCCCTCGCTCATCGGCGAAGCGCCAACCAGGCTGCGGCCAGGCCAAAGGGGGCCAGGCCCAGCACCACGAAGGGCAGGGGCGCGCGCAGCAAGGCGAGTGCCAGGGCAGCCAGGCCGACGGCCAGCAGCGGCAGGGTGGGCTTCAGCTTCACGCCCATCTTGATGGCGGTGCCCAGCACCATGCCGGCGGCGGCGGCGGCAATGCCGGTCAGCGTGGCGCGCACCAGGGGAAGCTGTCCATAGGCGTCATACAGGGCGGCGATGCCAGCCAGCAGCGCCATGGGCCCGGCAAACAGGCCGAGCGCGCAGGCAGCCGCGCCCATCGCGCCGCCGAAGCGCACCCCCACGCCGATCGCCGTGTTCAGCGCATTGGGGCCGGGCAGCACCTGGCCGATGCCCAGCGTCTCGGCATATTCCTGCTCGGTCAGCCAGCCGCGCTTTTCCACCAGCATGTGGCGCGCCCAGGCATTCACGCCGCCAAAGCTGGTCAGGCCGATTTGCAGATAGGTGAGGAAAAGCTCGCGGTTGGTTGGTGGCATCAGAGCAGCAGCAACCCCAGCGCACCCCCGCCCGCCAGCACCCAGAGCGGCGAGTATTTCGTGCGCCAGACAAACACGGTGGAGACGGCGATGATGGCGAAGCTCAGCCAATTCGTCCCCGCCGCCTGCGCCATGATGACGCCCGAACCCGCGATGAGCCCGACCGCCAGCGGCACCAGTCCGAATTGCGCGGGCTTCAGCCAGGTGTTGCCGCGCAGACGGTGCGTCAGGCCTTGCATGGCGAAGGCCAGGATAGCAGCCGGCAGCAGCATGCCGATGGTGGCCATGGCCATGCCCGCACCGCCCGCGATGTGCCAGCCCATCACGGAAGCGGCAAGGATATTGGGCCCCGGTGCGGCCTGGGCGAGGGCAAAGAGCTGGCTGAAGGTCGCATCATCCATCCAGCCATGCACCTCCACCACCAAGCGATGCATCTCGGGCAGCACGGCGTTCGCACCGCCGATGGCCAGCAGCGAAAGCGTGCCGAAGGCCAGCAGGATTTGCAGCAGCAGTGTCATGGCGCGGGCTTCCAGCTGCGCCGCAGCGAGAGCCAGATGCCCAGCGGCGCCAGCACCACGACGATCAAGGGGAGCGGCAGGCGCAGGAAGGCCGCACCCGCCACGGCCAGCAGGCCAACCGCGATCAGCTCCGGCGGCGGGCGCAGATTCTGCCCCATCTTGATGGCGGTGCCAATCACCATGCCAGCCGCCGCCGCCGCCACGCCCTGCATGAAGGGCGCAACCCCCGGCCGCGCGCCATACAGCTCATACAGGACGGAGAGGATGATCAGGATGCAGAGCGGGCCGATGTAAAGCCCGCAGGTCGCGATCAGCGAGCCCGTGAGCCCATGGAAGCGCCGCCCGATCATCACCGAGGCATTGCCCACATTCGGGCCCGGCAGGATCTGGCCGAGGCCCAGCACCTCGGCATAGTCGCGCTCGGAGAGCCATTTGCGCTCCTCCACGATCACATGGCGGGACCAGGGGCCCACACCGCCAAAGCCCAGCAGGCCGATCTTGGCGTAGCCCAGGAAGAGTTCGAGTTTTCCCGGGACTTTATCCACGCGGAAGCAACTGCTCGGCCAGCGTCACCCAATAGCTGGCGCCGATGGGCAGGATCTCGTCGTTGAAGTCGTAGAGCGGGTGATGGACGCCCGCATCCTGCTCCGTCCGGCCACCGCCCAGCATGAGATAGGCGCCGGGCTTGGCGTTGAGCATGAAGGCGAAATCCTCGGCCCCCATGGTGGGCTTGGCCATATGGGCCACGCGCGCCTCACCCCCCACGGCCAAGGCGGCGCGGCGGGCAAGTTGCGTGCTCTCGGCCTCATTCACCGTGGCCGGATAGGCGCGCAGGAACGCGGCGGTGGCCGTCGCACCGAAGCTGGCCGCGATGCCGGTGACCAGCGCCTTGAAGCGTGCCTCCAGCAGGTCTCCCACTTCGGGGGTGAACCAGCGCGCCGTGCCCAGCATGCGCACCGTCTCGGGGATGACGTTGTAGGTGTGGCCGGCCTGGATATGCCCGATGGTGATCACGCCCGCATCCGCGGCATCGAGGTTGCGCGCCACGATGCTTTGCAGCGCCTGCACGATGCTGGCCGCGATCACGATGGGATCATTGCCCTGGAAGGGCATGGCGCCATGGGCACCCTTGCCGGTGATGGTCACCTCCAGATTGGCGACGGCCGCCATGACCGGCCCCTCGCGCCAGGCGAAATGGCCTGCCGGGATGTTGGGGATGTTGTGCAGGCCGAAGATGCGCTCCATCGGGAAGCGGTCGAACAGGCCTTCCTCGACCATCACGCCACCACCGGCGAGGTTTTCCTCGGCCGGCTGGAAGACGACATGGACGGTGCCCTCGAAATTGCGGGTTTCGGCCAGGTATTTGGCGGCCCCCAGCAACATGGTGGTGTGGCCGTCATGGCCGCAGGCATGCATCTTGCCGGGGATGGTGGAGGCATGCGGCAGGCCGGTCGCTTCCTCGATGGGGAGTGCGTCCATATCGGCGCGCAGGCCGATGGCGCGGCCGGTCTTGCCATTGCGGCCATGGATGACGCCTACGACGCCGGTCCTGGCGATGCCGGTGACCACTTCGTCACAGCCGAATTCGCGCAGTTTTTCCGCAACGATGCCGGCAGTGCGATGCTCCTCGAAGCCAAGTTCCGGGTGGCGGTGGAAATCCTGCCGCCATTCCGTCATTTCGGGATGGAATTCGGCGATGCGATTGATGATGGGCATGAGGGAGACTCCTGTTGCCTCAACAAAACGTCCGCGCGAGGCCTTCCGCAAGGGGGAGGGGGTTCACGCCGAGCGTTTCGCGCATGGCGGTGATGTCGAAAGCCTTATCCTCGGTCAGGCGGCGGATTTCATCGGCGCCGATGCGGGGCAGGAAGGGCAGGGCACGGGTCAGCGGGCTGGCCGCCATCAGCAGCGCGGCGGGCAGGGGCAGCACGGCGCGCGGCGCGATCCCGGCGGCGCGTGCCACGGCCGCACAGAAATCGCGATAGGCCAACGCTTCCGGGCCGGCGATGATGATGACCTCGGGCGTGGAATTGGTGCGCGCGGCGGCGGCGATCAGGCTGCGGGTCACATCCGCCTGATGGATGGGCTGCACCAGCGCGGTGCCGCCGCCGGGCAGCGGGAGGATGGGCAGGCGGCGCATCAGGGCGGCCAGGCGCTGGACATTATCCTCGCCCTCCGCGCCATAGATCATGGTGGGGTGCAGCATGTATCCCGCCCGGCCGCTGGCGAGGAAGGCGGCCTCCCCTGCGCGGACGCCGTCCCCATGCGCATCGGGCCAACGCGAATGGCGGCGCGTGCTGCCCATGAAGACGAAGCGGGCGCCAGGCGGCGCGGCGGCGAGGATGGCGGCGGCGTGCCGCGCATGGGCGCATGAGATGATGGTGGAAGCACCGGCCAGCGCCGCGCGCAGGGCGGCTTCGTCGTGCAGGTCGGCCACGGCGTATGGGGCGGCGATGCCGAGCCCGGCCCACTTCGCCGCATCGCGCACCACGGCGCGGAAGGGCTGGTTCAGCGCGCGGCAGAGCGTGGCGCCGGAGCGCCCGGAAGCGCCGATGACGGCGATCATGCGCTCAACGCCCGCGCGGGCGCTCTTGCCCGTTGCGGCCCATGCGGCGCTGGCCGGCATAGGTGCAAAGCAGAGCGCGGCTGGTCTGCCCGCCCTCCTGATGCTGCTCCAGGCTGATGGGGTGGTTGAGGTCGCAGAAGCTGGCGGCGATGGGCAGGGCCTCCCGCGTGAGGCCGATCACCATCAGCGCATCGCCGCGCTGGCAGCGTTCCTCCGCGATGCGCTGCGCGATCTCGGCCGTGGGCGTGGCCGAGGTGGCGAGCGCCCAGCAGATCTGGCCCGGATGCTCATGGGCGGTCGTGCTCTGGGCATGGGCGGCGGCCGGCACCACCGCCAGCCAGGCCAGCAGGAGGTGCCGGCGCATCGCCTCAGCCCTCCGCGCGCAGGAAGCGCAGATCGGCGCCCTCAGGCGCTTGCAGCACCTGCTCATGCACGAGGCGGTCCCAGCCACGCTTGGGCGCGGGTGCGGGGCTCCATGCCGCGCGGCGGGCGGCGAGAACCGCTTCATCCACCAGCAATTCCAGCCGTCGCTCCTTCACCGAAAGCCGGATGCGATCCCCCGTCTCGGCAAAGGCGAGCGGCCCGCCCGCCGCGGCTTCGGGCGCGATATGCAGCACCACCGTGCCGAAGGCGGTGCCTGACATGCGGCAATCGCTCATCCTGACCATGTCCTTTACGCCCTGCCGGCCGAGCTTCTTCGGAATCGGCAGATACCCTGCCTCGGGCATCCCGGCGGGCGAGAGCGGGCCGGCATTCTTCAGGACCATGATGGTGTCGGCGCTCACATCGAGATCATCGCTGTCAATGCGCGCGGCCAGATCCTCGACGCCGTTGAAGACCATGCACTCCGCCTCATGCTCGAAGAGCGATTCCGTGGCGGCGGAGCGCTTCAGGATCGCGCCATCCGGCGCCAGCGAGCCAAACAGCGCGACCAGCCCGCCCACCGGCGAGACCGGATTTTCCCGCGCCTTGATGTATTGGCGGTCCACGAAATGCGTGCCATCGCCGATGCGCTCGGCGAGCGTCCGGCCATAGACGTCCTTCGCACCGAGATGCAGCAGATCACGGATTTCCCACAGCAGGGCGCGCATGCCGCCGGCGAAGTGGAAATCCTCCATGTAGCCCTCGCCCGTGGGCTTCAGGTCCACCAGGACGGGGGTTTCGTCGCTCATCGCATCCAGCCGCTTGAGGTCCACGCGCAGGCCCGCGCGGCCCGCGATGGCGGCCAGATGCACCAGCGCATTGGTGGAACCGCCGAGCGCCAGCAGCACGCGCATGGCGTTCTCCACCGCCTCGATGTTGAGGATCTCGCTGGGGCGCACCTTGAGGCCCATGGCCAGCCGCCCGGCTTCCTCGGCGATGCGCAGGCGGTCACTGTGCACGGCGGGGGCACTGGCCCCCTCCAGCGGCATGAAGCCCAGTGTGGCGACGAGGCAGGCCATGGTGCTGGCCGTGCCCATGACGCCGCAGGTGCCGGCGGTGACGGCCAGCGCGTTCTCGACCTCGTTGATGCGTTCCTCGCTCACATCGCCCGAGCGGTAGCGCGCCCAGTAGCGGCGGCAATCCGTGCAGGCGGCCAGGCGCTCGCCCTGATAGCGATTGGCGCTCATCGGCCCGGTGACGAGCATGACGGCGGGCACATCGGCGCTGACCGCGGCCATGAGCTGCGCGGGCACCGTCTTGTCGCAACCGCCGACCAGCACGACGGAATCCATGGGCTGCGCGCTCACCATCGCCTCGGTGTCGAGGGCCATGAGGTTGCGGTAATGCATGGAGCAGGGGGTCAGGAAGGGCTCGCAGAGGCTGATGGTCGGGAAGGCCATGGGCAGGCCGCCCGCGAGCATGACGCCGCGCTTCACCGCCTCGATCAGGTCGGGCACGGAGCGGTGGCAATTGTTCAGGTCACTCGCCGTATCCACGATGCCGACGACGGAGCGGCTGAGCGCGTCCTTCGAATAGCCCATCGAGGCCGCGAAGCTGCGCCGCAGATAGAGGGCGAATTCGCGGTCCCCGTAATTGGCGGCGTTCCGGCCGAGGCCCTTGGGAAGGGGCGCTTCTGGCGTGTCGGTCAAAGGGGCGTCTCCTGCTGCGGCTTTCCACCGTCTTATGCCGGATGGCCCCCCAGGCGAAGCCCTCGGATATTTCAACCTGCCGGCCTATTCCGGGTTGATGCCCGCCTTGCGCATCAATTCGCGGTGCAGTTCCAACTCGCGGCGGATGCGCGCCACCAGGGCCGCTTCGCCCATCGGCGTCGGGCCCAGGCCCTGGCTTTCCATGAAGGCGAGGGTGCGCGGCTCGGCGAAGGTTTCGACTGCCGCCTGGGTGAGGCGGGCCTTGACCGGCTCGGCCAGGCCAGGCGGGCCCTGCAGCGAATACCAGGCGACGCCGCCAAAGCCCGCAAAGCCCTGCTCGGCGATGGTGGGAAGCTCGGGCAGCGCGCCGATGCGCCCGGGTGTGGCCGCCCCCAGCGCCTTCAGCCGCCCGGATTCGATATGCCCGCGGCAGGCCGCCAGCAGCGCGATCATGCAATCGGTGCGGCCGGCGATGGTGTCCGTCAGCGCGGGCGGCGCGCCATTATAGGGCACATGGATCATCTCGACCCCCGCGCGGGCGGTGAGGTCCACCATGGGCAGATGCGCCGTGGTGCCGATGCCCCAGCTGGCATAGGAGAGCTGCCCCGGCCGGGCACGGGCGCCGGCCAGGAGTTGCGGCAGGCTCTCCCAGCGGGGGTTGGCCACCAGCACGGATTGCGTGTCGCACAGCGCGCTGATCTGGCTGAAATCCGTGACGGGGTCATAGCCCGCATTGCGAATGGCGAGCGGCGCCATGGTGAAGGTGACGATGGTGCCCAGCAGCAGCGTCCGCCCATCCGGCGCGGCACGCGCCACCTGGCGCGCCGCGATGGTGGTGGAAGCGCCGGGGCGATGATCCATCACGAAACTCCCGCCCAGCCGCTGGGCCAGCCCTTCGATCAGGATGCGCCCCACGACATCCGAGGCACCGCCCGGCGCATAAGGGACCAGCACCGCCGTGGTGCTGGATTGCGCAAGGGCCGGCGTGGCAAGGCAGGGCACGGCCAGCATGGCGCGGCGGCTGATGGGCATGGCGATGTTTCTCCCTGATTTCAGGGCAGCCTTGCCGGGCATGGGCCCGGATGCAAGCGCGATAGACTGTGGTATCCTGCTACCACGGCAGAAAATCGCGCCTGGAGCTTGACGTTGCGCGCCGGGTGCGTCACATACCCGCCTCGATCAAGCGTATTTGAAGGTTATCATGCTCAGCACACAGACCCGCTCGCTGAAGCCGGCCGAGGTGACGAAGAACTGGTGGGTGATTGACGCCGAAGGGCTCGTCCTCGGCCGTCTCGCCACCATCGTCGCCAATCGGCTGCGCGGCAAGCACAAGCCCCAGTTCACCCCGCATGTGGATTGCGGCGACCATGTCGTCATCCTCAATGCCGGCAAGGTGAAGCTGACCGGCAACAAGGCCGAACAGTCCATGTTCTACTGGCACACCGGCTTCGCCGGCGGCATCAAGGAGCGCTCGAAGGGCCAACTCCTCGATGGCCGTTACCCCGAGCGGGTGATGACCAAGGCCGTCGAGCGCATGATCACGCGCGGGCCGCTGGGCCGCAAGCAGATGAAGAACCTGCATGTATATGCCGGCACCACCCACCCGCATGCCGGGCAGAACCCCACCGTGCTCGATGTCGCGGGCATGAACCGCAAGAACACCGCGATCGCGGCTTCGCAGAACAAGGTGGCCTAAGTCATGAGCGAGCAGACCACAGCCAATTCCCTCGCTGATCTCAAGACCCTCGTGCAGGGCACGGCCGTTGTCGCCGGCGCCGAGCCGATGGCCGCCCCCGTCCTGCCGAAGCGTGACGCGCAGGGCCGCTCCTACGCGACGGGCGGCCGCAAGGAATCCGTCGCCCGCGTGTGGGTGATGCCGGGCAAGGGCGCCTACACCATCAACGGCAAGCCGGCGACGCAGTATTTCGCGCGCCCCGTGCTGCGCATGCTGATCGCCCAGCCCTTCCTGGTGGCGGACCGCTACCAGACCTTCGATGTGGTGGCGACGGTCGCCGGTGGTGGCCTTTCGGGCCAGGCCGGCGCGGTGCGCCATGGCATCAGCCGCGCACTCGTGAATTACGAGCCGGAGCTGCGCAGCATCCTCAAGAAGGCCGGCTTCCTGACGCGCGATCCGCGTGCGGTCGAGCGCAAGAAGTACGGCAAGGCCAAGGCACGACGTTCCTTCCAGTTCAGCAAGCGCTGATCCGGGCAGCATCGCTGCATCCCTGTCAGAGGGGCGGGTCCGCGAGGGCCCGCCCCTTTTTCGTTTTCTGCTACACTGCGATCTCCACGGAGGCCTCACATGGCGAGCATCTTCATTGACGGCGAAAGCGGCACCACCGGATTGCAGATCCGCGCCCGCCTGGAAAACCACCCGGCCCTGACCATCCGCTCCATCGCCGATGCGGATCGCAAGGATCCGGCCGCCAAGCGCCGCCTGATGGAGCAGGTGGATGCCGTGGTGCTGTGCCTGCCCGATGCCGGCGCCCTGGAAGTGGCCGCCATGGCGGCCGAGATGGGCGATGCGGCGCCCAAGCTGCTGGATGCCAGCACGGCGCACCGCACCAACCCCGCCTGGGTCTATGGCTTCCCGGAATTGACCGAGGGCCATGCGGCAAAGATCGCGGCGGCGAAGTGCGTGGCCAATCCCGGCTGCTACCCGACCGGCGGCATCGCGCTGCTGCGGCCGCTGGTGGATGCGGGCATCATCCCCGCCGGCCACCCGATCACGGTCAATGCCGTCTCGGGCTATACCGGCGGTGGCAAGGCGATGATCGCCGAATTCGATGCGGGCACGGCCGCACCCTTTTTCCTCTACGGGCTGGGGCTGGAGCACAAGCATGTGCCGGAACTCCAGCTCTATAGCGGCTTGTCCCTGCGGCCGATCTTCGTGCCCAGCGTCGGCAATTTCGCGCAGGGCATGCTGGTCAGCATCCCGCTGCACCTCGATGCGCTGCCGGGCAAGCCCAAGCCCGCCGACCTCGAAGCCGTGCTGGCCGCGCGCTATGCGGCCTCCGGCTGGGTGCGCGTGCTGCCCGCCGAGGCCAGCGCCCGGCTGGAGCCGGAGGCGCTGAACGGCGGCAACATGCTGGAGCTGCGGGTCTATGGGAATGCCAGGCACAACCAGGCCGTGCTGGTGGCGCGGCTGGATAATCTGGGCAAGGGCGCCTCGGGGGCGGCAGTGCAGAATCTGGGGCTGATGCTGGGCGTGGATGTGGCGCAGGCGCTGCCCCTGGCGGCGTGAGGCGGTGGGCGAGGGGAGCAGTCCCCTCGCGCGCACCCGGCCTGGCTGATGTTCACGCCTGCCCCGCAGGCTGGTTCGTTGGCTCTCAGACCGGGCGGCATACCTGGGCGGTGGCGAAGCCGAGCCGCAGCATGCGCCGCGCCGCAATGGCCGAGCCCGTCGCCTGACCCGCCAAGGCCGCGCCGAGCGGCGCATTGAACACCGCCTCTGTCAGCGCCGTGACCGCGATATCCGCGGCGGCCACGCTCGCCGCATCCAGAATCACCCGCCGAAACAGCCGCAGCGTTCCCAGCGTGCCCGGGCGCATCCCATGGATGCGGGCGACCTGTCCCACCAGCCGCAGGCCGCGCCACGCGACGATCAGGCCATCCATGCCCGGCCAGGGACTCACCACCGTCGCGGCCAGCACCTGGAATGCGGCTGCCCGGCCGGCGGCCGCGGTGTCCTGGTCCAGCCGGGTCAGCGGCCCCGCGCGCAGCAGGGCGCGCAGCGTGGCCGCATCCGCCGCGCCTGCCATGACCTCGCGCGCCGCCGGCCCCTCACCGATCGAGAGGAGCCATTGTTCGGCAGCGGCCCGGGCCCTGGCCGCATCCTGGCTCTGCAAGCCCTCTCGGAGCCGGTCAACGCGCTCCAGCGCGGCATAGCCGCGCCACTCCCGCCAGATCGCCCCGGCCAGGACGCCGCCCGCGCCCAGCACCAGCGCAAGGGTCAGGACGCCGAGCCAGGTGGCCACGGCGAATTGCCTTGCCACAAAGCCGGCAAGATCCAGTGCGGCCACTCCCAGGATGAGCACGAGGAGCGCGAGGGCCCCCAGGGCCAGTGCGCCCTGCGGCCCCGGCACCCGCGCATCCGCCAGCGCATCCACCGCCGCGTGGGTGAGGGGCCCTTCGCGCCCCTGCACGCCCTCCACCCAGCCGCGCTCCCCGGGGCCGGCCGGCGGCGGCTGCACGGCCAAGGGGGGCCTGGCCGGCTCGTCCAGGAAGCGGGGGCCTTCGCTCACAGCGCGTCTCCCAGAAGGGCGACCAGGATGTCGTCCAGGTTCAGATTCTCGATCGGGTGCGCGTCGCCGCCACGAAAGGCCGGTGGGCGCAGCTGCGGCATCACGAAATAGGCGTTGCTCCAGTAGCTCTCGGGCACTTCGCCGGCGGGCACGGTGCCGGGCTTGAAGGGACGCTCCCGGTTGGCGCCGAGCGGCACGCCAAAGACGGCGCGTTGGACCCGGCCATCCGCATCGGTGAAGTCGCCATCCCGGGTGCAGCGCACCGCCGAGACGGCATGGAAGCTGCGCCGCGCCTCCTCGGTGACGGAAGCCTGGCCCGCGCTGACCATGTTGCGCAGCGTCAGGCGCAGATGGCTGCGCTGGTGCTCATCCACGTGGTCCGATTTGGTGGCCGCGAAAGCGACCGCCTCGATCTTCCGGCCGCCGAACCAGCCGCCTTCCAGCAGCTTTGCGTAGCTGTCGCCGATCTTGTGCAGGGAGCGGCGCGCATCCTCGAAGGCGGCCTTGCCGGCAAAGAGCGCGCCCAGCACGTCCACCAGGACGAGCTGGCGGTTGAACTCGCTGAAATAGGGCTCAAAGAAGGTCGTGCGGATTTCGGTCTTGTAGGCGTCGAAGCGGTCGCGCAGCTGGGCGCCCAGCGTGCCGCGCCGTGGCGCCGGCGCGCCGGTCCATGGAAAGAAATGCAGCAGCGGCACCTCGCCCCAGGGGCCGGGCATGAGGAAGCGGCCGGGCTGCAACCAGCGCAGCCCCGCCTCCTCCCGGCAACGGCGCAGCGCGTCGCGATAGAGGCGAAAGCCATGCGCGGCCACCTCCTCGGATGCGGCGGCATCGGGCTGGAGTGTCTCCAGGAAGGCCAGGAAGGGGGCCGCGAAGCCGGAGCGCGGCGGCAGGCGCAGATCGGCTAGGACCTCGGCCGACCAAGCTTCGTAGCCTTGCTCCAGAAGCGGCAGGTCAGCGAGCCATTCGCCGGGGTAGTCCAGCAGTTCCAGCCGCACGAGCCGCGGGCCGAGCAGCAGCCCCTTGGCCTTGCCGATGAGCGAACTGGGTGCCAGCAACAGGCGCAGGGTGATAAGGGCAGGCCGGTCGGTCACGGGCGGCCAGGCGGGCGCCTCGCCCGAGGCCATCTGGTCCCGCAGGCCTTCATAGTCGAAGCGGGGAATGCGCTGCGTGCCGGTGGGCTCGATCTCCATCCCGAGCAGGCGGGAGCCGCCCTTGCCGTCGCTGAGCCGCGCCGCAAGCTTGGGAAGGGTGTTCCAGCGCGTCCCCTCGGTGCCGCGCGCCATGGCGAGCAGGTTGCTAATCAACGAGACCATGAGCACGGTCTTGCCGGCGCGGCTGAGGCCGGTGACGGCCAGCCTGTAGGTCTCGACATTCGCCGCGTTCCAGGCCGCATCGCCGACGGCCAGTGTTCCGTCGCGCAGCTGGGCCCAGACGCCACTCATGCCAAAGCTCCTCATGCGTGATCCAGATGGGCATGAATGGCCATGAGCACCAACCCAGGCTCCACGCCAAAACGGAAAGGTGCGGGAAGCCTGTGACAACCCCGCAGGTGTTCACCCGGCCGGGGCCAGGGGCAGAGCCCCTCATTTTCCTTGATTTTCGGCCATTTTCTGCGTTATGTTCCCTTTATGTTCAAGAAACGCATCCCCTTCCACAACCTCACCGACCGCCAATGGGATGCGCTGCGCCCGCATCTGGCCCGCGCCGCCCCGAATGGAGTCCCCCTGGGCCGGCCCTTGCCCGATCTGCGCCATCGCATGAACGGTATGTTCCACCTGCTGGCGACGGATGCCCCCTGGCGCGAGGTTCCGGCGGAATATGGCCAGGCTGGCACCGTCGCGCGGTATTTCCGGCGGCTGACCCAGGCCGGGCTGTGGGAGCGGCTGTTGCAGGCGCTGCATGATCTGGGCCCCCGCCATCCGTTGCAGGGTCTGCGGCGGGTGATCTTTCGTGCGGCGCGGCGGGCCTATCGGATCCGGGGTCTCGGGATTATCGTGCTGGCGCGGCGGCTGGGTTTTCTCGGCGCCTTGCCGGGCCCGGCCTGGATGGTGCCTGACCCGGATTTGTCCAAAACCCTGGTGGCCCTGCAAATGCGCCATCGGAAAAACTTCGGCCGCTTCGTGCTGAAATGGGGGAAGGCCTTGCGCAATCTGATGGGAATGGCCGGTGGCCGGCCGCACATGTCACGCCGCATCCGGCTGATGATGCCATGAGCGGCCCGCTCTACACCTTCGAGGGTAAGACGCCGCTGGTGCATCCGCGCGCCTGGGTGGCGCCGACGGCGGCCGTGATCGGCGATGTCGAAATCGCCGAGGAAGCCAGCATCTGGTATCATTGCGTGCTGCGCGGGGACACGAACATCATCCGCATTGGTGCCCGCACGAATATCCAGGATGGCACCATCATCCATGTGAATGCCGGCCGCCAATCCACCATCATCGGCGCCGATGTGACGGTGGGGCATGCCGCCATCATCCATGCCTGCCGGCTGGAGGATGGCGCCTTTGTCGGCATGGGGGCCACGGTGCTGGATGATGCGGTGATCGAGGCGGGCGGCGTGCTCGCCGCGGGCTCGGTGCTGCCGCCGGGCAAGCGCATCGCGGCGCTGGAATTGTGGATGGGCAACCCGGCCAAGCTGGTGCGTGTTCTCACGCCGGAGGCGCGGGCGGGTTTCGCCCGGACGGCGCCGCACTATGTGGAATTGGCCGGGCGCCACCGTGGTATTTCGTAACTTGGCGACACTCTGACGCTGGGGGTAAGCTGAACCAATGCTGAACAAAGCCACGAACAAAGCCCCCTTGGCCGCGCTGCTCCTCCCGCTCGCCGCCTGCGCGACGGGGGAATTGCCGCCCTCGGTGCGCCTGCCGCCGGATGCGATCCCGCTGGCGGCGGACCCGATGCGCTCGGCCATCCTCGGCAGCGCCTATACCCTCGGCCAGGCCAGCACGCCCTCGGCCAAGCTGCGCGCGGCGGCGCTGGTGGAGTTCATGGCGGCGGATTACCGCTGGGGCGTGCGCTGGAGCGAGTATTCGCCCACCACCGGCCTGGCACTCAATGCCGCGCGCGATGAGATTCGCCAGGCATTCGGCGTGGCGCCGGGTGCTACGCCGCAAGCCGTGACGGATGGCCTGTTTGGCGCCTCACGCGCGCTGGAGCGCGGCAATGAGATCTACCTGCCGCCCGGCCTCTTCACCGAGCCGGGCCAAGCCCTCGCGCGCCTGAACGCCCCGCCCGATCTGCCCATGGCCCGCAATGCCGCGAACCTCGCCGAGCGCGAGCTCTACCGGGTCGAGAGCGAGCGAACCAGCGGCGGCGGGCCTGGCGGCGTGGGCGGCAGCGGTGGCGCGCACCCATGACACGACCTGAAATCCTGAGGATGACTGACATGTTCCGCCTTGCACTTCTTGCCCTGCCCCTGCTGGCCGCCTGCGCCAGCACCCCGCCCGTTGATACGGCCCGACTGCCGCGCGATGCGACGATCGGCGCGGGGGACCCGGCCCGGGGTGCGGTGTTCAGCACCAACTCGGTCTTCTCCGAGCGTCATCCGGCGGCCGGCCGCCCCGCCGATGCCGCCCGCGCCATCGCCCAGATGGAATTCCTGGCGGTGGACCTGCCGCAGAACAACAACCTGACCGCCGCCTCCTCGACCCTGGTGCCCGACCTGGCGACGGCGCGGCGGGAATGGCGCGGCGTGCTGGACATCGCGCCCGACGCGCCGGCCCAGCCTGTGATCAATGCGCTGTTCGCGGCAAGCCGGGCGCTGGATGCCGGGCAGCCGGATGCCGCTGCCTCGGCCCTGCCCAGCACGCTCTTTCGCAAGGGCGGAACGGCGACGCTGACGCAACTGGCGGCGCTGCCGCGCATGCCCAGCACCGCCTCCGCCGCGGCCACGGCGCAGCAGAGCCTGCAGGCGGTGACGGGCGGGCGCCTCGCGCTGTGATCCGCCGCGCGCTCCTCGCCTTGCCGCTGCTGGCGGGTTGCGCGGGCGTGGCCGTGCCCGACCCCGTGCGGCTGCCGCGTGATTCGGTGGATGGCGCGGGTGATCCGACGCGGGCCGCCGTCTCGCGTTCGGCCTATGCCTTTGCCGATCAGACGAGGCTGCGCGGCCAGCCGGGCGACATGGCGCGTGCCATCGCGGATATGGAGTTCCTGGCAGCGGCCCTGCCGTTCGACCCGCGCTTTCAGCAGCGCGACCCGCTGCTGCCCTGGCAATTGGCCCAGGCGCGGGCCGAGTGGCGGGCGGCGCTGGGCATCGAGCCAGCCCAGCCGGCGCAGCCCGTGATTGACAGCCTCTACGCGGTGGCCCGCGCCTCTGCCCAGGGCCAGATGGTCGCCTTGCCGGCCGGTCTGTTCACGCCGGATGGCGCGGCGGGCACGGCGCGGCTCGGCGCCATGCCGCCCTTGCCGCAGACCGCGCGCGCCGCCTCCGCCGCCGCGCGCCTGCAGGCCGAGGCGCAGTTCCCCGTCGGGCGGTGGCGGCGGTGAGGGCCTGGATGTTTCTCGCCCTGCTGGCCGTTGGCTGCGCGGAATTGACCACGCCGCCGCGGGCCGAGCCGCCGGTGGAGCTGGCCGGCCGCATCGCGGCGCAGCCCTTGCCGCTGATCCTGAACGCGGCCGTGCTGGATTTCGATGGCGCCGGCGCCGCGTTGAATGGCCGCCCGGCGGCCACCGCACTCGCCGTGGCGCGGCTCGAATGGATGGGTGCTGAGTTCCGCCCCGGCGGGCGCCTCGCGCAGCTGCCCAACTCCTTCATGTTCGGCACGCAGCGCGCGGTCGCCGAAGGGCGCAATGCGCTCGGGATTGCCCCGGATGCCAGGCCGGAAGCCGCCCTCGCCGCGTTGCTCACCGCCTATCGCGCGCTGCGGCGGGGCGATGAGGTGGCGGCGCAGGCGGCACTCTCCGGCCCGGTCTTCACCGGGCAGGGGCGTCCTGTCCTCAGCCGCCTGCGTGAGCCCGGGGCTTTTCCGGATGCGGCGCTGGCCACCGTCGCCGTGCGCGACGAAGCGGCGCTGCTGGTGGTCGAAGGCCGGCCCGACAACCGGATCGGCTTCGATGTCCCCGCCTTTGGCGCCAGCTCGATGAGCCTGGGTTTTGAGACCGGCTACTGATGCCGCGCGGTCAGTCGTTGACCATCACGCGGACGTAGCTGCCCGGCGCGTTTTCGATCGGCGTCAGCTTGCCGTCGCCCGGTTGGCGGGCCGGGACCATGGTGCGGTCCAGCGCCGTGATCCAGCGGTGCCAGTCCGGCCACCAGCTGCCGGCCAGCTCCGTCGCGCCGGCGAACCATTCATCCGGGCTCGCGGGCAGGTTTTCATTGACCCAATGGCTGTACTTGCCGGAATCGGGCGGATTCACCACGCCGGCGATATGGCCCGAGGCCGCCAGCACGAAGCGCACCGGCCCGCTATAGAGCTGCGTGCCGCGATAGGTGCTTTTCCAAGGCGCGATGTGATCCTCACGCGTGGAAATCAGATAGCTCGGCACCTTGATCTTGCGCAGGTCGATCTTGGTGTTGAGCAATTCGATGGCACCCTGCTTACACAGGTCATTCTGCTGGTACATCCGGCGCAGATAGAAGCTGTGCATGCGGGCCGGCATGCGGGTGCTGTCATCATTCCAGTAGAGCAGGTCGAACGGGAAGGGGTCCTGGCCGAGCAGGTAGTTGTTCACGACAAAGGACCAGATCAGGTCATTGGCGCGCAGCATGTTGAAGGTCGTCGCCATTTCCCGGCCGTCGAGGAAACCGCGCTTGCCCATCTTCTCCTCGAGTGCCTTCAGCTGCTCCTCATCGATGAAGACGCCGAGTTCGCCCGCTTCCTCGAAATCGGTCATGGTCACGAAATAGGTGGCGGATTTGATGCGGTTGTCCCGCTTGGTCGCCATATAGGCGAGGGTGGTGGCCAGCAGCGTGCCGCCCAGGCAATAGCCGATGGCGTTGACCTCACGCACGCCCGTCGCCTGCTCGATGGCGTCCAGCGCCGCCAGCACGCCCTCCTGCATGTAGTCGTCGAAGCCCTTTTCGGCGAGCGCCTCATCGGGGTTCACCCAGCTCGCCACGAAGACGGTATGGCCCTGGTCCACCGCCCAGCGGATGAAGCTGTTCTTGGGCCGCAGATCCAGGATGTAGAACTTGTTGATCCAGGGCGGGAAGATCACGAGCGGGCGCTTCAGCACCTTCTCGGTGGTCGGGTTGTACTGGATCAGCTGCATCAGCGGCGTCTGGAACACCACCTTGCCGGGGGTGACGGCGATGTTCTCGCCCACCTTGAACTTGCTGTCATCGGTCATTCGGATGCGCAGCTTGCCCTTGCCGCGCTCCAGGTCGAACAGCAGGTTGGACAGGCCCTTGAGCAGGTTCGAGCCCCCGGTCTCGGCGGTCTTGCGCAGGACTTCGGGGTTGGTCATGACGAAATTGGCCGGGCTCATCGCATCCACGAATTGCCGCGTGTAGAAATCCACCTTCTGCGTTGTCTTCGCATCAAGCCCATCCGCGCTGTTCACCGCGGAGGTGAAGTAGCGGGCGGACAGCAGGTAGGACTGGCGGATGAAGTCGAAGACCTCATTCTCGCGCCAGGCGTCATCCTTGAAGCGTCGGTCGCCTTTGGGTTCCTCGATGACGGCATTCACATTCTCGCCCATCATGCGCCGGGCGGTGTTGGACCAGAGGGTGAGGTAGTCCTGCCAGAAGCCCATCTGCGCCTGGACCAGCCGGGCCGGGTTGGTCATCAGCTTGGTGGTCATTTCCATGAAGGCGCCGCCGATATTCAGCGGGTCCGGATTACCGGTGCCATCGGATTGGCGCTTCAGGAAATCCTGCACGATGCGCTGGCCGCGCTCGGCCACCTCGGCCATCGTCCGTGAGACCAGCGCGGGATCGGGCATCTGGAATTCGGGCGGCTTGCCGCCTGAGGATTCGGTCATCTGGTGCTCATTCCCGCCCGGTCAGTGGAGTTGTCGTCGCGCATGCTTGGGTTGCGCGCAATGGGGCGCGCGCAACGTCTCACTTCGCGGCCGGGCCCGGAGGCGCTATGGATCGAACGAGCCCAAAGGGACGCCGCGTGACGCCAAAGCCTGCAACCTTCGCCCAGCATGCCCCCAAGGGTAGAGGCCGCTTGCCGCTGCGGCAAGCGCGCCTGCTCGCCTGGCTGGCGCCGCTGCTGCTTTCCGCCTGCGCCGTGCCGGGCCAGATCAACCTGCGCCTGATCGGGCGGGACATCTCGGGTGCTGCCGCCGAGTCCCGCCTGCCGCCGCCGGGGATGGACCGCCCCTCGCCCAACCTCGCCTCGGTGCCGCCGATCCCTGAGCGGCCGGACCCGGCCGTACGGCTGGCGATCACCACGCGCCTGCAGGGCCAGCGGGATGCGCTGAACGAGCCGCTGCCCGACCGCCGCGCGGATTCGACGCTGACGGAGGGTGCCGCCGGTGGCGTGCTGCCCATCCCGGCCGGGCCGCCACGCCCCGTCGCCCTGGCCCGCGCGCCTGCGATTCCCTGGACCACGGCGGCCCCGCCAGCCGCGCCGAGGGGCATGGGCCCGCGCCCGGCCGCCGCCCCCGAACCGCCGCTGGATGAATGGATCACCCCCGGCGCGGTGCCCGATCTGCCATCCCCCGAATTGCTGGCGCCCGCACCGCCGCTGCCGCCGCGGCGATGATGCCAGGTCCCGCCGCCGCGCTTTTGCCGCCTGCGCGGGACTGATCTAAACACCCCCCATTCGACTGTTCCGGGAGGGCCATCATGGCCGAAGAATTCCACCGCATCCGCCGCCTGCCGCCCTATGTCTTCGCCGAGGTGAACTCCGCCAAGGCGAAGGCCCGCGCGAATGCCGAGGACATCGTGGATCTCGGCATGGGCAATCCCGACAGCCCGACGCCACCGCATATCGTCGCCAAGATGATCGAGGCGGTGCAGGACCCGCGCACCCATCGCTACTCCATGTCAAAGGGGATTCCCGGGCTGCGCAAGGCGCTGGCGGGCTATTACGCCAACCGCTTCGGCGTGAAGCTGGACCCGGAGACGGAGGTGGTGGCCACACTCGGCTCGAAGGAGGGGCTGGCCAATCTGGCGCAGGCGATCTCCTCGCCGGGGGATACCATCCTGGTGCCCAATCCCTCCTACCCGATCCATCAATTCGGCTTCATCATCGCCGGCGCCTCGGCCCGCTTCATCCCCTACACGCCGGATGATGCGATGCTGGAGGCGATCGTGCGCGCGGTGAAGCATTCCGTGCCGAAGCCCACCGCCCTCATCGTGAACTTCCCGTCCAACCCGACGGCGCTGCTCGCCACGCGCGAATTCTACAAGGAGCTGGTGAAGATCGCGCTGCAGCATGACCTGTTCATCCTGAGCGACCTTGCCTATGCCGAGCTCTACTTCAACCCGGCCAACCCACCGCCCTCCGTGCTGGAAATTCCGGGGGCGATGGATTGCACGGTGGAATTCACCAGCCTTTCCAAGACCTACAACATGCCGGGCTGGCGCATGGGCTTCGCCGCCGGCAACCCAAGGCTGATCGGCGCGCTGGCGCGAGTGAAATCCTACCTGGATTACGGCGCCTTCGCCCCCATCCAGATTGCCGCGGCGGCTGCCCTGAATGGCCCGCAGGATTGCGTGGCCGAGATGCGCGCCCTCTACAAGGACCGGCGCGATGTGCTGGTGAAGGGGCTGCACCAGGCCGGCTGGGATGTGCCGCCGCCCGAGGGCTCGATGTTCCTCTGGGCGCCGATCCCGGACAAGTTCCGCCATCTGGGTTCCGTCGGTTTCTCCAAGCTTCTGCTGGAAAAGGCCAAGGTCGCCGTGGCACCCGGCATCGGCTTTGGCGAGCATGGCGATGGCCATGTGCGCATCGCCCTGGTCGAGAACAACCACCGCATCCGCCAGGCCCTGCGCGGCATTCGCGGCTTCCTCCAAGGCGACAATGTCGCCCCCACCGAGGAAGTGCAGGCGGTATGAGCGTGCCGATGAAACTCGGCGTGGCCGGCCTGGGCACCGTGGGTGCCGGCCTGATCAACCTGTTGCGCGCCAATGCCGATCTCATCGCGGCGCGCGCCGGGCAGCGCATTGAGGTGGTGGCCGTCTCGGCACGGGATCGCGGCCGGGATCGCGGCGTGGATGTCGCGGGGCTGCGCTGGCACGAGGATGCGGTGGCCCTGGCCGCCGACCCCGAGGTCGAGGTGGTGGTCGAGCTGATCGGCGGTTCCGAGGGGCCGGCGCGGTCGCTGGTGGAAGCCGCCCTTGAGGCCGGCAAGCCGGTCGTCACCGCCAACAAGGCGTTGCTGGCCACGCATGGCGCCGCACTGGCACAACTCTCCGAGGCGCGTGGCGTGCCGCTCGCCTATGAGGCGGCGGTGGCTGGCGGCATCCCGGCCATCAAGGCCCTGCGCGAGGGGCTGGCCGGCAACCGGATCAGCCGCGTCGCCGGCATCCTGAACGGCACCTGCAACTACATCCTGACCGAGATGCGCGTGAAGGGCCTGCCCTTCGCGACCGTGCTCAAGACCGCGCAGGAACTGGGCTATGCCGAGGCCGACCCGGCCTTTGACATTGATGGCGTGGATGCGGCGCACAAGCTTGCCATCCTGGCCGCGCTGGCCTTCGGCCATCAGGTGGATCTCAAGGCGCTGCATATCGAGGGCATCCGCAATGTCTCGGCCCTCGATATCGCGCTGGCCGGGGAGCTCGGCTATCGCATCAAGCTGCTGGGCATCGCCTCCCGCGATGAGCGTGGCGTGACCGCGCGCGTGCATCCCTGCATGGTGCCGGAGGCGAGCCCCATTGCCAGCGTGGATGGCGTCTTCAACGCCGTGATGGCCGAGGGCGATGCGGTGGGCCGCGTGGTGCTGCAAGGCCGCGGCGCCGGCGCCGGCCCGACCGCGAGTGCGGTGGTGGCCGATCTGATCGACATCGCGCGCGGGCGCTCGGCCCCGGTCTGGGGCGCGGCTTCCGCGACACTCGACACCACGCCCGGCCTGCCGATGGAGCGGCATCGCGGCGCCTACTACCTGCGGCTGATGGTGCTGGATCAGCCCGGCGTCATCGCCGATGTCACGGGCGCGCTGCGCGATGCGCGGATCAGCCTGGAATCCATGCTGCAACGCGGCCGCGCCCCGGGCGAGGCGGTGCCCGTCGTGCTCGTCACCCATGAATGCGAGGAGGCGGAGATGCAATCGGCGCTGGCCCGCATCGCCGCCCTGCCCAGCGTGGTGGAGCCGCCCGCCATGATCCGCATCGAGGTGCTGTGATGATCCGCCCGCTTCTGCTGCTGGCCGCGCTGATCCTGCCGCTCTCCGCCATGGCCCAGTCGGAGACGCGGCTGCGCGTTTCGGAGACCGGCAGCGTCGCGGTGCCGCCCGATGAGCTGATCGCCTCGCTGCGGATCGAGGCGCGCGCCGATACCGCGGCCGAGGCACAGGAACAGGTGAACCGCGCCATGGCCGCAGCCCTCACCGCCGCGCGGGCCGTGCCAGGTGCTCGCGTCACCAACGGCCAATACGCAGCCCGCACCGATCGCGACAAGCAGGAGGTCATCGCGCAGCAATCCCTGAACCTGCGCGGGCCGGAGGCGCTGGTGGCACTGGTCGGGCGGTTGCAGGCCGATGGACTGCTGCTGGACCAGATCAGCTGGCAACTCAGCCCCGCCGCCGCGCGCCAGGGCCGCGATGACGCGACCCGCGCGGCCATTCGCTCCGTGCAGGAGCGTGGGGCCGCCATCGCGCGGGACCTTGGCCTGCGCGTTTCCGCCATGCGGGACCTTTACGTGGAGGCAGCACCCGAGGGCCAGCCGATGATGATGTCGGCCCGGGCCGCGAGTGCGACCGCACCCAGCGTCACCGCCGAGGACATCACCGTCACCGCCCGTGTCACCGCGGATCTGCTGCTCCGCCGCTAGACTTGCCTGCGGGGCTGCTTCACGTCCCGACATGAAGTATGCCGGGACGATCAGCCCCGGCGAGAAAAAGGGAAACACCATGTCCGACACCAAGCCCGGCTCCGTCGCCGATCGCAATCTGGCCCTGGAACTGGTCCGCGTGACCGAGGCTGCGGCCCTGGCCGCCAGCTTCTGGGTCGGCAAGGGGGACAAGAACTCGGCCGATGGCGCCGCGGTGGAGGCCATGCGCCGCGCCTTTGACAGCGTCGCCATCCAGGGCACCGTGGTCATCGGCGAGGGCGAGATGGATGAGGCGCCCATGCTCTTCATCGGCGAGAAGGTTGGCCTCTACGCCAAGACCGGCGGCGGCGTGCTGGCCGATATCGCGGTGGACCCGCTGGAGGGCACGACGCTGACCGCCAAGGGCGGGCCGAACGCCATGGCGGTGGTTGCACTCGCCAATCGCGGCGGCTTCCTGCACGCGCCCGATTGCTACATGGACAAGATCGCGATCGGCCCGGGCTATCCCGATGGCATCGTGGATCTGGACCGCACGCCGGCGGAAAACCTGGAGGCGCTGGCCAAGGCCAAGGGCGTGCCCATCGGTGAACTCACCGTCTGCACGCTGGACCGGGACCGCCACAAGGACATCATCAAGGCATGCCGCGCCGCCGGTGCGCGCCTGATGCTGATCCCGGATGGCGATGTCTTCGGCGTCGTCGCCTGCGCGCAGCCCGAAACGGGCGTGGACATGTATCTGGGCTGGGGGGGCGCGCCCGAGGGCGTGCTGGCGGCGGCGGCGCTGCGCTGCATCGGCGGCCAGATGCAGGGCCGGCTGATCTTCGAGGATGAGGGCCAGGTGATCCGCGCCAAGGAAATGGGCATCGCCGATCCCAACCGCAAATACTCCCTGACCGACATGGCGAATGGCGAGGTGATGTTCGCGGCCACCGGCGTCACCAGCGGGCCGATGCTGCGCGGCGTGCGGCTGTTTCCTGGCGGCGCCGTCACGCATTCCATCGTGATGCGCAGCAAGTCGGGCACGGTGCGCTACGTCGAAGGGCGCCATAACTTCAAGTTGAAGCCGGTCTGATGGACGCCCTCTGAATGGAGACGGCGCTCGGCGTCGAGCGCAGCCTCACCGGGCGCCGCTGGATCTGGCGGCACAGCGAGCCCCGGATGGCGGCCGCCCTGTCGCAGCAGCTGGACCTGCCCGAGATTGTCGGCCGGCTGCTGGCCGCGCGCGGGCTCGATCCCGATTCCGCCGGCCTCTTTCTGGAGCCGACGCTCCGCGCCCTGCTGCCCGACCCCTCGGTGCTGCTGGAAATGGACCTGGCCGCCGCGCGCCTGGCCGATGCCGTGCAGCGGGCCGAGACCGTCGCCGTCTTCGCTGACTATGATGTGGATGGCGCCTGCTCGGGTGCCGTGATGGTGCAGGCGCTGCGGCATCTGGGCTGCACCGTCATCCCCTATGTGCCGGACCGCCTGGCCGAGGGCTATGGCCCCAATGGCCCGGCCATCGCGGGGCTGGTGGCGCGCGGCGCCACCCTCATCATCTGCGTGGATTGCGGCATCGCGGCGCATGAGGCGCTGGCCGGGGCCGGCGCCGAGATCGTCGTGCTGGACCATCACAAGGCGGATGGCCCGCCGCCGCGCGTGGTGGCGGCGGTGAACCCGAACCGGCTGGATTGCCCCTCGGGCCTGCGGCAGCTTTGCGCGGCGGGTGTGGCCTTCCTGGCCGCCATCGCCCTGCAGCGCGAATTGCGCCGGCGCGGCTTCTTCGCGACACGGCCCGAGCCTGACCTGCGCGAGATGCTCGACATGGTGGCGCTGGCCACGGTGTGTGACGTGGTGCCGCTGATCGGCGTCAACCGCGCCTTCGTGCAGCATGGCCTGCGCATTCTGGCGCGGCGGGAGCGTGCTGGCCTCGCGGCATTGATGGAGCTGAACGCGGTGCGCGATGCGCCCTCGGCCCATACGCTGGGCTTTGTGCTGGGGCCGCGCATCAATGCGGGGGGGCGGATTTCCATCCCCGATCTCGGCCTGCGGCTTTTGCTGGAAACGGACCCGATCGAGGCGCGCGGCATGGCCGAGCGGCTGGATGCGGTCAATCGCAAGCGCCAGGAGGTCGAGGCCGGGGTGCTGCATGCCGCCATGCTCCAGGCCGAGGCGCAGCAGGCCGCCGGGCATGCGGTATTCCTGTTGCAGGATGAGGGCTGGCACCCCGGCGTGGTCGGCATCGTCGCGGGGCGCGTGCGGGAGCGGTTCAACCGGCCCGCCTGCGTCGCGGGGTTCGAGAATGGCAAGGGCAAGGGCTCGGGACGCTCGGTCCCGGGGCTGGATCTGGGGGCGGCCATCATCGCGGCGCGGCAATCGGGCATGCTGATCGCCGGCGGCGGGCATGCCATGGCCGCGGGCTTCACCATCGAGGCGAGCCGCCTGCCGGAATTGCACGCGCATCTGAATGAACGCTTGGCTGCGGCCAGGGATTTGCCCGGCGCGGCCGACCAGGTGCTGGAAGGTGCGCTCACCGTGCGCGGCGCCACGGCGGAACTGGCGCAGGGCATCGGCCGCCTCGCCCCGTTTGGCGCCGGCAATGATGAGCCGGCCTTCGGCCTGACCCGCGCCCGCGTCGTGAAATCAAGCCGCGTCGGCAAGGAGGGGGCCACCATCCGCGCCTTCCTGGAGGGCGAGGATGGCGGGCGGCTCAAGGCCATCTGCTTCCGCGCCAAGGAAGGCCCGCTGGCCGAGGCCCTGCTGGCCCAGGGTGGCGCGCCGCTGATGCTGGCCGGGCATTTGCGGGCGGAAGTCTGGAATGAGCAGACCAGCGCCAGCTTCTTCGTGACGGATGCGGCGCGGCTCTGAGCCATGCGGCGGCGTTTTGCCTGCGGAGTGGTCACACGGCGGATGAAGGGGCAGGGATTGGCGCCATAAATCCCGCCGTCACGGAAAGATCATCCGCTAGGCTCCGGAAGATGCGTACCAATCCGCGCATTCAAGGAGCCCCACCCATGCATCGCCGTCTTCTCGCCACTGCCGCGGCCCTTGTGCTCGGCGCCATAGCCCTTCCGGCCGAAGCCCAGCAGCGCACGCGGCTGACGGTCTATACCGCGCTGGAGAACGAGCAGCTTGCCCCCTTCAAGACCGCCGCCGAGGCCGCGGTGCGCGATATCGAGATCGCCTGGGTGCGGGACAGCACCGGCGTCATCACCGCCCGCCTGCTGGCCGAGCGCGCCAATCCCCGCGCCGATGTGGTCTGGGGCCTCTCCGCCTTCTCGCTGCTGCAGATGGAGGCGCTCGACATGCTGGAGCCCTATACGCCGCGTGGCGCCGAGGCGCTGCGCCCCGCGATGCGCAGCGACCGCAGCCCGATGACCTGGACGGGCATGGATGCCTTCGTCTCCGCCATCTGCTTCAACACCGCCGTCGCGCGGCAGCGCAACCTCCCGCGCCCAGCCACATGGGCTGATCTGCTGAACCCCGCGCTGCGCGGCCAGGTGGTGATGCCCAACCCCGCATCCTCGGGCACGGGCTTCCTGACCATCGCCGGCTGGATCGGCGCGATGGGCGAGGACCGCGCCTGGCAATTCATGACCAGCCTGCATGAGAATGTGCAGGTCTACACGCATTCCGGCTCGGCCCCCTGCAACAACGCGGCGCGCGGCGAATATGGCGCGGGGCTCTCCTTCGACATGCGCGCCGTGACCCTGCGCAACCAGGGCGCGCCGATTGACATCATCGTGCCGACGGATGGCGTGGGCTTTGACCTGGAGGCCACCGCCATCCTGCGCGGCACCCGCAACCTCGCGGCGGCGCAGCGCCTCGCGGATTTCGCGGTCAGCCGGCCGGCGATGGAAGTCTACGGCCGCTTCTACGCCCTGCTCGCGCTGCCTGGTGTCACGCCGAGCGTGCAGGGCTATCCGGCCGATTTCGAGCAGCGGCTGGTCAATGTGAATTTCCGCGAGATGGGCGCGCAGCGGGAGCGCATCCTGGCGGAATGGACCCGCCGCTTCGACAATAAATCCGCCCCGCGGAACTGAGCCCGGGGGATGTTGCAGCAGCGCGATGCCTTCCTGAAGGTGGTGGGGCTTGGCCGCGATTTCGGCCGCTTCACCGCCATGCAGGATATCGAGCTTGAGGTGGCGCAGGGCGAGTTCCTGTGCCTGCTGGGCCCTTCGGGCTGCGGCAAGACCACCTTGCTGCGCAGCATCGCGGGCCTCGACCAGCCCAGCCGTGGCCGGATTTTCCAGGCCGGCCAGGACATCACCCGGCTGCCGCCCGCGCAGCGCGATTTCGGGATCGTGTTCCAGTCCTATGCGCTGTTCCCCAACATGACGGTCGCGGCCAATATCGGCTACGGGCTGCGCGGCCCGGCCTGGCCGCGCGCGCGCGCGGCGGAGCGCGTGGCGGAGCTTCTGGCCATGGTCGGCCTGACGCCCCAGGCCGAGCGGTTTCCGGCGCAAATCTCGGGCGGGCAACAGCAGCGCGTGGCCCTCGCCCGCGCCCTGGCGAATGAGCCGGGGCTGCTGCTGCTGGATGAGCCGCTTTCGGCGCTGGATGCCATTGTGCGGCTGCACCTGCGGCAGGAATTGCGCTCGGTGCAGCGGCGCCTGGGCGTCACCACCGTCATGGTCACGCATGACCAGGAGGAGGCGCTGAGCCTCGCGGATCGCGTGGCCGTGATGGATCGCGGCCGCGTCATGCAGGTGGGCACCCCGCAGGAGGTTTACGCGACACCCGCCAATCCTTTCGTAGCGGGCTTCGTGGGGCGCAGCGCCAGCTTCGCGGCGGTGGCGGCACCGGGTGGCCTGCGCCTCGCGGCGGGCATGGTCCTGCCTGCCCACGCCGCGCATGGCCTGGCCGAGGGTGCGCCGCTGCGCGTCTTCATCCGCCCGGAGGATGTGTCCCTGGGTGGGGAGGGCGCGCTGATGGCGGAACTGCGCGCCATCGAATTCCTCGGCTCGGTTTGCCGCCTTGAATTGCACACAGCGGGGCTGGATCTCCAGGCGGAGATCGCCCCGCGGGACCTGCATGGCCTGGCTGTGGGGGACCAGCTGCCCGTCACGCTGCCCGCCGACAAGCTGATGGTCTTCGCCGAGGATGTCTGACGCCCTGCGGGCCGGCGCGGCCCCCCGCGTGAGCGAGGCCGCGATCCTGCGCGCGGGCCTGTGGCTGGCGGCCGCGCTGCTGGCCATCGGCCTGGTTCTGCCGCTCGCCATGCTGCTGGCCCGCGCCTTCATGGGCACGCAGGATGAGTTTGTCGGCCTCGCGCATTTCATCGCCTATGTCAGGACGCCTTCGCTCTTCGTCTCCGCCTGGAACAGCGTCTGGACGGCGGCGCTGACCACGGTGATCGTGGTGCCGCTGGCCTTTTCCTTCGCCTATGGGCTGGCGCGGTCCTGCATGCCGGCGCGCGGGCTGTTTCGCGCGGTGATGCTGATCCCCATCCTCGCGCCCTCGCTGCTGCCCGCCTTGTCGCTGATCTACCTGTTCGGCAATCAGGGGCTGTTGCGCTTCCTGATGCCAGAGGGCTCCAGCATCTACGGCGCGCCCGGCATCGTCATGGCGCAGGTGATTTACACCTTCCCGCATGCGGCCATCATCCTTGCCGTGGCGCTTGGCATGGCGGATGCGCGGTTGTTCGAAGCGGCGCAGACGCTGAAGGCGGGCCATGCGCGCATCTTCCGCGACGTGACGCTGCCGGCCGCGCGCTATGGCCTGGTCTCGGCGGCGGTCGTGGTCTTCACCCTGGTGATGACGGATTTCGGCATCCCCAAGGTCATTGGCGGCCAATTCCCGGTGCTGGCAACCGATGTGTACAAGCAGGTGATCGGCCAGCAGAATTTCTCGATGGGGGCGGTGGTCGCCATCGTGCTGCTGCTGCCCGCGCTGTTTTCCTTCTTCGCCGAACGCTGGGCGCAGCGCATGCAATCGGGCGCGATTTCGGGGCGGGCGGTGCTGTACGTCGCGCGGCCGCGCCTCGCGCGCGATGGCCCGCTATTCGCGCTGTGCCTCGTGATTGCGGCGGTGCTGATCGGCATTGTCGCGATGGCCGTCTGGGGCTCGCTGATCCGCTTCTGGCCCTACAACATGACGCTGACCTGGGCGAATTACGACTTCGCCCGGTTTGATTCGGAGGGCTGGGGGTCGCTCACCACCTCGCTCGCCATGGCGGGGCTGGCGGCGGTGTTCGGCACGCCGGTCGTCTTCATCACGGCCTATCTGCTGGAGCGTGGGGCGGCGGGTGGCGCGGTCTCGGGCTTTGTGCGCATCGCCGCCATCGCGCCGCTGGCGGTGCCGGGGCTGGTACTCGGCCTCGCTTACATCCTGTTCTTCAACCACCCGGCCAATCCGCTGGGGTTTCTCTACGGCACGCTCGCCATCCTGGTGTTGAATTGCGTGGTGCATTTCTACACGGTCGCGCACCTCACGGCCGTCACCGCCATCCGGCAACTGGATCCGGAATTCGAGGCGGTGGGGGCCAGCTTGCGGGTGCCGCGCTGGATCACCTTCGGCCGTGTCGTGGTGCCGATCAGCCTGCCGGCCATCCTGGAGATCGGCGTCTATATCTTCGTGAACGCGATGACGACCGTCTCGGCCGTGGTGTTCCTCTATGGGCCGGGCAGCAAGCCCGCCTCGGTCGCGGTGGTGCAGATGGATGAGGCGGGGCAGGTGGCGGCGGCGGCGGCGATGGCCTGCGTGATCCTTGGCATCACAGCTTCGGTGAAGCTGGCGCAGATCGGGCTGGTGCGGGTGGTGAGCCGCAAGGTGGGCTGGCGGGCACGCGGGTAGGGCAGACGCCGCGCCTGAGATGCGCACGGCGCCAAGATTCTTCGTGCGGGGCTGGAGCGGGCCCTGATAACCTCCCCGAAACGGGAGATGAAACGATGATCCAACGCCGCGCGCTCTTGGCCGCCCCCACGCTTTTGGCGGCACCCGCCATCGCCCAGCCCGCCTGGCCCAACCGGCCGGTGCGCGTCATCGTCGCCTTCCCGCCCGGCGGCTCGCTCGATGTGATGACGCGGCTGACCTGCGAGGTGATGACCCAGCGCCTGGGCCAGAGCTTCGTGGTGGAAACCCGCAGCGGCGCCTCGGGCAATATCGGCACCGAGGCGTTGGCGCGGGCCACGCCGGATGGCTACACCATCGGCACGGTCAGCATGCACAATGTCGTGATCAACCCGATGCTGTTCACGCGACTGCCCTTCGACCCCGAGCGTGATTTCCAATGGATCAGCGCCATGTGGGACCTGCCCAATGTGGCCGTGGTGCCGGCGCAATATGTGCCGGCGCGCAGCATCGCGGAGTTCCTGGCCTGGGCGCGGGAGCGCCCGCAGGGGATCAGCTATGGCTCCTCCGGCGTGGGGACGACCATCCATCTCTCGGGCGCCTATCTGCTCAACCGGGGCGGCATCCAGGCGACGCATGTGGCCTTCCGGGGGGCGGCGCAGACCATTCCGGCCATGCTCTCCGGCGATATCCAGATCGCGGTGGACAACCTCGCGAGCTACGGGCCGGTGATCCAGGAGGGGCGCATCCGCGCCCTGGCCGTGACCATGCCGGAACGCTGGCCGACCCTGCCCGATGTACCGACCATGGCCGAGGCGGGGCTGGATAACTTCAACGTCAGCCCCTGGCATCTCTGGGCCGCGCCCATGGGCACGCCGCGTGCGGTGGTGGACAAGCTCAGCCAGGAAATCCGCACCGCCTTCGCGGACCCGGCCTTGCAGCAGCGGGCCATCGCCATCGGCACCCGGCTGACCGGCTCAACCCCCGAGGCCGCGGCGGAGCGCTTGCAGCGGGAAAAGCCGCGCTGGGCCGAGATGGTGCGGATTTCGGGCGCGACACCGGAGTAGCGCGCCGCCCGGCTTACGTGTCCGCGCCGCCCCGATAGGCCAGCCGCGCCATCTCGATCTGCGCCAATTTGGCGTGGAAGGCGCCCCAGTCATCGCTCTCGGCGATCGGCGCCCAGAGGGCTTCCACCTCCTCGATCAGCAGCGTCGCGGGGCCAGGGCCTTCAAAATGCGGGTGATCGCCGGCGGCGCGTTCGTAACCGGCCAGGGCCGCACGCACCGGCGCCCAGGCGGCATGCGGATAGTCCCGGATGCGCCCGCCGCGCCAGTCGAAGAAAGCGCGCTCGAAGGGCGCTTCGCTCTCCAGCAGCGCGGTGAAGAACAGGCCGGAGAGTGCCGCATCCCGCTCCGCCTCGATGGGCTTCAGGCCCAGCCGCCACAGCACGCAGCGCGCGAACTCAGCCTGCACCAGGCCGCCGAAGCCATGCAGGGATTCCTCCAGCCGGGCCTTGAGGTCCGTCTCGCCCGCCAGCGGCAAGAGGCAGCCGCCCAGGCGCGCCAGGTTCCACAGCAGCGTCTCGGGCTGGCGGCCAAAGGCGTAGAGGCTGCCATAATCGAAATAGGCGGCCGTGAATTTCGGGTCGTAGGTCGGCAGGAAGCGCCAGGGGCCGTAGTCGAAGCTCTCGCCGGTGATGTTGATGTTGTCGGTGTTCAGCACGCCATGCACGAAGCCGGCCGCCATCCATTGCGCGCCCATCCGCGCCACGCGGCGGCAGACTTCGGCGAAGAACAGCGCCGCGCGCTCGGGCTCGGCCTCGGCTGTGGCTTCGGGGATGTAGTGCCGCACCGCATGGGCCAGCAGCGCGCTGATCGCGGCCGCATCGCCCAGATAGGCGAAGCGCTGGAACGTCCCGATGCGGATGTGGGAATGGCTGAGGCGGACCAGCACCGCGGAACGCGTGGGGGAGGGTTCGTCATTGCGCTGCAGATCCTCGCCCGTCTCGATCAGGGAGAAGCTTTTCGAGGTGTTGACGCCCAAGGCCTCCAGCAGCCGCGTCGCCAGGATTTCACGCACGCCGCCCTTCAGCGTGAGGCGCCCATCGGCGGTGCGGGACCAGGGCGTCTGGCCGCTGCCCTTGGTGCCGAAATCCAGCAGGCGGCCATCCTCAAGGTCATGCATCTGGGCAAAGAGGAAGCCGCGCCCATCGCCCAGATCAGGGTTGTAGTGGCGGAATTGATGGCCGTGGTAGCGCAGCGCGAGGGGCTGCTCGAAGCTGCCGGGCAGGGGCTCGAGCCGGCCGAAATGGGCGATCCATTCGGCATCGCTCAGCCCATCCAGCCCGACCCGCGCGGCCCAGCGCTGCTCCCGGTGGCGCAGGATGTGCTGCGGGAAGCGGGCTGCCTCCACCACATCGAAGAATTCCCCGCCAAGTGCTGCGTGGGTGCGGGCGGGGCGGAATCCGGGGCTGATGGGCATGCGGGCAGTTATCGCAGAACTGGGGTTATGGGTAAGCTCTCCTCGAACACGGGAGGTCTCCATGGCGCTGCAACACATCATCGGGCTGGATCACGTCGTTGTCTCGGTGCGGGACCTGGATGCGGCGGCCGCCGCCTGGCGGGCGCTGGGCTTCACCGTCTCGCCGCGCGGCACGCATAGCCCGCATATGGGCTCGGCCAACTACACCATCATGTTCGGTGAGGATTACCTGGAGCTGCTCGGCGTGCTGGCACCGACCGAGCACAACGCCCCCATGCGCGAATGGCTGGCCACGCAGGAGGGGATCGAGCGCGCGGCCTTCACGGCGCTGGATGCGGCGGCGGGGGTGGCGGAATTGCAGGCGCGCGGCATCGCAGCCCTGGGCCCCATCGCGTTTGGCCGGCCGGTGGAATTGCCGGGCGGGGCCATGGCGGAGGCGCGCTTCAACGTGATGCGCTGGCCGGTGGGGCTGCGGCCGGGCGGTTTGCGCATCTTCGCCTGCCAGCATCTGACGCGGGAGAATGTCTGGGTGCCCGCGTTGCAGCAGCACGCGAATGGCGCCGCCCGCATCCTGCGCCTCGAAATGCTGACGGCCGATCCGGCCGCCGCCGCCGCCGAGATGGGCGCGCTGCTGGATCAATCCCCGCGGCAGGATGTGGATGGCGGCTGGGTGGTGCCAACGGGGCCAGGCCGGGCCGATCTGGTGTTTCTGGACCGCGCCATCCTCGCCCTGCGCCATCCGGGGATTTCGCTGGAGGGGCTGCCGGCCGAGGGTGCTGCGGCCCTGGTGCTCGGCACGCGGGATTATGCGGGTGCCGCGCGGGCGCTGGGTGTCTCGGTGGACGGCACCGTCGCGACGCGCGCCACGGGCGTGTTGCTTCGCTTCCTCGCCGTTTAGCGGCCCCTCGCCGACACGGGGATCGGGGCAAAGAGGCCCTGAAAGGGTCGCCCAGGCTCCAGCCGCCTATCCCCGTGAGGACCGCGCACCGACGCGCGGCGCGGTGCCTCAGGTGTCGGCGTTCGCAGCATGGCGATGCGCCGGGCGCCTCAATCCGGGGATCTGAAACGCGCGCTGATCTCCTCATCCCAGCGGCGCAACATGTAGGCGAGGGAAAGCGGCGAAAGGGGCGGGGCAAGTGGCCGCCTGGCGATCCGTTCGGCGGTCGCCGGCGGCAAGAGCTGGTTCCAGGCTGCGCGTTCCGTCGTGCTCAGCACGCCATCCGCCACAACGGCCAATTCAGGAACGCTGCCGGGCAGCAGGCCACGCCCGAAGCCATTCAGCTGGACCTCCGGTTGGAACAAATACTCGGCCAGTGCCGCAACCACGGGAAGCCGTTCGGGTGGGACATGCCGGGGCACCGCGAGAAACAGGCCGAGCGGCAACAGCGGTCCGTCTTCGAACAATTCGAAGCGGGTATCCTCCGGCAGCAGGCCCGTCGTGCGCTCGCGCAGGAAGGTGGACAGCAGGGCGGGCAGCATGTCGCAGCCCTCTTCGGCCATTTCCTCCAGCGCCGCCGTGGCCGAGGTGGGGTAATAGGGCACATGGCGGCCGAGTTCGGCCAGAAAGCCCCAAGTATGCTCCCAGCCCTTCTGCGGATCGCCCGGGTCCATGTCGCCCAGCAGATAGGGCAGGGCCGAGATGAATTGCAGCCCCAGCAGGGATTGCGCCGGGCGGGGGTAGAGGAAGCGTCCCGGGTTCTGCCGCGCATATTCCAGCAGGTTGGGGGCCGTGCGCGGCGGGTTGGGCAGCGCGGCGCTGCGGTGCAGCAGCAAAGGTCCACCCGGGGCGGCCGCCACCACCACGGCGATGTCCTGGGCCAGCGGCGCCAGAAGCTCGGCACTGCGGCTCCCCAGCGGCCCGCCCACCCGGCGGAGGGGGGCGGGGAGCGGCTGCCAGAGCTCCCGCGTCGCGCCGATGACCAGGCCTGCCGTATCCGTCAGCACCGCATCGGCGATGGGCTGGCCGGCGCGAACGACCTCGGCGAAGGGGCCGCCGATCCAGGCCGGCTCGGCCCGCAGGATATCCACTTGGCGGATCAGCTCCGGTTTCGCCGCGGCAAAGCCGGCCACCAGGGGGGCCATGCGCGGCAGACTCTCCCCTGCCACCACCACGCGCAGCGCAAGCGGCAAGTCCTGCCCGCGCGCAATGCGGGGGCAGGCGAGGGGCAAAGCCAGAACGGCCCGGCGGGAGAGGAGCATCACGGCGCCCCCTGCGCGAACACCACCCGTGACGTGCCGCGAATGCCGGACGGATTGCGAAAGGGCGGGCGGGAGTAGCTTGGGGGCGGCGATGCGCTCGCTTCGCGTTCCGGCCGTGCGAAGATCCGCGCCAGGAAAGCCCGCCCTTGTTCGATGAAGCCGGGGTCCGGCGGGGATTCTGGAATGGGGATCGGCGGAGTCAGCGCGGGCGCCTCCAGCGGCATGGTTGTGGCGATCCGCGTCTGCAGCACCAGTGCCGCGCCGAAGTAGTCCGGCGCCTGGGCCACGCGAACCGCGGGCAGCCCGTCCTCGCCCGCACGCAGCCGGGCGAGGGCCTGCACTGCCTGGATGCCCGCATGGCCGCGATAGGGCGCGATCTCGCCAGTGCGCAAATCCACCCAGGCTGGCGGGTGGAAGGCGTGGCTGGGGGAGTCCCAGAACAGCCGCGCCGCCGTCAGCGTCGGCCCATCCAAGTGCTGCCAGGCCAGGTTGAGGGGGATGCGCAGCGCATCCCAGGAAAACCGCCCCGGCCAGTTGAGGGCTGGCGACGGCCGGCCACCCCCCACGGGGATCAGCATCCAGTCCGGCGGCAGGCGCCAGCGGCCATAACTGGCCCAGAGCAGGATGCCCAGCGCATCACGCTCCAGCAACGCCCAGCGCGGATCGGGTGCCACGCGGGACAGCGCCCGCAAGGCCGGAAAGGCATAGTAGGAGAGGTTGATCGTCACGCCCTCGCGCGAGGTAAAGCCGCGCGTGCCGGGAAGCAGAAGCTGCCGCCCTTCGAATTCGCGCACGCAGCAGCGCAGCACGCCGCGCGCGATGCGCTCGGCCGCCGCGCGGTATTCGGGCACCTGCCAACGCTCGGCCGCGCGCAGCAGCGCCCAGGCGATGAAGATATCGCCATCGGTCGCGTTGTTCTGATCCGCCACGGGGATCTCGCGATGCGGGTCGTAGCGCCAGGCATGCAGCCCATCGCCCGGCCGGGCGAGGTTCTCCCGGGTCCAGTTCCAGATCGCTTCGAAACGCGGGCGATCATTGAAATGGACGGCGAAGAACAGGCCATAGCCCTGACCCTCGCTGTGCGAGATGCCGCCATTGGCGGTGTCAATCACCCGGCCATCCTCCAGCACATAGCGGCGGATGAAACTCGTCCATTCCGAGGCGGGCGTGGCGGTGGAGGAGGCGATCGCGGAGAGAGGTGGGGCTAAGCCGGCCAGCAAGACCAGCACACACCAGAACAACCCCAGGCTTCCTGGGTGCAACCGATCATGGACGGGGCGGGGCAGCCTGACCATGCGGGGGACTATGCGTCCGGCATGGAGTTGCGACCTAGTTCATTCTGAAAACCGAATGAAAATGTAACCTCGACCCCATGAGTCCGACCGGCAGCCGAGGTGACATGCCGCGGCCCGCCGCCTCAGCGCGGCCGACGAAACCGCGCGCCAATCTGCTCATCCCAGCGCCGCATCATGTAGGCCAGCCGGTCCGGGGAAAGCGGTGGAACCAGCGGCGCCCCGGCGATACTCCCGGCAGTCACCGGCGGCAGAAGGGTGTCCCAGGCGGCGCGCTCGATGGGGCTCAACATGCCATCGGCGGCCACGCTCAATTCGGCCGCGGCACCGGGCAGCAGGCCGCGCCCGAAGCCCTGCCTCTGGATCTCGGGCCGCAGCAGAAAATCGGCGAGGCTACTGATCGCGGGCAGCAAGGTCACAGAAACCCGCTGTGGCACGGCCAGGAACAGACCGAGCGGGATCAAGGGGCCATTGTCGAACAGGGTGAATCGCACCTGCTCCGGCAGGCCGCCATTGGCGCGCTCCCGCAGATAGGTGGTGAGCAGGGCGGGCAGCAGCTCGCAGCGGCCACTGGCCAATTCCTCGACGGCAGCGGCGCTGGAGCTGGCGTAGAAGCTGACATGCTCGCCCAGCTCCTCCAGATAGGCCCAGCTGCGTGCCCAGCCGCGGGCCGGGTCGGCCGGGTCGGTATCGCCGAGCAGATGCGGCAGGGCCGAGATGAATTGCAGCCCCAATTGGGACTCGCCGGGCCTGGCATAGAGGAAGCGGCGCGGCCGCTCGCGCGCGAAATCGAGCAGCGCGGCGGCGGTCCGGGGCACGGCGGGCAGATCATGCAGGCTGTGCAGCAGCAGCGGCCCGCCGGGTGCCGCCGAAACCACCGTCGCGATCTCCCCCGCGAGGGGGGACATCAGCCCGTTGCGCCGCGCCACCTCCGCCCCGCCCAGCGCGCGCATATCGGCGGGAAGGTTCTGCCAGAGCTGCTGGGCCGCGCCGAGCACCAGCCCGACATTGTCGGTCAGCACGGCATCCGTCAGGGCGCGGCCGGCCTGCTGCTCGGTCGCGAAGGCGCCGGCGATCCAGCCGGCCTGCGCCCCCTGGACCGAGAATTCGCCCACCATCCGGGGGCTTTGCCGCGCGAAATCGCGCAGCACAGCCAGCAGCGGTTCGGGGCTGTCAGCGGCCACGACGACACGCAGCGCGGGGGGGGGCGGCTGGGCGCGCAGGGCGACGGGACAGCCAAGCCCGGCGGCGAGGAGCGCCCGGCGGGAGAATCCGTTCATCGGCGGCTCCGATCCACAAGTTCTGGCGGCGTGGCGCGCGGGCCACCGGGCACCAGGAAGGCCGGGCGGGCCCAATTGGGTTCGGCGGGCTCTGTCGGCAGGGGGCGCAGCCGCCAGGGAATGACCGGCAGGCCGATGCCAAAGGCACGGCGCTCGGGCGGTGGCGCGGGCGGGGGGAGCGGCAGCGGGATGAAGGCTGGCGCCTCGGGCGGGGTCGCGGCCGCGATGCGCGCCTGCAGGATCAGCGCGGCGCCGTAGTAATCCGGCGCATCGGCGACCAGCGGCGGCGCTACGCTGCCATCCCCCGCCCGCGCACGGGCCAGGCCATAGATGGCTTGCACCCCGGCATGGGCGGTGTAGGGCGCTACGCGGTCACTGCGCAGATCTACCCAGGCGGGGATTCGGCCGTTGAAGGCCGGGTCGCTCCAGAAGCGGCGCGCGGCGTCCAGCGTCGGCTCCTCCGGATGGGTCCAGGCCAGGTTGAGCGCGATCCGGATCGCATCCCAGGAGAAGCGCGTGGGCCGGCCAACCGCCAGGGTCGGCCCCGAGCCGGGTGAGGCGGGCAGGAAAAGCCAGTCCGGCGGAAGGCGCCAGCGGCCGAATTCCGCCTGGCGCATCAGCGCCAGGGCGTCACGCTCCAGCGCCGCCCAATCCGGATCGGGCACCGCGCGGGACAAGGCGCGGATGGCGCCGAAGGCGTAGTAGGAGAGGTTGACGATCACGCCCTCCGACTCGCGAAACCCGGCCG
This sequence comes from Sediminicoccus sp. KRV36, assembly GCF_023243115.1. Classification (NCBI taxonomy): domain Bacteria; kingdom Pseudomonadati; phylum Pseudomonadota; class Alphaproteobacteria; order Acetobacterales; family Roseomonadaceae; genus Sediminicoccus; species Sediminicoccus sp. KRV36. Next base: position 1,738,119 of record NZ_CP085081.1, read on the forward strand.
CGCCGGGCAGCAGCAGCCGGCGGCCCTGGCTTTCCACCACGCAGCAGCGCAGCAGATCCCGCCCCATGCGCGTGGCCCGGGCCCGGTATTCCGGCACCTCCCAACGCTCCGCCGCGCGCAGCAGCGCCCAGGCAATATAGAGATCGCCATCCGTCGCATTGTTGGAATCGGGCGGGAAGCGGTGATGCGGATCGAAGCGCCACATGAAGAGGCTGTCCTCCGACCGGGAGAGATTGGCCCGCGTCCATTCCCAGATGAGTTCGAAGCGCCGGCGGTCGCCGAAATGCGCGGCGAAGAACATGCCATAGCCCTGGCCCTCGCTATGCGAGATGCCGGCATTGGCGGTGTCAATCACGCGCCCATCGGCGCCGAGATAGCGGCTGGTGAAGGCCTGCCATTCGGAGAGCGGCGGCGCGGTGAAGGCAGCCCACGCCATGCCTGGCCCCGCGAGCAGCCCCAGGCAGACGAAGGCATACCACAGCAAGGCGCGATGGCGCATCGGACCTCCCTGCCGCCATTCCGACAGCCCGAAACTGAAAGCTAGCACGTCTCAGGATTTGCATGATTGCGATAACGCAACGCCCTGTGCCGGATTTCCCGCCATTTTGCAGCCCGTGGCGTCCCGGCGCGCTTCGGGCGTGCGCCGCGCCTCCCGCGGGAAAAGGTGAGCATGGCCTGCGAAACCACCCCAACTGATCCGCGAATCGCGCCGGGTCCTGTCCTTTGGCTGCTGGGGCCGGCTGGCTCCGGCCAGGCCAGCATCGTCGCCGCCCGGAGCTGCGGCAAGACCTCGACAGTGCCACCGACACGGCGGAGATGTTGGAATGGCCGCCCGAGGCGCCCCGCCTGCGCTTCCTGGTGACCACCGGCCTGAATGGCGAAACCCTCTATGACCCGGCCCAGGATATCGCCTTCATCGGCGCGGCACCGGCTCTGGTGCTGGCCGTGCTGCGGGCTGATGAGCCGAACCGAGGGCTACCTGACCAGCCAGCGCATCCGCAAGCGGATCGAGGAGGTCTTCGGCTGGATCAGGCGATCGGCCGGGCTGCGCCGGAGCAGGCACCGAGGGATCGGGCGGCCAGGTGCGAGATCTTCGCTGGCCGTCACCGCCTGCAAGCTGATCCGGCGGGCTTTCGGCGGAGTGCGTCGTCATGGCGCAAAGCAGGGGCGGGTTGCTGCGCTTCCTCGCCGTGGAACAATTGACGCGGCCCGGGCACCGCCCCCATGCTGCGTTGCACCCAAACCAGGAAGATGCGCATGGACCTCTCCCGCCGCGCCGCGATGCTGACCTCGGCCGCCATCGCCGCCAGTGTGAACTTCCCCGAGGCCGCCCTGGCCCAGGAAACGCCACGCCGGGGCGGCACCATGACGGTGCATTTCGCCACCGAGCAGCGCATCCTGAACCCGAGCCTGCAGGCTTCCACCGGCGTCTATATCGTTGGCGGAAAGATCCAGGAGCCGCTGGTGGATCTGAACGCGCAAGGCGTGCCCTCGCCCTGCCTGGCGACCGCCTGGGAATCCACGCCCGATGGCAAGACCATCACCTTCCGCCTGCGCCAGGGTGTCACCTGGCATGATGGGCGGCCCTTCACCTCGGCGGATGTGCAATTCACCGCGATGGAGATGTGGAAGAAGATCCTGAACTACGGCACCGCACTCCAGCAATTCCTGGAAGCGGTCGAGACGCCGGATGCGCATACGGCGGTGTTCAAATACTCGCAGCCCATGCCGCTGAACCTGCTGCTGCGCGCCCTGCCGGACCTCGGCTACATCTCGGCCAAGCATGTCTATGAAGGCACGGATATCCGGCAGAACCCCGCCAATACCGCGCCGATGGGCACGGGGCCGTTCAAATTCGTGCAGTATGAGCGCGGGCAATTCATCATCGCCGAGCGCAACCCGAATTACTGGCGCGAAAACCTGCCCTACCTTGACCGCGTGGTGTGGCGCGTGATCACCGACCGTTCGGCGGCGGCGGCGCAGATGGAAGCGGGGCAGATCCTCTACAGCCCGTTTTCGTCGCTGGCGTTGGCGGATTTGACGCGTCTCGGCCGCGATCCGCGCTTCGAGGTGACGACGCGCGGCAATGAGGGCAATGCGCGCACCAACACGCTGGAATTCAATCAGCGCAACCCGATCCTCGCCGATCTGCGCGTGCGCCGGGCGCTGGCGCATGCGCTGAACATTCCCTTCTTCATCGAGAATTTCCTCGGCGATTACGCGAAGCTGGGCACCGGGCCGATCCCCTCAACCTCCGCGGATTTCTACCCGACGGGCATGCCGCAATACGGCTTCGACCGCGCCGCCGCGAACCGGCTGCTGGATGAGGCCGGGCACCGGCGCGGGGCAGGGGGTGTGCGCTTCACGCTGCGTCTGAACCCCGCACCCTGGGGCGAGGATATCGCCCTCTTCACCACCTTCATCCAGCAGAGCCTGCAGGAGGTTGGCGTGCGGGTGGAAGTGGTGCGGCTGGATGCGGCCGGCTTCCTGCGCACCGTCTACAACGACCACAACTTCGATCTCGCCACGGGCTGGCATCAGTATCGCAATGATCCGGCAGTCTCGACCACGGTCTGGTATCGCTCGGGCTCGCCGCGCGGGGCACCCTGGACCAACCAGTTCGGTGTCACGGATGCCGAATTGGATACCATCATCGACAGCGCGGCGACGGAGCTCGATCCGGTTCGCCGCAAGGCGCGCTATGCGGATTTCGTGCGCCGCGCCAACACTGAACTGATGCTCTGGATGCCGATCGAGCAGATCTTCCTCTCGGCCTTCAGCCGCCGCCTGCGCAATCATGCCAATACGCCGCGCTGGGGCTCTTCCTCCTGGCATGATCTCTGGCTGGCCAATTGAGGGTGCGGGGGCGTCATCAATCGGGGTTTGCCGGGCCACTGCACCTGACGCCGGGTTGTCCGGCGTCAGGGTCGGGCCGGTAGGCTCGCTTGCGGATTCTGTCCCTCGCGGGGCGGCGGCTTGCTGCCTCGCTCCCCTCCCTGGTGATCATCCTCATCGGCGTGTTCCTGCTGCTGCAACTCGCCCCTGGCGATGCGGTGGACGCGCTGATCGCGCAGATGGGCGGCGGCGGCGATGCGGCGGCGATGCGCGCGGCCCTCGGCCTTGATCAATCCGTGGCCGCGCAACTTGCGCAATATCTCTGGCGGCTGGTGCGCTTCGACCTCGGCTTTTCCACCATCTACGGCAAGCCGGTGGCCACCGTGATCTTCGAGCGCCTGCCGGCGACGCTGCTGCTGATGACGGCCTCGCTCTCCTTCGCGTTCTTCTTCGGCCTGCTGTTCGGCGTGATCGCGGCGCGGCGGGTGAATTCCTGGCCGGATACCGTCATCTCCACGCTGGGGCTGCTGTTCTATGCCACGCCGTCCTTCTGGTTCGGGCTGATGGCCATCGTGCTCTTCGCCGTGCATCTGCAATGGCTGCCGGCGGGCGGGTATGAAAGCATCGGCGACGGTCTCACGGGCCTCGCCCGCGTGCTGGATATCGCCATGCATTTCGTGCTGCCCACACTCACCCTCGGGCTGATCTTCCTCGCCATCTATCTGCGCATCATGCGCGCCTCGATGCTGGAGGTGTTGACGCTGGATTTCGTGCGCACCGCCCGTGCCAAGGGGCTGGATGAAACCCGCGTCGTGATCCGCCATGTCCTGCGCAACGCCATGCTGCCGATGGTCACGCTGATCGGGTTGCAGGCCGGGACCATGCTGGGTGGTTCGGTGGTGGTGGAGAGTGTGTTCTCGCTCCCCGGCCTCGGCCGCCTGGCCTATGAGGCGGTGGTGCAGCGGGATCTGAACACGCTGCTTGGCATTGTCTTCATCTCGGCCTTGCTGGTCATCCTGGTGAATTTCCTGGTGGACCTCGTTTATGCGCGGCTTGATCCGAGGATCGCGGGCCGATGAAGCGTTTCCTGCGCAACTATATCCGCAGCCCGGCCGCGGTGATCGGCCTGCTGCTGCTGTTCGTGGTCATCTTCATGGCGGCCAGTGCGGATTGGTTCTTCCCGCGCGACCCGCTGAGCCTGGCCGGCCGTCCGCTGCAATGGCCAGGCGCCAATCCGCGCTTCTGGTTTGGCACCGACAATTCCGGGCGGGATATCGCGGCACAGATTTTCCACGGGGCGCGGATTTCGCTGCTGATCGGCCTGGTCGCCACCTCCATCGCCGTCACCATCGGCATCTGCATCGGCGCCATTGCGGGCTATTACGGCGGCTGGGTGGATGATGTGCTGATGCGCGTGGTGGAGGCCTTCCAGACGCTGCCGAATTTCCTGCTGCTGCTGGTGTTTGTCTCCATCTTCGGGTCGGAACTTTTCACCGTCGTCATCGCCATCGGCGCCGTCTCCTGGCCCGCACCGGCACGACTGACGCGCGCGGAGTTTCTCTCATTGCGTTCGCGCGAATTCGTCGAAGCCTGCCACACGCTGGGCATGCGGGACCGGCAGATCATCTTCCGCGAAATCCTGCCCAACGCCCTGCCGCCCGTCATCGTCTATGCGAGCGTCGTCATGGCGGTCGCCATCCTGCTGGAATCGGCTCTGGCCTTCCTGCGCCTCTCCGATCCGAACGTCGCGTCCTGGGGCAATCTGATCGGCCTGGGGCGCGATGTGTTGCGGGTGCAGTGGTATGTCTCAGCCATTCCGGGGGTGGCCATCCTGCTCACGGTGCTGGCGGTTTCGCTGGTCGGGCAGGGGCTGAATGACGCGCTGAACCCAAGGCTCAAGGGCCGATGAGCGCTGTGCTCTCGCTCCAGGGTCTGTCCGTGGCGCTGCCGGAGGGGGCCGACCGGCCGCGCGCCTTGCAGGACGTCTCGCTGGAATTGCGGGCGGGCGAAATTCTGTGTGTCGTGGGTGAATCCGGTTCCGGCAAATCCATGACGGCCAGCGCCATCATGCGCCTGCTGCCGCCACGTGTGGCCATCGAGGCCGGGCGCATCCTGTTTGACGGCCGGGACCTCGCCAGTGCCGATGAGGCCGAGATGCGCGAAATCCGTGGCGCGGGCATCGCCATGGTCTTCCAGGAGCCGATGACGGCGCTGAACCCGCTGCGTCCCATTGGCGACCAGATCGGCGAGATGTTCCGCATCCACACGCGGCTCTCCGGCTCCGAGATCGAGGCGCGCGTGCTGGCCCTGCTGGAGGAGGTGCGCATCCCTGATCCGCGCCTCGCTTACCGCGCCTATCCGCATGAGCTTTCGGGCGGGCAGCGCCAGCGCGCGATGATCGCCATGGCGCTGGCCTTGAAGCCGCGCGTGCTGATCTGCGATGAGCCGACCACGGCCCTGGATGTGACGACGCAGGCGCAGATCCTCTCGCTGATCCGGGACTTGCAGCAGCGCCTGGGCACCGCCGTGCTGTTCATCACGCATGATTTCGGCGTGGTGGCGGAAATCGCCGATCGCGTGGCCGTCATGCAGCATGGCGTGGTGGTGGAGCAGGGGGCCGCGCGCGATGTGCTGCAGAACCCGCAGCATGACTACACCAAGGCGCTGATCGCCGCCGTCCCGCCGCTGGCCGCACCGCCGCCGCGCGCGATTTCGGCGGAGGCGATCCTCAGCATCGAGCATGTCAGCAAGACCTATCGCAATGGCGGTTTCTTCGGCCGGGGGCGCCGCGTCACCCGCGCGGTGCGCGATGTCTCGCTGATCCTGCCGAAGGGCGGCACGCTGGGCATTGTGGGGGAATCGGGCTCCGGGAAATCCACGCTGGCGCGCTGCATCATGCGGCTGGTGAAGCCCGAAGCGGGCGCCATCCGCCTGGGCGAGACGGATTTCGCGCGGCTGTCCAAGGCGCAGCTGCGCGCCAGCGCCAAGCGCATGCAGATGGTCTTCCAGGACCCCTATGGCTCGCTCAACCCCCGCCGCAGCGCCGGCGAGCTGGTGGCGCAAGGCCCCATGATCCATGGCATGCCGCGCGATCAGGCCATGGCGCGCGCGCGCGAGCTCTTCGCGCTGGTCGGCCTCGATCCATCGGGGGTGGATCGCTATCCGCATGAATTCTCGGGCGGGCAGCGGCAGCGCATCGGCATCGCCCGCGCGCTGGCGCTGGAGCCGGAAGTGCTGGTGGCGGATGAGCCCGTCTCGGCGCTCGATGTCTCGGTCCAGGCGCAGGTGCTGCGGCTGCTGGCGGAATTGCGTGCGCGGCTCGGTCTTTCCATCATCCTGATCACGCATGATCTGCGCGTCGCGGTGCAGGTCTGTGACCTGGTCGCCGTCATGAAGGATGGCGAGGTGGTGGAGCATGGCCCGATCGGCCGAGTGTTCGAGGCGCCCGAACACGCCTATACCAAGGCGCTGCTCGCTTCCGTGCCGGGGCGGGGTTTCGCCACCACCTGAGGACGCCAGACCATGCTGCGTTTCATCCTGGCCGGGCTGTTGCTGGCCGGGCCCGCTTTTGCCCAGATGGCCGCATTGCCGCCCGAGACCCAGGCGGCGATCCGCGCGATCGGGCCCAGCATGGGCGTCGAGGGCGTGGCCCGCACCGCCGCCGCTCTCGCCGCGCTGCAACCGCCGGCAGTGGTGGAGCCGCTGCGCGACCAGGCCTATGGGCCCGATCCGCGCCACCGCCTCGATGTGTTTTCGCCCGGGCCTGGCTCGCGGCCGGTGCTGGTCTTTGTGCATGGCGGCGGCTTCGTGGGGGGCGACAAGACGCGGCCGGGCGCGTTTTTCTACGACAATATCGGCCAATGGGCGGCGCGCTCGGGGCTGGTGGGCGTGAACATCACCTATCGGCTGGCGCCGCAGCATGCCTATCCGGCCGTTGTGGAGGATCTCGCGGCGGCCCTCAGCTGGGTGCGTGCGAATATCGCAGCCCTTGGCGGCGACCCGGCGCGCATCCTGCTGATGGGGCAATCGGCCGGGGCCGCGCATGTGGGCGACTATCTGGCGGCGCATGCGGCCGACCCCGGTGTGGCTTCCGCCATGCTCGTCTCGGGCGTGCATGATGTGGCGAGCTATCCGGCCTCACCCACCACGGCAGCGTATTACGGCAATGACCCGGTGAAGCTGGCACAGCGCTCGGCCATTCCGGGGCTGACGCGGCTGGCCATTCCGCTGTTCCTGGCCTCGGCCGATTTGGAGCCGCGCCCCTTCCAGGACCAGGTGGCGCGGCTGAATGCGGCGCTGTGCCTGGCCGGGCGCTGCCCGCCCTATCTGCACATGGCGGGGCACAACCACTTCTCCACTGTGTTCGCCATCGGCACGGCGGATCAGGAATTGACCATTCCGCTGCTGGCGCTCGCCAACCGGTGAAGCCCTTTGCCGTCATCGGCGCCGGCCCGGCCGGGCTGATGGCGGCGGAAATCCTGGCTTCGGCGGGGCAGCCGGTCGTCATCTTCGACCAGATGGCGCAGCCAGCGCGCAAATTCCTGCTGGCCGGGCGCGGCGGGCTGAACCTGACCCATTCCGAACCGCTGGAGCGCTTCCTGCCGCATTACGGTGCCGCCGCCGAGGCGCTGCGCCCGGCCATCGAGGCGTTTCCGCCCGCCTCCCTCATCGCCTGGGCCGAGGGGCTGGGGCAGGCGGTCTTCACCGGCAGTTCCGGCCGGGTGTTTCCGCGCGCCATGAAGGCCTCACCCTTGCTGCGCGCCTGGCTCGCGCGGCTGGAGGGGCTGGGGGTGACCCTGCGCCGGCGCCATCGCTGGATCGGCTGGGATGAGGCCGGCGCTCTGCGTTTCGCGACGCCCGAGGGCGAGGTGAGCTTCGCCCCCGCCGCCACCATCCTCGCGCTGGGCGGCGCCTCCTGGCCGCGCCTTGGCTCCGATGGTGGCTGGGTCAGCCTGCTGGCTGATGTGGCGCCGTTTCGCCCGGCGAATATGGGCTTCCGGGTGGCTTGGAGCCCGCATTTCGCCGAGCGATTCCAGGGCATGCCCCTGAAGCGCGCCGCACTCAGCTTCGCGGGCCGGACGCAACGCGGCGAGGCGATGATCACGCGCGATGGCATCGAGGGCGGGCTGATCTACGCCTTCAGCGCGGCTTTGCGGGATGCCATGGCGCGGGACGGCATGGCCGAAATCACGCTCGATCTGCGGCCGGATCTGGAGCGGATCCACCTCTCGGGCGGCGCCATGTCCCTCTCCAACCAGCTGCGCAAGCAGGCGGGCCTCTCGCCCGTCGCGGTGGGTCTGGTGCAGGAGGCGCTGCATGCCGGCGTGACGACGCCCGTGCCGGAATTGGTCAAGGCGCTGCCGCTGCGCCTGACGGGCATGCAGGGGCTGGAGCGGGCGATCTCCTCGGCCGGCGGGCTGCGCTGGTCCGCGCTGGAGGCGGATTTCAGCCTGCGCGCCCGCCCGGGCGTCTATGCCGTGGGCGAGATGCTGGACTGGGAGGCGCCGACCGGCGGCTACCTGCTGCAGGCCTGTTTCAGCACGGCGGTCGCGGCGGCGCGGGCCGCCTTGCGCGATGGGGTCACCGAACCACGCAGCGGGTGATGTTGACCGTCAGCCTGGTGCCGGCGAGCGAGCCTTCGAACGGCCCGCCGACCCGATTCGAAATTCCGCCGATGCCCGATGCCATGGCGATCGAGAATTCGGGGTTCACCTTGGTTCCCGCCGGGCCGGTGAGGACCACATGCGCATAGGCGCGCACGGGGGTCGGGCCGTTGTTGATGAAGCCGATCCGGATGCTGTTATTGGCTGTGCCGAAGTGGCTGGCCTCGGAGATTTCGATGTTGCAGCCATTGGCCGTGGCGCCGTTCACGATGAGGTTCGGGCCGGTCCAGTTCGTCTGCTGCGCCGCGGCGGGCAGGGTGGCCAGGAGCAGGGGCGTGGCCAGGAGGAGCTTGCGCATGGGTGTCTCACTCAGAGTGTTTCAATCGCCCAGAGCATGCCCGCCCCGGGCGTCCAGGGCGATCATGCCGCCCCGATGCCTGTGATCGGCCCAGCCAATGGTCACGGATGAGGGTCAAGGAAACTGAGTTTCCTTGTGGGGGTAGAGGGGGCAAAGCCCCCTTGGTTTCACCGCTGCGCCGGCTGGAAATCCCGCTCCAGCCTCTGGCTGTATTTCGACATCGCGAAGCACAGGATGAAATATACCCCAGCCGCGAAGACATAGGCCTCGGTCGGGAAGCCCAGCCAGTTCGGATCACCCAGCGCCGAGCGCAGCGTCGTGAAGAAGTCGAACACGCCGATCACGATCACGAGCGTCGTGTCCTTGAACAGGCCGATGAAGGTGTTCACCTGGCTCGGGATGGTGATGGAGAGCGCCTGCGGCAGGATCACCAGCCGCATCTTCTGCCAGTAGCTGAGGCCCACCGCATCGGCCGCCTCGTATTGCCCGCGCGGCATGGCCTGCAGCCCGCCGCGCACCACCTCGGCCATGTAGGCCGCGGTGAAGATGGTGTAGGCGACCAGCACGCGGGCCAGGCGGTCCAGCGTGATGCCGTCCGGCAGGAACAGCGGCAGCATGATCGCCGCCATGAAGAGCAGGCTGATCAGCGGCACGCCGCGCACGCATTCGATCACCGCGGTGGAGAACCAGCGCACCAGCGTCAGGTCGGAACGGCGGCCCAGTGCCAGCAGGATGGCCAGCGGATAGCCCAGGGCCAGCCCATAGACGGCGATGATGCCGGTGATGGTGATGCCCCCCCACAGCCGGGTCGCGACGGGGCTGAGGCCGAAGACGCCGCCGCCCATCAGCAGCAGCATGGTGGGGGCGGCCACCACCCAGGCCACCAGCAGCCACTTGTTCCAGCAGGCGCGGAAGGTGGAGGAAATGACGAGGGTGACGAGGATCACCAGCATCAGCCCCGGCCGCCAGCGCTCCTCATAGGGGTAGAGGCCAAAGACGCTGAACCAGAATTTCTCGCGGATGAAGGCCCAGCAGGCGCCGCCGGCTTCCCGGCAGGCCGCGGCATTGCCGTTCCAGGTGGCGTTCAGCACCGCCCAGGTGAAGAGCGGCGGCACCAGCCAGACCAGAAGGGCCAGGCAGGCGGCGCTGATGGCGATATTGAGGGGGCCGTTGAAGCAGGCGCGCGCGAAGGTGACGCTGCGTTCGCCGAAATTCGGCAGGATGGGCGCCGCCATCTCAGCGCTCCTTCAGCGCGACGGCGCGGTTGTACATGTTCATCAGCAGCGAGGTGATGAGGCTGATGGCGAGATAGACGGCCATGAACAGCGTGATCACCTCCACCGCCTGCCCGGTCTGGTTGATCGAGGTGTTCGCGACGGAAACCAGATCCGGATAGCCGATGACGACCGCGAGCGAGGAATTCTTCGTCAGGTTCAGGAATTGCGAGGTCATGGGCGGGATGATCACGCGCAAGGCCTGCGGCAGGATCACAAGGCGCATGATGGTGCCGGAGGCAAGGCCCAGCGCGCGCGCCGCCTCCCATTGGCCCTTGTGCACGGATTGAATGCCCGAGCGCACGATCTCGGCGATGAAGGCCGAGGTATAGACCACCAGGCCGATCAGCAGCGCGAAGAATTCCGGGCTGAGCGAAAGCCCGCCCTCGAAGTTGAAGCCGGTGAGCTCCGGCCATTCGACCGTGGGTGCCCCGAAGACGAAGCCCGCCGCGACAGGCAGGCCGATCAGCAGCGCGAGCCCCGGGACCAGCGTGGATTTGCGCTCCCCTGTCTCGATCTGCCGCGCGCGTTCGCGCCGGGCGAGGCCGTACCAGAGAATGGCGGCGGTCAGCAGCGCCAGCAGGAAGGAATAGAGCGCGGGCTCGGCCAGCAGGGCCGGCAGCTTCACCCCGCGCTGCGAGAGGAAGAAGCCGGGGATCGGGTTCAGCGCCTGCCGCACCGAAGGCAGTTGCAGGATGATGGAATGCCAGAAGACCAGCTGCAGCACGAGCGGCGTGTTGCGGATCACCTCGATATAACCGCCGGTCAGGCTGCGCAGCAGCGGATTTTCAGCCAGCCGCGCGAGGCCGAGCAACACGCCCAGGATGGTCGCCAGCACGATCCCCACCAGGGCCACGCGCATGGTGTTGAGGAAGCCCTGCGTCAGCGCCAGGGCATAGCTGTCCGAAGGGGTATAGCCGAGCAGGCCTTCGCCAATGGGAAACCCGGCTGAGCGATTGAGGAAGCCATAGCCGAATTGCAGCCCGCGGGCCGCCATGTTGGTCAGCATGTTGTTGTAGAGCGACCAGCCGATGAAGATCACGGCGAAGGCGAGGCCCGCCTGCCACAGCACACCGCGCAGCGTGGTGCCGGCCGGCAGCGGGATCAACGGCTTGGCCGCTGGCATGATGGGGGTGGTGGTGCTCATGCGGCGCCCTTTGTCACTCGACCTGGAAAGACCGAAGGGGCCGGAGCATGCGCCCCGGCCCCCAAGGGATCAACGCGCCGGCGGGGCGTAGAGCAGGCCGCCCTGCGTCCAGATGTTGTTCTGGCCGCGCTCCAGCGCCAGCGGGGTGCTGGGGCCGAGGTGACGGTTGTAGATCTCGCCGTAATTGCCGAACTGGCGAATGATCTGGCGGGCATAATCGGCGCGCGATGCGCTGATGCTCTCACCCATATTGCCCTCGACGCCCAGGAAGCGGCGGATCGTCGGGTTGGTGCTGGAAGCCGCCATCTGCTCGACATTGGCCATGGTGATGCCCATTTCCTCGGCCTCGATCAGGGCGAAGACGGTCCAGGCGACGATGTTGGTGAGTTCCTCATCGCCCTGGCGGATGGTGGGGCCCAGCGGTTCCTTACTGATGCGCTCGGGCAGGATCACGTGGTCCGCCGGGCGGGTCAGCAGCGTGCGCTGCGCGGCGAGTGCGGCGAAGTCATTGGTGAACACGTCGCAGCGGCCGCTGTCATAGGCGCGGCGCAGCTCGTCCAGGTCCGAGATGACGACGGGCGTGAAGCGGAGATTGTGCTGGCGGAAGAAGTCATTGAGGTTCAGCTCGGTCGTCGTGCCGGGCTGCACGCAGACGGTGGCGCCGTTGAGCGCGCGGGCCGAGGTGACGTTGAGGCGGCGCGGCACCATCACGGACTGGCCGTCATAGAAGACCACCGCCGGGAAGTTGAAGCGGTTCACGTTGGAATCGCGCGTCAGCGTCCAGGTCGTGTTGTTGGAGAGGATGTCCACCTCACCCGCGGCCAGCGCCGGGAAGCGGCTCTGCGAGGTGACAGGCACGAACTCGACCTTGGTCGCGTCGTTGAAGATGGTGATCGCGACGGCGCGGCAGATCTCGACGTTGAAGCCCTGCCAGCGGCCCTGGCTGTCGGGCACGCCGAAGCCGGGATTGGAGGGGCCCTGGACGCCGCAGCGCAGGGTGCCGCGCTGGCGAATCTGGTCGAGGTCACGGCCGGCCAGGGCTTCCACCGGCCCGAAGGCCACGAAAGCTGCCGCGGCGGCGGCGAAGGCGGTCAACTTCATCGGAAAATTCCTTTTCGTTGGCTCCGGCAAGGTATGCCCTCCCGGCTGGGCTGGCATGTGCCTGGAAGCTGGCCGGGTTTCAAGTGGGTTAAACCATTGTCATCACCGCGCTGCCCATGGGCCGCCCGTGGCTTGGGCAGTGGCCTGCGGCATGCCTTAAATTCGCACTCTATGCGGGCAACTGCTTCAGGCACTGTCCCGCGGGTTGTACCCGGCGGCTCCAACGCGAATGGCGCGAAGTGGCCTCCGGGAGGAGCCCGCGCCGGCCTATCGCCGTACCAGGCTCATCGGCACCATCGCGACCTGCCGGCCGGTGACCGGGATGGGATGGGCCCGATACGCATCCAGCCCACGCCCGCCGCTCCCGGACATGGGCAGGATCTGGGCGCGCTCGTCGCGATTCGTGAGCGAGAGACTCGTGGACGGCGGCAGCGGCCGCTGGCTGGCGAAGCTCATGCCCACCAGCGCGCGATCCTCGGCGTTGCGCGCCTGGGCGGCGGGCCAGGCGGCCTGGACCCGGGCGCGATAGGCCTGGGCCAGCTCCGGCGTGTGGGAATGGTAGTGCCCGGCCGCCGTGATCCAGTCATTCCGCGCCGCCTGCAGCTGCGTGAGGAATTGCGCGGCGTAGCGGGCATTGCTGACGGGGTCGAAGGCCTCCTCCAGGCTGGCGAAGGCGCGGGGGTGGTGGTGCAGGTTCACCTGCATGCAGCCGACATCGATGATGCGGACGCCACGCCCCTGCAATTCCCGCACGGCGGCAATTGCTGCCGCCTTGTCGGGGAAGAAATGACCGCGTCCCTCGGCATTGATGGTCCAGGGCCAGGGGCCGGAGGTGCCCGTCTCCGGGTTGCGCCGCCCCGATTCCACCCGCCCGATGGCCTGGAGCAGGCCGGCGGGGATCTGCGCATCCTGCTCGGCGCGGGCGATGGCGGCGCGGCATTGCAGCGTCGGGTCGGGCGCCGGACTGGGGTTCACGGCCGGCTGTGCCAGGCCAGCGGCCGCGTTCAGCGTGATGCAGAGGAGCGTGAGGGCGGCGCGGGGGAGGATGCGGAGCATGCCGAGCCCTGCGCAAGCCGCATGCCAGCCCTGGCCCATTCATCCCATGTTGCAATGCAAAAAATCGCTTGCATGCGAGCGATCTCCCACCTATGTTCTGGGAGGCGGCAGGAACTTCGGTTCTTGCCTGCTTTCTTGGACGTTTCCTCCCTAAACTTGGCGGCGCAGCAATGCGTCGCCACTTTTTTTGTCCAAAATCCAGCGAGCGTCCAGGCCGGGGGCAAAAACGCTGAGCGCTGTCAGGGGCCGTCCACAAGCCGCGTCTCGAATTGCGCCGGCGCCGTGATCTCGACCAGCTCCAGGTCATCCGAATGCACCAATTCGCGGTGGCGGATGCGCGGCGGCTGCAGCACGCTGGTGCCGGCGGTCAGCGTTACCTCGCCGATATCCTCATATTCGAAGCGCACCCAGCCCTTGACGATCCAGACCATCTGGAATTCCAGCTCGTGCAGGTGCCATTGCGGCTCGGCATGGACGCCCGGAATGGCACGGATCACATGGGCGCCGAAGCCGCCCTTGGTCGCCTCGGCGATGCCCAGGTCGCCATATTCAAAGAAGGCGCGCAGGCCGCGGGTGAAATCACGCCCATCGGCGTGCCGAATAATCGTCTTGTTCATGTCATCGGCACCGCGACATGGCGGGCGAAGCCGGCGCGGGCCAGCAACCGCCCATGCCAGGCGACGACGCGCGGCTGCGGCGCCCGCGTGATCGGCAGGGCCAGCCAGCGATGGAGATAGGGGCCGAGGGCGATGTCAGCGAGGCTCGGCTGCTCGCCGCCCAGATAGGGCGCCTCGCCCAGGGCTTGCTCCACCATGTCCCACAGGGCCTGGGCTTCGTCGCGCGCGGCATGGGTGGCGGGCCAGTCGCGCTTCTCCTCGGGTGTCCGGATATAGGTGAAGAAGATGGTGGTCATCGGCGCGTTCAGATGCCCCAGCTGCCAATCCATCCAGCGCTCGGCGCGGGCGCGGGCGCGCGGTTCGGCCGGGTGCATGGCATGGCCGGGCGCGCGGGTGCCGACGAGGTAGCGGCAGATGCTGTTGCTCTCCCACAGGGAAAAGCCGTCCGGCTCCTCGATGGTGGGCACGCGCGCATTGGGGTTCATCGCCAGATAGGCCGGCTCCCGCGTGCGGCCGAAGCTGCCGCCCGCATCCAGCCGCTGGAAGGGAATTCCCAATTCCTCGCAGAGCCAAAGCAGCTTCATGACATTGGAGGAGCTGGCGCGGCCCCAGATCTTCAACATGGCGTTTCTCCCGAACCTGCGGGAAGTTTAGGGCGAGGTGGCGCCTGGGCGGAAGGGTGCCGGCCTTCCTTCCAAAACGACGCGGATTGACGCGTAACCTTTGCGTCGGGGGCGCCGAAACTGGCATGCACGCGAAAAGGAGATCGTCCATGCAACGCCATTCCATCAGCCTCGCCCTCGCCGCCTGCGGCTTCGCCGCCATGCTGGGCGGCATGCCGGCCCAGGCCGAGCCCACGCCCGAGGAGATCATCAACGGCTTCGAAGGGGTGCTCGGCCCGGTGCGCACCCATCGGCCGAGCCACCCGAAGGGGCTTTGCGCGGCCGGGCATTTCACCGCTACCGCCGAAGGCACGCGGCTTTCCGTGGCGCCGGTCTTCAACGGCCAGCGCGTGACGACCATCATCCGCTTCGGCGTCGCTGGCGCCAATCCGCAGGCCGATGACCGGGCGCGCAGCACGCGCGGCCTGGGCATCCGCTTCGAGACGGCGGCGGGCGATGTCTGGGACATGGCCAATATCTCCGCCCCGATCTTCGGCGCGCCCACCCCCCAGTCCTTCCTCGAGAACCTGCGCGTGCGCGCGCCGGATCCTGCGGCCGGCCGGCCGAATGCCGAACGCATCGCGGCCTTTGTCGCGGCCAACCCCGCCGTGACGCTGCAAGGCGCCTGGCTCGCCGCCACCCTGCCGCCGGCGAGCTGGGCCACCACGCCCTATTTCGGCGTGAACACCTTCCGCTTCCGCGGCCAGGATGGGCAGGTGCGCCACGCGCGGTGGGTCTTCGAGCCCCGAGCCGGCGTGGCGCGCCTGACGGCCGAGCAGATGCAATCCCTGCCGCGTGATTTCCTGGCCGATGAGATTCGCCAGCGCATCGCCCAGGGCCCCGTCGAGTTCGACATGGTGCTGCAATTTCCCGCCGCCGGTGATGACCTGACCAACCCGACCATCGCCTGGCCGGAGGATCGCCCGCGCGCGGTGGTGGGGCGGCTGACCGTGACCTCCGCGGCCGCAGGGCCCGGTGGCCCCTGTGATCCGATCAGCTTCATGACGCTGGACCAGGAGCCGGGCATCAGCCTCAGCGATGACCCGACGCTGCAGGCGCGGGCGGCGGCCTATGCCGTATCGCTCTCGCGGCGGACCAACTGAGACCAGCGTGAGGGGAGGTTCGAGGGGTTCCACCCCTCGAGCACCCTGGCAGGAACCTCATGTTCCTGCACCTCCGGGAGCCATTTCATCGGGCCATGGCGGGGCAGGGGGCAGGTTGATGAGGTGTGGGCCTCGCCCGCCAGCGGTTTCACCCAAACCAATATGCGAGGGCGTTCAGGATTCCGGAAGATTCCCGCGCCGCGGCGGCGTTCCGATCGCCCTGCATGCTTCCGCCGCGGCCCTTGCCGCTGGCAGCCGCCTGGCGTCTCATGAGGCATGTCAGCTGCCCTTCTTATTGCGATCCTGGCCTTCGGCGCGCCGCTCTTTGCGCGAGGTTCCGAGGGGTGGTTCGGCCTTGCCCCCTGTGAGCTCTGCCTGTGGCAACGCTGGCCCTACTGGGTGGCGGGGGGCTTCGCCCTGGTTGCCATTTTTATGTGGCGGCGTCCGGCCCTGCGCCTCGCCGGGTTGGCCGCTGGCGCCTCGGCCGCCATCGCAGCATTTCATCTGGGGGTGGAGTTCGGCTGGTGGCCCTCGCCCTTGCCGGGCTGCCAGGCGCCCAGCGCCAGCGGGATGGCGAGTGTGGAGGAACTGATGCGCAGCCTGGCCCCCACCCCGAACAAGCCTTGCGACCAGCCGGCCTATTTGATTACGGGCCTGCCCCTTTCCATGGCGGGGATGAACCTGATCTATGGGCTCAGCCTCGCCACTCTGGCCTGGCGGCTTGCTGCCAAGGAGCCCCGTGCATGACCGGACCCACCACCCGGACGGACCGCCGCTATCTCGAAGAGGTGATCCGGGTGGATCACGCCGGCGAATATGGCGCCAAGCGCATTTATCAGGGGCAGCTCGCCGTGCTGCGCGGCACCCGGCACGAGGCCACCATCCGCCACATGCAGGAGCAGGAGCAGGAGCACCTGGACACCTTCTCCCGTCTGATCGCCGAGCGCCGCGTCCGCCCCACGGCCCTGCTGCCCATCTGGCATGTCGCGGGCTTCGCATTGGGCGCGGCCACGGCGGCCTTGGGGTCACGCGCCGCCATGGCTTGCACCGTCGCCGTCGAGGAGGCGATTGATGAGCATTACCAGGCCCAGGAAGCCGCCCTGGGTGAGGATGAAGCCCCGCTGCGCGCCGATATCGCTCGCTTCCGCGCCGAGGAGCTGGAGCATCGCGACATCGGACTCGCCAATGAGGCGGAGCTGACGCCGGGCTACCGGCTGCTTTCGGCGGCGATCAAGATGGGATGCAAGCTGGCGATCCGGGTTTCGGAAAAGGTTTGAATTTCAGGGATTTCCAAGCGTTGTCACTCTTTGGCACGATCCTTGCCTAGCAAAGTCTTGACCCTCGTGGGCCGCCCGCCCATAGAGACGCGTATGGATCATTCCCCCCCTCCATCGAGCCTGACCGCGGCGCGCCGCGTGCTGGCCCTGGAGTCTCAGGCGCTGGCGCAGATGGCCGAGGGCCTCGATGCCGGTTTTGACCGCGCCGTGGACGTGCTGGCCGCAGCGACCGGCCGCGTCGTCGTCTCGGGCATGGGGAAATCCGGCCATATCGGCCGCAAGATCGCCGCCACATTGGCCTCGACCGGCACGCCCGCGCAATTCGTGCATCCGGGCGAGGCGAGCCACGGCGATCTGGGCATGATCGTCGCCGGCGATGCCGTCCTTGCCTTGTCCAATTCCGGCGAGACGGCGGAGCTTTCGGACATCATTGCCCATACGCGGCGCTTCGGCATCGGCCTGATCGGCATCACCGCCCGCACCGGCAGCACCCTGGCCCGCGCGGCCGACGTGGCCCTGCTGCTGCCGCCGGCCGAGGAAGCCTGTCCGCTCGGCCTCGCCCCCATGACGTCCACCACCATGCAGCTCGCCATGGGCGATGCGCTGGCCGTGGCCCTGCTGATGCGGCGGGGCTTCGGCCCGGATGATTTCCGCGTCTTTCACCCGGGCGGCAAGCTGGGTGCCAGGCTCTCGCGCGTCGCGGATCTGATGCATGGCCCGGCGGAGCTTCCCCTGGCCCAGCCCGCGACACCGATGGCCGAGGCGCTGCTGGCCATGACGGCCCGGCGCTTTGGCTGCCTTGGCATCACCGATGGCGGCGGCCGGCTGATCGGCATCATCACCGATGGCGATCTGCGGCGCGCCCTCAAGCCCGGCGGTGACCTGCTGTCACACAGCGCGAGCGAGGTGATGACACCGAGCCCCCGCACCATCGCGCCCGATGCCCTGGCGGCCGAGGCGCTGCGGCTGATGAATGAGAGCGGCATCACCACGCTCTTTGTCGTGGATGCCGGGCAGCGGCCCATCGGCATCCTGCACCTGCATGACCTGCTGCGCGCCGGTGTCGCCTGATGGGCGTCGCGCCATGAGCGACAAGGTCCGCCGCACGGATTTCCGCGAGACCTCGCCGGATCGCCGGCGCGTGCTCACCCCCTCGCGCGAGCGGCGGGTGCCCAGCCGCGGGCAGATCCAGCGCCGCCAGCGCCTGGTGCAGGCGATGAAGCTGGTGATGCCGCTGCTGGCCGCCTCCGTGCTCGGGCTGCTGGTCTTCTGGCCCGAGATCGAAGGGCGTGACAGCCGCCTGTCCTTCCGCCGCGGCCCTTCCCTGACGCCGGAGGCGCTGCAACTCGTGGCGCCGCGCTTCCAGGGCGTGGATGAGCTGAACCGGCCCTACACCATCACCTCCCGCTCGGCCCGCCAGCCCGGCCAGGAGGAGGTGATGCTGCTCGATCTGCCGAAGGCGGATATCCTGATGACGGACGGCACCTGGGTCTATGTCGAGAGCAATCACGGCCGGTATGACAAGGCCGCCCAGCACCTGGATCTCTCGGGCGATGTGCGGCTGTTCCATGATGGCGGAATCCTGTTCCGCACCGAGGAAGCGGCCGTCCAGGTGGATGCCGGCACCGCCTCCGGCGACCGGCCGACCAAGGTCCAGGGCAGCTTCGGCACGGTCGAATCGGAAGGTTTTGAGCTGCTGGATCGCGGCGCGGTGATGATCTTCACCGGCCGCGCCCG
This sequence comes from Sediminicoccus sp. KRV36, assembly GCF_023243115.1. Taxonomy (NCBI): domain Bacteria; kingdom Pseudomonadati; phylum Pseudomonadota; class Alphaproteobacteria; order Acetobacterales; family Roseomonadaceae; genus Sediminicoccus; species Sediminicoccus sp. KRV36. The sequence goes on from NZ_CP085081.1 coordinate 1,756,889, forward strand.
CGCGATTTTGGAGGGACGCCAGCAATGAGGCTCGCTCAGGGAATTCTGGCCGGCATGCTGCTGGCCGGCGGCGTGGCCGCCCAGGGCATCGACATGTCCCAGGGCGGGCCTGTGGATATCACCGCCACCAATGGCATCGAGTGGCGCCAGGTGGAGCAGGTGGTCATCGCGCGCGGCGATGCGCGGGCCGTGCGGGACGGCACCACGGTGGATGCGGCCCGGCTGCTGGCGCGCTACCGGCCGCAGGCAGCGGCGGGTGCGCCCGCCTCCGCTGCCCCCGCGCCTGCCGCCCCGGGGGAGACGCCGCTGAATGGCGGCAATGAAATCTGGCGGATGGAAGCGGAGGGCGATGTGCGCATCTCCACCGCCACCGACATCGCGCGCGGCGATCGCGCGGTCTATGACATGGACCAGTCCGTGCTGGTGCTGACCGGGCGGGAGGTCAGCTACACCACGCCGCAGCAGGTGATCACGGCGCGGGACAGCCTGGAATACTGGACACAGCGGCGCATGGCCGTGGGCCGGGGCTCGGCCCTGGTGGTGACGCAGGATGGCCGCCGCATCGCGGCGGATACGCTGGTCGCCTACATGCTGGAAGACCCGGCACCCACCGCGGGCGCCGCGGCGGCCACGCCCGCTTCCGCCCCCGCGGGCCGCCCGGCAGCCCGGCCCGGCACCGAGGGCGCTGCCGGCCCGCCGCCCGGCCAGGGCCGGATCGACCGGGTGGAGCTGTTCGGCAACGTCGAGATCCGCACGGAAACCGAGGTCATTCGCGGTGAGCGCGGTGTCTATTCGGCCGTGACCGGCCTCGCGCGGGTGCTGGGCAATGTGCGCATCACCCGGGGCGAGAATCACGTCGCGGGGCGGGAGGCGCTGGTCAACATGAATACCGGCGTCTCGCGCATCATTTCCCAGCCTGGCCAAAGGGTCCAGGGGATCATCACGCCCCAGCAAGGGGCCAATCCGACCGAGGCCACGCGCCCGGCCGGCCAAGGATCACCGCGATGAATTCCCAACTCGGCCCGATCGCCACGGCCAAACCCAATCTCTCGACGATTGACGGCTCGGGCGGGCTCGTCGCCACCGGGTTGGGCAAGCGCTACAAGAAGCGCCCCGTGGTCCGCAACGTCTCCATTTCGCTCAAGCGGGGCGAGGCGGTAGGGCTGCTTGGCCCCAACGGCGCGGGCAAGACCACCACCTTCTACATGATCACCGGCCTCGTGCAGCCCGAGGAGGGCACGGTGATGATGGATGGGGCGGATGTGACGCGCCTGCCCATGTATCGCCGCGCGCGGCTTGGCCTCGGCTATCTGCCGCAGGAGGCGTCGATTTTCCGTGGCCTGACGGTGGAGCAGAACATCACCGCCGCCCTCGAGGTGGTGGAGCCGCAGCGCGAGCGGCGCGAGCAGATGCTGGAAAGCCTGATGGCGGAATTCGGCATCTCGCATCTGCGCCGCGCGCCGGCCCTGGCCCTTTCGGGCGGCGAGCGGCGGCGCTGCGAGATCGCCCGGGCACTGGCCACCCACCCCTCCTATATCCTGCTGGATGAGCCGCTGGCGGGCATTGACCCGATCGCCGTCTCGGAAATCCGCGATCTGGTGAAGCACCTCAAGAATCGCGGCATCGGCGTGCTCATCACCGACCACAATGTGCGTGAGACGCTGGAGATCATTGACCGCGCCTACATCATGCATGATGGCCAGGTGCTGATGGAGGGGCTGCCGCACGAGATCGTGGCGCATGAGGGCGTGCGCCGCGTGTATCTCGGCGAGAAGTTCAGTCTCTAAGACCACCGCCATGCAGGCAGCCGCCACACCAACCCTCCCTGCATGGCGGTGCGCCGCTTCGCGGCGGGGTTAGCCATGGCGCTCGGACCGCGCCTGGATCTGCGCCATTCGCAGTCGCTGATGATGACGCCGCAGTTGCGGCAGGCCATCAAGCTGCTGCAATCCTCCAACCTCGAAGTCATGGCCTTCGTCGAGGAGGAGCTCGAGCGCAACCCGCTGCTGGAGCGCGACGAGACGCGCATCGCCGTGGCCGAGGCCGTGGCGCCGCAGCCGGATTCGGCCGCCATCGCGGGGTCGGACACGCTGGCCGTGGGCGATGCGGCGCCACTCGATGCCGATTTCTCCAATGTGATGGATGAGGGGGAGGCGTATCAGCCCAGCATCGGCGCCGGCGGGCGGATGGATTTCAGCGATGACCTCTCGGGCATCGAGGCCATGGCGGCCGCCGGGCCCAATCTGCGCGAACGCCTGGCCGAGCAGATCCGGCTGAATTTCGATGATGGCCGGGACCGGCTGATCGGCTCCGCCCTGCTGGCCATGCTGGAGCCTTCGGGGCGGCTCAGCCTCGATGCCGAAAGCCTGGCCGCCCGGCTGGGCTGCGCGGTGGCGGTGGTGGAGCGCGTCCGCCGCGCCATGCAGCGCTTCGAGCCGACGGGCATGTTCTGCGCCGATCTGCGCGAATGCCTGATGGTGCAGCTGCAGGAGGCCGGCCGCTGGGACCCCTATATGGAGCGGCTGCTGGACCACCTGCCCCTGCTGGCCAAGCGCGACATGCGCGGCCTGATGGAAGTCTGCGGCGTGGATGCCGAGGATCTGGCGGAGATGGTGGCCGAGCTGCGCCGCCTGAACCCCAAGCCCGGTGCGGGCGGCGATGACGAGCCGCTGAACATCATCCAGCCCGATGTGCTGATGCGCGCCAACCACGAGGGCGGCTGGGTGCTGGAGCTCAATCCCGAAACGCTGCCCCGCGTGCTGGTGAATCGCGGCTTCGCCGCCCGCTGCACGGTGGGCATGAAGGACCGCGAACAGAAAAGCTTCCTCGCCGAGCAGCTGCAAAGTGCCAATTGGCTGGTGAAGAGCCTGGAGCAGCGGGCCAATACCATCCTCAAGGTCGCGTCCGAGATCGTTCGCCGGCAGGATGGTTTCTTCCGCCACGGCGTCGGCCATTTGCGGCCCCTCATTCTGCGCGATGTGGCCGATGAGGTGGAGATGCATGAAAGCACCGTCAGCCGCGTCACGGCCAATAAATACATGGCGACACCGCGCGGGATGCTGGAGCTGAAATATTTCTTCACCACGGCCATCCAGGGCACGGCCGGGGGCGAATCCGTCAGCGCCGAGGCGGTGCGCCACCGCATTCGCGGCATGGTCCAGGCCGAGACGGTGGAGACCGTGCTCTCGGATGACGCGATCGTATTGCGGCTGCGTGAAGAAGGCGTGGACATCGCGAGGCGGACCGTGGCCAAATACCGGGAAGCGATGCGCATCCCGTCTTCGGTGCAGCGCAAACGCGAAAAGGCCGTCACGGCCTGAAGGGACACCCCCTGCTGGCCGGATGGCGGCTGGCCACGGGCGAAGGGTTTAGACCCGCGCCCGGAATGACTGAGGGGAAGTGACCACCATGCATATCACTGTCGCCGGCAAGCAGGTCGCCACCAGCGATGCTTTGCGCACCCATGTCGAGGATGGGCTGGGCACGATCACGGCGAAGTATTTCGACCATGCGCTGGAAGCGCGGGTCACCTTCCGCAAGGATGCCAAGGGGAGTGCCGGGGGGCACTTCGCCTGTGACATCAACCTCCATGCCGGGCGCGGGCTGATGATGCGCGGCGAAGGGCAGGGGGTGGATGCGCATAAGGCCTTTGACGAGGCGGCCGAGCATGTCGCCAAGCGGCTGCGACGCTACCGACGCCGCGTGAATGAACACGCCCGCAGTGCTGCGACGCAGCGCGAACCGCAGGAAACGATGCGTGAATACGTGGTGCAGGCCGAGGAAGCGGGCGAAGACGTCGCTGAGGTGAACGGCGCCGAACACCCGGCCGTGGTGGCGGAGCCGCTGGGCGAGCTGCACCTCCTGACGGTGGGGGAGGCGACCATGCGGCTGGAACTGGCCGGTCACCCGGTGATCGTCTTCCGCAACCGCGGGAGTGGCGGGATCAACGTGGTGTATCGCCGCCAGGACGGGCATGTCGGATGGATTGATCCGGGATGATCCCCGAATGCGAGGGCGGCGCTTGCGCCGCCCTCGCTGCGGGAACCCGGAGCCGTCCCTGAGACCTGGCCCGCCAACCCCGTGATGGCCGACCGGCCTAGGTCCGACGGGAGCCGTTGACATCAGGCTGCGGGCTGTTGACCCTCGCTGAGCCGTCCATCGCCCCGGAGAACGCCATGCTGCTTCGAATGACCGTCCTCGCGCTGCTGGCCGTTGCGGGCTTGGCCTCTGCCGGCATGGCTTCTGCGCAAACCCCGCGCACCCTGAACGGTGCGGGCCTGGATTCCCCGCCGACCGCGGCGCTCTCGCCCGGCATCGAGGCCAATGGCCTGCTCTTCATCAGCGGGCAGCTGGCCTATTCTGCGGCGGCGCGCGGCATTCCCGCCGATATGGACGTCACGGCACAGACGGAAGTCGTGATGCAGCGGATCGACGCCATTCTGCGCGCCGAGGGCCTGACCATGGCCAATATCATCAAGGTCACGATCTTCCTGACCGACTTCAACGACTTCCTGACCATGAACGCCGTCTATTCCCGCTGGGTGCGCGAGCCGTTCCCGGCGCGCTCCACCATCGGCGTGGCCTTCCTGCCCTTCCGCGCCAAGGTCGAGATCGAGGTGATCGCGCGGCGTTAGCCACACCGCGCCGCGCATGCGGGCCAGCCCCTGGAGCATCATCCGTTCGAACGGGATCGTTTGGACGGATAAAGATGCTCGGACATCAATGGGTTGGAGGTTGTGTCGTGAGCCGTTGCGAACGGAACAAGCGCTAGTGTGAGAACAGGTCGGGCTCTGCATACCCCATCAGATCCAGCTTCCCCCGCGCCGGCAGGAAGCGGTAGCACTCCTCCGCGAGAGCCAGGCGGCCTTCACGCACCAGCAGGGCCTCCAGCCGCGCCCAGAGGGCGTGCAGGTGCAGCACGTCACTGGCGGCATAGGCGCATTGCTCGGGCGTGAGGTCGGGCGCACCCCAGTCGCTGGTCTGCTGCTGCTTGGAGATTTCGACGCCCAGCAGGTCCCGGCACAGATCCTTCAACCCGTGCCGGTCCGTATAGGTGCGCACCAGCTTGGAGGCGATCTTGGTGCAGCGCAGCGGTGCCGCCGTGGCGCCGATGCCCTGATACAGCGCGGCCACGTCAAAGCGGGCGAAGTGGAACAGCTTCACCACGCCCGCATCTTCCAGCATCCGCACGAGGTTCGGCGAGGGGCCGCCGCCGGGGATGATCTGCACCAGATGTGCCACGCCATCGCCGGAGGAAAGCTGCACGAGGCAAAGTCGGTCCCGCCGCGGATCAAGGCCCATCGTCTCCGTATCCAAGGCGATGACGGGGCCGAGGGAAAGGTCCGGCGGCAGATCCTGGCGATGAAGATGAATGGCGCCGGCGGGTGTGAAGAGAGTCTTCGCCATGACGGCAGCCTCGCGCGATGGGTTGGTGGGCGGCATCGCGCCAGAAAACACTTTGGTGCCCAGGAAAGGACTCGAACCTTCACGACCTTTACGGTCACTGGCACCTGAAGCCAGCGCGTCTACCAATTCCACCACCTGGGCAATGTTTAAGCGGCGAAGTGAGGGCGAGATAGACGTGGCTCCGTGAGGCGTCAACCCCGCCCCCACCTGTCCCGCTTGGCGTGCTGCGCCGCACGCCATATGAGGGTGCGGGCAGAGGATGGTGATGATGCGCAAGGTAGCGACGGTGTTTGGCGGCGCGGGCTTCATCGGCCGCCAGGTGGTGCAGCGCCTGGCGCGCGCGGATTGGGTGGTGCGCGTGGTGACGCGCGATCCGCTCGGCGCGCGCGGCATGCACACCATGGGACGCGTCGGCCAGATCGCGGGCCTCGCCGCCGATGTGACGGATGAGGCGGGTGTGGCGCGCGCCGTCGCGGGCGCTGGCGTCGTCGTGAATTGCGTCGGCATCCTGCATGGCCGATTCGATGCGGTGCAGGGCGAGGGGCCCGCGCGCATCGGCCGGCTTTCAGCGGCGGCGGGTGTCGAGCGCGTCGTGCATATCTCGGCCATCGGCGCCGATGCGGCGAGCGAGAGCGCCTATGCCCGCAGCAAGGCGGCGGGAGAGGCGGGGCTGCTGGCGGCTTTCCCGCAGGCTACGATTCTGCGCCCCTCGATCGTCTTTGGCGAGGGCGATGCCTTCTTCAACCGCTTCGCGCAGCTCGGCACGCTGCTGCCCTTCATGCCGGTGATCTGCGGCGAGACGAAGTTCCAGCCCGTGCATGTCGGCGATGTGGCGGATGCGGTGATGGCCGCCCTGGCCGACCCCGCGACGGCGGGCCGGATCTATGAGCTCGGCGGCCCACGCGCCTGGAGCTTCCGCGAATTGCTGGCCTTCATCGTGAAGGAGACGGGCCGCAACCGGCGCCTGCTGGATATTCCGCTGGGCGTCGCGCGGGTGCAGACGCGCTTTGCGGAGCTGCTGCCCAACCCGCCTTTGACGCGGGATCAGCTGATCTTGTTGCAGCGCGATAATGTCGTGGCCGCTGGCGCGCTGACCCTGGCGGATCTCGGGATCAAGCCCGGGGCGGTGGAGGCGCTGGTGCCGCCCTATCTGGAGCGTTTCAAGCCTGGCGGGGCGCGGCGGGTTCGCCCGGGCGGGTAAAGTCCGTATCGGACCTAAATCGGCTTGTCCGGTTAATCGAATGTGACTGGATGATGGCGGGATGTCGAATTAATGTCAGTAAAGCTGTCCTTATAGGCATTTTCCCTCTGGCGTTCCCTGAAAAGCTTGGCTATGGGCATGGCGCGCCGCGCATCCTCGCGGCGAAATCCGCTTCGAGGATGCCCCGATGGCTGAGCGCATGCTGCAATTCGTCCGCCTCCAACAGCAGACGCCCGACAAGCGTGCGGCCGGCGCGCGGCGCGAGGATTTCAACGAGATCTACGCCCGCTTCGAGCCCGCCAAGGCGGCCGAACAGGCCAGCCGTTGCAGCCAGTGCGGCGTGCCCTTCTGCCAGGTGCATTGCCCCTTGCAGAACAACATCCCCGACTGGCTGAAGCTCACCGCCGAAGGCCGCATGGAGGAGGCCTATGAGGTCGCTTCCGCCACCAACACCTTCCCCGAGATCTGCGGCCGCGTCTGCCCGCAGGATCGCCTCTGCGAGGGCAATTGCGTCATCGAGAAGGGGTTCGACAGCGTCACCATCGGCTCGGTCGAGAAATACATCGTGGACACGGCCTGGGAGAATGGCTGGATCAAGCCGCCCACCCCCTTGCGCGAATTGCCCTGGAGTGTCGGCATCATCGGTGCCGGCCCGGCCGGGCTGGCGGCCGCCGAACGGCTGCGCGTGCGCGGCTTCCAGGTGCATGTCTATGACCGGTATGACCGCGTCGGCGGGCTGATGATCTATGGCATCCCAAACTTCAAGCTGGAAAAGGACGTGGTGCTGCGCCGCTGGGAGCAATATGCGGCGGGCGGAATCCAGTTCCACATGAATGTCGCGGTCGGCCAGGATGTCTCGCTCGAGGAACTGCGCGAGCGGCATGACGCCGTCTTCATCGCGACGGGCGTCTACAAGGCGCGCGATATCGAGCTGCCGGGTGCCGAGCTGCGCGGCGTGGTGCCGGCCCTGGACTACCTCACCGCCTCCAACCGCAAGGGCCTGGGCGATGCCGTGCCGGAATTCGACAGCGGCGCCCTGAATGCCGAAGGGCGGGACGTGGTCGTGATCGGTGGCGGCGATACGGCGATGGATTGCGTCCGCACCGCGGTGCGCCAAGGTGCGAAGTCGGTCTCCTGCCTCTATCGCCGCGACAAGGCGAATATGCCGGGCTCGATGCGCGAGGTGAATAATGCGGAGGAGGAGGGGGTGAACTTCCTCTGGCTCTCCGCGCCGGAAGCCTTCCTGGGTGCGCAGGACGTGACGGGCGTGCGCGCCGTGAAGATGCATCTGGGCCTGCCGGACGCCACGGGCCGCCAGCAGGTGGAACCCATCGAGGGCAGCCATTTCGTCCAGCCCGCCACGCTGGTGGTGAAGGCGCTGGGCTTCGACCCCGAGGACCTGCCCCTGGCCTTCAACGAGCCCGCCCTGCCGGTCTCGCGCTGGGGCACGCTGAAGGTGGATCACAAGACGATGATGACGGGCCTGCCCGGGGTGTTCGCCGGTGGGGATATCGTGCGCGGCGCCTCGCTGGTCGTGTGGGGCATTCGTGACGGCCGGGACGCGGCGGCGCAGATCGAGGCCTATGTGAAAGCGAAGGCCAGCCTGGCGGAAGCGGCGGAATGATGCCGCCCGATGACGAGAGCGCCCCGGTGCACGGCAATCAGGTGCACGGCAATCAGGGGCGCGGCAATGCGGATGGGTCGGCCAAGGGGATGATGACCATGGAACACAACTACATCGAGACGTTCGAGAACAACGCCGCCCTGCTGAACGCCGCCGGCATCGACACGACCGAGCATGATGCCTGCGGCGTCGGCCTCGTGGCATCGCTCAGCGGCAAGCCCTCGCGCGCGGTGGTGCTGGCGGGCATTGATGCGTTGAAGGCCGTCTGGCATCGCGGTGCCGTGGATGCCGATGGCAAGACGGGCGACGGTGCCGGCATCCATGTCGAGATCAGCCAGGAATTCTTCGCCGAAGCCGTGCGCAATGGTGGCGACCGGGTGAAGCCCGGCCCCATCGCCGTCGGCCAGATCTTTCTGCCCAAGACGGATTTCGGTGCGCAGGAGCGTTGCCGCCAGATCGTCGAGACGGAAATCCTGGCCAGCGGCTATGCCATCTACGGCTGGCGCCAGGTGCCGATCAACGCGACCGTGATCGGCGAGAAGGCCAATGCGACGCGCCCCGAGATCGAGCAGATCCTGATCCATGATCCCGAGCAGCGCGACATCGCGACGATGGAGCGGGACCTCTATGTCATCCGCCGGCGGATCGAGAAGCAGGCCATCGCTGCGCAGATTCCGGAGCTGTATCTCTGCTCCCTCTCGGCGCGCAGCATCATCTACAAGGGCATGTTCCTCGCGGAATCGCTGAGCGAATTCTATCCCGATCTGCAGGATGAGCGCTTCACCTCGCGCTTCGCCATCTACCACCAGCGCTACAGCACCAACACCTTCCCGACCTGGCGCCTGGCGCAGCCCTTCCGGATGATCGCGCATAATGGCGAGATCAACACGCTCTCGGGCAACGTCAACTGGATGAAGGCGCACGAGACGCGGCTTTCGCACCCGCTGCTGGATGCCCATCTGGAGGACATCAAGCCGGTTGTGCAGGCGGGTGGTTCGGACACCGCCAGCCTCGACAATGTGTTCGAGCTGCTGGTCCGCGGCGGGCGTGATGCGCCCATGGCCAAGGCGATGCTGATCCCGGAATCGCTCGGCAACAACGCGACCATGCCGCCGCGCCACCATGACCTGTTCCTTTACTGCAATGCGGTGATGGAGCCCTGGGATGGGCCGGCCGCACTCTGCGCGACCGATGGCCGCTGGGTCGTCGCGGGGCTCGACCGCAACGGCCTGCGCCCGCTGCGCTACACCGTGACGCAATCCGGCCTGCTGATCGTGGGTTCCGAGACGGGGATGGTGAAGATCGCCGAGGATGCGGTCACGGCCAAGGGCCGCGTCGGCCCCGGCCAATGCATCGGCGTGGATCTGGAGGAAGGCCGCCTCTACCTCGATACCGAGCTGAAGGACCTGCTGGCCGCCCGCAAGCCCTTTGGCCAATGGGTCAGCCGCACCACGCCGATTGACGAAATCGTGAAGACCGCAAGCCCGCAGCCCGCCCAGATGACGGGCGAGACGCTGCGCCGCACGCAACTCGCCATGGGCTACACGCTGGAGGAGCTGGAGCAGATCCTGCACCCGATGGTGGAGGATGCGCAGGAGGCCGTCGGCTCCATGGGCGATGACACGCCCATTGCCGTGCTCTCCAGCCAGTATCGCGGGCTGCATCATTATTTTCGCCAGAATTTCGCGCAGGTGACCAACCCGCCGATTGATTCCCTGCGTGAGACGCGGGTGATGTCGCTGAAGACGCGCCTCGGCAATCTCGGCAATATCCTCGATGAGGACCCGACGCAGTGCGACATGCTGATGCTGGACAGCCCCGTGCTCTCCAGCGCGCAATTCGGCGCGATGCGGCACTACATGGGCAGCAGCGTCTGCGAGGTGGATTGCACCTTCCCCGTCAGCGAAGGCGAAGCCGGCCTGCGCCAGGCGCTGGCGAGGATCCGCCGCGAAGCCGAGGAGGGCGTGCGCAGTGGCTGCCAGCACGTCATCCTCACCGACGAAGCACAGGGCCGCGAGCGCGTCGCCATCCCGATGATCCTGGCGGTTTCGGCCGTGCACACGCATCTGGTGAAGACCTCGCTGCGGACCTTTACCAGCGTGAACCTGCGCTGCGCCGAGTGCCTCGATGTGCATTACTTCGCCGTGCTGATCGGCGCGGGTGCCACCACGGTGAATGCCTATCTGGCCGAGGCTTCGATCGCCGATCGCCACCGCCGCGGCCTGTTCCCGGGCCTCAGCGTCGAGGCCGCGATCGAACGCTACAAGAAGGCGGTGGATAAGGGCCTGCTCAAGACCATGTCCAAGATGGGCATTTCGGTCATCTCCTCCTATCGCGGCGGCATGAATTTCGAGGCGATCGGCCTTTCCCGCGCGTTGATGGCGGAGTTCTTCCCGGGCGTTGCCTCGCGCATTTCCGGCATTGGCCTGGCTGGCATCGCGCGGCGTGTGCTGGCGCTGCATGAGCGCGCCTTCGGCTCGGAGGTGATCACGCTGCCGGTGGGTGGCCTCTACAAGCTGCGCCAATCGGGTGAGGCGCACGCCTTCGGCGGCACGCTGATCCACACGCTGCAACACGCGGTCGAGACCGACAGCTACCAGACCTTCAAGCGCTACAGCGAAGGCGTGCGCAAGCAGGCGCCGGTGGCCCTGCGGGACCTGCTGGATTTCCGCATGGAGGGGCTGAAGCCGATTGCGCTGGAGGAAGTCGAGAGCATCACGGAAATCCGCAAGCGGCTGATCTCGCCCGGCATTTCGCTCGGCGCGCTGAGCCCCGAGGCGCATGAGACGCTCTCCATCGCGATGAACCGCATCGGCGCGCGCAGCGACAGCGGCGAAGGCGGTGAAGACCCCGAGCGCGCCAAGCCGCGCGCCAATGGCGACAATGCCAATTCCGCGATCAAGCAGATCTCCTCGGGCCGCTTCGGCGTCACCGCCGAGTATCTCAACAATTGCCGCGAGATCGAGATCAAGGTCGCCCAGGGTGCCAAGCCCGGCGAGGGCGGGCAGCTGCCCGGCTTCAAGGTGACGGCGCTGATCGCGAAGCTGCGGCATTCGACACCGGGGGTGACGCTGATCTCGCCGCCGCCGCATCACGACATCTACTCCATCGAGGATCTGGCCCAGCTCATCTACGATCTGAAGCAGATCAACCCGGATGCGACGGTCTGCGTGAAGCTGGTGTCGCGTTCGGGCATCGGCACGGTGGCGGCGGGTGTGGCCAAGGCCAAGGCGGATGCCATCCTCGTCTCCGGCCATAGCGGCGGGACGGGTGCCAGCCCGGTGACGTCCATCAAATATGCCGGCCTGCCGTGGGAGATGGGGCTGTCCGAGACGCATCAGGTGCTGCTGCTGAACCGGCTGCGCCACCGGGTGAAGCTGCGCACCGATGGCGGGCTGAAGACCGGCCGCGATGTGGTGGTGGCGGCCATGCTGGGGGCCGAGGAATTCGGCATCGGCACGGCGTCGCTGGTGGCGATGGGCTGCATCATGGTGCGGCAATGCCATTCCAACACCTGCCCGGTGGGCGTCTGCACGCAGGATGATGCGCTGCGCGCCAAGTTCACCGGCACGCCGGAAAAGGTGATCAGCCTGTTCTCCTTCGTGGCGGAGGAGGTGCGTGAAATCCTGGCCAGCCTCGGCTTCCGCAAGCTGGAGGAAGTGATCGGCCGCACGGATCTGCTCAAGCAGGTCAGCCGCGGCGCCGATGATCTGGATGACCTCGATCTCAACCCGCTGCTGGTGAAGGCCGATGCCGGGCCGCATGCGCCCTATTGCACGCTGGAAGGCCGCAATGAGGTGCCCGAGACGCTGGACGCCGACATGCTGCGTGACGCCGCCCCGCTGTTCGAGCGCGGCGAGAAGATGCAGCTGGCCTACAATATCCGGAACACGCATCGCGCCATCGGCACCAAGGTCTCGTCCCGGATCGTGCGGCAATACGGCATGAGCGGCCTGCAGGAGGGGCATCTGACGGTCCGGCTGCGCGGCAGCGCGGGCCAGTCGCTGGGCGCCTTTGGCGTGCGGGGCCTCAAGCTCGAAGTGTTCGGCGATTCGAATGACTATGTGGGCAAGGGCTTGTCGGGTGCGACCATCGTGGTCCGCCCCGCACCCTCCTCCGGCCTCGTCTGGAATGAGAACACCATCATCGGCAATACCTGCCTTTATGGGGCGACGGCTGGCGCGCTCTATGCGGCGGGGCAGGCGGGTGAGCGCTTCGCGGTGCGCAATTCGGGCGCCATCACGGTGGTTGAGGGCGTGGGGGCCAATGCCTGCGAATACATGACCGGCGGCACCGTCGTGATCCTGGGCGTGGTGGGCGACAATTTCGGCGCGGGCTTCACCGGCGGTCAGGCCTTCGTCCATGACCCGCTGGCGCTGTTCGAGCGGCGGGTGAACAAGGACACGCTGCAATGGCAGCGCCTGGCTTCCGCGCATTGGGAGGGCGAGCTCAAGCGCCTCATCGAGCGCCACGTGGCTGAGACGGGCAGCCGCCACGCCGCGCGCATCCTCAATGACTGGGAGAATGAGCGCGGCGCCTTCTGGCACATCGTGCCGAAGGAATACGCCAAATACCTGGCGCGGCCGATGACCGAGGTGGCGGAAGCCGCCGAGTAACGGCCCCGCCTTCACTCACCGGGCGGCAGATGGCATAAGTGGGGGGTGCGAATCCTCTATCATCTGCCGCTCTCGCCCTATTCGCGAAAGGTGCGCCTGGCCCTGGCCGAAAAGCGCATCCCTTTCGAACTGCGCGTGGAAAAAGTCTGGGACCGGCGGCCCGAATTCATCGAGATGAACCCCGCCTGCACCGTGCCGGTGCTGGTGGAGGAAAACGGCCTCGTCCTCGCCGACAGCTACGCCATCTGCGAATATCTGGACGAGGCCTATCCCGATATCGCGCTGTTCGGCCGCACCTTGGCCGAACGCGCGGAAGTGCGGCGGCTGCTCTCCTGGTTCGACAACCTCTTTGGCGCCGAGGTCTCGCGCAACCTGATCTGGGAGCGGCATCTGAAGCGGCAATTGGGGCATGGCCATCCGGATGGCGCCGTGATCCGCGCGGGCTATGCCAATCTCAAGACCCATCTGGACGAGATCGGCTTCCTGGCCGAGCGCCACACCTGGCTCGCGGGGCCGCAGATCAGCATGGCGGATTTCGCGGCGGCCGGGCATCTCTCGGCGCTGGACTACGCCAATGACGTGGATTGGAGCCACAACCAGTCGGCGCGCGACTGGTATGCCCGCGTGAAGTCGCGCCCCTGTTTCCGCGCCCTCCTGGCCGACCGGATCAGCGGGCTGGAACCACCGCCGCACTACGCCGACCTGGATTTCTGAGAGACCGTTTGGGAATGCTGGCGGCGGAGGATGCGCGAGGGATTTTTCGCTCCTGCAAGGCGCCGGACGCCGCCGATGCTGGTTGCATCGGCAAGTCTGGCGTCACGCCGGAGGCGTGCCTTCGGCACGACACGGCAGGGGCGGAAAAGACCCGCGCAGCCGACCCGCCAGCATTCCCAAACGGTCTCTAAGGCGGTCATCCTTGACCCAAGCCGACAAGCCATGGCGCCGCGGGCTGCGCAACGGGCTCGTGCTGGGCCTGCTGGCGCTCGCTGGCCTGATCCTGATCAACCGCGGCGAAGTGAATGCGGTGGGGCTTGTCCTCCTGACGCTGCCCCTGGCGCTGCTCGCCTCCTTCACGCTGCACCTGCCGCAGCTCATGTTCGGCGCCAAGGCGTGGCTCGTCCTGCTGCCGCCCGAGCACAGGCCCTCCTTCTGGCGCATGGTCCGGCTGCGCTGGTACCGCGAGGCCGGTGATTCCCTGCTGCCGGCCGGCGCGGTGATGGGGCAGGCCGCCGTGACGCGCCTCATGATCCGTGACGGCGTGCCGACCGAATTGGCGACGAGCACGGCCACCATCGGCATTGCTCTCGAATCCGTGGCGCAGCTGCCCTTTCTCATGCTGGGCCTCGCCATGCTGCTGACGCTGGACCGGCACGCCGAGACCTCGGGCTTCCTGATCGGCCTCGCGGCTGTCCTGGCGACCGTGGTGGGCCTGTTCGCGGTGCAGCGACCGCCAGCGTTGCGCGCCTTGCGGCGCCTGCTGGTGCGCCTGGCCCGCCGCTGGCCGCGCCTCGACCCGGCCTGGATTGACCAGTTCCAGGAAGCGATGCTGCGCCTGCACGCGAACCGTCCCGCCTTGGCCCGCGCGGTGGCGCTGCATTTCGGTTCCTGGATGATGGGTGCCATCGAGATGATGGTCCTGCTCTGGCTGATCGGCCATCCGGTGAGCTTCGCCGAGGCGCTGGTGATCGAGAGCTTCGCGCAGGTGCTGCGCAATGCGGGCTTCCTGCTGCCAGGCTCGGCCGGTGTTCAGGAGGGGGCTATCCTCGCGGCGGGGATGCTGATGGGCGTGCCGCTCGCAGCCAGCGCCAATGCCGCGCTGGTGCGCCGCACGCGGGAGATCCTGGTGGGCAGCACGGGGCTGATCGCCTGGCGGCAGGATGAGATGCGGGGCGCCCGCGCTCAGCCATAGGTCAGCGCATCATCCGCCCGGCTGCCGCTGGCCCGCACCGGCCCGCCATCGGTCATGGCCAGCGCCACCGCCTCGGCCACGCGAATGCCATCCACCCCGGCCGACATGATGCCCCCCGCATAGCCCGCCCCTTCGCCCGCCGGATACAGCCCGCGCGTGTTCAGGCTCTGGCAATCCACCCCGCGCGGAATCCGCAGCGGCGAGGAGGTGCGCGTCTCCACCCCCGTCATCACCGCATCGGCCAGGGCGAAGCCGGGGATCTGGCGGTCAAAGGCGGGCAGCGCCTCGCGCATCGCGGCCACCACGAAATCCGGCAGGCAGGCGGCAAGATCGGTCGGCGTGACGCCGGGGCGGTAGGAGGGAATGACATCGCCCAGCGTGGTGGAAGGGCGGCCGGCCAGGAAATCCTCGACGCGTTGCGCCGGTGCGGCATAGGTGCCGCCGCCGGCCGCGAAGGCGGCCTCCTCCCAGTGGCGCTGAAATTCGATGCCGGCGAGCGGCCCACCCGGGTAATCAGCTGGCGTGATGCCGACCACGATGCCGGCATTGGCGTTGCGCTCATTGCGCGAATACTGGCTCATCCCGTTGGTGACGAGGCGCCCCGGCTCGCTCGCCGCCGCCACCACCGTGCCCCCCGGACACATGCAGAAACTGTAGACCGAGCGCCCATTGGCCGCGTGATGCACCAGCTTGTAATCGGCCGCCCCCAGCAAGGGGTGCCCGGCATGCGGGCCGAAGCGGTTGCGATCAATCAGCGATTGCGGATGCTCGATCCTGACACCGATGGAAAACGGCTTGGCCTGCATCGCAACCCCGCGCGCATGCAGCATGGCGAAGCTGTCCCGCGCCGAATGCCCGATGGCCAGCACCACATGCCGGGCGGCGATGCGCTCCCCGCCTTCCAGCACCACGCCCTGGACCTGGCGTGACGCGTCGAGGTCGAGGTCATCCACCCGGCAGCCGAAGCGGTATTCGCCGCCCAGCGCCTCGATCGTGGCGCGTATGGATTCCACCATCTGCACCAGGCGGAAGGTGCCGATATGCGGCTTGCTGACGTAGAGGATTTCCTCCGGCGCGCCGGCCTTCACGAACTCCTCCAGCACCTTGCGGCCGAAATGGAAGGGGTCCTTGATCTGCGACCAGAGCTTGCCGTCCGAGAAGGTGCCAGCCCCGCCCTCGCCGAATTGCACATTGCTTTCAGGGTGCAGCGTGTTCCGGCGCCAGAGGTCCCAGGTGTCCTTGGTGCGTTCGCGCACCACCTTGCCGCGCTCCAGGATGATCGGCCGGAAGCCGGATTGCGCCAGGATCAGCGCTGCCAGCAGGCCGCAGGGGCCGGTGCCGATGATGACGGGGCGTTCGGCCAGGCCGCCCGGCGCGCGCGCCACGAAGCGGTAGGCCGTATCGGGCGCCTGGCGCAGGGCCGTGTCCCGGGTCAACAGCGCCGCTTCCTCCGGCGCTTCCACATCCAGCGTATAGGCCAGCATGATCCGCCGTGGATTGCGCGCGTCATAGCCGCGGCGGAAGATGGTGAAGCCATGGATTTCGGCGCCACCCAGCCTTGCGCGGATGGCGGTTTCCAGCGCCTCAGGCGGATGATCGAGGGGCAGGCGGATTTCGGTCAGTCGAAGCATGCGCCTCCCCTCGGCCGTGATGGGCCTTGGCGTCAAGTCCGCTATGCGAAAGGGGGCTATATCGGCGCGCGAAAGCCTGCGCTATGAAGCCCGTGATGAGCTTCAAAGACACATTCGCCAATCGCCAGACCTCCGCAGCCGACGCCAAGCGCAAGCTGATGGAGCGCTTCCGCGCCCAGCCCGGCCCGGATGATCCCGCCGTCATCGCCCGCCTGGCCGAGCAGAAGGCCGCCGGTGAGGCGCGCCTGCTGCGCCAGGCCGAGGCACAGCGCCGCGCCGATGAAAAGGCCGCCGCCCTCGCCGCCGCCAAGGCCGAGGCCGCCGCCCAGAAGCAGCGCGACATCGAGGAAGCCGCCCGCGCGGTGATCGAGGAAAAGCGCCGCGCCGCCCAATTGCTGGTCGAGCAGAAGGCCGCGCGGGACGCGCGCTACGCGGCGCGCAAGAAGCGCCGCTGAGGCCCCCCGAGCGAGCCTGACAGCGCGCCCTACAGCGCGCCCTGTTCCTTGAGCACCTGCTCGGCCATGCGTAGCGCGTCTATCGAGGCCGGGAAGCCGCAATAGGCGACGGCGTGGGTGAAGACCTCGCTGATCTCCTCGGCCGTGCAGCCATTGTTCAGCGCCGCCACCAGATGGATGCGCAGCTCATGCGGGTGATTCAGCGCGCAGAGCATCCCCAGCGTGATCAGGCTGCGCTGCTTGCGGTCCAGCACCGGCCGGGTCCAGAGCGTGGCATAGGCCATCTCCTCCGAAAGGGCCCGGATCGCCGCGTTGAAGGGCGTGGTGGTCGCGTCACGCGCCTCGGTATAGGCGGCCCCCAGGATCTCCCGCATTTCGGCGCGGCCCCGCTTGCGGAGCGCGGCGTGGGCTTCATTCTCGTCCATGGTCAGAATGGCTCCGCGCTGTCGCGCCGCAGCAGCCGCCGATAGGCGCCCTGCTCGCGCGAATGGCCGGTGACGGCATCGGCCAGCGCGTCCAGCCAGCCGGAGAACCAGGCCTTTCCCCAATCGCCGGTCTGGGCCATCGGGTTTTCCAGCACCGAGGCGCCCGCCTGGAAGGCCACGCGGCCGGCCGCATAGGCGTCATCGCTGACGAAGTTGTCGTCGGGGTCCACATCCTCGGGCATTCGGGATTCCTGTGATTCGACCCTGGATATGACATCGCAGCGGCGGCCGCGCCATCCTATATTGGGGGCATGAACATGATCGCCCCCCTGCCGTTCCAGCCGATCCGCCAGCCCATGCCGCCCGCCGGCAAGCCGTTGCGCGTGGTCAGCCCCTTCGAGCCGAATGGCGACCAGCCCACCGCCATCCGCGAACTCATCGCCGGCGTGCAGGGCAATGAGCGGGACCAGGTGCTGCTGGGTGTCACGGGCTCGGGCAAGACCTTCACCATGGCGAAGGTGATCGAGGCGGTGCAGCGTCCCACCTTGGTGCTGGCGCCCAACAAGACCCTGGCCGCGCAACTCTACGGCGAGATGAAGAGCTTCTTCCCCGACAACGCGGTGGAATATTTCGTCAGCTACTACGACTATTACCAGCCCGAAGCCTATGTGCCGCGCACCGACACCTATATCGAAAAAGACAGCCAGATCAACGAGCAGATTGACCGCATGCGGCACTCTGCCACGCAATCCCTGCTGGAGCGGCGGGATGTGGTGATCGTGGCCAGCGTCTCCTGCATCTACGGCATCGGCTCGGTCGAGACCTATTCCAACATGGTGGTGAAGCTGGAAGTGGGGGGCAGCATCTCCCGCGATGCGCTGCTGAAGGGCCTGGTCGAGCAGCAATATCGCCGCAATGACATGGCCTTCCAGCGCGGCAGCTTCCGGGTGCGGGGCGAGAGCGTGGATGTCTGGCCCGCGCAGCTGGAGGATCGCGCCTGGCGCATCAACCTCTTTGGCGACGACATCGAATCCCTGCGCGAATTCGACCCGCTGACCGGCGAAATCACCGGCGAGTTCGAGCGCGTGAGCATCTACGCCAACAGCCACTACGTGACGCCGCGGCCGACGATGCAGCAGGCCATCGGCCGCATCAAGGCGGAGCTGAAGGAGCACCTGCTGATCCTGGAAAAGGAGGGCAAGCTGCTGGAAGCCCAGCGCCTGGACCAGCGCACCACCTTCGATATCGAGATGATGGAGACCACCGGCTCCTGCAAGGGAATCGAGAATTATTCCCGCTATCTCTCCGGCCGGAATCCGGGCGAACCGCCGCCGACGCTGTTCGAATATCTGCCCGAGGGCGCGTTGCTGGTGGTGGATGAAAGCCACGTCACCGTGCCGCAGATCGGCGGCATGTATAAGGGCGACTATGCGCGCAAGATCATCCTCAGCGAATACGGCTTCCGCCTGCCGAGCTGCACAGATAACCGCCCGCTGAAATTCGAGGAGTGGGAGAGTTTCCGCCCGCAGACCGTCTTCGTCAGCGCCACCCCCGGCCCCTGGGAAATGGAGCGCACCGGCGGCGTCTTCGCCGAGCAGGTGATCCGTCCGACCGGCCTTGTGGACCCCGTCTGCGACATCCGCCCTGTGGAAAATCAGGTGGATGACCTGCTGGCCGAGTGCAAGGCCTGCGCCGCCAAGGGCGAGCGCGTGCTGGTCACGGTGCTGACCAAGAAGATGGCCGAGCAACTCACCGAATACCTGACGGAAATGGGCGTGCGCGTGCGCTACCTCCATTCCGATGTGGACACGCTGGAGCGCATCGAGATCATCCGCGACCTGCGCCGCGGCGTGTTCGACGCGCTGATCGGCATCAACCTGCTGCGCGAGGGGCTGGATATTCCCGAATGCGGCCTCGTGACCATCCTGGACGCGGATAAGGAAGGCTTCCTGCGCTCCACCACCTCGCTCATCCAGACCATCGGCCGGGCGGCCCGCAATGCCGAAGGCCGCGTCATCCTCTACGCCGACCGCATGACCGACAGCATGAAGCGCGCCCTGGAGGAGACGGAGCGGCGGCGCAACAAGCAAATCGCCTACAACACTGAGCACGGCATCACCCCCACCTCCATCAAGCGGGAGATCAGCGATGTGCTGCGCGATGTGAGCCAGGGCGACTACGTGACGGTGGAGGCGGTGGAGGGCGATGCGACGGCGCAATTCGTCGGCCGTGACCTGCGCTCGGCCATCGCCGAGATGGAGAAGAAGATGCGCGCGGCGGCGGCCGACCTGGAATTCGAGACGGCGGCCCGGCTGCGCGACGAGATCAAGCGGCTGGAGGCGCTGGAACTGGACATCGCCACGCCGGGCAGCGCCCCATCGGGCAGCGCGCTGACACCCAATGAGGCCGGGCGTTCCCTGCGTGAGGCGACGCCCAAGAAGGACTGGAAGCCCAAGCCCATGGGGCCAGGGGGCGGGGGCTATGACCCGAAGAAGATGAAGGCCCGCGGGGGAAGCCGCGGGCGGTCGGGGCCGTGAGTTCGACCAGAATATCGGCGTCGTGACACAATTGTCCGGCGCTGGTTCTACGCGGCTTTGCGGGCAGTGTACTGATACGCGCAGGGGACGCTGAAGGAAGGGTCGCTCGTGGACAGACGCAGCGTGACCTCGCCATCGGTGACTTGCCCGCTGCCCGATGACGATCCAACCCAGACCGGACCGGAGAAGGTGACATCGGAGATGGACCCGCCCGGGTTCACACGCGCTGTCAGCAGGTTGCGCCCCCCGCCGAGGCGCATCGAAAGCCCGCCATTTGCCACTGTCATCACGATGCGGCCGCCGGGCTGACCACAGACAGGCGGAGAGATGGATAAGACCGTCCCGGTATACCGGCCATCGAAAGAGGGGTCGCCGGTCGGGGCGGTGGCCTGGGGACTGGACGTGCCATCGCCAGCCGCGCAGCCAGCAACAAGGAGGCAGGCAAGGATCAACTTTCGCATGGCGATGCTCCGGGTTGGATCTGTATCAGAGGCGATTATTGCGCTGCCTGCAAATTGAATGTCATGGAAATGTCGCGGCGCGGCGATCATGCGATGCGGCACCCCGCGGGCCTGTCACAGCTGCTCCTCCACCGGCAGGCGCCGCACCAGCCCGGCCAGCACGCGCCGCCATGCGCCTGCCATTGGTTCCTGCCGGAGGGTCGCGACGCCGCCATCGCGCCAGCCGATCCGCCCATCCTCCCACACCACCTGCCAGCTCACCGCCGGATCCGCGAGGCGCGCATGTTCCGCCGCCACTTCGCCGGCGATCACGGCGTCGCACACGAAGGTGCCCATCTCCGTGTTCAGCGCGGCCGAGCGCGGATCGAGGTTGAAGGAGCCCACGAAGCCCAGCGCGCCATCCACCGCAAAGGCCTTGGTGTGCAGCGCCGCCCCGCGTGAGCCGAGCAGGCTGGTCTTGCCCTTGGTTTCTCCGTCCGGCCAGCGGGGTTTCAGTTCGAACAGCGTCACCCCCGCCGCCAGCAAGGCCTGGCGATACTTCGCGTAGCCGCCATGCACGGCCACCACATCCGTCGCCGCCAGTGAATTGGTGACGACGGAAACCCGCACCCCGCGCGCGCACAGGTCACACAGCAGCTTGAGCCCGGCCTGGCCCGGCACGAAATAGGGCGAGATGAGCAGCGCCTCTTGCCGCGCCTGGCGCAAGGCATCGGCGATCTCGGCGGCGATGCCGCCAGCGGCGCGGGCGCGCTTGCGGGCCCGCAGCCCGCGCTTCGCCTTCGCCGGCGGGTCGGCCACCACCTGGATGGCGTGATGCGGCAGCAGCCGCAGCCCCGACCCCTGGGCCAACTCATCCAGCACCGGCTCCCCGAGGCGGGCGAGCAGCGCATCCGCGGCCGGGCGATCCTCCGCGCAGGCCAGCACCATGCGCAGCGCCGGCAAGCCGCCCTGGCGCTCGGCGGTGGCGGCGGCGAGGCGCGCGGGCCGCGCCAGAGGGCTCGCCCAGTAGCGGTTGAAGACGTGCGTCGCCTGCTGCGCAGCCGGCCCCGCGATCAGCAGATCGAGGTCCCGGAATTGCACGGCGCCGCGCGCGCCCAGGCCGAAATACGCATCGCCCAGGTTGCGCCCACCCACCACCGCCAGGCAGTCATCGGCGATCCAGGATTTATTGTGCATGCGCCGGTTCAGATGCCGCCCGCCAAAGGCCAGCTCCAGCAGAAAGCCGAGGCGGCCGAAGCGGCGCCAGCGCGTGCCGTTGAACAGCCGCACCTCGATCAGCGGATGCGCATCCAGGGCGGCCAGCGTGCGCTCCCGGCCCAGGGCATAGACGTCATCCAGCAGCAGCCGCACCGTCACCCCACGATCGGCGGCCTCAAGCACTTCCTGCGCGAGCAGCTGCCCCGTCACGTCGCCGCGCCACATGTAATATTGCAGGTCGAGGCTGCGGCCGGCGGCCCGCGCGCTGGCGGCCCGCACGGCGAAGGCATCGCCGGCATCGCGCATCAGGGCCACGCCGCTGACGCGCCCCGCGGCATGCGGCACTGCGTCGGCGATGCTGCGTTGCAGGAGGGTCTGGTTGGGTGTGCTCATCTTGCAGCTGGAGGGAAGGCCATGCGGGGGGATAGCAGAAACCAGCCGGCACCGCGCGGGTTGCAGGGGCTGGCCGTGGCGCCCCGCATGTCGCAGGATTTGGAAAACCGAGGGAACCACGCCATGAACCGCCGCAACCTGCTCCAGGCCCTGCCGCTGATGCTGCCTGCGGGCGCCGCCTTCGCCCAGGCGGATTGGCCGACGCGGGGTGTCTCCATCATCGTTCCCTTCGCGCCCGGCTCCTCCTCCGACATCATCGCCCGCGCCATGGCCAATGCCATGCAGGGCGCGCTGGGCCGGCCCGTCACGGTGGAAAACCGCCCCGGCGCCACGGGTGAGGTGGGGGCCCGCCAGGTGATCCGCGCGGCACCGGATGGCTATACGCTGATGCATGCGCCGATCAGCACCTGGGCGATCAACGTCGCCCTCCGGCCGAACCTCGCCTATGACCCCGTCACGCAGCTCACCCGCATCATGCAGACGGTGCGCACGCCCAATGTGCTGGTGATCAACAGCGCCGCCCTTCCAGCGACGGACCTGCCGGGCGTGCTGGCCTGGCTGCGGGCGCCCGGGCGCAATGCCAGCTATTCCACCAGCGGCGCCGGCTCCTCCGATCACCTCACCATGGAGATGTTCCGCCAGGCGACGGGGACGGAGATCACGCATATCCCCTTCAGCGGCGGCGCGCCGGCGACGACCGCGCTGCTGCAGGGCACGGTGCAGCTTTCCTTCCAGAATCTCGGCTCGATCATGCCGCATATCGCCGAAGGGCGAGTGCGCCCCATCCTGATCACGTCGGAGGCGCGCAGCCCGCTGCTGCCGCAGGTGCCGACGGGCGCGGAGCTCGGCCTCAGCGATTTCGTGGTCTATTCCTGGCAGGGCTTCGGCGGGCCGCCGGCCATGGCGCCCGCGCTGGTCGAGCGGGTGCATGCGGCGGCGGTGGCGGGTTTGCGCGCACCCGTCGTCGCCGCGCGCCTGGGTGAGCTGGGCTTTGATATCGTGGCGAGCACGCCAGCAGCTTTCGCGGCCTTCCAGGAAGGCGAGATCGCGCGGTGGCAGCGCGTCGTGCGCACCGGCCGCATCACGGTGGATTGACGGGTTGGGCCAAGCGCCTAGCCTTTGGCCACAGAAACGCTGAGGAATGCCATGACCCCGCCCGAACGCCTGCGCGCCCATCTTGCCGAACCCGGCTTCGTCGTCATGCCCGCCGTCTGGGACGGGCTGAGCGCGAAGCTGGCCGCGGGGGCCGGCTACAAGACCGCCTTCCTCTCCGGCTCCTGCGTGGCGGCGAGCCGGCTGGGTGGCCCCGACCTCGATCTGATTTCCTTCGGCGAGATGTTCGACAGCTTCAACATGGTGCATGGCGCCGCCCCCGAGACGCTGATCCTGGCCGATGGCGACCATGGCTATGGCAACCCGCTGAACGTCCAGCGCACCGTGCGCGCCTATGGCCGCGCCGGGGCAGCCGCGATCCTCATCGAGGACAAGATCACGCCGCGTCAGCTCACCTCCTCCGGCAAGCCCTGCCTGCCGCGTGAGGAAGCGCGCATGAAGATCCGCGCCGCTGTGCAGGCCGCGAAGGATTCCGGCATCCTGATCCTGGCGCGCACCGATTGCCGGCCGACGCAGGGCATTGATGAGGCGGTGGCGCGGATCGAGATGTATGTCGAGGAGGGGGCCGATATCCTGTTCCTCGACAGCCCGGCCGATGATGAGGAATTCCGCCGCGCGGTGGCGGCGGCGAAGGGCAGGCCCTCCTTCGCGGTGCTCTCGCCCGGGCCGGGGCGGCGCATTCCCTCGGTGACCGAGGCGGCGGCGCTGGGGCTGAAGATCGGCACCTACCCGACGGCGATGCTCTCACCTGCCATCGCGGGGATGCAGGCGGGGCTGGCCGCGCTGCTGGCGGGCGAGGCGGAGAGTGCCAGCGCGCTCAGCCCGGCCGTCCTGCGCACCACGCTCGGCTATCCGGATTATGACGTGCAGGGCAAGCCGTTCCTGGTGTAGCGCGCCCATCGCCCCAGCGGCGCTGCCCGGGCGGAGATCGCCGTCACGGGGTCCCATTCCGCGAGGTTGGCGGGGCCGGTGATTTCGCCGCAAGCTGGCGGGCATGATCCTGGCCCTGCACCTGGCCGCGCAATGCGCGGTCATCATCCGCGTCCTGCTCCGGCCGCATCGCGACCCAGCCTCCCGCGTGGCCTGGGTGGTGCTGGCCCTTGCCGTGCCGGTGGTGGGCATGCTGGCCTATCTGGTGCTGGGCGAGACCAATATCGGCCGCCGGCGGGCGGCGCGGATGCAGCGCGTGCTGGCGGAATTGCCCGAAGCGGCCCGCATGGGCCTGGCCGAGGGCGCGGCGGCCCCGGCGATTCCGGAGCGTCTGGAGGGGTTGTTCCGCGTCGGCCAATCCATCAGCGGCTATGGGCCGGTGGGGGGCAATACGGCGCGGCTGATCGGTGATTCCAACGCCTCCATCACCGCCATCGTCGCCGATATCGATGCGGCGACGCGGCATGTGCATCTGCTGTTCTATATCTGGCTGCCCGATGGCAATGGCCTGCGCGTGGCCGAGGCGCTGAAGCGGGCCGCGGCGCGCGGCGTGGCGTGCCGGGCGGTTGCGGATGACATCGGCTCCCGCGCCATGATCCGCAGCCCGCATTGGGCGGCGATGGCCGCGGCCGGCGTGCGGCTGGCGCGCGCGCTGCCGCTGGGCTTTCCCATCCTGCGCACGCTGGATGGGCGGATTGACCTGCGCAACCACCGCAAGATCATCGTGATCGACAACCGCATCACCTGGTGCGGCAGCCAGAACTGCGCCGATCCGGAATTCCTGCCCAAGGCGAAATTCGCGCCCTGGGTGGATGCGGTGATGCGCTTCGAAGGCCCGATCGCGCGGCAGAACCAGCATCTCTTCGCCAGCGACTGGATGAGCTGGGGCGATGACGACCTGCGTGACATCCTGCTGGAGCCGCCGGGCCCGGATGCGGCGGGCGGTATCATCGCGCAGGTGGTGGCCAGCGGGCCGACCGAGCGCCACTCCGCCATGCCCGAGATGTTCCAGAGCCTGATCTACGCCGCCCGGCGGGAATTGGTGATCTCCACCCCCTATTACGTGCCGGATGAGGCCATGCAGGCGGCCTTGCGGGCGGCCGGCAATCGCGGTGTCGCGACCAGCATCATCTTCCCCGCGCGCAACGACAACTTCGCCGTGGCCGCCGCCAGCCAGAGCTACTACGCCGATCTGCTGGAGGCGGGCGTGCGGATCCATGAATATCAGGGCGGCCTGCTGCACACCAAATCCCTGACGCTGGATGGCGAGGTGACGCTGATCGGCTCGGCCAATATGGACCGCCGCAGCTTCGACCTGAACTACGAGAACAACATCCTACTGTACGACGCCGAGGCCACGGCCGCGATGCGCGCCCTGCAGGAGAGCTACATCGCCCGCAGCCGCCCGGTCCTGCCCGCCGATGTGGCGGCCTGGCCGTGGCATCGGCAGTTGCGGAACAACATCGCCTCGGTGCTCAGCCCCGTTCTGTAGGCTGGCAGCCCCCGCTCATGGGGTGGCGGGTGCGGCGCCGATGCCTTCCAGCCGGTCCAGATAAGGGTCCAGCGCCAGCGCGAAGCGCACCATCTCGCCCAGGAGGGCGACGGCGGTGGCCCGGTGAGGGGCCTGCGTCTCGACCGCCAGGCGGTGATCCGCGGTGAGGCGCAGCATCCAGCCCGGCGGCATGTCGGGCGGAATGCCGGCCAGGGCGCGGATGGTGGAATGGCGGTCGGCGCCGGGTTCCGCCGTGGAGGGGATGCGGCCCGCGATGGCGCGCAGGCGCAACCCGCCTTCCTGCATCAGGGCCTCGCAAAGCCGGCCGCGCCAGGCGAAGCGGATGGCCGGGCTGAGCCCCGGGGCGCGGGGGGAGAGCGTGCCGTCGCGGGCGACGGCGAAGGGGCCAAGGGTCATCATGCGAAGCACAACTTGCCGCGAATGGGTGAACAGAGGATAAACCGAGCGATGTCTCTCGCGAACAGCCTCTCCCTCGTCCTCGCTCCGCCGCACCCGGCCGGGCGGCCCTTCATCTATGCCGGCGCCGGGGTGGCGCTGCTGGGGGGGCTGATCCTCGGCTCCTGGCTGTTCTGGATCGGCGCCTTCTTCACCGCCTTCTGCCTGTATTTCTTCCGCGATCCCAAGCGCGTCCCCCCAGCGCGGCATGACCTCGTGCTGGCCCCGGCGGATGGCAAGGTCGTCCTCGTCGGCCCCGCCATCCCACCGGCCGAACTGGACATGGGCAGCGAGCCGCGCTGGCGCGTCGCGATCTTCCTCTCGGTGCTGGATGTGCATGTGAATCGCAGCCCGGTGCAGGGCCGCGTGACGCGCATTTCCTACCGCCATGGCAAGTTCATGGATGCCAGCATGGAAAAGGCCTCCGAGGAGAATGAGCGCAATGCGCTGCGCTTCGAATTGCCCGATGGCCGGGACCTGGCCTGCGTGCAGATCGCGGGGCTGGTCGCGCGGCGCATCCTGTGTTCCGCGCATGAGGGCGACCGGCTCATGGCGGGCGAGCGCTTCGGCATCATCCGCTTCGGCAGCCGCACCGATGTCTACCTGCCGCCCGGTGTGAAGCCCCTGGTGCTGGTGGGCCAGACGATGATCGGCGGCGAATCCATCCTGGCGGAGCTTGCGTGAGCAAGCCCGGGCTGCGCGGCCGGCTGCGCCGCTTCAACACGCCGCGGCAGCGGCCGCGCTATCGTGGCCCCTCCTTCAACCGGCTGATCCCGAACCTGCTGACCATGATGGGGCTTTGCGCCGGGCTGGTCGCCATTCGCTTCGGGCTGGAAGGGCGCTTCGCCCAGGCCGCCGCCTTCATCGTGGCGGCGGGGGTGATCGACGGGCTGGATGGGCGCATCGCCCGGCTGCTCAAGGGCACCTCGCGCTTCGGCGCGGAATTCGACAGCCTCAGTGATTTCCTGTGTTTCGGCGTGGCGCCGGGCCTGATCCTGTATCTCTGGACCCTGCAGAATGCGGGGCCGATCGGCTTCATCCCCTGCACCATGTTCGCCGTTTGCAGCGCGCTGCGCCTCGCGCGGTTCAACGCGGCCAGCATTGCCGAGCCGGGGACCATCCCCCAGGTCAAGCCGGCCTATGCCCATGCCTTCTTCACGGGCGTTCCCGCGCCGGCCGGGGCGGGGTTGGCGCTGTTGCCGCTCTTTGCCTCGCTCGGCTTCGCCGAATGGGGCTGGGACGGGCTCGCGCAGGCGGCGCGGCATCCGCTGTTCAGCGCCGTGATGCTGTTCCTGGTGGGCGGGCTGATGGTCAGCACCGTGCCCTCCTGGTCCTTCAAGAATTTCAAGGTGCCGGCCCAGATGGTGCTGCCGCTGTTGCTGGGCACCGGCGGCTTCATCGCCTTCCTGGTGACCGAGCCCTGGGCGGCGCTTTCGCTCGGCGGGCTGATGTATTTCGGCATGCTGTATTTCTCCGCGCGTTCCTTCACGCGGCTGAAGCGCGAGGCGGAAGCGATGCGGGAGGCCGCGGCGGAGCCCGTGGCCCAGCCCGCCGCGTGAAGATCGGCGGGGTTCAGTTCGCCGCCGGCCCCTTCACCGCCCTGCCGGAGGGCGCCTTCGGCCTCTGCCTGGACCCGCACGCCCCGAACCGGGCGGCGGCGGCCATGACGCTGGATATCGTGGATTTCGGCCTGCCTGACCCGGCCGAGCTGCGCGCCACGTTGGAAGCCCTGCGCGCCGCGATGGCCGCCGAGCCGGATCGTCTCTTCTATGTCGGCTGTCGCGCCGGGCTGGGCCGGACCGGCACCATCCTGGCCTGCCTCGCGGCCGAGGCCGGCGTTCCGGGCGACCCTGTCGCCTGGGTGCGCGCCGAACATGATTCGCGCGCGGTGGAGACGCCGGCGCAGGAGGAATTCGCGCGCAACTGGCTCAGGAGTGGCAGGTGATCCGCAGCGCGCCTTGCAGCGCCGCCTCCGTGGCGCGCTGCTGCGTGGTGCCGAGTTGGATGATGATGCTCTGCTGCGGCCGGATGTCGAAGGCGTAGACCGCGCCAGGCGGTGGCGTCAGCAGGGGCAGCGGGAAGTGGTAGGAAAAATTCCGCCGCGCGGCCCCCGCATTGAACACCTGCAGGCGATAGCTGAAGAACCCAGCCTCCGGGATCACCACCACGGGCTGAAGTTGCAGCATCCGTGGCCCAAGGCAGGCCCGGCCTGGTTGCGCGTTGCTTGCCGCGGGGGTGAGCAGCAGGAGCAGCGCCAGGGTTGCAGGAAGCATCCTCATCCGGCGCAGCATGCCGCATCACGCGGCCGCCGGCCAAGCGGGGTGTCGGGTTATCGCCGCAGCATCAGGCCGATGGGCACCATCTCCGCGATCACCCGCCCGGTGAATTGCGCCAGCGCCTCGCGCGCGGCGGCCAGGGCTTCGGCCGGCGGCTCGGGCGGCTGCGCGAGATAGGGCTGCAAGGCCGTGGCTTCGAGCGATGCGGCGCCAAGCGCGCGGTCCCGCAGGCTCTGGATGCCGCCCATCGCCATCATGGGGGACAGGGCGGCGTAGAGCGGCGCCAGCACTTCGGGCCAATGCGCCAGATGCAGATAGAGCGTGGGAATGACGCCCCCCGCATGCCCATGCAGCCCCGCCAGGGCCAGGACCTCACGCAGCACTTTGGGGCTGAGCGCATCCAGGCGGGGCAGGGGCGGTGGGGCTGGCAGCATGGCGGGCGGCGGGCCGGCCGGGGCCTCGGCATGGCCCTGCTTGCCGCGCAGCAGCGCCGTCAGGACGATCAGATTGCTGAGATTGCCGCGGTTGTAGAGTGCCGCGAGTTCGGCCGCGCCAGCACCAAGCGGAAGGCTGGGCAGCGGCTCCAGTGCTGCGACCAGCCGCGCCGTGGCGGCCGGTACCAGGGGCAGGGCGGGCGCCACACTCGCCCAGGCCCAGGGCAGGACGCCCGGCAGGGTCGCGAAATGCCGCCAGATCAGGTTCACCAGCGGCAGGCCATAGGCCTCGCGCAGCTTGCCGTAGATGGCTGCGACTTCGGGCGGCGCATCCGCCTCCCGGATTTCCGGCAGAGTCATGCCGCGCGGCTCACTTGCGGCGCTTTTCCACCAGCACCCCGGCCTCGTGCAGCTTGGCGATCTCCTCACCGGAGAAGCCGAGCTTCGCCAGAACCTCCTGCGTGTGCTGGCCGAAGCGGGGCGGGGCGGCGCGGGTGCCGCCGGGCGTCCGGCTCAGCTTGATGGGCGTGCCGAGGCCGACGAAGCCATCCTTTTCCGTCACCATCTGGCGGTGCGCGGTATGGGCGGCGGCCATCGCCTCATCCACGCCCAGCACCGGCCCGGCGGGCAGGCCGGCCGAGAGCATGCGCTGGCAGAGATCATGCCCATCCTCGCCGGCGAAGCGCGCATCCAGGATTTCGGTCAGCGCCGCCTTGTTGATGACGCGCTGGCCATTGGTCTTGAAGCGCGGATCCTGCCAAAGCTCCGGCAGGCCCAGGAACTCCGAGAATTTCCGGAAGGTCGGGTCATTGCCGCAGCCCACGAAAATCTCGCAGGTCTTCGTCGTGAACTTGGCATAGGGCGCCAGGTTTGGGTGCGGGTTGCCGGTGGCGACGGGCCGCTTGCCGTTCAGGAAGTAATTGGCGGCATGCGGGTGCAGCAGCGCCATGCCGCAATCATGCAGCGTCATGTCACAATATTGCCCCTGGCCGGATTTCTCGCGCTCGACCACGGCCATCAGGATGGCTATGGCGCTGAACAGCCCGGTCGCGATATCCACGATGGGGGTGCCCAGGCGCGTCGGCCCGGAATTTTCGGTGCCGTTGATGGACATCAGGCCCACCATGGCCTGCAGGATGGCGTCATAGCCCGGGAAGCCGCCGAGCGGCCCGGTGCCGCCAAAGCCCGAGACGCGGCAATGGATCAGGCGCGGGAAGCGCTTGGAGAGAACCTCCTCATAACCCAGGCCCCATTTCTCCATGCTGCCCGGCTTGAAATTCTCGACCAGGATATCGGCGCCTTCGAGCAGGCGCATCAGCACCTCGCGCCCCTCGGGCTTGCTGAGATCAAGGCCGACGCTCCGCTTGTTGCGGTTCACGCCGACGAAATAGCTGGCATCGCCATCGGCGTTGAAGGGGGGGCCCCAGTCGCGCACCTCATCGCCCTGGGGCGGTTCGAGCTTGATGACCTCAGCCCCGTGGTCGCTCAGGATCATGGTGCAATAGGGGCCGCCCAGCACGCGGGTGAGGTCCACGACGCGCAGGCCGGAGAGCGCGCCAGGGCCGGTCGCGTTGCCCGCCCCTGCGGGCACGGTGGAGTTGCCGGCGCCGATCGGCACGGGCCCGGTGGTGGCTGGCATGTCCATGGCAATTCTTCTCCCTCTCGCAGCCGCAAGATGCGCCGGTGCCGCGATTTTGTCGAACCTCGGAACTATTCCGTGAAGCCCACGAAGTGAACGAAACTGGCGTTCGGCTCGCGGTCGGCGGTCACGCCATTGGCGGGAAAGCTCTCCTCCGGATAGCCGAGCGCGATGCAGGTCATGATCACCTGGTCCTCGGGAATGCCGGCCTCCTCGCGCACGATCTCGGAGCGCATGATGCCCTGCCCATTCACCACCGTGCCGAGGCCCCGATCCCAGGCGGCGAGGCAGATGCCGTAGCTGAGCGCGCCCAGGTCGAAATGCACGACGGCCCCCGGATCGAGGCTGCGGTCATAGCTCAGCACCAGGGAGACCGGCGCATCGAATTGGCGGAAGCCGCGCATCACCCAATCCTGGCGCATCGCCTTGTCATCGCGCGCGATGCCCATGGCGCCAAAGAGCTTGACGGCGACCGCCACCTGCCGGGCGCGATGCACGCCGGCATATTCGCCGTGGCTGACAATATCGCGATTGGCTTTCGCACCACCCGCCATGGTTTCCATGTTGCGCTGGCGAACCCGCTCCAGCGGCGCGCCGGTCAGCACATGGACATGCCAGGGCTGGGTGTTCATCGAGGAGGGGGCGCGCTTCGCGACCTCGATGATCTCCTCGATCACGCTGCGCGGCACGGGGTCCGCCCGGTAGCCGCGCACGCTGCGGCGGGTGCGGGAGAGGGTCTCGAAATCCAATGCGCGTCTCCGGGTTGAGGGGCGAGGCATGGAGGGGCGCTGCCCCTCATGCCCGCGGCATCGCCGTTCCGTGGCTCAGGCGGCCCTGGCGCGCCCGAAGACGCGGCTGCAGAATTCCGGATAGGTTTCCAGCATCTCGTCACAGACGGCGCCGCGCAGCAAAGCGAGCTCCGCTTCGGTCGGTGCGGGGGTTTCGCCAACATCCTCCGCCACATCGAATTCGAAGCCGGTCATGGCGCGGATGCTCTCCAGCGTTTCACCGGCATGGATGGAGGCGAGGGAGAAGCGGCCGCGCTCCGGGTGGAAGTGGAAGATGCAGCGCCCGGTCACCAGCGCCTGCGCATGGCCGCGGCGGTAGACGCCCGGCTCCGAAACGCCGGGCGCCGAGATATGGGCCACGCGGTCCACCAGCACGCGCGGGCTGTGCTCCTCGCGGAAGAGGATGGTGCGGCCGGCCATGAAATACATGAAGGCCGAGCCGAAGCTGCCGGGGAAACGGACGCCCAGGCCGGGCCAATCGCCCGTGCCGATGAGGTTGAGATTGGCCTGACCATCAATCTCCCCGCCGCCGAGGAAGAACAGGTCCACGCGGCCCTGGCCCGTCAGGTCAAACAACTCGCGCGAGCCTTCGGTGAAGGGATTGCCGGTGCGCTTGTGCAGCAGCGAAAGCCGAAGCGGCTCACCCTGCTTCACGCAGAGCCAGCAGGCGGCGGCCGGAATGGGCGAGGCGGCACCCACCGCGATATGCGCCGTCGGCACGGCACGGATCAGCCGCGCGATGGAGACGGCGAGAAGTTCTTCGGTCCGGTAGCTCATTCGGCGGCCACCGCTTGCCCGCCAAACACATGCTCGGCGCACCATTCGGCGAAGCCCGCCTCGGTCTTGGCGGCGCGGGCATAGGCCAGCACGTATTCGGTGTCGAAGCCGTATTCATCCAGCAGGGCGGCCGGCTGCGCGCCACGCTCGGCGATGGCCACACCCGAGATATAGGTCGCGTTGATGGCGCCGGGGCAGAGGCGCTCATCCTCGAGGAAGTTGCCCTCCACCACACGCTCCACCGTGACGAGGGCGCGCTTGCTGGCATGGGCGATGGTGGCGCATTCACGCCGCCGCCCCACCCAGACATTGCCGACGCTATCGGCCATCACGGCGTGGAACACGGCCACATCCGGATTGAGCGCGGGCAGGAGCGTGATTTTCTCGCCGGTGCCAAAGGGGCTTTCCACCACCCGCCAATCCGGGCGGTTGGCCAGGATGTCGCTGCCGATCAACCCGCGCAGCGGCATGAAGGGCACGCCTTTCTCGGTGGCTTGCAGCATGGTGTGGATGGCCGGGCAGGTGGCGTCCAGGATGCGCAACGTGCCGGCCTTGAGTGCGGCCGAGAAGCGCGGCGCGAAGCCGGCCTCGCCCAGCGTGACCGCGCTGGTCTGCACCTCCTCCACGCAGCCCGCGCCGATCAGGATATCGGTGGCGAAGCCCGAGATCGGCACGCCCACCAGGCGCAGCTTGCGCGCACCCCGGCGGATCAGCGCCTTGGCGAGTGCGACGGAGGGGAGGGAGTTGTCGGGCGGCAGCGCGATCATTGCCCCATCGGGGATGCTCGCGGCCATCGCGTCCAGGCTCATTGGGGTCATGGGGCGTTCCTTCCTGGGCGCGAGGCTAGACCGGAAGTTGTCAGGCTTCCAGCCACTCCCGCGTGGCAGCCTTGAGGAAGGCAAAATCCTCGGGCAGGCCCAGGGGATTGCCCGCGCGATGCCCGTTGATGCTGGGGATCACGCGCATCTCACCATGACGCAGATGCGGCAATTCCAGCGCATTGTCGGCCACGCGGAAATAGAGATCCGTCTCGCCCGGCATCAGCAGCACGCGCGCTTCGATCGCCGCCAGCGCCTGGGAGAGATCCCCGCCGTAAAGCGGGTTGGCGCTGATATCGCCAGCATCCCAGCAGCGCGCCTGGGCATAAAGATTGCCGGCATCGCGCATGCCCCAGCGGGCTTCCCACTGGTTGACCAGGAAGGCTTCCAGGCTCGGCTCATTCGCCAGGTGCCGCCCCGCGCGATAGAAATCCTGGCTCAGCGCCCAGCTCGCATAGATGCGGCCAAAGGCGCGCAAGGCGGCCACCGGCTTGGCCGAGAAGCGCCCACCGCCGATATGCTCGGGTGCCGCTTCCAGCACCGCCATCAGGCTGCGCAGGAACACCTGGTTGTGCACCGCCGTGCGCGCGCTGCCGCAAATGGCGATGATGCGCTCCACCGCCCCGGGGAAGATCGCCGCCCAGTGATAGGCCTGCTGCGCGCCCATGGACCAGCCATAGACGCAGTGGAGGCGCTCCACCCCGAACACCTCCGTCAGCAGC
The DNA here is from genome assembly GCF_023243115.1 of Sediminicoccus sp. KRV36. Taxonomy (NCBI): domain Bacteria; kingdom Pseudomonadati; phylum Pseudomonadota; class Alphaproteobacteria; order Acetobacterales; family Roseomonadaceae; genus Sediminicoccus; species Sediminicoccus sp. KRV36. The sequence goes on from NZ_CP085081.1 coordinate 1,790,189, forward strand.
CGCCGCTGCGCCTGCACATTGTCCCAGGAGGTGACGAGCGCCGGATACGCCGCATCATTCGAAGGGCTGGAGGACAGCCCATTGGCGAACATGTCCGGCTGGATGATGAACCAGCGCGTCGGGTCGAGAATGCCATCCGGCCCGATCAGCCATTCCAGCTCCGGATGCAGCGCCGAATAGCTGGTGGGATAGAGGATCACATTGTCCCGCTTGGGCGAGAGCGTGCCATGCGCCTTCCAGCTCAGCTTGGCGTCGCGGATCATCTCGCCCGAGAGAGTGGGCATGTCACCCAGCGCATGGATGCCGGTTTGCGTGGGCCAGGTCATGATAAGGTGAAGGCCTCATGCACCGCGGATTGCACCATGCCGCCGAGTACGGCACCGCCGCCCGCCACATAGATGGCATCGCCGATGGTCACCGCCGCCACCGCATGGCGCGGTGTCGGCATCGGCGCGTGGCTTTGCCAGGTGTTGGTGCCAGGGTCGTAGCTTTCCATCTGGCCGAAGACCTTGGCATCGCGTGCGACACCGCGCTCGATGATGCCGCCCTCACCACCCATGCAGAAGAAGCGGTCGCGATAGATCACCATGCCATGGCCGGAGCGCGGCGTGGGCAGCGGCGCGCGCTCCTCCCAGAAATCCCGCGCCGGGAGATAGACGTGGTGCTGGTCGGTGTTGAACTGGAAGGTGTTGAAGCGCCCGCCGATCACATGGATCAGGCCGTTATAGGTGACGCAGCCGACATGGTCGCGCCCGGCGGGCAGCGGGCGGCGGCGCTCCCACCGATCGGTCGCGGGGTCATAGACCTCGTGCCAGGCGATGCTGGCGCGCTCATCCGCGGGGTCCGTCGCACCGCCGATAAGGTGCAGCTTGCCCTCCAGCATGGTGGCGGCGGCGGCACCGCGCGGGCGGGGCAGGCGGGCGATCTCCCGCCAGCGATCCGCCGCCACGTCATAGACATAGGCGTGGTCGTCACACAGGCGGTTCTGCTCGATGAAGCCGCCCAGCGCATAGACGCGGCCGGCATCGGCCACCACGGCCACGTGGTTGGCGCCGCGCGGCAGCGGGGCCGCGTCATACCAGCGGTCCGAAGCCGGGTCATAGACGGTGTGATAGGCGCGGTTGAACTGCCCCTCGCCATAGCCGCCCACCACATGCATGCGGCCATTCCAGGCCGTGGCCCAGGCCATTTCGCTGCGCGGGATCGGCATGTCGGCCCGCGTCACCCAGCGCCCCGGCGGGCCGGCTGGCGCGGGTGAGGCCGTGACGCGCTGCGCCTCCTGCTGGGGCGTGATGTGATGCGGCGCGCCACCCTGGAACACATTGGCAAAGGGCTGCGGCGAGGAGGGCAAGGGCCGCAGCGCCGGCGCATGATGCTGATGCGCCGATTGCGCCAAGGCCGGGCCCGCCAGAAGAGCCGCGCCGGCGCCGAGAAGATGACGACGATCCATCGAAGCAAGACTCCCAATATGTGAGGCCTCGGGTTGTAGCCCGCCGCGCCGCCGGGTGGCAGGGGGCCTCAGGCGGCCTTGCTGCCGGCACGCTCCCGCAGGAAGCGGAAGAACTCCACCCCCTCCCGCAGGCGGCGCACCATCATCTGCCGGTCACGGATCATCTCACCGCAGATGGAGGCGATCTTCGGCGCGCGGAAATAGAATTTCCGGTAGAATGTTTCCACGCTGTCGAAGATTTCCGTATGCGCCAGATGCGGATAGGCGAGCGGCGCGATCTGCACGCCATGCGCATCCACATATTCGGTATTGGCCGTATCCAGCCAGCCTTCGCGCGCCGCCTGGTCCCACAGGAAGGTGCCGGGATAGGGGGCCGCCAGGCTCACCTGCACCGTGTGGGGGTTGGTCTCGATCGCGAAGCGGATGGTTTCCTGGATCGTCTCCTTCGTCTCGCCCGGCAGGCCGAGGATGAAGGTGCCGTGGATCTTGATGCCGAGCTCATGGCAATCCTTCGTGAATTGCCGCGCCACATCAATGCGCATGCCCTTCTTGATGTTTACCAGGATTTGCTGATTGCCCGTCTCATACCCCACCAGCAGCAGGCGCAGTCCATTATCCGCCATCACCTTCAGCGAGGCGCGCGGCACATTGGCCTTGGCATTGCAGGACCAGGTGACGCCGAGCTTGCCCAGCTCCTTCGCGATGGCTTCCGCGCGCGGCAGATCATCCGTGAAGGTGTCATCGTCGAAGAAGATTTCCTTCAGCCCGGGGAAATTGGCGAGGACGTATTTGATCTCCTCGATCACATGGCCGACCGAGCGCGTGCGGTAGCGATGCCCGCCCACCGTCTGCGGCCAGAGGCAGAAGGTGCAGCGGCTCTTGCAGCCGCGGCCTGTGTAGAAGCTGACATAGGGATGCTTCAGATAGCCGATGAAATACTTTTCGTATTGCAGGTCCCGCTTGTAGACCTCACTCACGAAGGGAAGATCATCCATGTTTTCCAGCATGGCGCGGTCCTGGTTGTGGACGATGACGCCTTCGCTGTTACGGAAGCTCAGCCCCTTGATGGCCGAGAGATCCATGCCCGACGCCACGTCCTTCACCGTGAAATCGAACTCATTGCGCGCCACCCAATCCACCACCGGGGCATCGCGCAGGCTTTCATTCGCCTGGACGGCAACCTTGGCGCCGATCAACCCGATCTTGATATTGGGGTTTTCGGCCTTCAGCCGCTCGGCCACCTTCACATCGGACGCGAAGGAGGGTGTGGAGGTGTGCAGCACCGCCATGTCATAATCCCGCGCCATGGGGGCGACATCCGCCAGCGACTGGTTGTGCGGCGGCGCATCCACCAGCTTGGAGCCGGGGATCAACGCCGCCGGCTGGGCCAGCCAGGTGGGGAACCAGAAGGACTTGATCTCCCGCCGGGCCTGATAGCGCGAACCTGCACCCCCATCGAAGCCATCGAAGGAAGGAGCCTGGAGGAAGAGCGTGCGCATCATGCCGGGAGCAAGCCTTTTGTCAGAGGCGACCCCAGGGCAAACCCCAAGGCCGGAGAGCGAACGGATGCCGGGTTTGCCCGCGGAAGTCCAGCGGCGGATGGAGTCGCTTGGGGTGCGCAGGCGAGGGTGGGGCCTGACCATCTTACGGCCTTACGCCCTTACCGCGAGACGTGATGTTTTCGGACAAATGCCGGAGGGGGCGCGGCGGGGGCGGGGAGGAGCTTTGGACGGGGAGGGGGAGGGTAGAGCACATGGATGAGAAGGTAGGAAGAAATGCCGGAAAAGTCGAGGTAAAGTGACTTGGGTTGGGCGTTCTGCTCGGCACAGCTAGCCAGCTTGGCCATGCGCGCGACTTTTGGTTGGATGACGATTCCCTTCCAAGGCTGCTTCGCCTACGTTCTTAACATGGATCCGACCTACAATCTCAACGGTGCCTTCAAGCCCCCGGTCAAGCGGTCAGCTGATCTCGACGGCCCCGATTTTTACCCGACCCCTGAATGGGCGACGCGCGTTTTGGTGGACAGCGAGCGATTTGAAGGACGGATTTGGGAGCCGGCATGCGGCGACGGAACCATGGCACGTGTCCTCGCCTGTACCGGATTACCTGTTGAAGCGAGCGACCTTTATGACAGAGGTTTTGGCAAGAGTGGCGTCGATTTTCTCGCATTGTCGCACACCGTAGAAAACATTATCACAAACCCTCCCTACAATAGTGCAGAGGGGTTTGTGGAGGCTGGATTGCGTCAATCGACAAAAAAGCTGTGCCTCCTGCTGCGCCTCGCATTTCTGGAGGGGGCCAACCGCCAAAGAAATATCTTTCAGAATATGCCCCCGGCGCGCGTATGGGTATTTAGCGAACGTATTACTTTTTATCCGGCGGGTGCAGTCGTGAAGGGAAGCGGTACAACTGCTTATGCTTGGTTCGTGTGGGACGTAGAAAGTAGGCCACGCGAAACAAGTTTGAAGTGGCTACCCCTCGGATACAAGCGGCGTTATTCTAATTCTTCAAAATCGGCGGCAACAAAATCAGAAAATCCAATGCTATTCAAGTAGGCTAGGCCGATTCGAGTTACCTGAATGCCTCCTGGTATCTTCTTGGCCCAACCTTGACCGAATATTGTCTTGGGGCCGTCCTTGTGAGATGATGTCGCGTTGCGGAGGACAATATGCCAAGCAACTTCATTTCTCCTTGACGGTGATGGGGTTCGGTCGGCCGCTGAGAGATCAAAGTATTTAGGGATTTCTCTACGTAAGTCAGCAATAGAGATGGAGCGACTTTTTTGGCTGGCCGCAATTTTAAGGACTAGAAGGCGAGCTTCCCGCTCCAGTAAGCGGTCGTGCGGTGATCGCTCTAAAATTCCAAACTGGAATTTCTGCCCTCTACGCCAAGCTATCGCCGTTTCGGGTATCTGCATTTCCTGAATGATCCGCAGAACCATCTCTGAAATAATGGCTTCATCATATATCTCGTCAGATAGATAGAGAGTCGCTGTCACATCAGCTTGAATATGACCTTGGTATACTCGCAGATAAAATATCGTGTCATTTCCGATTACGAAACTAGATCCTTTGAATTTATCAAAATCATCTTCGCTGTTTCGGATAACAAGAGTGCAATACTCCAGTGAGCGCCAAATAATAGCGTGTGCGATAATGTCGTTTTCGGGTTCAAATTGAGATACGCGAACGGTCATGGCTGCATATTCTTGAATGTGGAAACCGGGATACAGGCGAAATCTTTGCCGCAGGCCGTCCGGAGTTCGACGCCTGGGCACGTTTCAAGATACCATTTAGCTTCGTGCGGGGCGCTACCGCGGCCAGGAAGCACATTGGTTGTGAACTCAATGCCTCGTATTTCAGGCAAGCTTCCCGGATACGCCTTGACGGACGGCAGAGAACTGCCCCTTGCAGGAAGCCCCCATATTTCTTTAGACTGTTCCTGTTTTGCAGCGATTTCCTTTGTCTGCGTGGGTGTCTCTTTCCTATGATACGGTATATCCGGCACCAAAGACGTCCCTGATTGTTTGACTGGAATGTACTAACGGTTCAGCACCCGGGTCAAACAATTGATCATAGGCGGTGTTCTCGCTGTTCCGATCACCCCGCCCCCATCAACCCCCTGATCCGCCGCCCGTGATTAATCACCGCCCCCAACGACCCCAAATTCCGCTTATCCGCCAAAGCCCCCAGAGCCGCCCCAATCTTCCCCTCCCGCAGCCGCGCAAAGCTATCCCCCAGCGCCACCGAGAAATGCAGCATGATGCTCGCATCGCGGTAGCAATCCGTGGTGCAGGCCTGGCAGCCATCGCGCACCGCCATCTCGGGCGTGTAGTCCATCACCTTGGAGATCGGCTTGTTCCAATCCTCGCAGCGCCACAGGTCGTAGTTCCAGTCGAGGTAGAAATACTTGTACCCCGCATGGCAGATGAATCGCTCGCCCTGGCCCGTCAGCCGCCGCCGCATATCGGCGATGCCCTCCTTGGGGTTGAACACCGGCATCACCGCCCGCGTCTTCTCCACCCCGTCAAACGCCGCAATCAGCTCCGCCACGGACATGTCCACCAGCGCGCTATCCTCGGAATAGACGAGCGAGGAGGAACCGAGTGCGGCCTTCCGCGGATACGAAAACGTCACCGCCGCAAACCCCAGCTCCTTCAGGAAATGCCCCAGGGCCGCGTAATCCCGCACCAGCCGCGTCATCGCGACGGAGGCGATGGGCGTGATCCCCATCTCCCGCATCCGGGTCGTGCTCTCCTTGATGCGCTCGCACACGCCCTTCAGGCCGCGATTCTTCTCGTGCTCGGCGGCGTCCTCGCTGTCGATCGAGATGAACAGCGTGGAAATCCCCGTCCCCCGCAGCGATTCCAGCTGCCCGGGCAGCAGCCAGCCATTGGTCACCATGGTGGGCTGCACGCCCATCTCATGGGCGGTGCGCGCCATCTCGGCGATTCGCTTGTGCAGCAGCGGCTCGCCCCCCATGAACGTCACGAAGCGGACATTGCCCTTGAGGCGCATATGCGCCAGCGCATCGGCGAACAGGTCGGCGTCCATCGTCCGCCGGTCGGTCACGAAGCCCTTGTCATGCGCGAAGTTGCAGAAGTCGCAGGTGGCGTTGCACAGATTGGTGACGGAGGCGTTGAGGATGGCCGGCCCGCCTTGCGGCACCAGGCGCAAGAGATCCATCAGGCCTGATTGTTTCGCGGTCATCGCTGGTCCTTGTCACATCGCGCCCGGCGCGGGCCTTCGGATTGCACGAAAGCGGGCCCGCTGCCAAGCAAAGCCGCCGCTCATCCGGCGCAGGTCACCGTTGCGCGGCCCCCACCCGCAAGCCAGCCCCCATCCGCCGCTCCAGCAGCGATTGCCCCGCCATGAACAGGGAGGTGATGGCCAGGTAATAGATCCCCGCCGCCGTCAGCGCCTCCATATAGCGGAAGCTGGAGGCCGCGGTCTGGTTCGCGACCAGCAGCAACTCCTCCACCGCGATGACGGAAACCAGCGCCGAAAGCTTCAGCATCCCGATGAACTGGTTCCCGACCGAGGGGATGATGACGCGGATCGCCTGCGGCAGCACGACAAGGCGCAGCGTCTGCGCGCGGTCCAGCCCCAGGGCGCGCGCCGCCTCGCGCTGGCCAGGCGGCACGGCGCGCAGGCCGGAGCGGATGATCTCGGCCATATAGGCGCCCTCATTCAGCGAGAGCGCCAGCACGGCGCAGGCAAAGCCGGGCAGCACGATGCCGAAGCCGGGCAGCACGTTGAACGCAAAGAGCAGCTGGAACAGCACCGGCGTGCCGCGAAACAGCCAGAGGTAGAAGGTCGCGAAGGCGCGCAGCGGCCGGGCCCGCACCTCGGCCAGGATGGCCAGCACCAGCCCCATCACCATCCCGCCCAGTAGCGCGCAAAGGCTGAGCAGCAGGGTCATTCCCGCCGCGTGGAAGAAGCGCGGGCTCAGCAGGTAATGGAGAATCAGCTCCGGCGCGTCGAAGGGCATCAGGGGGTGACGCTCACCTCGGGCGGCAGGTTCCACTTGGCGAGCAGCCGGGCATAGGTGCCGTTGGTCACCAATTGGCGCATGGCGGCGATGACGGCGGTGGCCAGGGCCGCATCCTCCCGCCGCAGCGCGATGCCGTTTTCGGTGAAGCCGAAGGTCTCGCCCGCGATGGCGAAGATGCCGGGGTTCAGCGCCACGGCACGGGCGGCGGCGGGCGTCGTGTCATAGAACGCATCCGCCCGGCCCTGCCGCACGGCGATGGTCGCGTCCTGCCGGCCGGGGAAGGTCAGCACAGTGGGGCCGGGGCGGCCGCCGGCGCGGCAGGCGGCGTCATCCTCCCGCGCGTAGGTTTCCATGGTGCTGCCAAGCTCGACGGCGATGCTGCGCCCGCAGACATCGGCGCGCCCGTTGATCCCGCGCGGATTGCCGGCCCGCACCACGATGTTGCTGCCGATGCGCATGTAGGGGATCAGCGTCACCTGCTGCGCGCGCTCGGGCGTGATGCGCATGGCGCTGTTGATGATGTCGAAGCGCCGCGCCTGGAGGGCGGGGATCAGGCCGTTGAAATCCATGTTCATGATGGCCGGCCGCAGCCCCATCAGGCTGCTCAGCGCCTCGCCGTAATCCACGCTGAAACCGATGATCCGCCCTTCGTCCAGGAACTGGAAGGGCGGGTAGGTGGCGGCGGTGCCGTAGCTCAGCGTGCCCGGCGTCACCAGCGGCGCCGGGATGGGTTGCCCATGGGCCGGGGTGATGGCGAGGGCCATCAGGGCAATGAGGATGCGGCGCATGGCAAGGGTGTCTCCGGGGGGTGTGGCGTGGGGCCACGCAAGGCGCGTGCCATGGGCCTGGGGGCGGCTGTGGCGGGGATTGGCGCCTCGCGCTGCCCGGCGGCGATGCAGGCCCGCAGTCAAATGATCGATAATTTTGCACTTTGACGATTATCCAGGGATCGCCGATAAAGGCGCATGGCCAAACCCGAAACATTCTCCTCCGGCGGCGCCACCCTGGCCGATACGCTTCGCCACGCGCTGCGGGCCGATATCGTGGCCGGGCGGCTGGCCCCCGGCGCGCCGCTGCGCACCAGCAAGCTCTGCCAGCTCTATGGCTGCAGCCTCGCACCCCTGCGGGAGGCGCTGGCCTCGCTCACCGCCACGGGGCTGGTCATCGCGGAGAGCCAGCGCGGCTTTCGGGTGGCCCCCGTCTCGGCGGCGGATTGGCGGGACATCATGGCCCGGCGCGGGGAGCTGGAGCCGCAGGCGCTGCGGGCCAGCCTCCTCTCCGCCGGCGATGAATGGGAGGGGGAGGTGGTGCGCTGCCACCATCAATTCGCGCTCATCTCCCGCCGGGCGGCGGCCGGCGCCGCCCTGATCGGGGAGGAATGGGAGGCGCGGCACCGCGCGCTGCACCTGGCGCTGATCGGCGGTTGCGGTTCCGGCTGGCTGCTGCGGATCTGCGGCCTGCTCTATGACCATGCCGACCGCTACCGCCGCCTCGCCCTGCTGCAGCCGCGCCGCCTCAAGGCGCTGACGGCGGAGGAGGATGCGATTGTGGCGGCGGCGCTGCGGCGTGATGCTGCCCAGGCCTGCACCCTGCTGGAGGCGCATATCGCGGGCACGCGGGATGCCGTGCTCGCCGCATCGCGCCTGTGGGCGCCGGAGATTCGCGATGAACACGCCGCCTGAACACAGCCTGGTCCTGCGCCAGGAATACCGCGTCGAGACGCTGCATGAGCCGGTGAGCCACTACACGGATGCGGTGCGCTGGGGGAATATCCTCTTCGTCTCCGGCGTATCGCCGCTGGATCAGGAGAGCCGCGTGGTCAGCGCCGATGTGACGGTGCAGGCCGAAAAGGTGTTCGAGAACATGGCCGCGGTGCTGGCCGCCGCCGGCGCGCGCTTCGAGGATGTGCTGAAGGTGACGGTCTTCGTCACGGATGTGGCGGACCGGGTGGCGATCAACGCGGTGCGCAAGCGCTGGTTCGGCGCGGTGCGCCCGGCCTCGACCCTGGTGGGCATCGCGGCCTTCACCATCCCGGGCATGAAGCTGGAGATCGAGGCGGTGGTGGGGCTGCGCGGATAGGCCGCACTCAGCCCATCGCCCAGAGATAGGCCATCACCGCGCCGCCGCCCAAGGCCGTGCGGCCGGCATGCAGCCAGCCCCAATGGCGGATCAGCGCGCGGCTGGCCGCATCCCCCACGGGCATCGCGTTCAGCCTGTGGTTGGTCGGCATGATGCCCCACAGCGTATAGGGCCAGTTCGCCAGGATCAGCGCCGCCCCCGCCAGCCAGCGTGCATCCGCATGCGCCCAGGCCGCGGCCAGGCCCAGCAGGCCCGAGATCACCGCCAGGCTCGCCTGCATGGCGAAGCCGCGCGCGTAGCTGGGCTTCCACTGCGCCAGCAGCGCCGCGTCATCCAGCAGCAGCCGCGCCGGCTGCTCGGCGATGTTGATGTAGAGGGCCGCCCCGGCAAACAGCGCGGCGCAGGCCAGCGCGAGCTGCCCGAGCATTCAGGCCACCAGGGCGGGCTTGATGGCGCGGAACCCCGCCTCGGCCGCGTCCAGCACGGCCTGGATATCGGCCTCGGTATGCGCCGCGCAGAGGAACATGTTGTGCCGCGGGTGCAGATAGGCCCCGGCCTGGAGGGTGGCCGCGCAGAAGGCCCGCCCGGCGGCGAAATCCACATCGCCCTCGAACAGCAGCAGCGGCATGGCGGGCGGCCCGGATTGCCGCAGCCCGATATGGAACCCCCGCGCTCGCTCGGCCAGCCCGTCCCGCAGCATCTGGCCGAGGCGGGCGATATGCCCCACCACATCCCGCCGCTCCAGCTCCGCCAGCGTCGCCACCGCCGCCGCCATCGCCACGGCCGAACACCAGAAGGAGCCGGTGACGAAGATCCGCGCGGCCACATCGCGCAGCGAATCGCGCCCGGTCACGGCGGCCAGCGCATGTCCGTTGGCGATGGCCTTGCTCCAGGCCGAGAGATCGGGCCGGACGCCCAAGCCTTCCCAGGACCCGCCCGGATGCAGGCGGAACCCCGCGCGCACGTCATCCACGATCAGCGCCGCCCCCTTGCGGTCGCAAATCCGCCGCGCGGCCCCAGCGAATTCCAGCGAAGGCAGCTCCTGATCCACCACATTGTCATGCCGGAAGGCGGTGATGATGATGCCGGCGAGGTCCGTGCCCGCCGCGCTGGCGGCGGCCTCCAGGCTTGCCACGTCATTGTATTCGAAGCGCAGCTGGTTCGCGCGGTCGGCACTGGTGGTGCCGAGGGGGACGGGCGTGCACCAGGGTGCGGCCCCATGATAGGAGCCGCGGGCGATCAGGATCGTGCCCCGGCCCGTCGCGGCGCGAGCGATGGTGACGCAGGCGGTGGTGGCATCCGTGCCGTTCTTCTGGAACATTGCCCAATCGGCGGCGGGGATGCGCTCCACCAGGCGTTCGGCCAGCTCCACCAGCACCGGCGCGGGGCCGTTCAGGCAATCGCCGAGATCGGCCTGGCGCCGCGCGGCGGCCTCCACCACGGGGTCCCGATGGCCGAGCACGATGGGGCCCCAGCTGCACATCAGGTCCACGAAGCGCCGCCCATCCGCGTCCCAGACATGACCGCCTTCGCCGCGCGTGAAGAATTGCGGGTAGCCCTGCGGCAGCTTGGAGGCATCCAGATGCCCCCACATGCCGCCGGGAATGACCTTCGCCGCCCGCGCGCGGAGCGCGCCATCGTGGTTGGTCGCGCGGAGCGCGTGATCGTGGTTGGTCGCGCGGAGCGCGCCATCATGGTCGGCTGCGCGCAGCCCGGCGTCCTGGCTCAAACCCTGGCACCCCAGAACATCGGATAGGCGGCGCGCGGCAGGTCCTGCACCCGGTCCCTATAGCCGGCGGGAATGGTGAATTGCCCCCACATCACGCTGGGCACGTTGCGCACGGCGATGGCCTGGATCTCGCCCGCGATGCGGCGGCGCGCCTCGGCATCCGGGGCGAGCGCGAATTCGGTGAGCAGCCTCGCCTGGTCCCGCTCGCAATCCCAGCCCGGATAATCGGCGCAGGTGTTGGAGACGTAGAAGTTGGTGAGCGGCGAAAACATGTCCGTGCCGTTCGCATAGACGGAAAACAGGTGCCAGCCCTCGCGCCGGGCGCGGCGGGCCAGCAGCGTGCCCCAATCCATCAGCTGCTCGGTCACGTTGAAGCCGGCCTGCTGCATGGACTGGATCATCACCTGCGCCGCCGTCTGGCTGATGCCGCCGGAGGTGGTCATGAAGGTCAGCGGCTGGCCGCGATAGCTGGTGGCGGCCAGCATGCGGCGTGCCTCGGCCGGGTCGAAGCTCGCTTCGGCGGCGCCCGCGCGGCTGTCGAGCGGCGCGTCGCACAGGAAGAAGGAAGGGCAGGGCGGTGCGCGGAATTGCGGCGGCACGCCGATGGCGGTCAGGATGCTCGCCTGGTCGGCGCAGCGCCACAGCACGCGGCGCACGCCAACGTCATCCATGGGTGTCGCCGCGTGGTTGATGCGGAAATTGCCCTGGAACTGATGAATGCCGCCCAGGCCCAGCATGCGCACACCGCGCGCGCGTTCGAGGCGCGGCAGCAGGTCGAAGGGCAGATACTGCATGTAGTCCACCTCGCCCGCGATCAGGGCGCTGGCACCTGTCGCCTGGTCTGGCATGACGCGCAGGTTGATGGCGTCCAGGTGCACGCGCTTGCCGCCGGCCAGGAAATCCGCGGGCTCGGAGCGGGGCACGTAATCGGCGAAGCGCTCCAGCACCATCACATTGCCGGGGCGCCAATCGGCCGCCTTGAAGCGGAAGGGGCCGCTGCCGATGATCTCGCGGATGCGCTGCTCCACTGGCACGGCAGCGAGCCGCGCGGGCAGGATGACGGGCAGCGGCGCATTTGGTTTCCCGAGAACATCCAGCACAAGCGGGAAGGGGCGCGCGAGCGTGAGGCGGAAGCTGCGCGCATCGGTCGCCACCAGCTCCGCCTTGGCGGCCCAGAGCATGCGGCCCAGGCTGTCACGCGGGGCCCAGCGCTCCAGGCTCGCGACCACATCGGTGGAGGTGACGGGCGCGCCGTCATGGAATTTCAGCCCCTCGCGCAGGCGAAAATTCCAGATCAGCCCATCGGCGCTGGCCTCATGGGCTTCCACCATCTGCGGGCGGATCATGCCCTGGCCATCCATGGCGTAGAGCGTATCGAACACATGGGTGGCGAAGGTGCGGGTGATGGCGGCGGTGGTGGCGTGCGGGTCCAGGATCACCGCCTCACTCTCGAGCACGATGTTCAGCGTGCCGGCCGCCTGAGCGCCGCCGCCGAGGAATGGCAGGGCCAGGCCCGCGAGGCTTGTTCGCCGTGTGATCGCCATCATCGCCGTCTCTCCCTGGTCGTTTCGGCACGGAGGGTATTTGCTGTCCCCATCGCGCGTCCAGCGCCGAGTGGAGGAGAGACCGAATGAGTGTTGCGGAGATGGCGCAGAAGGCGCTGCCTAGGCTGGATGGCGAGTTGCATGTGCCCGGCCTCACGGCCCCCGTGGAGGTGCGGCGGGATGGCCTTGGTGTCGCGCATATCCGCGCGGGCTCCACGGCGGATGCGTTTTTCGCGCAGGGCTTCTGCCACGCGCAGGACCGGCTGTTCCAGATGGAGCTGAACCGCCGCCGCGCCTTGGGCCGCAGCGCGGAATGGCTCGGTGCAGCGGCGTTTGGCGCCGATGCGCTGGCCCGCCGCCTGGACATCGCGGGGGTGAGCCAGCGCGACTGGGCCGCATTGGGTGCGGAGGCGCGCGCGATGAGCGAGGCCTATGCGGCGGGTGTCAACGCTTTCATCGCCAGCGACGCGCCGCTGGCCCTGGAATACCAGCTGCTGGGTACGACGCCGGAGCCCTGGGCGGGCTGGCACACCATCGCGGTGATGCGGCGCCTGGGGCTGCTGATGGGCTCCGTCTGGTTCAAGCTGTGGCGCGCGGCGGCCCTGCCCGTGGCCGGTGAGGGCGTGACCAGCCTGCGCTATGATGATGGCGGCGCCGACATGCTGCTGATGCCGCACGGCGCCGACACCCAGCGCTGGCGCGCGAGCCTCACGGACCTCGCCCCCGCCGTGGCCGCGCTGCTGGAGGATGCGGCCCCCGATGCGACGGGCGGCGGCAGCAACAACTGGGCGGTTTCGGCCGCGCGCAGCACGACGGGGCGGCCCGTGCTGGCGGGTGATCCACATCGCGTCTTCGAATTGCCGAACATGTATGCGCAAGGCCATCTGGCCTGCCCGGAATTCGATGTGATCGGGCTGACGGTGCCAGGCGTGCCGGGCTTCCCGCATTTCGCGCATAATGGCCGCGTGGCCTGGTGCGTCACCCACGGCTTCGCCGATATCCACGACGTCTATGTCGAGCGCTTCGATGCCGATGCCACGCATGCCCTGTTCCAGGATGCCTGGGAGCCGGTGCGCCGCCGGATGGAGAGCATCGCCGTGCGGGGCGAAGCCGCGCGCGAGGTGGAGGTGATCGAGACGCGCCACGGCCCCGTGATCGCGGGTGACGCGGCGCGCGGCCATGCGCTCACGCTCAAATCCGTGCAATTCGCCGAGACCGATCTCTCCTTTGATTGCCTGCCGCGCATGCTGCGCGCCGACACCGCCGAGGGCCTGTTCGAGGCCACGCGCGGCTGGGGCCTGATTGATCACAACCTGGTGGCCGCCGATACGACGCAGCGCATCGGCTGGCTGTTGCGCGCGCGCGTGCCGAAGCGGGGCCGCGAAAATGGCTGGCTGCCCATGCCCGGCTGGACCGGCCAGCATGAATGGCAGGGCTGGATCGCGCATGAGGACATGCCGGTGCTGTATGATCCCCCGGGTGGGGCCATCGTCACCGCGAATAACCGCATCGTGGCCGAGGATCACCCCGATTACCTGCTGACGGATTGCCACCCGCCCTATCGCGCCCGCCGCGTCATGGCGCTGCTGGAGCAGGCCGCGATGCGCAGCCCCGAAGGTGCGGCCGCCATCCATGGCGATGTGCAATCCCAGCCCGCCGGGGATTTCGTCGCGCGCCTGGCGGTGCTGCATTGCGAGGGCGCGGCCGAGGCGCTGCGCGCGGAAATCGCCGCCTGGGATGCGCGGATGCTGGCGGCTTCGGTCACCGCCGCGCGCTATATCGCCTTCCGCCTCGCGCTGACGCGGCGCTTCGCGGCGGTGAGTGGCTTGGGCGCGCTGGCGGGCCATCCCTATCTGGCGCCGGCCCCCGGCGTTGCGCCGCTGACGCAGCTCTGGTGGGCGCTGCCCGCCCTGCTGCGCCAGGATGATGCGAGCCTGCTGCGCGGCGGCAGCTGGGATGCGCTGTTGCGGGATGCGCTGGCGGAAGTCGCCGCCGACCTGCCGACGCAGCCCTGGGGCGAGGTGCATCGCCCACGCTTCACCCATCCGCTCTCCGCGCAATTCCCCGAGGCCGCCAGCGTGCTGGACCCGCCCGCCCTGGCACTGGGCGGCGATGGCGATACGGTGATGGCCAATGGGCTGATCGCCCCGCTGGGCCCGCGCGCGCAATATGGCGCGCTCTCGCGCTATGCCTTCGATGTGGGGGCCTGGGAGAACAGCCTGTGGTCCGTCTTTCTGGGCACCTCCGGCCATCCCGCCAGCCCGCATTACAGCGACCAGCATGCGACATGGGCCGCCGCGCAGATGACGCCGATGCGCTACGCCTGGGAGGGGATCGTGGCCGCGCGCAGCCAGCTTCTCCGACCGGGCGCTGGGGGTTAGGCTCGGCGCATGACCTATTCGCTGACCGCGCGCTGCGCCGTGACGGGGGCCTTCGGGACCATCGTCACCTCCTCCTCCATCGCTACGGCCGCGCGCTGCGCCTGGGCCGGGCCGCTGGGGGCTGTTGCCACGCAGAACCTCTCGGACCCGGCACTTGGGCCGCAGGGGTTGACGCTGCTGCGCCAGGGGCTGGGGGCGCAGGCGGTGCTGGAGACGCTGCTGAAATCCACCCGCGGGGTGGAGCACCGGCAGGTGGCGGTGGTGGACCGCATGGGCGGCATCGCCTGGTTTTCCGGCGCCAAGGCCATGCCGGAACATGCCGTGGCGGTGGGGCGCGATTGTGTCTCGATGGGCAATCTCCTCGACAATACCAGCGTGCCGGCGGCGATGGTGGAAGCCTTCACCGCCAGCGAGGGGGCACCGCTGGCCGAACGGCTGATGCAAGCCCTCGAAGCCGGGCTGGAAGCGGGCGGCGAGTTCGATGATGAGCGCGGCGGCGGCATGCTGGTGGCGGACCGCTATGACTGGCCCGTGGTGGATTTGCGCGTGGATTGGCATGAGGAGCCGGTGGCGGAATTGCGCCGGCTCTGGACGCGCTACGCGCCGCAGCAGGCGGCCTATGTGGCGCGCGCGCTGGATGCGGAGTCTGCGCCCGGGTTTTGATAGAGGAGCTTTGCCCCCCCCCTCAGCTTCAAGCACCCCCGACAAATGGTGGCGCAGAAGGCCCGCCTCCTGCCGGGGAGCGCGAGGGGCAGCGCCCCTCGCTACGCGACAAACGCCACCGGCTGCGCCCCCGCGAACCCCATCCGCACCGGCGCCCCCACCGGCCAGCGGGAGGTCGCCGTCTGGCCCGGGACGCGCAGCAGCAGCCGCCCCGCCGCGCCGCATTCCACCAACAGCTCCGCACGGTCACCCAGAAAGGCGCGGCTGACGACGGTGCCCGCGAGGCCCGGGCCTTCCTCGATCGGCTGCACATGCTCGGGCCGGATATAGAGCGAGATGGCGGCGCCGGGCTGCGCTGCGCCCAGCGTTTCGGCTGGCACGGTGAAATGCAGCCCGGCTGCCTCCACCTCTGCGCTGCTGTCATCGCGGGCCAGCAGGCGGCCGGGCAGCACCGTCGCATCGCCGATGAAGCCGGCGACGAAGGGATGGGTGGGGCGGCTGTAGATCGCCTCGGGCGTGTCCAGTTGCAGGATGCGCCCTTCCGACATCACGGCCACGCGGTCCGACATGGACATGGCCTCGCTTTGGTCATGCGTGACGAAGATGGTGGTGACGCCCAGCCGATGCTGGATTTCCTTCAGCTCCAGCTGCATCTCGGCGCGCAGGTTGCGGTCCAGCGCGGAGAAGGGCTCATCCAGCAGCAGCAGGCGCGGATGGATCACCAGCGCGCGGGCGAGTGCCACGCGCTGCTGCTGCCCGCCGGAGAGCTGCTTCGGCCGCCGGTCCGCCAGGGCTGAGAGGCGCACCAGGCCCAAAGCCTCGGCCACGCGGGTGGCTTCCTCAGCTTTCGGAACGCCGCGGGCACGCAGCCCGTAGCCGACATTGCGGGCCACATCCATGTGCGGAAACAGCGCGTAGGATTGGAACACCATCCCCAGATCGCGCTCCCAGACGGGCAGGGTGGTGACGAGCTTGCCGCCGATGAAAATCTCGCCCGCATCGGCCTCCAGGAAGCCGGCGATGAGGTTGAGCAGCGTCGTCTTGCCGCAGCCGGAGGGGCCGAGCAGCGTGATGAACTCACCGTCCCGGACCTTCAGCCAGGCCTCATGCAGGGCGGTGACGGCGCCAAAGCGCTTGGTCACGCCATCCAGGCGGAGGGCTTCAGCTCCCCCTCTTTCAGTGCTTGGCATCTTCAGTCCCGAGAATGCGGCCAAGGCCGAGGAAGCGATTGGCGATGACAAGCAGGATGGTCGTCACCAGGATGTAGAGCGCCGAGATCGCCGCCATGGATGGGTCGGCGTATTCGCGCACGTAGTTGTACATCGCGACCGGCAGGGTTTGGGTGCGCTGGGATGTCACAAACAGCGATGCGGTGAATTCGTTGAAGGAGAGGATGGCGGCAAACAGCCAGCCACCGGCGAGGCCCGGCGCGAGGGCCGGCAGCGTCACCGTCCAGATGACGCGCCCAGGCTTCGCCCCCAGCGAAAGCGCAGCCAGTTCCAGCCGCGGATCAATGTTCTTCAGGGAGACATAAAGGCTGCGCAGCACGAAGGGCAGCACGAGGACGATATGCGCGAGGATCACCACTGGCCAGCCGCGCGACTGGCCGAGCTGTGCGGCCAGGATCAACGCACCCAGCCCGATGGTGAAATGCGGGATGGCGAGCGGAGCCAGCAGCAGCGCCTCCAGCGTGGCCTTGCCGCGGAAGCTGTAGCGATCCATCGCATAGGCGGCCATGCTGCCGATGATGACGGAAAGGGTTGAGGCGATGCATGCCACGAAGACAGAATGCGCGAAGCCGGTCTGGAAATCCTCGTAATTCAGCGCGCGCTCGAACCACCGCCAGGAGAAGCTTTGCGGCGGGAAGGCGATGATGGAACGCGCATCGAAGGCCGCCATGATCGCGACGGCGGCCGGCATCAGCACGAAGGCCAGCAGCACCAGAACCAGAAGCCGAAACCCCAGGATCACGTGAGGCCGACCTTGTGCAGCGGCCGCAGCAGGAGGCGGAAGCCGGCGAGCGCCAGGGCTGTCAGCACCAGTCCCGCCACCGAGAGCGCGGCGGCGAAGGGGAAGTTGAACGAGGAAAAGCCCAGCGCGTAAACCAGGTTGGAGACCATGTTCACCCGCCCGCCGCCGATCAGCTGTGGCGTGGCAAAGGCCGAAAAGGTCCAGGCGAAGCCCGTGGTCAGCCCCGCGATGATGCCGGGCATGGAAAGCGGCAGCGTAACCGTGGCGAAGACGCGGAAGGGTTTGGCCCCCAGGGCGGCGGCCGCGCGCTCCAAATCCCGGTCAATATGCGCGATGGCGGCGGCGAGCATGATCACCACCACCGGCAGCGTCACATGCACCAGCGCCACCACGACGCCGAGCCGCGTGAACAGCAGCGGAATGGGCGCATCAATGATGCCGAGTGCCATCAGAGAGCCATTCACGAAGCCGCGATTGCCCAGCACGATGATCCAGGCATAGGTGCGGATCACCTCGCCCAGGAACAGCGGTGTCACCGAGATGATGAGGATGGCGGATTTCACGTAAGGGTTGCGTGCGCGCACCAGGGCGAGCGCCAGCGGATAGCCTGCCAGCAGCGCCAGCACGGCGGTCAGGAAACACAGCTTCACCGTGTCGTAGAAGACGCCCGCATAGAGCGGCTTCATCATCTCGCGGAAGTTCTGGAGGGAGAAGCCGCCGGGCTGCAACTCGCCGGGGATGAAGGCCAGGAAGGCGTATTGCAGCACCGCCGCCATGGCCAGCAGGAAGCCCGCCGCAACCAGTGCGGCGGGGGTGATGAACAGCTTCAGGAAGGGGCGTTTCATCCGTGCATCGCGCGCAAGGGCAAAGGTGCCGGCCCGATAGGGGCTGAGGCGGCTTCACGCATGTGAAGACGCCTCAGCGCGCGATGATGTTTTCCTGGAACCAGCGGCGCCATTCATTGGTCTTTTCGGCGCGCAGGCGGTGGTCAATCACCAGTGCCTGGGTGCGCCATTGCTCGGGCGTGGTGAACACGCCGGGCAGGGCGGCCACGGCCGGGTCCAGCACCGCATTGGTCACGGTGGGGCTGCCCTTCTTGTCCGCCGCGATGGCTGCCTGGATTTGCGGATCGAGGCAGGTGTTCACGAATTGATAGGCCAGCTCCTGCCGGCGGCTGCCGCGCATGATGGAGACGCAATCCACCCCCAGCACCGCGCCCTCACGCGGGATCGCGAGGCGCAGATTGACACCTTGCGAGGCCATGTGGTGCGCGTTCATCGAGAGGATGACCTGCACCGGCGTCTCGCCCGAGGCGATCAGCTGCTGGCTGTTCGCGTCATTGGTGTAGAAGGCGCGGAAATTGGGGCGCAGCGCGCGCAGCCGGGCCTGGCCGCGCTCCCAGGTCGCGGCATCGCCGCCTTCCAGGATGGCAGCGACCACCATGATGTGCGAGGGGTCGAAATCCGGTGCCGCCAGCTTGTTCACCAGCGCGGGGGACCAGAGATCGGCCCAGGAGCCGAAGCTCACGCCGGGCAGCAGATCAGGCCGGTAGCCGATGGTGTAGACATAGGCCCAGGTGCCGATATGCCCTGGGCTGATCTTCGCCTGCTCCACCAGATTGGCGGCGTTAGGGATCTTCGACATGTCGAGCGTCTCGTAGAGCCCGTCATTCTGATAGAGCCAGCCGATATGCGAGGTGGTGAAGTTCAGATCACTCTCGGGATTGCCGCGGGCCAGGCGCGCGCGGTTCAGCCGGTCAATCGTGCCGCCGGTCTGGAACTCGACGGTCGCACCCGTATCGGCAGTGAATTTCCGGGCGATGATGTTCTGCACCATGTCCCGCCAGGAGCCGCCCCAGACGGAGACGGAAATGCGGTTGGCCTGGGCATTGGCGATGGCAGGCGCTGCGAGCATTCCGGCGCCCAGAAGGGCACCTTGCCGGCGAGTGATCTGAACCATGGTCCGTCTCCTGTTCCGAAGCTGGTGTGGGTTAAGCAAGTGTCGTGCCGCGCTCTTGAAAAGGCGCGGCACGACCAGGTCTTCACCCGCGCTCGGGCGGGATCTCGGCGATGATATCAATCTCCATCATGTATTCCGGCTTGGCCAACCCGTTCACGATGATGCCCGTGCTGACCGGATAGACGCCCTTCAGCCAGCGCCCGATCACGCGATACACCGGCTCGCGATAGGCGCGGTCGGTGATGTAGATCACGATCTTGCACACATGGCTGAGATCGGAGCCCGCCTCCTTCAGCAGGATTTCGGCGCAGCGCATCGCGTTCTCGGCCTGGGCCGCCGCATCCCCCACGCCGACCAGCTTGCCGTCCAGGTCCATCGCGGTCTGGCCGCGCAGATAGACGGTGTCGCCGGCGCGCACCGCCATGCAGACATCGTTGTCGAGCGACTGCTCGGGATAGGCTTCCTTCGTGTTGAAGGGGCGGATGCGGGTGTGGGTCGGCATCAATGGGTCTTCCCGCCCAGCACGCGGTCCGACAGCCCCGCGCTGTTGCGCACGAAATCCAAGGGGCCCGAGAAGTCGAAGCTCTTATAGACGGCGGCCAGGTGATTGAAGTGCGGCGCCTGCGCGAATTGCACGAAAGCGAGGCGGTGGCCTGCATAATCGCTGTTCAGCAGATCGCGCGCAAAGGCGAGCAGCTTGCGGCGATCCTCCGCCCCCCATTCCTTGTTCAGCGTGTAGAATTTCTGCAGCCAGTTCCCCGCCCCGCCATTGAACTGCGCCGCATCGGGTGTCACGCAGATCTGCCCGCCGATCAATTCGCGCGCCGTGTGCATCATCACCGGCAATTGGCTGCAGGCCAGCACGCGCCCGGCATAGAGGATGGACTGGTTCGGCATCAGCAGCCCGGCCGGCGAGCGCTCGGCCGTCGCGATGGACGCAATCAGATGCGCGCGAATGCCCTCGCGGTAGCAGACCAGATCGGCCAGCTTCTCCTGCACGGCCTGCAGCTTCTCAAGCCCGGTCTGCTTCGCGTTCCACATGGCCGCACCGATCATCATGTCGGCCGTGTAGAGAACGCGCAGCACATAGGGGAAAGCGCTGTAGCGGTGCAGGGTGGCGCGCACCTGCTGGGCGGCGGCCGTGTGGCGGTAGAAAAACACATCCTCCCAGGGGATCAGCACGTCATCCAGCACCATCAACGCCTCCACCTCGTCAAAGCGCGAGGCGAGGGGGATGTCCGCCGGATTGCCCTTGGTGGCGAAGGGCGCGCGGCAGATATGCTTCACGCCCGGCGCCCCCATCTTCACGATGCAGCCGACCGCGTGGATGCTCTCCTTCTCATCGGTCCAGGCGCCGACGGTGGGCTTCAGATAGGCCTGATCCGCATAGGGCGAGGCGGTCTCGAATTTCGCGCCGCGGATGACGATGCCGGCATCGGTTTCGCGCACCACGCGGATCATCATGTCCGGGTCGCGCTGATCCACGGGCACCGAGCGGTCGCCCTTCGGGTCGGTGTTGGCGGAGACGTGGAAGATGTCCTTCTCCACCACACGGCGGATGTGGCGATCAATATTGTCGGCGAAGCGCGGATCGATCTGGGCCAGGATGTCGCGGCCATCCTGGAGGGACCACATCTCGCCCACCGTCTCGTCACCGAGGCGCGTGGCAACGCCGCCGATATCCTTCAGCAGCAGGTCCACGCTGGCCCATTTGCGGTGCCAATCCTCCTGCGTGGTGGGGGGCTGCTGGAAGACGCTGTGGCGCTCATTGTTCTCGACATAGGTCAGCGCCGCCTGGTGCTTCTCCTCATGCTGCATGTCGTACATGCGGGCCTTCACATCCACGATGGGCTTGAGGGCGGGATGCGTCGTCACATCCGCCACGCGTTCGCCATCGATCCAGACCTCGCGGCCGTCGCGCAGGCCCTCGCGGTATTGGTTGCCCGTACGGATCATGCATCGGCTCCTCGCTGCTGGGAGCAGCTTGCGGCAAAGCCATGTATCGGGGAAATATATTGTTCCGAGCTTTGGCATAGGAAAAACCGATGCAGATCGCCAGCCTCTCCCTGCGTTCGCTGCGCTACCTGGTGGCGGTGGCCGATGCGGGCTCCGTCACCGGGGCGGCGCGGCGGCTGCATGTCTCGCAGCCCTCGGTGTCCGAGGCGGTGGCGGCGCTGGAGGCGGAGCTTGGCGTCGCACTTCTGCTGCGCCACCACGCGCGCGGTGTCACGCTGACGCCCGCCGGCGCGCGGGTGGTGACGGAGGCGCGGCTGCTGCTGCGCCATGCCGAGGATTTCCTGCACGCCGCCGCCTCCCTCGGCGCTGAAGCCGCGGGCGAGGTTTCGATGGGCTGCTTCCTGACGCTCGCGCCCCGCTACCTGCCGGCGCTGCTGGCCGGGCTGGGCCGCGATGTGCCAGGCCTTTCCGTGCGCGTGGAGGAGGGCGACCACGGCGAAATCCTCGCCGCCCTGGAGGCCGGGCGCACCGAAATCGCGCTCACCTATGATTTCGACATGCCCGCCGTGCTGGATGTGACGCCCATCGCGCAGCTGGCGCCCGTGGCGGTGCTGCCGGCGCGGCATCGCCTGGCGCGGGGGGCGCGCGTGCGCCTGGCCGATCTGGTGGAGGAGCCGTATCTGCTGCTCGACCTGCCGCATTCGCGCGATTACTTCGCCGGGATTTTCCGCGCCGCCGGGCTTTCACCGCGCATCGCCTTTCGCTCGCGCAGCCAGGAATTGCTGCGCGGGCTGGTGGGTAACGGCCTGGGCTGGACCATCCAGAATGTGCAGCCCGAAAGCCCCTATGCGATGGATGGCAGCCGGATCACCTCATTGCCGCTCGATGCCGGGCTGCCGGCGGTGCGCCTCGTGCTGGCGGCGGCCCCGGGCCCGGCGAGCCGGCCGGCGGTGCGGGCGCTGGCGGGGTATATCCAGGCGGCGTTTCGCCGGGGCGGGATCTTCGACCCTCAATACCCCCGGACAGGGTCCACCTGATGCAAGGGCGCCTCGCCGCGCAGCACGCGGCGGATGCTTTCCGCCACATCCGCCGCCGCTGCCTCGGGGATGGTGATGGAGGCGAGATGCGGCGTGATCCGAATATTCTCCATCGCCCAGAAGGGATGCGCCGGGGGCAGGGGGGCGGTCTGGAACACATCCAGCGTCGCCTCCGCGATATGCCCGGAGCGCAGCGCCGAAAGCAGCGCCTCCTCATCCAGCAGCGCGCCACGCGCGACGTTGATGAGGTTGGCGCCGCGCGGCAGTTGCGCGAGCTCAGCCGCGCCGATCAGGCCGCGCGTGGCCGGGGTGAGGGGCAGCAGCAGCACCAGCGTATCCGCCTCGGCCAGGGCGGTCGCGAAGCCCGCCGCGCCATGCAGGCAGCGCACGCCCGAGATGGATTTGGCCGAGCGCGCCCAGCCCGTCACCGCATAGCCCATCGCGGCCAGCGCTGCAGCCGCAGCACCGCCCAGTTCGCCCAGCCCCAGCACGGAAACGCGATGCGCCCCCAGCGCGCGCGGGTGGATATAGCGCCATTCCCCCGCCCGCTGCGCCCGCTCGAACAGGTGGAAATCCCGCGCATAGCGCGTGACGGCATAGGTCACGTAGCTGCACATCAGCTGCACCATTCCTGGATCATTCAACCGGCTGATCGGGAGCGGCGGCAGGTCATCCCGCGCCACCAGTGCATCCACGCCCGCACCGAGATTCACCACCAGCTTGAGGTCCCGGAACCCCGCGAAATAACCAGGCGGCGGCTTCCAGGCCATGGCCGCCACCACGCCCTCGGGCGGGCCATTCAGGCGCAGCTCCAATTCCGGCAGATGGGCGCGCAAGGCCGCCTCCCAGGCCACGGGATCATCATGCTCGCTGTAGAAGGCGACGGGGATCACGTGCGGCATAGGTTCACCATGGCCTGGATCGCCAATTCATAGCCATGCGGCCCCAGCCCGCAAATGCTGCCCACCGCGGCCTTGGCCGTGTAGGTCTTGTTCCGGAAGGGCTCGCGCCGGTGGATGTTGGACATGTGCACCTCGATCACCGGGCCATCGAAGCTCAGTAGCGCATCCATGATGGCGATGGACGTGTAGGAGAGGCCCGCCGCATTGATGATCACGCCCTGGGCGTGGCCGCGCGCCTGCTGGATCCAGGTGATGATTTCGCCCTCATCCTGGCTCTGCCGGAAATCGAGTTCGACGCCGAGGGTTGCGGCCTTGCGGTGGCAGCGCGCGGCGATATCGGGGAAGGTTTCCTGCCCATAAGTGCCCGAGGGATCGAGGCCATAGAGATTGGCATTCGGCCCGTTGATAAAGAGCAGCTTCACGAAAGCTGGTTCTTCACGAAGCGCCCGCCCTGCATGATCACCGGCATATGCGCGCCCTGTTCCGTCAGCAGCGCGAGATCCGCCAGCGGGTCGCCCTGCACCACCAGGAGATCGGCCAGCGCGCCGGGGGCGACCACGCCGATGCGCCCCTCCTGCCGCAGCAGTGTCGCGGCAATGCTGGTGGCGCTGCGCAGGATTTCGGCGGCCGGCAGCACCTCGCGCCGGATCAGGAATTCCTCGGATTGGCGGCGATGCATGGGGCCGAGCAGGTCGGTGCCGAAGGCCATGGGCAGCCCGGCCTTGCGCATCCGCTCCAGCGATTCCAGCCCGGCCAGCCGCACATCATCAATCTTCGCCACACTCTCGGGGCCGAGGCCGAGCGCTGCACCCTCCTCCTTCAGCGCCTGGTAGGTGACCAGCGTCGGGCAGGCGATGGCGCCGGCGGTGGCAGCCTCGCGCGCCGTGGCCTCGGTGATCAGGTTGCAATGCTCCAGGCTCAGCACGCCACAGCGCACGGCGCGCGCGATGGCGGCATCGGTGTAGAGGTGGGCCGCCACATAGGTCTGCGCCATCTCCGCCTCCTCCACCGCCGCGCGCAATTCGCTTTCGGAGAAGCCGAAAAACGCGATGGGATCGGAGGGCGAGGCCACGCCGCCATTGGCCATCAGCTTGATGTAGTCGGCACCGCCCTTGATCTCCTCGCGACAGGCGCGGCGCACCTCATCCACGCCATCCACCAGCCGGCCGAGGGAGCCGAGCCGCGCCTCGAAGAAGCCGAAAGGGCGCGCATCCAGCCGCCCGCGAAAATCGCAATGCCCGCCCGTCTGGGACAGCGCCTTGCCGCAGATCGAAAGCCGTGAGCCCTCGATCAGCCCTTCCTCCCAGGCCATGCGCAGCCCCAGCGTGGCGCCACCCAGGTCCCGCACCGTGGTGAAGCCGCGCAGCAGCATCTCACGCATCAGCTTACCCGCGCGCATCGCCACCACCGCATCGGGCAGCAGCGCATTGGCCGCGATATTGGCGAGCGAGGCGACGACATGCACATGCGCGTCAATCAGCCCCGGCATCAGCGTGCGCCCACCCAGGTCCAGCCGCGTGGCGCTGCTGCTGATGGGGCGGTCCGACACTTCGCGGATGGTTTCGCCCTCGATCAGGACGGAACAGCCGGGGCGGGCTTCCTCGGCGAGACCGTCCCAAAGACGCGCATTTTCGAACAGGATCATCGGCGGCCCTCCATGGGTCTACTCAAGACGCTCTGGCCTGGCCTGTGAAGCCATGACGCTGGACAGCGGGCGCCGGGCCAAGCATGTTGCCGTTCTGTCATCTTGGGAGACACCACCATGCGCAAGCCATCCTGGCGCGCCGCCCTGCTCGGCGGTTTCCTCGCCTTCGCCACCCTGCCGGCGACCGCCACGACCTTCACCTGGGCCACGGCGAACGACATTCTGGGCCTCGACCCGCACGCCAACAACCATGGCGTCACCAACGCCATGAAATCCAACATGTATGAGCCGCTGGTGCGGCGTGAGGCCGATGGCTCGCTGCGCCCGGCCCTGGCCGAGCGCTGGGAAACCCCGAGCCCCACCACCTGGCGCTTCCATCTGGCGCGCGGCGTGCGCTTCCATGGCGGCCAACCCTTCACCGCGGCCGATGTGCTCTACAGCCTGGAGCGCGTGCGGCAGAACGACATGGCCTATACCGTCTCCTCCATCACGGCGGCGCGGGCGATTGACGACCACACGGTGGAATTCGACACGCGCGGGCCGAACCCGATCCTGCTGCAGGATCTCACGCTGTTCTTCATCATGAACCGTGCCTGGATCGAGGCGAATAACGGCTTCGCCGTCGCCCGCGCAGGCCAGCCGGGGGCCACCAACAGCTTCGTGCAATTGAACGCGAACGGCACCGGCCCCTTCCGCCTGGTGGAGCGCCTGGCCGATGAGCGCACCGTGCTCATCCCCAACCCCGATTACCGCGAGCGGCTGGACCACGGCATCACCCGCGCCGTCTTCCGCCCCGTTGCCAGCGCGCCCACGCGCGTGGCGGCGCTGCTGAGCCGCGAGCTGGACCTGATGTATCACGTGCCGCTGCAGGACATTCCGCGCGTGCAGAGTGCCCAGGGCATCCGCCTGATCCAGGGCCCGACGGCGCGCACCATCTACCTCGCCATGGACACCTCGCGCCCCGAGAGCCTGGAGGCGCCCGGTACGCCGAACCATATGCGCGATGTGCGCGTGCGCCGCGCCATGTACCAGGCGATTGATATGGAGACGATCCGCCGCGTCGTGCTGCGCAACTCCACTACGGCCTCCGGCTTGCCCATCGCGCCCGCGGTCGGCGGCTTCGACGCGGCTTCGAATGAGCGCTTTCCCTTCGATGTGGAGGCCGCGCGCCGGCTGCTGGCGGAGGCGGGGGCCACGAATTTCCGCGTGGCCCTGGGCTGCCCCAACAACCGCTACGTGAATGACGAGGCGATCTGCCAATCCATCGTCGCCATGCTGCAACGCGCGGGCATCCAGGCGCGGCTGGATTCCATGCCCTTCGGCCGCTTCCTCCAGCGCGGCGCCAACAAGGAATTCCAGTTCTGGCTGCTGGGCTGGACGCCGGGCAATTTCGACATCACCAATCCGGGCCGCGAATTGCTGGGTGAGGGCAGCTTCAACTGGGGCGGCTTCCAGGATGCCGAAATGGCCCGCCTGCTGGGCGAGATCGGCGTGGAAGCCAACCAGACCCGCCGCCAGGAACTGGCCCGTGCCTATTGGGCCCGCTTCCGAGAATTGGTGCCGATGATCCCGCTGCACCAGGAGCCGCAGATGTTCGGCGTGCGGGAGACGGTGGCCGATTTCTCGATGCGGGTTTCAGAGGATCTGGAACTGCGCGGCGTGCGGATGCGGCGCTGATCCTGCCCTCGACGCCCGCTTCCCGCGCATGCGACAATCCAGGGGCGGGCATGGAGAGGCGGGCATCTTGAGCAGACGGCATATCATGCGGGCGGGCCCGCTCCTGGCGCTCGCCCTTTTGGTCCTGGCGCTGAATCCCGGCGGCGCCGCCGCCCAGCCCTCGCCACCCACGCTGACGGTCGCGACGGGAGAGGCTCCGCCCTTCGTGCTGCGGCGGGGAGACGCGCTCGCGGGTTTCAGCATGGACCTCTGGAACGCCATCGCCGAGCGGATGCGGGTCACCTCGCGCTTCGTGGATCTCGGCCGCCGCAGCGATGACGCGCAGATCGAGGCGGTGCGGCGGGGCGAGGCGGATGTGGCGATTTCCGCCATCACCATGACGCCGGCGCGCGAGCAACTCGCCGATTTCACGCTGCCCTATTTCGACTCTGGCCTGCAGATCGCCGTGCGCCCGGATGGCGATGATGGCGGCTGGCCGGGCCTGAGCTTCCTGCGCGCGCTGCCCTGGTCCGCCATTGGTGACCTGGTGCTGGGCGGGGCGCTGATCCTGCTGCTGCTCGCGCATGTGCTCTGGCTGGTGGAGCGGCGCGGCAATCCGCGTTTCCAGAGGGGCTACCCGCGCGGCGTGGCCGAGGGGCTCTGGGGCGTCATCCTCATCATCGCGACCGGCGAGCATGGTGACCGGGACGAATCCCGCCTGGGCAAGCGGCTGACCATCGCGCTGATGTGGCTTTTCGGTGTGGTGCTGATCGCGCAATTCACCGCGACCGTGACCTCGTCGCTCACGGTCCAGCAGATGCAATCCGCCATCCGCGGACCCGAGGATTTGCCGGGCAAGTCCATCATCACAGCGCCGGGCGGCACGGCCGAGGCCTGGCTGCGGGAGCGCGGGCTGCCCTACCGGGTCATCACCAGCGCCGAGGAGGCGCTGCGGCTGCTGCGCGCTGGGCAGGCCCAGGCGATCGTCTATGAGGCACCCACCCTGCGCTACTGGGCGCGCGTCTTCGGGCCAAGCGAGGTGACGCTGGTCGGCCCGGTGTTCCGACCGGAGAAATACGGCATCGCCGTCGCGGCGGACAATCCGCTCCGGAAACGGATCAACACCGCCCTGCTCGAACTCTACGCCGAGGGCCGCTATGACGAAATCTACCGTCGCTGGTTCTCGGACCTGCCGTAGAAGGTGATTCGGTGCGGTAAAGGCACCGCAGGCCTGGGCGGTTTCCTCTGGAGAGGCTCAGGCTTGAGCGCGCGTTCAGCCTGGGCGGATGTCGTTCTCGCGTACCACCTGGCTCCATTTCTCCCAATCCGCCGTATAGGCGCGGGTGAAGGCGGCACGGCCGCCGCTGGTCGGCTCCGCGCCGAAGCCGCGCACGCGGGTGATCACATCAGGCTGGCGGAGAACCACCTCCACCTCCTCGGCCAGGCGGTCCATGATCGGCTCCGGCGTGCCGCGCGGGGCCAGCAAGCCGCCCCAGAAGCCCACCTCATAGCCCGGCAGCGTTTCACCGAAGGTCGGCACATCCGGATAGAGCGGCGAGCGTTCGGCGCTGGTCACGGCCAATGCCCTCAGCGTGCCCTCCTGCAATTGGGCGCGCGGCGTAAACAGCCCGTCATGCGCCAGATCCACCTCGCCGCGGATCAGCGCCGTGATGGAGGGCTGGTTGCCGGAATAGGGCACCAGCGTCGGCTCGATGCCGGTGCGGCGCGTCAGCAGCGCCATGGCCAGATGGTTCACCGCCCCCGTGCCCGGGTTGGAGATGGTGAGGCGCGGCCCACGCTCCCGGGCGAGGGCGATGAATTCGGGCACGGTGCGGGCCGGGAAATCCGGCCGGCAGACCAGCGCCAGCGGTGCCGAGGAGGCCATCACCACCGGCACCAGCGCCTGCATGGGGTCAATCGTCGTGATGCGGTTCACCAGGATGGCGATCAGCGTGGAGGGGGAGGTGAACAGGAAGGTCGTTCCATCCGGCGCCGAGCGCGCCACATGATCCGCCCCCACCACCGTGCTGGCGCCCGGCCGGTTCTCGACGACGAAGCTGCTGCCGGGAATGCGCTCAACGAGCTTGGCGGCCAAGAGGCGGGCCATGATGTCATTGGCCCCACCCGGCGCGAAGCCGACGACGAAGCGCACCGGGCGGGCGGGCCAAGCTTGCGCTCGTAAGGGGCCGGCGCTGAGCGCCAGCGTGGGGGCGGCCAGGATGATGGCGCGACGATTCATGTGGTTCCTCCCGAGATTTGGCGCGGAGACTCTCACGCGGCGAGCGGGATTGTCCATTGCGGGTTGTGCCCCTCAATCCCGATCAAACTGCAAGGCCGCGAGCCGCGCATACAACCCGCCATCCGCCACCAGCTCATCATGCGTGCCGATGGCGGTGATCCGCCCGGCTTCCATCACCACGATGCGATCCGCCCGCCGCACCGTCGCCAGCCGATGCGCCACCACCAGCGTGGTGCGCCCCTGGCTCAGCCGCGCCAGCGCCTGCTGCACCGCCTGCTCGGATTCCGCGTCCAGCGCGCTGGTGGCCTCATCCAGCAGCAGGATGGGCGGGTCGCGCAGGATGGCGCGCGCAATGGCGATGCGCTGGCGCTGCCCGCCCGAGAGCATGACGCCCCGCGCGCCGAGCGAGGACGCATAGCCCTGCGGCAGCGCCATGATGAACTCATGCGCGGCGGCGGCGCGGGCGGCTTCCTCCACCTCGGCATCGCTCGCCTCCGGGCGGCCGTAGCGGATGTTTTCGGCGGCACTCAGGCTGAAGATCACCGGGTCCTGCGGCACCAGGCCCAGCCGCCCGCGCAGATCGGCCGGGTCCAGCTCACGCAGATCCACGCCATCCAGCGTGATGCGGCCGGCGGCGGGGTCATAGAAACGCAGCAGTAATTGCAGCACGCTGGTCTTGCCCGCACCCGAGGGGCCGACCAGCGCCACTGTCTCGCCCGGCCGCACCGCCAGCGAGAAGCCGTGCAACGCCGCCGCATCGGGGCGGGTGGGGTAGCGGAAGGTCACATCCTCGAAGGCGAAGCGGCCCTGGGGTGGTTCGGGAAGTGGGGAGGGGTTGGCCGGGGCGGCGATCTCGGGCCGCGTTTGCGTCACCT
Source organism: Sediminicoccus sp. KRV36 (assembly GCF_023243115.1). Taxonomy (NCBI): domain Bacteria; kingdom Pseudomonadati; phylum Pseudomonadota; class Alphaproteobacteria; order Acetobacterales; family Roseomonadaceae; genus Sediminicoccus; species Sediminicoccus sp. KRV36. The sequence continues at coordinate 1,819,768 of NZ_CP085081.1, forward strand.
CGATCAGCCGGTCCGCCGCCGCCGCCGCGCGCTGGATTTCGCCCCAGAGCTCGCTGATCGTGGCGCCGCTGCTGGCCAGCAGCACGGCGTAGAACACGAAGGCCGAGAGTTCACCGCCCGTCATCCGCCCGGCGATCACATCCTGCCCGCCCACCCAAAGGCTGAAGGTGATGGCGCCGAAGCACAGCAGGATCACGATGAGGATCAGGAAGGCGCGGCTGCCAATGCGCCGCAGCGACGCGCCGACGGAAAGCTCCACCTCCGCCGCGAAGCGCTTGCGGTCCTCGCGCTCATGCGTGAAGGCCTGGACGATGCGCAGGCCGTTCAGCGTTTCCTCGGCGGTGGCGGCCAGATCCGCCACGCGCTCCTGCGCGGTCTTGGAGAGCTTGCGTTCGCGGCGGCCGAACAGCACCAGCGGCACCACCACCAGCGGCACCACGACGACCACGATGCCCGCCAGCTTGGGGCTGGTCGCGATGAGCAGGCCGAGGGCCCCCGTGGCGGTCAGCGCCGTTCGCAGCCCCATGGAAATCGCCGAACCGATCAGCGATTGCAGCAGCGCGATATCGGCCGTCATGCGGCTCAGGATATCGCCCGTGCGCGCCGTTTCGAAATAGGTGGGGGAGAGGGTGATCACATGGTCGAACACGGCCCGCCGCAGATCGGCCGCCACACGCTCCCCCAGCCAGGAGACGAGGTAGAATCGGGTGGCCGTCGCCACACCCAGGGCCGCCACCACCGCGAACATGAACAGCGCCGCGTTGTTGAGGCTGCCCGGACTGCGGTCGCCAAAGCCCTGGTCAATCAGCCGTTGCAGCCCCTGGCCCAGCAGCAGCACGAGGCCGGCCGCCATCAGCAGGGCCGCGGCGGCACCGGCGGTGCGCCCGGCATAGGGTTTCAGATAGGGGAAAAGCAGCCGCAAGGATGCGATGTTGCGGCTTCGGGGCGTGGGTTCTTGCATGCGTCCGCAGTGTCGCACAAAGCGAGGTGGCGCGCATGAACCGGCTGTCATAGCCTCCGGCAAACGCGAAAGGGCAAGAGTTGAACGAGAATTCCCCATGGGCCCCACCATTGCGCGCGGCCGCACCGCGCGGGCTTTGCACGGATTGCGGTGTCTCCCGCATGGAAAACCCCAAGGCCTGCGGCACCGCCTGCCAATTCATCGCGCCCGACTACCCGAAGCTGGAAGCCCGCGTGCATGGCCGCGCCCGTGATCCGGCACGGCCGGATGAGCTGCATTTCGGCCCCTTCCGGCGCATGCTGCGCGCCTCGCTCAAGCTGCCGCTGCCCGGTGCGCAATGGACCGGCATCACCACGCGCCTGGCGGAAAAGCTGCTGGCGTCAGGGGCAGTGGATGCCGTGCTGACCATGGCGCCCGATCCGGAGGATCACTGGAAGCCCGTGCCCGTGCTGGTGACGAAGCCTGAGGGCATGGCCCAGGTGCGCGGCATGCGCATGGGCTATGCGCCGCTGCTGGCGCTCCTCGAACCCGCGCGCGATGCGGGCTACAGGCGCCTGGCCGTCATCGGCATTCCCTGCCAGGTGCATGCGCTGCGCGCGCTGGAAGCGGAGCTGGGGCTGGAGCGGCTCTATGTCATCGGCACGCCCTGCTCGGACAACACGACGACCGAGAGTTTTCATACCTTCCTCGACCTGTTGGATGATGACCCCGCTTCGATCACCTACCTCGAATTCCGCGCCGATTATCATGTCGAGCTGCGCTTCACCGATGGCCGCACGCGCACCATCCCTTTCCTGCAACTCCCCATCTCGAAACTCCCGCCGGATTTCTTCCCGCTGACCTGCCGGACCTGCGTGGACTACACCAACGTCCTGGCCGATATCACCGTGGGCTATATGGGCGGGCAGGGCGAGCAATGGCTGCTGGTCCGCAACGAACGCGGCGAGGAATTGCTGGGCCTGCTGGGCGATGAAATCCGCACCGAGGCGCCCGGCAGCAAGGGCAAGCGGGCAGGGGCCGTGAAGGGCTTTCTGGCCAATGTCGAGCGTGCGGCGGGCGGGCTGCCGCTGCGCCGCATGCCGGATTGGGTGCGCCCCATCGTGGGTTGGCTGATGCCGCGCATCGGCCCGCGCGGGCTGGAATTCGCCCGCACGCGCGTCGAGATGAAGGCCTGCGAAACCGTGGTGCATCTGCGGCGCGAGGAACCCGCCAGCGTGAAGAACATGGTGCCGGAGCATGTCTGGACGCTGGTGGAGCCATATGGGCTGACACCGGGGCCGGGCGAGCGGCGGTAAGTGCTGGGGAGAGCGCTGCTCTCCCCAGACCCCTCTCGCCAGGGAGCAGTGCTCCCTGGACCCGCCTTGGGTCGGGCCATTTGAGGGAGGGGGCGTCGAGGGCGCTCCATTCATCACGCGCGGCACATCCCCCCCCCTCAATTGGCCCCAGTTCCGGGGTCCACGGGGCCTTGGCCCCTGGCAGGTGGGGTTAGGGGAGGACGGCGTCCTCCCCCGCTCACGCCACCGCGTAGCGCGCCGGCGCCAGATCCTCGGCCTCGATATCCGGCGTGCGGTCGGACATCAGATCGGCCAGTACCCGGGCCGAGCCGCAGGCCATGGTCCAGCCCAGCGTGCCGTGGCCGGTGTTGAGGAACAGGTTCTCGTAGCGCGTGGGGCCGACGATGGGCGTGCCATCGGGCGTCATGGGCCGCAGCCCGGTCCAGAAGGTCGCGTGCTCGATATCGCCGCCATCGGGGAACAGGTCCCGCACGGAATGGGCCAGCGTCTCGCGCCGGGGGCCGCGCAGCTTGAGCGAGAAGCCGGCCAGCTCCGCCGTGCCGCCGACGCGGATACGGTCGCCCAGCCGCGTGATGGCGACCTTGAAGGTCTCGTCCATGACAGTGGAGACGGGGGCGGCGTCGGCATTGGTGACGGGCATGGTCAGCGAATAGCCCTTCACCGGATAGACCGGCACATGCACGGCCAGCGGCCGCAGCAGCTTGGTGGAATAGCTGCCCATGGCCACCACATAACGATCCGCGGTGAAGATGCCGTGATCCGTCTCCACGCCGGTAACGTGGCCGGCCAGGCTGTGCAGGCGCTTGATCGTCACACCCTGGCGGAACACCACGCCGGCCGCTTCGGCCATGGCGGCCAGGCGCTGGGTGAACAGATGCGCATCGCCCGTCTCATCGCCCGGCAGGCGCAGCCCGCCCACATATTTGCCGGCGACGCGGGCCAGTGCCGGCTCCGCCGCCACGCAGCCCGCCGCGTCCAGCACGTCATAGCGCACGCCGAATTGCTCCAGCACATCGGTATCGGCACCGACGGCGTCCAGCTGCTTTTGCGTGCGGAACAGCTGCAGCGTGCCCTGCATGCGCTGGTCATAGGCGATGCCGGTCTCGGCCCGCAGGTCGCGCAGCGCGTCGCGGCTGTATTCGGCGATGCGCACCATGCGCGCCTTGTTGGTGGCGTAGGCGGCCTCGGTGCAGTTCGCCAGCATGCGGGCGAGCCAGCCGTAAAGCCCGCCATTCGCATAAGGCCAGAGCACCAGGGGCCGGTGGCGCATCATCATCCATTTCAGCGCCTTCACCGGGATGCCGGGGCCGGCCCAGGGCGCCGAATAGCCGGGCGAGACCTGGCCCGCATTGGCGAAGCTGGTCTCCATGCCCGGCGCCGATTGCCGGTCCAGCACCGTCACCTCATGGCCGGCGCGGGCCAGATACCACGCGCTGGTGACGCCGATGACGCCGGAACCGAGGATGAGGATGCGCATGGAAGCCTCCGCGAGGGGGAAGGCTGGAAGATAGGGGCATGGCCCCGGCATTTTCGCGCGTTTTGCCGCAGATTATGCGAAGGCGACGAAAGCCTTGCATGATTCTGCGAAAGTATCGCAGATGATGCGCATGCACGCCCTGGATGACATTGACCTCGCCATGCTGCGCGCCCTGCGCCTCGATGCGCGGATGAGCAATGCGGCGCTGGCCGCCGCGGTCGGCCTCTCGGCCTCGGCCTGCCTGCGCCGGCTGCGGCTGCTGGAAAGCCGGGGCGTGATCCGCGGCTATACCACCGTCCTCGATGAACCGGCCGAGGCCGGGGGCGTCACCGTCATCGTTCAGATCACGCTGGAGCGGCAGACCGACCAGCACCTGAAGCGCTTCGAGGCCGCCGTGCGCCGCTGTGCGGAGGTGCGCGCCTGCTACCTGATGACCGGCATCGCCGATTACCAGCTGCGGGTCGAGGCGCGGGACGCGGCGGATTACGAAAGGATCCACAAGGAACAGCTCAGCCGGATGCCGGGCGTGGCGCGGATTCAGTCAGGTTTTGCCATCCGGGCCGTGATTCGCGGCTGAACGGCGCTTTTTTTGCTGGCGGGCGGGTGCTTCGCACGTGCAGCATAACCCCATGCTCGACGTGACACCCCCGCCCTCGCTCCTGGATGACCTGCTGTCGCGGCTGCATGCCGCGCGGGAGGGGGCCAGCCAGGATCCCTTCGGTGATCCCGTCCTCCTCATGGCCCTGGCCATCAGCCGGCGGCTGGATGATGGCGTGCTGGACCTCGCGGCGCTGGAGGGCCTGGTGCAGGACATCGCCGATGATGCGGCGGCGGGGCGCGCGAAGCGCCTGGCCGCCTATCTCGGCCATGAGCCGGGTGCGGCACCCGCCTCGGCGCTGGAGGGCATCGCCGCCCGGCTCGTGCGGCCTGACCCGCTGGACAGCCCGGTGCCCTTCGCCGCCTATCGCGAGGCGGTGGAGCGGACGCGCTTCTCGGCCGTCTTCACCGCCCACCCAACCTTCTCGCTGCCGGCCAGCACGGGCACGGCGCTGGCCGAAGCGGCGAGTGCGGGCCTCGCCCCGCCGCGCGGCCTGCCGCATCGCCCGGCACCGATTGATCTGGCTTCCGAATTCGCCCAGGCCAATGCCGCCATCCTGCGCGGCCGGGACGCGCTGGATTGCTTCGCGCGCGCCATGTTCCTGGCGGCCCAGGGCTTCTGGCCGGATCGCTGGGCGACACTGAAGCCGAGCCCCATCACCCTGGCCACCTGGGTCGGCTATGACACGGATGGGCGGACCGATATCGGCTGGTGGGACACGCTGCGGCTGCGGCTGATCATGAAGCGCCTGCAGCTGGAGCGCCTCGCGGCGCAGCTCGCCCCCCTTGGCGAAGTGACGGCGCCGCTGACCGCCCGGCTGGCCGAGGCGGTGGAAGCCGTGGCCGCGCAGATCGCCGCCGCGCCGGACAAGCCGGAGCCCGGCTCCGTCCAGGCGCTCTCCGCCGCGATGGTGACGCGGCGGGAGGCGGCGATGACCGATCTCGGCCCCATCCTGACGCTGTTCGAGGCGGCGCTGGCCGCGGCACCGGATGACGCGACGCGGCTTGCACTCGCCGTGGCGCGGGCGGGCTTCGCGGCGCATGGGCTTTCGCTCGCGCATACCCATGTGCGGCTGAACTCGCTGCAGATCCACAATGCGCTGCGCCAGCGGCTGGAGCTGAGCACGGCGCCCGAGGATATGGCGATGCGGCGCGGCCTGCTCGCGCAGATCAATGCGGCACTGGCCAGCGTGACGCCGCGCCCGGTGGATTTCGGGGCGCTGTTGGCCGAACAGGCCTCGGCCGCCAAGCTCATGATGAACATCGCGCAGATCGCCAAGCACGTGGATGGCTCGGCACCTGTGCGCTTCCTGATCGCCGAGACCGAGACGGGCTACACGCTGCTGGCGGCGCTGTGGCTCGCGCGGCATTTCGGTGTGGAGCGGCATGTCGAAATCTCGCCGCTGTTTGAAACGGCGAGTGCGCTGGAGCATGGCGAGCGTGTGCTGGATGAGGCGCTGCGCAGCCCGCATTTCCGCGATTATCTGCGGCTGCATGGCCGACTTTGCCTGCAATTCGGCTATTCGGATTCCGGCCGCTATGTCGGCCAGCTGGCGGCCTCCTACCTGGTCGAGCGGCTGAAGCTGCGGCTGGCCGAATTGCTGCGCCGGCACGGCCTCTCCGAGGTGGAGCTGGTGCTGTTCGACACGCATGGCGAGAGCATTGGCCGTGGCGCCCATCCGGCCAGCCTGCGGGACCGGCTGGAATATCTGTTTCCGCCGCAGCAGCGTTCGGCGCTGGGCGAGGCGGGCTTCGCCGTGCGCGAGGAATCGAGCTTCCAGGGCGGCGATGGCTATCTGCTGTTCGGCACGGATGCCCTGGCGCAGGCGACCATCGCGCGCATCGCCGAACACGCCTTCGCCCGCCCGCCGCGCGAGCGTGACCCGATCTATGCCGAGGCCGATTACGGCGCCGATTTCTTCGCCACATTGCGGCGCGAGGTGCAGGCGCTGGTCGAGGACCCCGGCTATGCCGCCCTGCTGGGTGGCTTTGGCCCGGGGCTGCTGGAGCGCACCGGCTCCCGCCCTTCGGCGCGGCAGACGGATGGGATGGGCGGGCCCGCGCGCATCACCCATCCCTCGCAGCTGCGCGCCATTCCGAACAACGCCATTCTCCAGCAGGTGGGCTGGCTGGCCAATACGATGCATGGGCTGGGGGCCGCGGTTGCCGCCAACCCCGAGGCCTTCAACGATCTGCGCGCGCGTTCGCCACGCTTTGCGCGCGCGCTGGCGATGGCGGCCCGCGCCGCCGAATGCTCCGATATCGGCGTGGTGCGGGCGGTGATCGGCACGCTCGATCCCGGCACCTGGCTGGACCGCGCCGCCGCCACATCGCGCCCTGGCCGCGCGCAGAAGCTGCTGGCGGTGGCGGCCCCGCTGGATGAGCTGAACCTCCAGGCGCCGCTGCGCCGCCTCTATCGCCGCTTCCAGTCGGATCACCTGGCCTTGCGGGCCGTCTGGCCCGACCTGCCGCGCATGCCTGAGCGCCTGGTGCTGCTGCATGCGCTGCGCCTCGCGCTCATCCATCGCCTCTGGCTGCTCGCCGTCACTGTGCCGGAATTCTCACCCCGCCATGGCGCCACGCGGGAGACCATGATCAGCCGTATCCTGGCCCTCGATGTGGAGCCGGCACTCGCGTTGCTGGAGCAGGTGTTCCCCGCCGCCCCCGACCCGGTGGCGGGGCTGGATTTCCACGAGCCCTCCGCCCCGGGCGAGGCCGCGAGCTACGCGCGCGAACATGCGGAAATCTTCCAGCCGATGCGCCAGATGATCGGGCTGGTGCGCTTCTGCTCAGCGGCGGTGGCGCAGGAGGTCGGGTTTTTCGGATAGAAGAAGGGCCCCCAGCCCCATGTCACGACAGGGGTCTGGGGCCAATGGCCCCAGCCGCCGGAGGCCCCTTTCCTAAACTCCTTTGGCCTCTACGCTCCCCCTCATGGACATCCCCACCCGCCTGCACGCTGAACTCCCGGAGGCGCTGCGCCGCCCCATCGTCACCGACTGGTCCCGCGCCAATAAGCGCGGCGAGGCGGTGGCGAGCTTCCTCGAAGGCCCCTGCTTCGACCGCCAGGGCCGGCTCTACGTCACCGACATCCCGCATGGCCGCATCTTCCGGCTGGATGCGCCGGATGATTGGCTGCTCATCGCCGAATATGACGGCGAGCCGAATGGCCTGGCTCTCCATCCCGACGGCACGCGCATGTTCATCGCCGACTACAAGCAGGGCATCCTCTCGCTCGACCTCGCCAGCGGCCGCATCACGCCCGCACTCGCCCGCCGCAACAGCGAGCGCTTCAAGGGCCCGAATGACCTGGTCTTCGCCCGCAATGGCGATCTCTACTTCACCGACCAGGGCCAATCCGGCCTGCATGACCCGACGGGCCGCGTCTATCGCTGGCGCGCCGATGGCGGGCTGGACTGCCTCATCAGCAATGGCCCGAGCCCCAATGGCCTGGTGCTCTCGGCCGATGAGGAGGTGCTGTTCGTCGCGATGACGCGCGACAATGCCATCTGGCGCGTGCCGCTGCTGCCCGATGGCAGCACCGCCAAGGTGGGGCGCTTCGCCAGCTTCCACGGCACCAGCGGGCCGGATGGGCTGGCGATGGACGGGGAAGGGCGGCTGATGGTTTCGCACGCCTCGCTCGGCTGCGTGTTCGTGCTCAGCCCTCAGGGTGAGGTGGTGGCGCGGCTGCGCTCTTGCCGGGGCAGCACGGTGACGAATTTGGCGCTGCGCGATGGGAAGGCCTTCATCACGGAATCAGCGACGGGGACGGTGCTGCTGGCAGATTGTTCTTAAATTGTTCTTTTCGGTTCGCTAACTCTTAGGATGATCATCACATTCTAGCAGATGTCCATGTCCGAAGCCGTACCCCTGAGCCGCGCCGATCTTCGCCAGGCCACGCGCGATCCACGTCATCAACCCTCGGGCCACCCCGAAGGAGCGGAATACCGCGCCTGGGTCAGTAGCGCCTGGCGGGAACTTCAGGAGACGCCCGGCGGTGCGAATGGGGACGGCTTGGTATGGTGAAGCCCTACACCCGCCGGCGTGATGGCGAAGCGCAGGAAGTCAGCGGGCATTTCCGGCATTCGGGCGGGGACGGCGGCGATGGCATGAGCGTGACGGCCGAGGCTGCGCCGGCGCCCGGCGTTGAGCGCCGCTATACCGCGCGCGACGCCTCGGGCGGGTTGGTCGGCCGCTGCGAAAGCCTGACCGATGGCAGTCAGATCTGCACCCTTGCCATGCCGGATGGCGGCCTCGTGGTGCAGCAATTGCAGGCGGAGGATGGGGAGTTCACACCGGTCGCGGCCCCGGCGGTGGCGGGTTATGGGTTTTCCGCGCTGCTGGGCGCGGCGACGGGACTATACACCTATCTGCAAGACAGCTTGCGAGGCGTGGCGCCAGGTGGGGTGGCGCCGGACACGCCGTTCCTGTTCTTCTATCGTGGCATCGAGGGGACCGAGGCGAATGCGCGTGTGGCTGTTGGCACGCTCACGCAGGAACGGGTGAATGAGTTTTGTCCCATGACGGCGGAGTTCGAGGGCCTGCTGGCCCAGATTGCCAATGTGACGCCCTCGGATGGGCGTTCTGCGCAGCAATGGGGTATGGATGTGCAGCTGGGGGTGCGTGACCAACTGCGTGGCAAATACGGGCGCAACTCTTCCATCGTCCAGGCTGAATTTTCCGTTCTTGGTGGCGCTCAGACAAGCTACGGCAAACCCGGATCAACCCGCCTCGACATCTATCACCAGGTTGAGGGAACCAGCGCCATTTGCGCATACGATATCAAGACGGGGCAGGCGCAATTGGACGCGGCCCAAGCGGCCCGGATTTATCGAGAGGCCTTCCAGTTCGGACGCAGGAGCGGCATAGCCAACCCCCAAATTCTGGTCATCGAACTTCATCGGGCGCCCTGATCCATGGCCACGCCCAAGCAGTTGCGGCAGATTTTTGCGCCCATCCTCGCGGAGCATCCTCATCTGGTGCTCCACCGGCGCTGGCTGATCCGCCCACCCATCGAGACGGCCATCATCGGGCTCTACATCGGGCGAACGTCGTCGGCATGTGCTTCAGCGATGGACCTGTCGGTCGTGCCGCTATCCCGGTTCACCTCCCCTTCGACGCTCGGGTTCAACCGTGCGTTCGAAGTGGAGCGCGTCATCGGTGCCCCGGCGCCAGGAGGGCCGGTTCCCGGTTGGATGGATCAGCCACCGCGCATCTTCCAGGACATGTTCGCACCCGAATACCAGGCGCAACTGATCCGGAACTTCAACGCCAAGGTGCCGGCTTTCCTGGATGCGGTGCGCAGCTTCGATGACGTGGTCGCCTGGATGCAACCCTTTCGCGAGCGGCCGCTGCGGATGGATTTCCCCGAATTGATTGATGCCTGGGTTGCCACAATGCATGGCGAATTCGCGAAAGCTTCCGAGCTCTTGCAGGCAATTCCGGCTTGGCTGCGGCCCAATGATCCCAGGATGGCGGACCGCATGGAACAGGAACACGCGGAATTGCAGTTGATCCTCCGCACCAACGACCCCACCGCCATCGCCGCTCACCTCCACGCGATGGAGGAGCGGACCATCGCCTTCGACGGCCTCCAACGCCATTGGCGCCGCACGCCGTTCCCCTTCGAGCGTTGATCGGCCCCTACCGCCTGAGCCCCGGCGCCTCCACCGGCATGCCTCGCGCCCGGTGCGCCAGATACAATTCCAACGTCAGATACTCGCGCGAGCCCAGCGGGAATTGCGTCGCCCGCACCCCCAGCGAGCAGGCTCGCAGCCGCCGGTGCAGCGAGCCCATGGTGTTCCACTCCAGCCGATAGGCCGGATAGCCCGTGCCCAGCCCGTTGGAGATCATATCCCCGCGCAGCCGCTGGCCGGCATTCGCGTCATGGCATTGCCCGCAGGAGAGGTTCAACTGGCCCTGCCGCGCCTCGTAGAAGGCGCGCCCCTCCTCCAGCAAGGCGGCCGCTGCCCCCTCCACCGGGACTGACATCGCCAAGCCGCGCGAGCGCTGCGCCACGGCCGCGCTCAGCCCCAGCAGCGCCTCACTCTCCAGCCCAAACGCGGGCTGCCCCTGGTTCTCCACCCGGCAGCGCTCGATGCGCCCTTCCAGGTTGAGCAGCACGCCATCCGCCGCCACGGCCGGGTAGCGCGTGGCGACACCGCGCATCCCGGCAATATCGCCGTGGCAGGATTGGCAGGCGCGCTCGCCCTGCCGCCAGATCGCCTCGCCCTCATCCACCCAGAGCCAGCCCGGATGGCGGGAGGGATCCTCCTGCTGCGCGCGCAGCGTGGGTGAGAGGTAATCCTGCGAAGGGCGGATGCCCTGCGCCAGGGCCGCCAGCGGCAACAGCGCCAGCAGCGCCCAGGCCTTCATGTCCCTTGGCGCCTCACGTGACGATCAGCCGCGCCTCGCGCCGGAAGATGGCCCCGCCATCCTCCTGCCACTCGAACACCATGGCGCCCGTCTCCACCGCGATGGTGGTGAATTCCACATAGGGGTTGGCCGTGATGCCGGAGGAAAGCGCCATGCGGAACACCTCCGCCCCCGCATAGGTCACGCGCAGGCTGTGCAGGATCTTCCGGGGCAGTGGCGTCAGCCCCGGTCCGTCAAAGCCGCGCTCCATCGGGTGGCGGACGATGACCCGCACGGGAATGACCTCGCCGCGGCGGGCCGAGGCAGGCAGGGTGATGCGGGCGATGATGTCGGACATCTCAGCCGCCATCCACGCAGGCGCCGAGAATGACGATCACCTCGCGTGCCGCGCGATGCACCTGGCCCTGGCTGGTCTCCGCCAGCACCAGGATGGTCTGCGTGGTGGCCAGGCGAATGCGCGTCGCGATCTCGGCCCGCCCGGAGCGTGGCGTCAGCACGAAGCTCGCCACGCGCGGCACGGGGTTCTTCTCGGAGAGGATATGGATGGCGGTGACGTGGTCCGCCACGCTGTTCGGGCTTTCCACCCGCACCGCGATATCCACGGAATTGCCGTTCTCGGAGAGCACCGGCATTTCGATGGTGATGCCGCCGTTCAGGGCCGGCCGGCCGGCGAGGATGGATTGCTCCGCCGCCGCATAGCTTTCCGTCTGCGCCAGCGCCGGCAGGGGGAGCAGCGGCAGGGCCAGGAGGCTTCGGCGGCGCATCACGTCACTCCTTCAACCGGGCCAGATAGGCCACGACATCCTCGATTTCCATCGCCGAGAGCACTGGCCGGCCGAGATACCGCGCATCCACATGGCGCAGCCCCTCGGTGCGGTGATAGGCCGGCATGATGGCGCTGGGGTTGAGCCGCGTCGGGTCCACCAGGCGCAGCCGGATCTGCCCGGGGGTGAGCCGCGCGCCGACGCCCGCCAGGGCGGGGCCGAGATCGCCCATGAAGCGTTCGCGCGCATCGGGGATGGAATGGCAGATCAGGCAATTCGCCGTCTCCCGGTTTTTCACGATGGCTTCGCCGCGCGCGGCATCGCCGGGCATGGCGAGGAGCGGCGCCTCGATGGCGTCGCCCGTCACCACGAAAGGCGCCACCTCGGCCCCCACTGAGAGAGAGACCGGGGTGGCGCATAGCAGCAACGCCAGTGCCGCGCGCATCACGCGCGGCGCAGATCCTGGTCCTTCAGCGGAACCGAGCGGATGCGCTTGCCCGTCGCCGCGAAGATCGCGTTCAGCACGGCGGGGGCGGCCACCATGATGGTGGGCTCCCCCACACCGCCCCAGAACCCGCCGGAGGGCATGACGATGGTTTCCACCTTCGGCATCTCCTCCAGGCGCAGCACCTGGTAGCTGTCGAAATTCGTCTGCTCGATGGCGCCGTCCTTCACGGTGCATTCGCCATAGAGCAAGGCCGAGAGGCCATAGACGAAGCTGCCCTCCACCTGCATTTCGATCTGCTTCGGGTTCACCGCCACACCGCTATCGGTGGCGGCGACGATGCGGTGCATCTTGAGCCTGCCTTGCGCATCCACCGAAACCTCGGCGGCGGCTGCGACATAGCTACCAAAGCCCATCTGCTGCGCGATGCCGCGAAACACGCCGGCGGGCGGCGGCGTGCCCCAGCCGATGCGCTCGGCCACCGCGTTCAGCACGGCCAGGTGCTTGGGGTGGCTGCCCATCAGCTTGCGGCGCAGGGCCAGCGGGTCCTGGTTGGTGGCATGCGCCACCTCATCGAGGAAGCATTCCAGATAGATGGCGTTCTGGTTGTGCATCACGCCGCGCCAGAAATGCGGCGGCACATGCGTGTTCCGCATGGCGTGATCCACCAGCAGGTTGGGGAAGCTGTAGCCGATGGCGCTTTCGGCACCCCCCGCATTCAGCCCCTGGAACTGCACCGGGTCCCGCCCGTTCTGCAACGCCGTGGGGAAAACGAAGGAGAGGATGGACTGGCCCGAGATGCGCATATGCAGCCCGGTGATCTCGCCATTCGCGTCCAGCCCCGCCGTCATCTTCGCCTTGGTGACGGGGTGGTAGCGCCCCTGCACCATGTCCTCCTCGCGCGTCCATTGGGTCTTGATCGGCACGCCGGGGATCTGCTTGGCGATGAGCACGGCATCGATCAGCCAGTCATGCGTGGTGCGCCGGCCGAAGCCGCCGCCGAGATCCATGCGGTGCACATCGCACTGGTTCTGCGGCAGCCCGGCGGCGGTGGCGGTGGCGACCAAGGCGGCCTCGCCATTCTGCGTCGGTGCCCAGACATCGCAGCGCGTGGGGGTCCAGACCACGGTCGCGTTCATCGGCTCCATCGGCGCGTGGTTCTGGAAGGGATAGGAATAGACGGCCTCCACCTTGCGCGCGGCGGCGGCGATCGCGGCGCGCGCATCGCCATTGCTGTTGCCGACAAAGGCCTCGGCCGCGTCCAGCCCTTCGGTCAGGCGGGCGTCAATGCTGGCGGAGGAGACCTGCGCATTCTCGCCCGCATCCCAGGTGACGGGCAGCGCATCGAGCGCCGTCTTGGCCTGCCAGAAGGTATTGGCGACCACGGCGACGGCACCTTCGCCCACCTGCAGCACATGCTTCACGCCGGGCATGCCGGCCACGCGCGCCGCATCCATGCGGGCCACACGCCCGCCAAAGACCGGGCTGCGCTTGGGCACGGCCACCAGCATGCCCGGCATCTTGAGATCGGAGCCATAGACCAGCTTGCCGGTGGTCTTGTCGGCCGTGTCCAGCCGCGGGACGGATTGGCCGATCACCGTCCATTGCCCGGGCTCCTTCAGCGCGACCTGTGCGGCGGCCGGCGGCGAGAGGCGCGCGGCCTCAGCCGCGACGGCGCCATAGGTCAGGGTGCGGCTGGTCGGCCCGTGGGTGATCACGCTGTCCTTGGCCGTGCAGGTGGCAGGCTCCACGCCCCAGCGGGCGGCGGCGGCCTGGATCAGCATGATGCGCGCCACGGCCCCGCCGCGCCGGACATAATCCTGGCTCTGGCGGATGCCCTGGCTGCCGGCGGTGAGGAAATTTCCCCAGGCGCGGTTGCGCGCCAGGCTCTGGCCGGGTGTCACATATTCGGTCGTGATCTTCGACCAGTCGCAGTGCAATTCCTCGGCGATCATCTGGGCGAGGCCGGTGCGCGTGCCCTGGCCCATTTCGGTGCGGGCCATGCGCAGCACCACGCGGTCATCCGGATGGATCACCACCCAGGCGTTGATTTCGGGTGTGGCGGCGGCTTGGGCCAACGCGCCGCGCGGCGCCAGATGGAAGCCCACGGCGAGCGCGCCGGCGGCCTGCATCAGGCCACGGCGGGAGGTGCGGATATGGTTCATGTTCTGCGCCCTTCTCAGCCGGCCAGGCCGCGCGCGGCACGGTGAATGCCCTCGCGCACGCGGTTATAGGTGCCGCAGCGGCAGATATTGGACATGGCGGCGTCAATATCCGCATCCGTCGGGCGGGGCTTTTCGGCCAGCAGGGCGGCGGCGGCCATGATCATGCCGGATTGGCAGAAGCCGCATTGCGGCACATCCAGCGCCCGCCAGGCAACCTGAACGGGATGATTGCCCTGGGGCGAGAGGCCCTCGATCGTCACGATCTTCTGCGCCTCGGTCACGGAATCCAGCGTGACGCCGCAGGAGCGTATCGCCTGGCCATCAATATGCACGGTGCAGGCGCCGCATTGCGCGATGCCGCAGCCATATTTCGTGCCGGTGAGGCCGACATGGTCGCGGATCGCCCAGAGCAGGGGCGTGTCGGGCGAGGCATTCACCTCCACCACGCTTCCGTTGACGTTCAACTTGGCCATGGTGGCTCTCCCTCAATGATCGAAAAGGCAAATCGAAGGGCGCTGCCCTTCGAGCATCCCGGCAGGAACCTCAGGTTCCTGCACCTCCCTTCCATGCGCAAGCCGAAACCTGATCCCGGAAATGAGATTGCCGGACGTCAGAGCGTTCTGGCGATGATCTCCCGCATCACCTCGCTCGAACCGCCATAGATCCGCCCCACCCGCGCATCCGCCCAGGCGCGGCCGATCTCGTATTCGGCCATGTAGCCGTAGCCGCCATGCATCTGCAGGAAATCATCCAGCAGGCGGTTCTGCATCTCGGTGCCGAGCAGCTTGGCGGCCGCCGCATCCTCGCCCGACAACTCGCCGCGCATGTGCCGCGTGATGCAGTCATCCAGATAGACGCGGAACATCTCGATCTCGGCGCGGGCCTGGGCCAGCTTGAAGCGGTGCACCTGAAAATCGAAGACCGAGTGGCCAAAGACCTGGCGCTCCTTGGTGTAGGCGATGGTCTTGTCCAGCATGGTCTCCATGCTGATGGCGGCCCGCACGGCAATCACCAGGCGCTCCTGCGGCAATTGGTGCATCAGGTGGCGGAAGCCGGCATTTTCCTCGCCGATCAGGTTGTCCAGCGGCACCCGCACATCCTCGAAGAACAGCTCGGAGGTGTCCTGCGCGTGCATGCCGATCTTTTCGAGGTTGCGGCCGCGCGTGAAACCGGGCGTGCCCTCCTCGACGGCGATCAGCGAGACGCCGCGCCGCCCGGCCGCCGGATCGGTCTTGCAGACGACGATCACCAGCCCGGCATTCTGCCCCGACGAGATGAAGGTCTTGGAACCATTGATCACCCAATGCGCGCCATCCCGCACGGCACTGGCGCGCACGGCCTTGAGGTCACTGCCCATGCCGGGCTCGGTCATGGCGATGGCGCCGATCATCTCGCCCGCCGCCATTTTCGGCAGCCATTGGCGCTTGCGCGCCTCGCTCGCATAGGCCGCGACGTAAGGCACCACGATGTCCGAATGCAGCTGGAACGCCACACCCGAGGCATTCACCCGCGCCAGTTCCTCGATGACGATGGCGGCATGGCCGAAATCGCCGCCGGCACCGCCATATTCGGGGTCCAGCATGGTGCAGAGGAAACCCTGCGCGCCCGCCTTGCGCCACAGCTCGCGCGGGACGATCCCGGCATGCTCCCAGTCGCGGTGGAAGGGGGCGATTTCGCGCTCCACGAAGCGGCGCATCTGCTCGCGGAACATCTCATGCTCGGCGGTGAAGACGCGGCGTGGGCGCCTGGGGCGCGCGGCGGCATTGGTGTCCATGGGTGTCACCTCCTGTTCTTGGCCGGCAGGCTAGCGGCTTGCGGGATCGGGGGCGAGTGCGGTGATTTCGGCCTCGGAGAAGCCGAATTCCGCCAGCACCTCGCGGCTGTGCTCGCCGCGCAGCGGCGGGGGCGCATGCAACGCGCCCGGCGTGCGGGAGAAGCGCGGGGCGGGCGCCGGGTGGGTCGCGCCGTCCCGCTCCAGGAAGGTGGCGCGGGCCGCGTTGTGCGGGTGGTGCGGGGCTTCCTCCATGGAGAGGATGGGCGCCACACAGGCATCGCTCCCGGCAAAGAGCGCGGCCCATTCATCGCGCGTCTTCAGGCCGAAGGCCGCGGCCAGCAGCGCCTTGTGCGCGGGCCACCGGGCCGGCTCCATCCGGCCCTCGAACAGCTTGGGGTCCAGGCCCATCTTCGCCACCATCTCGTCGAAGAAGGCGGGCTCGATCGGCCCCACGGCCACAAAGCCGCCGCAGGCGCAGGCATAGCTGTCATAGAAGGAGGCCGCGCCATCCAGCATGTTGCCGCCGCGCGCAGCACCCCAGCGCCCGCGCGCCTGCATGCCGTAGATCGGCGCCATCAGCAGGGCCGCGCCATCCACCATCGCGGCATCCACCACCTGGCCCTGGCCGCTCCTGTCACGCTCCAGCAGCGCGGCGAGGAGGCCGAAGGCCAGCAGCAGCCCGCCGCCGCCGTAATCGCCCACGAGATTGAGCGGCGGCGCCGGCGGCTGCCCGGCGCGGCCCATGGCGTGCAGCGCGCCGGTCAGCGCGATGTAGTTGATGTCATGCCCGGCGAGCTTCGCCATCGGGCCATCCTGGCCCCAGCCCGTCATGCGCCCATAGACCAGGCGGGGATTGCGCGCCCGCACCGCCTCGGGCCCCAGCCCCAGCCGCTCCATGACACCGGGCCGGAAGCCCTCGATCAGCGCGTCCGAGGTCTCGGCCATGCGCAGCACGGCCTGCACGGCCTCGGGCCGCTTCAGATCGAGGGCAAGGGAGCGGCGGTTGCGCAGCGAGACATCCTGGCGGGAGCCGGCGGGGCCTTCGGCGCGCTCGATGCGGATCACCGTGGCACCCAGATCGGCCAGCAGCATGGCGCAGAAGGGCCCGGGGCCGATGCCGGCAATCTCGAGGACGCGAATTCCGTGCAGCGGACCCATGCTTGCCTCCCTGTTTATGGCGGGAAGCCTAGCAGCGGGCGGGAGGCGGCGCGAAGGGGCCGTGGTGGGATTGGGGAAAGTGGCGCGCCCTGGTGGATTCGAACCACCGGCCTGAAGCTTAGAAGGCTCCTGCTCTATCCAACTGAGCTAAGGGCGCGAAGCTGAAATCGGGTCAATGCGTCCAGTTGTCCGGGCGGTTGGTCCGGAAGTTGTCGGCATAGACCTTGGGCTTGATCGGGCGGGTGCGCGTCGGCTCTTCCACCTCATGGGCGATGCCTTGCGCTTCGGCATAGGCGATGGCGGCCTCGCGCGTCGGGAAATGCAGCCGCACTTGACGCGTCGTCTCGGCCGAGCCGATCCAGCCGGTCAGCGGGTCCAGGCGCGAGCGGCCGGGCGGCGTGAATTCCAGCGCCCATTCCTGCGTATTGGCGCGGCCCGACTGCATGGCCGAGCGCGGCGGCTGGAAGATGCGGGCCTTGGTGACAACAAGCGACATGCGGCGGAATTCCCCAGATGGCCGAACCATGCGGGGAGGATACGACGCCTCGCCCCATCTTGGAACCATTCACGGATGAGGGGGCAGCGGCAGGGCGCCGGCGCCCCTATTCGGCGCGGATATTCGCGGCCTGCGCCACCTCGCGGAAGCGGGCGATGTCGCCGCGCAGAATCGCGCCGAATTCTGCCGGGCTGGAGGGGGCGGGGGTGGCGCCCTCGGCCTCGTAGATGCGCGCCACATCGGGCTCGGCCAGGCTGGCGCGCACCGCGGTGTTGAGGATGCGCAGCACCTCGGCTGGCAGGCCGCGCGGGCCGAACAGGCCCCACCAGATGCTCGCTTCGTAATCAAGGCCCGTCGCCTCGCGCACGGTGGGGGCCGCCGGGCTGCCGGCGGGCGCGCCGGGGGCGGCATAGGCCAGCAGCCGCACGCGCTGGTCGCGGATCGGGCCGGATGCGCTGGCCATGGTGGTGATCAGCAGCTGGATATGGCCGGCGACGAGATCCGTCACCGCGGGCGGCATGCCCCGATAGGGCACATGGTTGAGCCGCAGCCCGGCCCGCAGCGCGAAATACTCGGTGACGAAGTGATTGATGCCGCCCGGGCCGGAGCTGCCGAAATCCACCTGCCCCGGATGCGCCTTCGCATGCGCGATCAGCCCGGCCACGTCGCGCGGCGGAAAATTGAGGTTGGTCAGCACCAGGAAGGGGGCGACGGCGAGGCGCGCCACGGGTTCAAAGCTTTCCGCCGCGTCATAGGGCGTGCGCTGCACCACGGCCGAGGCCGCGAAGCTGCTGCTGGTCACCATCAGCGTATGCCCATCGGCCGCCGCCTGCGCCACCTGGGCCGCGCCAATGGCGCCGCCGGCGCCGGGCCGGTTCTCGATCACCACGGGCTGGCCCAGGCGCTGTTGCAGCTTCTCCGCCAGGGGCCGGGCGATCACATCATTCGACCCGCCGGGCGGAAAGGGGACGACGATGCGCACCGGGCGCTGCGGCCAGGCCGGCTGGGCCTGGGCGAGCGTGGGTGTGGCAAGCAGGGCAAGCGCGGCGCGGCGATTCATGGGTGTTCCTCCGCCCGCGACTGTGCCCGAAGCGGCGCGTTTGTCCACGCCGCCTGGCTGGGCCGCCTCAGCCGGCGATGGCTTTCCAGGCGATATGAGCGAGGACGCCCGCCAGCGTGCTGGCCGTGGCGAGGATGCTGAAGCGCAGCAGGGTGAGAGCGAAGTCGCCGCGGTTGGTTTCGGACATCTGGGACATGGGGAAGCTCCTTTGGATCATTGCCTTCCCAATCCATGGAGCAAGTGGCGGGCCAGCTTCTCAAGCTGTTGATATCACGAGGTTCATGCGTCTGCGCCCAGCGCATCCCCCTGGGCCAGCCCCCAAGTCGCATTGCAAATTGCAAATGGCGGGGCGCGCATTCGCAATTTGCAACGGCGGGGTGGCGCGCCAGGCTTCAATCCATCCGCAGGCCGAGCCGGCGCACCGCCGCACTCTCCTCGGCGTTCAGGCGGCGGGCGAAATCGGCATAGGCTTCGCTGTCCATGTAGCGCACCGGCATGTCGAAGCGCTCCAGCGTGGCCACATGCTGCGGGTCGAAGAGGGCGGGCTTGATCGCGTCATGCAGCGCGCGGACCACGCCGGGGTCCATGTTCTTCGGCCCGGCCAGGCCGAAGGGGCTGTCGGAGACGATATCAATGCCCACTTCGCGCAGCGTCCGCACATCGGGGAAGCGCTTGGCGCGCTCGGCACTCCAGACGATGAGCAGGCGGAAGCGCCCCTCCTGCACCAGCGGCGCCCAGCCCGTGCTGTCCGCCACGCATTCGACGGAGCCCGTCAGCAGCGCCTGCGTCGTATCGGCGCCGCCGCGGAAGGGCACATGCAGGAACTCGATGCCGCGCTCGGCCGCGATGCGCTCCATGGTGATGTGCAGGGAGGAGCCGACGCCCGGCGTGCCGTAGCTGACGCGCCCCGGATTGGCCTTGGCGTAGTCCAGGAACTGCTCCCAGGTGGCGTAGCGGCTGTCACTGCGCACCACCACGCCGAAGACATAGCCGGTCAGGTGGATCACCCAGGAGAAATCGGCCATGGGGTCGAAGGTGGGGCGGCGGCTCATCGCCGGGATGCGGAAGATGGTGACGGGCATCTGGCCGATCAGATGGCCATCGCCGCGCGGCTCCTGCGCGATCATGGCCGGGCCCAGCGTGCCCGAGGCGCCGGGGCGATTCTCCACGATCACCGACTGGCCGAGATTGCGCCCCGCCAGCTCCGCCAGCACGCGCAGATGCGTATCGGCCGAGCCCCCCGGCAGCCAGGGCACGACGAGGCGCACCGGCCGGTTCGGAAAGCCAGCCTGCGCCAGCGCAGGGGTGGCGAGGCCAGCGGTGGCGAGGGGCAGGGCGAATGCGGCGCGGCGGGTGATCATGGCGGTTCCTCGGTTGATTTTGCGGCAGCATGGCAGGCAAGGGCGGGGCTGGTCCATCGCAACCCGTTGCGGCGCCGGGCGGGCTCGGCTATCCGGCCGGGCATCCGGATGGAGAGATTGTCATGCGCCGCCGTGTCCTTTTGGGGGGGGTCTTCGCCGTGCCGGCCATGGCCCAAGGCCATGCCTTCCTGGCCGATGACGCGCTGCTGCCGCTGCTGCGGGCGGGGGGGCTGAACCTCTATTTCCGCCACGCCATCACGGACCGCTCCCAGGTGGATACCGGGCTGCGGGGCGATCGCGCCGGGCAGCGCAACCTGAGCGAGGCCGGGCGGCAGCAGGCCACGCGGCTGGGCCAGGCGATCCGCGCGCTGAACATCCCCGTGGCCGAGGTGCTGACCAGCGAGGTGTTCCGCGCGCAGGACACGGCCGAACTGGCCTTTGGCCGCGCGCAAACCCGCGTCGAGCGGGATCTGATCGCCGATGACTACACGCCCGGCAGCCCCAGCGATGATGCGCGCGCCGTCTCCCGTCGCCTCGCCCAGCCGGTGGTTGGCGGGAACCGCGTGATGATCGGCCATATCGTGCCGCTGGGGATGATCCTCGGCCGCGGCCTGGCGCAGCAGGAATTCCCGGAGGGCGCGGCCGGCGTGTTCCGGCCGGGTGGTGCCGACTGGGCCTTCCTGGGCTTCTTCCGGGCCGAGCAGCTCATCGCCCTGGCCGGGAGCGCGCGTTAGGGCATCTTCCGTTCGAGCGGGATCGTCTGGACGGATGACGGTGCCCGAAAACCAGTGGGCCGGAGTTTGTGTCGTGAGCCCTGGCGAAGGGAACACACTCCAGGGCGCCGCCCGGGGCGGTGTTCCGGCTTCCGGGAAAGCCCGAGGCTCGGTATGGGTGCGGCATGGTGGATCGCGCGCCCCTGGGCATGGCCCTGGCCGAGGATGAGACGCTCTCCCTGGGGGAGCAGGCGTTTCGCCGCCTGCGCGCCGCCATCGTGCAGGGCGCGCTGCCGGCCGGGCGCAAGATTTCCGAGCGTGGGCTGGCCGCGTCCTTCGGCATTTCGGCGCAGCCCGTGCGGGAGGCGCTGCGCCGGCTGGAAGCCGATGGCATGGTCGTCACCCTGCCCCGCAGCGGGACCGTGGTGGCCGAGGTGGGGCCCGGCCAGTTGGGCGAATTGGGCCGCATCCGCGCGGCCCTGGAAGGTGTCGCCGCCGCCCTGGCGGCCGAGCGGCTGGACGCCGCGGGCCTCGCGCGCTTCGGCGCGCTGCTGCATCGCATGGCCGATGGCACGGCCGCGCGGGACAGCGCCGCGCTGGATGCGGCGAATGAGGAATTTCACGCCCTGATCCATCAGGCGGCGGGCAATGCCTTCCTGACGCGCTCGCTTTCCTCGCTGCGGGCCTATGACCATCTGGGCCAGCACCGCGCGGTGGGCAGCACGCCGCGGGACCTGCCCAAGGCGCTGGCCGAGCACAAGGGCATCGTGGCCGCGCTGAAGCGGCGGGATGCGGCGCTGGCCGAGGCGCGGATGCGCGCGCATGTGCTGCGCTCGCTCGTCACCAATGGCGTCCTGGCGGCGCCCACTCGAAAGTCGCGTTGACGGGCGGGGCCGGACTGCGCCAGACTTGCAAACTGCTATTGCAGTTTAACACGCGAGAGGTGCTTCAGCACCCAGCCCCGGAGGAGACGTCCATGTTCGCCAAATCAGGGCAACGCGCCCGGATTCTGTTCACCGTGCCTCTGTTGACTGCCATGCTGGCCTTCGCCGCCCTAGCGGGGCCGGCCATGGCGCAGGAATGGCGCGGCTGGAACATCCACGCGGCCGATTACCCGAATGGCCAGGGCATGGATGCCTTCACCCGCATGGTGGGGGAGCGCAGCAACAACCGCATCCGCATGCGCACCTTCCATTCGGCGCAGCTGGGCCAGCAGGATGAGGCGATCCAGCAGATGCGCCTGGGCGCGATTGATTTCGGCAATTTCAACCTCTCGCCCTTCAACAACCTGGCGGCCTCCACCAATGTGGTGACACTGCCCTTCCTGTTCCGCGATGTGGCCCACATGCAGCGCGCCATTGACGGTGTGGCGGGTGAGGCGATCACGCGCGAGCTGGAAGCGATCGGCATCATCCCGCTCGCCTGGTATGATGCCGGCGCGCGCAGCCTCTACACCACGCGGCCGGTGCGCACGCCGGCTGATCTGCGCGGCATGAAGATCCGCGTGCAGACCTCCGATCTCTGGATTGACCTGATGCGGGCCCTGGGAGCCAACCCGACGCCGCTGCCCTTCGGCGAAGTCTTCACCAGCCTGCAATCCGGCGTGATTGATGGCGCCGAGAACAACTGGCCCTCCTATGAAAGCACCCGCCACTTCGAGGTGGCGCGCTTCTACTCCACCACCGAGCATTCCAACGTGCCCGAGGTGCTCGCCGTCTCCCGCCAGCGCTGGCAGCGGATGAGCGAGGCGGACCGCACGATGATGCGCGCCGCCGCCCTGGAATCCGCCACGCTGCAACGCCGCCTCTGGGCCGAGCGTGAGGCCGTCAGCCGCCAGCGCGTGACGGCGGCGGGAGTCACCGTGATCGAGATCGCCGACCGTTCGCCCTGGTCGGCGCTGATGGAGCCGGTCTACGCCAAATACGCGGCGACGCCGGCGCTGAGCGCCCTGGTCCGCAGCATCCGCGAATTGCGGTGAGCGAAAAGCTGCCGGCGGCACTCGCGGCGTTTTCGCGGGCGCTGGGCGCGCTCTCGGCGCTGACCATCGCGGTGGCCGGTGTCGCGCTGGTGGTGCTGGTGGGGATGATGGGCTGGCTCGTCTTCGCCCGCTATGTGCTGAACGACACGCCCACCTGGATCGAGCGGGTGGCCACCTTGGCCATCCTCTCCATCGCCATGCCCGTGGCCGCGGTGGGCGTACGCGAGCGCTTCCACCTTTCGGTGCTGGGCCTGCGCGAGGCGCTGCCCGAGCGTGGGCAGCGCTGGGTGGCGCTGGCCTGCGACACGCTGATGGGGCTCTTCGGCGCCGGCATGGCCTGGTGGTCCTGGGAACTGGTCGAGATGGTGGGGCCGTTCAAGATCCCGCTGCTCGGCATCAGCCAGGGCTGGACCTATGCGCCGATGGTGGTGGGCGGCCTGCTGATGGTGCTGTTCGCCATCGAGCAGGTGCTGCTCGACATCTTCTCGGAGGGCGCGCCCGAGAAACGCGGCATCGCCGCCGCCTTCCTGGAGTAGCGCGCCCGTGGAACCTGGATTGCTTTTGATCTTCGCCGTCTTTGCCGTGGGCATCATGGCCGGCGTGCCGGTCGCCTTCACGCTGGGCATCGCCGCCGTCGCCGGCTTTCTCTGGGAGGGGCTGAACCCCGCCGTCGCCTTCCAGCAGATGGCGAGCGGCATGAGCATCTTCTCCCTGCTCGCCATTCCATTCTTCATCTTCGCGGGCGAGATCATGCTGCATGGCGGCATCGCGCGCCGCCTGATCGCGCTCGCCTCGGCCTGTGTGGGCTGGATGCGCGGCGGCCTGGGGATGGTGGATGTCTCCACCTCGATGCTGTTCGGCGGCATTTCAGGCTCGGCCGTGGCGGATACCTCGGCCACGGGCACCATCCTGATCCCGGCCATGAAGGCCAAGGGCTATGGCGTGGATTACGCCGTATCCCTCACGGTGACGAGTTCCATCGCCGGCATCCTGATCCCGCCGAGCCACAACATGATCCTGTATTCGCTGGCGGCGGGCGGCGGGATTTCCGTCTCGGCGCTGTTCATCGCGGGCATCGTGCCTGGCATCATGATGTGCCTGCTGCTGGCCGTGGCGGCTTATGTGATGGCGGTGCGGCGCGGCTATCCGGCCGATGGCTGGAAGGGCTTCCGCCACCTGCTCTGGACGTTCGTGGACGCGCTGCCGGGCCTGCTGACGGCGGTGATCATCCTGGGCGGCGTGCTTTCGGGCGTCTTCACCGTCACGGAATCGGCGGCCTTCGGCACCATCTGGGCCTTGCTGGTGACGCTGCTGATCTATCGCGCGCTGCCCTGGGCGGATTTCGTGCTGGCCGTGCGGACCAGCGTGCGCACCACGGCGGTCGTCTTCCTGCTGGTCGGCACCGCCACCG
Organism: Sediminicoccus sp. KRV36; assembly: GCF_023243115.1. Lineage (NCBI taxonomy): Bacteria > Pseudomonadati > Pseudomonadota > Alphaproteobacteria > Acetobacterales > Roseomonadaceae > Sediminicoccus > Sediminicoccus sp. KRV36. The sequence continues at coordinate 1,843,795 of NZ_CP085081.1, forward strand.
CCTTCGCCTGGCTGCTGGCGATGTATCGGCTGCCGGAATTGCTGACCGACGGCATGCTGGCCATCAGCAGCAACCCCATCGTCATCCTGCTGATGATCAATCTCTGCCTGCTGGCGCTGGGCTGCGTGATGGACATGGCGGCGCTGATCCTCATCACCACGCCCATCTTCCTGCCGGTGGTGCTCGCCATCGGCATGGACCCGGTGCAGTTCGGCATGGTGATGATGATGAATCTGGGCCTGGGCCTCACCACGCCGCCCGTGGGGGCGGTGCTGTTCGTGGGCTGCGCCATCGGCCAGATCCGCATCGAGGAGGTGATGCGCACCATCTGGCCCTTCTGGGGCGCCATCCTGGTGGCGCTGGCCTTCACCACCTATTGGCCGGCGGTTTCCCTCACCCTGCCGCGGCTGCTGCTGGGCTATGTGGGCTGAGCCCACGGCGAAGGCACGGCACACCCACGCGCCGGGGCAGCGGGCCGCCCCGGCGATGGGCGGGAGGCGGTTCCCCGCCGCCCGCTACGCCGTGTGGAAGCTGTGCGCCAATTCGCGCAGCAGCGCGTTTTCCGCATCCGAAATCGGCGAGGTCAGGCCAAGGAAGCTGCCCGTCGCTGACGCCACCCGATGCGCCTGCGCCAGCACGCTGGATTCGAGCGAGCGCCGCTCCTCCGGCGTCAGGGTATGGGTCAGCGCGGCCACGTAATCCTTCCAGGCCTGGAACAGGGCAGGGGCGGGGCGGGTGTGCAGCCAGGCCTCCAGCAATTCGAGGGCCGGGCCACCCGGCTTGAGGCCCGCTTCATTCGCCCCGGCCAGGATCGCCCGGCGCTCCTCGGCCGAGATCGAGCCATCCGTCCAGGCGACCAGCACCATCGGCACCAGGGTCAAGGCGGCAAGCGTGCCGGTGCCGATCTGCAACTGCATGAGGCGCTGAAGCACCACGTCATCCACGATCCCGGTGGCGGCGATCAGGGCTTCCTTGCGGAATTTCTCCGCATCCGCCTGGAGCATCTTCTGGCGGAGTTCTTCATTGTGCCGGGCGAAGAAGGCCTCTTCGAGGCCGGCGCGGCGGGTGGCGAGAATGCTGTCGGACATGTGGTTTCCCCTGGGGCGATCGAATGGGCGTGATTATCAGTTTTGCAGGCAGGGCGGGGCCATGATTTGCCGCAAACCCACCCCGCCGGCGGATGGCGTCAGCCAGGGCCCGCGACGGAGGCGCTCTGGATATTGTGGCGGGCGAGGGAGGCCGCGATGAAGCCGCTCGCCTTCATCTCCTCGATGAAATCGCGCAGATAGGCCAGCGCCGAAGGGTCCCGCCCGCCCGCCAGCCCCAATGCCTGCTCGATCACCATGAAGCGGCCGGGCAGCATGCGCAGCCCGCCGATTCGCGCGGCATCCGCCTCCAGCTGCTGCCGGACGCCAGCCGCGACATCAATGCTCTGCCGGACGAACTCCTCCACGACGCGCGGTGAGGTGGCGATGCGCACCAGGGTGGCGTTGCGGATTTCGCGGCGGAGGAACAGGTCATAGGCGCTGTTCAGGCCGACGGCGATGCGGACGCCGCGGCTATCCACCTGCTCGATCGCGGTGATGGGCGAGTATTCATGCACGAGGAAAGTGCCCTCGATCTCGATGAAGGGGGCCGTGAAATCAATGCCCTGACCGCGTGTCGGGTCCAGCGCGAAGAAGCCGATATCCCCGTCATCGGCGCGCATCGTCGCCACCGCGCGCCCGGCCGAGGGGACGGCGATCAACTCGACATCCAGCGCCAGCCGGCGGGCCAGTTCGCGGGCCAGGTCCACCGAGACCCCGAAGGGCACGGGGTCCCCCGGCCGGCGATTGGCCAGGATCGGGTTGCCGACGTTGATGACCGCGCGCAAGGGCCCCGTGGGGGCGAGGAAGCGGCTCAGCGCCACGGTATCCTGCGCGCGGGCCGTGCCGATGGCGAAGGCGGGGAGGGCGATGAAACCCTGTCGTCTGGAGAACATGCTCAAGCTCCTGCCGGTTTTGGGCGTGACGATCCGCAAGGCTCAAGAGGGGCTGGAGGCGGCCAATGGCGCCGGGTGCCGTCACATCCTGGTGAGGAAAAGCCTGGCGGCGTCTCGCCAAGTGGAATGGTGCCCGGGGGCGGAATCGAACCACCGACACTGCGATTTTCAGTCGCATGCTCTACCAACTGAGCTACCCGGGCGCGCTTGGTGACGGCGTGATAGCGAAGCGGCGGGGGTGTGTCCAGCCGGGCTAGCGTTCTTCGTCCTGCTCCTCCGGCTCCACCACCGGCACGGCATAGCTTTCGGTGAACCAGCGGCCGAGATCCACCTGCCGGCAACGCTCGGAACAGAAGGGATAGGCGCTGCGCTGGCCGGGTTCGCGCTTCGCCGAGGGCTTGCGGCAGATCGGGCAGCGCAGCTCAGGCATGGGGGGCGTCAGGCATCGGTGATCTCCGGCGTCGGCCCGGCGCGGAGCAGGATGGGGTGGCCGGCCAGGGCGGTGAATTCCTCCAGCGCCTCGGGCATGGCGTCCAGCGCCGCGAGGACGGGGCCAGTGGCATGCAGGGCCAGGCGGCGGCCGGGCGCTGCCGCCGATTCGCGCGCGGCCTGGCGCAGCAGCGCGAGGCCGGTGGCCAGGGCGCGCTCGGACAGCGTTTCATGCAGGGGCGGGTGGATGCGGGCGCGGCGCAGCTCGAACAGGCCGAGCGGGCCGAGGCCCAGCAGCTGCGTCAGCCCATCATGCCCGCAGGCGGCGCGCAGATCGGGCTCCAGCGCCGCGCGCTGCTTCACCGAAAGCCCCGCGAGGTCGAGCAGGATGGGGCCGGCCAGGTCCCGCAGGCGCAGTTGCCGGGCGAATTCGGGGATGGCCAGGCGATTCACCTCGCGCGGGTCGGCGCCGCCGGAATCCACATCCACCGCGGTCAGGGCGGGCAGGGGGGAAAAGATCAGCCGCCCGCCGCCCGGCAAATCCCATTCGGGGGATGCGAGGCGCGCCACCTCATCCTCCAGCGCGTCATCGAAGGCATTGCCCTGGAGCAGCACGCGCCCCGCACCGAGCACCCCGCGCAGCCGCGCAACCTCGGCCGCGTCATCGGCGATGATGCGCGCCTCGGGGTAGGCGGCGGCCCAGCGCAGGGCGGCGTCGGGGCCCCGGGCGATCAGGGCTTCCCCCTCGATCTGCGGCGTTTTCGCGGAGAGGCGCTTGCCCTTGCCGCCCTGGCCGGCGCGGGTCACGCGCAGCGTCAGGATGGTGCCTTCGGACGGTAGTTTGCGGCCTTCGCAATCGCTCTCGGGCAGGAAGCCCGACTCGCCATCCGGCAAGGCCACGAAAGCGCCGGCGAGGGTCGGCATCACGGCGCTGACGCGGCCGCGCAGGATATCGCCCACGCCGTCGGGCCGCGCCGGGCGCTCCAGCCGGTAGGCGTGCAGCGCGCCATCGCGCAGCAGCGCCACGCGGCGCTCTCCGGGTGAGCGGGAGAGGTGGATCTGCATCATCAGGGACGCAGCCAGCCGCAGCCGCGCAGCAATTGCGCGGTCTCGAACAGCGGCAGGCCGACGACGTTGGAGTGGCTGCCCGACAGGAAGCGCACGAACATCTCGGCGGCACCCTGGATGGCGTAGCCGCCCGCCTTGCCCTGCCATTCGCCCGCCTCGACATAGGCCGCGATCTGCTGGTCCGTCAGGCGCTGGAAGGCGAGGATGGTGGTGACCAGGCGGGTGGCGATCCGCCCATCGGGCTGGCGCAGCGCGACACCCGTATGCACCTGGTGGCGGCGGCCGGAGAGGAGTTCCAGAAAGCGGCGCGCCTCCGCCGGGCTGTCCGGCTTGCCGAGGATGCGGCGGCCGACGCCCACCACCGTATCGGCGGCCAGGACCAGCGCGGCCGGGTCGGCCGCGGCCTGCGCCTTGGCCAGGGCCAGGCGGGCGGCCAGGTTGCGCGGCAATTCGGCGGGCTTCGGGGTTTCGTTGATATCGGCCGGCGCCACGCGATCCGGCGTCACGCCGATGCGGGCCAGCAGCTCGATCCGGCGCGGGCTGGCCGAGGCGAGGACCAGGGGCGGCCGCTCGCGCGTCAAAGCCCCACCCGTCAAACTCATGGAAGGCTGCCCGGTTCCCTGAAGCGGCCCATTCACTTGAAGCGAAAGGTGATGCGGCCCTTTGTCAGGTCATACGGCGTCATCTCGACATTCACGCGGTCCCCGGCGAGGACGCGGATGCGGTTCTTGCGCATCTTTCCCGAGGTATGGGCGAGCACCATGTGCTCATTGTCCAGCTTCACGCGGAACATGGCGTTGGGGAGAAGTTCAACGACCTGGCCGCTGAACTCGATCATATCCTCTTTAGACATTCGGGTCCTTTGATCCGCCTCGTGGTTCAACCGGGGAGTGGCGCAGAGCAATGCGCCGCTGGCGGCGTGAAGCCCCCGGGCGCTGGGTGGTGCGCGCGGTGAATGCGCCCGGAATGGCGCAAGGTCAAGTTTTGACACAAGCTCCTCCGGGCAGGAACAGGGGACGTGCCATGCAGCTGGTCGCGGCGAGCCGGATCGAGATTCAGGTCATCGTGGATAATGTGCTGGACATGCTCTCCTCCGCGCCGCGTTTCGTGCTGCGTGAGGCGCAGCAATTGCGGCACCAGGGGATGAAGCGCACCTCGGGTGGGGCGCTGTGTTGTGCCAGCCACGGCCTCTCCCTTCTGGTCACGGCGCATGGGCCGGCGGGGCCGCGCAGCCTGCTGTTTGACGGCGGGCCGGTGGATATGGCGATGGAGCGCAACGCGACCCGCCTCGGCGTGGATTTCGCTGCCATCGAGGCGGTGGTGCTGAGCCATGGCCATTGGGACCATGCGGGCGGCCTGCCGCAGGCGCTGGCGATGATGCGCGCGGCCAATGGCGGGCGCGCGACGCCGCTCTACCTGCATCCCGGCATGTTCCGCGAGCGCGGCATGCGCCAGCCCGATGGCGGGGTGCTGCCCATGGATTTCATCCCGGCACCCGGCGAATGGGCGGCCATGGGTGCCACGCCGATCGTCACGGCCGAACCGCAACTGGCCCTGGATGGCCTGTTCTATGTGAGCGGCGAAATTCCCCGCGTGACGCCCTATGAGCGCGGCCTGCCCGGCCAGGTGGGCCGCGATGCGGAGGATGCCGCATGGCAGGCCGATGAGCTGCTGATGGATGAGCGCTTCCTGGCGGTGCGCCTCGCGGGCCAGGGGCTGATCATCTTTTCCGCCTGCTCGCATGCCGGGGTGGTGAATGTGCTGCACGCGGCGCGCGCGGCCTTCCCGGAGGAGGCGATCTTCGCCGTGATGGGCGGCTTTCACCTCTCGGGCGAGAACGAGAAGATCATCCCCGAGACGGTGCGCGATATCGGCGGGTTTGATCTGCCGCTGGTGATCCCGGCGCATTGCACCGGGTGGCGGGCGGTGAATGCGCTGGAACGCGCGCTGGGCGAACGCGTGGTGCCGGCGGCGGTCGGCAAGCTGTTCACGCTGGAGTGACCAGGTGCGGGGCTGTGCCCCGGAGATGCAAGAACCTGAGGTTCTTGCCGGGGCTTGGGGCAGCGCCCCAATTTACATTGATTTTGAATATACTTTTCCCTATTGTTCGCGTTATGTTCCATCGCATCCCCCACCGCCCCCTCACCGACCGCCAATGGGCCGCGCTGCGCCCCTATGTGGAGCGCGACGCCCCGCAGGGCCGGCCCCTGGCTGATCTGCGCCACCGCATGAATGGCATGTTCTGGCTGCTCACCACCGACGCCCCCTGGCGGGAGGTTCCGCCCGAATATGGCGAGGCGGGCACCGTCGCCCGGCATTTCCGCCGGCTGACGAAGGCCGGGCTGTGGGAGGAACTGCTCCAGGCGCTGCATGATCTTGGGCCCCGCCACCCGCTGCAATCGCTGCGGCGGGTGATCTTCCGGGGCGCGCGGCGGGCGTATCGGATGCGCGGAATGGGCATCATTGTCCTGGCGCGGCGCTTGAAGTTTCTCGGCGCCCTGCCTGGGCCGGCCTGGATGCTGCCTGATCCGGATTTGTCCAAAAGGCTGGTGGCGCTGCAAATGCGCCATCGTGAAAATTTCGGGCGCTTCGTGCTGCAATGGGGCCGGGCGCTGCGCAACCTGATGGGGATGGTGGGGGGCCGCGCCCATATCCCGCGCTCGCTCCGGCTGGCCATGGCGTGATGGCGGGCGCGACGGCCCGGCCGGCGCTTCATTCCGCGAAGGTTGCGCGCCGGCGCGCCTCCGGGCTTGAATGGCGGCGTAACGAGCGGGCGCCACGTCCCGCCAGGGAGAGAACGCGATGAGCCAGAACCTGGCCCTGAATGTGAACGGCCGCGCCGTCACCATCACCGTTGATGACCCCGACATGCCGCTGCTCTACGCGCTGCGCAACGAGGTGGGCGTCACCGGTCCGCATTATGGCTGTGGCCTTGGCCAATGCGGCGCCTGCACCGTGCATGTGGAGGGCGAGGCGGTGCGCTCCTGCCAGCTTCCCGTGGGGCAGGCGGCGGGCAAGCGGATCGTCACGCTGGAGGGGCTGGGCACGCCAGCCGCCCCCCACAAGCTGCAACAGGCCTTCATCGCCGAGCAGGCGGTGCAATGCGGCTACTGCGCCAATGGGATGATCATGCAATCGGCGGCGCTGCTGGCGAAAAATCCGCGCCCGACCGAGGCGCAGGTCAAGCAGGAACTCGTCAACAACATCTGCCGCTGCGGCACGCATCCGCGCGTCGTCGCCGCCGTGCTGCGCGCCGCGGCGCAGGGCTGAGGGAGGGCAGGGACATGAACGCAATCAATCTGGACCGCCGCTCCCTCCTCACGGCCGGGGGCGCGCTGGTGGTGGGCTTCACCCTGCCGCCATCGGCCAAGGCCTGGACCGAGAAATCCGTGGCGGCGGATGAGGTGGCAAGTTTCCTGGCGATTGATGCCCAGGGCGGTGTCACCGTCTATATCGGCAAGGTGGATCTCGGCACCGGCGTGCGCACCGGCTTCATGCAGATGGCCGCCGAGGAACTGGATGTCGCGCTGGCCCGCGTGCGGGTGATCGAGGGCGATACGGCGCTGACGCCGGATCAGGGGCCGACCTATGGCTCGCTCTCCATCCAGAATGGCGGCGTCGCGCTGCGGGCCGCCGCCGCCACCGCGCGCCGCGCCCTGGTGCAGCGCGCGGCCGAGCGGCTGCGGGCCGAGGTTTCGGCGCTGCGGGTCGAGGATGGCGTGGTGATCGGCCCCTCGGGCCGCGTCACCTATGCCGAGCTGGTCGGCGGGCGCGCGCTGGAGATGAAGGTGGATGCCGCGGCCCCCATCAAGGCGCCGGGCGAGCGCCGGATCGTCGGCCGTTCGGTGCCGCGGGTGGATATCCCGGACAAGGTCTTCGGCCGCTTCGAATATGTGCATGACTTCAAGCTGCCGGGCATGCTGCATGGCCGCCCGGTGCGCCCGCCCGCCATGGGTGCGGTGGCGCAATCGGTGGATGAAGCCAGCATCCGCGGCATTCCGGGCGTGGTGCGCGTGGTGCACCAGGGCGCCTTTGTCGGCGTGGTGGCCGAAACGGAATGGGCGGCGATCCGCGCGGCGCGGGACCTCAAGGTGAGCTGGTCCGAATGGGCCGGCCTGCCGGATCAGTCCAAGCTGTGGGAGCATGTGCGATCCACGCCGGTCGCCCAGGTGCAGGTGACGTCGGAGCGCGGGGCGCCGGGGGCGGCGATCCAGGGGGCCGCGAAGCGCGTCTCAGCCAGCTATGACTTCGCCATCCACACCCATGGCTCGATGGGCCCTTCCTGCGCGGTCGCCGAGTTCAAGGATGGCAAGCTCACCACCTGGTCCGCCAGCCAAGCCACGCATAATCTGCGCAAGCAACTGGCCATGATGCTCGGCATGACGAATGAGCAGGTGCGCTGCATCTACATGGAGGGGGCGGGCTGCTACGGCCGCAACGGCCATGAGGATGCGGCGGCCGATGCGGCGCTGCTGGCCCGCGCCGTGGGCCGCCCGGTGCGCGTGCAATGGATGCGCGCCGATGAGCATGGCTGGGACCCCAAGGGCCCGCCGCATCTGGTGGACCTCCGCGCCGGGCTGGATGCGCAGGGCAATATCGTGGGTTGGGAGAGCGAGGCCTTCATCCCGAAAGGGGCGGGCGGCAATGTGGACCTGACGGCGGCGGAGCTTTCGGGCATGCCGCGCGAAAACCAGATCCATCCCGGCAACATCGTCCACAACCTGGCGCTGCCCTACAGCTTCCCGGCGATCAAGACGACCTGCCACCGCCTGGACACCACGCCCTTCCGGCCGAGCTGGATCCGCACGCCAGGCCGCATGCAGAACACCTACGCCAATGAGGCTTTCCTCGATGAATGCGCGGCCGAGGCGGCGGCGGACCCGGTGGAATACCGCCTGCGCCTGATGCCGCAGGATGACCCGCGCGGGCGCACCGTGCTGGAGCGCGTGGCGCGCCTGTCCAACTGGCAGACGCGGCCGAGCCCGCAGCGCAACCTCAGCGGCGATGTCGTGCGCGGGCGGGGCGTGACCTATGTGAAGTATGAGCTGGTGCGCACCTATGTGGCCGCCGTGGCCGAGGTGGAGGTCAATCGCCGCACCGGGGATATCCGGGTGACGAAATTCTACTGCACGCATGATTGCGGGCAGATCATCCATCCGGATGGGGTGAAGGCGCAGATCGAGGGGAACATCATCCACACCCTCAGCCGCACCCTGCACGAGGAGCTGACCTTCGACCGCAAGACCATCACGAGCCTGGATTGGGCGAGCTACCGGACGATCACCTTCCCGGAAATCCCCGAGATCGTGGTCGAGCTGATTGACCGCCCGACCGAACGCCCCTGGGGCGCTGGCGAGCCGGCGGCGGCGGTGATTCCTTCGGCCGTCTCGAACGCGATCTTTGACGCGACGGGGGTGCGGATGCGCTCGATCCCCTTCACGGCGGCGCGGTTCCGGGCGGCGGCGCAGGGGACGTGACGGAAAAGCCGGGGCTCCAATATCTCAGGATCGGGGCCCCACACCCCCTTCCTGGGATCGTCGGCTGAGGGCGGTTTGCGCCCCCAGACGGCAGCATGATCAGTCCAGGCTAAATTGTCCCAATGCCCGCTGCCGCCAGAATCCGCGCCAGCGCTTCATCGCGGCCCAGCGCGAACAGCGTGAGGTCAATCGGCGGGGACATGGTGCTGCCGGTCAGCGCCACGCGCAAAGGCTGGGCGATGTCCTTGAGCTTCACCGCCTTCACCTCGGCATAGTCGCGCAGCCAATGTTCGAGATCGGCGCGCTCCCACGGGGCGGCCGAGAGGAATTCCGCGAGATCGGCGAGGCGCGCCTTGGCGTCCTGTGTCAGCAGCGCGGCCGATTTGGCATCCGGCTCGGGCGCGCCGTCCGTCACGGCGAAGGCGGCGCTGGCCGCGAGCTCGGCGAGGTTTTTCGCGCGCTCCTGCAGGGCCGGCAGCAGCGCCTGCACGCGGGCGATCTTCTCGGTGCCGAACAACTCGCCCGAGGCCGAGAGGCGGTGCAGCACATCGGGCAGCAGTTTCACGGGGTCGGCCTGGCGCAGATAGACGCCGTTCACATGCTCCAGCTTCTTGTAGTCCATGCGGGAGGCCGCGCGGCCGACATCATGCAGGTCGAAGATCTGCTCGGCGCGGGCGCGGGGGATGATTTCCTCATCGCCATGGCCCCAGCCCAGGCGCAACAGATAGTTGCAGACGGCTTCCGGCAGCAGGCCCTGGTCCCGGAAATCGAGCACGGAAACCGCGCCATGCCGCTTGCTGAGCTTCGCGCCATCCGCGCCATGGATGAGCGGGATGTGGCCGAAGCGCGGGCGGTGCCAGCCCATCGCGTCATAGACCATGCATTGGCGGAAGGTGTTGGTCAGGTGGTCATCGCCGCGGATGACGTGGGTGATGCCCATGTCATGGTCGTCCACCACCACGGCATGCAGATAGGTGGGTGTCCCGTCGGAGCGCAGGATGATCATGTCATCCAGCTCGGTATTGGCGACGGTGACGTTGCCCTGGACCTGGTCCTCCACCACCGTCTCGCCGGTTTGCGGCGCCTTGAGGCGGATGGCGAAGGGCTGGCCGGCCTGGGCGGCACCTGGCTCACGCTCGCGCCAATGGCCATCGTAGCGGGGCGGGCGCTTTTCAGCGATGGCGCGCTCGCGCATGGCCACCAGCTCCTCGGGGGTTTCATAGGCGCGGTAGGCGAGGCCGGCGGCGAGGAGTTCATGCGCCACCTCGGCATGGCGGGCCTCACGCCGGGATTGGAAGACCGGCGGCTCATCGGGGCTGAGGCCCAGCCAGGCCAGGGATTCCAGGATCTGGTCCACGGCTTCCTGGGTGCTGCGGGCGCGGTCGGTATCCTCGATGCGCAGGAGGTAGGCGCCGCCATGCCGCCGCGCGAAGAGCGCGTTGAACAGCGCGGTGCGGGCACCGCCAATATGCAGGAAGCCGGTGGGGGAGGGGGCGAAGCGGGTGCGAACGGTCATGCGCCTGTGTATCACGATGCTGGACGGCGGTTGAGGGGTGGTGCACGTCTGCGTGCAGATGCAGCCTCCGCTACAACCCTGGGTGATTCGCCGTCTGGAATCCGAGCAGGGGCGCCTCGCGCTCTGGCTGCCGGTGGCGCTGGGTGTTGGGGTGCTGCTGTATTTCGTGCCGCGCTTCGAGCCGCCGCTCTGGTGGGGAGGCCTCGCGCTGCTGCCGGCGGGATTGGCCCTCCGGCTGCGCGCGCAGTCGCCCTTGCTGGCCTGGGCCATGGCGCTGCTGGCCTGCATCGGCGGCGGTTTCGCGCTGGCCGGCTGGCACGGCATGCGCGCGGCGCCCATCCTGGAGCTGCCGCGCGGGGCGATGGCATTGCGCGGAACGGTGGTGGAAGTGGACCCGCTGCCGGGCGGCTTGCGCCTCACCCTCGCCGAGGCGCGCTGGGCCGAGGAGATGCCGCCCGCCGCCCGGCTTATCCGTGTCCGGCTGCGTGCCAACGACCGGGCCCGGCCGGAACCCGGGGATCGCGTGGCCTTGCGCGCGTTGATCCGCCCGCCCTCGGCGCCGGCCTATCCGGGCGCCTGGGATTTCCAGCGTGCAGCGTTTTTCGAGGGCGTCGCCGGCTCCGGCTTCGCGCTCGGGCCGCTGGAGATCATGGCGCGCGACGGCGCGGCCCCGCCGCTTTCGGGGCTGCGCGCGCGGATCGAGGCGCAGGTGATGGCGGCGCTGCCCGGCGCTGCGGGCGCGATTGCGGCGGCCCTGCTGACGGGCGGGCAAAGCGGCATTCCGCCGGCCGAGATGCAGGCGATGCGGGATTCGGGCCTGGCGCATCTGTTGTCCGTCTCGGGGCTGCATATCGCCATCGTGATGGGGCTGGTCTTTGCCCTGGCGCGGGGTGGCTTGGCGCTCTGGCCCGGCTTCGCGCTGCGCTTCGGCACCAAGCCGGTGGCGGCCATCCTCGCCCTGCTGGCGGGTGGCTTCTACATGGTGCTGACCGGCAGCCAGGTGCCGATGCAGCGCAGCTTTGCCATGGCCGCGCTGGTCACGCTGGCGCTGCTGGTTGGCCGGCGCGCGCTGAGCCCGCGGGTGCTGGCCTTCGCTGCGGTCGCCGTGCTGGTGCTGCAACCCGCCGCGCTGCTTGGCCCCTCCTTCCAGATGAGCTTCGCCGCCGTGCTGGCGCTCATCGCGGCGTTCGAGGCGGCGCGGCCCTGGCTGATGGGGGGGGCCGCGCCGCGTCCGCTCTGGCAGCGTCTGGGTCTGGTCCTGCTCGGCACGCTGGCGACCTCGGTGATCGCCGGTGCGGCGACCACGCCTTTCGGGCTGCATCACTTCGGCCGGGTGCAGGTGTATGGCGTGGCGGCCAATGCGCTGGCCGTGCCGCTGACCTCCTTTCTGGTGATGCCGGCCGGGATGCTGGCCCTGCTGCTGATGCCCTTCGGTGCCGAGGGCATGCCGCTTGCGCTGATGGGCTGGGGCATCGCGGGCATTCTGTGGGTGGCGCAGGCGGTGGCCGCCTGGCCGGGCGCGGCCCTGGCCATGGCGCCCTTGCCAGGCCATGGCCTCGCGCTGATCGCCTTCGGCTTCTGCTGGCTGTGCCTCTGGCGTCAACGCTGGCGGCTGCTGGGCTGCCTGCCGATGGCGCTGGGCTTCGCCAGCTGGAGCTGGGTCAGCCTGCCGGCAGCGCTGGCTTCGGCAGATGGGCGGCTTTTTGCCTTTCAGGTCGCGGGGGAGGTGTTCTTCGAAAGGCGGCCCGGCGCGTCCCGTTTCACCGGCGATGCCTGGCTGCGTGGCTTCGGCGATGATGCGGGAACACCCTTGCCCGTGGACGGTGAGCTTGCGGGCGGACGCATCGCCTGCACGCCGCAATCCTGTCTGCTGCGTGATGCTGCCGGTGCGGCGGCCGTGCTGCTGCTGCGCCCGCCCATGCCGCAGCGCGGGCAGCGCGCCGCGGCGGAGTTCCGGCGCGGCGCGCACCCGGCTTGCGGCACGGCGCCGGTCATTCTCTCGCCCGAGCCCCTGCGCGGGGATTGCCCCGGGAGTGTGGTGGTGGATCGCTTTTCGGCATGGCGCGATGGCGCGCATGCGGTGTGGCTGGCGCCGCCGCGCGTGGTGTCCGATCGCGATTGGCGCGGGGATCGCCCCTGGGTGCCGCCGCGCCCCACGCCGCGCGCACAAACCCAGGAACCGCCGGCTGAGACGGAGTAGGCCGGATCGCCGCAGGGCCGCTTGGCCCGCAGGCGTGAATCCGCCCTTCACCGGTTCGGATCGCCGCAGGGCCGCTTGGCCCGCAGGCGTGAATCCGCCCTTCACCGGTTCGGATCGCCGCAGGGCTGCTTGGCCCGCAGGCGTGAATCCGCCCTTCACCGGTTCGGATCGCCGCAGGGCCGCTTGGCCCGCAGGCGTGAATCCGCCTTTCACCGGTTCGGATCGCCGCAGGGCCGCTTGGCCCGCAGGCGTGAATCCGCCCGTCCACGCCGCACTATGGCAGCACGAACCCCTGCACGAGGCTGGAGGAAAGCAGTGCCCAGCCATCCACCAGCACGAAGAAGATCAGCTTGAAGGGCAGCGCCACCACCGAGGGCGGCAGCATCATCATGCCGAGCGACATGAGGATGGAGGCCACCACCATGTCGATCACCAGGAAGGGCAGGAACAGCAGGAAGCCGATCTCGAAGGCGCGCTTGAGTTCGGTGACGAGGAAGGCCGGCATCAGCGTGCGGAAGGGCGCCGCCTCGGGCGCTGTGACCGGCAGCCGCGCGAGCTGGTTGAACAGGTTGACGTCGCTCTCGCGCACATTGGCGGCCATGAATTTGCGGAAGGGCTCGGCCATGGCGGTCAGGCCTTCCAGCTCCGTCAGGCGGCCTTCATTCATGGGCACGACGCCCAGCGTCCAGGCCTGGTCCAGCACCGGCTGCATGACGAAGAAGGAGAGGAACAGCGCGAGGCCGATCAACACCGGATTGGGCGGCACGCCCTGCGCGCCGATGGCCGTGCGCAGCAGCGCCAGCACGATGACGATGCGGGTGAAGGCCGTGGCCATGACCAGCAGCGAAGGTGCGAGCGAGATCAGCCCGATCAGCGCGGTGAGCTGCACGAGGCGCGCCGTGGCGCCCGGCTGGTTGCCGCCGAGATCGAGCGAGACGGACTGCGCGAGGGCGGGCGCGCCGCACAGCAGCAGCGCGGCCAGGGTGGTGGTGAAGAGCACGGCGATGAACTTCATGGCGGCGGGGGCAGCCAGCCCAGCATCTGGTCGCCGGCGGGGCCGGTCAGCAGCAGGGCTTCGCGGCCGTCACAGGCGATCAGCACGAGCCGGCGGCGCGCATCCAGCGCCTGCACGGAGCGGATGTTGAGCCGGCCCGGCACGGCCGTCGCAAGCCCGCGCCGGCGGGCGATGCGCGCCGCCCCCCAGGCCAGCAGCAGCACGGCGGCCAGGGCGGCCACGGCCTGCAGGATCATCGCGGGATGGGCGGTGGTTGACATGCGCGGCCTCCTGCCTGCGCTGGAGGGAGGATCAAGGCTCGGCGAGGCAGCGGGACAGCAGGTCAATCTCCTGCGCGAGCCCGGCCAGGGAGCCGAGCAGCGCCTGGCCGGAATCGCCGGGCAGGCAGGCGACGGCGGCGCAGAGCCGCGCGGCCTCGCGGTCGAGCCCGGCGAGGTCCACGCTGCGCCCGGCCAGCACCAGCGCACGGGCCATGGTGAGCGTGCCCTGCAGGCTCTCGATCGCCGCCAGGGTGGCGGCGACTTCGAATTCGGCGCGCGCTGTTTCGGGGTTTGGGGTCCGGTTCGCCATGGCCCAGGAATGCCCTGCGGAAGGTTAAGAATTCCTCAGCGGCGGCCTTCAGATTTTCTTCATCAAAACCCTGTTGGATGCCGCCCATGGACGTGATCAGCACCAGCCCTGTCTCGCTCGCGGAACGCCGCCTGGCCTGGCTCGATACGCGCCAGCGGCTGCTGTCGCAGAATGTCGCGAATGCCGATACGCCCGGCTTCCGGCCCAGCGATGCCGTGCCGTTCCGCGACGTGCTGCGCGGCCATCGCGCGAAGCCGCCAATGATCACGACCGATGCGCGGCACCTGGTTCCCGCCCGCGCCTCGGCTCTGGCCGTGCAGGAGCGCCGCGTGACGGAACGCACGCCCAACGGCAATGCCGTCTCCCTCGATGAGCAGGCGATCCGCATCGCCGAGACCGACCAGGCGCACGCGCTCGCGATGGGGTTGCACCGCAAATATGTCGGCCTGTTTCGCATGACGCTTGGCCGCTGACACCCGCAAAGGAGAATGCTGATGGATCTGGATCGTGCCCTTTCGATTTCCGCGGCCGGCATGGCGGCCCAATCCACGCGGCTGCGCGTGGTGGCGGAAAACATCGCCAACCGAGACAGCACCGGGCAATCGCCCGGCGCCGATCCTTATCGTCGCAAGACCGTGACCTTCGGCAGCCGCCTGGATCGCAACCTGGGGGCCGAGACGCTGCGCGTTTCGCGCATCGGCCAGGACCAGCGCGCCTTCCCCGAGCGCTTCGAGCCCGGCCACCCAGCGGCCGATGCCCGCGGCTACGTCAAGACGCCCAATGTGGACAGCCTGGTGGAGAACATGGACATGCGTGAGGCCAATCGCAGCTATTCGGCCAATCTGGCGGTGCTGGAGACAACGCGTGGCATGCTGATGCGTGCCATCGAGACGTTGCGGTAAGGGGCGGCGCCGATGGTCACGCCAAGCCTCGCAATTTCCGGAGCCGCGGCCGCCTATCGCGCCGCCATGGGGGGTGCCGAGGCGGTCAGCCAGGGTGCCGGCTTCGGCGAGGCGCTGAGCCGCGCCGCCCAGAACGCCATTGATATCGGCCGCAGCGCCGATGCCGCCTCGACCCAGGCGCTGACGGGGCAGGGCAGCGTCACGGATGTCGTGCTGGCGATTTCCCGTGCGGAACTCGCCCTGCAGACGGCGACCGCGGTGCGGGACCGCGTGGTGACCGCCTATCAGGACGTGATGCGCATGCCGATCTAGCGGGAGACCGCTGGCCGGGCTGCGCACCCACAGGAGGTGGGGCGATATGCTGGAACAACCCGTCGCCATGGCGATGCGAGAGGCCCTTTGGGTGACCCTGCAATTGGCCGGGCCGCCCTTGCTGGTGGTGCTGGTCATCGGGCTCGCCGTCTCGCTGTTGCAGGCGCTGACGCAGATCCAGGAGGCGACGCTCGCCTTCTTGCCGAAGCTGGCCGCCATCGCCGGGCTGCTGCTGGTCAGCGGGCCCTTCATGACGGGGCTCATGCGGGCCTGGGCTGGCCGGCTGTTCGACCAGGTGATTGCCGTGGGTGGGCTGCCGTGAGTGCGACGCCCGGCCTGAACCTGGCGGACGCGGCACTCCTGGCCGCGCTGCCGGGCCTCGCTTTCCAGGCGGTGCTGATCCTGTGCCGCCTGGGGGCCGCGGTGATGCTGCTGCCGGGCATTGGCGAGGCCGAGGTGCCGGCCAATCTGCGGGTGGCGCTCGCGCTCGGGCTGGTTCTGGCGCTGCTGCCCATCCTCGCCCCCACATTGCCCGCCATGCCCGAGGATGTGGCCAGCCTGGGGCTGATGCTCATGGCCGAAATCTTCACCGGCATCTGGATCGGCCTGCTGGCCCGATTCCTCGCCCTTGCGCTCTCGCAGGCGGGGCAGGTGGTGGCGCTGCTGATCGGCCTCGCCTCGCCCTTGCAGGGCGACATGGTGCTGGGGGTGACCGCCACGGCGCTGGCCCGCATGTTCTCGCTCGCCACGGCGGCGCTCATGCTGGCGACGGGTCTTTACGAATTGCCGCTGCGGGCCCTGGTCGAGAGCTATGCCGTGCTGCCGGCGGGGGCGGGCCTGCCGCTGGGTGCCGCGGCCGAGACCATCGCGCGCATGGCGGCGGATAGCCTGGCGCTGGCCATGCAACTGGCGGCCCCCTTCGTCCTGGCGGCGATTTTCCTTAATGCGGCACTGGGTCTCGTGGCGCGGCTGGCGCCGCAGGCGCAGGTCTTCGTGGTGGCGGCGCCGGTGCAGATCCTGGGTGGGTTCCTGCTGCTCATGCTGCTTCTGCCCGGCATGCTGTCGCTGTGGTGGGGTGGCATGACGCAGGGCTTCCTGCGCCTGCCGGGCAGCTGAGCCATGGCCGAGGAGGATGGCGAGGCAGCCGCCGAGAAAACCGAAGCCGCCACCCCGCGGCGGATCGAGCAGGCGGCGGCGGAAGGCAATGTCGCGCTCTCGCGTGAGGCGGTGGGCTTTGCCACGTTGCTCGCCTCCACCTTCATGGCGGCGCTGTTGTTGCCGGGGCAGATCGAGCACATCGCGGCTTCCATGCGGGGCACGCTGGGCCGCGGGCATGAGCTGAATGTCGCGGTCGCGGGGCTGGAATGGCTGTGGCTGTTCCTGGACGTCACCTGGCCGATCACCGCCGCGGCCATCCTCGGCGCCACGGCCGCCACGCTGGCGCAGACGCGGGGTGCTGTCTCGCTGACGGGCCTGACGCCGAGCCTTGCGAAAATCTCGCCGATTTCCGGCTTCGGCCGGCTCTTTGGCGCGGAGGGGCTGCTGGAATTCGCGCGCTCTGTGCTGAAGATCGGCATTGTCGCGGCCGCACTCTGGTATATCGCGGCGGATCTGCCGGCCCTCTCCGCCGTGCTCTCGGCCCCGCCGGCCGAGATGTTCCATGCGGCCGGGCGGGGCGTGCTGCGGCTGCTGGCCGCCACGCTGGCCGCCTTCGCGCTGCTGGTGATCGCCGACATCCTGGTGGTGCGCTTCCGCCACCTGGACCGGCTGCGGATGACGCGGCAGGAACTGAAGGAGGAGGCGAAGGAAAGCGACGGCGATCCGCTGATCAAGGCCCGGCTGCGGCAACTGCGCGAGGCGGCGGGCCGCAAGCGGATGATGGCCGCCGTGCCGCGCGCCACCGTGGTGATCACCAACCCGACGCATTATGCCATTGCCCTCGCCTATGAAGCCGGGCAATCGGCGGCACCGAAGGTGGTGGCCAAGGGGGTGGATGCGATGGCGGCGCGGATCCGTGAGGTGGCGCGGCAGGCGGGTGTGCCCGTGATGCCCGATCCGCCCCTGGCGCGGGCGCTCTACCGCGTCGAGCTGGATGCCGAAATCCCGGCGGAGCATTGGGACGCGGCGGCGAAGATCATCGCCTATGTGATGCGCCTGCGGGGCGCCCCATGACCGTCCGGGCCCCCGGTGCCGAGGTTGTGCTCTCGGCCTGGCCCCACTCGGCGGCGCTGCTCGATGTGGCCGGGCGCGTGGTGCTGGCCAATGCGGCGCTGCGTGGCGCGCTGGGTGGCGCCGTGCTGATCCGCCCCGGCGATGTGGCGGCGCGGCTCTTCCCCGCGGCCGAGGCCGCCATCCATGCGGCGCTGGGTGGCGCGCATCCGGCCCCCGTCCTGGTCGAGGCGGTGGGGTTGCTGCGCCTCGTGCCGCTGGGCGCCTCCGCCGGCGCGCTTCTGCTGCTGGAGCCGATGGCGCCGGGCCTGGGTGCGCGGCTTGAGATTTTGGGCCGGCTTGCGGGCGGCATCGCGCATGACTTCAACAACCTTCTCTCGGTGGTGCTGGGTGCGGCCGGCACGCTGCGCCACGGGGCGCGCGATGAGGCCGCCCTGCTGGAGCTGGAGGCCATTGAAAATGCCGCGCAGCGCGGCTCGGCCCTGGTCCGGCAATTGCTGGCCTTCGCGCGCCAGCAGGTGATGGCGCCGCGCGTGCTGGACCTGAACGATTCCATCCGGCAACTGGCCGGCATGCTGCCGCGCCTGCTGGGCGCACGCATTGAGATATCGCTCGATCTGCAGGAGCCCGCCCGGCGCATTCGCGTGGATCCCTCGCAATGGGACCAAGTGCTGATGAACCTCGTCGTCAATGCGCGGGATGCGATGAAGGGGGTGGGGGTGTTGCGCATCACCACGGGGCGGCGGCTGGTGCTGGACAGCCTGGCCCTGCCAGCGGGGCGCTATGCGATGGTCGAGGTCACGGATAACGGCCCCGGCATCCCGCCCGAGGTGCTGCCACGGATTTTCGAGCCCTTCTTTACCACCAAGCTGGAGCAGGGCGGGACGGGCCTCGGCCTGGCCACGGTGCAGGGCATCATCGGCCAGCTGGGCGGGCAGATGGAGGTGGAGAGCAAGCCGGGCCACGGCACCACCTTCCGCGTCCTGCTGCCGCGCCATGAGGGGCCGGCCGAGGTGCTGCCCATCCCGCAGCCCATCCCGCTCGCCACGCCGGTCGGGCCGATCCTGCTGGTGGATGATGAGCCCTCGCTGCTGCGGGTGGCCGGGCTTTGCCTGCAACAGGCCGGGTTCGAGGTGGTCTCGGCCCTGGATGGCGAGGAGGCGCTGGAGCAGCTGCAAGCCGGCCTGCGCCCCTGCATGATCGCGACCGACGTGGCGATGCCCGGCATGGACGGGCTGGCCCTGGCCCGGGCGGCGCGCGCCATCCTGCCGGAGGTCCCGATTCTCCTGCTCTCGGGCTACGCGGCGGCGGTGGTGGATTCGGATCTGGCGGCCGAGGGTTTTCGCTTCCTGGCCAAGCCCTACACGCCGGATGCGCTGAAAATGGCGGTGGCTGGCGCTTTCATCCCTCTTGCGGCGCGGTTCAAAAAAGAACATTAATAGAACATCAGCGCGGGCGAAGTTTCGGGCCAAGGGCGGTTTGGGGCTTTCTGTTTTGCGTGTAATCTGGCCGGGTCATACCGCCATGGGTTGTAAGGAATCTCCAGGATGGAAAAAGGGAAGGCGCTTGACGCCGCGCTGAGCCAGATCGAGCGGGCTTTCGGCAAGGGCTCGATCATGCGGATGGGCAGCAAGAGCGCCATGGAGGGGATCGAGGTGATCTCCACCGGCTCCCTGGGGCTGGATCTGGCGCTTGGCATTGGCGGGCTCCCCAAGGGGCGCATCGTGGAGATCTACGGCCCGGAATCCTCGGGTAAGACCACGCTGGCGCTGCATGCCATCGCTGAGGCTCAGAAGAAGGGCGGCACCTGCGCCTTCATTGACGCCGAGCACGCGCTGGACCCCGGCTATGCCCGCAAGCTGGGCGTGGATGTCGAGAACCTGCTGATCAGCCAGCCCGATGGCGGCGAGCAGGCGCTGGAAATCGCCGATACGCTGGTCCGCTCCGGCGCGATTGACGTGCTGGTGGTGGACAGCGTGGCGGCCCTGGTGCCCAAGGCCGAGCTGGAGGGCGAGATGGGGGATACCCATGTCGGCCTGCATGCGCGCCTCATGTCCCAGGCTTTGCGCAAGCTGACGGGCACGGTCAGCCGTTCCAACACGCTGCTGATCTTCCTGAACCAGATTCGCCTCAAGATCGGCGTGATGTTCGGCAACCCCGAGACCACCACGGGCGGCAATGCGCTGAAATTCTACGCCTCCTGCCGGCTCGAAATCCGCCGTATCGGCGCGATCAAGGACCGCGAGGAAACCACCGGCAACCAGACCCGCGTGAAGGTGGTGAAGAACAAGATGGCGCCGCCGTTCCGGCAGGTGGAGTTCGACATCATGTATGGCGAGGGCATCAGCAAGGTGGGTGAGCTGGTGGATCTCGGCGTGAAGGCGGGTGTCGTGGAGAAATCCGGCGCCTGGTTCAGCTGCGACGGCCAGCGCATCGGCCAGGGTCGGGAAAACGCGAAGCAGTATCTGCGCGACAATCCCGCGATGGCCGACAGCATCGAGAAGCGCATCCGCGGTCAGGCCACCGTTGTCGCCAGCGCCATGATGGTGGCGCCCGACAGTGATGCGCCGGCCGAGGAGGAGTAGCCAGCCGGCCCAGGCACAGCCAAGCTGCGCGCCTGATTCGTTGGAGCGCGCCGCATGACTTCCCCCTTCGTCCCTGGCATTTCCGTGCGGATCGAGGGGAGGGCCGCTGGCCCCCTCTCGGGCCTGAGCTTCGCCGCCAAGGACCTGTTCGACATCGCCGGCCAGCCGACCGGCGGCGGCAACCCCGATTGGGCGCGGCAGAACCCCCTGCCCACCCGGCACTCCTGGGCGGTGCAGACGCTGCTCGATGCCGGGGCCACGCTCATGGGCAAGACCATCACCGATGAGGTCTCGCTCGGCATCCTGGGCGAGAATGCCTTTGAGGGAACGCCGCTGAACCCGGCGGCCCCGGGCCATGTGCCTGGCGGCTCCTCCTCCGGCTCGGCCAGTGCCGTGGCGCAGGGGCTTTGCGACACGGCGCTGGGCACCGATACCGGCGGCTCCGTCCGCGTGCCGGCCAGCTTCTGCGGGCTTTACGGCATTCGCCCCACCCATGGGCGGCTGGACCTGACCGGCATGCTGCCCCAGGCACCAAGCTGCGACACCACCGGCTGGTTTGCCCGCGATGCGGCGACCTTCGCCCGCGTCTCCGAAGTGCTGCTGGGCGAGGCGATTCCGGAAGCCCTGCCCACACGCCTGATCATCGCAAGCGATGCCTTCGGCTTCGCCGAACCCGCGACGGCCGCGGCGCTGGAGCCGATGGTGCGCCGGCTCAAGGCCCTCATCCCCGATGCGCGGTTCGAGGTGATGGCCCCACCCGGCCTTTCTGTCTGGGGCCGCGCCCAGCGCGTGCTGCAACCGGTCGAAGCCTGGGAGACATTCCGCGAATGGGTGGAGCGCGACAATCCGCGCTTTGCGTTCAGCGTGGCCAAGGCCCTCGTCATGGGCATCATGTCCAGCGAGGCGGATCGCGGCTGGGCGGAGCTGATGCGGCGTGAGGTGCGCGGGCGCATGCGCTTCCTGCTGCCGCCAGGCACCGTGCTCGCCATGCCCACCACACCCTTCCCGGCACCCCGGGCCGGGCTGCCGCTGGGCGCGCTGACGCCGCTGCGGGACCAGATCCTGTGTCTTTGCGCGCAAGGCGGCCTGGCCGGCCATCCGCAGATCAGCATCCCGGGTGCCCTGGTGGATGGGCGGCCGGTTGGCCTCTCGCTCATCGGCGCGCGCGGGGCCGATGCGCTCCTCATTCGAACCGCCCTGGCCCTGGAGGCTCATGCATGACCCCGAACATCCCCGAAATCGTCGAGGAAGTCCGTCAGAAATTCGAACGTTACGAGGAGGCGCTGATCACGAAGAATGTGGAGGTGCTGGACGACACCTTCTGGAACTCACCGCATACGCGCCGCCTCGCTATCCACGAAAACGGCTATGGCTTTGATCAGATCCACGCCCATCGCGTGGCGCGCCCGCCTGGCCCCGGCATCAAGCTGGAGCGCCTGCGCCTCGATATCCTCACACTTGGCCGGGATATGGCGGTGGTGAACCTCATCTTCAAAATGCGCGGCCGTGGTGATCTGCCGGCGCGGCAGACGCAGACCTGGGTGCGCTTCCCGGATCTGGGCTGGAAGGTGGTCTCGGCGCATGTCTCGGTGACGGAGGCCACGCCAGCCTATTGAGCCCCCGCTATTGAGCCCCTGCTATTGAGGCTGCCGGCATGGCGGGGTAATTCCACGCCCACAGAGTTTTTGGGCGCCCCTTCATGAGCAGCAGCAACGATATCCGCGCGACCTTCCTGGGTTATTTCGCGCGCAACGGCCACCGCGTGGTGGAGAGCAGCCCGCTTGTCCCGCGCAATGATCCGACCCTCATGTTCGCCAATTCCGGCATGGTGCAGTTCAAGAACACCTTCATCGGCCAGGAGAAGCGCGACTATGTGACCGCCACCACCGCGCAGAAATGCGTGCGCGCCGGCGGCAAGCACAATGACCTGGACAATGTCGGCTACACCGCCCGCCACCATACCTTCTTCGAAATGCTGGGGAATTTCTCCTTTGGCGACTACTTCAAGGAGCAGGCGATCGAACACGCCTGGAACCTGATCACCAAGGATTTCGCCCTGCCGAAGGACCGCCTTCTGGTGACGGTCTATTCCGAGGATGAGCAGGCGGCGGGCTTCTGGAAGAAGATTGCGGGGCTGCCCGAGGACCGCATCATCCGGATCGACACCGATGATAACTTCTGGCGCATGGGTGACACCGGCCCCTGCGGCCCCTGCTCGGAAATCTTCTTCGACCATGGCGACAAGATCTTCGGCGGCCCGCCCGGCAGCGCCGATCAGGATGGGGACCGCTTCATCGAGATCTGGAACCTGGTCTTCATGCAGTATCTGGAGGAGCCCAAGGGCACCCGGAACCCGCTGCCCCGCCCCTCGATCGACACCGGCATGGGGCTGGAGCGCTTCGCCGCCATCCTCCAGGGCAAGCACGACAATTACGACACCGATACCTTCCGCGCCATCATCCTCGAATCCGCCCATCTGACCGGGCAGGAACCGGATGGCGAATTCCGCGCCAGCCATCGCGTGGTGGCGGATCACCTTCGCGCCGGCGCCTTCCTGATGGCCGATGGCGTGCTGCCCTCGAATGAGGGCCGCGGCTATGTGCTGCGCCGCATCCTGCGCCGCGCCATGCGCCACGCGCACATGATGGGCGCCGTGGACCCGCTGCTGCATCGCCTGTTCCCGGCCCTGGAGCGGCAGATGGCCGCCGCCTATCCCGAACTCAGCCGCGCCGCCTCCCTCATCACCGAGACCTTCAAGCTGGAGGAGACGCGTTTCCGCACGCTGCTGGATCGCGGTCTTGGCTTGCTGGAGGCCGAGAAGGCCAAGCTTGGCACCGGCGAGGCGCTGCCGGGTGACGTCGCCTTCCGCCTCTACGACACCTACGGCTTCCCGCTCGATCTCACGCAGGACGCGCTGCGCGCCGAGGGCCGCCAGGTGGATGTGGCGGGCTTCGATGTCGCCATGACCGAGCAGAAGAAGCGCGCCCGCGCCGCCTGGGCCGGCAGTGGCGAGGCCGCGACCGAGACGCTCTGGTTCGACGTGAAGGAGAAGCTCGGCGCCACGGAGTTCCTCGGCTATTCGACCGAGCGCGCCGAGGGCACCATCGCCGCCATCATCGCCGATGGCGGTTCGGTCAATAGCGTCGCCCAGGGCCGCGATGTCTCGATCATCCTGAACCAGACGCCCTTCTACGGCGAAAGTGGCGGCCAGCAGGGCGATGCCGGCGTGATCCGCGTGGGCGATGCGGTGATCCGCATCCGCGACACGCAGAAGAAGCTGGGCGATCTTTTCGTGCATATCGGCAAGGTGGAAAGCGGCGATGTCACCGTCGGCCAGGCGGTGATCGCCGAGGTGGACCCGACGCGGCGTGGCGCCATCCGCGCGCACCACTCGGCCACGCATTTGCTGCATGAGGCGCTGCGCCGGCGCCTGGGCACGCATGTCGCGCAGAAGGGCTCACTGGTTGCGCCCGATCGCCTGCGCTTTGACGTCTCCCAGCCCACGCCGATCGGCGCCGAGGACCTCGCCTGGGTCGAGGCCGAGGTGAATGCGCGCATCCGCGAGAATGCCGAAGTCACCACCCGGCTGATGACGCCCGATGCCGCTGTGGCCGAAGGCGCCATGGCGCTGTTCGGCGAGAAATACGGCGAGGAAGTCCGCGTCGTCGCCATGGGGCATGACCCCGCGGCGGTGGACCGCAAGGGCCACTACTCTATCGAACTCTGCGGCGGCACGCATGTGCGGCGCACCGGCGATATCGGCATGTTTCGCCTGGTCTCGGAAGGCGCCGTCGCGGCTGGCGTACGCCGCATTGAGGCGATCACGGGGGCCACCGCCTATGCCGCCATGGAGGCGGAATCCCGCCTGCTGCGCGAGACGGCCGCCGCCTTGAAGGTCAACCCGACCGATCTGCCGGCCCGCGTGCTGGCGCTGGTGGAGGATCGCCGCCAGCTGGAGCGGGACCTGACCGAGACGCGCAAGAAGATGGCGACGGCTGGCATCGAGGTGGAAACCGTCGCCGGGCTGCGCCTCGCCTTGCGCCATCTGGGCGACATGCCGGGCAAGGAACTCAAGGGCCTGGCCGAGGCCATCCTCAAGGGCGGTGCGGCGGATGTGGTCGCGCTGGTCTCGACGGCCGAGGGCAAGGCCAGCATCGTGGTCGGCGTGGGCGAGGTGGCCAAGGGCCGCGCCGATGCGGTGATGCTGGTGCGCGCGGCCTCGGCCGCCGTGGGCGGCAAGGGCGGCGGTGGCCGGCCCGAGATGGCCCAGGCGGGCGGACCGGATGCGGATAAGGCCGAGGAAGCGCTCGCCGCGGTCAAGATTGCGCTGGCTACGGCGTAGCTATCTCGCTTTCGGAGGCGATCCACTGGGCCAGTTGATCGAAACTCCAAATGGGCTTGGCGAAATTGAGCCTCTCTGCGCGCTTTCGCAGGCGGGCGTCATCGGTAACTAAAACGTCCGAGTTTGCTTCGGCGGTTACTGCTATTAGGGCGTCTGCCATGTGCTTTGGTGAGTTGCCGGCAAGCGCAACAGTTCGTTCTCCTGCCTCGGGACTGCCCCAGTATCCTTCGTCCCAGTTTGAGATATCCCAAACCAGTCCGTGGGTTGCAATGGGCGTCAACCGTTGCTGAACAGCAAGAAGGCCGGCGCGCTTTGCTTCGTCTGGAGTTTGGCCGACCTGATCGCGTTGCACATGAGTGGTCAATAAAGTTAACCGGCGATCGCGCACCAATGCATCCGCCTGTGCCCGCACTTCGGGACTAGCCAGAAAGTGGTCGGTAACCATCGAGTCAAGCATCGCGCGCATCATGTTTTTTCGGTGATGCGCTTTCCTGATTCAAGTGCCCTTCGGGCGGTTACGGGACAGACGTAAGAGCGCTGACCGTAGTGGCCGCCCCGTCGACGGCATGAATGGTGCCGTCACAGTCAGCGACGGCATATGCGCCTCCGGCGTGACGCTATGCATTGAGAGCACCGCGTTTGCCGCATGGCCGACTGTCCCGACCGTTGGTCCGGTATTTCGCTCGCCAGACCCACGTTCGATCCGGATGAGTCTTGGAGCCTTTCCGCGTAGGGCACTTCCTCAGCGCCGCCGCGCCTTGCCCTGTTCAGCCGCGGACGGCGTCGGCCAATTCGCGGACCTGGTCCAGCACCTTGCGTACGCTGTCGGGCTTGGCGCGGCCCTGCTCGTCCAGCGACTTGGCGAGGGTATCCACCAGGGCGGTGCCAACCACGGCGCCATCGGCCAGCGCGGCGGCCTCAGCCGCCTGGGCTGGGGTCCGAATGCCGAAGCCGATGGCGATGGGCAGCGCCGTGTGCCGGCGGATGCGCGGGATCGCCAATTCCAGCGACGCCGCACTGGCGCTGCGTGTGCCGGTGATGCCCGTGATGGCAACGTGATAGACAAAGCCGCTGGTCGCCTCGAGAACGCGCGGCAGCCGCGCGTCATCTGTGGTCGGCGCCACCAGCCGGATCAGATCGAGGCCGGCGGCCCTGGCCTGGGGCTCGATCTCATGGGCTTCCTCCGGCGGCACGTCCACGACGATGAGGCCATCCACGCCGCTGGCGGCGGCATCGGTGCAAAAGCGGTCCACGCCATAGGACAGGATGGGGTTGTAGTAGCCCATCAGAACGATCGGGGTGGTGTCGTCCCCCGTGCGGAAATCCCGCACCAGCGCCAAGACGCCGGCGAGGGTGGCGCCGGCCTTGAGCGCCCGCTGCGCGGCCAGCTGGATGGAGGGGCCATCCGCCATCGGGTCGGTAAACGGCATCCCGACCTCGATGAGGTCGGCACCCGCGCCAGGCAGGCCGCGGATGATTGCCAGCGACGTGGCGGGGTCGGGATCATAGGCCTGCTGATAGGTGATCAGCGCGCCGCGCCCCGCTGCCTTGAGTGCCGCGAATTTGGCGGGGATCCGGCTCACAGCTTGACGCCCAGATGGCCAGCCACGGTGAAGATGTCCTTGTCGCCACGGCCGCACATGTTCATCACGATCAGCGTCTCGGCGGGCAGGGTGGGGGCGACCTTCAGCACATGAGCCAGCGCATGCGCCGGTTCGAGGGCGGGGATGATGCCCTCCAGCTTGGAGCACAATTGAAAGGCATCCAGCGCCTCGTTATCCGTCGCGTTCACGTATTCGACGCGGCCGAGCTCATGCAGCCAGGAATGCTCGGGGCCGACGCCCGGATAGTCGAGCCCCGCGCTGATCGAGTGGCCTTCCAGGATCTGGCCATTCTCATCCTGCAGCAGATAGGTACGGTTGCCATGCAGTACGCCGGGGCGGCCGCCTGTCAGGCTTGCCGCATGCTCCGGCGTGTCCACGCCATGGCCACCGGCCTCGACGCCCAGCATGCGAACGGAGGGGTCATCCAGGAACGGATAGAACAACCCCATCGCGTTGGAGCCGCCGCCGATGGCGGCCACCAGCACATCCGGCAGGCGGCCCTCGGCCTCCTGCATCTGCACGCGCGTCTCTTCGCCGATCACGGATTGGAAGTCGCGCACCATCATCGGATAGGGGTGCGGGCCGGCCACGGTGCCGATGCAGTAATAGGTGTCCTCGACATTCGCGACCCAGTGGCGCAGCGCCTCATTCATCGCATCCTTGAGCGTGGCGGCGCCGCTGGTGACGGCGATGACCTCGGCGCCGAGCAGCTTCATGCGGAACACATTGGGCTGCTGCCGCTCGACGTCGGTGGCGCCCATGAAGACGGTGCAGGGCAGGTTGAACAGCGCGCAGGCGGTGGCGGTGGCGACACCATGCTGGCCCGCACCCGTCTCGGCGATGATGCGCTTCTTGCCCATGCGGCGGGCGAGCAGGATCTGCCCCAGCACGGCGTTGATCTTGTGCGCGCCGGTGTGGTTCAGCTCATCGCGCTTGAAATAGACCTTCGCCCCGTGGCCGGGCTCCGCCTTCGCCCTGCAATGCTCGGTGATGCGCTCGGCGAACCAGAGCGGGCTGGGGCGGCCCACATAATCCTTCAGCAGCCGGCGCCATTCGGCATCAAAGGCAGGGTCCGCCTTGGCCTTGGCGTAGGCGGCCTCAACCTCGAGGATCAGCGGCATCAGCGTCTCGGCGACGTAGCGGCCGCCAAAGCCGCCGAAGCGGCCGGCGGAATCAGGGCCGCTCTTGTAGGTATTGGGCTTGAGGAGCTGGTTCAACTGGGCATTCCCGGGGTCTGGCGTTGGCCCATTCTCATATAGAAGCGCGCGGCTTTTCCCAACCCCTGCTGGCCGCGATGAAGGCGTGGATCAGCCCCGCATCCTTCACGCCGCGCGCCCGCTCCACCCCGGAGGAGACATCCACCCCGGGCGCGCCGCTGGCCGCGATGGCCTCGGCCACATTGGCCGGCGTCAGCCCGCCCGCCAGCAGCCAGGGCCGGTTGATCCGGGCCAGGCGGGCCAGCCGCCATTCGAAGGGGGCCGCATTGCCGCCCGGCAGCACGGCATCGGGCGGCGGCTTGGCATCCAGCAACAGCCGGTCCGCCACTTCGGCGAAGGGGGCGATCTGCGCGAGATCGGCCTCGGTCGCGATGCCGATGGCCTTCATGACCGGCACCCCGAAGCGCGCGCGAATGGCGGCGACGCGCCCAGGCGTCTCCTCCCCATGCAGCTGGATCACATCGAGGGCGGTGGTGGCGAGGGCGGCTTCCAGCAGCGCATCATCCGGGTCCACGAACAGCCCGACGCGCCGTGGGCCGCCGGCCAGGCTGGCAGAAATGGCGCCGGATTGCGCAGGCGTGACCGCGCGGGGCGAGGCGGGGAAGAAGACGAAGCCCACGAAATCCGCCCCGGCATCGGCCGCCCAGCGCAGCGCCTCGGCCGAGTTCACGCCGCAAATCTTGACCTCGATGCTCATCTCCGCAGGCTGGCCGCGATGGCGGCGGCGGCGGCGGCAGGGTCCGCGGCCTCGGTGATGGGGCGGCCGACGACGATCCAGTCGGCCCCCGCCGCCACCGCATCCTCGGGTGTCGCGATGCGCGCCTGGTCGCCGGCGGCGCTTCCCGCCGGGCGAATGCCGGGCACCACCAGCAGCGGCGCATCGCCCAGCGCGTCACGGATCAGCGCCACCTCGCGCGGCGAGCAGACGAGGCCATCGGCGCCGGCATCCATGGCCATGCGCGCCAGCCGCAGCACCTGTTGCGCCGGGCCGCCCGCGACCCCCACCGCGCCCAGCTGCTCGGCATCCATGCTGGTGAGCACCGTGACGGCCAGCAGGATGGGCCGGGCGGCACCGGCCGCCTCGGCCGCGCGGCGTGCCGCCGTGATCATGGCGGGTCCGCCACCCGCATGCAGCGTGAGCATGGCGGCGCCCAGCGGTGCCAGCGAAGCCACCGCGCCGGCCACCGTATTTGGAATGTCATGCAGCTTGAGGTCGAGAAACACCGGCGCATGGGGCGCGAGCCGCGCCAGGGCAGGGGGCCCGGCCGCACAGAACAGTTCCAGGCCGAGCTTCACCAGCCCGGCGGCGGGCGCGACAAGCCCGGCCAGCGCCTCGGCGCGCGCCAGCCCCGGCGTATCCAGGGCGACGATCAGCCGGCCTTCAGGTCCGGTGGGGCGGTGCAGCATGACTCGAATACATCCTCAGCGCGGCTTGGCGGGCCTGGGATCGCGGCTGGCGAGTTCGGCGTCAAGCAGGGCGGCGGCCTGGCGCAGCTGCGCCGCACTGCGCTTGTCCGGCAGATGCGCGAGCCAGACGGTCAGCGCGCCACCCAGGAAGGCAACGAGACAGGGGCCCAGGATGGCTTGCCAGAGCGGCAATTCCGCCACCCATCCCTCGGGCCAGAAGGTGATGATGACGGGGTTTGGATTGGCCAGGGCGAAAGCCGCGAGAGCCGCCGCGAAAATTGCGGGCAGGAGATAGGCGATCACCCGCCCTCGCCGGGGTCCTGGCCGCCATTGACCCGGGCGCGCAACTCCTTGCCGGGGCGGAAATGCGGCATGCCCTTGCCGGCGACGGCCACCGCCTCACCCGTGCGGGGATTGCGGCCCTGGCGCGGGTCCCGCTTGCGGGTGGTGAAGGCGCCGAAGCCGCGCAGCTCCACCCGGTCTCCGCGGGCGAGGGCGGCGCTGACCTCCTCGAAGATGGTGCCGACCACCAATTCGATATCCGGCAGGCGCAGATGAGGGTGCTGCATGGCGAGATGCGCGATCAATTCGCTTTTGGTCATGGAGCCCTCATCGCTTTGCCCGGCCATAGCATGCCGAGTTGCGCATTTTTGCAAGTCTTGAGTGAAATCTCACCGCGGAAGAAGCTGCCCCGGCCACCAGCCCTGGGCGCGGAGCACGGCCACCCCGCCCTCCCAGAGGCGGATCGAGGCCATGGAGAAAACGCGCTCGGCCGTGCCGCGGGGATCGAGGTCCCGCAGGCGCAGATCGGCCGGCAGGCCATGCGTCTCGGCCAGCCAGCGGCGGGCATCCGCTTCACCACCAATGGCGTCCACCAGCCCGACCGCCAGCGCCTGGCGCCCGGTCATGACGCGGCCATCGGCGAGTTCACGGACGCGTTCTTCCGGCATGTTGCGCCCGGCCATGACCATGGCGACGAATTGGCTCTGCATGTCCTGCACCACGGCATTGAGCGAGGCGCGGCCCTGCTCGGTCAGGGGGCGGAAGGGGCTGGGCTGGTCCTTCAGCGGGCCGGAGGTCAGCGCCTCGGCCCGCAGGCCCAGGCGTTCCATCAGCTCGGACGCTTCAAAGGATTGCAGGATGACGCCGATCGAGCCGGTGAGCGTGGCTTCGCGGGCGAAAATGCGCTCGGCTGGGAGGGCCACCATATAGCCGGCCGAGGCGGCGGTGCCGCCCATGACGGCGACCACGGGCTTGCCCGCCGCGCGGACGCCGCGGATGGCGGTGTGCAGCGCCTCGCCGCCCGCCACGGTGCCGCCGGGGCTGTCAATCGCCACCAGCAGGGCGCGCACCTGGGCATCCCGCCCGGCGCGCTCCACCAGGCGGATGAGTTCGCGATTATCGGTGATGGTGCCGGAGATCGGCAGCCGGGCCACATGCTCCCCACCCAGGCCGGTATTCTCCGGCAGCGGGCCGCCAAAGAGCGCCGCGGCGCCCAGCACGGCGCCAAGGATCAGCGCACCCCGCCAGAAGCCGAGCTGGCGCTTGAGGCGGCGGCGGTCGAGAAGAAGATCGGGCTCCAGGGCCATGGGCTGGGATGTGTTCCGTGGTGATGCGGCAGACATAGTGCCGCTGATGCCCGCTGCGAAGGCTTGTGCTGGTGACGTGGCCCATGGACAGGCGGCCATGCTGGCGCTATGGACGCCGCCACCAGCAGGGCCGACTTAGCTCAGGGGTAGAGCAACTGATTCGTAATCAGTAGGTCCGGGGTTCAATTCCCCGAGTCGGCACCAGTTTTTTCAATGACTTAGGCCAAAACGCCAGTTGCCTGAGTTGGAAAATTCCAGGTCATCCCCTCCACCACGTCCCCGGCAGGTTCGCACCGGGCGGTCAGGGACTTCGGAACATGACGCGATTTTGACAGGATCAAGGGGCCGCGGTGTTCGGCATCTTCCGCGACCCCACCGCCCTGACCCGTGACCATCTCCACGCCGCGCGCCTTGTCCTGTCCTACGTCGTGCCCGCTCCAGGGCGCGGAAAGAAGGCCGACAGGACCGCCGAAAATGTGCTGGCAGTCATCGCCAGGAGGGTCGGACTGCCGCCCACGCCGCCGCTGACGAAGCGGCCCTGAGACCAATCCCGGTGCCGCGCCTCACGCGCCATCGCAGCATTCTCCACCAGCGCGCATCCGGAATGAAGAAGCCGGCCGAGGTGATGGAACCGGAGCGCAGGGCGCCGGCGCCAGCTGAGGCCGACGAGAGGTCAAGCCTATCGGCCCGATAGGCCGGACCTCAGTGGCGGAGCCGCGCAGCGGCGGGCATGGTGTTGGCTCAACCTGAGTAACCCGCCATGCAAGCTTCTCACATAGCCATCTTCGCCGCCGGGTTCATTGCCGGTGGAATTGCCCTGGGCGGCTACGTTGCCCACGCCCGCATCACCTCGGTCAATGGTTCCATCGGCGGGGTGTTGCCGAATACCGAGGCAGGCCTGCTCTGCGTCACCGTCGGCAATGCAGTGCGACCTGTCCGTGGGGTTTGGCGCGAAGGGACCGTCGGTGCGCCCGCCGGCGCCTCAACCGGCGTCTGGTTGCGTTGCCCGGCCTGAGGCTCGGTCTCAGGATGGAGGCGGTGCGCGCCCGCTCGCACACGTCGCGCAGTTGCGCCTCTCTCTGCCAGGCCAGCCCCTGCCGAGCACAGGCATGAGCACATGGTGGCGCCACTGATCCGAACTCCAGGTTTTCCCTGCCTGGCAGCGCGTTCGTCTCGGCTCCCCAAGTCGGCACCAGCCTCCCCAAAGCCGGTCCATCAACCATCCGCCGCCATTTGCCTGGCCCATCGGCCCGCAACCCATGGCTACGCGCCGCGTGCCGTCCCCGGGGGGCTGGCTGGCTTGCGGAGATAGGCCACCACCATCTCGCCCAACATCGCCTCATAGGCGTCAATGCGCTCGGACTGGAACAGATCGCCGGCGAAGGCGGCCGACAGCGTCCAGCGATTGGCGCAATAGAAATAGCCCAGGCCCGACATCGCGACGTAGAGCGCCGTCACATCCACATCCTCGCGGAACAGTCCCCGTGCTCGCCCGGCGGCCAGCAGGCGCTCGATCGTCGCAAAGAGCGGATTGTAAAGCCCGGGAACCGCCTTGGCGGCGCGCAGGTGGCGCGCGCGGTGCAGATTTTCCTCATTCATCAGCGCCACGATTTCGGGATGCGCCCGGAACAGCCGGAAGGTGTCGTGCGCCAGGCGCCGCATGCCCTCCACGGGGCCCAGGGCATCCAGCGCCGTCTCGTCCTGGCCGGCGCGCAGCAGCGCATAGATGTGCTCGAGTGCCGCGGTCCACAGCCCCTCCTTCGAGCCGAAATGGTGAAACACCAGCCCCTTCGCGACCTCGGCGCGGCGCGCGATCTCATCCATGCGGGCACCGGCCAGCCCCTTGGCCGTGAACTCGCCCACGGCGGCGGCGAGGATGGCGGCCTTCGCGCCCTCGGCATCGCGCGTGCCGCGTATTCGTCGTTGACGGATGGCCATGATCGGGATCATCATTCCCACTATTGACCAACCGGTCAACATAATTGCGCGTCTTCCCCACAGGAGTTCGACCGGAATGCAGGCACGCATCGGCGTGGATGTCGGCGGCACTTTCACCGATGTCGTACTCGCTCTTCCGGGGGGCAGGATCGTCGTCAACAAGACGACGACCACGCCGCAGGATCCGGGTGAGGGCGTGGCCGCCGCCATCGCCGCCGTGATCGCCGAGGCAGGGCTGGATGCGCGCCAGGTCACGGAAATCGTGCATGGCACCACCGTCGCCTCCAACACCATCCTGCAAAAGACCGGCGCCCGGACAGGATTGCTGACCACCCAGGGCTTCCGCGACGTGCTGGAAATCGGCCGCATCCGAACGCCCGGCATGTTCGACATGGCCTGGCGCAAGCCGGAGCCCCTGGTGCCCCGCCGCTGGCGGCTGGAGGTGCGCGAGCGCATCGCGGCCGATGGCGGCATCGTGACGCCGCTGGATGCGCAGAGCGTGCGCGATGCCGCCGCCTTCTTCGTCGCGGAAGCCGTCGAGGCGGTGGCGATCTGCTTCATCAATTCCTACGCCCACGCCGCGCATGAGCGCCAGGCCGCCGCCCTGCTGCGCGCGGCGGCGCCGCAATTGCTCGTCACCGCCTCCTGCGAGGTCCTGCCCGAGATCAAGGAATATGAACGCACCAGCACGGCGGTGGTGAATGCCTATCTGCTGCCCGCCATGCGCGGCTATCTCTCGCGCCTGCAGGAGCGCCTCTCGGCCATCGGCATCACGGCCCCTGTGCAGGTCATGGCGTCCAATGGCGGCATGATCGGGCTGGATGCGGCACGCGAGCGGCCGGTCTTCGCTGTGGGATCAGGCCCCGCCGGGGGGGTTGCCGGCGCCGCCCGGCTCGGGGCTGGCATCGGTGTGCCCGACCTCATTGTCTTCGACATGGGCGGCACCACCGCCAAGGCCGCGATCATCGAGGGCGGGCAGCCCTCGCTCGTCACCGAATACGAGTTCCGCGACGGCATCAGCACGCCCTCCCGCTTCGTCAAAGGTGCGGGCTACATGCTGAAAGTGCCGGCCATTGATATCGCCGAAGTCG
Organism: Sediminicoccus sp. KRV36; assembly: GCF_023243115.1. Lineage (NCBI taxonomy): Bacteria > Pseudomonadati > Pseudomonadota > Alphaproteobacteria > Acetobacterales > Roseomonadaceae > Sediminicoccus > Sediminicoccus sp. KRV36. Next base: position 1,877,207 of record NZ_CP085081.1, read on the forward strand.
GTTCGGGCGGCGGCTCCATCGCGCGGATTGATGCGGGCGGCCTGCTCGTCGTCGGGCCGCAGAGTGCTGGCGGCGATCCGGGCCCCGCCTGCTACGGGCGTGGCAATGCCGAGCCCACGGTCACCGATGCGAATATGGTGCTGGGCTACCTCAACCCGACCGCCCTCGCGGGCGGCTCCTTGCGCGTGGATGCGGAACTCTCGCGCGCCGCCATCGCGACACGCATCGCCGCTCCGCTGCGGCTTTCGGTCGAGGAGGCGGCGCATGGCATCCGGCAGATCGCCAATGTGAACATGGCCCGCGCCATCCGGGCCGTGACAGTGGAGCGCGGCAAGGACCCGCGTGACCTGGCGCTGATGGCCTTCGGCGGCGGCGGCCCCCTGCATGCGGTGGATGTGGCGCGCCTGCTGGGCATCCGGCGCGTGCTGATCAGCCCCGTGGCGGGCGTCTTCTCGGCCGCCGGCATGCTGGCGGCCGAAGCCGTGCATGAATTCGTTCACCCGCTGCTCATGCCGCTCGCGCAGGTGACGGCGGCGCAGCTGGAGGCCGCGCGGCAGGGCCTTGCCCAGGGCGGCCATGCGGCCCTTGCCCATGAAGGCTATGCGGCGGAGACGGTGGAGCTGCGCTTCGCGGCCGATCTGCGCTACGCCGGCCAATCCTCGCAGTTGACGGTGCCGCTGCGCGATTTCGCCGCCGGCGCGCTGCATGCCGGGTTTGAGCGCCTGTATGGCGAGACCTTCGGCTACACGTCACCGGGCGAGGCGGTCGAACTGGTAAATCTCCGCCTCTCCGCCATTGGCCGGGCGGATGGCCGCATCGACTTTCCCTCGCTCTCCCTGGATGCGCGCGCACTGGCCGGCGCCGAGGGCGAGCGCCTGGTGTCCTTCGCCCGCGGGGAAGCCCCCGTGCCGACGCGCCTGCTGCCCCGCGCCGCACTCGCTGATGGGCCTGTTCAGGGCCCGGCGATCCTGGAAAGCTACGACACGACGATCATCGTCCCGCCTGGCTGCACGGCGCGCGCCGCCGGCTCCGGCACGGTGGTCATCGATATGGAGCCCGCCGATGCCTGAGGATCCGATTACCTTCGCCGTCATCAAGAACGCGATGGACGCGATCGTGGATGAGGTGGCCTATACCGTCATCCGCACCGCGCGTTCCGAGATCGTGAAGGACGTGATGGATTACAGCGCCGCGATCTGCGACGCGAAGGGCGAGATGGTGGCCCAGGCCAAGACCATCGCCCAGCATCTGGGCGCGATCCCCGAGGCGATGGCCGCCGTGCAGGCCCGCTGGGGCGGGCAGCTCGCGCCCGGCGACGCGGTGGTGATGAACGACCCCTATTCGGGCGGCATGCATCTGCCCGACATCTTCATGTTCTACCCGGTCTTCGAGGCGGGCGAACTGCTCGCCTGGACGGTGGTGATCTGCCACCACACCGACATGGGCGGCCGCGTGCCCGGCTCCAACGCGGCCGACAGCACGGAGATCTATCAGGAAGGCCTGCGCATCCCGCCGCTCAAGCTCTATCACGCGGGCCGCATGGATGAGACGCTTTCGGCGATGATCGCGCTCAATGTGCGCGTGCCGGAGATCGTCCTGGGCGATCTGCGCGCGCAATACGCGGCCTGCCAGGTGGGGGCGCGCGAATTGGGCGCGCTGGTGGGACGCTACGGCGCCGCCGGCATGCGCGGGCACCTGGCTGGCCTGCTCGATTATGCCGAACGCATGGCCCGCGCCGAGATCGCGACCTGGAAGCCCGGGACCTATCGCTTCACCGACCATATCGACAGTGACGGACTCTCCGACGCCCCGGTGCCGCTCAGCGTGGCCATCACGGTCGTGGGCGATGGCACGTTGAAGGTGGATTGGGCGGGCAGCTCGCCGCAGGTGCGCGCGGCCATCAACTCCACCCTCTCCTTCACCAAGTCCAACAGCTTTCTTTCGGTGCGCTGCGCCCTGCGTGGCGATATCCCGAACAATGCCGGCGTGTTCCGCTGCATCGAGGTGACGGCGCCCGCGGGATGCGTGCTCAATCCCATCTCGCCAGCGCCGGTCGCGGCCCGCGCCCTCACCGGCTATCGCGTGATGGACACGATGTTCGGGGCACTTGCGCAGATCGTCCCCGACATCATTCCCGCCGCCGGCGAGGGCGGCAACACCGTGGTCTGCCTGGGCGGGCGCCATCCGGACAATCGGCCCTTCATCATCGTGGACATGATCAGTGGCTGCTGGGGCGGCCGTCCGGACCAGGATGGCATCGAGGCGATCACCAACCCGTCGCAGAACCTCTCGAACACGCCGGTCGAGGTGCTGGAACGCCAGCACCCCGTCCGCATCGAGGAATATGCGCTGGTGCCCGATAGCGGCGGGCCCGGGCGGTTCCGCGGTGGCATGGGGCTGTCGCGCAGCTATCGCCTGCTGGCGGAAGATGCGGTGCTGCAATTGCGCGCCGATCGGCTGCGCTTCGCGCCCTACGGCCTTGAGGGCGGTCAGCCCGGCGGCGCTGCCGGAAATTGGCTGGGCGAGGGCAATGCGCGCGAGGCGATTCCCGGCAAGGTGACGATGCGCATGCAGCGCGGCCAGCTCCTGACGCACCACCAGGCGGGCGGCGGTGGCCACGGCGCGGCCCTGACGCGCGACCCCGAGGCCGTCCTGCGGGATGTGTGGAACGGCAAGGTGAGCATTGCAGCCGCGCGGCGCAGCTACGGCGTGGTGATCGAAGGCACGACAGTGAACAACATCGAGACCGCAAGGCTGCGCGGCCAACAGCAGGGAGAACAGGCATGACCAAGGATTTCCAGCTTTCGCGACGCGGTGCGCTGATCACCGCCGGCACTCTCGCCATGCCGGGCCTCGCCCGCGCGCAGGGTGAACGCCTCACCGTCCGGCTCGATTTTTCGCCCTGGGGCGTCCAGGCGGCCATGCATCTCGCGGAAACGCGGGGCTGGTTCCGGGAGGCGGGCCTCACGGTGGATGTGCAGGATGGGCGCGGCAGCGGCAATACGCTGCAACTCGTCAATGCGGGCCAGGCCGATGTGGGGCAGGTCCAGGTCGGCCTCATCGCCCAGGCGCGCGAGCAGGGTGCGACGGTGCGCGCCTTCGCCGGTTTCGGCCGCCGCACCGACCTCGCGGTGCTGGTGGATCGCGACAGCCCGATCCAGCGCGTGCAGGATTTTCGCGGGCGCAGCCTGGTCGTCTTTGCGGCCAGCCCCTGGGCCCCCTTCATTGACGCCTTCCTGCGCGCCGGCGGCCTCGACCGCAGCAGCGTGAATGTGATGTTCGTGGACCCTTCGGCACTCTGGGGCACCTACACCGCGAAGCGCGCGGACGGCCTGATGTCCACCACGCCCTCCGCCATTCCCGTGGCCGAGCGCCCGCGCCCGAGCCGCTCCATCCTGGCCGAGGATGCCGGCATCAACTTCCCGAGCTACGGCCTCATCGCGACCGAGGCGACCATCCGCGCGCGCGGCCCCGCCCTGCGCAAGCTGGTCGAGACGCAGCAGCGGGCCTGGGCGCATCTGCGCACCAACCCCGATGACGGCGTGGAGGCCATGCTGCGCCAGCGTCCCGATGCCCGGCTCGACCGCACCGTCACGCGCGAGCAGATCCGCCTGACGCTGGAATTCTTCGACACACCGGCCAGCGCCGGCCGGCCGATCGGCTGGCAGGCCGAGGCGGATTGGACGGCGGCACTCCGCTCGCTGGAAGCGGCAGGCGCCATCCGCGCCGGATGGCAGGCCAGCAACTACTTCACCAATGACCTGATCGGCTGACGCGGCATGGGGCTGTGCATCGAGGTGCGGGGAGGGGGCAAGGTCTATGCTTCCGCACGCGGCCCGGTCACAGCCCTCGCCGATGTCGGCCTTGCGGTGCGCGATGGCGAATTCCTCTCGCTGCTGGGCCCGTCGGGCTGCGGCAAGAGCACCCTGCTGCGCGCCATCGCGGGTCTCGATCCGCTGACATCCGGCACCATCACGCTGCGCGGCGTGCCGATCGAGCGGCCGCCCGAGCGCATGGGCATGGTCTTCCAGCGCGACGTCCTGCTCGACTGGCGCAGCATTCGCGACAATGTGCTGCTGGCGGCCGAGTTCCAGGGCCTGCCCAGGCGCGCGCATGAAGCTCGCGCCATGGCCCTGCTGGATCGCTTTGGCCTCGGCGCCTTCGCCGACCGCCACCCGTGGGAGCTGTCCGGCGGCATGCGCCAGCGTGCCGCGATCTGCCGCGCGCTGCTCTGCGAGCCCGAAATCCTGCTGATGGACGAACCCTTCGGCGCGCTCGATGCCATGACGCGCGATGACCTCAACCTTGAGCTTTCGCGCATCCAGCAGGATGGCGCGCGCACGGTGGTCTTCGTCACGCATTCCATCGCCGAGGCGGTGTATCTCTCCGATCGCGTGGCGGTGATGTCCACGGGGCCCGGGCGCGTGGTCGAGGTCTTCGACATTGACCTGCCGCGCCCCCGCCCACTCGCCATCCGCGAGACGCCGGAATTCGCGCGGCATGTCGCGGGCATTCGCGGGCTGTTCTCGCGCCTCGGCATCGTGAAGGAATAGGCGATGGCGGGCGGCTCCCATGCGCAGGGGATTGGCGGCACCTTCGCCGTTTTCCTGGCCTTGCTGCTGGTCTGGGAGGCAGCGGTGTGGGTCTTCGCCCCCGCGCCCATCCTGCTGCCGCCCCCCAGCGCCATCCTGGCCGAGCTCTGGTCCTCGCCGCGCTATTTTCTGCGCCATGCCGGCTTCACGCTCTGGACCACCCTGGCCGGCTTCGGGCTGTCCGTCGTGCTGGGCGTGGCGCTGGCGGTGGCCATCGTCGCCTCGCGCTGGGCGGACCGGGTGATCACCACCATCCTTGTCGTGATGAACTCTCTGCCGAAGGTGGCGCTGGCGCCGCTTTTCGTGATCTGGATGGGCACGGGCGCCGAGCCCAAGATCGCCATCGCTGTGATGCTCGCCATCTTCTCGATCGTGGCCGATGTGGCGCTCGGCCTTCGGTCGGTGGATCCTGACGCGCTGGCGCTGGCGCGCGTGCATCGCGCCACGGGCTGGCGCATCCTGTGGAAGGTGCGCTTCCCCAATGCGCTGCCGGCGTTGTTCGTCGGCATGAAGGTGGCGATCAGCTTTGCCCTGGTCGGTGCCATCGTCGGTGAATTCGTCGGCGGCTCGGCCGGGCTTGGCCATGTGATCCTGATCGCGCAGGGGCAGTTCGACACGGTGCGCGTCTTTGCGGCCTTGTTCGTTCTGGGCGTGATCGGCACGCTTTTGTACTTTCTGGTCGAGGCGGCGGAGCGCCTGGCCCTGCCCTGGCACGTTTCGCAGCGCGCCCAGCACGGCTCCTCGGCGCGCTGAAGCCCCGGCTTGGCGGCGGCGATGCAACTCGGGCCGGCAACCTCCCCACCACGCCGGACGGCGCGCGGCGTGGCCTGGGTGGCGGTCCCCCCAGGCGAAGTGCGGCAAGCCGCGCCAAGCTCGGCGGATATTGAACGGGTCCGCATGATTGCCTAACCCGCCCGGGCACGACAGAGTTTGGACGTCCCCATTATCCGAGTCCGCAAATGTCAGCCGTTTCACTCCCTGGGCCCATGCCCGAGTTTCAGGGCAAGCGCGTCCTTGTCACCGGTGCCGCGGGCGGATTGGGCCGCGCCTTCGTCGAGGTCTTCGCCGCGGCGGGCGCCACCGTCATCCTCGCGGATATCGAGGCGGAGGGGATGGCGCGCGTGGCCAGCGAAGTCGCCCCCGGCGCGGCCTGCATCACCTATGACCAGGGCGACCTTGCCTCGATCGGCATGCTCGCCGAGACGGTGGGCCAGGTTGACGTGCTCCTGAACAACGCAGCCATCCTCCTGGTGAAACCCGTGCTGGACACGACGCCCGAGGAAATGGCCCGCATCCTCCAGGTGAACCTCCTGGGGCCCATGGCGCTGGCCCGCGCCGTGGCCACTGGCATGATCGCGCGCGGCACGGGCGGCGTCATTCTGAACATGAGTTCGCAACTGGCCTTTTGCGGCGCCGAGGGCCGCGCCGTCTATGCCGTCGCCAAGGCCGGCCTCACGCAGTTCACCCAGACCACCGCGGTGGAATGGGCGCCACAGGGGGTGCGCGTGGTGGGCATCGCACCGGGCCGCATCAACACCTCCATGACGACATTCCTGCGCGGAGATGCCGCGCAGCAGGCGGCGGGCATCGCCCGCGTGCCGGCCGGCCGCTACGGCACGCCGGCCGAGATTGCCCGCATCGTGCAGTTCCTGTGCTCGCCGGCAGCCGATTACGTGGTGGGTCACACCTTGCTGGCCGATGGCGGCTACGTGCTCGGCTGAGGGGAAGCATCATGGAGCCCGATCGCTACAGGTATTCCCCCATCCTGGGCCGTCCGCGCTGGCGCCTGCCCGGCAATGCCCGCGTCGCGCTGTGGATCGTCCCCAATGTCGAGCACTACGAATACCTGCCCGACACGCTGCGGCAGCGCGATCCCTGGCCGCGCACGCCGCACCCCGATGTTCTGGGCTATTCCGTGCGGGACTACGGGAACCGCGTGGGCTTCTGGCGCATGTTCGACATGTTCGACCGACTGGGCATCCGCTCGACCGTTTCCCTCAACCTCGCGGTGTATGAGCATTATCCCGAGATCATGGAGGCCATCGAGATCCGCGGCTGGGACGTGATGTGCCATGGCCTCTACAACACGCGCTACCATTGGGGCCTGGCCGAGCCGGATGAACGGGCCGAGATCGCGGCATGCGTGGATCTGTTCCGCCGCCTGACGGGGCGGATGCTGACCGGCTGGTTCTCACCCGGCGTGTCCAACACGCTCATCACGCCCGATCTGATCGCCGAGGCCGGCATCGGCTACAGCGCCGATTTCTACCATGACGACCAGCCCACGCCGCTGCGCGTGCGCGGCGGGCAGACGCTGATCTCGGTGCCCTACACCATGGATCTGAATGATGCCGTGCTCTACCGCTACGACACGGAAGGCGCCGAATTCGCCCGCATGATCCGTGATCATTTCGAGACGGTCTGGCGCGAGGGCGAGGTGCAGCCGCGGGTGATGTGCGTGGCGCTGCATCCCTACATCATGGGCCAGCCGCACCGGATCCGGCATCTGGAACGCGCGCTGGGGGACATCCTTTCCCGCGATGGCGTCTGGCTCACCTCCGGTGTGGAGATCGCGCAGTGGTACCGCGACAATGGCCTGGCCGAGTTTCGCGCCCATCTCGGCACGGAGGGCTGAGGCATGACCAGGCTGCAGCGCGGGATGGATCACACGCTCTATCCCTTTTCGCCCCTGCCGGAGCGCCCCGCCTTCCATTGGCCGGGTGGCGCGCGGGTCGCGTTCTGGGTGCTTCTGCACCTGGAGCATTACGAACTCACGCCACCCGCCGGGACGCATCGCGATCCGCGCTTCGCCAGTGAATTCGGCCCCTACGCGCCGGATTACCGGACATGGTCGCAGCGTGAATATGGCAACCGCGTGGGCATCTTCCGCGTGCTGGAGGTGCTGGACCGCCACGGCATCCGGCCCAGCGTGGCGCTGAATGCTTCCGCGGCGGAACGCTACCCGGCGGTCATCGCGGCCTTGCGGGAACGCGGCGCGGAATTCATCGGCCACGGCACGCATTCCACGCGCATGCTGACCGCCCGCATGACGCGTGAGGAGGAAGCAGCGACCATCGCCCAGGCGACGCAGGCGATCAGCCTGGCCACCGGTGCCGCGCCGCAAGGCTGGCTCGGCCAGGATGCCGGCGAAAGCGCAAGCACGCCGGAGCTGCTGGCCGCCGCCGGCTACAGCTACCTGCTGGACTGGGCGAATGACGAACAGCCCTACCGCATGACCACGCCGGCCGGCGGGCTGATCGCCGTGCCGAACCCGTGGGAGCTCGATGACGCACAGCTCTTCTGGCTGCGCCGCGCCGATACCTGGCGCTATCCCGAACTGGTGGGGGACGCGCTGGAGACGTTGCTCGCCGAGGGCACCACGAGCGGCCGCGTGCTGGGCCTCAGCATCCACCCTTGGCTGTTCGGCATGGCGCACCGCATCCGCTACCTCGATGAAGCCCTGGCGCGCGTAATGCCAACCTCCGGCGTCTGGCACGCCACCTCCGGTGAGGTTGCGCAGGCCTGGGCCGCAGCCCACCAGCCATGATGCTGGATTCCCACATTCACCTGTGGCGCGCGCAGGATGGTTACGACGTATGGATTCGCCGCAAGATCGCCGGGCTGGATCACGACTTCACCCTGGATGCGCTGCGTGAGGCGGGTGCGGCCGCCGGCATGGCCGGAGCCGTCCTGGTCCACGCCACCGAAGAGGCCACCGAGACGCCGTGCCTGCTGCGGCTGGCGCAGGATGAATCGCTGATCCAGGCCGTGATCGGCTGGGCCGACCCCACCGATCCGGCCATGCCGCATCGCCTGGATGACTTCATGCGCCAGAGCGAAAAATTCCGCGGCCTGCGTGTGATGCCCGCCTTTGGTGATACCGAAGCGATGCTGAGCCCCACGGCACTGGCCAATTGGCACGAATTGGCGGCGCGCGGCCTGACGCTGGATGTGCTGCTGGCCCCGGCCCAGCTTTCGGTGGTGATGCGCCTGCAGGACAAGGTGCCGGGCCTGCGGATGATGCTCAACCATTGCGGCAGGCCCCTGACCGCGACGGGAGAGGTTGAACCCTGGGCCACGGCGTTGCGCGCCGTGGCGCGTGAGAGCGATGTCTGCTGCAAACTCTCCAGCCTCGCAGAGCGGGCCGGCATGGACTGGTCACTGGCGCGGCTGCAACCCTATCTCGACGTCGTCATGGACGCCTTCCCGCCCGAGCGCCTGGCCTTCGGCAGCAACTGGCCGGTGGTGAACCTCGCATCTTCCTATGCGGGCTGGTGGGGGGCCTTGCAGGCCATGCTTGCGCCGCACGCGCCCCTGCCCGAGGCGCGCGCAGCCCTTTTCGGCGGCACGGCAGCGCGATTTTACGGGTTGCCGGCCGCCGCTCAGAACGCCTCGCGCTCAAGCCAGCCGATATAGTCGGCGAGGCCCTGCTGCGGCGTCACGCGCGGTGCCCAGCCGAGGTCCTGCGCTGCGGCGCGTGTGCAGAAATGGCCCTGGCGGTATTCCGGCAGCGCCTTTCCGGCGGTGAATTCGGCGCGCCAATTCGGCCTCACTGCCGAGATCATCTCCGCGATGGCGTTGAATGGCTGGCTGGGGCCGCCCACGATGTTGTAGCAGCGGCCCAGCACCTGGGGCGCATCCAGCGCCGCCAGCAGCGCCGCCGCGGCATCCTCGACATGCAGGAGCGGCACGGCGTATCGGCCATCATGCTCCACCTGCGTGACCGCGCGCCCCATGGCGGCGTCGCGCACCATGCGCGCGGTCAGGCTCGGCGTCGTGCGTCTTGGGCCATAGACCCAGCCCAGCCGCAGCGCGCAGGCCTGAATGCCATGTTCGAGCGCATAGGCGCGCAGCGCTGCTTCCGCCGCCACCTTGCTTGCGCCGTAAACCTCGCGCGCCGCCAGGGGCGCATCCTCGGTCACGGGGTCCATGGCTTGGGGCGTATCGCCATAGGCGTGCACGGAGGAGCAGAAGACGAAGCGCGACACGCCGAACAAGCGTGCGAGTTCCAGCAGCGTGCCGGTGCCGCCCGCATTGATGCTCAGAATGCTGGCCGGATTATCCTTGGCCAGCATCTGCCCGGAGATGCCGCCGCAATGCAGGATGGCGGCGGGCCTGCGCGCCACCAGCGCCGTCAGGCGCATGCCGTCGGAAAGTTCGGCCGCGGCGAATTCACAGCCCAGCGGCTGCGCCGGCGCGGCGCGATCCGTGGCGATCACCGCACGGCCCGCCTGCACCAGAAGCTCGGTGACGCGGCGACCAATGAGGCCGGCGGCACCGGTCACGAGGATGGGAGATTCACTTCTCATGCTGTTCGTACACTCAGCTTGACACATTGGGACACGCGGACACTATGCGGCTCGACACGAGACAACAAGCGAGGGCAAAGGCCATGTCTTTCAGATTTGGTGCGTTCATGGCGGCCTGCCTCATGCTCTCCGGCCTGCCTGCGGCGGCGCAGACCATGCGCATCGGCCTGCAGGAAGACCCCGACAGCCTGGACCCCATGGCGGGCACGACCTTCGTCGGCCGCATCGTCTTCACCGCGCTGTGCGACAAGCTCGTGGATGTGGACAGCAACCTCAACTACGTGCCGCAGCTGGCCACCGCCTGGGAGTGGGGTGAGGAGGGCCGCTCGCTCACGCTGCGCCTGCGCGAAGGCGTGACCTTCCATGACGGCGAGCCGCTGAACGCCGATGCCGTGCGCTACAACCTGGACCGCTATCGCAACACCGCGGGCTCCCGCCGCGCGACCGAGTTGCGCCCCGTCCAGGCGGTCGAAGTCGTGGATGCGATGACGGTGCGCCTGCGCATGGCGCAGCCCTTCGCACCCCTGCTGGGCGTGCTGTCCGATCGTGCGGGCATGATGCTCTCGCCCAAGGCCACGGAGGCGGCCGGCCCGCGGGCCGGTGAGGCGCCGGTGTGCTCCGGCCCGTTCCGCTTCACCCGCCGCGTGCAGCAGGAACGCATCGTGCTGGATCGCTTCGAGGGCTATTGGAACGCGCCGGCCATCCACCTGCAGCAGGTGGTCTACCTGCCCGTGCCCGCGCCCAATGTGCGGCTGGCCAATCTGCGCGCCGGCGCCCTGGAAATGATGGAGCGCCTGGCCCCCACTGACCTGCGGCAGGCGCGGGGGCAGCGTGGCCTGCGCGTCGAGGAAAGCACGGCGCTGGGCTATTTCACCATGTCCATCAATGTGGGCCATGGCCCGCGCGCCAGCGGCCCCTTGGGCAACCCCAAGATCCGCGAGGCGCTGGAAGCGGCCATTGACCGCCGCGCGCTGAACCAGGTGGTCTTTGACGGAACCTTCGTGCCCAGCAACCAGGCGCAGGCCCCGGGCACCGCTTTCTACAACGACGCCCATCCGGTTCCGCCGCGCGATGTCGCGCGCGCACGCCGCCTGCTGGCGGAAGCCGGCATGCCGCGCCCGAGCTTCACGCTGCTGGTGGCCAATTCCGCCGTGGACGTGCAGGTGGGTGAGGTGATCCAGGCGATGGGGGCCGAGGCTGGCTTCGACATCAGGGTCCAGGCGCTGGAAACCGGCGCGCTGAACGCGCAGACCGATCGCGGTGACTATGAAGCCGCCATCGTCATCTGGTCCGGCCGGGCCGATCCGGACGCCAATATCAGCATCTGGCTGCAATGCGAGGGCTTCATCAACTGGGGCCGGTACTGCAACCGGGGCTTCGATGATCTTCTCTCGCAAGCGCGGCAACGGACGGACACGGCGGCGCGGCAGGCCCTGTATCGCCAGGCCAGCGCCATCTACCTGGCCGAGCGCCCGCATCTGTTCCTTTACCACGCGAAGCTGTTCTGGGCGATGACGGACCGCGTCAGCGGCTTCCAGACTCACCCTGATGGCCTGATCCGCCTGCAAGGCGTGCGCCTCGCCGCGCGCTGACCGCAACCGCCGAGCGGGCGGCGCATGTACGCTGGCCCTGCCTTGCTTCGCCGGGGCAGGGCGGTCTGACTGGCGCCGCCTTTTCACATGCCTGGAGAACAGGCAGGCGGCGGAACACGGCGGGTGCGGATAGGTTGATCCTGGCCAGGGTGGCGCCTGAATTTGCCGCAGGCGCCCCTCAATCGCGAGATCGGTTCACTCTGGCCAAAGCTGCGCCGCGCCTGGCGGTGAATGCAATCCCAACGCAGTCTTGACGTTGAGCACCAGCGATCCTGTCGCTGCCCTGGACACCCGTGATATGCGGATGAGTTGGCAAGAGCTGGGGAATGGAGATCCTCGCGGTGTGATCGGCAAAATGCGCTCCCTCAATGCCCCGCGCCGGAGAAATCCATCGCCAGGCGGCAGGCCGCGACGCGCACATCACGGATGGTCGCGGGTGTATTGCGGCTGCGGCCCACGAAGCGCGGCACGCCGGCAGAAAACACCGCGCCGACCGCGGGGATATCGCCATTGCTGAGCGCTGACAGCGCATCCGCGCAGGCGCCGCCGGCGCAGGCATCCAGCAGGATCACATCGGCATCGCGGCCTTCAGCCAGGATCCCGCTGTTCAGACGATAGATGCGGGCGTTGTTGCCGGTGGCGGCCGCGATGGCGATCTCGGGCGCCATGCCGCCCAGGCTCGCCAGATGGCTGATGGTGTAGAGCATGCCGAGCGGCATGATGCCGCTGCCCGTCGGTGTGTCGGTGGCGATCAGCAGGCGATCCAACTGTCCCGCTTCTGCCAGCAGGCGTGCGGTCAGCAGGGCGGTGCGCAGATTGCCGGCGGTGCAGATCTGCAGCGCGATATCGCTTTCATGCACAAGCCGCACGAAGCCGGGCTCGGGCATGGCGACGGGTCCGCCATTCACGTGGAAGCTGACATGCGGGTGGCTGGCCAGCACATGTTCCGCCCAGATGCCGGAGGAGCCGGGGATGGAGGAGCCGCCCGTGTGCATGGTCGTGATCATGCCGGCCTCGCGTGCCGCCAGCATCAGCGGGGCATAGTCATGCGGCGTGGCGAAGGCGCCGAAGCCCGCCTTGGCGAGCCAGATTCCCGCCGCCGCCAATTCCTGCAGGTCCGCCTGGGTGAGGCCGGGCTCCAGGATGATCGAACCCGCATGCACGCGCATCCCACCCGGCCGGTAGTCCCGGAAGCAGGCAGCGGCGGCCAGCGCCAGCGCCTTCACCCCGGCAGGGTCCTTGGGGCGGCCCGGCACATGAACTTCGGAAGCGGTGATCGCAGTGGTGACGCCGCCATGCAGGTAGCTCTCCAGGAAGCCCACGGTGCGCTGGCGGGGCGTATAGTCACCGAAGGTGATGTGGACATGGCTGTCGATCAGCCCGGGGGCCGCAAGCGTGCCGGCCGCATCCACCACCACGTCGCAGGCTTCGAGGGTTGCCGCATCCAGCGTGCCGATGCAGCTGATGCGCCCACCTTCCAGCAGCATGGCCTCCGCCTCGCGCCACGGCGCCGCGAGATTACCCGTGACGAGGCCGCCCAGGTTGATGAGGGCCACGCGCATCAGCGCAGCCCATCGCGCCGGCTGATCTCGGCCGCCGCAAGCCCGCCCACCCGCGCATCAATCCGCCCACGATTGGCGATGACGATGATCAGCGCCACCTCATCGGGTTGCGGCGCATCGGGCAGCATCAGCGTCATGCCGTCATAATGCGAGCGCACATAGAGCGCGTCCTTATGCGCCAGCGGCACGTCTATCACCGTGCCCGGCGCGCCGCGCTTGGTGAAGGAGGGCAGCCAGGCGAGGCCCCCGCCCACCGCCGCCCGCAAGGGTTCGGCAAAGACGGTGGTGAGCAGGGCATTGGCATGCTCCTGCTCGCCCCCCAGCCCCACCACGGCGCCCTTGCCGTAGCTCTCGATGGCATGCGGCCCCATGGCGGCGACCGCCATGGCCGAGAGCTCGCGCCCCACCGCCTCGCTGGCCGCGATGCCGGCGGAAAGATCGGCGACAAAGCCCTGGCCCGCATAGGGGTTGGCGACGACGCCGATCACGGCGATGCGCCGCAGCGGCGGGCCGGAATCCTGGCTGCCCGGCGGCACCTCATGCTGATCCACCATCAGCAGGGAGCGGCGAAGCTGGAGCTTCATGCCCCTGGCCTCAGGCATTGCCCGGCGGCGAGCGCGTGCCGACCAGCACGAAATTGCCGTCGCGCACTTCCAGCACATAGGTGGTCTTCAGCGCGTCGCCCTGCTCGGTGAAGCGGGCCAGCGTGCCCTCGATGGTCTCCACATTGCGCATGGCGCGCAGCGTGTCGCGGATGGCGGCGCGCTCGGCCGCCAGGCGCGCGCGTTCGCCCGTCACGCGGACTTCGCGCATCGCGGCCGCATAGAAATGCACGATGCTGTGGGCCGCCGCATCATACATGCCCGGCCGCAGATCGCCCGTCTCGCCCGCGGCCTGGGCGCGCTTCACGAACTCGTCGCGGAAGGCGATCGCGCGCGGGCTGTCGAAATTGTAGAAATGCGTGGAGGAAACCAACGTGCCATTGCCATCCGCCCCCATGCGCGAGGGAAGGTTCACATCCACGATGGTGGTGCCGCCCACGATGCGCCCGCGCATGCCCTGGCGGCGCATCTCGCGCACCAGCACGATGGCGGGTTCCGGCGGGCCACCCATGCAGACCAGATCCGGCGCGCCACCGCGCATCTGCGCCACCTGCGCCGACATGTCGAAGGCCGCGACGGGGAAGGAGACGGAGCCCGTGACGGGGATATTCGCCGCCTGCAACAGGCGCGGAAAGACATCCGTGCCCATGGAACGGCCGATCACCTCATCCGTCGTGTAGGCGATGGCGGCGTTGCGCGTCTCGATGCCCTTCTCGCGCACCACGGAGAGCAGGCGCTCGAACAGATAGGCTTCGTCGGAGGTGTTGCGGAACGCGAAGCGGAAGGGGGCGGCCAGGCCCGGCGCGCTGCTGGCGATGGCCATCTGCGAAATGCCCAGGCGGTCGCCCACCGGGAAGGCCACGCGGCATTCGCTGCTGCTGAAGGGGCCGATCACGGCCAGCGCGCCATCATCCTCGGCGAATTGGCGCGTCGCGATGGCCGCCTGCTCGGGGCGGGATGCGGTGTCGAAGGTGCGGATGGCAATCGGCCGGCCATGAATGCCGCCCGCCGCATTCACCTCCTCCACGGCGAGGTTCACCGCGATCTCGTTGCGGCGCGTCAGCGAAACCCAATTGCCGGATTTCGCCGTGGTGAAACCGAGCGGCAGGGGTGCCGACTGCGCGGTGGCGATGGCGGGCAGGGCAAGCCCGGCGAGCAAAAGGGGGCGGCGGCGGATCATGGGGAGGCTCCTTCCTGGGTCAGGTGGTGGGGTGAATCCTCGGCCGCGCCGCCGAGATAGGCGCGGCGCACGCGGTCATCGCGCAGCAGGGCGGGCGATGCTCCTTCAAAGGCGGTGCGGCCCAGTTCGAGCACCAGCGCATGGCGGCTCGCTTCCAGTGCCAGCATCGCATTCTGCTCGACCAGCAGAATCGCGATGCCGGCGCTGTTCAGGCTTGCGATGAGCGCGAAGACCTCGGCCGTCAGTCGGGGCGAAAGGCCCAGCGATGGCTCGTCCAGCATGATGAGCCTGGGGCGCGCCATCATCGCGCGGCCGATGGCCAGCATCTGCTGCTCGCCGCCCGAGAGCACGGCGGCCTTCATGTGGCGGCGCTGCGCCAGGTTGGAGAAGCGGTCATAGATCGCGTCCAGCTCGGAACCAGAGGGCGTGTCACGGCGCGGATAGGCGCCCATGAGGAGGTTTTCCTCCACCGTCAGGCTGGTCAGCACGCGGCGGCCCTCGGGCACCATGACAAGGCCGCGCCGCACGCGCTCCGCCGGCTTCAGGCGGGTGATCTCCTCGCCCAGGAAGCGGATGCTGCCGCCTTGCGCCGGCAGCAGGCCCAAAAGCGTGCGCAGCAGCGTCGTCTTGCCCGCGCCATTGGCGCCGAGCACGGCCATCACATCGCCCTCCGCCACGCGCAGCGACACCTCGGAGAGTGCCTTCACCGGCCCATAGGCGGCCGAGAGGTTGGTCGCCTCAAGCATGGGCATAGCGTTCGGGGGCATGGCCGAGATACGCCTCGATCACGGCGGCTTCGCGAGCGATTTCGGCGGGCGTGCCTTCGGCGATCTTCTCGCCGAAATTCAGCACACAGGCGCGGCTGCACAGGCCGCCGACGAAGTGCATGTCATGCTCCACCACCAGCAGCGTCACGCCGCTTGTCGCCACGCGATGCAGCTCCGCCAGCAGGGCGCCGCGCTCCTGCGTGTTGAGGCCGGCGCAGGGCTCATCCAGCAGCAGGAGGCGCGGCCGCGCCATCAGCGCACGCACCACCTCCGCCCGCTTGCGCAGACCGTAGGCGAGGCCGGCGGCAAGGCTGCCGGCATGGGCAGAGAGCCCCGCCTCGGCCAGCCGCGCGAGTGCTTCCTCGCGCAGGGCGCGGCCACGGCCCAGCCCCATGGGCAGCAGCATGGCGAGCGGCCCGCCGGCATGCACATGCGCGCCGAGCAGCACATTCTCCAGTACGGTCAGATGCCCGATCAGGCGGATATTCTGAAAGGAGCGCGCCAGGCCATGCCGGATGCGCCGGCGGGGTGCCACGGGCACCAGGTCCAGGCCACCCAGCCGGATCTCGCCGGCATCCGGCGCGTAATAGCCGTTGATGAGGTTGAACACGGTGGTCTTGCCCGCACCATTCGGGCCGATCAGCGCGACCCGCTCGCCAGCCGCGACCTGGAGGTCCAGCCCGCGCACGACATCCAGGCCGCCGAAACTCTTGCGCAGGCCGCGAATGTCGAGCAGCGGCGCGGTCATGCCAGCCGCACCGCGCGGCGCAGCCGCATCAGATCCGCGCGGGTCACCAGCCCCTGCGGGCGGATCGCCATGACGAGGATGACGGCGGCTGCAAAGAGCACGTAGCGCCAAGCCGCGGCACCGCGAAAAATCTCCGGCAGCAGGGTGAAGAAGGCGGCGCCGATGGCCGGCCCCCAGACCGTCTGCGTGCCGCCCAGCACCACCGAGAGCACGATGGTGACGGAGAGCAGCACGTTGAAATGCTGCCCCTCGATAAAGGAGAAGTGATGCCCGTAGAGCCCGCCCGCCAAGCCCGCCATGGCGCCGCCGATGGTGAAGGCCGCCAGTTGCGTGAAGGGCACATGTACGCCGAACAGCGCCGTCACCGTCTCATCCTGCTCGATGGCGTGCAGGTTCATCCCCAGCCGGCTTGCGCCCAGCCAGAGCGCCAGCAGGAAGATGCCAGCCGCACAGGCAGCGATGGGCACAAGGCCCAGATGGCCGATCACCGGATAGCCGGCTGCACCCCCCACCACATCCAGGTTGATCAGGATGCCGCGCACCACCTCGTTGAAGGCCAGCGTGGCGAGCGCAAGATAAAGCCCGCGCGTTCGCAGCACCGGCCCGCCAATCGCCATGGCGAAGCCGCCCGCGCAGACCGCGCCGGCCGCGATGGCCATGGGCAGCGACCACTCGAATTCATTGCTCAGCACGGCGGAGGAATAGGCGCCGATCGCCATGAAGCCGGCCGTACCGAGATTGACCTGCCCCGCCGCCAGCGGCAGCCAGGCCGCATAGGCGGCGATGATGTTGATCGCGAGAAGTGTCAGGATGGCGGCGCTATAGCCGCTCACAGTTTCTGCTGGCCCAGGGCAGGGTCCCCGAAGAGGCCCGTGGGCCTGATGATCAGGCTCAGCAACAGGATGCCGAAGACCACGACATTTACGTGATCGGCCGAGAGCGCGCCCACCGCGAAGATCTCGACCAGGCCGATCACCAGCCCGCCGATCACCGCACCCCAGATATTGCCCATGCCACCCAGCACCATCGCGGAAAGCCCCTTGAGTGCCACCTGATCGCCCATGTAGGGCGACACGAGTTGGTAAGAGAGCGAGAAGAGCACACCCGCCAGCGCGCAGAACAGCCCAGCCAGCAGAAAGAGGCGCGGTGCCACGCGATCCACCTCCACGCCCAGCATGGTCGCTGTCTCGGCGTTTTCGGCCAGGCTGCGAATGCCCCGGCCGAGCTTGCTGCGCTTGAGCAGCGCCTGAAGCCCGAAGACCAGACCAATGGAGAGGATGAGCCCAAATAGCTGCGGCAGGCCGATCACCAGCTCGCCGATGCGCCAATTGGCATCGCCAAAGGGCGAGGGGATGGCGCGCGCGTCGGAACCCCAGCGCACCAGCACCAGGTTCTCGAAAAGGATCAGGAAGCCGAGGGAGGAAACCAGCGGGATCAGAGGCGGCCCGCCGCGCTGCAATCTCCAGGTCAGCCGCTCGACCAGAAGAGAAGCCAGCGCCGCTACCGTCAGGGCCAGCAGCACCGCCGCCGGCCAGGGCAGGCCGGCCGCGACGCCCGCCCAGGTGAGGAAGCCGCCCAGCATGAACAGCGCGGGCACGGAGAAGTTCAGAAAATTCAGGCAGCCGAAGAACAGCGTGAAGGACACCGCGACCAGAACATAAATGCCACCCAGCATCAGCCCGTTGACGAGCTGCTGTGCGATCATGCCGCGCGCCCGGCGACAGCACCCTCCGGCATCGCGTAGCTGTCCAGCAGCCCATCCACCATGCCCAGCGCGCGGTCCCAGTCATAGGTGCGCCAGGAATGCCCGCGCGTGACGAATTGCGCGCCGGCATAGAACATCTCGTATTGCAGGTGCCGGCTGGCGAATTCGCTGCCCACCGCATCCCAGGCGAGCTTCATGAACTTCACCCGCTCATCCGGCGTCGAGATGGGCGATTGCTGCGTGGTGCGGATGATGCGCGCCATCTCCGGATTGCCGTAATCCGCGGCCGAGGAGGGCAGCATGATCATGCCCCCACCCGCAAGGTCCCGGATGGTGGAGACGATCTGCGGATACAACTCCTGCGTCAGAACCTGCGCCGCGTACATCATGTGCTTGTTGGGCACGAACCATTCGCCCTGCTGCGTGCCGGAAGCCTCCATGCCGTGCAGGATGGCCTCCACCCCCGCGGCCTGGGCGGCCAGCTTGCCCAGCGCATCGCGCACCGGGGGCATGTTCACCGTGCCGATCGTCTCCGCCACGCGGCGGGCGATGCCGGTGAGGAAGCGCAGCTTCTCCGTCAGGCGGATTTGCGCCTGGTAATTCTGCATGGTGTGGCCCCAGGTGTCATGGAACTGGGCGCGGCACATGTCCGTGTCGCGATGCACGAAGACACGCTCCCACGGCACCTTCACGTCCTGGAACCACAGCACCGCGTCATTCTCGTCGAAGCGCGAGGAGAGCGGGTTGTCCCACTCGCTCACCGCATGCGCTTCGTAGGATTTGCGGGAGAGCACCTTGATGCCCTTGGTGTTCATCGGCAGCGCGCAGGAAAAGGCGAGGCTTTCCTCGCCCGGCTTCAAGGGCTGCAAATTCGCCACCAGCACCTCATTGGCCATGATGGAGGAGGTGCCGAGCATCTTGCCGCCGCGAATCGTGATGCCCCCCGCATCCTCATCCACGATGCGCGCGGAGAGATCGGCCTCCGCCTGATCGCCCCAGGCCTTGGACCGGTCGGCCTGCGGGTTGATGATGACGTAGGTCAGGAACCAGTCCTGCCGCGTCGCCTCCGCCACGTAGTCGCGCAGGGCTTTGGCGCGTGCTGGGCCGTGCTTCTCGAAGACCTCGATGCCCATGACCTGGCCGATCAGCGCCGAGGCCACATGGTCCGGGCTGCGGCCGATGAAGCCACAGGATTGCGCCGACCAGGCCGACAGCGCCTCGCGCCGCGCCACCAGTTCCTCGCGCGAGCGCGGCATCTGCCAGGCGCGGCTGGCGCGGCGCCCGCCGCCGCAATCGAAGGTCATCGCCTCGATATTCTCGGGCCTGGACTGGTAATCATAAAGCATCCCGGCCGATTGCACCGCGCCGCGGAAGGCCGGATGCGTGGTCACATCGGCGACGAGGGCGCCGTCCAGATAGACGCTGCGGCCATCGCGCAGGCTCGCGATATGCTGGGCACCGGTTTTCACGTCAGCCATGATTGGGCTCTCCGTTCGGGGGCTGGAAGGTCACGCGGCACCGCGCTGATCCTCGGCGGCGAGCGCCTGTTGCAGATCGAGCGCGCGGTCGGCCGCGCCGTTCAGGCTTTCAACTAGGCGCAGCAGCGTGCGGAATTCGGTGCGGTTGAGCGGGCCGAATTCGATGTCGTTGACCAGCCGCTGTGTCGGTGCCAGCGCGGCAAGCCGCGCGCTGCCGGCGGGTGTCACGGCCATGCGGACCCGGCGTCCATCCAGCGGGTCGCGGCGCTTGGCCAGCAGGCCGGCGGCTTCGAGCTTGTTCGTCTCGGCGGTGATGAAGGCGGCGCTGACCTTCATATGCGCGGCCACATCGCTGACCGAGACGGCGCCCTGGCTGCCCAGATGCAACACGGAGATCAGAATGGAATAGGCCGGTCCCGCCAGGCCGATGCGCGCCGCATGACCATCACGCAGCGCCTGGTGCCGCGAGGAGAGGGCCAGCAACCCGTTCACCAGCCGCCGAAACGCCGCGTCCGAGCCATCCTCCAGCAGCGCAGGGCGCGAGGTGGTCAGCGGGGCGGATGTCGGTGTGACGCGGGCTCGCTGCTTCGGCATGGGGAAAGGCTAGGTTAAGTAGGTTAAGCATTGCAATCCCTTTTCCGAGGGCCCGAGGTGGAGCCGGATGGACATCAGCCCGAAGTTTCTTCAGCCTTTCTCCAGCTCGCAGGAGGCGGTGATGCCCATCAACAAGCCACATCTGGAATTCCACACGCTTGATCTCGGCACGGGTTGGGAAACCCCGCCCGGCTATCCGGCAGGCATCCAGCAGAAGATCCTCGCCGGGGCGCTGGATGAGGCGGGCAAGCGCGGATGCCGCACGCGCCTATTGCGCTTTGCGCCCGGCGCCTTCACCACGGAACCCTTCGTGCATGACTACTGGGAGGAAGTCTTTCTGGTCAGCGGCGACCTGACTGTCGGCAATGACGCGCAAGGCCAGGGCGGCGAGCAATTCTTGCCGATGACCTATGCCTCGCGTCCGCCAGGCGCCTGGCATGGCCCCTTCCGCAGCGAGGGGGGCTGCATCCTGTATGAGAGCCACAGCTACGATCCGGTCTGACGCGACGCAGGCCGTTGCGGACCACACGGCTCTCTTGCCGCCCCCGAGCCTGCGCGCTGGCGTGCCATCTTTCCCGGATCATGCAGAGGTACTTGGCTTGACAGCGGGTGCAGCAGCCAAAATCATGAAGGCGCGACTGATCAGCCAGGAGTTCCGCTTTGCAGGCATCGAGACGCATCGCAGTGGTCGGCGCCGGGCTGGGTGGGCTGACGGTTGCAGGCCTGCTGCAACGCCTCGGTCATCACGTCACGGTGCATGAGCAGGCGACGCAATTCGGCCGGATCGGCGCGGGCATCATCCTCAGCGCCAATGCCGTGAAGGTGCTGCGGCATCTCGATATCGAGGCCGCGCTGCTGCGAACAGGGATCCGGCCGGCAGCCTTCCTCAGTCGCGACTGGATGACAGGGACGACGAGCTTCGCGCTTGCGATGGACGGGCAGACCGAAGCCCGCTTCGGCGCCGCGTTTCTCAATATCCACCGCGCTGACCTGCATGAGATCCTGCTCTCGGCCCTGGCGCCGGGCAGCCTGCATCTCAATCACCGGCTGGAGGCCATGGATGCGGCACCGCATGCCGTCACGCTGCGCTTCGCCAATGGCGATGCGCTTGATGCGGATGTGGTGATCGGCGGTGACGGCATCCACTCCCGCCTGCGCGCGCTGCTCTTTGGCGAAGCGCTGCCGCGCTTCACCGGCCGCATGGCCCAGCGCGCGATCTTTCCAACCGCGCGGCTCGGCGGGATGGCGATGGATGATTGCACCAAGTGGTGGGGCCCGGACCGCCATGCGCTCAGCTATTTCATGACGTCCCGACGCGATGAGGTCTATGTGATGGCGAGTGTGCCCGGCGCACATTGGGACGGCACGGATCTCTCGCGCCCGCTGCCACGCGACGAATTCCTGGCGAGCTTTGACGCGGCCACGCCCGAGTTGCGCCGCCTGGTGGAAGGTGCGACGGAATGCGCCGTCTGGCCCATTTGCGACCGGCCGCGCGATGACCGCTGGCATCACGGCCGCGCCGTGCTGCTGGGCGATGCCTGCCACCCCGTGCGCCCCTACATGGCCGCCGGCGGCGCCTCGGCCATCGAGGATGCGGCGGTGCTGAGCCGCTGCCTGCACGAATTCGACGCGCCGGAGGAGGCTTTCCATCACTACGCCGCGGCGCGCATCCCGCGCGTGGCGGAGGTGCAGCGCATCTCCATCGCCAATACCTGGATGCGAGGGCCGGATGAATCGCTGGACTGGTTCTTCGGCCATGACGCGATGGCAACGCCGCTCGCGGTGCACGCCTGATGCAGCCCGATCCCATGCTGCGGCGTGACCTGGTCGGGTATGGTGAATTTCCGCCCGATCCGCACTGGCCTGGTGGCGCGCGCATCGCGGTGAATTTCAACCTGAATGTGGAGGGTGGCGGCGAAGCCAGCCTCTACAACGGTGATCTCGTCTCCGAAGGCATGCTGAACGATATCGGTGTGCCTGAATTCGCTGGCCGGCGCAGCCCGCTGGTGGAGAGCGTCTTCGAATATGGCAGCCGGCGCGGCGTCTGGCGGCTGCTCGACATCTTCCGGGATTTCGATGTGCCGGTCAGCGTGCTGGGCGTCGTCCGCGCGCTGGAGCAATCGCCGGGGCTGGTCGCGGCCTGCCTCGCGCGCGGCCATGAGATCGTCAGCCACGGCTATCGCTGGATTGACTATGGCGCGGTGAGCGAGGCCGTCGAGCGTGAGCACATCCAACGCGCCATTTCGGGATTGCGCGCCCTGACGGGTGAGGCGCCGCTGGGCTGGATGACCGGCCGGCCCGGCCCCAATACCAGGCGCCTCGTCACGGAAGCAGGTGGCTTTCTCTATGACCGCGACTCACTGGCCGATGAGCTTCCCTATTGGCTCGACATGCCCAGCGGTCCCCATCTGGTCATCCCGTAGTCGTACGAGACGAACGACAACCGCTTCAACGAGAATAGCGGCTTTTCCACCGCCGGCCAGTTCTTCGAATACATGCGCGATGCCTTTGACACGCTGTATCGGGAGGGGCTTCGCGGCTCGCCCAAGCTGCTCTCCATCGGCCTGCACGACCGGCTGATCGGGCGCCCTGGTCGCTCACCGGGGCTGGTGCGCCTCCTGGAGCATATGCGCCGCCATGACGGTGTCTGGTTCTGCCGCGGCGTGGATATTGCCCGCCATTGGCATGCGCGCTTCCCGGCTTCCCGCTGAAAGACATGCCGCCACGTCGCGGTGAGTGAGTGCAGGGCGTGACGGCTGGCATGGCCTTTGCAAAGCCTTCACCAAAGCCTTCTCCGGGTGATGGATGATCGGTCTTCCGCTTCGCAACCTGATCGAATTTGAGGCCGCTTGGCCGCGCGGCTGCCTGCCTCGCGGGCGGGGCTCGGAGTGAGGTCGCCTGTGCCTGAGGCGGGAGCTGTCACCATCCCGCGCCCGGGCATGCATGTTGCAACCCGCCTGGAAGCAGGCCCGATCGTGCGCGGAGATCCCGCCGCGCGGCGCTCTGCCGACCGGCTCGCCCCATCCGCCAATGCCACGCGGCGCTTTTCCGTCCCCCGTGCCGATGGCCCCGTCCTGAACGCCACGCGTCACCCCAAGGAGCTGACATGACCCACGACCCGAACACCCTCTCCCGCCGCAGCGCGTTGGGCCTGCTGGCGGCACCGGCCGTGCTCTCGGCGCCCGTGCACAGCCAGTCGCTGCGCCGGGTGAGCTTCACGCTGCCCTGGGTGCCCGAGGGCCCGAACCTCATCGCCTATGTCGCGCGGGCCAATAACTTCTGGGCCGAGGAAGGGCTGGATGTTGAAGTATCGCGCGGAACCGGCTCCACGGCGGCAGCCCAGGCGATCGCGGCGGGCCGCTTCGACTACGGCATGGCCGCTGCCTCCGCCGGGTTGCAGATGGCGGCGCGCGGCCTCCCGATCGTGCAGGTCGCCAGCATTTCCTACGATGTGATGATGGCGCTGGTGGTGCGCGCCGATGGGCCGATCCGCCAGCCTTCCGATCTCAACGGCAAGCGCCTCGCCTCGGTCGCCACCTCCGGCGACTATCCCTTCCTGCAGCCCTTCGCGGCGGCCAGCGGCATTGACCTGGCCCGCGTCGAGGCCTCGACGGTGGATAACAATGTGCGGCAGCGCGTGCTGGTCGAAGGCCAGGTGGACGCCATCACCGGCTTCGCCACCTCCATCGTGCCGGTCTATACGAGCCAGGGCTTCAACACCCGCAGCTTCCTGTTCAGCGCGGCCGGCCTCAGCTTCTACGGCAACACCATCATGACCCAGCGCGCGCGCCTGACGAGCGAACCGCAGGTGGCGCGCGGCATCGTGACCGGGCTGATGAAGGCGCAGAAATTCATGCTGCTCAACCCGGATGAGGCGCTGCGCATCTTCGCGCGCCAGGTGCCTGAAAGCGCGCTCTCCCGCACGGCGCAGCAACAGGCGCGTGTGGGCCTGGGCATGGCGCGCCTCGCCGCGCTGCCCGAGCGCGTCTGGAATGAGCCCGTCGGCTTCAGCGAACCGGCCGAGTTCACCCGCATGCTGGACCTCACCATGCGCTATCTCGCCACGCCGGGTGATACCCGCCCCGCGCTGGAGGCCGTCGTCACCAATGAGCTTCTGGGGGGTGTCACGATGACGCGCGCCGAATGGCAGCGCGCGGCCGAGCTGGCCAGCGAGTTCCGCCCGCTGGTCGGCTGATGCGCGGCCCCACCCCCGCGATCCGCTTCGACGCGGTTGCGAAGACCTACCCGGTGCGCCCCTTGCCGCTGCGCGCCGTGGAGCGGGTCAGCTTCGCCGTCGCCAGGGGTGAATTCGTCGCTCTCCTGGGCCCTTCGGGCTGCGGCAAATCCACCTTGCTGGCCATGGCCGCCGGGCTGGAAGCACCGACCGAGGGGATGGTGGAGGTCGGCGGTGCCATGCTGGAGAAACCGCACCGCGACACCGCGCTGATGTTCCAGGATGCCACCCTGCTGCCCTGGCTCTCCGTGCTCGACAACGTGCTGTTTCCGGCCACCATCCGCAAGCTGCGGCGCGAGGAGGTTCTGCCCCGCGCCATGCAGCTGATCGAGATGGTCGGGCTCAAGGGCTTTGAGCGCCGCCGCCCGCATGAGCTCTCGGGGGGCATGCGTCAGCGCGCCGCGATCTGCCGCGCGCTGGTGCTGGATCCGCAACTTCTGCTGATGGACGAGCCCTTCAGCGCGCTGGACGCCATCACCCGTGACGAGATGGCGGTGGTGCTGCTCGATATCTGGCAGCACACCGCCAAATCCGCGATCTTCGTGACGCATTCCATCCGTGAGGCGGTCCTGCTCGCGGATCGTGTCATGGTGATGAGCCGCCGGCCCGCCACCATTGCCGAGGAACTCGTCATTCCCTTCGCCCGGCCGCGCTTGCCCGATCTCGCCGACAGTCAGGAATTCACCGATATCTGCGCCCATCTGCGCGCCACCATCGCGCATGGGATGGCGGGGCCGGATACGGGCCGATGATGCGCGCGGGGGAGCTCCCGCGGCAGGCGGGCTGGGCGCTGCTGGGCGTTGCGCTGATCCTTGGCGCCTGGCAGGGCCTGGTGAATTGGGCCGGCCTGCCCGAGGTGTTGCTGCCCGCCCCGCGCGCCGTGCTGGACAGTCTGTGGCGCTCGGTCGGCATCCTGCCGCGGCATGCGGGTGCGACGGCCTTCGTGGCCCTGGGCGGCTTCGCCCTGGCCATCCTGGCCGGCACCGCCATCGCCGCCGTGATGGCGCTTTCCGTCCTGGTGAGCCGCATGCTCTATCCGAACCTGCTGATCTTTCAGCTGTTGCCGAAGGTGGCGCTCGGGCCGCTCTTTGTGGTTTGGCTGGGCATCGGGGTGCCGTCGCTGCTGGCCTTCGCAACCTTCGTCAGCGTCTTCCCCGTGGCGATCGGCACATTGACGGGGCTGAAATCCGCCGATCCTGGGCTGATCCGCCTGTCGCGCTCGCTCGGAGCCAGCGAGTGGCAGATGTTCCGTCACATCCGGCTGCCCGGCGCGCTGCCCTTTTTCTTCGCGGGCGCCAAGGTGGCCGCCACCATGGCCGTCACCGGCGCGGTGGTGGGTGAGTTCATTTCGGCCCGCGCCGGGCTTGGCTGGCTGGTCACACAGGCGGCAGCACGGGCGGATACGGCGCTGATGTTCGCGGCCCTGGCCGTCCTCGCGGCGCTGGGGGCCGCGCTATACGGCCTGGTCTGCCTCGCTGAGGCCGCGGCCCGGCGCCGCTGGGGAACCGCCGCATGAATCCCGAACGCGGCCGCGCGGGCGATCTCATCCTGGGCTTCCTCGCGATCGGCCTGGCCGTTGGCGTCTGGGAGGTGTCCGTCCACCTGTTCCGCGTCTCGCCCACGCTGCTGGCGCCGCCGACGGCCGTCTGGGCCGCCATGATGGAGCATCCGGCCATCCTGCTGGAACAGGCGCGCTCCACCGCCTGGGAGACGGCCCTGGGTTTCCTGTTGGCCAGCCTCTTCGGCGTTGTCGGCGGCGCGCTGCTCTCGGCCTCGGCCACGCTGCGGGCCATCGTGATGCCCTGGGTCCTGGCCCTGCAGATCGTGCCCAAGATGGCGCTGGCGCCGCTATTCGTGGTTTGGCTTGGCGTGGGGGCACCCTGCCGGCTGGCCTTCGCCATCTTCATCGGCTTCTTCCCCGTGCTGGTCGGCACGCTGAGCGGCCTGCGCAGCGCTGACAGCGGTGCGCTGCGCCTCTGCGCCAGCCTGGGCGCCACGCGTTGGCAGACCGGATGGCGCGTGCGCCTGCCCTATGCCATCCCGCAGATCCTGGCGGGCATGAAGACCGCCGCGACGATGGCGCTGCTCGGCATCGTCATCGGGGAGTTCGTCACCGCGCAGCAGGGGCTTGGCTACATCGTGATGTTCGCCTCATCCCTGGGCGAAGTGGGGCTGGTGATGGCCGCGTTGCTGATGCTCTGCGCGATCGGTGCGGTGCTCTACGGGGCGGTCATGGTGCTGGAGGCCGGCTTCGCCCGCTGGTACGCGGCACCCATCACCGTGGGCGCCTTCGGATAGGCGGCAGATCGTCCGGGACATGGATTCTGCAGCATCATTCGTTCAGGCAAGCGTGCGAGGGGCAGCACCGCCATCACCGCCGGCCGCGTGGTGCTCGCTGCCACGAAGGCGGTGGCCGGGCTCGGCGGTGGCGGCACCGGGCATGCCCAGCCTGCCATGCGGCATCACGCGGATGCGTCACTCCGCCGCGGGAACCGTCTCCGGCGTGCCGGCCTTGGCCTGAAGTTCCAGCAGTTCCGGGTCGTTATATTGCGGGCGACGCGGCTTGGCCGTGGAGAGCAGCGTCTGCACGTGGCAATCGGTGTCGCCGGTGTTGTAGAGCTCGTGCTGAAGCCCGATGGGCAGCTGGACCATGTCCCACTTGCCGAGCGTCAGGTCCGTGACCTCATCGCCATCGAAGCAGCGCACCAGGCACTGGCCGTCCAGGATGAAAAAGACCTCCTCCGTTTCGTGGCAGTGCATCGGGATCATATTGCCCACAGGCACCGTCTGAAGGGACATGGTGAAGGCCGTGGCGGGCACGCCACCGCGCAGATCGTTGTGGTCCACCGAGCCGCTGGCGCCCAGATACCGGCGCTGGATGCGCGCGAACTTGGGGTCCTTTGCCGTCTCGAAGCCAAACACAGTCCAGTCAGCCCGCCGATTTTCGAAGCGGGCGACCCGGCGCGCGAGCCGGTCCGCGAGGGTTGCACCTTTGGACATCTGCTTTTCCCGTCTTGTGCGAGCCTATGTCTACGACGCCAATCTGCCGCTCGTCATGGGAAATTCACGGGGCAAAGGGCTCGGCCAAAGGCCTGCGTTCCGCGTTGCTGAACGATTGGCCGTCGGCATGCGAAAACTTTAGGCATGCCTGCGCGCGGATGGATGCTGCGTCAGGCAGCGGGAGCCGGCACGCATGGATCGGTGCGCCCGGCAGCGGCCTGCCGGCGACACGCCATGAGCACCCAGCCGCGACGTTGAGCCACCGAACCCTGGGCTTTTCCGGGCGTCACAGGGCGTTGGTCCAGGCTCACCGAAGCCGCGCCAGAAACCCCCGGTGCCAATTCACATAGCCCGGATGCACATGCGCCAGCTTTCCCCGCAGCAGCGCATGCGCTGCCTCCAGCCGGTGGAAGGGGATGAAGGGATAGAGGTGATGCTCGGCGTGATAGGGCATGTTCCACATGATCAGCCGCAGCAGCGGATTGGTCAGCATGGTGCGCGTATTGGTCAGACCGTCACGCTCCTGTGAGCACAGCGTGTGCTCGGTGAACAGGTAAGCCCGCAGCAGCGGCTGGCCGAGCAGCTGCGGCAGCACCCAGTAAAGCAACAGCGCCTGCCAGCCGAAGGCCCAGACCACCAGCACCGCCACCGCCAGCACGAACGCCACCATCCAGCGCATGCTGCGGATCACGCGCGGCGCGGTCTCGGGTTGGAAATAGGGATAGGCCGAGTAATCGCCGCGCAGCCCATCCACCGCGAAGCGAAAGCGCGAGCGCCAGTAGGGAATGGCCAGCATGCGCACCAGATAGCCCCGAATCTCCAGCGGGGCGGCCTGCTGGAGCAACTCCGGATCCTTCGCCGGGTCCTGGGTGTGGCGGTGATGCGCCAGATGATAGACCTGATAGAAATGCCAGTTGAACAGCGATGGCGCGCCAGCGAGCCAGCCCACGGTCGCGTTCAGCCGGCGCGTGGCGAAGGCGGTCTGGTGCATCGTCTCGTGGAAGGGCGCGAACAGCGCCGCCTGCATGATGCCGAGCGCGAGGATCGCGGGCGCCTTCCACCAGCCCGGCAGCAGCGCCACCAGGGCGCCCGCGCAGAGCAGCAGGCCCAGATGGATGGCCAGCCGGCGCAGCCCCTCGGCATCCGAACGCCCGGCCAGATGCATCATCGCCGCCGGCGCGGGCGCGCGGATATGCGCCTGCTCATGGGTCAATCCACTCATGCCGCTCGCTCCTGGATGAGGGCCCGTCGGGAAGGGACTGCCCTGGATCACATCCGCAGGCTGAGCCGGCGGCTGGGCGACAACAAGCGCCAAGCTGCCGCCTGGATATCGGCACCGGGCGTTTCAGCCCAACTGCCAGGCATTCCGGTACGGGCCTGCCTCATCCCGCCGCATCGGGTCAGTTGGTGGCGGCGGTCGCGGCCCAATGGGTGATCGCGGTGGTCGCCGCCGCGAAATCCTCGATGCGCATCGCCTCCAGCGGGGTGTGGCTGCCATTCTGGTTGCGCACGAACACCATCGCGGCCGGGATGCCGGCCTGGGCGAAAGCCGCCGCGTCATGCCCACCGCCGGAGGGCATGGCCTTATGCGCAATGCCCATCGCCTCAGCCGAGCGGTGCAGGGCGGCCCGCAGGCCAGGGTCCATCGGCGTCGGCACGCTCGCCTGGCGGCCCGTCAGCTCGAAGCTGACGCCGCGCCTCGCCTCGATCTCCATGATCAGGCGGTCAATTTCGGCATAGGCGCGGTCGAGTGTCGCGAGTTCCGGCGCGCGCACATCCAGGCTGAAGCCGATCTCGCCCGGCACCTTGCCAAAGCCCGCCTGATCGGGCGTGGCCATGGTGCAGAAGGTGCAGACCATCGGCACGCCGGCCGCCTCCTGCTCGCCCCAGAACAGGTCCAGGCGATGCGCGAATTCCGCCAGGGCCAGGGCCGCGTCATGTCGATAGGCGCGTGGCGTGGCACCCGAATGGTTCCACTCGCCACGCACGATGCCGCGCCGGATGCGGCGATTGCCGGGCAGCGCGGTGACGATGCCCATCGGGATCTCCTCGGCCTCCAGCACCGGCCCCTGCTCGATGTGCAATTCGACATAGGCGTGCACCTCCTCGCGCCGCAGATGCTTGCGCCCGGTGCGCAGCGCGTCCGGATCAAAGCCCAGTTCGCGCATGTGGTGCTCGAGGGAGAGGCCCGTATCGGGCCGCAGGATAGCGAGGTTCTCGGCCGGGAAACTGCCCAGGGCGCCGCGGCTGCCGGGGAAGCCATTGAACCAGGCGCCGCCCTCCTCCGCGCGGATCGCCATCACGGTGATGTCGCGGCCCGGCACGAAGCCGGCCTGCCGCATGCCGGCAACCACCGCAAGCCCGCAGAGAACGCCCGCCGCGCCGTCGTAATTGCCGCCCTGGGGCACGGAATCCAGATGGCTGCCGAGGATGATGCGTGGCAGCGTCCGGTCCGCGCCGGGCAGCGTCATGTACATGTTGCCGGCGAAATCCACGGTGACCTCGAGGCCGAGCGCCTCGGCCTCGGCGCGCACCAGGGCATGGGCGATTTCCTCGCCCCGGCCATAGGCTTCGCGGGTGACGCCGATGCCGTCGAAGGTCGTCTCGCGCAGCCTGTCGAACAGGCGCGCGGCGAGGGTGATGTCGGGGCGGAGATTCGTGGCCATGCGCCTATTCCTCCACCGGGACCCGCGCCTCGGCCACCACCTGGCGCCAACGCGCCATGTCACGCCGCCAGGAGGCATCGAAGGCGGCCGCATCCTCGGCATTGGGCACCGCACCCAGTGCCCGCAGCCGCTCCTGCCCGAGCGGTGATTGCGCGGCCTCCGTGAAGGCGCGGGAGAGCTGCGCCACCACGGCCGGGTTCATCCCCGCCGGGCCAAAGGGCCCCACCCAGCTCACCACCACGAAATCGGCGATGCCGGCCTCCGCCATGGTCGGCACATCGGGCAAGGTCGGTGCCCGCGCGCCGGAGGTGACGGCCAATGCGCGCAGCGCGCCCCCCTGGATCTGCCCCATCACGGAGGGCAGGTTGTCAAAGATCACCTGGATCTGGCCCGAGCGAAGGTCGGTCGAGGAATTGCCCGCGCCGCGATACGGCACATGCACCATCTCCAACCCGGTGCGCAGCTTGAACAATTCACCCGTCAGATGGATCGAGGTGCCCACACCGGTCGAGCCGAAATTGATCCCCCCCGGCTGGCGCCGCGCGAGGGCGATGAACCCCTCAACATCCCGCGCGGATGAGGCCGCGTTGACCACCATCACATTGGGAAAATCAGCCACGCGCGCGATGGCGGTGAAATCCCGGTCCGGATTGAACGGCAGGTTGCGCCGCACGGCCGGTGTGACGCCGTGCGAGCCGCCGCCGCCCATCACCAGCGTGTATCCATCAGGGGCCGCCTTGGCCACGAAATCACTGCCGATGACGCCGCCCGCCCCGGTCCGGTTCTCGACGATGATCGGATTGCCAAGCCGTTCGCGCATCAGATCCGCCATCACCCGCGCCACAAGGTCCAGCGAGCCCCCCGGCCCATAGCCGACGATGAGGCGGATCGGCCGCCCTGGCTCCAGCTGCGCCGAGGCGGGCGCGATGCTGGCCAGCAGCCCCGTCAGAATCATCAGGAAACGGATCATGTCGCTTCTCCCCAGCCGCCGGCGCCCGCGGTCCCCATGACCAGCCGATCACCTGTGTGCAGCACCGTGCTCAGCTTCGAACGGATCACTTCGCGCGTGCCATCGCCGCGCAGGATATGGGCCTCGGCCATCTGGCCGGGCGCGCCGCCGAAGCTGCCGCGCGGCGCGTGGAGATGCCGCTCACCCCTGAAGCTCAGCGTCAGGGGGCCCTGCAGCACCTCGTATTCGCGCGTGATGCCGCAGCCGCCCGGGTGCTGGCCCGCACCGCCCGAACCCCGCCGCACCCCCACATGATGCACGCGCAGCGGCGCATCGCATTCCAGCACTTCGGCCGGCTGGTTCATCGTGTTGCTGACATCGGTGGAAATCCCGCTGACGCCCGGCCCGAAAGCCGAGCCACCGCTGCCGCCGGCCACCACCTCGGTCATCACGTAGCTGCTGCCATCGGCCCGCCGCCCGCCGATCGAGACGATGCAGGAGACGCCGGAATTGGCTGCCGGAATCCGCTCCGGCAGGGCCTGCGCCAGCGCGCCGAGAATGGCGTTGGTCAGCACCTTGACCGTGGCGGTGCGCGCATTCACGGCCGCCGGCGGGCGCGGATTCACCACGCTGCCCTCGGGCAGGATGAGGCGCAGCGGGCGGAAGCAGCCGCCATTATTCGGGATATCCGGCCCGGTCACGGCGCGCAGCGCGAAGAAGGCTCCCGCCATCACGCCGGCGGGTGCCGCATTCACCGGCCCGCGCACCTGCGGCGATGAGCCGGTAAAATCAATGGTGAGCGTGTCATCGGCGATGGTGACGGCCACCTGGATCGGCACCGGGCGGTCCAGATCCACGCCGTCATTGTCCACGAGGTCCGCATAGTGCCAGGTGCCGTCGGGGATGGCGCGGATGGCCGCGCGGGTCGCGGTCTCGGCCAGGCGGATCAATTCGCGCAGCATGGCGGTCAGCGGCGCCACGCCGTGCCGTGCGGCCAGCTCCGTCATGCGCAGGGCGCCGGTGCGGCAGGCGGAAATCTGTGCGTTGAGGTCCCATTCGAAGGCATCTGGCGTGCGGATGTTGCAGGCGATGATGCGCATGATCTGCGCGTCCATCACCCCCTCGCGCGCCAGCTGCAGTGGCGGCAGGCGCAAGCCCTCCTGATAGATTTCCGTGGCATTGGTCGGCACCGAGCCGGGCGAGAGCCCGCCCATATCCTGGTGATGCAGGATGGTGGCCGAAAGGGCGATCACCGCCCCCTCGGCAAAGACCGGCACGAGCAGCGAGACATCGGGGATATGCGTGCCGCCATCATAGGGGTCGTTCATCAAGTAGATGTCGCCGGGGCGCATCGTGGCAGTCGGGAAGACCTGCGTCAGCTTCGCCACCGCCGGCACCAGGCAGCCCAGCAGCAAGGGCAGTGAGACGGATTGCGCCAGCACCGTGCCATCCGGCAGGAACAGGCTGGCCGAGGCGTCATTCGCCTCACGCACGATGGGCGAGACGGCGCTGCGCAGCATGATGCCCTGCATCTCCTCCGCGATGCCCTCGATGCGGCGACGGATGATCTCGATGCTGGCGGGATCCAGCCTGAACGCGTTCATGGCGAAAGGCGCTCCATCAGCAGATGCGTGGACTGGGCGGTGAGGCGCCAGCCGGCGGGGATCAGCAGCGTGCTGTCCGCCTGTTCCAGGATGGCGGGGCCGTGCAGCGCCTCGCCCGCGGCCAGGGCATCGCGCGGCACGACGGCGGCTTCGATGCGCTGGCCGTCCAGCCAGGCGATGCGGCTGCCCCGCGCGGCGGCATCGCGGCCACGCAGGATGAGCGCGGTGCCGGGCGGCCGCGCGCGTTGCACGACACGCAGCTCGACCAGGCGCACCGGCGCATTGCGCGTGTGGCCATAGGCCTGGGCGTGCGCCGCGATGAAGCCGGCGCGGATGGCGGCACCCGGGGCTGCGGCGTCCAGCGGCACCAGCACGTCCAGCGTGTGGCCCTGGCCCATGAAGCTCACGGCGGCCGAGACTTCCGTCTCATTCGCGACAGCGCCATCGCCCTGCATGGCGGCGGCGACCGCCGCGACGAGGTCCTGGATGGCGTCGCGCAGCGCCACCTCGCCGATGGCTTCGACCGCGCGGAAGAAGCCGCGCCTTGCATCATGCTCCAGCGGCGCTTCGAGCAGCCCCGTCGCGGCCAGCACGCCGGGGGCGATGGGCACCACGATGCGCGTCATGCCCAGCTCCTCCGCGATGGCTGCCGCGTGCAATCCGCCGCCGCCGCCCGCCGGCACCAGGGGCAGCGCCCGCGGATCGCTGCCACGCCCCACCGTCATGCGGCGCACGGCTTCGGCCAGCGCCGCATTGGTGATGCGGTGGATGGCCACCGCGGCCTCATGCAGGCTGAGGCCCAGCGGTGTGGCGACCACGCGCTGGATCGCCTCGGCGGAAGCGGCGGCATCGAGCGGCATGGTGCCACCCGCGAAGCTCGCCGGGTCGACCAGGCCCAGCACCACCGAGGCATCCAGCACGGTGGGTTCCGTGCCGCCGCGCCGGTAGCAGGCCGGCCCGGGGGCCGCCCCGGCGGAGCGTGGGCCGACATGCAGGCCCCCCGCCGCATCCAGCCAGGCGATGCTGCCACCGCCCGCCGCGATGGCGAGCACATCGGCCGTCGGCACGCGCACGGGATAGCCGCCGACGCTGCCATCATGCCGCAGCACGGGCGCGCCATGCGCGATGACGGCGATATCCGCGCTGGTGCCGCCGATATCCACCGAGATGCCGGCCGGCTCCCCCGCCGCGCGCAGCACGGAAGCCGCGCCGATCGCCGCGGCCGAGGGGCCGGAGAGCGTGAGGCGGATCGGCCGGGCGCGCGCCGCCGCCGCACCCAGCAGCCCGCCGCGCGAATGCATGACCTGCAAGGGGGCGGCGATGTGGCGGGCGGCCAGCAGGGCCTCGATACGGCCGAGATAGGCATCCAGCACGGGCTTCAGCGCCGCGTCGAAGACGGTGGCGCAGGTGCGTTCATATTCGCGGATCGCCGGATCCACCTCGCAGGAGAGTGAAACGGCGATGCCGGGGCAGGTGGCCTGGATGATCTCGCGCGCGCGCCGCTCATGCGCGGGGTTGAGAAAGGCAAAGAGGAAGCAGATGGCGATCGCCTGCACGCCATCCGCCGCCAGGCTCCGCGCAGCCGCGATGACATTCGCCTCGTTCAACGGCGTCAGTTCCACGCCATCGGGGCCGATGCGCCCGGCGGCTTCCAGCCGGCGCTCCCTGGGGGCGACATGGATGGGCGTCTGTGGCCCGAAGACCAGGTCGTAATTGGCGGCGCGCGTCATGCGGCCGAGTTCCAGCACATCGGCGAAGCCCTGTGTGGTGATCAGGCCGACGCGGGCGGCCGTCCCCTCCAGGATCGCGTTGGTGGCGACGGTGGTGCCATGCAGGAACCGGATGACGCCCTGCGCGCCATCGGGCAGCAACCGGTCCAGTGCGGTGGCGACCGCGCGCGCCGGATCATCCGGCGTGCTGGCCACCTTGAGCAGGCGGAAGCTGCCATCGGCCGCGCGGCAGACGGCATCGGTGAAGGTACCGCCGATATCGATGCCGATCTCCAGCCCGCTCATGCGTGCCGGGGCTGGGGGTGCTTCGCCGGGCGGATGGGCTGCTGTGGCCGACACGTCCGCTCAGTCCAGCCGGACCTGGCCGGCGCGCACCACTTCCGCCCATTTGGCGGTTTCGGCGGCCACGAAGGCCGCGAATTCGGCGGGTGTGGTGGCGCCGACCAGAAAGCCCTGGCGGGCGAAGGCATCGCGGATATCCTCGGCCTGCATGGCCGCCGCGACCTCGGTGTAGAGCCGCTCGATGATGGCGGGCGGCGTGCCGGCGGGGGCGAATAATCCCTGCCAGGAGGCAGCCTCGAAGCCGGGCAGGCCGGCTTCCTGCATGGTGGGCACCTCGGGCAGCAGCGGGTGGCGCGCGGCTGAGGTGACGGCGAGCGGCCGCAGCGTGCCGGCCCGCAGCATGGGCAGCGCCACCAGCACATCGGCGAAGGCGGACATGACCTGGCCCGAGATCAGATCCGTCATCGCCTGGGCCGAGCCGCGATACGGCACATGCTGCAAGCTGACCTGGGCACTCTGCCCGAACAGCACGCCGGTCAGATGCATGGAGGTGCCGTTGCCGGGCGTGGCATAGGTCACCGTGCCGGGCGCGGCCAGGGCCGCCGCGCGATAGGCCGCGACATCGGCGATCGGCAGGCGCGGATTCACGACCAGCACCAGCGGCGCCGAAACCAGCCGCGAGATGGGGGCGAAGCTGCGCACCGGATCATAGGGCAGGTTGGGATACAGGCTGCCCGCGATGGCGTTGCTGCCGGTGACGCCCATCAGGATGGTATGTCCATCCGGCGGCGATTTGGCGACGAGATCAGCACCCGTCGTGCCACCGGCACCCGGGCGGTTTTCCACCAGCACCGTCTGGCCCAGTGTGGTTGTCAGCCGCTCGGCCAGGCGGCGGGCGAGCAGGTCCGTGCTGCCGCCGGGCGGGAAGGGCACCACGATGCGCAAGGGCCGGCTGGGCCAGCCCTGCGCGAGCGCGGGGCTGGCAAGGCTGGCGAGGATCAAGGCGCGGCGTGTTGGCATCGGCGGTCTCCAGCGCGGTGGATCATGCCGCGAAACGTGTGGGCGCAAAGGCAGAGAGGTCAATCTGCGGCACACGGCCGGCGACGAGGTTGGCGATTTCGCGCCCCGTGCTGGCCGCGCCGCACATGCCCACATGGCCATGGCCAAAGGCGAACCAGGCATTCTCGGCGCGCGGCGCGCGGCCGATCACGGGCAGGCTGTCCGGCAGGCAGGGGCGATGGCCCATCCATTCCGTGGTGCGCGAGGTATCGAGATGCGGAAACATCTCCTGCCCACGCTCCAGCAGCACGGCAGCGCGGCGGTAATCGGGTGCTGCCGTCAGCCCCGCGAATTCCACCGAGCCCGCCAGCCGCAGCCCCATGCGCATCGGGTTCACCATCAGGTTGTGCTCCACCGCCATGACGGTATGCCGCAGCCCGAGATTGTTGCTCTGCACCGTGACGTGATAGCCGCGCTGCGTCTCCAGCGGGATGGCGGGGCCGAGCAGGCGGGCGAGCCTGGCGGACCACGCCCCACCGGCCAGCACCACGCCATCGCAGGGCACATCCTCGGCACCGTCCAGCGTCACGGCACTGACCACGCCACCCGACTGGCGGAAGCCGGTGGCCCGCGCCCGCACCACCCGCGCACCATCCCGCTCGCATTGCGCGAAGATGCCCTGCGTCAGCGCCGCGGGGTCGAGGGTGGAGCCATTCTCGGGGGCCAGGATGCCGAAGCGGAACCGGCCCTTCAGGTCCGGCTCCAAGTTGACCAGTTCCTCCTCGCCCACATCGCGCAATTCGACGCCGAGGTTTCGCCGCAGGCCCATGCCCCAGGCCCATTGCCGCGCCGCCGCCTCGCCCGAATAGACGTAGAGGCAGCCGCTGCGCGTCATCAGCCCCATGGCGCCGGCGCGTTGCAACAGCGGCTCGTAGCATTCGAAGATGGGCGCCAGCAGGCCGCGCATGGCGGTGGCGATGCGCACCACCTCATCGCGGTTGGAATGGCGCAGGAAGCGCCACAGCCAGGGGGCGACCACCGGCGTATACCACCAGCGCACCGACAAGGGCCCGAGCGGGTCCAGCAGCCATTTCGGCACCTTCTTCCACATCCCCGGCATGCCGACGGGCAGGCAGGCTGAGGGCGAGAGTGAGCCCGCATTGCCGAAGCTCGTCGCCTCGCCCGGGCCGAGGGGGTCGATGAAGATGACCTGATGCCCCTCGCGCTGGAGCCAGGCGGCGGTGGCGCAGCCGACAATTCCATTGCCGATGATGGCGATGCGCATGGTTCAGAAAATCTCGAAATATTCGCGGTGTTCCCAGGCGGTCACCTCCGCCTCGAACCGCGCGATCTCGGC
The DNA here is from genome assembly GCF_023243115.1 of Sediminicoccus sp. KRV36. Taxonomy (NCBI): domain Bacteria; kingdom Pseudomonadati; phylum Pseudomonadota; class Alphaproteobacteria; order Acetobacterales; family Roseomonadaceae; genus Sediminicoccus; species Sediminicoccus sp. KRV36. Next base: position 1,914,157 of record NZ_CP085081.1, read on the forward strand.
CCGCTTGATGCGCAGGAGGTAGTCCAGGAAGGGGCGGCCAAAGATGGCGGCGGCCGCCTCGCTCGCTTCCAGCGCGTCGAGTGCTTCGGCGAGGCTGCGCGGCAGCATGGGGGCCTGCGTTTCATAGGGCGTATCGGCCGAGGGGCCAGGATCACGTTGCTGCGCGATGCCCTCCAGGCCGAAGGCCAGTTGCGAGGCGAGATAGAGATAGGGATTGGCCGCCGGCTCGCCCACGCGGTTTTCGAGCCGCGTCGCGGCATCGCCCGGCGTGCCCAGGGCGCGCACCATCACGCCGCGATTATCCACGCCCCAGATTGCGCGGTCCGGGGCCAGGGAATAGGGGCGATAGCGGCGATAGCCATTGATGGTGGGTGTCGCGAAGACCGCGGCCGCGCGGGCGTGATGCAGCAACCCGCCGAGGTAGTGCATGGCCGTGTCCGAGAGCAGCCGGCCCTCGCCGATGAAGGCGTTGCGCCCGGTGGCGCGGCACACCAGCGATTGATGCAGATGCCAGCCGCTGGACATGACGTTGGGGATGCGCGGGCGGCACATGAAGGTGGCGTGATAGCCATGCCGCCGCGCCACCTGCTTCACCGCCGAGCGGAACAGCACCATCAGATCGGCCGAGGCGAGGCCCCCCAGGGCCTGGAAGGTGAATTCCACCTGGCTCGGGCCGTATTCCACCTCCATGGAGCGCAGCGGCAGGCCGAGCGCCTGCACCTCGCGCCGCAGGATTTCCAAGGCGGGGTCCAGCTGGTCGTATTTCAGCTCGGTCAGGTAATTGTAGCCCTGGGTCAGCAGCGCGACCTCGGGCGGGGTTCCGGGCTGCCCGGCATCCTCCGGGGCGAGCTTCGGGTCGAGCAGCTTGAAGAGGTGGAACTCCACCTCGATGCCCGCGATGAAATCGAAGCCCTGCGCCTCGGCGCATTCCAGCTGGCGCTTGAGGATGCCGCGGGTGGAATAGGGGGCGATGCGCCCATCGGCGAAATGCGCCTCGCACAGCATCCAGCCGGTATGCGGCGCCCAGGGCAACAGCTTGAAGCTGGCGGGATCAGGGATGAGCAGCACATCGGCCGCCCCTTCCAGCGCGCGATCACCCAATCCGCCGCCGGCCGTGAAAACCGGAAAGACGGTGCGGTGGGAGGTGTCCTTCAGCAGCAAGGTGGTGGTCATCGCGACACCCTCGCTCAGCGCGCGCGCGGCCTCGCTCGCCATGATGGTCTTGCCGCGCAGGATGCCGTGCTGGTCGGGATAGGCGAGGCGGATCACGCCCAGGTTTTCGGCCGTGATGCGGGCCAGCACCTCGGCCCGGGCGGCCGTGGAATGCAGGCCGTGGCGCTCCGAAAAGCTCACTTCGCCGGGAGTGCCGATGGCACCCGGGCTGCGGCCAGCGCCGGCGGGGCCCAGGGGGCGGCGGCGCGGCGCCGTGCCACGGCCTCGCGCCAATGCGCCTCCCAGCGGGCGGTGGGCGCCATGGCGTCAATCGTCAGCGGACCGGCGATGGCGCCGGCCTCGGGGCCTTGCATCAGCGCGGGGCGCCCGGCTTCCTCGATCGCGGCCATGCCGCGCAGCAGCAGGCGGCGGTTGGCGGCGATCGCCTTGTCGGAGCTTGCCAGATGCTCGCGCGTGCGGTCCTGGATGGCGCCCTGGCTTTCCACCGCCCATTGGTCATGCACGTTGATATCCTCGCCCATGCCCGTGTAGGTGGCGCTCGCCTGCTCCTCGGCCGAAAAGCCGTAATCATTGTGGCGGCCCTTCTTCGGCAGATAATCGGGCAGGGAATAGGATTGCAGGCGCTGGGCGCGCATCGCGGCACGGTCCACCGGGCCCGCGAAGCTCGTGAAGATCGCGACCCAGTAGCAATGCGTGTCATCCACCGGGATGTGCCATTGGGTGATGGTCATCTCGGCACTCATCGGGATGACGAAGGCCTGCGGGAACACCAGGTTCGTCACCCGCACATGCGTCGTGGTGGCGTTGATCTCGCGCAGCGCGGTGAGGCGCAGGCCGTAATCGGTGTTATCCACCTCGATGCGCGGGCGCGGGAATTCCCGCAGCACATAGGTCATCGGCAGGTCGGAGCCGTCGGAATTGGCGCGGAACTGCTTGCCATAGGCATCGGCTGCATCGCCATCATCGAAGAAGCGATGCAGGAAACTCGCATGCGCGGGATCAATGCCGACTTCCAGCGCCTGGAGCCAGTTGCACGCGATCAGCCCCTTGAAGGCGAAGGTGTGGCTGGCTGGGGCGACGAAGCAATCCAGGCCAGGCAGGGCAGGGGGCTCGCCCTCACCCAGCCAGGCGAAGATCACGCCGCTCAACTCCCGCACGGGGTAGCTGCGCTGGCGGATGCGGGTGCAGAGGCTGCTGTCCTCGGGCTCCGCGGGCGTGTCCAGGCAGCGGCCCTGCGCGTCAAACAGCCAGCCATGGAAGGGGCAGCGCAGGCCACCATCCTCCAGCCGGCCAAAGGCGAGGTCGGCGCCGCGATGCGGGCAATCGCGGTCGAGCAGGCCAAGCCGCCCGGCCTCATCCCGGAACAGCACGAAATCCTGGCCGAGGGCGCGGATGGCGCGCACTGGGCGGGGGCCCTCCAGCTCATCGGCCAGGGCGACGGGCTGCCAGTAATGTCGCAGCAATCTGCCGCCAGGCGTGGCAGGGCCGACGCGGGTCAGGCGCTCATTCTGTTCCGCGGAGATCATCGCCCAATTCCCTCACTTATGGCTCACGCAACCGCCTTCCCTGGTATCGCGGCCGAACATGCCGGCGCTCAGGCCGGCGCGGGTGGCCGCATCTTGTGCCATTCCGTGGCCTGTTCAAAGGCCTGGGCGATGCGCAGCAACTCCGCTTCGCCAAAGCTGCGGCCGACGATCTGCAATGAGAGCGGCAGCCCATTCGCGGCAAGCCCGGCCGGCAGGCAGATCGCCGGGTGGCCGGTTACGTTGAAGGCCGCCGTGATGGGCTGGGCGCGACGCCAGGGGCCATCATCCACATCCACGGCGGCGGGTGCTGCACCATGCGCCGGCGCGCAGAGAATGCCGTCCACCCGGGTGAAATGCGCATCCACCTCCTGCGTCAACTGATGGCGCAGCCGCTGGGCCTGGACGTATTGCGGGCCGGTAACGAAGGCGCCGAGCGCGATGCGCTCGAAGGTCACGCGGCCATAGGCCTCGGGCTGGCGGCGCATATCCTGTTGATGGATGGCGAAGCTTTCGGCGTGCAGGATGGTCCAGCAGGCGGCCTCGAAGCGGCGCAAGGCGGGCAGGCTGATCTCGATGATCTCCGCCCCCAGCGCGGCCAGGGCCTGGGCGGCGGCGTCCAGCGCCGCCTGGGCCTCGGCGTCTATGCCGGCCTCGATCCCATAGGCGCGCGCATAGCCAAGGCGCATGCCCGCCACACCTGCCTTGAGGCCGCCCAGGTAATCCCCGACCGGCTGGTTGGCGGAGCCCGGATCGGCCGGGTCAAAGCCCGCCAGCACCTGCATCGCCATGGCGCAATCCTCCACCGTGCGGGTCAGCGGCCCGGTATGGTCCAGCCCGAAGCTGAGCGGCACCACGCCGCGCCGGCTCAGCCGCCCATAGGTGGGCTTGAGGCCGACGCAGCCGGAAAACGCCGCCGGCAGCCGGATCGAGCCGCCGGTATCGGAGCCCATGGCCAGCGCCACCATGCCCGAGGCCACCGCCGCCCCCGAGCCGGAGGAGGAACCGCCCGCGAAATGCGCCGTGTTCCAGGGATTTTTCGCGCGCGGGAAGGGCAGGGTGTCATTCACCCCGCCACGCGCGAATTCATGCGTGGCAAGCTTGCCCAGCAGCACCATGCCGGCCGCCTCAAGCCGCTCCGTCGCGTCGGAATCCGCGGTGGCGACGTTGTTCAGCAACACCCGCGAATGCGCCGTCGTGCGCACGCCCGCCACGTCGTAGATATCCTTGAGCGCATAGGGGATGCCGTGCAGCGGGCCGATGCGGCGGCCGGCCTTGATCTCGGCCTCGGCGGTGGCGGCCGCACTGCGGGCGCGCTCCGCCGTCAGGGTGATGAAGGCGTCGAGCTTGGGGTCGAGTTCGGCGATGCGCGCCAAGGCCGCCTCGGTCAGGGCCACGGGCGAGAGGCTGCCCGCGGCAATGCCGGCCGAGGCTTCCGCGAGGCTGGGGACCGGCGCCGCCATCACGCGCGCACCGGGCTGGCGACGGGATGCGGGGCTGCCGCCGGCTCATGCGCGTAAGGGGTCGGCTCATCCAGCACGATCGCCAGGGCGCGCCAGGAGCGATAGGCCTCCAGCATGATGCCGTAGCGCTCCGGTGCGATGGTGATGCCGGCGACGCGCAGCGCGGCCTGGAAATCCAGTTCCATGTCGGTGGTCATGTGGTCACTCCTGAATGTGTCAAAGACCGAGCTTGTCCAGCACGCGCCCTTCCCAGACCTTGCCCATGACGCCGAGCTTCCAGAAGCCGTGGAAGGGCATCGGCTTGATGGAGGTCATGGGCATGTCCAGCGCCTCGGCCGCGGTGCCCAGCAGGCGGCGCGCCACCTGGCCGCCCATCGCCGTCGCCATCGCGACACCGCGGCCGCTATAGCCGAGGGCGGCGATCAGCCCGGGTGCCGGCTCATGCAGATGCGGATAGTAATCCGGCGTCACGCCCAGCTGCCCGTTCCAGCCATGCGTCCAGGCCACATCGCGGAATTGCGGCCAGAGCCTGGCTGCATATTCCGTGATCCAGCGGATCGGCGTCGTGTCGCTGATCGGCCGCTGTGGCCCGCGCCCGCCGATGACCAGGCGATTCTGCCGGTCCATCCGGTAATAGACGGTGACGCGCCCGGTTTCGTAGAGCGAGGTGCGGCGCGGCATGATCGCGCGCGCCAGATCCTCGGGCAGTGGCGCCGAGGCCGCGACGGAGCTGAAGGCGGGCACGATGCTCCGCCGCAGCCCGGGCCAGAGATCATCGGTATAGCCATTGGTGGCCAGCACGACATGCTGCGTGCGGATTTCGCCGGCGGGGGTCTGCACGCTCCAGCCGGTGGCGCCGGGTGTGAGCCGCGTGGCCGGCGTACCGCCATGGATGCGCGCCCCCTGGTCGATCGCGGCGCGTGCCAGGCCACGCGCATAGGAGAGCGGCTGCAGGTCACCGCCGCGCGCATCCAGCATCGCCGCCGTGTAGCGTTGCGTGCCGGTCAGTGCCGCGGTTTCGGCTGCGTTGGTGAAGCTGACGGGCCAGCCGCGGCGGATGCCTTGCTCGGCGCTGCGCTCGGCCTCGGCTGCCGCCTTGGCGCCGATGGCGGCGCGCAGCGTGCCCTCCTGCCGCGCCTCGCACGGAATCTGATGGCGGCGGATGAGTTCGAACAGCGCATCGGGCGCGCCGTAGGAGAGGCGCAGCATGCGCCCGCCCATCTCCGCGCCGAAATCGCGCTCCACCTGGTCCGGGTCATGCTTCAGGCCGGGATTTACCTGCCCGCCATTGCGGCCCGAGGCGCCCCAGCCGGGCTCCCGCGCTTCGATCACCACGACGCGCGTGCCGGCTTCCGCCAGGCGCAGCGCGGTGGAAAGGCCGGTGATGCCGGCCCCCACGATACACACATCGGCCTGCGCCATGCCATCCAGCGGCGGGGTGGGGGCAGCCGGTATGGCGGTCTGCGCGTAGAGGCTGGGGGGCAGGCTCATCGGATGGGCACTCCGCGCAGGCGCCGCACTGCCCAATCGGTGATGAGGGCGAGCACTGTGACGCCGATCAGCACGGTGCTGACGGCCGCGATGGTGGGCTCCACCTCCAGCAGCAGGCTGTGCCAGATGCGCACCGGCAGCGTCTCGGCCCGCACACCCGCGAGGAAGAGCGAGATCATCAACTCATCGAAGGAGGTGAGGAAGGAGAACAGTGCGGCGGAAATCACCGCCGGCAATGCCAGCGGCAGCACCACCCGGCGGAACACGCCCCAACGGTCACAGCCGCAGATCATCGCCGCGCGCTCCAGATTCGGGTCCACATTCACCAGCGCCGCGCGCAGGATCACCAGCACGACGGGAAAGGCGACGACGGCATGGCTCGTCGCGATCCAGGGGCGCGAGCCGACCAGGCCGAAGCGCGCCGAAAGGTAGTAGACGCCGATCGCCGTCACCACATGCGGGACGATGAGCGGGGCGAGCAGCAGCGCCGTCAGCGGCCCCTTGCCCTTGAAGCCGCCGCGCACCATCGCGTAGGCCGCGAGGAAGCCGATGAAAGTGGCGGCGATGCACGTCATCGCCGCGATCATGACCGAATTCAACAAGGCCGAGCGCCAACGGTGATCCCCCATGAAACGCTCATACCAGCGCAGGGAGAAACTCTCGGGCGGGAAGCGCATATAGCCCTCGCCGCTGAAGGAGAGCACGACGACGATCAGGATCGGCGCCAGAAACCCGACGCAAAGCAGCACCAGCAGGATCTGGATCAGCACGCGCCGCAGGATCATGGCGCAAGGCCCGGCGCGCGTGCCGAGACGCGGTGATAGACGGCATAGAGGCTGAGCGTCACGGCCAGCAGCACCAGCGTCATCAGCGCGGCCACGGGCCAGTTCAGCAGCAGCTCGATCTCCCGCTCGATCAGCATGGCGATCATGATGTCGGACGGGCCGCCCATCAGCGCGGGCGTGATGAAGAAGCCGATGCCGAGGATGAAGACGATCAGCCCGCCGGCGATCACGCCATGCAGCGTGAGCGGCATGAACACCTTGAAGAAGACCCGCAAGGGCGAGGCGCCCATGCCCTCGGCCGCCTGCAGGAGGCGCGGATCCACCGCCTTCATGGCGCTGTAGAGCGTCAGCACCATGTAGGGCAGCAGCACATAGGTCATGCCGATCAGCACGCCCGCGCGGTTGTACATCAGCTGCAAGGGCGCCTCGATGATGCCCAGGCCCAGCAGCGCCTGGTTGATCAGCCCGTTGCGCCCCAGCAGGACCATCCAGGCATAGGTGCGCACGATGACGCTGGTGAAATAGGGCAGCAGGATGCAGACCAGGATGAGCGTGAAGACCAGCCCCTTGGCGCGCGAGAGCGCATAGGCCACCGGATAGCCGATGAGCAGCGTGAGGCAGGTGACCAGGAAGGCGATCCAGTTGGTGTTGAGGATGGCGCCGATGATGGCGCGAGAGCCCAGCACGGCCACTGCCTCCTCCCAGATTTCGGCCAGGCCGCCCAATTCGCTCAGCGCGCCGATGACGAACCAGCCGATCGGGATCAGGAAGACGAGCGCCATGAGCAGCAGCGCCGGCAGCAGCAGCAGGAAGGCGCCGAGGTGACCGAGCGGCATGGCCTCAGTGCCCGTGACGCGAGTGGTGCGGCGAAGGCATGCGCGCCGGTATCATCGGGCAGCTTCCCGCGGATGCGTGTGTGAGGGGCTTGGCGTCATGCGCGCTCAGCCCGGCAGCAGGCGGCAATCCGCCGCTTGCCAATGCGCGACCACATGATCCCCGGCCGCGAAGCCGGTGACGCCCGGGGCATTGGCGGCGTCACAGAGCAGCGGCTCCGCCTCGCCGATATCCACGCCATAGCGAACGATGTTGCCGAGGAAGGAGGCATGCAGGATGCGCCCGGCGAGTTGATTCGCCCCCTCCAGCGCATCGCCCGCGCGCAGCGAGAGCTTTTCGGGCCGCATGAACAGATAGCCGCCGCCCGTCGCCAAATGCCCGTGATCCGCCAGCGCGGGCCGGTCCCGGATGAACACCTGGCCGCTGGAATCCCGCCGCGCCGCGATCAGATTGGCCTCACCCAGGAAGCGGCCGACGAAGGCGCTCTCTGGGTTTTCATAGACCTGGCGCGGCGGGCCCTGCTGGATGACGCGCCCGCCATCCATGATGGCGATGCGGTCCGACATGGTCAGCGCTTCCTCCTGGTCATGCGTCACATAGACGACGGTCATGCCGAGGCGACGCTGGATCTCCTTGATCTCGATCTGCATGTGAAAGCGCAGGTTCTTGTCGAGCGCGCCCAGCGGCTCATCCATCAGCACCACCGAGGGCTGCGCGACCACGGCGCGCGCGAGGGCCACGCGTTGCTGCTGCCCGCCCGATAATTGCTTGCCGAAGCGCCGCTCGAAGCCGGTGAGCTTCACCAGCGCCAGCGCCTCCATCACGCGTTGCGTGACTTCGGCCTGGGGGCGGCGCTGCACGCGCAGCGGGAAGGCGACATTCTCGAACACGTCCAGATGCGGGAAAATCGCATAGTTCTGGAACACCATGCCGAGGCCCCGCGCGCGTGGCGGAGCCGCCGTCACATCGCGGCCGGCCAGCATGACGCGGCCGGCATCGGGCAGCACGAAGCCGGCCAGCATGGAGAGCGTGGTCGTCTTGCCGCTGCCGGAGGGGCCGAGCAACGTCAGGAACTCGCCCGGCGCCACGCTGAGTGTGACGTCCGAGACCACGGTTTCCGCGCCATAGCGCTTGGTCAGCCCGTCCAGCAGGATGGCGGGCTCGCTCAAGCCCGGCGCCTCCAGCCCCGCCGGTTCACCCCGCACGGATTCAACCGAGAATCCAGCGCGACCAGCGGCGATTCACGGCGGCCCGGTTATCCTCCCACCAATCAATGCTCTTGTAGAAGCCTTGCGCGCGGGAGGCGGGGCTGCCCGGCATGCGGGCCAATTGCTCGGCCGGCAGCAGCGCGAAGGCCTGGTTATTGGTCGGGCCGTAGGTCAGCTCGCGGCAATATTCCGCCTGCACCGCGGGCTGCATCATGAAGTCGATCAGCCGCTGGGCATTCGCCGCGTTGCGCGCGCCGCGAAAGATGCTCGCCGCTTGCACTTCGATCATGGCCTGGCCCCAATCAATGCCCAGCGGCGCGCCACGGTCGATCAGCACCTGCACGCGGCCATTCCAGAAGGAGCCGAGCACAACCTCCTTGTCCGCCAGCATCTGCGCGGAGAGCGCGCCGGTATCCCAGAATTTCGGAACGCTGCGGCGAATGCGGTCGAGGCTGCGGAAGGCGCGCTCCATATCGAGCGGATAGAGCCGGTCCATCGGCACGCCATCGGCCAGCAGCGCGAATTCGAGATTGGGCGAGCCGGTCGCCATGTCGGCGAGGGTGCGTGGCCCGGGGAAGCGCGTCGTGTCCCAGAATTCCGCCCAATTCGTTGGGTGGGCGTTGGGAAACGTCTCCTTGCTGTAGCCGATGACCGAAGCATAAAGCAGGTTGCCGACGCGGGTGGGGAATTTCACCGAGGTATCCACATCCTCAGGCTTGGTCAGGCGCCAGCTGCCGTAATCCAGATCCGCCAGGGCATTCTGGCGGCGCAGCTGTTCAAGCACGCTGTCGCCCGCGTCAATCACGTCCAGCTCCACATTGCCCGAGCGGAACATGGCGAGCAGCCGTGCCGCCGTGGCGGCGACGGAGGTGACGCGCACGCCGGTGGCGCGGGTGAAGGGCTCATAGACCACGCGGCGCATCGTATCTTCATAGGCGCCACCCGGATTGCGGACGATCACCTCGCCCGCCTGCGCATGGGCATTGCCGATGAAAGGTGCAGAAAGCGCCAGCGTGAGCACGCCACGGCGGGGAAGGGAATGAAGCGTCATCGCAGATGACTCCTTGGGGTATGGGTTGATCGCCAAATCACTTGCTGAATTCACGCGAACCGCTGACCTTCCGTTTTTGATCAAGCAATAACCGCGCCACTGAACCGCGTGGGCGACAGGGCATCCATCGCCGGCATGCCGCGGCCCGCCATGGCGCCGGCCAGCATCCGGCCCGAGGGCGGGCCGCCCGTCATGCCGAAATGCCCATGGCCGAAGCACAGATAGAGGCCAGGCCGCCCCGGCACGCCGCCCACCACGGGAAGGCTGTCGGGGAAGGAGGGACGCTGGCCGAACCAGAAGCGCGGCGCGCCGAATTCGAGATCGGGGAACAGGCGCTTCGCCTGCTGCGCGAGCTGGGCGGCGCGCCGCTCGTCCGGCGGTGCGCGCAGCCCTGCGAATTCCACCGTGCCGGCGGCGCGCAGCCCATCCTCCATGGGCGTCAGGCCGAAGCCGCGACTTTTGTGCAGGATGGGCACGCGCAGCTCGATCGAGGGATTGGGCAGATGCGCGTGATAGCCACGCTCCGTCTCCAGCGGCAGGCGAATGCCCAGCGGTGCCAGCAGCTCGGCCGACCAGGCGCCGCCCGCGACGACCAGCGCCTCGGCCGCATGCATCCCGGTATTGGCCAGCACGCTCCAGCCACCGCCTTCGCGCGGGATCAACTTCAGCGCCTTTTGCGGTAGGATCACGCCGCCTTCGGCCAGCACCTGTTCCGCCAGGGAATGCACGGCACGGGCGGGGCTGACCGTATGGCCATTGCCCGGCACCAGCAGCCCGCGCGTGACCTCACGCGAGATGCCCGGAAACAGCTGCCGCAGGTCATCGGGGCCAAGTGCCTCGGCGCGGATGCCGTGCCTCGCGCGCAGCGTCGTCTCCAGCGCACCCGGGCCCCCGCTGCCCTCCCAAAGCTGGACCTGGCCGCTTTGGCGCATCAGGCCGCGAAAGCCGGTCTCGCCCAGCAGTTCACGCCAGACCTCCAGTGCCGGGGCGTGCAGCGCATGCAGTGCCGCGGCATTGGCCTCGACCCGAGCGAGGCGCGTCTCGCCCAGCCAGCGCGCCAGCCAAGGGGACAGCTTTGGCAGATAGGCCGGGCGGATGGTGAGTGGGCCCAGCGGATCGCGCAGCCAGCCTGGCACCTTGCGCCACATGCCGGGCATGGCGGCGGGGATGACCGTATCGGGGCTGAGCAGCCCGGCATTGCCGAAGCTGGCGCCGCCCGCCGGCCCCAGCGGGTCCAGCAGCGTGACCTTCCAGCCCTCGCGCTGCAGGAACACCGCGGTGGACAGGCCCGCGACGCCGGCCCCCAGGATGATGGCATCGCGCGGCATCAGGCGTTGACGATCAGGCGGCGCGGCGCCTGTGTCAGCCGCTCGGGGCCGGCCTCGCTGACCAGCACCGTCTCGCTGATCGCGCTGCCGCCGGCCGAGGCATAGACGTGGAACACCATGCCGGCCTCCAGCGGCCAATCCGCCACGGGGGTCAGGATGCGCGTGAAGTCGCTGGTGCGCGGCGTCTGCGGTGCGTAGAGGCCGAGCGTATAGGCGGTGATATTGTCATAGCTGTCCCGCAGGCCGGCGCGGACCACGCCCTCGCGCAGGATGGCATCCACCTCGCGCGCTGACGCACCGGGGCGCATGGCGGCGATCTGGGCGTCCTGCAGGGCGATCAGCGCCTCGGTGGCGCGCTGTGCGGCGTCGCTGGGCGGGCCGAGGCTGACGCAGCGCATGATGCGCGCGCTGTAGCCCGCGATGCGCGGTGTCAGCTCGATATGCACCATGTCGCCCTGGGTCAGGGTGCGCGTGTCCAGCGGCGCATGCAGGAAGTCCCAGCCGGTGACGGTGCTGATCGGGCCGGGCAGGGACGGATCGGCGCCCATGCGCAGGAAGCAGGCGGTGACGGCCACCGCCGCATCCCGTTGCGTGCCGCCGACATTCAGTGCCGCCGCAGCCTCGGCGATGGCGGTATCGGCCACGCCAGCCGAGCGGCGCAGCAGGGCGATTTCGGCGGGTGACTTGATCAGCCGCAACTCATGCACGAGCGGGCCGAGATCAATGAATCCGGCCCGTGGCAGGGCCGCCTGCAGCGCGTCAAACCGCGCCAGCGACATGGCGTAGCTGTTGCGGTCCAGGCCGATGCGTGCGCTGGCGAGGCCACGCGCATTGAGTGCGGCGGCCAGCACCGGCATGGGGTCCGCCCAATCCTGGTAGGAGAGCACCTCCGGCACCCAGGATTGCGCGCGGCAGACGCTGGCGTCCAGCGCGCGGATGAGGATGAAGGGTGCTGCCTCCAGCGGCACCACGAGGCAGCGCCAGCGGTTCAGCGAGGAGCCATAGCCACCGAGCCAGGCCATCGCCTCGATCTCGTCGAAGATGGCGGCGGCGACGCCCTGCCGCGCCATCACCGCGCGCAGCCGGCCGATGCGGCTGTCGAATTCAGCCTGGTCGAAGATCGGGTGCGGCATCAGGGATGGGCCATGTTGTCGCGCAGCGTCCGGCCGGCATATTCCTTGCGGAACAGCCCGCGCCGCTGCAATTCCGGCACGACGAAACGGCCGAAATCCTCGAACATGCGGGGGAAGACGGTGGGCCAGAGGATGAAGCCATCGCAGGCGCCCGCGGTGAACCAATCCTCCAACTCATCGGCAATCGTCTCGGCCGTGCCGAGCAGCAGGTCGCGCGGCTTGGCGGCGGCTTCGGCGAAGCTGATCTTCTCGTCGCGCATGAGTTGCAGCACGCGGTCGGTCGAGCCGGTGATGCCCTGGTTGCCTTGTGCGGCGGCCAGCGCCTCCGCCGTGCGATGCTTCGAGAGATCAGCGCCGAGCAGCGAGGAGTTCAGCATGGTCTGCGCATCGGGCAGGATGAGGGATTGCAGGTAGGCGTATTTCTCGCGCGCGATCTCCTGCGTCTCGCCCACCACGACGGCGAAGCTGGGCAATACCTTGCATTGTTCGGGCGCGCGGCCGTAGCGGTCCATGCGGCCCTTGATGTCGTCATGGAAGGCGATGCAATCGGCCTTGCTGTGCGGCGTGCAGAAGATCATCTCCGCCCACCGCGCCGCGAAGTCACGCCCGCGATCCGAGGCGCCGGCCTGCAGGAAGACCGGCCTTCCCTGCGGCGTGCGCGGGATGGTGAGCGGACCGCGCGTCTTGACGTAGCGCCCCTCGTAGTTCGCGTAGCGCACCTTGTCGGGGTCAATGAAGACACCGGTTTCGCGGTCCATCACGAAGGCATCGGGGTCCCAGCAATCCCAGAGCGCGCTGCAGGCTTCCAGCACCTCATCGGCGCGGTCATAGCGTTCATCCTTGGCGGGAATGCCCTCCATGCCGAAATTGCGCGCTTCGAGGTTGGTGGCGGAGGTGACGACATTCCACGCCGCCCGCCCACCGGTCAGCATGTCGAGCGAGGCGAGGGTCCGCGCCAGGTGATAGGGCGGCATGAAGGTGGTGGAGAGGGTGGCGCCCAGGCCCAGATGCCGTGTCACGCGCGCCATCACCGGCAGGATCATCAGCGGGTCGAGATAGGTGATCTGCCCGCCATTGCGCAGATAGGCATCGAAATTGCCGCCATGAATATCCGGCAGGCCGAAGGTATCGGCGAAGAAGCAGGCATCGAAGCAGGCGCTCTCCAGCACGCGCGCGATGTGCTCATAGCGCTCGGGCGCGAAGACATCATGCAGATCGGCCTCGGGATGACGCCAGCCGCCCGGATGATTGGCGGTGGGGCCGGTCTTCAGATAGGCGACCAGATGCATGCGGCGCTGCGTCATGGCGTGTCTTCGCGGGCGACGGGAATGGTCATCAAACCTCCGGATCGGGGGGAGACATCAACCGTGTTTTGAGCCTGGCGCGTAACGACTATGGAACGCGGGGCGCGGGGGCGCAACCGCCAAGCCGGGCCGGGACGGGCTGGCAGCGCCGCACGAGTTTTGGCGGTGGTCTGGCATCCTGCGGATGCTTCGTGCGCGACCAGGATATGTCGGAGATCAGGCGCTTTGCCTGGCGCCAGCGACGGCTTGGGCGGTTTGCGGGGGGCTGGAAGGCATCGCGCCACAGCCCTTGGCGCTGATTCGCCCTGACCAAAGCCGTATTTGTCCTCATTTTTTGTTTGCAATTGCGAAGCGTTCGCAACTCTGGTAGCAGAATGGCATGAAGCCTGAGCCGAAAGCCCCAACCCCCTTGGCCACCGCGCCGCCACCACGCCGACTGGTGCTGGAGGCGGAAATTCTCTTCCGCGACGGCCCGGAGGTGGAGATCCGGCACAATGACGACACCTACCGCCTGCGCCGCACCCGTGGCGGAAAACTGATCCTTACGAAGTGATTTTCCGGGTGGGCATCCCCCACCCACACAGCGTCAGCCAGCCCCGGACCCGGCCTGCCTTAGCCCGGTTTCCTGCCAGCCAGCGCGCCATCCGCAGACCCGCGATGGCACCTGCCAGCAAGGCCCGCCCGTGTTCCGTCTCCCATCCGTCCTGGCCTGGTCCAAGGCTCTTGCCCTGTCCACGGCCCTGATCTCTCCCGGCCTCATTTTCCCGGGCCTCGTCTCCCGGGCCCTGGCGCAAACCCCCGCCACCCAGCCCGCCGCGACCCCGCTGGATGCCGTCACCACCACGGCCACGCGCACGCCGCAGGTGGCTGGCGATTCGGCCGTCTCCATCTCGGTGATTCAGCGGGAGCAGATCATGCTCCAGCAGGCCCGCTCGCCGGTGGAATTGCTGCGCGACATTCCCGGCGTCGAGATTTCCGGCGCGCCGCGCACCACGGCGTTGCAGCCGACGATCCGCGGCCTGGGCGATGAGCGCATCGTGCTGCGCGTGGATGGCGTCCGGAACAACTTCAATGCCGGCCATCGCGGCCGCACCTTCATCGATCCGGAGCTGCTCCGCCAGGTCGAGGTGCTGCGCGGCCCTGCCTCCTCGCTCTACGGTTCGGGCGCGATCGGCGGCGTCATCACCTTCCGCACGCTGGAGCCCGAGGATGTCATTCGCGCCGGCAATCCGGTGGGTGGCTTTCTCTCGACGGGCTATCAGTCCCAGGGGGCAGGGGCACGGGGCCTGGGCGTCATGGCGGCGCGCGCGGGGGATTTCTCGACCCTCGCTGCGGCATCGGGCTTCCGCAATGGCCAGTTCCGCGATGGTGAGGATCGCATCATCCGCTTCAGCGGGGACAGTGTCTCCTCGTTGCTGGGCAAGCTGAACTGGACGCCGGGCTTTCATCGCCTCCAACTCAATGCCAGCCGCTTCGAGGATCATCACCAGATCCCGATCGCGGCGAACACCGCGACCACGACTGGCATCGCCGAGCGCACGACGCTCCAGGAAAGCGTCTCCTTTCGCTACGGCTACGCCAATCCCGCGCTGCCGCTGCTTGAGCCCAGCTTCACCATCTACAACAACCGCGTCGAGCTGAATGAGGCGCGCATCGCCGCCCCTTACGCGCAGGATCGCACGCGGCTGAACACCATGGGCCTGGATGCCCAGAACATCTCCCGCTTCTCCCTGTTTGGCGCCGAGCGCCATACGCTGGTGGCGGGGGTG
Source organism: Sediminicoccus sp. KRV36 (assembly GCF_023243115.1). Classification (NCBI taxonomy): domain Bacteria; kingdom Pseudomonadati; phylum Pseudomonadota; class Alphaproteobacteria; order Acetobacterales; family Roseomonadaceae; genus Sediminicoccus; species Sediminicoccus sp. KRV36. The sequence goes on from NZ_CP085081.1 coordinate 1,929,219, forward strand.
GAGTATTACCGGGACGAGCAGCGCGGCCTGCAGAATGGGCGCCCGCGCGGGCAATTCCCCTCGGCCAACCAGGATGTGCTGGGGCTGTTCGTGCAGGATGAAATCAAGCTCGGCGCCTGGACGCTGACGCCTGGCGTGCGCTTCGATCGCTTCCAGCAGGAGCGGGGCGGCGGCGGCAACTCGCTCGACAGCAGCCGCGCTTCGCCACGCGTCACCCTCGCCTGGCAGGCGACCGAGTGGTTGCAGCCCTACCTCTCCTATGCCGAGGCCTTCCGCGCGCCCTCGATGACCGAGCTTTATGTGGGCGGGCAGCATTTCCCCGGCAATTTCTTCGTGCCCAACCCCAACCTCCGCCCGGAAACCGCCACGACGTATGAGGCTGGTGTCGATCTGCGCTTCCGCGACGTGCTGCGGGAGGGCGACCGGCTGCGCGGCCGCGTCGCCATGTTCCGCAACAACATCGCCGACTTCATCGAGCAGACGGTGCGCGCCACCACGACCACCAGCGCCAATATCGGTCAGGCCCGCATCGAGGGCATCGAGGCGGAGCTGCAATATGACAGCGGCGCCTGGTTCGCGGGCCTGGGCGCGGCGGCGCTGCGCGGCACGAATGAGGAGACGGGCCGCCCGCTCGCCTCGGTGCCGGCGCATCGCATCACCCTGAATGGCGGCCATCGGTTCCAGCAGCAGGGTGTGGTGCTCGGCTCACGCCTCGCCTTGACGGATGCGCAGGACCGGCTGCCCGACAGCACCAGCTACCGCGTCACCGCGGCCTCCGCCGTGTGGGATCTCTATGCGTCCTGGCAGCCGGAATTCGCGCCGAACCTGCGGCTGGATGTGAGTGCGAACAACCTGCTGGACGCCACTTACCGGCGCTCCAACTGGAACTCCGTGCCCACGCCGGCCTTCGCGGAAGTCGGGCGCAACATCCGTGTGGCGCTGCGGGCGAGCTTCTGAATGCCGGCGGTGCGGCAAAACCGGCTTCCCGGTGGTGCGACGGGCGCCTCGCTCGCGCTCCATCTGGGGGCCGGGCTTTGGCTCGCACTGGGCAGCCCGCCGCAGGGTGGGCGGCCGCAGCCGGAACGCGTGGTGGAGATGGCGTTCATGGCGCTGCCTGACGCAAGCGAGGCCGTGGATGCCACGGCCGCCGGGGCCACGCTGAGCGAAGCCCTGCCGGAGGAGCCAGCGCTGGTGGAGGCCGCGCCTGAACCCACGGCATCCGAGGCTGCGCCAAGCCCGGCCCCGCCGACACCGCACTCGGCCGATGCGGAGCCGCAGCCCCAGGCGCCCGAGATCCAGCAAGCCGCCCTGCCGGAGCAGGCGGCCCCGCCACCCATGGCAGAACATGCTGATCTCCAGGAGCCCACGCCGCCCCCCCAGGAGGCCGAGCCAGCGGCCGCAACGCCACAGCCCGTCGCAGCCATTCCGCCCAGGCCCACGCCGCCCCCCCTGGCCGCCAACCCGCCCGTGCCGCGCCCCGCCCGCCCGGCCAGCGCCCCGGCGCGCGCGGCGTCCCGCCGCCTGCCACGGGAGGCCACGCCCAGTGGCGCGCCTGAGGCCGCCATGGCGCCCCCCGTCGCTACGCCGGCGGCGTTCGGGCCGCCCCCCTTGATCACCCAGGCCCGCTATCGCCACCCGCCGACGCCGCCGGCCTATCCGCCGCGCGCGCTGTCCTTTGGCGTCTCCGGCACGGTGCTGGTCCGCGCGCTGGTCGGCGCTGATGGCGAGACGCGCGAGCTGCGCCTGCATCGCTCCTCCGGCCATGCCGAGCTGGATCACGCCGCACTCTCCGCCGTGCGGGGCTGGGCCTTTGCCGCGGCCACGCAGGGCGGCCAGCCCATCGAAGCCTGGGTGGAGGTGCCGGTGCGCTTCCGCCTCGACGATTGAACAACACAAGGAATGACCCCCATGGACCTCGACACACGTTACCAGGCGCTGATGCAGCAGGAACCGCGGCTGCGCATCCGCGACGCCGCCGTCCGGCTCGGCAGCACCGAAGCCGCGCTGGTTGCGCTGGGTGGCGCCACCCCGCTGCGGCCAGAATGGCCGGCGCTCTTTGCCGCCTTTCCGTCACTCGGCGGCATCATGGCGCTGACCCGCAATGACCACGCGGTGCATGAGCGGCATGGGCGCTTCGAGGAGGTCTCCTCCGGCCCCGGCCATATCCTCGTGACCGGGCCGGATATTGACCTGCGGCTGTTTCCCGGCCGCTGGGCGCATGCCTTCGCCCTGGCGGGTGAGCGGCCCTCGCTGCAGATCTTCGACACGGACGGCCACGCCGTGCACAAGATCTTCGCGACGGCGATGACCGATCGCGATGCCTGGGCCAGTCTGGTGGCCAGCTTCACCACCAGCGTCGCGGCGCCAGTGCCGCAAAGCGCCCCGCCCCGCGCCCTGCCGCCGGCCGAGGGCGAGGTGGATGCCCGCGCGCTGCGCAGCGACTGGCTGGGCCTGCGTGACACGCATGAATTCTTCGCCCTGCTGCGCCGCCACAAGGCGACCCGCCGCCAGGCGCTGCGCCTGGCCGGCGAGGATCTGGCCCAGCCGCTGGCGCCATCCGCCGCGCGCATCGCGCTGGAGCTGGCCGCAGCGCGTGAGGTGCCGATCATGGTGTTTGTCGGCAATCGCGGCGCCATCCAGATCCATACCGGCCCCGTCCAGCGCCTTGCGGCCACGCCGGGCTGGTTCAACGTGCTGGACCCCACCTTCAATTTGCATCTGCGCGAAGCGGGCGTTGCCGAAGCCTGGCGCGTGGTGAAACCCACCGATGACGGCGCGGTGACCAGCCTCGAATTGCTGGATGCCGAAGGGGAGACCATTGCCCTGCTGTTCGGCGCCCGTAAGCCGGGCCAGGCGGAGCGCGAGGACTGGCGCAGCCTGGTGGCGGACGTGGCCGAGGCGCAGGCGCTGGAAGCCGCATCGTGATCAGCCGGCGCAGCCTGCCCGCCCTGCTGCTGGCCGTATCCCCCCTGGCCATGCTTCCCCTGGCGCGGCCCGCCACGGCGCTGCCGGGGCGCATCGCCGTGGCGGGCGGCGGTGTCGCGGAAATGCTCTGCGCGCTCGGTCTGGAATCGCGCATTTGCGGTGCGGATTCGACCGCGCAGCATCCGGCGGCGCTGCGCGCGCTGCCGCAACTGGGCTACCAGCGGGCGCTCTCGGCCGAGGGCGTGCTCTCGCTGCGGCCGGACATCCTGGTGCATGCGCATGAGGCCGGACCGCCCGCGGTGCTCGCGCAGCTGCGCGCGGCCGGGTTGCGGCTGCTGGGCGTGCCGCGCGTGGCCGATGCCGAGGGGCTGGTGGCCGCCATCCAGATGCTGGGCCAGGAACTCGGCGCTGATCCGGCGCCTGTCACCACGGCCCTGCGGGAGGATTTCGCCGCTCTGGCGGCCATGTTGCCGCGGGAGCCGGAGCCCCGCGCGCTGTTCCTGCTCTCGGCCGGGAATGGCGCGCCGCAGGCCTCCGGGCGGGGCACCGCGGCCGCCGCGATGTTCGGCCTCGCTGGCATTCGCAATGTCCTGCAGGCCTATGAGGGCTATCGCCCGCTCTCGCCCGAGGCGGCGCTGGGCCTGGGCGTGGATTGGCTGGTGGCGCCGAAGCATAGCGTGGAGGCGCGTGGCGGCCGCGTCGCCTTCCTGGCGCAGCCGCAGGTGGCCCTGCTGCCCGCGGCGCGCGCCGGGCGGCTCTACACGGATGACAGCCTTTATCTGCTGGGTTTCGGCCCGCGCACGGCCCATGCGGCGCGTGACCTGGCCGCAGCGCTGCATGGCGTGACGCTGCCGCCGCTGCCGGAGCGCCCCTGGTTGTGATCACCTGGCGATTGCCGCTGCTGGCCGTGATGACCTGCGCGGTGCTGGCGCTGCTGCTGGGTGTCGGCGCGGTGCCGATTCCGCCTGCCCGCGTGGCGGGCGCGCTGCTGGGCTCGGGTGTTGGGGCAGATGGCGCCATCCTCTGGGGCCTGCGGCTGCCGCGCACCTTGCTCGCGGCGCTGGCGGGTGCGGCGCTTGGCTTGTCGGGGGCCGTCATGCAGGGGCTGTTCCGCAACCCGCTGGCCGATCCGGGCTTGCTGGGCGTCTCGGCCGGCGGGGCTTTCGGCGCGGTGGCGATGATCGTCCTGTTGCAGCCGATGGTGCCGCCCGGGCTGCGGCCACATGCGGTGGCGCTGGCCGCCTTTGCCGGCGCCCTGCTGGTCACGGCGCTGGTGCTGCTGCTGGCCCTGCGGGAGCGGCAGGTGGGGGTTGCGGGGCTGCTGCTTGCGGGCATCGTGCTGAACGCCTTTGCCGGCGCCGGCACCTCCTCGCTCATCTATGCGGCCGATGACATGCAACTGCGGGACGTGACCTTCTGGACCATGGGCTCCGCCGCGGGCGCCACCTGGCCGGTGCTGGGCGCCACCTTGCTGGCAGCGCTGCCCCTCCTGCTGGCAGCGCCTTTCCTGGCGCGCGGCCTGGACGCGCTGATCCTGGGCGAGCGCGAGGCCACCACGCTGGGCATTCGCGTCGAATGGCTGAAATGGGGTGCAGTCGGCCTCGTCGCGCTGGCGGTGGGCGGCGCTGTGGCGGCGACGGGGTTGATCGGCTTTGTCGGCATGGTGGCGCCGCATCTGGTGCGCCTCGCGGGTGGGGCCGGGCATCGCTGGGTGCTGCCGGCCTCGGCCTTGCTGGGGGCGCTGCTGCTTGCAGCCGCCGATGGCCTGGCGCGCACCGCCGTGGCCCCGGCCGAATTGCCGATCGGCCTGGTCACCGCCCTGCTCGGCGCCCCGGTCTTTCTCGCCTTGCTGTTGCGCCAGGACAGGATCGGCCGATGACGCTCTCAGCCGAGGGTTTGCGTGTCGTGCGCGCCGGCCGTGTGCTGCTGGACCTGCCCCGGATCGCGGTGGCGCCGGGGCAGGTGCTGGCGGTGCTGGGGCCGAATGGCGCCGGGAAATCCACCCTGCTGCGCTGCCTCTCGGGCGAATTGCGGCCTGATGCGGGGCGGCGCCATCTGCTTGGCCGCTCGCTTGCGGATTGGCCCGCGCGGGAATTGGCGCGCCACCGCGCCGTCATGCCGCAGGCCAGCGCCATGGCCTTTCCGCTGCGCGCGCGGGAGGTCGTCGCACTCGGGCGCATCCCGTGGGGCGGAGGTGAAGCCGGGGTGGATGAAGCGCTGGCCGCGGCAGGCGCCACGGCGCTGGCGGCGCGCTGGTATGGCACGCTCTCGGGCGGGGAGGCGCAGCGGGTGCAACTGGCTCGGGTGCTGGCGCAACTGCATGGCACGCCCGCCGCCCGAAGCGGGCTGTTGCTGGATGAACCGACGGCCAGCCTGGACCTGCCCCATCAGCATCGCATCCTGGAGGGGGCGGCCGCATTGGCGGCGGCGGGCACGGCCGTTGTGATGGTGGTGCATGATATCGGCCTCGCGGCGCGCTATGCCACGCATGTCCTGCTGTTGCGGGCCGGCATGCCGGTGGCGGCCGGGCCAGTGGGTGACACGCTGACGGCAGGGCTGTTGAGCGAGACCTTCGGCATTCAACTGCGCCAGGTGGCCGATCCCTTGGCGCGCGAGGCGATCTTCGTCGCGGCGGCATAAGCATCCGCCGGCGAGACGGCCCAGGAGACGGGCCCCGGGGGCCGCCTCAGGGCTTTTCGCGGCTCTTTTCAATCATCGCGAGCAGTTCCGGCGGAATGGGCTCTTCCGCCACCTTGCCGAACATCGCGTTCAGGCCGCGATCGAGCCAAAGGTCGAACGCGGCATCGGGCGCGGCATCCCTGCCGCGCCGGCCTTTTCGCCTGGCTGCAGGCATATCGCGTTTTCCTTTCGCGGAGCTTGCCTGATCGTCGCTCACCGCATCTCCTAGGCGACCAGCATCCCTGGGGCATCCCCCCGCAGGCGCGGCATCCGCGTGGGCGCCGCACCCTGGCGCGTCGTCACGCGGCGCTGTGTTCCGTCCTGCAGCCGGGAAGGCACCTCGCCCAGCAGCCAAGCGCGAAGCTGCGCCCGCGTGCGTGACACGCGCGCCTTCAGCGTCCCCACGGGAATGCCGAGTTCCACGGAGAGATCCTCATAGGAGGCGCCCTCCACCGAGACGCGCATCAGCAGCAGGCGCTGTTCGGCCGGCAGCCGCGCAAGGTGGTGGTTGAGTTCCTTCATGGCCAGGCTCTCCTCCTGGCCGCCGCTGCGCGCCAGGACGGATTGCGGCGCTTCCTCGATGGTGGTGGAGGGGCGCACACGCCGCCGGTCGGAGAGGAAGCGGTTGCGCAGGATGCTGCCCATCCATGCGCGGAAATTCGTGCCCGGCTCAAAGGAGGCCCGGGCGGCCAGCGCATTGGCGACGGCGCTCTGCACCAGGTCATCGGCATCGGGGCGGTTGCGCGTCAGCGCCAGGGCCTGCTGGCGCAGCGAAGGCAGGACGGCGATCATCAGGTCGTGAAAGTCAGCCGGGGCAACGCCCTCGAGTGGGGCCGTGACCGTCGCGGAATGGTTCGGGATCGGGTTCATGGGCATCACCTTACAGCATGGAACCCCTGAGAAACGCGGCGACGCGGTGCCCGTTGCATGACAACGCGTCCATCTTACAAAAACTTCCCACCGCCGTGCAACCCGTTGGCCGCCACGCGGTTCCACGTGGCGAAGTTGCCGCAACCGCGATATGTTCCTTTCCGGTTGGGCTGGGCCAGGCCCGTGGATCATTCACGCCACGGCCGGGTCGCCATGTCACGCTGCTTGTGCCGGGTTTCGCATTCCCCGGTCCAGCGCCGTCTTCCTCAACCACAACCGCGGGAGCCCGGATCTTGGCCACAACCTCTGACACGCTTGCCCTGCTTCCCTTCGCGCGGCGCTACGCCCGCGCGCTGCTGGGCACCCAGGCCGCGGGTGACGCCGTGGTCGCGCGCGCCATCGGCATGCGCCTGGACGATGTCCCGCCGCAGCTTGCCCTCTATGCCGCCATCACCCGCCTGACGGCCGAGGACGGGACGGCCGGCGCAATCCCGCCGCTGTCGCGCCATCTGCTGCTGCTGACCGCCGTCGAGGAGCTCAGCCTCGCCGATGCCGCAATGGCCGTCGGGCTTGATCCGGCGGAGGCGGACCGGCGCATCACCTTCGCGCGTGAGGCCGTGCGCTCCGCCGTGGTGACCAAGGTCCTCATCATCGAGGATGAGCCCATCATCGCGATGGATCTGCGCATGCTGGTCGAGGATTGCGGCCACACGGTGATCGGCGTCGCGGCGACGGAGGCGGATGCCGTGCGCCTCGCCGCCGAGCATTCGGCCGGGCTGATCCTGGCCGACATCAACCTCGGCCGGGGCGGGAATGGCATCAACGCCGTCCGGCAGATCCTGACCCGGATGGAAGTCCCCGTGATCTTCGTGACGGCCTATCCCGAGGACCTCCTGACGGCCGAGGGGCTGGAGCCCGCCTTCGTCATGCGCAAGCCCTTCGACCGCTTCATGCTCGCCGTGTTCACCTACCAGGCGATCAGTGGCGGCTACGTCCCGCTGCCGTGATCCGGCTGCAACCCTGATCACGGCAGGGCGTTCATCCCACAGCACCGCAGCCTTAGCGGTCAACAAGGAGAACGCGGATGAACTGGGACACGATCAAGGGCAATTGGAAGCAGATGGCCGGCTCCGTGAAGGAGCAGTGGGGCAAGCTGACCGATGACGACATGACCATCATCGAGGGCCGCCGCGAACAGCTCGTCGGCCAGGTGCAGGAGCGCTACGGCATCGCCAAGGATGCGGCCGAAGCGCAGGTGAAGGCCTGGGAAGACCGCCACAAGGGCTGATGATGCCGGGGTGGCCCCACGCAGGTGAGGCCACCCCATCCTCAGCCGCGAGCTGGCACGCTCACAACGCCGCTTCAATTCCGGAAGGATAAGCCCATGCTCGCCTGGGCCATGATTTTCCTCGTGGTCGCGCTGCTGGCGGGCATTGCAGGATTTGGCGGCATCGCCGCCACGGGGGCGGGGATCGCGCGGGTGATTTTCTTCATTTTCCTGGTGCTCTTCGCGGTGGCACTGCTCACCGGTGCCGGAGGCCATGCCTGAGATGCAGCCCGTTCCCGCCCGATGAGCACCACCACCCCGAATGAGCCCCAGGGCACGCTCCCGCTGGAGCCGCCGGCGGCAGGCTCCCCGGTCCTGGCCTTCTGGGGCATCACCCGCATCTGGCTGACGGCGCCGGACCGTGGGAATGCGCGCTGGCTGATCGCGGGGTTGCTGGCCCTGACGCTGGCCCAGGTGGGGATCCAGATCCGCTTCAACCTCTGGAACCGGGATTTCTTCAACGCGCTGGAAAGCCGCGATGGCGGGGCGTTTCGTGAGCAGATCCTGTTCTTCCTGGGCCTGGCGGCGCTCTCCATGGCCGTTGCCGTCTATCAGCTCTATGTGAAGCAGCTGATCCAGCTGCGCTGGCGCGAATGGCTGACCACGCATCTGGTGCAGGCCTGGCTGCGCGAGGGGCGGCACTACCAGCTGGAAATCGCCCAGACCGGGGCGGATAATCCCGATCAGCGCATCGCCGAGGATGTGCGCATCGCCACCGACCTGGCGGTGGATTTCGCGACCGGCCTGCTCTCCTCGCTGCTTATGCTCACGGCCTTCATCGGCATCCTCTGGACCTTGTCCGGCGCGTTGCACATGACGCTGGCGGGGCGTGAGCTGGATATCCCGGGCTACATGGTCTGGGCCGCGCTGGCCTATGCGCTGCTGGGCACCTTCCTCACCTGGGTGGTCGGCCGGCCGCTGGTGCGGCTGAATGTCGCGCGCACCACGGCCGAGGCGGATTTCCGCTTCGGGCTGAACCGCGCGCGCGAAAGCGGGGAGGGGATCGCGCTGATCCGCGGCGAGGCGGATGAGCAGCGCGGCCTGGCCCGGCTTTTCGCCACCGTGGCGGGCGCGGTGCGCGGCCTGATGCGCAGCCAGCGCAACCTCATGTGGCTCACCAGCGCCTACGGCACGCTGGCGATGATCTTTCCCACCATCGTCGCCTCGCCCGCCTATTTCGCCGGCGCCATCACGCTGGGCGGCCTGATGCAGATCGGTGCCGCCTTTGGCCAGGTGCAGGGCGCGCTGAACTGGTTCGTGGATAATTTCGGCCGCATCGCCGAATGGCGCAGCGCCGTCTCCCGCATCGTCGTCTTCCGCGACCTCGTGGAGGAGCTGGATGTGATGGTGGAGGACCCCGAGCAGCCCACCATCTCCATCGTCGAGGGCCAGGAGGGGATGCTGGCCTTCCGCAATCTGGAGGTGGCCTTCGCCAATGGCACGACGGTGATCGCCGATGCCTCGGCCGAGATCCAGGCGGGCGAGAGAGTGCTGATCCAGGGTGAATCGGGCACCGGGAAATCCACCCTGTTCCGCGCGATTGGCGGGCTTTGGCCCTGGGGTGCGGGCGAGATCGAAATCCCCCCGCGGGAGGGCATGATGTTCATGCCGCAACGTCCCTATCTGCCGCTCGGGACGCTGAGTGCTGCGCTCTGCTATCCCGCGGCGGCCGCGGCCTTTTCCCTGGAGGAGCAGGCCCGGGCGCTGGAGCGTGTGGGGCTGGACCGGCTGGCCGACCAACTGGCGCAGGATGACCGCTGGGATCGTGTGCTGAGCCTGGGCGAGCAGCAGCGCCTGGCCTTCGCGCGGCTTTTGCTGCACGCGCCGCGCTGGATTTTCATGGATGAGGCGACGGCCGCGCTGGATGAGGCCAACCAGGACGCGATGATGCAGCTGGTGCTGGATGCGCTGCCGGATTCCGCGCTGATCTCGATCGGCCATCGCCCCGGCCTCGCGGCCTTCCATACGCGCACGCTCACGCTGGTCCGCGCGGAGGGGGGGGCCAAGCTGTCACGCCCGCGCCGCAAGGGCGCGCCACGACAATGGGCCAAGCCGCGTCCGCGCGGGATGGCGCCGGCCGGCTGAGCGGCGGCGGCGCGCAACCCGCGCGCAGGCCATGCGTTCCCTGGCTGACTGAACGCCGCATCTCGAAGCGGCCTGGCGAAGGAGAGAAACATGCGCGGTGCCCTGCTCTGGCTGGTCGGGATTCCGATCCCCGTGATCATCCTGCTTTATGTCTTCGGCGTGCTTTAGCCGCCGGCCCGAACCCTCGGCCGGCTGGTCGAGGGCGGATCATCCGGGCCGGAAGGGGCGCTGCCCCTGGCACCTTCCTGGCCGCCGGTCTGGCCGATTTCAGCCCTCGTCCAGCCGCGCCTCGTTGCGCGCGATGGCCGCATCCAGCTCCGCGCCGAGCAGGATCAGATAGACGCTCACATAAAGCCAGGTGAGCAGCGCGACAGCCGCGCCCAGCGCGCCATAAGTGGCGTCATAGCTGGAGAAATGCCCGACATAGAGCGAGAAGAGCAGCGACGCGATGGCCCAGAGCAGCGTGGCCGTCACGGCACCCGTGGAGAGGATGCGCCAATGCTTCGGCCGCCGCGCCGGCCCGAAGCGATAGAGCGTCGAAATCGCCAGCACCACCGAGCACAGCAGCAGCGCGAAGGATGCGCCGCGCACCAGGATGGCATCGCGCGTCGGCAGGCCCAGCAGCGTGAGCAGCGTCGGTAGCGCCACCAGCAGGCCCAGCCCGATCGTCACGGCGAGGATGGCGCCCAGCGTGATCATCAGCGCAGTGCCATAGAAGGCCAGCACGCTGCGATGCTCCGCCTGCCCATGCGCGAGATTGAGCGCGCCGAGCAGCCCGCGAATGCCGGAGGATGCGCTCCAGAGGCCGATCGTCCCGCCGATCCAGGTGCTCAGTCCCGGCGTCTGGCGGGGCGATGCCACCAGTTCCTGCACGCGCACGGCGATCAGCGCGTAGCTTTCCTCGGGCAGCAGGCGATTGAGCAGGGCGAGCTGCGGCTCGATGGTGCGCAGGTCAAACCACATGCCGTAGAAGGTGATGCAGAGCGAAAGGGCGGGAAACAGCGCCAGCATCGCGTAGAAGGCGCAGCCGGCCGAGACCAGCGAGATCTGATCCGAGGCGGCGACCGACCAGGCCTGTTGCCAGAAGCCCAAAGGGGCAACCGCCTCCGACTGGAGGCGCGCCTCTCGCCTGGCAACGCGCCGCGCGCTGGCGGCCCTGGGTGGGGTCATCCGGCAAAAATCCTTCTTCCGCTTCAACTGTCGCAACGCAAAGCGGGCCGATGCGTTGCAGCCTGTCAAACAAGGAATGCACCATGGCCCCGTTTCGCCCGCCAGAGACCGCTCCGTCGGAGGGCAGGGCCGCGCGCCTCCTGCTGATCGCGGGGGTCATCATCGCGCTCTATGTGGGGCGCGAGATCTTCGCCCCCCTGGCGCTGGCGCTGCTGCTCACCATCGCGGCCCTGCCGGCGGTGGGCTGGATGGAGCGGCTGGGCCTGCCGCGGGTTCCCTCGGTGCTGCTGGTCCTGCTGCTCGTGGTGGGCGTATTTGGCGGGCTGGTATCGGTTGTGCTGACCCAGGCCCTGGCGCTGGCCACCGAATTGCCGGCCTATGAATCCGTCCTGCGCGGCAAGTTGCAGAGCATCAGCCAGGGCTCCGGCCCGCTGGAGGGCGTCGTGCTGCTGATCCGCCGCCTGGGCACGGCGATGGCCGCGCCGGGTGCCGCACCCGCCGCCATGGCCGTCTCGGTCGTGGGGGCGGAGCGCAGTGCGCTGAGCACCTTGCTCGAACTCGCGATGGTGATCATCGCGCCTGTCGCGATGCTGGCGATCACCCTGCTGCTGATGGCCTTCATCCTGCTGCGGCGGGAGGATGTCCGGAACCGCTTCCTGCGCCTCGCGGGGCTGCATGAGATGCACCGCACCACGGGCGCGATGGCCGAGGCCACGGCGCGCATCGGCCGGTTCCTCCTCATGCAGGTGGCGGTGAACGGGCTGTTCGGTTTCTCCATGGGCCTCGGCCTCTGGGCGTTGGGCGTGCCCAATGCGCCACTCTGGGGGGTCATGGGCTTCGGGCTGCGTTTCATCCCGTTCCTGGGTGCCCCGCTCTCCTTGCTGTTCCCCTTGCTGCTGGCCTTCGCCACGACGGAAGGGTGGTGGACCGTCATTCTCGTGCTGGCCCTCTTCGCCGTGGTGGATGTCGTCATCACCTATGTGATGGAGCCCTGGCTCTATGGCGCCAGCATGGGGGTGACGCCGCTGGCGCTGCTGATTTCCTCGGCCTTCTGGGCGGTGCTGTGGGGGCCGGTGGGGCTGATCCTGGCGCCGGCCATGACGGCCTGCCTCGTCATCATCGGCCGGCACGTGCCGGCCTTCGGTTTCCTCGATGTGATGCTGAGCGATGCCGAGCCGCTGCCGCTGCCGGCCCGCTTCTACCAGCGCATCCTGGCCGAGGATGCGCGCGGCGCTGCCGCCCTGCTTGGGCCGGCTGTCGCGCGGCTGGGCGTGCAGCCCGCGCTGGAGCAACTTGCCATGCCCGCCATCGCGCAGATCGGCAGTGACCGCCCGAGCGAATCCTTTGGCGCCGCCCTGGCCATCCGTGCTTCGCGCGCATTGGTCCGGGTGCTGGAGCCCTTTGCGGATGAGCCGGATGGCGAAGCCGATATCCTGGTCCTGCCCATCGCGGGTGCCCTGGACCGGGCCGCGGCCACCCTGGTCGTGGCCGCCCTGCTGGAGGCGGGGCACGCGGCGACCCTCGCGCCGGACAAGGCGCCCGCGCCCGTCGTCATCCTGCTGGTGGCGGCAGCGACGCCGCCGCGGCATCGCCTGGCCCGCGCCCTGCGCGATGGGCGCCGCCTGCCGGGCCACATGATGACCTTCGCGGCCACCGCCGAAGCCGAGCATGCTCTTGCCCGCGAAGCGCTGCCGCTGCCCGCGCTGATGGGTTTGCAGGCGCTGATCGCCGAAGTGGACCGGCAGATCGAGGAAGCGGCGGAAAGCCTGGGCTGAGCGCCGCGCGCCTTACTCGGCGGCCGGCGTCGCCGCCTGGCGCCGGTGGCGATCCAGCGCCGCCGTCAGGGCTTGGCTCAGCCCGGATGGGGTGAAGGGCTCCGGCAGGGCATCCAGCGGCGCGGGCGCGATGCTGAGATCCCCCCGGCTCGCCAGATGCAGCGTGACCACCGCCCGCCGTGCCAGCGCCTGGCGCAGAAGCTGCACCGAGACACCCTGCAAGGTGGCGGGCAGCAGCGCCGCATCCACCGTGCCCGCGGCTTCCAGCACGGCCAGTGCTGCATCGAGCGAGGCGGCGGGGCCGACCAGTTCGCAGCCGGCCTGGCGCAGTGCTGCGGCCATCGCGGCCGAGCGGTCCGGCTGGTCATCGGCGATCAGCACGCGGCGGCCGGACAGTCCGGCCTGGCCCTCGGCCCGCTCCATGGGAACGCCCCCGGCAAAGGCCACGCCGCCGATTATCAGCACGCAATGCAGCCCCTCGGGCAGCCAATGCCGCTCCAGACGGCCCGCGAGTTGCGCGCCCATATTCGCGTCGATCAGCAGGGAACCCAGGCCCACCCGCGCGGGAACGCCCTGGATTTCGGGGCCGCCCTGCTCGATCCAGTCCAGCAACACCTCCTGCCCGCTGATCCGCCAGCGCAGCGCCAGCTTCCCGCCAGGCCGGGAGAGCGCGCCATATTTCACCGAATTGGCGACCAGCTCGTGCAGGACCATCGCAAAGGGCTGGGCGGCCTCGGCGGTCAGCCGCAGCGAGGGGCCTTCGAGCGAGACCTGTCCCTGCAAGGAGGCCAACTCCTGGACGATGATCTGCTCCATCTCGGCGCTGACCCAGCGCTCGCGGGCGAGGACGTTGTGCACCCGGCTCAGTGCGGCGATCCGGCCCTCCAGCACCGCGATCAGCGCCGGCACGTCATCCTCGGCCTCGGCCGCGGAAAGGCGGATCAAGCCGCGCACCACGCTCAGCACGTTCTGCGCACGATGATCCACCTCGCGCGAGAGCATGCGCTCCGACGCCTCGATCCGCTTGCGGGTGGTGATGTCGATGATGGCGCCGCTGACGCCGGTGATGCTGCCGCTGGCCCCGCCCACGGGGAAATAGCTGCACAGCCAGAAGCGTTCCTCGCCCTGCACCAGGCCACTCAGCTCCAGCGCCTGGACCGGCTGGCCGGTCTCGAGCACCTGCTGCATGGCGGGCGCCATCCTTGCCGCGAGCTGCGGCGCCATGGACCAGATGGTGCGGCCGATATGGGCGGCGGCGGGGTGGCCGTTGGTTTCCGCCAGCATGTCGTTGATCGCGACGAAGCGCAGCTCGCGGTCCATCAGGCAAAGCCCGGCTGGCGCGCTTTCATAGGTGGCGCGCAGCCGGGCCGAACTCTCCTCCCGGTCGGCCTCGGCCTGGCGGCGTTCATGGTAGTCGAGACCGACCGCCGTCCAGGCGATGGGCTCGCCCGAGGCGGCGCGGATCGGCGCGCCGGTGAACAGGAACCAGCGCCATTCCTCCTTCGCCGCCTGGCAGATCCGCATCTCGCGCGAGAAGGGCGGGGTTGTGCCGTCATGCAGGCTGGCCAGCGCCTCGCGCCAGGCCAGGGCCGCCCCCTCGCGATCTTCGGGGTGGACCGCCGCCAGCCAGCCATCGCCGCAGCTTTCCGCCATGTCCAGGCCGGTGATCTGCCGCCAGTATTCGTTGGTCCAGTCCACCTGGCCTTGCCGGTCGGCCGTCAGGACGATCTGGGGCGCCACGGCCACCACCGCCTGCATGCGGGTCTGCGCCTGCAACCTAGCCGCCTCACGCGAGGCGACGCTCTCGGCCATGGTGTCGAAGGCCTCGCCCAGCTTGTGGAATTCCCGCCCGCCGGTGATGTGGCCCACGCGGGCCAGCCAATCCTGCGCCTCCCAGCTCCGCACCGTGTCCAGCAGGCGGTGCACCGGGCGCTCCACCGCGGCGTGGAAGCCGAGGATGGCCAGGACGAAGGTCAGCAGCAGGGAGCCCACGATCATCAGCGCCGCGCGCCGGTCGGCATAGAGATCCGCCGCCAGGGAGGCGCTGGCATCCAGCCCGACCGAGACGAACAGCCCCAGAGGCTCATGCCCGAGCGGCAGATAGGCGGCGATCCGGCGGATGCCGTCCAGCGCCGGGGCATCCAGGATGCCGGGGCCCGTCGCCCGCAACAAAGCCATGGCGAAGGGCGGCATGGCCTGGCCCACGAAGCGGTCAGGATCGGCCGAGCGGGCCAGGATGACGCCATCGCGGTCGGCGATGGTGGCGGAACTGCCGGCCGGCAGCGGGGCGGCCTGCAGCTCCGCCACCAGCCAGTCGATGGAAAGCGCCACTTGCAGCACGCCCAGGGCATGGCCCGCATCATCGCGCAGGGGGGCCGCGAAATGCAGGCTCCGCTGGCCGGTCGAACGCCCGATGGCGTAGCCGCCGACCTGGAAGTTGTTTTCCGCCAGGGCGCGCTGGAAATAGGGCCGGTCCGCGACGTTGATGGCTTCGGCGGCCGGATGCGCGAGGCAGACCGACTGGCCCGCCTGATCAAACACGCTGGCATCCAGGTAGCGCGGATTGGCCGCGATGATGCGGGCGAGGAAGGCGTCGCATTCGGCGCTGGGCCGCAGCGCCCGCACCGCGTCATGCGCGGCCATGCTGGTCATCACCTGGCGCGCCGCCTCGATCACGCTGGTCTGCTGCTGGCCGACGAGGCGCACGAAGCGCATCGCCTGTTCCCCCAGTTGCTGCGTGCGCTCCAGCCGCGCCTCGCGCTCCAGCACCACCTGGACGATGGCCGCCGGAACCAGCGCGATGATGAGCCCGATGAAGGCCCAGACAGCGAGCGGCAGGGCATCCAGTTTCCGTTGCAGCCACGCCATCCCGCCCAATCCTCTCCCTGCCTGGCAGGCGCCCTGGTTCAGGCCGCCTTCGCCATCACCTCATCCGCCACGCGTTCGACGATGACGTCCACCTCAAGCGCCAGGGGGTCGGTCGGGTCCCCCAGAAATCCCCCACCGACGGGTACGGCCTGCTCCGGTGCGCGTGACACGCCAACGCGAATCAGGTTGCTGCCCGCGAGCAGGCCGTTGGTCGGATCATACTCCACCCAGCCGGCGCCGGGCAGATAGATGGCGCACCAGGCATGGGTGGCACCGCCGCCCTGGTGGCTGCCGGCGGCGTCGTCATAGAGGTAGCCGGTGACGAACCGCGCCGCGAGGCCGAGGCTGCGTGCGGCCTCCATCATCAGCAGCGCGAAATCCCGGCAGGTGCCGCTGCCCAGCGCGAGGGTCTCGGCCGGTGATTGCGTGCCTTCGGCCTCACGCGGGAGGTAGGTGAGCTCCGCCTGCACGGCGCGCGTCATCCGCTCCAGCATGGTCAGCGTCGCCACCGGCCCGTCACCCGTGCTGAAGCGCCTTGCCCAGCGGCCCACTTCACCCCCCGCATCGGGGTATTGCGGCTCGGTCAGGCGGCCGAGATCGGCGATTTCCTCGGGCCCATAGGCGAAAGGATAGCTGCGCGCCGCGGGGTCCAGCGTGGTGGAGGGCAGCGCGCTACCCGAGGGAAAATGCGTGAGATCGAGACGGGAGACGATGCGCAGCCGCGTGGTCCGCACATCCGCCGGCCAATCCAGCAGGCAGATGGAATTGCCGAACAGGTCATGCGCCCAGGTCACGGCACTGGGCTGCGGTTCGACCGCCAGCGTCGCCGCGTGCAGCCGCAGGTCATGGCTGTCCCGTGGGCGCAGCTGCAGGCGGTGGCGCATGAGGCCGACCGGGCGACGGTAGCTGTATTCCGTCATGTGGGTGATCTGGAGACGCGGCATGCGGCACACCTTTTCAGGGACTTGAAGCCGGTCGTGAACGCGTCACACGGCATGCGGTTGCGGGGGGCAGGCTCACGCCGGGGCTTGCGTGGCCGCTTTGCCATCCAGGCCCCAGAAGGCCGCGATATGCCGCGCCGCCGGAACGCCGACATCGAGAACCCAGGGGCCGGCGCTGCCAGCGCCCGCGCCGATGGGAAAGCCATGGCCCATGCCGGCGATGGTCCAGAGCTCAACCGCCGCCGCGCCACGCCGGCTCCAGACCCGGTGGCGGGTGGCCTCGGCGGGTTGCGTGTCGCTCGTCGGCTCCTCCAGGCAGCCATGCAGCGCGGACCATTGCGTGGCGAGGATTTCGGCGTTTTCCGGATCCACCGTGCGGTCCTTCTCGCCCTGCCAGATGGAAAGCCTCGGCCAGGGCTGCTGGCCGCGTGGCGCGGTGCGGGCCCGCACGCTGGCCACGAGCCCGAGGCGCGTGCGGAACGGGTCGGCGCGGTGCATCCGCAGCAGCGCCATGGGCGAGGTGCTGGCACTGCCCACCGGCATGCCCGCAACCACGGCCCCCCCGGCGAAGACGGCCGGATAGGCCGCCAGCATGGCCGCCGCCATCGCGCCACCGGCGGAAAGCCCCACGATGAAGACGCGGCGGGGCGATGAACCGAACCGGCGGATCGCATGGCGCACCATTTGGCGGATGGACATGCCCTCGCCCTGGCCACGGCGGACATCATCGGGCCGGTACCAGTTGAAGCACCGGCTGCGGTTGTTCGCGATGGCCTGCTCGGGCATGACCAGCGGGATGCCCAGGCTCTCCGAAAGGGCCAGCCAGCCGGCCTGGGTGGCAAAGGCGGCCCCATCCTGGCGGCAGCCATGCAGCACCAGGATCAGCGGCGCGCCGGCGGCGGGAGGCTTGCGCGGTTGATACACCAGCATGCGCAGCTCACCGGGGTTGGAGCCGAAATCCCTCACCTCGGCGACGCGGCCGCGCACGCCACCTGGCTCCGCCGGATTGGCCGCCGCAGGCCAGGCCAGCGTCATCAGGCGAACCGCCGCCTTGCCGAACTGCGCGGCGACGCCAATCGCCCCCAGCCGCCTGGCCGCCCGCGCCCTTGGCAGCGCGATGCGCTTGAAGCGACGCGACAATCAGCGCCCCTTCCTGGGCGGTGGCACGGAGACACTGCGCAAGGCGCGGGCCCAGAATCGGGTCACATCCTGGGTGGTGGCGGTGGTCAGGGCGGTTTGCTGGCGCTTCGCTTCGGCCATCATCATGCCACGGCCGGTATTGGCGGCGCGGTTGGCGGCACTGAGCCACAGGCTCATCAGGGGATTGCGGGTCACTCGCGGCATGGGGGGCGCACTTTCTCGATCAAACGACAGATGCCGAACGGGGCGCCGCACCGCCCGTTGCATGCATGCGCCTGGCCTGTCCCGTAAATCGCCGCGAATGGCCGGCCGCGTCTCACCCCGTCAGGGCGTTCCCGTCAGGGCGAGAAGCTGTTTACCAGGCTGCCGATGCCCGGGATCGAGACGCTTACTTCCATGCCCGGCCGCATGGGCAAGGCGCCGACGGAGGTGCCGCAGGCGATCACATCGCCCGGCTGCAATGTCACCTCGCGCGAGATGAGTGCCACGATGCGTGCCGGCGGCAGGATCATGTCCGCGCAGGGATAGTCCTGGCGAATCCGCCCGTTCAGGGCGACCTGCACGCGCAATTCACGCCAGTCCAGCCCGGTTGCGATGCAGGGGCCGATGGGGCCGAAGCTGTCGGGGGATTTGGCCCTGGCCCATTGGGGGAAGGAGGGATCGGCGGTCAGGATGTCCAGCGCCGTTACGTCATTCACGCAGGTCAGGCCGAAGATCGCCGCCGCGGCCTCGTTCTCCTCGGCATTGGCGATGCGCTGGCCGATGACGAGGCCCAGCTCCCCCTCATACAGCGTCTTGCCGGCATAGCCGGCGGGCGGGCGGATCGCCTCGCCCGGCCCGATGATGCTGCCGGGCGCCTTGAGGAACCAGAGCGGTGTTTCGGGAATGGCATTGCCCTGCTTGGCGGCCAATTCGTGGAAATTGTTCCACAGCCCGATGAAATGCCTGGGCCGCACCGGCGCCAGCAAGGTGACGTCGCCCAATGGCAAAGCGGGGCCGGCCGGCGTCGCCGTGCCGAACATGTCGCCTTCGAAGGGTGTCACGGCCGCATCGGCCAGGGTGCCGAAGCCCTCCATGCCAGCGGCCGTGCGGAAGCGAATCCAATGCGTCACCATGCTCAGACCTTTTTCGCCGCCATGAGGTAATTCACGCCGGTATCGCGCGCGATGCGGAAGCCCGAGGTGAGGCTGGGCACCATGCCGGCCGCATCGGTCACGGCCAGCCCTGCCTGGCGCAACAGGCCGCCCAATTCGGCCGGGGTGACGAACAGCTTCCAGTCATGCGTGCCACGCGGCAGCCAGCGCAGGATCTGTTCCGCGCCCAGAATGGCAACCAGATAGGCGCGGCGCGTGCGGTTCAGCGTGGAGAGAAACACCTGCCCGCCAGGCCGCGCCAGCCGGGCGAGGGCGGCGCAGAAGGCGGCGCGCTCGGCCGGTGGCACATGCTCGATCACCTCCAGCGCCAGCACGGCGTCAAACCCGCCCTCGGCGAGGCTTTCCGGCGTGCCATCCCGGTAATCCACCACGAGGCCCGAGGCCGCGGCATGGGCGCGCGCGGCATCCAGCGCCGCACCCGCGGCATCCAGCCCGGTGACCAGGGCGCCACGCCGGGCCAGCCATTCCGAGGCGAGGCCCGCCCCGCACCCCACATCCAGGATGCGCAAGCCCTCCAGCGGGCCGAGGCGCTCCGCGATCCAGCCCATGCGGGCCGGATTCATGGCGTGCAGCGGGGCCATCGGGCCGCTGGTCTTCCACCAATCGCCCGCCAGGGCGTCAAACTTTGCGACTTCCCGGGGTTCAGCGCTGCCCGACATGTTGCCCATCCGCGTCATGAACGGTATCTGACGCGCCCTCAGGTCCACCGCAAGGCCTGCCCCCCGATGGAGAGCCGGTTGGGGGGCCGGCCAGGAACTCGCATGTCCCGTATTGTCATGAAGTTTGGCGGCACTTCCGTCGCTGATCTCGACCGCATCCGCAACGTCGCGGCCCGTGTGAAGCGTGAAGTGGATGCCGGCCACCAGGTGGCTGTCGTCGTCTCCGCCATGTCGGGGACGACGAACCAGCTCGTCAAATGGTGCCAGGATCTCTCGCCGCTGCATGATGCGCGGGAATACGATGTCGTTGTCGCCACGGGCGAGCAGGTGACGATCGGCCTCACTGCCATCGCGCTCCAGGCGATCGGCGTCGAGGCGCGGTCCTGGCAGGGCTGGCAGGTGCCGATCCTGACCGATGATGCCCATGGCAAGGCCCGGGTGGACCGGATCGAGGGCGAGGAGCTGATCCGCCGGATGGAGCAGGGCCAGGTGCCCGTCGTCGCCGGCTTCCAGGGGCTCGAGCCCGGCCGCAACCGGGTGACGACGCTGGGGCGGGGTGGCTCGGACCTCTCGGCCGTGGCGCTGGCCGCGGCGCTGAAGGCCGATCGTTGTGATATCTACACCGATGTGGACGGCATCTACACGACCGATCCGCGCATCGTGCCCCGGGCGCGCAAGCTCGATCGCATTTCCTATGAGGAAATGCTGGAGCTTGCCTCGGTCGGTGCCAAGGTGTTGCAGACGCGTTCCGTCGAACTTGCCATGAAGGCGCGGGTTCGCGTGCAGGTGCTTTCCAGTTTTGAAGACAAGCCAGGCTCCCTGGTCGTGGATGAGGACGAGATCATGGAGAAGCCGATTGTTTCCGGCATTGCCTATTCCCGGGATGAGGCGAAGGTTACGCTGCGCCGCGTGCCGGACCGCCCGGGTGTCGCCGCGCGGGTGTTCGGCCCGCTCTCGGCCGCCAATGTGAATGTGGACATGATCGTCCAGAATATCGGCGCCGATGGCGGCACAGACATGACCTTCACGGTCGGCCGTTCCGACCTGCCGCGTGCGAGGGACATCCTGGAAAAGGCCAAGGCCGAGCTGGGCTTCGAGGCGCTGATCGCGGATCCGGACGTGGCAAAGATCAGCGTCGTCGGTATCGGCATGCGCACCCATGCGGGCGTGGCCGCTACCATGTTCAAGACCCTGGCCGAGAAGGGCATCAACATCCAGGTGATCTCGACCAGCGAGATCAAGGTGAGCGTCCTGGTGGCGGCCGACTACACCGAGCTCGCGGTCCGCGCGCTGCACACGGCCTATGGGCTGGATGCCGCCTGATGGACGCCGTGAGCCGCCCGCCCAAGGCCGCCTTTGACGAGCTGGACCGCCTGATGGCGCGCGGCGCCGCCTTCTTCGGCGCGCGCTATGCCCTGCTGGGCGGGGCCATGTCCTGGGTGAGCGAGCGCAACCTGGTGGCGGCCCTGTCCAATGCCGGGGCCTTTGGCGTGATCGCCTGCGGCGCGATGGAGCCGCACCACCTGGATGCCGAGATCGCGGCCACCAAGGCGCTCACCGACAAGCCATTCGGCGTCAATCTGATCACGATGCATCCGCGCCTTGAAGCGCTGGTGGATACCTGCCTTTCGCATGGGGTCACGCATATCGTCTTCGCCGGCGGCATTCCGCCCGGCTCGGCCATCAAGCGGGCGAAGGAGGGGGGGGCGAAGATCATCTGCTTCGCGCCCGCCCTGGCGCTCGCCAAAAAGCTGATCCGCTCCGGCGCGGATGCGCTGGTGATCGAGGGGAGTGAGGCGGGGGGGCATATCGGCCCGGTCAGCCTCAATGTGCTGGCCCAGGAAATCCTGCCGCACATCACCGAGGTGCCGGTGTTTGTCGCGGGCGGCATCGGCCGGGGGGAGGCGATCCTCTCCTACCTGGAGATGGGGGCGGCGGGTGCTCAGCTTGGCACGCGCTTCGTCTGCGCGACGGAAAGCATCGCGCATCCGAACTTCAAGCGCGCCTTCATCCGCGGCAATGCGCGCGACGCGCTGCCCACCGTGCAGATTGACGAGCGCTTCCCGGTGATCCCCGTGCGTGCCCTGCAAAATGAGGGCACCAAGCGCTTCATGGAGCACCAGGCCATCGTGCTGAAGCGCTTCCAGGCCGGCGAATTGGCCAAGGATGAAGCGCAGCTCGATATCGAGCATTTCTGGGCCGGCGCGCTGCGCCGCGCGGTGATCGAGGGCGATGTGGAGCAGGGCTCGCTCATGGCGGGCCAGTCGGTCGGCATGGTGTCGCGCGAACAGCCGGCGGCCGAGATCGTGGCCGAACTGATCGGCCAGGCCGCCGCGGCCATCGCGGCCAGGCACGGCTTCGCATGAGGTTTCTGGGCTTCGGCCAAGGGGGCTTTGCGGCCCAGGCCGGAAGGGATTAACCATGGCTCCGTGTTCGACGACATGAAACGCTTCCGCCCCCAGGAGGCCCAGCCCGTGGATGCCGCCAGGCTTGGAGAAGAACTGCGCGATGCGCGGCTCGCCCTCGGTCTTTCGATCGAGGATGTGGCAGCCCAATTGCGCATCCGCCGCGTCTATCTCGTGGCGCTGGAGGAGGGGCGGGTGAAGGACTTGCCTTCACCGGCCTATGCTGTTGGATTTGTGCGTAATTATGCCGGCGCCCTGGGGCTTGATCCCTCTGACATGGTCCGCCGCCTGCGGGATGCCGTGGCCACCGGCCCGCGCAAGACCGACCTGGTTTTCCCCGAGCCCGTACCTGAGCGTGGTTTCCCGGCGGGCGTCGTGGTGCTGCTGGGCGCCGTGATCGCGGTGGGCGCCTATGTCGGCTGGTACAACTGGGCAGGCAGCGGCAATCGCAGTGTGGATGCGGTGCCGGCCGTGCCTGCGCGCCTGGAGCCCGCCGCCCGCACGGGCGAGGCGCTGCGGCCCGCAGCCCCGGGACCGGCACCGGCCCCGGCGCCTGGCGTTGCAGCCACCCCGCCCCCTGCCTTGGGTGTCCCGGCCTTGCCGGTGCCCGTGGCAGTGCCCGTGCAGGTGCCCCCGCCCGTGGCGCCCCCGGCCCCCGCGGCCCCGCCCGCCGATCAATCGCGCATCACCGTGCGGGCCAAGTCCGAGATCTGGACCCAGGTGCGTGATCCGCGCAGCAACCAGATGCTGTTCTCCCGCAACCTCCGCGCCGGTGAGAGCGTGGCCTTGCCCAACCGGGAAGGGCTGCTGCTCTCGGTGGGCAATGCCGCGCTGCTGGAGGTTCTGGTGGATGGCCAGCCTTCGCCCAGTTTCGGCAATACGCCAGGCGTGCGGCGGGATGTTCCCCTGGTGATCGAGCAACTGCGCCAGCCACGCGGGACCGCCGGCCAGCCGGCCGCACCCAGGGCCGCAACCCCGCCGGCAGGTGGCGCGGCCGCGCCGCCGGCGCCGGCAGCCCAGCCGCCCGCGCCGGCCCGGCTCAATCCCCCCGTGACGCCCGCGCCACAACGCCCGCCGCAATAGGCGGCTTTGGCAATGCCTGCCGGCGCGCCTATATTGCGCCCAGAACGCCATTTCCGAGGGAATGCATGAGCTACCGGCCCTATCAGCACATCGCGCGCCGCAAATCGCGCCAGATTCGCGTCGGCAAGGTTCTGGTGGGGGGCGATGCGCCCATCAGCGTGCAGACCATGACCAACACGCTGACCTCGGATGCGGCGGCGACCATCGCGCAGATCCGCAAATCCGAACTGGCCGGCGTGGACATCGTCCGCGTCTCCTGCCCGGATGAGGAAAGCACGGCAGCCCTGGCCGAGATCGTGCGCGAAGTGAATGTGCCCATCGTGGCCGATATCCACTTCCACTATCGCCGCGCGATCGAGGCCGCGCAGGCCGGTGCCGCCTGCCTGCGGATCAATCCCGGCAATATCGGCTCGGCCGAGCGGGTCAAGGAAGTCATCAAGGCGGCGCGGGACCATGGCTGCTCCATCCGCATCGGCGTGAATGCCGGCTCGCTGGAGAAGCACCTGCTGGAGAAGTATGGCGAGCCGAACCCGGAGGCGCTGGTGGAAAGCGCGCTGTGGCATGCGGACCACCTGCTGCAGAACGACTTCCACGAGTTCAAGATCAGCGTGAAGGCAAGCGACGTCTTCCTCGCCGTCGCGGCCTATCAGCAACTGGCCGATGCCTGTGACCACCCCTTGCACATCGGCATCACCGAGGCGGGCGGCAAGCGCACCGGCACGGTAAAGTCCTCGGTCGGGCTGGGTTCGCTGCTTTGGGCCGGCATTGGCGATACCATGCGGGTCTCGCTGAGTGCCGAGCCGGAGGAGGAAGTCTCCGTCGCCTGGGATATCCTGAAATCGCTGCATCTGCGGCATCGCGGCGTGAAGATCATCTCCTGCCCCTCCTGCGCGCGGCAGGGTTTTGACGTGATCCGCACGGTGGAAAAGCTGGAGGAGCGCCTGGCGCATATCGTCCAGCCCGTCAGCCTGTCCATCATCGGCTGCGTGGTGAACGGGCCTGGCGAGGCGCTGATGACCGATATCGGCCTGACCGGCGGCGGGGCCAGCCGGCACATGGTCTATTCGGCCGGCAAGCAGGACCACACCACCGATACCGAGGCGATGGTGGAGCATCTGGTGGGGCTGGTGGAAGCGCGGGCCGCGATCCTCCAGGCGGAGGCGGATGCGCAGAAGGCGGCGGAAGCGGCGGCGAAGCTCGCGGCCGAATAGCCCACCGCCCGACGGCATCGCGCCCTGCGCCCCGTAAAAGGGGCCATCTCCCGTTTCGTTGCGATTCCGCTATAGAGGGACAGCGCGCGCCGCCAGGTTCTGGCCCGCCGCGGGGAGAATCGCACATGGCACACCAAGCCATCACGCCGGCAAAGGACAGCGCATGACCGAACAACCTGTCCTGCTCAGCATGGATGCGCGCGGGATCGCCACCGCCACCCTGAACCGCCCCGCCCTCGGCAATGCCTATAATGGCGCGATGCTGACGGCGCTGATCGAGGGGCTGGGCCAGCTTGAGCGCGACCCTTCCGTCCGCGCGCTGGTGATTCGCGGGGCCGGCAAGCATTTTCAGGCCGGCGCCGATATCCATTGGCTGAGCGAGGCCGCCGCCGCGCCGCCCGAGCAGGCCTTCGCCTCCAGCATGCTGACGACGCGCGCCATGCAGCGCCTCAATGAGTTCTCCAAGCCCAGCTTCGCCGTGATCCATGGCGCCTGTTTCGGTGGTGGCACCGGCATCGCCTGCTGCGTGGATGTCGCCCTGGCCACGACAGCTGCGAGTTTCGGCATCACCGAGGTCCGCGTCGGCGTCGCCCCCACCCCGATTTCCACCCACATGGTCCACGCCATGGGCCTGCGCCACGCCCGCCGCTACGCCATCACGGGCGAGCGTTTCGGCCCGGAGGAAGCGATGCGCATCAACCTGGTGCATGAGGTCCATGCGCCCGAGCGGATCGAGGCGCGGCTGGAGGAAATCCTGGCGGCGACATTGCTTTCCTCGCCCGTCGCCATCGCGACCACCAAGGCGAGCCTGCTGGAATCCAATGGCCTGACGCTGGATGAGCATCAGATGCGGCAACTCGCGAATGAGAGCTGGATGCAGCGTTCGGGTGCCGAGGGGCAGGAGGGGCTCGCGGCGTTCCGGGCGAAGCGCAAGCCCAGCTGGGCGCCCGGTTGAGCCGCGCTTGGCGTTCCCCGCGGGGCGGATTATAGCACGGCCCACCTCAGGCCCGCGCCCTGGGAAACCCTCCGGAGCACCGCATGAGCAGCAATCTGACCCCCGTCATCGGCCTCATTGGCGGCTCTGGCCTCTATGACATTGACGGGCTGGAAGATCGCGAGTGGCGCCATGTGGAGACCCCCTGGGGCGAGGCTTCGGACCAGCTTCTGTTCGGCACGCTGGCCGGCATCCGCTGCGTCTTTCTGCCGCGCCATGGGCGCGGCCACCCGAACCCGCCCTCGGCGCTGAATTTCCGGGCGAATATTGACGCACTGAAGCGCAGCGGCGTCACGGATGTCATTTCGCTGTCCGCCGTGGGTTCGCTGAAGGCGGAATATCCGCCCGGCCATTTCGTCATTGTGGATCAATTCATTGACCGCACTTTCGCGCGGGAAAAATCCTTCTTCGGCCCGGGCTGCGTCGCGCATGTGAGCGTCGCCCACCCGACCTGCCCGCGGCTGTCGGACGCGATCGAGGCCGCCGGCGCCGAACTCGCCCTGCCAATGACGCGCGGCGGCACCTACCTCGTCATGGAAGGCCCGCAATTCAGCACCAAGGCCGAATCCCTGCTCTACCGGCAATGGGGCTGCGACGTGATCGGCATGACCAATATGCCCGAGGCCAAGCTCGCCCGTGAGGCGGAGCTTTGCTACGCCTCCGTCGCCATGGTGACGGATTTCGATTGCTGGCACCCCGATCACGACCACGTCACGGTGGACCAGGTGGTGAAGGTGCTGTTCTCCAACGCCGACAAGGCGCGGGCCCTGGTCAAGGCGCTGATCCCGCGCATCGGCGGCGAGCGTGGCCCGTGCCCGGCCGGCTGCGACCGCGCGCTGGACCACGCGCTGATCACCGCACCCGAGAAGCGCGACCCGGCGATGCTGGCGAAGCTGGACGCCGTGGCCGGCCGGGTGCTGCGCGCCGCCTGACGCCGCGCCGCCCCTACTCCAGCAGGGCACCATCCCGCAGCGTGATGTGCCGGCTGTGGTATTCCGCCACGGCCGGGCGATGGGCGATGGAGAAGATCATCGCCCCCGGCAGGCGGGCGGCCAGTGTCTCGTAAAGGCCGCGCTCGGCCGCCGGGTCCAGGCTGGCCGTGGCCTCATCCAGGAACAGCCAGGCGGGCTTGAGCAGCAGGGCGCGCGCCAGGGCCACGCGCTGCTGCTCGCCGCCCGAGAGAAGCTGGGACCATGCCTCCTCGGTGTCGAGCTTGGGCGCAAGATGCGAGAGGCCCGCATCGGCCAGCGCAGCCATGATGTCGGCATCGCTGAAACCATCGGCCGGTGCTGGGTAGCACAGCACGCGGCGCAGCGTGCCGAGCGGCAGATAGGGGCGCTGCGGCAGGAACAGCGCCGTCTCGCCCTGGGGCGTGCGCAATTGCCCGGTGCCGAAGGGCCAGATGCCGGCCAGCGCGCGGAACAGGGTGGATTTCCCGCTGCCCGAGGCTCCGGTGAGCAAGACGCGCTCACCCGCGCGCAATTCCAGCGCCGCCTCGTTCAGCAGCACGCGGCCATCGGGCAGGCGCAGATGCAGGCCCCGCAGGCTGAGCCGCCCGGCCTCGCCCGTGGCTTCGCGCATGCCATCGCCCTCATGCGCCGCGATGCGCGCTGCCTCCAGCGCGTCGCGAAAGCCGATCAGGCGCGTCACCGTTGCGCGCCATTCGGTCAGGTTCGCGTAGTTGTCCACGATCCAGGAGAGGGCGCCCTGCACCTCGCCAAAAGCCTGGGCGGTCTGGGTCAGCCCACCCAGGGGGATGCGGCCGGCGAAGAAGGCAGGGGCCGCGACCACGAAGGGAAATACCGAGGCCACCTGGGAATAGCCGGCGGTGAAGAAGGTCAATCGCTTGGTCGCCACCATCAGCGCCCACCAGTTTTCCATCAGCGCGCGGAAGCGGGCCACCAGGGTGTGGCGCTCCTCCGCCTCGCCGCGATGCAGGGCCACGCCCTCGGTG
Organism: Sediminicoccus sp. KRV36; assembly: GCF_023243115.1. NCBI lineage: Bacteria > Pseudomonadati > Pseudomonadota > Alphaproteobacteria > Acetobacterales > Roseomonadaceae > Sediminicoccus > Sediminicoccus sp. KRV36. Next base: position 1,956,459 of record NZ_CP085081.1, read on the forward strand.
CTGTCGCGGAAGCGGACCAGTGCGTAGCGGAAATCCGCCTCCACCTTCTGCTGATTGAAGTTCAGCCGCGTCAGCCGCCGGCCGATCAGATGCGCGAGCCAGGTGCCGAGCGTGGCATAGAGAATGGCGACCCAGACCATGTAGCCCGGAATGGTGATGCCCAGGATGGTGGCCGGCCCCGAAAGCGCCCAGAGCACCAGCAGGAAGGAAAACAGCGTCACCACGCTGCGCATCAGGCCAAGGCCCAGCGTCAGCGTCTCATCCACAAAGAGCTTGGCATCTTCCGAAAGCCGCTGGTCCGGGTTGTCCGCCCCCCATTGCGCCTGGAAGGGGCCGGTGAGGGAGAGGCGGTAATAGGCGCGGTCGGTCAGCCAGGCGGTGAGCAGGCTTTCCGTCGTCCAGCGGCGCCAGCGGATCTGCAGCGCCTGGCGCAGATAGATCGCGTAGACCGCGATCACGATATACACCCCCGCGATCCAGACGAAGCCCGGCATCAGCCCGCTATCGGTGGCGTGCCAGGTAAACAGCAGGGCCGAGAAGGCCTCCGCGTCGCGGGCTTCCAGCGCATTGAAGAATTCGCGATTCCAGTAGGACAGGATCACGGACATCGCGACCAGCGCGAGGTTGAGCGTGACAACCACGCCCAGCAGGCCACGCGCCGCCCAGCGGTCCTCGCTGCGCCAATAGGGCAGGGCAAGGGAGAGTGCCTCACGGATGGCTTTCATGGGGCGGTCTCCGAAATCCGGGCCATCAGGCGCAGGGCGTCAGGGTGGCCAGGCGCGATCCGGAGCGCCTGGGCCGCAAGGAGCCGTGCCGCACCGGGCTGGCGCTGGTTGAGGGCATGGGCGGCTGCGGCCAGCATGGCTTCGGCACTGTTGGGCGGGTGGCGCCCGATGGCGGCCTGGTCCGCGGTCACATGCGGCGCATGCGCCCAATAGGCTTCGTGCCGCGCCTGTTGCCCCGCCAACTCCTTCTCGATCGCGAGGCGCAAGGCCGGGCGCAACGCCTCGGGCAAGGCCGCGACGGCGGGGCGCATGGCGCGGGCATAGCTGCGATACAGGAAATCCGGATCATGCGCCGCGGTCTGCGCGCCCTCCCAGATGCGATAGGAGAACAGGATTTCCGGCAGGCATTCGAGGTGCAGCCCCGCAAGGGAGGCGGCCTGGAGAAACTCCCAATCCTCGAAATAGGCGCGGTCGAGGGTGAAGCCGCCCATGCGGTCCCAGGCGGTGCGGCGCATGAACATGTTGGCGTCGCCAAAGCCATTGCGAAACACGCCCAGCGCCGGGCAGGCGCCCAGCGGAATCCAGCCGATGGGGCGGGTGCTGCGGTGGCGTGGCGGCGGGCCGGCCCCCCGGAAGGCCTGCATCTGGCAGGTCAGGATATCGGCGCCCGAATGCTGGGCGGCATGCACGAAAGTGGAGACCTCATCGGGCCAGGCCGCGTTGTCGTCATCCATGAAGAGCAGGAACTCGCCCTGCGCCGCCTCCACCGCACGGTGGCGGGTGATGCCCTGCCAGGAATTCACGGGATTGCGCAGCAGCGTCCAGCCACGCGCGGCGAAGCGCGGGCGCAGCGCGTCATGGAAACGCCGCGCCGCCGGATCGGTGCTGGCATCATCCACCAGGATCAGTTCGAGGCGCGGATAATCCTGCCGTTCGAGGGAGGCGATGGCGTGGGCCAAGGGCTCATGCCGGTTGAAGGCGGCCATGCAGACCGAAACCAGAGGCTGCGCGGTGTGCACCGCGGGTGCGGCCGGTGGTGGCAGCGCCGCATGCCAATCCAGCCAAAGCCGGGCCGTCGCCTCGGGGGAGATGGCGGCGCGGCCCGGTGCCACCCCGTCCCGCAGCGCCTGGGCCAGGGCTTCCGCCAGGGCTGCCGCGTGGCGCGGATAGAGCAGCCGGGCCCGATCCTCCGCCGCCACCAATTCGCCGATTCCGCCGACATCGGGCGCCAGGAAGGGCAGCCCGGCGGCCAGGCATTCCAGCACCACATAAGGCGCGTTTTCCATGCGCGAGGCGATGACGGCGAGGCGCCCGGGTCCGGCCAGGTAGTCCCGCGCCTGATGCGGATCAGCGTCGTTCACGACACTCCAGGGCATCGGCCAGTGCTGCGCGGCGCCGGCCAGCCAGGCCAGTGCATGCACCCCGGCCATATGCCCGACCTTGCCGAGGAAGGTGACCCGGGCCGGGGCCTGGCCCGCGCGGATCAGCCGCGTGATCGCCTCGCAGAACAGCCCCAGGCCCTTGCGCTCCTCCAGCCGGCCGAAGAACACCAGCTCCTCCATCGGGCCGGAAGGTGGCGCCTGCCGCGGCGTGCGATCGGTGAAGCGCGTGGGCAGCAGGTTGGGCATGACGGTGGTCTGGCCGGGCAGGCGCCAGCCCATCCCGGCCGCCACGTCCAGGATGTAGCGCGAGGGGGCCGTGACGAAATCCGCCCCTTCGGCGCTGCGCTGCTCCATCCAGTCGGTTTCAAGCTCCCCGCTATGCGTCAGGAATTGCGCGGAATGGGCGAAGTGCCACAGCGTCGGGCTATGCACGTGGCAAACCAGGGTGGTGTCGCCGAAGCCCAGGCCGCAGCGCTTGGCGACGGTGGTCCAGTAGCCGATGCCGCGCATCTCGTGGAAATGGATCACGTCGAAGCGGCGGGTCTTCAGCCACTGATAGGCACCGAGGGAGAGCGCCGCCTCGCTGCCCTCCAGGAAAAGCGAGACGAACTCCACGCCGCGCGTGGCGTAGTGCGTGCGCCAGCGCGTCACCGGCTCGGTCTCGGTATAGGAGGAAGGGTAGAGGACCGTGACGTCATGCCCGGCGGCGACGAGCGTCTCCGCCAGGGCCAGGAAGGCCGTGCCGATGCCGCCATTGCGGATCGGCCCGACGAAATCCAGCGTGAGCAGACAGATGCTCTGCCGCCGCATCAGCAGGCGGCCGTGACGACCACACTGGCGCCGAGCATCCTGCGCCCTTCGACCCGCCAGCCGGCTTCCGCGAGCCACCGGTCCAGCCCGGCTTCGCTGATGAACCACCACCAGGGGTCGGCGAGGCCCGCGGCCAGGGCCGCCTCCCGCGTCAGCCGTTCGGGAAAGGCCGCGAATTGCGGCAGGCTGATGCCCACCGATTGCAGCGCGGCATCCAGCGCCGCGCTGCTCTCCGCGGTGAGTTCGCCGGCATGCCAAGGGCCAAGACCAAGCGCCGAGAGTGCCGACGTCATCGGCACGAGGCTGCTGCGCAGGATCAGCCGCCGCGCCCCGGTGGCCCGCAGCCCGGCCAGGCGCCGCGGCGGGTCTCCATCCAGCCGCGCGAGATCGGCGCCATCCACCACCAGGTCGGTCTGGGGCAGGCGTTCGCGCAGATCCGGGGCATCGAGGCTGCCGCGCATCCACCAGGCGCGCCAGGCGCCGGGGTCGGCATGCAGCGGCGGCGGCAGCGGGTCCCGCGCCGCTGGCCGGGCGGCGAGAAGCGCCTCGGCCTCGGTGGACAGGCCGAGGCGGATGCCGGCTTCGGCGAGGCGTTGATCCGCCTGCTCCGGGCGCTCGGGCGTCATGGCCTGGACCGAGGCGGCACCGGCCGCGATGGCGCGCAGCGCGATCTCCGGCATCTCCAACGGATCATCCCAGGCGAGCAGCACATGCTGGCCCGGCGCCGCGTCCTGAACCTGGGCGGCCAGGGGGCTCAGGGGGGCTGCGGCCACAGGCGATGCAACAACTGGTAGGGCGGCCGCGGGCAGCGCCGCCGCCAGGGCTGCCAGCCAGCGCGCCACCCGCTTGCCGTTCACACCGAGATCGGAATAGCCGAACAGGCTGCGCGAGTAGAGGAACAGGCTGGTGCCAGCGGGTGTCGCCACGCATTCGGCCGTGATGATGTCGGGGTAGTTCACCAGCGCCGAGCGCTCCACCCATTGCGCCTGCCGCCGCTCCGGCCAGGCGGCGATGCGCCATGTGCGCGGGAAGCCTTCCGCCACGCGCAGCAGGGCCGTGAAGACCTCCTCCGGGCTGCCGGGCAGGATCGGCGCCGTGACCTGCTTCGGACCGGGATGGCCCGCCGGCGCGGCCAGGCAGGTATTGGGCGAGGAAGGCTGAACGAGCGAGGCGAATTCGATCGGCGCGGGCGTGCCCAGGCCCTTGGGGCCGCGTCCGATCAGCGCTGCGATGGAGGTCATTCGGCGTCTCCCCCGGGGCTGGGCAGGGCATCGGGCAAGGGGCGGCGCAGGCGGATCACGCCATGGATCGCCTCGGGCGCGATAGGCTTGCCCTTGCGCAGGATATCGAGCTGGCCGCTGGTGGAAAGCCGTGCCGCCGCCTTGCGCACCGCGCCCATCAGCGGCTGCCAGCGCTCGGGCGCCATGCCGCGCGCGACCTCTGAGGGGCAGATGGATTTCTCGGTCGCGGCGACGCGGCGCAGGATTTCGGCTTCGATGGCTTCAAGCGGAGGAATCTGGGTCATGGGACCAGCCATGTGGCGCGTTCTTCGCCGTCGGGCCAGTCCAATCGCGCCCGCCGATGCCCTTCCGCCGCCAGCCAGAGCCATTCAAGGCTGTGCATCCGCAGCAGGATCACGCCGAAATGCTGCCGGCCCACCACCTCATCCTGCGGCGCCGGCATGGGGGCTGCGATGGGCGTGCCCGGCGCTGGCTCGATGGAATAGCAGATGCGGCTGAAGGGCTGGCTGGCCTGCCAGGCGGCCTCGGCCACGGCATCATCCGTGTGCAGGGAGGCCACGCCCTGCAGGCGCAATTGCACCTGGGCCGCCGGATCATAGGCATGCAGGGCGAAGCGCGGATCACGCGCCAGTTCGGCGAATTTCTCGCCCCTTTGGTCGCTGTGCAGGCGCAGTGTCCGCGCGGCGGCGTCAAAGCCGCGCAGCACCAGGGTGCGCGCGCGCGGCGTGCCATCCAGGCCGATGCTGGCCAGGGTGGGGGTGTGCACGGGGCTGCGCCGATCCGCGACACCGCGCGCGAGCAGCTCGAAGGCCGCAGCGCGCAGCTCCATGAGGTCATCGGCATGGCCGGGACGGGGACGCGGATGGCTCATGCGCCGAGCACCCTCTGCGCCAGGGCCTGGCCACTCTCCCAGGCGGATTCGGCGCGACCGGCGAGGCAGCCATCCGAGGCATAGCCGAGGCCGAGCGCGCCGTCCCACAGGCAGGCCTGGCCCAACGCCACCTCCAGCAGCGAGAAGCGCCAGCGATGCGCCACGGCAAAGAGCGGCGCGGCGGCCGGAAGGGCGGCCAGAAGTGCGGCGATGACGGCTTCGGGGGCTGCTTCCAGGTGCTCGCGGCTGAAATCCGGATCGGCCTGGATCACCCAATTCGCCTGGGTGGCATCACGGCCTGGCTTGGCGCTGTCCCGCGCGGCCCAGCCGATGGGGCCGTGGTAGCGCAGCGTGTCGGGCAGATCGAGGCGTTGCGGGAAGGCGGCCATCACCGTCCAGCAGGGGGCGTACTGGATCGCGGCCAGGGGCTGGGACATGTGTGGCGGCAGCAGGGCCATCGCCTGCTCGGCCGGGAAGGTGACCAGCACGGCGGAGAACGGGCCATCCAGCGTGGGTTCCACGGCGGGCAAGGGCCGGCCCGGGCGGACCAGCGCCGCATCGAGATGCGCGACCATCCAGCCATCGGCGCCGGCCTGCAGCGCCGCCACATGGCGCCCGGTCTGCAATTCCAGCCCCTGCGCCATATGCCGGCCAAGAGCCGACATGCCGGGGGCGGCCACGCGGCGCTTGGGGTCGGGCCAGGGCAGGGTGCCCGCGGCTTCGAGCAGCTGCGCGAAGCCTGGCCGCTCGGCCCGCAGATATTGCGCGCCGTGATCGAAGCGATGGCTTTCGCCGGCATGCTCGATGCGGCGCGTGGCCAGGCGCCCGCCGGCGGCGCGGCCCTTGTCAAAGAGCCGGACCTCGCGGCCCCCGGCGATCAGGGCTTGGGCGGCGGAAAGCCCGGCGAGGCCGGCGCCGAGGATGGCGATGGGATGCATGCCCGCATCAATGGCACCCTGAACCATCTGCGCAAGTGGGGGAGCAGGTTGGCGAGCAAGCGGCGCGCTATTTCTGCCAGGCCGGGAAGGGGTCGGGCAGGCGGGCATGGGCGCGGGGGCCGGCGCGCCATTCCTCATGGGTCAGCAGCGTGGCGTCCAGCTGCGCCCGCAGCGCCGCCTCATTCATGCCGATCCCGATGAAGACGATTTCCTGCCGCCGATCCCCGCCGGGCTCGACCCAGAGGCCGCGGATCATCTCGCGCCAGTCTGCATCCTGCGGCCAACGCTGTTCCTCGATCGCGGCCCACCAGAAGCCAGCGCCCTGGTGGCGGCCCATGCGGCCGGCCAGTTGCCATTCACCCACCCAGCCAGGCCGCGTCGCCAGCCAGAAGAAGCCCTTGGCGCGCACCACGCCTGGCAGATCGCCCTCAATCAATGTCTTGAAGCGTTGCGGATGCACCGGCCGGCGCGCGCGCCATACAAAGCTGGTGACGCCGAATTCCTCGCTTTCCGGCAGATGCTCGCCCGACATCGCCTTCTGCCAGCCAGCGGCATTCTGCGCTCGCTCCATATTGAAGCGGCCGGTGTTCAGCACCTTGGCCAGCGGCACGTGGCCGTGTTCGGTCGAGAGAATCTCCGCCGTGGGATTGAAAGTGGCCAGCAAGGCGGCCAGCCGTCCCAATTCCCCGGCCGAGACAAGATCAGCCTTGTTGACGATGATGGTATCGGCGAACTCCACCTGCTCGATCAGCAGGTCCACCAGCAGGCGGTGATCTTCGGCACCGGCGGTTTCGCCGCGGGCGCGCAGCGTGTCGGCGCTGGCGTAATCCTCCAGGAAGGCCCGGGCGTCGACCACGGTCACCATGGTGTCGAGCTTCGCCACGTCGCCCAGGCAAAAGCCCTCCTCCGTCGTGAAATCGAAGGTGGCGGCGACGGGCATGGGCTCACTGACGCCGGTGCTCTCGATCAGCAGCGCATCGAAGCGGCCTTCGGCGGCCAGCTTCGCGACCTCCTCCATGAGATCCTCGCGCAGGGTGCAGCAGATGCAGCCATTGGTCATCTCGACCAGCTTTTCCTCGGTGCGCGACAGGGTGCCGGTATTGCCCACCAGGGCCGCGTCAATATTCACCTCGCTCATGTCATTCACGATGACGGCGACGCGCTGGCCTTCGCGATTGGCCAGCACATGGTTCAGCAAGGTGGTCTTGCCGGCGCCGAGGAAGCCCGAAAGCACGGTGACGGGGAGGCGTTGGGTCATCAGCAGCAGCCTGGTTCGTCAATGCAGAAGACCAGGCGCGAGCGCTGGCCCTCCGGCAGATGGGAGAGGGGAGGGGAGCGGTGCAGCGTAGTGGCGCCTGCGCGCTTGCGGCCGCGAAACAGCGCCACGGCGCAGCGCGGGACGTCCTCGATCTGGGCGCCGCCGTCAGGGTCGCCCATGCTCCATTGGGTGCCCGGGCCGGCATAGGTGACCAGCAGGCGGAAGCCCACGGAATCCACGTGGAATTTGCGGCAGGCATCGCCTGTGATGCCATCCAGGCGCAGCCGCACATGCTGGCTTCGCAGCAAGGCCGCGAACATGTGGGACAGGCGCAACATGTCTGAGAGCAGCGCCATCGGCGCGCCGGCGGGCAATTGCTCGCAGAGGGAATCGAGCGCTTCGTCCGGCGTGCCCTCGGCTGTGGCGCGAAACGGGCCCGCCTGGCGCAGGGGCTTGAGGGGCTTGGCAAAGCCGGCAGGCTCCTCACGCAGCCAAAGAGCGAGGGCGACATCGGGGCTGAGTGCCGTCAGCAAGACCGTTTCCGGCGTGCCGATCACGGCGCGGGGCGGTGTGGTCGCGTGGGCGGCTTCGGGGCCGTAGGCTTCGCAGAGGAGAGGCATGAATGTGATAATATAACATAATGATTGCGGCGCAAGCCTCACCTTGCCCTTTCGCGCGGCTCAGCCTATCCGCGCGGACATCTTTGCCCGAAGGACCTCACCATGCCCGCCATTGCCGACATCATCGCCCGTGAAGTGCTGGACAGCCGGGGCAACCCGACCGTGGAGGCGGAGGTGGTGCTGGATGACGGCAGCCGCGGCCGCGCGATCGTCCCCTCCGGCGCCTCGACCGGCGCGCATGAAGCGGTGGAGCTGCGCGATGGCGACAAGTCCCGCTATGGCGGCAAGGGCGTCACCAAGGCCGTGGCGAATGTCGAGGGCGAAATCTTCGACGCGATTGGCGGGCTGAACGCCGCCGACCAGGTCAAGATCGACCAGATGATGATCGAGTTGGACGGCACGCCCAATAAATCCCGCCTCGGCGCCAATGCCATGCTGGCCGTTAGCCTCGCCACCGCCAAGGCGGCGGCCCAGGCGCATGGCCTGCCGCTGTATCGCTATGTGGGCGGCGCCTATGCGCGCACGCTGCCGGTGCCGATGATGAACATCATCAATGGCGGCCAGCACGCCGACAACCCGATTGATATCCAGGAATTCATGGTGATGCCGGTGGCTGCCGGCACCATCGCCGATGCGGTCCGCGTCGGCTCAGAGATTTTCGCGGCCCTCAAGAAGCAGCTGCATGATGCCGGCCACAACACCAATGTCGGCGATGAGGGCGGCTTCGCCCCGAATATCGGCAGCGCGGACGAGGCACTGGCCTTCATCGCCAAAGCTTGCGAGGCGGCCGGTCACCGTGTGGGCGAGGATGTGATGTTCGCGCTCGATTGCGCTGCCACCGAGTTCCACCACGACGGCAAATACGTGATGGAAGGCGAGGGCAAGACGCTGGATGCCGGCGGCATGGTGGATTACCTCGCCGCACTTTGCGCCAAGTGGCCGATCATCTCCATCGAGGATGGCATGTCCGAGGATGACTGGGCCGGCTGGAAGCTGCTGACCGAGCGGCTGGGCGGCAAGATCCAGCTGGTGGGCGATGATCTTTTCGTCACCAACCCCGAGCGCCTGGCCATGGGCATTGAGCGCGCCACGGCCAATTCCATCCTGGTAAAGGTCAACCAGATCGGCACGCTGACCGAGACGCTGGAAGCGGTCGAGATGGCGCATCGCGCAGGCTACACGGCGGTGATGAGCCACCGCTCCGGCGAGACGGAGGATTTCACCATCGCCGATCTCGCCGTCGCCACCAATTGCGGGCAGATCAAGACCGGCTCGCTCAGCCGCTCTGACCGGCTGGCCAAGTACAACCAGCTGATCCGCATCGAGCAGGATCTGGGGCCCGCGGCGCGCTATGCGGGGCGGACGATTTTGAAGCGCTGAGCCACGGGGCGCGCCGCAAGGCGGAGGGATTGGCGCGCTATGCGGGGCGGCCGATTTTGAAGCGCTGAAAGAGGCCTCCGGCGGCTGGGGCCATTGGCCCCGGACCCCTTACCTTGTCTCCAGCGCGGGCTGGGCGGATCAGCCCCCATCCTCCGGGTCTTCCAGGAGGAAGGGGCCGTAATGGTCCAGCACGCTGGCGAAGGCGGCTTCGCCATATTCCTCGTCCATCGCGTCCTTGAGGTCGGCCAGGGCCGCTTCGCCCTGGAATTCGGGCAGCAGGGCCTCGCGCAGGAAGGCTTCGGGGCCGGCGAAGGCGGCGCACACATCTTCCATGGCGTGGATCGCGAAGCTTCGATCCTCGGGGAAGAGGATGTGGAAGCTGTTGGGATGCGCCTCGAAGAAGCTGGAAATGCGGCGTGCTTCGAGCGGGATGCGCCAGACCGCCGTGGGGTCAGTGATCCCCTCCGCATCCACATAGGTTCCGCACAGATGCGTGATGCCACGACGCTGGAGGGCGGCGGCGAGGGGCACGAACATCTCCAACGGTCCGCTGTTCCGGACATCCCAGTGCTGGAGGAGTTGGACGCGCCAGTCATGCTCGCCCAGCCATGCATTGCTGAGTCGTGTGCCTTGCCTGCCGGATCGGGTCTTGAAGACCTCCAGCATTTCGTAGGCCTTGTCGCGCAGCGCCATCTGAGTGGCGCGGCCGGGGAAATGCGCCGTACCGGCCATGATCTCCGGGTCGCACTGGTCCGGTAGGTCGTCCCGGTTGTCCTGTGTCACGATGTTCTCTCCTAGTCAGCCAAGCGGTAACGGATCTTGTGGATAGTCGGCCACTTGACGCTGCCATCAGGCAGCACAGTTCGTCGCTGCACATCCATGGTGGGGAAGGGGGTGTCTCGGATTGTCGTGCTGCGCCTGATGGTAATTTGCCGGTTCTCATCCAGACGGTAGATCCGGCTGCCTCCATCAACTCGCGGTTCCCCCTGTGGCCGCAAATCACGGATGTCGCGCTCACGCAGGCTGAGGCCGCCGTCGCGCCGCCACTGGAATTCGCCCCTTTGCAACACGGGCTTCTCGGGATCGGGCGCCGTCAGCCGGTCCCGCAGCAGCCGGCCAAGGCGTTGGCCGACTTCATCCTCCGGTGCGGCGGGCGGCGGCAGGGTTGGCCGCTGGTTTCGGCGATCCTCATTGTTCGGCCGCCGTCCTCGCCCGCCCCGGCCATCGGCGGGGCCGCGCGTCAGGCGCTCCCAAAGGGATCGTCGCCAATTGGCGTATTGGATGCTCGCTGGGGGCAGGGCGCCAGGGCTGGCCGCTGTGCCACCCGGCGGCGGGCTGCGTCAATGGCCGGCGACGGGCCTACCTTCGCGGCGATAGGGCCGCACCCAGACGGCGCCGCGTGCTGCCGCGTCCTTCGGATGCAGCGCGCCAAAGCCGCCGCGGACCCAGCCGGTGAAGACATCGCGCTCGGGGTGGCCGTTCTGCCAATAACGCGGCTCGCGCATGGCGCTTCGCAGATCGGCTTCGGTGGTGCGGATGGGATTGGCCATGGGAACTCCTTTCGATGCAGACCATATTCCTATTTTATAGAAAAAGCAATAAAATCCTATGTCATGTATTACTCGCTGTATTCGCAACAAAGAAGCGCCAGAAACCCTTGCATGCGCGGCCGGATGGTGATTCTGTCGGATTCGCGCATCAAGGGACGCGCTTTGGGGGGTTCCATGAATTTCGGGCGGTGGCTCATCCGCATGTTGAAGCTGTTGGCGCCGCCGGTGATCCTGGCGAGCATCGCGGCCTTCTTCGTCTGGCACGCCTCCCATGGCGACCGTGGCCTGATCGCGCGTGAGCATCGCCTGGCCGAAATCGCCGCCGCCAAATCGGACCGGGACCGCGCCACCGCCGAGCGCGAGGCGGCCGAACGGCGCGTCAACGCCATGCGCGGAGATCGGCTTGACCGGGACCAGTTGGAAGAGCGCGCCAGGGCCATGCTGAATCTGACCACGCGGGAGGAGATTGTGATCCCCTACCCACCGGGCCAGCGGCTTTTCTGATCCTTCAAGGACTTCGCGCGATTGCTGCACTGCGGCATCGCGCGGCACGTTAACCGTAATGCAGTTAATCGCCTCATTGCGTTGCAATGCAACGCTTTTCGGGCAGTGCAAACGCTTGCGAAGGCGGCGTGAGGGGCGTAATCAGCGTCTGATCACGCAGGGAGAAAGCCATGGCTGCCAAAGCCCCACCCGCCAAGCGCCGCGCCAAGGGCGCCGCTGAGCAACCAGGCATGGGGCGGGACGCCCTGCTGCGTGCCTATCGCGACATGCTGCTGATCCGCCGCTTCGAGGAGAAGGCCGGCCAGCTTTATGGCATGGGCCTGATCGGTGGTTTCTGCCACCTCTACATCGGCCAGGAGGCCGTGGTGGTCGGCATGCAGGCTGCCCTGAAGCCGGGCGACCAGGTCATCACCTCCTACCGTGACCATGGCCACATGCTGGCCACCGGCATGGAGGCGCGCGGCGTGATGGCCGAGCTCACCGGCCGGATCGGCGGCTATTCCCGCGGCAAGGGCGGCTCCATGCACATGTTCAGCCGCGAGAAGGGCTTCTATGGCGGCCATGGCATCGTGGGCGCGCAGGTCAGCCTCGGCGCGGGGCTCGCCTTCGCCAATATGTATCGCGGCAATGACCACGTGGCGCTGGCCTATTTCGGCGAGGGCGCTTCCAACCAGGGCCAGGTGTTCGAAAGCCTGAACCTGGCGGCCCTGTTCAAGCTGCCCTGCATCTTCATCATCGAGAACAACAAATACGGCATGGGCACCAGCGTGGACCGCGCCAGCGCCTCCCGCGACCTGTCGCTGAACGGCAGCCCCTGGGGCATTCCGGGTGAGCAGGTGGACGGCATGAATGTCGTCGCCGTCAATGAGGCGGCGGAGCGTGCGGTGGCGCATTGCCGTGCGGGCCTCGGCCCGTATCTACTGGAAATGAAGACCTATCGCTATCGCGGCCACTCGATGAGTGACCCCGCGAAATACCGCACGCGTGAGGAAGTGCAGAAGATGCGCGAGCAGCATGATTGCCTGGAGACGGCACGCGGCATGCTGCTGGGCCAGGGTGTCACCGAAGCCGACCTCAAGGCCATTGACGATGAGGTCAAGGTGATCGTCCAGGACGCCGCCGATTTCGCGCAGGAATCGCCGGAGCCGCCGGAGAGCGATCTCTGGACCGATATTCTTTTGGAGACCAATTAGATGGGCGTCGAGATCCTGATGCCGGCGCTGAGCCCCACCATGACGGAGGGCAAGCTCGCCAAGTGGCTGAAGAAGGAAGGCGATGCGGTGAAGTCGGGCGATGTGATCGCCGAGATCGAGACCGACAAGGCTACCATGGAAGTCGAAGCCGTCGATGAAGGCGTGCTGACGCGCATCCTGGTGCCGGAAGGCACGGAAAACGTGGCGGTGAATTCGCCCATCGCGGAGCTTGATGGCGGTGATGCGGCCAAGGCCGCGCCGGCATCAGCACCTGCGCCAGCACCCGTGGTGGCCCCGATGGCCGCAAGCATCCCCGCGGCCCCACGCACGGCCGCCGCGGAAAAGGATTGGGGCCCGACCCGCAGCACTACCGTGCGCGAGGCCCTGCGCGATGCCATGGCGGCCGAAATGCGCCGCGACGCCGATGTCTTCCTGATCGGCGAGGAAGTCGCGCAGTACCAGGGCGCCTACAAGATCAGCCAGGGCCTGTTGGATGAGTTCGGCCCGAAGCGCGTGATGGACATGCCCATCACGGAGCACGGCTTCACCGGCATGGCGGTGGGGGCGGCCTTCACCGGCCTGAAGCCCATCGTCGAGTTCATGACCTTCAATTTCTCGATGCAGGCGATTGACCACATCATCAACTCGGCCGCCAAGACGCTCTACATGTCCGGCGGGCAATTGGGCTGCCCGATCACCTTCCGGGGGGCGAATGGTGCGGCCAGCCGCGTCGCTGCCCAGCACAGCCAGTGCTACGCCAGCTGGTACGCGCATTGCCCGGGGCTGAAGGTCCTGGCCCCCTGGTCCGCCGCCGATGCCAAGGGCCTGCTGCGCGCCGCCATCCGGGACCCCAACCCGGTCATCTTCCTGGAGAACGAGATCCTCTACGGGCAGAGCTTCGAATGCCCGACGGATGAGGATTTCATCCTGCCCATCGGCAAGGCGAAGATCGAGCGCGAGGGCACGGACGTCACGCTGATCGCCTTCTCCATCATGGTGGGCATGGCGATGCAGGCGGCGGAAAAGCTGGCCGAGCAGGGCATCAGCGCCGAGGTGATCAACCTGCGCAGCCTGCGCCCGCTGGATATTGATACCATCGTGGCGAGCGTGAAGAAGACCAACCGCGTGGTCACGCTGGAGGAGGGCTGGCCCTTCGCCGGCATCGGCGCCGAACTCGCCATGCAGATCATCGAGCATTGCTTCGATGACCTCGATGCGCCGCCGGTGCGCGTGCATGGCCTGGACGTCCCGATGCCCTATGCGGCCAATCTGGAAAAGCTGGCCCTGCCGCGCGTGGAGCAGGTGGTGGAAGCCGCCCGCTCCGTGACCTATCGCTGAGAGGGGCGCCGCACATGGCCACCAATATCCTGATGCCCGCGCTGAGCCCGACCATGACCGAGGGCACCCTCGCCAAATGGCTGAAGGCCGAGGGCGATACAGTGAAGGCCGGCGACGTGATCGCCGAGATCGAGACCGACAAGGCGACCATGGAAGTGGAAGCCGTGGATGAGGGCGTGCTGGGCAAGATCCTGGTGCCGGCCGGCAGCGAAGGCGTGAAGGTCAATGCCGTGATCGCCGTGCTGGTGGAACCGGGCGAGGCGGCACCCAGCGGCGCTGTCCCGGCCATCGCCAAGCCAGCCGCCGCCGCAGCCCCGGCGCCCGCCGCGGCCAAGGCGGCACCCGCACCTGCGCAGGCCGCACCTTCCGCCGGCGAACGCTCCATTGCCTCGCCTCTGGCCAGGCGCATGGCGGCGCAGGCGGGGCTCGACCTTGGGGCGATCCAGGGCACCGGCCCGCAGGGCCGCGTCGTCAAGGCGGATATCGAGGCCGCGATGAACCGGCCTGCCGCCGCACCGGCACTGGCCGCCGCACCGGCGCCGGTCGCGGCACCGGCCCCCGCGCCGCGCCCGGCCGCAGCCCCGGCGCCGGTCATTGGCGCCACCACCGCCGTGCCGAACAGCAGCATGCGCAAGGTGATTGCCCGGCGGCTTTCGGAGAGCAAAGCCTCCATCCCGCATTTCTATGTGGCGATGGATATCGAGCTCGATGCGCTGATGAAGCTGCGCGCCGAACTCAACGCGCAATCCCCCAAGGATGGGCCGGGCGCGTTCAAGCTTTCCGTCAACGACCTGATCATCAAGGCCTGTGGCGTGGCATTGCGCCGCCATCCAGGGGTGAATGCCTCCTGGACGGAGGAGGCGATCCTGCAATTCAACGAGGTGGATATCAGCATCGCCGTCGCCATCCCGGATGGGCTGATCACGCCCATCGTGAAGGGCGCCGACCGCAAGGGCCTGGCCACCATCAGCACGGAGATGAAGGACCTCGCCTCGCGCGCCAGGAGCGGCAAGCTGAAGCCCGAGGAATTCCAGGGCGGTGGCTTCTCCATCTCCAATATGGGGATGTATGGCGTCAGTCACTTCGCCGCCATCATCAACCCGCCCCAGGCGGGGATCCTGGCCGTGGGGGCCGGCACGCAGCGTGCCGTGGTGAAGAATAGCGCGCTGGCCATTGCCACAGTGATGACCTGCAATCTCAGCGTGGATCATCGCGTGATTGATGGCTCGCTCGCGGCGGAATTCATGGCGACGCTGAAGGGGCTGATCGAAAATCCCCTCTCGCTGATGCTCTGAGGCGATGTCACATGCGTGACTTCGCCCCGGTCCTCACACGCCGTGCATCCTTGCGCCTGACGCCCGGCGCAGGGGCGATGCCCTAGCCTTGGCCTGGCGCGACGCCACACCGGATGATGTGGACGCGGTTCATCGCCTCGTCCGCGGTCTCGCCGAATATGAGAAGCTGCTGCACGAGTTTCACGCGACGCCGCAGGATTTCGCGGCATCGCTGTTTGGCCCGAGGCCGGTGGCGCAGGCCATGCTGGCGGAGGTTGATGCCCGTCCGGTTGGCGTCTGCCTCTGGTATCGAACCTTCCCCAGCTTTGCCGGCCGGCCGGCGATCTGGATCGAGGATGTCTTCGTGGAGCCCGCCCATCGGCGGCAAGGCCTCGGGCGGGATGTGTTTCGTCTGCTGGCGGCCCGCGCACTGGATGAGGGCTGCGCGGCGCTGGAATGGAATGTGCTGGACTGGAACGCGCCCGCCATCGCCGCCTATCGCGCGATGGGGGCCGAGCCGCGGGACCAATGGACGGATCAGCGGGTGAGTGGCGATGCCCTCATCCGGCTTGCAGGAAAGGGCTGACACATGGCCGAGGCATTTGACGTGGTGGTGGTGGGCGGCGGGCCTGGCGGCTATGTGGCCGCCATCCGCGCCTCGCAACTCAAGATGAAGGTGGCGCTGGTCGAGCGTGAAAACCTTGGCGGCATCTGCCTGAACTGGGGCTGCATCCCGACCAAGGCGCTGCTGCGCGCCAGCGAGATCAACCACCTGCTGCACAGCCTCGATCAATTCGGCTTTGCCGCGGATAATGTGCGCTTCGATTTTGCCAAGGTGATCAAGCGCTCGCGCGGCGTGGCCAGCCAGCTTTCGGGCGGCGTGAAGCATCTGCTGAAGAAGAACAAGGTCACGGTGTTTGACGGGCATGGCGCGCTGGCCGGGCCGGGCAAGATCGCCGTCACCAAGGATGGCAAGCCCGTGGCGGAGCTCGCCGCGAAGCACATCCTGCTGGCAACGGGTGCGCGCGCGCGCGTCATTCCCGGCATGGAGCCGGATGGCAAGCTCATCTGGTCCTACCGCGAGGCGATGACGCCCAGCGCCCTGCCCAAAAAGCTCATCGTCGTCGGCTCGGGCGCCATCGGCTCCGAGTTTGCCAGCTTCTATCTCAACATGGGGGCCGAGGTGACCCTCGTTGAGGTGATGGACCGCGTGCTGCCGGTCGAAGATGCCGAGATCAGCGTCTTCGTGCGCAAGGCGTTTGAGAAGCAGGGCATGAAGATCATCACCAATGCCCGCGTCCAGGGTGTCCGCAAGGGTGCGGATGACGTGACGGCCGTGATCGAGGCCGATGGCAAGGTGACGGAACTCAAGGCGGACCGTCTGATTTCCGCCGTCGGCATTGTCGGCAATGTCGAGAATCTGGGCCTTGAGGGCACGAAGATCGTCGTGGACCGCACGCATATCGTGACCGACGCCATGGGCCGCACCGGTGAGCCTGGCGTCTATGCCTTTGGCGATGTGACCGGCGCCCCCTGGCTGGCGCACAAGGCGAGCCATGAGGGCATCATCTGCGTCGAGAATATCGCGGGGCTGCATCCGCATGCGATGGATGTGCTGAACATCCCCGGCTGCACCTATTGCCGCCCGCAGGTCGCCTCGGTGGGGCTGACCGAGGCGCGCGCCAAGGAGCTGGGCCATGAGGTGCGCGTCGGCCGCTTCCCCTTCATCGGCAATGGCAAGGCGATCGCGATGGGCGAGCCGGAGGGCTTCGTGAAGACCGTCTTCGATGCCAAGACCGGCGAATTGCTGGGCGCGCACATGGTCGGCCCCGAGGTGACGGAGATGATTCAGGGCTATGGCATCGCCCGCACGCTGGAAACCACCGAGGCGGATCTCATGCACACCGTCTTCCCGCACCCGACGGTGAGCGAGGCGATGCATGAGAGCGTGCTCGACGCCTATGGCAGAGTCATTCACATCTAGTGGAGAGCTGACCAATGCCCATGTCTTGGCTACGCAAGCTGATCGGAGGTGAGCCACTTCAAGCGAGCCTTGGAACCCACCGTCCCGAAATCCTCCCAAACGAGCTGACATTCAAGTCAGGAAAAGAAGCGATTGAATACATTGCAGCATTTATGAAAACGAATTGGAGCGACGGTGGGATAGTGCTAGGCTTGATGGGGCAGCCTGAGCTCGGTTATCGCACACTCAGTGGGTTTGTTCTGATACCGTATGATGGTCAGTTTCAGCAGATTTTCTGTTTAGGCGAAATTAGATCAGTTGATGGTCCCGAAATTGAAGAATTTATAGTTACTCCGAGTACGAAGCTGGCGCGGCTTGGAATTAAGGAGGGAGATTTGGTGACGGTTCGATTAAATGGTATTGCGCCACCGGACATGCGCAAATTTACCGAGTGGTCTGGCGCAATTATTGGAGTTAATGAATTAACCTTTAGCTTTGAGCTCGGAGGCTGGAAGATTAAACGGCGCTTTGCGATTAAGGACTAATTCATGGTTATTCGACGTGAAATCGATCACCGCGCCGCGCCCGCTCCCCGCATTGGCGCCGCCCGTCACCCCGAAAAAGCCGCGCGCCCGGACAACCCGATCCAGCGCAAACCCGCCTGGATCCGGGTGAAGGCCCCCACCCATCCGATCTACCACGAGACCCGCGCCCTGATGCGCGAGAACAAGCTCGTCACCGTCTGCGAGGAGGCGGCTTGTCCCAATATCGGCGAGTGCTGGTCCCAGCGCCACGCCACCATGATGATCATGGGCGAGACCTGCACCCGCGCCTGCGCCTTCTGCAACGTGGCCACCGGCATGCCCAACCCGCTGGATCATGACGAGCCGCGCCGCGTGGGTGATGCGGTGGCCAAGCTTGGTTTGCGCCATGTCGTCATCACCAGCGTCGACCGCGATGACCTGGCCGACGGCGGCGCCGAGCATTTCGCGCAAACCATCCGCGCCATTCGCGCCGCGACGCCCGAGACCACCATCGAGATTCTCACGCCTGATTTCCTGCGCAAGGATGGCGCGCTGGAAGTCGTCGTCGCAGCCCGGCCGGATGTGTTCAACCACAATCTGGAAACTGTGCCGCGGCTTTACCCGACGATCCGCCCTGGCGCGCGCTACTATCACTCGCTGCGCCTGCTGGATCGTGTGAAGCAGCTGGACAAGTCCATCTTCACCAAATCCGGCATCATGGTGGGCCTCGGCGAGGAGCGCATCGAAGTGCAGCAGGTGATGGATGACCTGCGCAGTGCGGAGGTGGATTTCCTGACCATCGGCCAATACCTCCAGCCCAGCGTGAAGCATGCCGCCGTGGCGCGCTTCGTCGAGCCGAGCGAGTTCGATGACTACGCGAGCCTGGCCCGGGCCAAGGGCTTTCTTCTGGTATCCGCGACGCCCCTGACGCGCAGCTCCTACCACGCCGACCGGGACTTCGCGGATCTGCGCGCCGCGCGCGAAAAGAGCCTCGCCGCCTGATGCCGACGCATGCCGAAAAGCGCATCCTGCGCCAGTCACCGGACCAGATCTTCCAGATCGTGGCCGATGTGCATCGCTATCCGGAATTCCTGCCCTGGTGCGCCGCGGCCCGCGTGCTCAGCCGGGACGAGCAGAAGCTGGTGGCGGACCTGACCATCGGCTTCAAGATGTTCCGCGAAACCTTCCGCAGCGAAGTCACGCTGGAGCGCCCGGGGATGGTGCATGTCACCTACCTCGATGGCCCATTCCGCTACCTGAACAACACATGGCGGCTGACCGCCGTGCCGCAGGGCACGGAGGTGGATTTCTTCGTGGATTTCGAATTCCGCTCCCGCCTGTTGCAGGCCGTGATCGGCACGGTCTTCAACGAGGCGGTGCGGGTGATGGTGCGTGCGTTTGAGCGCCGCGCGATGGCGATGCATGGACGGCTTCCGGCGCCCAGCACGGGGGCGCCGGTTCGCTCCGCCTGATCAGAGGTGCCTGATCAGAGGTGAATGAGCCCGGGCGCGAAAAACCCCAGCATCATCAGCCCAAACCCCACCGCGCCGAGTGCCCCCGCCAGCCACACCAGCAGCGCCACCCCCGTGATGATCGAGGCCGAGGCCACGACGATCGCCACCTGGAAGCCGGCACTCGAGTATTCGAACATGTGATATTTCTCCATGTTCCGGTCGCGCCGCCCCTCGGCCGCCCGCGCGCGGGACATGAGTTCGCGGCGGCCTTCGCCGGTTTCGGGCTCGCTTTCCCAGCGCGCGGCGGTGCTGGTCCAGCGCTCCCGCTGGGCGGTGGTCGCGGCGGAATTGGCTTCGGTGCGGGTCAGCTCCGCCTGTTCGGCCGCCGTCCGCACCTGGGTCTGCCGGATGGTGCGGGCCTGGAAGAAGGACCAGAGATTCGCCGCCTCGATATTGGCGTTCAGCGCCTCGGTCTGGGCGGATTTGGCGCCGACTTCGGCCAAGGCGAGGAACAGCGCGAGGATCGCGATGAGCAGGGCCACGCCCTTGTTTTCCGTGCCATGCGGCGCACCATGTCCACCAGCCATGCGAAATTCTCCCTGTGGGTCAGGCCAGGGGGGATGCCATAGACGCGCGCCTCGCGCTACCTTTCATCCATGGTCCAAGCCCCAACCCACGCCCCCGCAACGTCCTTCGCGCCGATGCGCCCGCCCGCCGGCGCGCCTCCCGTGCGGATCAACCTCTATTCGGACACGCAGACGCGGCCGACACCCGCCATGAAGGACGCGATGATGCGCGCCGAAATGGGCGATGAGCAGCATGGCGATGACCCGACGGTGCATGCCCTGTGCGACCGCATGGCAGCACTCATGGGCAAGGAAGCCGCCATGTTCCTGCCCAGCGGAACCATGTGCAACGTCATTGCCATCCTCACCCATTGCCGCAAAGGCGATGAGGTGCTGGCCCATGAAACCAGCCATATCCTGCACAGTGAGGGCGGCACCCATGCCGCCCTCACCGGCGTGCAGATCCTGCCGCTGAAGGGCGCGCGCGGCCTGTTCACCGCCGATGATGTCCGCGCCGCGATTCGCCCGCGCACCCGCTACGCCCCGCCGCAGAAGCTGCTGGAGGTGGAGCAGACCGCCAATATCGGCGGTGGCGTCGTCTGGCCGCTGGAACAGCTGCGCGCCGTGACCGCCGTGGCGCGGGAGCAGGGCTGGAACACCCACATGGATGGCGCGCGGCTGATGAATGCCTGCGTCGCCGCCGGCATCGCCCCGGCCGAGATGGTGGCCGATTTTGACAGCGTCTGGCTGGATTTCACCAAGGGGCTGGGCGCGCCGCTCGGCGCCGTGCTCTGCGGCTCCTCCGAGTTCATCGGCGAGGCCTGGCGCTGGAAGCAGCGCCTGGGTGGTTCGATGCGCCAGGCCGGCATGGTCGCCGCGGCCTGCATCCACTCGCTGGATCATCACGTGGAGCGCCTGGCCGAGGATCACGCCAATGCCAAGGCGCTGGCACGCGGCCTGCGCCAGATGGAAGGCGTGGTGGTGGAGGAGCCGGATACCAACCTGGTGTTCTTCGACATCAAGGACACCGGCGTTTCCGTCGAGGAATTGCAGCGCCGCCTGATGGCCCAGGGCATCATGGTCAGCGGCCTGGGCGGCCGGGTTCGGGCCTGCACGCATCTCGACGTGACGGCCGCCATGATCCCCGAGGCGATCAGCGCGATCCGTGAGGCCCTGGCTGCCTGATCCTGCCCGCCGGCAACGCGGCGCGCGGGCGGATCGCACCGGCCGCGCGGCTGAGGGCATCGCGCGCGATGCCCTCATCGCGGAGGGCTGGCGCATCATGGCTGAACGCCAGCGCACCCCGGCCGGCGAACTGGACCTGATCGCGGAAAAGGACGGCCTGCTCGCCTTCATCGAGGTGAAGGCGCGCCCCAGCCTGCGCGAGGCAGCCCATGCGCTGGGGCCGCGGCAGCAGCAACGCCTTTTTGCCGCGGCCGAAGCCTGGCTCGCGTGGAATCCGGGCCATGGTGCGAAAGGGATACGCTTCGATGTCCTGCTGGTGGCGGCGGACGGGACTGTAAAGCGAATCGCCGATGCGCTTCGTCAGGCGTGATGCCGGGGCGTGGTTCTGTGACAGGTTGTTGCGTGGGCCGCTTCTTCGTTGACCGACCCGGCCCGCACCCCCAGATTGGACCCATGGAAAAGCGCCACTCAGCAACCCTCTCCCAGGCGGCGCGTCTCCCATGAACATGCTCGACAGCAAGATCATGGCCGAGACGCCGGAGAAGACATCGGCCCCGGCTCCGGCCCGGCGCCGTTGGCTCGGGCCGGTGCTGCTGGTGCTTGTATTGGCCGGCGGCGGCGTTGCCGCGGTGAAGTGGCGCGCGGCGCATCCGCCCGCACCGCCGGTGGCAGCCGCGCCGGTGCCCGCGCTGACGGTCTCCATCGCTCCGGCCGCAACGCGCCGGATGGTCTCGAGCGTGGTGGGGGATGGCTCCGTCGTCGCCTGGCAGGAATTGGTGATCGGCGCTGAAATCGGCGGGCTGCGCATCACCGAAGCGCCGCTGGATGAGGGCATGGCCGTGCGGGCCGGCCAATTGCTGGCGCGGCTGGATGACAGCGTGCTCGCCGCCCAGGCCGCCCAGGCCGAAGCCGCGATCAATGAGGCGTCCGCCTTCCTGGAGCTCGCCCGGGCCGAGCAGGCGCGCGCGGAGGATCTGGTGCGGACGCAAAGCGCCTCCCGTCAGATCGTGGATCAGCGCCAATCCGCCACGCGCCAGGCCGAGGCGCGTCTGCTTTCCGCCCGCGCCAAGCGTGACGAGGCGGTGGCGCGTGTCGCGCAGACGCGCATCCTGGCGCCCACGGATGGCGTTGTTTCCCGTGTTTCGGTGCGCATCGGCGCGGTGACGGCGCTGGGGCAGGAGATGTTCCGCGTGATCCGCGATGGGCGGCTCGAACTGGAAGCCCGCGTGCCCGAATTGGAACTGGCGGAGCTGCGCCCGGGCCAGCCGGCCACCATCCACCATGGCGGGCGGCAGATTGCAGCCGAGGTCCGGCTGATCGCCCCCGTTGTCACGGCCGAGACGCGCCTCGGCCTGGCCCGCATCGCCCTGCCGGCTGATTCCGGGCTGCGTCCGGGCATGTTCGCCCGCGCCGAAATCCAGGGTCCCGCGCGCGAGGTCGTCGTTGTTCCCGCCTCCGCCGTGGTGTTCCGCGATGGCGCGCCCCAGGCCTTCGTGCTGCCCGATGGTGCCGCGCGGGTGGTCATGCGTCGGCTCAACGCAGGGGCCCGCCAGGATGGGATGGTCGAAATCCTCGAAGGCCTCACCGCCGGCGAGCGTGTGGTGACGGCCGGCGCCGGCTTCCTGGTGAATGGCGACCTGGTTCGTCTCGCCCCGTGATCATCGAGGAAAAGCATCGCAACATCTCAGGCTGGGCGATCCGCAATCCGGTCGCGACCCTGGTCATCTTCCTGTTGCTGACCGTCGCCGGGATTTTCTCCTACCCCTATCTGCGCATCAATAATTCGCCCGATATCGACCTGCCAGCTGTGGTGGTCTCCGTGGTGCAGCAGGGCGCCGCGCCGTCGGAACTCGAAACCCAGGTGACGCGCCGGGTCGAGGATGCGGTGGCGGGCTTGGGCGATGTGAAGCGCATCTCCTCCACCGTGGTGGATGGCAGTTCCACCACCGTCATCGAATTCGTCCTGGGCAAGAATATTGACCGCGCGACGAATGACGTGCGTGACAAGATCGCCCAGATCCGCAGCGACCTGCCCGCCGGCATTCGCGACCCCGTGATCACGCGGGTCGAGGCGACGGGCGGTGCCATCGTCACCTTCACCATCGCCTCGCCCCGCATGACCGTCTCCGAGCTGAGCTGGTTCGTGGATGATGTGGTGGCACGCGCGATGCTCTCGGTCTCGGGGGTGTCGCAGATCAACCGCGTGGGCGGTGTCGAGCGCGAGATCCGCGTGGCATTGCGGCCGGAGCGCCTGGTGGCGCTGGGCATCACCGCCAACCAGGTGAATGCGCAGCTGCGGGACCAGAACATCAACCTGGCCGGCGGGCGGGGGAATATCGGCGGTGGCGAGCAATCCATCCGCACGCTGGGCGCCGCCGTCACCGTCGCTGACCTGCGGGAGCGGCGCATCATCCTGAGCAACGGGCGCTTTGCCCGCCTCGGGGACATCGCCGAAGTCGAGGATGCGACGGCCGAGGTGCGCACCGCGGCACGGCTGGATGGCCGCCCCGTCGTCGCCTTCGAGATCCTGCGCACGCGGGACAGCTCCGAGGTGCGCGTGGCCGAGGGCGTTCTGGCCCGGGCGCAGGAGATCATGGCCCAGCACCCCGAGGTGACGATCACCGCCGTCACCAGCACCGTCACCTTCGTGCTGGCTGGTTTCCATGCGGCGGTGGAGGCCCTGCTGATCGGCGCTTTCCTCGCCATGGTGGTGCTCTACTTCTTCCTGCGTGACTGGCGCGCAACGGTGATGGCCTCCATCGCCATGCCGCTCTCGCTGATCCCGACGTTTTTCGTCATGCAGATGCTGGGCTTTTCGCTCAACAATGTGACGCTGCTCGGCCTGACGCTGGTGGTGGGCGTGCTGGTGGATGACGCGATCGTAGAGATCGAAAACATCGTCCGGCATATCCGGCAGAACCCCGGCATCAGCGTGTATCGCGCCGCGCTCGATGCCTCCTCCGAGATCGGCCTGGCCGTGGTGGCGACCACGGCGGCGATCCTGGCGGTGTTCGTGCCGGTGGCCTTCATGCCGGGAATCCCCGGGCAATTCTTCCGCCAATTCGGCCTGACGGTCGCGGCGGCCGTTGCTTTCTCGCTCGTGGTCGCGCGGCTGCTGACGCCGCTGCTGGGGGCCTATTTCCTGAAGCCGCACAATGCGCCCGAGCCACCGGACAGCGCGCTGGCCAAGCGCTATTACGCGCTGCTGGGCTGGTGCCTGCGCCATCGCTTGACGACGCTGGCGGGGGGGGTGGGCTTCTTCGCGCTCTCCATCGCGCTCATGCCCTATATCCCGCAGGATTTCGTGCCGGGCGCGGATCGCGGGCGTTCGGCCATCGCGATCGAACTCGCCCCCGGCGCTTCGATCGCCGATACCGAGCAGGTGGTGCAGCAGGCGACGCGCATCCTCAAGGCCCGCCCGGAGGTGGTTTCGGTCTTTGCCAGCCTGGGCACGGCCAATACCGGCGTGGGCGGGCCGGGGCTGGGCAACACGACCCGCGCGGGTGATCCGCGCACGGCCAATCTGACGGTGACACTCATCCCGCGCGCCGAGCGCGGCATCACCCAGACCCAGTTCGAGGCGGCGGTGCGCCCGGCGCTGGACGAGATCGCCGGGGCGCGGGTGCGCTTCGGCGCGGATGGCCAAAGCGGATCGCGGCTGCAGATCACGCTGGTGGGGGCGGATGGCGCGGCGCTGGCCGAAGCCGCGCGCGAACTGGAGACGCAGATGCGCGGGCTGCCGCAACTGGCTGGCGCGCGCTCCACCGCCTCACTCGCGCGGCCGGAATTGCAGATCCGGCCGATGGAGGCCCGCGCGGCCGAGCTGGGCGTCTCGCCGGCGGCGATCGGCGCCACGGCCCGCATCGCCACCATCGGCGATGTGGACCAGCTGCTGCCGCGCTTCACCCTGGCCGACCGGCAGATTCCCATCCGCGTGATGCTGGATGAACGCGCCCGTACCGACCCTGAGGCGCTGCGCGGCCTGCGCGTCGAAGGGCGCGGCGGCATCATGGTGCCCATCGAGAGCGTCGCCGAGATCAGCTACGGCGCCGGACCCGCGCAGATTGATCGGCTGGGCCGCCAGCGCAAGGCGACGGTGGAGGCTGAGTTGAATGGCATGCCACTCGGCGAGGCCGTGAAGCTCGTGGCCGCCCTGCCCATCATGCGCGCCATGCCCGACGGCGTGCGCGAGCAGGCGACCGGCGACAAGGAGGTGATGGCGGAGCTGTTCAGCGGCTTCGCGCTGGCACTCGGCACGGGCGTCTTGCTCGTCTACCTCGTGCTGGTGCTGCTGTTCGGCGGTTTCCTTCAGCCGCTGACCATCATGAGCGCGCTGCCGCTCTCGCTCGGCGGGGCCTTGATGGCGCTGCTGCTGGCGCAGAAGTCGCTGGGTGTCTCGGCGGTGATCGGCGTGCTGATGCTGATGGGCATTGTCGCCAAGAACTCCATCCTGCTGGTGGAATACGCCATCATGATCCGCCGCGATGACGGGCTGGGGCGGGAGGCCGCGATCATGGAGGCCGCGCGCAAGCGGGCGCGCCCCATCGTGATGACGACCATCGCCATGGTGGCCGGCATGGCGCATATCGCGGCCGGCATCGGCGCCGACAATGAATTCCGCGCGCCGATGGCGCTGGTGGTGATCGGCGGGCTGATCACCTCGACGCTGCTCAGCCTGATCTTCGTGCCGGTCTGCTACATCTATGTGGACCGGTTCGAAAGCTGGATCGCGCGGCGCTTCCGGCCCAGCACGGCACCCGCGCCCGCCGAGTAGTGGCGGGCCGGCCTCAGGCGGCCTTGGCCATCCGCCGGTACTGCGTCAGCAGGAATTCCGTGTAGCCACTGGCCTGTGCCGCCCCTTCCAGGACCAGCGCGCAGGCCGCCTTGAAGGCCACGCCATCGAAATGGGGCGCCATCGGCACATAGGCCGCGTCTCCCGCATTCTGCTTGTCCACGATGGCCGCCATACGGCGCATGGTTTCCACCACCTGCGCCTCGGTGACGATGCCGTGGCGCAGCCAGTTGGCGATGTGCTGTGCGGAGATGCGCAAGGTCGCGCGGTCTTCCATCAGGCCCACATCATGGATGTCCGGCACCTTGGAGCAGCCCACACCCTGGTCAATCCAGCGCACCACATAGCCCAGGATGCCCTGGGCATTGTTGTCCAGTTCGGCCTGCAGGTCGGAGGCGGGCCAGTTGGTGTTGCTGGCGACGGGGACGGTCAGCAGCTCGGTCAATTGCCCGCGGCGGCCGCCGGCGAAGATTTCCGCCTGCCGCGCCGCGACATCCACCTGGTGGTAATGCAGCGCATGCAGCGTGGCGGCCGTGGGGGAGGGGACCCAGGCGGTATTCGCCCCGGCCTTGGGGTGGCCCACCTTCTGCTCCAGCATGGCGGCCATGGCATCGGGCATGGCCCACATGCCCTTGCCGATCTGGGCGCGGCCACGCAGCCCGCAGAGCAGGCCGATATCCACGTTCCACTCCTCATAGGCCTTGATCCAGGCCGTGCCGCGCATGTCGTTCTTGCGGATCATGGCGCCCGCTTCCATCGAGGTGTGGATCTCGTCACCCGTGCGGTCCAGGAAGCCCGTGTTGATGAAAGCCACGCGCTCGGCCGCCGCCTGGATGCAGGCCTTGAGGTTGACGGTTGTGCGCCGCTCCTCATCCATGATGCCCATTTTCAGTGTGGCATGCGGCAGGCCAAGAACCTGCTCCACGCGGCCGAACAGCTCCACCGCCCAGGCCACTTCCTCGGGGCCGTGCATCTTGGGCTTCACGATATAGACGCTGCCGGTGCGGCTGTTCAGGCGCTTGCCGCGCAGGTCATGCAACGCAATGGCTGAGGTGATCAGCGCATCCAGGATCGTCTCGGGCACCTCGGCGCCGTTCCAGGTGACGGCATCCGTCATCATGTGGTGGCCCACATTGCGCACCAGCATGACCGAACGGCCGGCCAGGGTCAGCGTTCCGCCAGCGGCGGCGGTGTAGCTGCGGTCCTCGTTCAGGCGGCGGGTGATGGTTTTCCCGCCCTTTTCGAGATCAGCCGAGAGCGTGCCGTTCATCAGCCCCAGCCAGTTGCGGTAGACATCCACCTTATCGGCGGCATCCACGGCGGCCACGCTGTCCTCGCAATCCTGGATGGTGGTCAGCGCAGCTTCGAGCACGAGGTCCGCCACGCCCGCGGCGTCCTCCTTGCCGACCGGCGTGGTGCGATCAATCCGCAATTCCAGATGCAGGCCGTTATGCACAAAGAGCAGCGCCGTGGGCGACGCAGCCTCACCCGTATAGCCCAGGAATTGTGCTGGATTGCGCAGCGGAACCGCGCCGCCGCCCTGCAGCGCCACGGCCAGAGCGCCATCCTTGACCTGGTATTTCAGCGCCTCGGCATGGCCCGCACCCATTAGCGGCACGGCCTGGTCCAGCACCTTGCGCGCGAAGGCGACGACCTTGGCGCCGCGCGCCGGATTGTAGCCGCGGCCGCGCTCGGCGCCATCGGCCTCGGAAATCGCATCCGTGCCGTAGAGCGCATCATACAGGCTGCCCCAGCGGGCATTGGCGGCGTTCAGCGCATAGCGTGCGTTGTTGACGGGCACCACCAGCTGCGGGCCGGCGATGGCACCTAGCTCGGGGTCCACATTGGCGCTGGTCACCTGGAAATCGGCGGGTTCGGGCAGCAGGTAGCCGATTTCGCGCAGGAACGCCTCATAGGCGGCGGCGTCCATCGGCTTTTGCGAATGCGCCTGGTGCCAGGCGTCAATCTTCGTCTGGAGCGCGTCACGCTTGGCGAGCAGGGCGGCGTTGCGCGGGGCGAGATCGGCCAGGATGCCGGAAAGCCCGGCCCAGAACGCCTCGGGCGCCACGCCGGTGCCGGGCAGCGCCTCAGCCTCGATGAAGGTCTTCAAAACGGGTGCGACATGAAGCGCCATCATCTGACTCCGTAATCCAGAATATTGTCACGCGCGGTTTACGCCATTCATGGTGCAGTGCGGAAGAGGCTGCCGGCGTGCTTCCCGCTTTTTCGGCTCTTTCCTGCCATTGGCCGCGACAGCCGGCTGATTTCGGCAGCCTGTCTTGCGGAGCGCCGCGCTGCATTGGAGCATGGCGCCAGAAAAGCCCCAGGAACCGCTGATGTCCCTCCTCCCGCATGTCTCCCAGCATTGGATCATTCGCAAGCCGGCCGCGCGCGGTGAAGGCGGCATGGTCGCCAGCCAGTCGCGCGATGCGGCGGAAGCGGGGGCGGAAATCCTCCGCGCCGGCGGCACGGCGGCCGATGCGGCGGTGGGCGCGGCCTTCGCGCTCGCCACGGTCGAGCCCTGGAACAGCGGCCTGGGCGGCATCGGCTTCACCCAGGTGATGAAGCCGGGTGGCCCGGCCGAGACCTTCGATTTCGGCCCCGTCGCCCCGCGCGGCCTGGACCCTTCCGCCTATCCGCTGACGGGCAAGCTGAAGAACGACCTGTTCGCCTGGCCCGAGGTGGTGGGCGATGTGAATATCCATGGCCCGAAATCGGCGCTGATCCCCTCGGCCGTGGCGGGCTATGCCGAATTGCACAAGCGGCATGGCCGCATGCCGATCAAGGATGTGATGGCGCCGGCCGTGGCACTGGCGCGGCGCGGCCTCAGCCAGGATTGGTTCACCACGCTGAAGGTGGCCAACAGCGCTTCCGTGCTGCGGCTCTATGAGGAGAGCGCCCGTATCTACCTGCCCAACGGCCTGCCCCCCGTGCCGCCCTATCAGGGGACGCCGGGCTTCTTCCCGCAGGGCCGCCTGGCTGACACGCTGGAGCGTTTGCAGCATGCCGGCCTTGCGGATTTCTACACGGGCGATGTGGCCGCCTCCATCACGGCCGACATGAAGGCGATGGGCGGTTTCGTCACGGCCGAGGACCTGGCGCATTGCGCCGCGGTGGTGCGGCCGGCGCTGGAGCGCAAATTCCGCGGCCGCTCCTGGATGCTGGCCAATGGGCTGACGGCGGCACCCACCCTGGCGCGGCTGATGGAGTTGATGGAGGAGGCCCCCTACAACGCCATCCCCGATGCCGGCTGGTATGCGCATCTCGCGCGGTCCTTGCGCGCCGCCTATGCGGAGCGCCTGGCAGGGTTGGGCGATGCCGAGCCGAAAGGGGCCGATAGCTGCACGACGCATCTGACCGTGGCCGACAAGGACGGCATGATGATCGCGATGACGACCACGCTGCTCTCCTCGATGGGGTCGCGCATGGTGCTGCCGGGTTCGGGCGTGCTGATGAACAATGGCGTCATGTGGTTCGACCCGACGCCGGGCAGCGCCAATGCCATAGCGCCCGGCAAGCGCCCCCTTTGCAACATGTGCCCGGTCATTGCGCTGGACGCCAAGGGCATGCCGGAATTCGCCGGCGGCGCCTCGGGCGGGCGGCGCATCATGGCGGCGGTGTTCCAGGTGTTCTCCTACGCGCTGGATTTCGCCATGGAGGCCGAGGCTGCCTCGCACCACCCGCGCCTGGATGTGAGCGGCCCCGATGGCGTGACGGCGGACCGGCGCCTGGGTGAGGCCACCATCGCGGCCCTGGCCGCCGATGCCGAAGTCGAGGTGGTGGAGCATGCCGTGATGCCGGTGAATTTCGCCTGCCCGAACATGATCCAGCAGAAGGCCGGCATGCGCGTGGGCGTTACGGACACCATGTCGCCTTGGTCGGCGGCCGTGGCCGAATGACCCGCCCTGATGCACGCAGGGCCGCTTGGCCCGGAGGGCTGATGTGATGCAGGAGCAGATGATGCTGTCCCTGCCGGAGGAGATCGTTCTTCTCACTCTGGATGATGAAACGGGGCGCGCCATCGGCCGGCAGGGGCTGGCCACCTCGATCGCGCTGGCCGGCGCGGTGCTGATGGAACTGGCCCTCGCCGGCCGCGTGGATACCGACCGCAACCGACTGGAATTGCTGGACCGCAGCCCGACCGGCGATGCCGTGCTGGATGCGGGCCTCGCCCTGCTGACCGATGCGCGGGACTCACGCGGCGCGCTGATGCTCCTGGCGCGTGAGGAAGCCGGACTGCGCCCCGCCGTGCTTTCCGCCCTGCTTTCGCGCGGGCTGCTGCGCCAGGTGGATGGCCGTGTCCTGCTGGTCTTCCCCGAGCGGCGCTACTTCAAGCCCGAAGACCGGCCCGAGCCGCGCGAGGTCCGCGCCAGGCTGATCCGCAGCGTCGAGCGTGATGACATCCCCGAACCGCGTGAGGCGCTGTTGCTCGGCCTCGCGCGGGCGACGGCGCTCTTGCCCCTGCTGCTGCCGCTTGAACTTCTCGCCGCGCGGCAGGAGCGCATCGCGCTGCTGGCGCGGCTGGAGGCGCTGAACCGCTCGGTGTCGGAAACAGTGGGCGATCTCTACGTGACACGGCTTCGCTCGGTCTGAGGATGCCAACGGGCTGATTGACCGGGACTGGATCTGCGCTGATCCTGCCTTGGCCCAGTCAGCACAAGGATCCCGGTCCCATGATCAGCAAGCGCAACCTGCTCAGCGGCGCGGCCCTGGCCGGGAGCGCGATGGTGCTGGGCAAGGCCCAGCCCGGCATGGCGCAACCCGCGCCCGGGAGGCCTGGCATCATCGGCGCCGCGGAGATCGCTGAGCAGGCGCTGATCTACGGCCTGCCCATCGTGATGAACTACGCCGTGATGTACGAGTTCTGCGTGGATCGCAGTTCGTCACAATTCAAGGCGCCGTTCAACCAGATCTACAATGACGCGCGGGTCTTCACCTGGCGCGACACCGCCATCCCGACACCGAACAGTGACACGCCCTATTCCATGTGCTGGCTCGACCTGCGGGCGGAGCCCATGGTCATCAGCGTGCCCGCGGTGGAACGGCGCCGCTATTTCTCCGTGCAGCTCTGCGACGGCAACACCTACAACTACGGCTATATCGGCAGCCGCACGACCGGGAATGAGGCGGGGTCCTGGCTGGTGGTCGGGCCTGGCTGGCAGGGCACGCCGCCGCCCGGGGTCAAAGGCGTGTTTCGCGCCTCCACCCAATTCGGGCTGACGATCTTCCGCACGCAGCTCTTCGACCCGGCCGACATGCCCAATGTGGTGGCGGTGCAGGCGGGCTATCGGGCGCAGCCGCTCTCGGCCTTTCTCGGCCAGCCGGCGCCACCCGCCGCGCCCGCGATTGCCTGGCCGCGCATCACGCCGGACCTCGCGAAACACCATTTCCTGGAATATCTCGATTTCGCGCTGCAATTCGCCCCACCCCAGCCCAATGAGGTGGCGATCCGCGCGCAGCTGGCCCGCATCGGCATCGGTGCCGGCCGCCATGGCGACCTTGCCGCCATGCCGCTGCTCGACCGGATCGAGATGCTGGCGGGCATGTATGAGGGCAATCGCCGGGTCGAGCATGCGGTCAGCCAGGCCGGCACCGCCATCAATGGCTGGCGTGTCAGCGCGGTGCCCGGCAGCATGGAGGCCTATGACGGCAACTGGCTCCTGCGCGCCGTCGTCGCCAAGGCGGGCATCTATGCCAATACCACCGAGGAAGCCTGTTATCCCTTCACCCGCGAGGATTCGACGGGCGCCACGCTGGATGGCGGCACGGGCCGCTACAGCATCACCTTCCCGGCCGGGCAATTGCCGCCGATCAACGCCTTCTGGTCCATCACCATGTATCACGGCGGCAATCAGTTGCTCGTCGAGAACCCGATCAACCGCTACCTGATCAACACGCCGATGCTGCCGGGCATGAAGACCAATCCGGACGGCTCGCTCACCATCCACATCCAGCGCGAGGACCCGGGCGAGGCGCTGCGGCCGAACTGGCTGCCGGCGCCCAATGGGCCGATCTACCTGGTGATGCGGCTCTATTGGCCGAAGACCGAAGCCCCCTCCATCCTGCCGATCGGGCAGGGGGCGTGGCGGCCGCCGGCCGTGATGCGGGTCAGCTGACGGGCGCGGCATGGCGCTTGCGTAACCTGTTCCAGGAACCGTCGCTGCCCCCGGACTGCATGGCATTTGTGCAATCTCGTGGCAGCGCCCCGCATGGAGAGATTACGAATGATGCAGCGTCGCCACCTTCTGGGCGCCACCGCCGGGCTTCTGGCCGCACCCGCCATCGCCTCGGCCCAATCGGGCGCCCCCTCGTCCACCTGGCCGACCCGCGCGCCGATCCGCCTGGTCGCGCAATTCCCGCCGGGTGGTCTGGTGGATACCGTGACGCGTCTTGTCGCCCCGCCGCTTTCGGCCGCGCTGGGCCAGAATGTCGTGGTGGAAAACCGCGCCGGCGCCGGCGGCGTGATCGGCACGGATTACGTGGCGAAGCAGCCGGCCGATGGCTACACCTTCCTGATGACGCATGCCTCGGTGATGGTCTATTCCGCCGCCACCCTGCCGCGCCTGCCCTTCGACCCGATCAACGACTTCACGCATCTGGCGCTGCTGGTCGAAGCATCGAGCGTGCTGCTGGTGAAGGGCGACAGCCCGATCCGCACCTTCGCCGACTACCTGCAGGCCGCCCGCACGCGCCCCACGCGCTATGGTTCCTCGGGCATCGGCTCGGCGCCGCATATGCTGGGCGCCATGCTGGCGGGCACGGCTAACCTGACCCAGCTTGACCACGCACCCTATGCCGGTTCCGCACCCGCCATGCGCGACCTGCTGGGTGGCCATATCGAGAGCCTGATTGATCCGATCACCACCAATGTGGAGGCGATGAACAACGGCACGCTGCGCGCGCTGGCCATCTCCACGCCGCAGCGCCTGCCCGCCTTCCCGAATGTGCCGACCTTCGTGGAACTGGGCTTCCCGAGCCTGGTGCAGACGCAATGGGTGGGCATCTCGGCGCCCAAGGGCCTGCCGCAGCCGATCGCGGAGCGGATGATGCGCGAAATGCCGGGCGTGATGCGCAACCCCGCCATCGTGACGCGCACGACCGAGTTGCAGACCCTGCCGCGCAACCCGGTGCCGACCGGCCCGGCCTTCGTGGAGATCATGACGTCCGAGCTGGCGACGGCGCGCCAGGTGGCCCAGCGCTACAACATCACCGCGGCCAGCTGAACCGGAAGGGGCGGGGTGCTGCGGCACCCCGCCAATTCGACCTGAAAAGGGGGCGGTCCGGTTCGCCGGGCCGCCCCTTCTTGCGTTCAGGCGGCGAGCGCCAGGCGGTCCTTGCGGCATTCCATCAGCGGCTGGATCTTCTGGCCAAAGCTGTCCATGCCCGTCATGAAATCATCGAAGCACAGCATGATGCCGGCAACACCCGGCATGGCCGCCACCTCATCCAGCATGCGCGCGCAGGAGGCATAGCTGCCGACGATCGTGCCCATGTTGAAATTGATGGGCGAGGGGTTGCGCTGCACGGCGGCGGCCATCGAATTGGCCTCGGTGTTCACATCCTGTGCGGCGTGGCCGAGCAGATGCGCGAGCGCCGCGCGGTCCGCCCCGCGCTCATAGCTGTCCCACTTGGCCATGGCCGCCTCGTCCGTCTCGTCCGAGATCACCATGAACAGCATGTAGGCGCCGACGTCGCGGCCGGTCTTCTTCGAGTGTTCGAGCATGCGCGCGGGAACGGGGGCGGATTTCGTGGGCTCGTTCACGCCCTCACCCAGGCAGAAATTGTAGTTGCAATAGGTGGCGCCGAATTCCATCCCGCGGTCGGACTGGCCGGCGCTGACGATCTTGATGGGCTGGCTCGGCCGGGGACTGAGCTTGCACTTGTCCATCTGGAAGTACTGGCCCTTGAAGTCGCTCTCGCCGGTCTCCCAGAGGTCCTTCAAAATCTGCACATATTCCGTGCTGTAATCGTAGCGCTTGCCGAAATGCTCATCGCCCGGCCACAGCCCCATCTGGCTGTATTCCACCTTGTGCCAGCCCGAGACGATATTGATGCCGAAACGGCCGCCCGAGATGCTGTCAATCGTGGAGGTCATGCGCGCGACGATGGCGGGCGGAATGGTCAGCACCGCCGTGGAGGCAAAGAGCTTGATCTTGCTGGTGACGGCAGCAAGGCCCGCCATTAGGGTAAAGCTTTCCAGGCCATGGTCCCAGAACTCCGTCTTGCCGCCAAAACCATGCAGCTTGATCATGGAAAGCGCGAAATCCAGGCCATAGCCCTCGGCCTTCTGCACGACGGTCTTGTTGAGCTCGAAGCTCGGCATGTATTGCGGCGCGTTTTCCGAGATCAGCCAGCCATTGTTGTTGATGGGGATGAAGACGCCGATATCCATGGAGATTCTGCCTTTCGCCACAGGCCGGAACGCCCGGCCAGTTGCAGGATTGCCAGCAATTCATGTGCCATCGGGCAAGGTGTCATGCTGGACATGCCGGGCCAGGACGAACAACATCCCACCACCCTGTCGGAGGCGAATGCCATGAAGCTCACCATGCCCGAGGAAATCATCCTCCTCCTGCTCGATGACAAGACCGGCCGACCCATCGGCCTGCCAGCCCCCGCCGGCGACTATGCCCTGGCGAGCGCCATCCTCATGCAGCTGTCGCTCAGCGGCAGCATTGATACCGATCTCGAGAAGCTGATGGTGACAAGCCATCGCCCCTCCGGCGATCCCGTGCTGGATGAGGCGCTGACGATGATCTCGCTCAACCCGGGCCAGCGCGACAGCCGCCACTGGATCGTCGAGATCGGCCGCCATGCGGAGCATTACCGCAACATGATCCTGGAGCGCCTGGTGGCGAAGGGTGTTCTGAAAAAGGAGGAAGGGCGCTTCCTCTGGGTCTTCCCCGACCGTCGCTACCCCAAGGCGGCCGAGGGTGAGCTGGACGTCACCGAGGTCCGCGCCCGCCTGCGCGCGGTCATCCTGAGCAATGACATCCCGGAGCCGCATGATTCGCTGATGATCGGCCTCGCGCGGTCTGCCGGCATCATCCCGATCATCCTCAGCGCCGCCGAGCAGGAAAAATACGGCAAGCGCGTGGATCAGGTGGCCGATCTGGAGGAGCTGGGCCGCACGCTCTCCAGCGTCACGCGGGAGGTCTATGCGATGATGCTGGCCTTTGCCGGTTCGCATTGAGGCGGGCAGGGCGCGCCACGCCCCCGCTCAATCCTCGTTTTCGAGCCGCTCGATATCCTCGTCGGAGAGGCCGAAATGGTGGCCCACCTCATGCAGCAGCACGTTGCGGACCAGGCGGAACAGATCCTCGCCCGTTTCGATCCATTCGAGCAGGATGGGTTCGCGGTAGAGCAGGATCGTATCCGGCTCGCCCGGCGTGTCCTGCGTGGATTTGCGCGTCAGCGGGGTCCCGCGATACAGGCCGGTGAGTTCCCAGGGGCTGTCGAGGCCGAGCTCGGCCACGATGTCATCCTCGGGCACCTCTTCCACGATGATCGCCGCGCCGCGCACCATTTCGCGCAGCGCCTGGGGGATTGCGGCCAGCGCATCCTCGGCCATTTCCATGAGATCTTCGAGGCTGGGTGGCGTGGTCGGGCGCATGCCCGATAGATGCCACGCGGTGACGGGACAGGGGAAGAGGCGGATGCTGGAACGATTGAGCGAGGCGGAGCGGGAAGCCATGGCCGGCGAACTGCCGGAATGGCAGGTCCTGGACGGGCGGGATGCCATCCAGCGGCGGTTCCGCTTCCGGGATTTCAACCAAGCCTGGGGCTTCATGGCGCGCGTGGCCTTGCTGGCCGAGGCGCAGGACCACCACCCCGAATGGTCCAATGTCTATAACCGCGTGGACATCACGCTGACCACGCATGATGCGGGCGGGCTTTCCGCGCGGGATTTGAAGCTCGCCCGCAGCATAGACGCGCTGTGATCCAGCCGGCGCCTGGCGGGGCTGAGGCCGGGCTGCCGGAGGCTGGCCGCCGGACGCTGGCCGTCACCCGCTCGGCGATGCGCTTCTGCCTGGCGCGCGCCTGGTCGCCCCTGGCGGAGGTGCCACTGCCCGATGGCCGGCGCGCCGATATCCTGGCCCTGCGCCCCGATGGGGGCTTCGTCATCATCGAGGTCAAATCCTGTGCGCGGGATTTCCTCAGTGATGCCAAGTGGCAGGCCTATCGCGCCTTCGCGGATGAGCTGCATTTCGCGGTGGATCTGGATTTCCCGCAGGCGCTGCTGCCCGGCGATGTGGGGCTGCTGGTCTGCGATGGTTTCGAGGCTTCCGCCCTGCGGGAGGCGCCCGCCCATCCACTGGCGCCCGCCCGGCGCCGCGCCTTGCTGCACCGCTTCGCGACCCTGGCCGCTAACAGGCTCGCCGGCCTCGCGGACCCGGCGGGGCTGGTTGAGCGCAGGGCGGCGCTGCGGCTGGAATAGCCGCATGTTGGCCGCGCGGTCGCCTCGCGCGATGCGGCTCAATCCGCGGCCATTCCGGCCAGGGCGCGTTCCAGCACCGCGGGCGCGCGGATCACGAGCGCCCCGCTGCGCCGCTCCAGCACCCCGTCCCGCAGCAGGCGTGCCACCTCGCGCGAGACTGCCTCGCGCCGCGCGCCGATCCGGCTGGCGATGATCTGCTGCACCGGTGGTGGCGAGATTGCCCGCGCGCCATCGGCGGCGGGTGGCCCGGCGGCGCGCAGCAATTCGGCATAGAGCCGATGGCGCGCATCGAGCGTGGTCAGCTCCAGCAGCCTCGCATTGCTCTCACGGATGCGCTGCGTGAGCACCCGCAGGAGGCGCAGGGCCAGCGCCGGCGCCTCGGCCAGCAGCGCCATGAAGACCTGGCCCGGGATCCGGCAGATGCGGGTGCGGTGCAGCGCCGTCACGGAGGCCGAGCGCGGCGCGCCGTCAATCGCGGCCATTTCGCCGAAGAAATGCCCGGCGGTGATGTCATCCAGGATCAGCTCCCGCCCGCCCACGGTGCGCACCGCCACTCGCACGCTGCCCGAGAGCACCAGGAAGACATCAACCGACGCATCGTCGAAATCCAGGAGCAATTGCCCTGGCGCCGCGTTGAGCCATTGCATCCGATGGAGATGGCGCTGCAGCAGCGCCGGCGGCAGATCGGCGAGGAGCGCGATGCGCCGCAGTTCACGCGCGGCGTCGCTCACTCGATCACGTCCTCGGCGCGGCTGAGCAATGGCAGCGGCAGGTCGAGGCCCAGCGTCTCGGCGGTGCGGCGGTTCAGCACCAGCTCGAAGCGGATGGGCTGCTCGATGGGCAGGGTGGCCGGCGATGCGCCGCGCAGCAGCCGAAGCAGCATGGGCGCCATCCGCTCCCGGTACAGGCCGACCATGTTGGGACCATAGGCCGCGAGCCCGCCTTCACGCGCCATGTCGGGCCATTGATACACCGCCGGCAGCCGCAGCGCCGCGACGCGCTCATAGATGATGGCCCGATTGTTGAAGAGCAGCGGGGTGGCGAGAAGGTTCAGCCCCTCGGCACCGGCGCCATGCAGGGCGGTGATGGCGGGGCCAATCTCCTCCGGCGTCCGCACGAGGCGAAGGTCGAGCGTCAGGCCGCGCAGGGTGGCGCCTGCCTCCAGCGCGGCCGCGCGCCCGGGCGTCATCAGCAGCGCATCGCCGAGGGCCGCGATGCGGCGGGCGCCGGGCAGCAGTTCGGCCAGCACCTCCTGCCGCTTTTCATCCAGTTCGGCCGCGAGCAGGCTGACCCCCGTCACATTGCCGCCAGGGCGCGCATAGCTGGCGGCGAAGCCGGCGCGCACCAGGTCATCCGTCATGGCCAGGATGGGGATGGATGGGGTGGCCTGGCGCGCGGCCTCTATCCCGGCATCGCCGCTGGTGTGGATGGCGTCCACGCCCTGCGCCACCAGCGCGCGGGCATGGGCCGCGAATTGCTCACGCCGGAGGCCATGGCCGGCGGGGTCGAGCGTGACCTGGCGCCCATCCTCCAGCCCCAGCAGCCGCAACCCTTCGCGGAAGCCGATGTGATGCGGCGCCGTCCAGGGCGCGAGGTGCAGCGAGCCGACGCGCCACGGCCGGCCGGCGGGCTGCGCCAGGGCCGGGCTGGCCGGCACGAGCCATGCCAGCGCCCGCCGGCTGATGGCGCGCTGGGCCGGTGGTCTCATCGGATTTCCCCTTGCATTCGCGGCACGCCGAGGCTGCCATGATGGCAGGGATCAGTGTGTGCGAAAACGCACATTGAAATCTACCCCGATCCGGCATGCTGCCTGGCAGGTCGGGCCTGCAGGCAAGAGGAGGGCCGCGCGATGCCATGCGGAATGTCGTTCGTCTTGGGCCTGCAGCCCTGGTCGGGACGGGGCGCGCGCGCCGGCCGCCAACC
The DNA here is from genome assembly GCF_023243115.1 of Sediminicoccus sp. KRV36. Classification (NCBI taxonomy): domain Bacteria; kingdom Pseudomonadati; phylum Pseudomonadota; class Alphaproteobacteria; order Acetobacterales; family Roseomonadaceae; genus Sediminicoccus; species Sediminicoccus sp. KRV36. The sequence continues at coordinate 1,994,388 of NZ_CP085081.1, forward strand.
TCGCCCGCGCTGACGAAGTGATCCAATGATCCAGCGCCGCACCCTCGCCGCCGGCCTTGTCATGGCGCACACGGCCCGCGCGCAGACCCGCCGCGCCGCCATTGGCCTCCTCATGCCATACCCGGCTGATGACGCGCTGCTGCGCCGCCGCGTGGGCGCCCTGCGTGAGGCGCTGGACCGGCTCGGCTGGTCGAGCGCGCGCGGCACGGTGTTCGAGGAGCACTGGACCGGCGATGACCCCGCCGCCATTCGCCGCGCGGCCGAGGCGCTGGTGCGTTCTGGCGTGGACATCATCGTCACCACCGGCAGCCGGGTGGTGCCGGTGGTGCAGCGCGCCACCGCCGCCATTCCCATCATCTTTGTCGGCACATCCGACCCGGTGGGCCAGGGCTTCGTCGCCAGCATGACGCGCCCGGGCGGCAATACCACGGGCTTCGCCCAGCTGGAGCTGCGCGACGGCACCTCACCCATGGTCGGCAAGCAGGCGGAGCTGCTGCGGGAATTGCTGCCCGGGCTGCGGCGCCTCGGGCTGATGTTCAATCCGCAAAACCCGGCGGTGACCTTCCATGCGCGCAGCTTCGCCGAGATCAGCGAAAAGCTTGGCGTTGCGGCCGCCCTGATCCCGGTGGCGGGCCCGGCCGAGATCGAGCAGGCCTGCGCCGCCTTCGCTGGCTTGCCCATGCCGGGCGCCATGGTCCTGCCCTCGGACCTGACGCTGCTGGGCCAGCGGGACGCGGTGGTGGCGGCGATGGCGCGGCATCGCCTGCCCGCGATCTACGCCGATGAGAGCTTCGTGCAGATGGGCGGGCTCGCTTCCTATGCGGCCGACCGGCTGGCGCTGTTCCGCCGCGCGGCCGGCTATGTGGACCGCATCCTGCGCGGCGACCGGGCGGGCGAGCTGCCGGTGCAGATGCCCACGGCCTACGCGCTGTGGCTGCACCTGGCGACGGCCCGTCAGCTCGGCATCGAGGTGCCGGCGAGCCTGCTGGCGCGGGCGGATGAGGTGATGGAATGATGTTGCGACGCGCATTGCTGGCGGCGCTGCCGTGCTCCGCCGCCCTGGCCCAGCCCGCCGACCGCATGCGGCGCATCGCCTTCATCGCCGCCAATGCCGAGAGCGACCCCGATGCGCAGGCCCGCGCCGCCGCGCTGCGGCAGGGCTTGCGCGAGCTTGGCTGGATCGAGGGCCGCAACCTGCACATCACCTATCGCTGGGGCGGTGGCGACCTGGCCCGGGCCGAGGCGCATGCGCGGGAGCTGGCGGCCCTGGCGCCGCAGCTCATCGTCTCCAACGGCACGCCGCAGCTGGCGGCACTGCAACGCCACATGCGGGAGATCCCCATCGTCTTCGTGGTGGTGGTGGACCCGGTGGGGGCCGGCTTCGTCGCCAGCATGGCGCGGCCGGGCGGCAGCATCACGGGCTTTGCCACCTATGAGCCCGAACTCGGTGGCAAATGGCTGGACGCGCTGCTGGAATTCGAGCCGGGGCTGCGCCGCGTGGGGGTGGTGACGGACCCCGATTTCCGCGGGTTCGGCAGCCTGGTGGAGCGCATCGAGAGCCTGGCGGCGCCGCGCGGCATCGCCGTGCGGCAGCTGCATTTCCGCCGTCCGGAGGATGACGTGGAGGCAGCCATCGCGCAATTCGCCGAGGGGCCTGAGGCCGGGCTGGTGGTGATTCCCACGGCACTCAATCTGCTCGCCCGCGGGCGCATCATCACCGCGGCTGCGGGCGCGCTTCTGCCGGCCATGTATCCCTTCCGCACCTTCGTCGATTCGGGCGGCCTCATGTCCTACGGGTTCGAGCCGCTGGACCTGTTCCGCCGCAGCGCCAGCTATGTGCACCGGATCCTGAATGGTGAACGGCCGGCGGAACTGCCGGTGCAGCTGCCCACGCGGTTCGAATTCGTGGTCAATCTGCAAACGGCGCGGGCATTGGGACGCGAGATGCCGGACATGCTGCTGGCCCGCGCCGATGAGGTGATCGAATGATCGGCCGGCGGGTCCTGTTGGCGCTGGCGCTCAGCCATCCCGCAGCGGCGCAGAGCCGCCTGGCGCGCTTGGGGCTGCTCTCCTCGGGGCAGATATCCATCGAGCAATTCCGCCAATGGGGGCTGCCCGAATTGGCGCGGGAGGGCTTCATCGAAGGCCGGACACTCAGCCTCATCGCGCGCTCGTCGGAGGGGGATGCCGCGCGGATTCCTCTGCTCGCCCGGGAAATCCTGGCCGCACGCCCGGATGTGGTGGTGGCCGTCTCCAACCCGGCGGCGCATGCGATCCGGGCGCTCGACCCGGCGATGCCCATCGTCATGGGCTTTGCTGGAACCGATCCCGTGGCCGATGGCCTGGCCATCAGCCTGGCGCGGCCCGGCGGCACCGTCACCGGCGTGGTGATGCTGGCCGAGGAGCTGGACGTGAAGCGGCTGGAGCTGATGCGCACGGCACTGCCCGGCGCGCGGCGCATCGGCTTCCTGGCAGGGGCCACCTTCGTCCCCGCGCGCGTGCCGGCGATCGAGGCGGCGGCGCGGCGCTTCGGCGTGGAGCTCCTGGCGGTGCGCGCCGGTGGGCCCGAGACCCATGCCGCGGCTTTCGCAGCACTGCGCGATGGCGGGGCGGAGGCGCTGGTGATCGCCTCCTTCCCGGCGTTTTCGAGCCATGCGGCGGGGCTGGCCGAGCGCGCCCGGGCCGCGGGGCTCCCCACCATCTGCGAATGGCGCTCGATGGCTGAGGCCGGCTGCATGTTGAGCCACGGCCCCGGCAATGAGGAGCTGCGCCGTCAGGTCGCGCGGCAGGTGGCGCGCGTGCTGCGCGGGCAACCGCCCGGCGAGATTCCGATGGTGCAGGCCGAGCGGTTCGAGACGGTGGTGAACCTGCGCATCGCGCGTGAATTGGGTGTGGAGCTGCCGCCGCTGGTGCTGGCCGCCGCGCAGGAGGTGATTGAATGATCGCGCGCCGCATCCTGCTCGCTGCCCCATTACTGGCTGCGCCCGCCGCGCTGGCGCAGCGCGAAGCCTCGCTCGCGACCTTCCTGCCGGCCCTGCGCGCCGGGCTTGCCGCATTCGGGCTGGTCGAGGGGCGCAATCTCGGCATCGAATATCGCTTTGGCGATGGCGATGCCCGGCGCGTCCCGTCGCTCGCGGCGGAATTGGCCCGGCTGCCGGTCTCGGTGCTGATCGTGCAGGGGGCGGCGGCGCAGATCGTGGCCGGCCTTGGATTGCCTGTCCCGCTGGTCGTCGTCATCAGTGGGGACCCGGTGGAGGCAGGGTTGACGGCCAGCCTGGGCCTGCCCCCCAGCCTGCTGGCCCGCGCAGACACAATCCTGGATTGACCATGCGCCCCAGCTTTTCCCTCACCCAGCGCCTTTCCCTCACCCAGCGCCTGTCCCTCGCCCAACGCCTCGCCCTGGCCTTCATCGGCCTGGTGGCCGCCGTGCTGGTGGTGAATGGCAGCATCAGCATGTGGTTCGCCTATCAGGAGGCGACCGAGGCGGCTGTGCGCATCGAGCAGGAAAAGGCCGATGCCGCCGGGGACCGCGTGGTGCAATTCGTCGCCGAGCTGGAACAGCAGATTGGCTGGACCACACGGGCCGACTGGCCGCGCGTGCCTATGGAGCAGCGGCGCTACGACTTCATTCGCCTGCTGCGCCAGGCCCCGGCCATCACCGAGCTGCTCTACCTTGATGGCGCGGGCCGCGAACGGCTGCGGCTTTCGCGCCTGGAGCCGGATGTGCTGGATAGCGGCCAGGATCTGAGCGGCGATCCACGCTTCCTGGGCAGCCGCCAGTCCCGCGTCTGGTACGGCCCGGTCACCTTCCGCCGCGGCTCGGAGCCCTACATGGCGCTGGCCGTGACGCATGCCGGGCGCAACCCGGGTGCGACCATCGCCGAGGTCAATCTCAAGCTGATCTGGGAGGTGGTAACCGCCATCCGGGTGGGTGGCACCGGCTATGCCTTCGTCACCGATACGGCCGGCCGGCTGATCGCCCATCCCGATATGAGCCTGGTGCTGCGTGAGACGGATCTGGCCGCGCTGCCGCAGGTGGCCGCCGCCATTGCCGGGGGCGGCGGTGCGCGCGTGCGCGCGGCGCGGGGCCTCGATGGCCGCTCCGTTCTCTCGGCCCATGCGGTGATCCCGCGCCTGGGCTGGATCGTCTTCGTCGAGCAGCCGACGGCCGAGGCGCTGGCCCCGGTCTATGCCGCGCTATACCAGACGCTGGCGTTGCTGGTGCTCGGCGTGGTGCTGGCGCTGGCGGCGGGCGTGGTGCTGGCGCGGCGCCTGACGGGTCCGATCCGCCAGCTGCAGGCCGGTGCCGAACGCCTCGGCCAGGGTGATCTGGCGCAGCGCATCCCGGTCAGCACGGCGGATGAGATCGGCACCCTCGCGCTGCGCTTCAACGAGATGGCCGGCCGCATCCAGGAAGCGCAGGAAACGCTGGAGGCCAAGGTGGCGGACCGCACCCGGGAGCTGGCCCGCTCGCTCGATGAGTTGCGCGCCACGCAGGATCGGCTCGTGCAGACCGAGAAACTCGCCTCCCTGGGCCAGCTCACGGCGGGCATCGCGCATGAGATCAAGAATCCGCTCAACTTCGTCAACAACTTCGCGGCATTGTCCATCGAGCTGCTGGATGAGCTGGAGGAAGGCCTCGGCCGGGCGGGACATGCGCTGCCCGAGGCGCTGCGCGCCGATATCGCCGAGCTGTGCGGCATGCTGCGCGACAATCTCGCCAAAGTCACCAACCATGGCGGCCGCGCCGATAGCATCGTGCGCAACATGCTCGCCCATTCGCGCAGTGGCGAGGGCGAGCGCCGGGTGGTGGCGCTGAACGGCCTGGTGGAGGAAGCGCTGAACCTCGCCTGGCATGGTGCCAGGGCCGAGCGGCCGGATTTCAACGTGACCCTTGGCAAGCGCCTGGACCCCGCGGTCGGTCAGCTGGATCTGCTGCCGCAGGAGTTTACCCGCGTGCTGCTCAACCTCTTTGGCAATGCCTTCCACGCGCTGGGGCGCAAGCAGGGCTTGGCCGGGCCGGGTTTCCTGCCGCATCTGGATGTTGCCACGCGGGCGCTGACGGATGCCGTGGAGCTGCGCCTGCGGGACAATGGCACGGGCATCCCCGAGGCCGTGCGCGCGCATATCTTCGAGCCCTTCTTCACCACCAAGCCGCCCGGTGAGGGCACTGGCCTTGGCCTCTCGCTCTCGCACGACATCGTGGTGCAGCAGCATGGCGGCAGCATCGCGGTGGCGACCGAGGAGGGCGAGTGGACCGAATTCATCCTCACCCTGCCAAGCCGCCGCCCGGCCGAGGCGGTTGGGGCATGAGCGTCCTGGTGCTGGTGGTGGATGACGAGCCGGACATCGTGCCGCTGTTCCGGCAGCGCTTCCGCCGGGACCTGCGGGCGGGCCGCTTCGCGCTCGAATTCGCCGGATCCGGCCCGCAGGCCCTGGGGCTGCTCACCGCCGCGCGCGGGCAGGAGATCATCCTGCTGCTCTCGGATGTGAATATGCCGGGGATGAGCGGTTTTGATCTGCTGGAGCGGGCCCGTGCGCTCCGCCCCGACCTGCCGGTGATCATGATCACGGCTTATGGCGACGCGGCGACGGAGGCACGCGCCCGGGCCAGCGGGGCCAGCAATATCCTGGCCAAGCCGATTGATTTCGCCGCGCTGCGGGCCGAGCTCGAAGCCTGCCTGGCCGCGCGGGAGGGCCGGGCATGAACCGCATCCTCGTCGTGGATGATGAGCCCGACCTGGAGGCGCTGCTGCGGCAGAAATTCCGCCGCGAGCTGCGTGAGGGCCGCTTCGCCATGCTCTTTGCCCGCGACGGCATGGAGGCGCTGGAAGTGATGGCGCGCAACCCTGATCTCGACCTCGTGCTGGCCGATATCAACATGCCGCGCATGGATGGCCTCACGCTGCTCGGCGCCTTGCAGGGCATGGCCGATCCGCCGGCCACGGTGATCATTTCCGCCTATGGCGACATGGCCAATATCCGCACCGCGATGAACCGCGGCGCCTTCGACTTCCTGACCAAGCCGATCGACTTCGCCGATCTCGATGCGACCGTCGCGAAGACGCTGCGCCACATCGCCGAGCGGCGGGAGAACCAGGCGCGCCGCCTGGAGGCGGAGCGCGCGCGCGCGGCGCTGGCGCGATACTTCTCGCCCAACCTTGCGGCCCAGCTTGCGGGGCCCGAGCCACGCCTCGACCTGGGCGGGCAGCGGCGCGAGGTCAGTGCCATCTTCACCGATGTGGCGGGCTTCACGGCCCTGGTGGAAACCCTGGAGCCGGCTGAGCTTGCCGGGCTGCTGAACGGCTATCTCGGCGGCATGACCGACATCGTCTTCGCCCATGGCGGAACGGTGGCCAAGGTGATGGGCGATGGCCTGCTGCTGCTGTTTGGCGCGCCCGATGCGCAGGCGGATCACGCGGCACGCGCCCTGGCCTGCGCCCTCTCGCTCGATGCCTTCGCCGAACGCTTCCGGATGGGCCGGGAGGTGGCGCTGGGCGTCACGCGCATCGGGCTGCACAGCGGCCCTGCCCTGGTCGGGGATTTCGGCGCGGGGCAGCATTTCGACTACACGGCCTATGGCGACAGCATCAACATCGCAGCCCGGCTGGAGGCGGCGAACAAGGTGATGGGCACGCGGCTGCTGGTCTCGGCCGCCGCGGCCGCTCAGGTTGCCGGCTTCCAGGGGCGGCCGGTGGGGGACCTGCTGCTGCGCGGCCGCTCCGAGCCGATTTCCGTGGTCGAGCCGCGGGCCGGCGGAGAGGCGGATGCCCAGGCTTATGGCGCGGCCTTCGCTTTGATCGGCCAGGATGATGCGGCAGCCCTGCTGGCGCTGGAGCGGCTGGAGGGGGATCCCCTGGCGCGCTTCCATGCCCGGCGCCTGCGCGCCGGGGCCAGCGGGCGCCTCGTGGATCTGCGATGAGCGCGGACGGGGGAAGCCTGGGCCGCGATCTGCGCGCTGGCGGCAATGCCGGGATCCTGGCCGCGGCGCAAACGCTGACGCATGGCATGATCGCTTTTGCGCCGCTTGGGCCGCAGGGCGTTGCCTTCGGCATGGCGGCGGCCTTGGCCGCTTCGGCGGCGGCGGGCCTGGCCGTGGCGCTGCTGGGCAGCAGCCGCCCGCTGGTCGGCACCACCACGGCGGCCACTGCCCTGGTCACCGCCGGATGCCTGACCGCCATCGGGTCCGTCCCGTTGGGCCAGGGCATCATGCTGGCCATGCTGCTGGCCCTCCTGGCCGGCGGGCTGATGCTGGCCCTGGGCCTGAGCGGCTTTGCCGGCCTCGCGGCGCTGACGCCCAGCCCGGTCACCCTGGGCATCGGCAATGCCATCGTGCTGCTCATCCTGCTGGGCCAGGCGCCGCTTTTGCTGGGCATGGCACCGGGGCAGGGCCTGGCGCTGGAGGGTGCTGCCCCCGCAGCGCTGCTGGTGGCGGGGGTGGCGGTGCTGCTCATGCTCAAGCCCTTGCCCCTGCTGCCGCCACCGCTGGTGGCCCTGGCCGTCGCCGGCCTGCTTCATCACGCGCTCGCCGCGGCGGCGCTGCCGGTGGGGCCGCTGGTCGGTGTGGCGCCCTCCATGCCGGAGCTGGCGGATGGGCTGCGTCAGGCCTGGCGGGAGGGGCTGCCGGCAGCCCCCTGGATGCTCGTGGTGACGGCGGCCCTCTCCATGGCGGTGCTGGGCGCGCTGGAGGTGCTGGTCGCAGGCAGCGCGCTGCGCGAGGCTTCGGGGAGGCGCGCCAATCCGGGCCAGGATCTGGCGGCGAGCGGCTTCGGCATGCTGGCAGGTGGGGCCAGCGGCGGTGCGCCTGCCGCGGCATTGGGCAGCATCAGCCTCGCCTGCTGGCGCTGGGGCGGGCGCGGCCGCGCCGCCATGCTGGCCCGCGCGGGGGTGACGCTGCTTGCGCTGCTGCTGGCGGGCCAGGCCATCGCGCTGCTGCCCTATGCGGCGCTGTCCGGTGCGCTGGTGGGTGCTGTGCTGCGGCTGTTCCAGGCCCGGCCGCTCTGGCCCTTCGCCGGCGTGGGATGGGCCAGGCGCGCCGCGGATGCGGGCGTGATCCTGGTGGTGATGGGCACGGCCCTGGTCTTCGGGCTGGTGGCGGCGGTGGGGGCGGGTGTCCTGCTCTCGGTGCTGCTCTTCACCGTCTCGATGTCGCGTTCGGCCATTCGCCGCTGCACGCGCAACCCGGTCGGCCGCTCGCGCGTGCGGCGCGCGCCGGAGGTCCAGCGGCGCCTGCGGGAGCTGGGCGCCAGCGTCGCGTTGGTCGAGCTGGAGGGCGCGATCTTCTTCGGCAGTGCGGAGAACATCATCGCCACGACCGAGGCGCTGCGCCGCGATGGCGCCGCGATCCTGGTGCTGGACCTCTCGCGGGTGACGCGAATGGATTTCTCGGGCGGGCGGCGCCTTCTGGAGGCGTGCCGCGCGGCACCCGGCCAGACGCTGCTAGCACCGCTCCATGCGGGGGGCCGCGCGCGGGAGGAACTGGCGGCACTCGGCCTGCTGGAGGCGTTGCCGCCGGCCAGCATCTTCCCCGACCTCGCCTCGGCCATGGAAGCGGCGGAGGAGATGCTGCTGGCCGCGCAGCGCGAAGCGGCACCGCCCGCGCCGCAGGGCGCGTTGGAGGCCCTGGCGGCGCTCGGCCTGCCAGGCCCGGTCCCGGCGCTGCTCCTGCCGCGCATGGAGGAGTGCCATTTCCCCGCTGGCGCACCGATCCTGCGCCAGGGCGAGCCCGCCGATGCCGCCTTCCTGCTGCGTGAGGGCGAGGTGATCATCAGCCTGCCCGGCACCGAGGGCCGGCCGGCGACGCGCCTGGCCGTGCTCTCGGCCGGCGTGATCTTCGGCGAGTCGGCGCTGCTCGGGGCGCGGCTGCGCAGCGCCGATGTGATGGCGCGCACCGAAGTGCGCTGCCTGCGGCTTGGTGTCGCGCAAGCCGAGGCGCTGCGGATCGCGGCACCCGAGGCGGCCTGGGCCTTGATGGCGGCCGTCGCGCGGCAGCTTTCGGCCCATGTCGCCGCCGCCAACGGCATCATTGACCAGCTGGAGTCCTGAGGCGCGGCATGGATGTCCTGGAGGCGCTGCTGGCCGAACTGCCCATCCTGCCCGCGGCGCGGGAGGATTTGCGCCGGCGGCTTGCCGCGCCGGGGCGGCATTATCATGGCGTTGACCATGTCGGGCTGATGTGGCGGCGGCATCTGGAATTCGGCGTGGGAATGAGCGTCCGCCTGCCGCCGTGGCACCAGCTGATCGCCTGCGCCATCGCCTTTCACGATGCCGTCCATGATCCGCGAAGGCTGGACAATGAGGCTGCTTCGGCGGCGTTGTGGCTTGCCGCCGCGCCGGCCCTGCCACCCGAGGACGTGGCCTGGGTGGCCGGCACGATCCGCGCGACGGCCGATCACCTGGCCGCGTGCCCGAATGGGCTTTCAGCCGAGGCCTGGGCGGCGCGCGCCTGGCTGCTGGATCTTGATCTGACGCCGCTGGGCGAGGTGCCGCGCGTCTTCGCCGCCAATACGCGGCGGCTTCGCCGGGAGTGCCGGCATCTCTCCGACGCCGAGTGGAGGCTGCGCAATATCGGCTTCCTGACGCGCAAGGCCGCAGCAAGGGAGATCTACCGCAGTGCGCCGCTGCGCAAAGCCTTCGATGCGCGGGCGCGGGCCAATATCCGCGAGGCGCTTGCGCAGGCCGGTCTCGGCCATGGCTGATCCGGTCGTGGCATGCCGCGCCACCCAGTGCCGCAGGCGCGCTCAGGCCGCCCTGGCGGTGACCGCCGGGCCGATGGGCAAGGACAATGTCACGAGCCAGCAGCTTGCCAGCATCAGCGCGGAGCCCAGCAGGCAGGCCGGCAGCCCACCCCAGTCGTAAAGCAGGCCGGAGAGCAGCGTTCCGCCGAAGCGCCCGGCGGCATTGGCGGCATAATAGAATCCGACATCCTCGGCCGCCTTCTCGCTGCCCGCATAGGCCAGCACCAGGTAGGAATGGACCGAGGAATTCACCGCGAAGGCGACGCCGAACAGGCACAGGCCGATCGGCACGATGATGTCGGGGCGTGGCGTGCCGGTCACCAGCAGGGCGGCAAGCACCGCCGGGACGATCGCGAGGCCAAGCGACCAGGCGCGCGCTGCCGGGATTTCCGACGACAGCCCGTCCGCGCTCTTGCGGATCACGGCCGGCGCCGCCGCCTGGATCACGCCATAGCCGATCGTCCAGACCGCCAGGAAAGCCCCCACCATCGTGAAGGTCCAGCCCGCGGCATAGAGAAACACCGGAAGGCCCACGACGAACCACACATCGCGCGCGCCGAACAGGAACACGCGCGCGCCGGCCAGCAGATTCACGCCGCGATTTTTCGCGAATAATTCCCTCGCGGATTTCGAGGCCTTTGCCCGGCCCATCAAGGGCGGCAGGGATAGCACGACGCCAACCAGGATGACGCCGAGCATGGCGGCCATGGCCCACAGCGCACCGCGAAAGCCCAGCGCCTCCAGCAGCACCCCGCCGAGGAAGAAGCCCAGGCCCTTCATCGCATTCTTGCTGCCGGTGAAGAAGGCGACCCAGCGGAACAGGCGGCCGGACGCGTCGCCGGCGGTCAGCTTGATGGCGGATTTGCTCGCGGTCTTCGTCAGGTCCTTGGCGACGCCGCAAATGCCCTGCGCCAGCACCACCCAGGCCACGGACAGCGCCGCGCCCCAGGCGGGCGACATGGCGGAGAGCAGCAGGAAACCCGCGATCTGCGTGGCCAGGCCCACCGCCAGCATGCGGGCGATGCCGAACCGTACCGCGAGCCATCCGCCGATCAGGTTGGCGCCGATTCCCGCTGCCTCATACAGCAGGAACAGCAGCGCCAGCGTGATGGGGCTGTAGCCGAGGCGGAAGAAATGCAGCAGCACCAGCATGCGCAACGCGCCATCCGTCAGCGTGAAGCCCCAATAGGCCGCCGTGACGATGGCGTAGTTGCGCGTGCCGGCATTCATAGGCCGACAGCCTCCATATGGCAGGCCAGGTCCACCATGCGGCAGGCGTAGCCCATCTCATTGTCGTACCAGGCGTAGACCTTCAGCAGCGTGCCGTCGGTCACCATGGTGGAGAGCGCATCCACGATGGAACTCCGCGTATCTCGGGCATAATCCGCCGAGACCAGCGGGCGCGATTCATAGCCCAGGATCCCCGCGAGCGGGCCTGCCGCCGCGGCCGCAAACAGGGCATTCACCTCCTCGGCGGTTGTCGCCCGCTGCATTTCGAAGACACAATCGGTGAGCGAAGCGTTCAGCACCGGCGCGCGGACTGCATGGCCGTTCAGCTTGCCCTTCAGCTCGGGGTAGATCAGCGCGATGGCGGTGGCGCTGCCGGTCGTTGTCGGCTGCAGCGATAGCATGGCCGAGCGCGCGCGGCGCAGGTCCTTATGCGGTGCGTCAACCACGACATTGGTGTTGGTGGGGTCGTGGATGGTGGTGATCTGGCCGTGCCGGATACCGATCTCCTCGTGCACCACCTTCACCACCGGGGCGAGGCAGTTGGTGGTGCAGGACGCCGCCGTGACGATGGGGTGGCGGGCCGGATCGTAGAGATGCTCGTTCACGCCCACCACGACATTCAGCACGCTGTCGAACTTCACGGGTGCGGCGACGATGACGCGCCTGGCACCACGGTCGAGATGCCCTTGCAAGGTCTCCGGCGACAGGAACTTGCCGGTGCATTCCAGCACGACATCCACGCCGAGGTCGCCCCAGGGCACATCGCCAGGCTTCGCGTGTTCCGAATAGGATAGGCGGCGGTCGCCGATGCGGATGGCGCGGTTGCCCTCGGCTGCGATGTCAGCGCGCCAGCGGCCCTGCACGCTGTCGAATTCCAGCAGATGCGCGATGGCAGGCGCACCGCCCTTGACCTCGTTCAGATGCAAGACCTCAAGCCGGTTGCCGGCACGCGGATCCTCCGGCTGGCGCTCGGCGGCCCCCATCGCCGCGCGCAGGGCCAGGCGCCCGATGCGGCCCATGCCGTTGATGCCGACCTTCATGGGCACGTCTCCGTCATGATCACTGTCAGCGCGCCATGGCGTGCGGATCGGCCAGCTCATCCAGCTGCGCCTTCAGGGCCATCCGGTCGAGCGCGCTGAGCGGCAGGGCCGCGAAAATCGCGAGGCGCCGGTGCAGCGCGGCGTAGAGTTCGTTCAGCAAAGTCGCGCGCTCCGCCGCGGAGCCGCCGAATTTCGCCGGGTCCGGCAGGGGCCAGGCGCCGGTCAGGACGGTGGCGCCGAAATCGGGGCAGGCCTGCCCGTTCAGCGTGTCACACAGCGCGATGACGAAATCGATCCTGGGCGCGGCCGGGCCGGTGAACTCATCCCAGTTCTTGCTGCGCAGCGCCGAGACGTCATGTCCCATCGCCTTCAATTGCGAGAGCACCTCGGGCAGGGGCCCCGCCGCCGCGGGTTCGCTGCCGGCCGAGAAGGCCCGGAAGCGGTCCTGACCCAGCCTGGCCAGGATCGCTTCGGCCATGATGGAGCGCGCCGAGTTCCGGGTGCAGAGGAACAGGACGTTGAAGGGGCGTGATGTCACGGTGGCATGTCCCATGGCTTGGTCCAGCAGAAGGCCGAGGCCGCCGCATCGGGCGGGATCGCCGTCGCAGCAGGCCTCGACCAGGAAGGTGACGACGGCCCGCACGCGTTCGATCTGGGCCGCGTAGAGAATGTGCCGGCCCTGGCGGGTCGCAGCGATCAGCCCCGCCGCTTCCAGCGCGCGAAGATGGAAGGAGAGTGTGGATGGCGGCACGCCCAGCGCCTCGGCGACCTCGCCAGCGCCGAGCCCGTTGGGGCCGGCGGCGAGGAGCGCACGCATCAGCCCAAGGCGGGTCGGCTGGCCCAGGGCATCGAAGCAGGTGGCGGCGCCTAACAATTCCATGGATGCAGATTAGTCGAAACATGGGCGTTGCGCTTGTGAAGCTTCCGTGACGGCGCTTGGGGCGGCCCACCAGCTGCGTGGGTCGGAAGCGGGCAGGGCGGATGATGCGGCCAAGGCGCCGCGAGACATCCGGCACGCGAGGGCGGCGGGGCGGGGCTGCCTGCCATCCGTGGAGCGGAGGCCGCGCAAGGGCAGGGCGGCAGCGCGTGCTGGAATCGCCTGAGCCGGACGGCGCATGCCGGATATGCGGCGAATATGCTTGAGCGCATATGCGGGATGGCGCATTGAATAATGCCATGCATCATCCCGTTGCCCTCCTGGCCGCCCTGGCCGAGCCCACCCGCCTCGCCGCGCTGCGTCTGCTGCGGGACGGCCGCGAACACTGCGTTTGCGAACTGATGGAAATGCTCGGCGCGAGCCAGTCGCGCATGTCCCGACATATGGTGACGCTACGCCAGGCGGGCCTGGTGGTGGACCGGCGCGATGCGCAATGGGTTCGCTACCGCCTGAACCCGGCCATGGCGCCTGTTGTGCGGCGCCTTCTTGAGGCCGCGCTCGAACTGCCTCTCCGCCAGGAAAGCCTCGCCGCATGAGCAGCACCACCCTACGTCCGGCATCGCCGCTGCCGTGGCTGGCCGGCACGCTTGCTGGTCTCGCGGTCTGGGTCGCCTTGTACAGCCAGCTGGTGCCGTTTTCCGACTGGGCCGTGTCGCTGCTACCGGTGGATCCGGCCAGCCATCTCGGCCAGTCGCTCGCCTTCTTTCTCTACGACACGCCCAAGGTGCTGCTGCTGCTGACGCTGGTGGTCTTTGCCATGGGCGTGGTGCGGTCCTTTTTCTCGCCCGAGCGCACGCGCGCACTGCTGGCCGGACGGCGTGAGGGGGTGGGCAATGCCATGGCGGCTTCGCTTGGCATCGTCACACCGTTCTGCTCCTGCTCGGCGGTTCCGCTGTTCATCGGCTTCGTCTCGGCGGGCGTGCCGCTGGGCGTCACCTTCTCCTTCCTGATCGCGGCGCCGATGGTGAATGAGGTGGCGCTCGGCCTGCTGTTTGCGTTGCTGGGGTGGAAGGTGGCGCTGACCTATCTCGTCTTTGGCCTGGGGATTGCCATCGCGGCGGGATGGGTGATCGGCAAGCTCAAGCTGGAATCCTGGCTGGAGCCCTGGGTGCTGAAGATCCATGCCGGCACCGCGGAGCTGCCGGAGGTCACCGTCACCTGGCCTGACCGCATTCGCACGGGCCTGGACTCGGTGAAGGAGATCGTCGGCCGCGTCTGGTACTGGATCATCGCCGGCATCGCCGTGGGCGCGCTGATCCATGGCTACGCGCCGGAGGAATTGCTCGCCTCGATCATGGGCAAGGATGCCTGGTGGTCGGTGCCGGCCGCCGTGCTGGTGGGCATCCCGATGTATTCCAACGCCGCTGGCATCATTCCCGTGGTTGAAGCGTTGTTGGGCAAGGGGGCCGCGCTTGGCACCGTGCTGGCCTTCATGATGTCGGTGATCGCGCTGTCGCTGCCGGAGATGATCATCCTGCGCAAGGTGCTCTCAGTGAAGCTGATCGCCGTCTTTGTCGGCGTGGTGGCGACCGGCATCCTCGCCGTGGGCTTCCTGTTCAACCTGCTTTTTGCCTGAAGGATTGCGATGATGAAGAACGTGAAGGTACTCGGCCCGGGCTGCAAGCGCTGCGATGCGGCGGTTCAGATGGTGAAGGATGCCGCCACGAAGGCCGGGGTGGAGGTCACCGTCGAAAAGGTAACCGACTACGCCAAGATCGCCGGCTATGGCATCGCCTCGACCCCCGGCCTGGTGGTGGATGGCAAGGTGGTCCACGCCGGCGGCCTGCCGAAGGCCGAGGACGTCGCGCGCTGGATCAGAGCGTGACAAGGGCGGCGGCGCGGCGCCCAATGGCCGCCCGCCGGTGAGTGGCACCCAGGCGAAGCGCGTCAAGCTCGACCTTGGGATCCTTCTGCCCGACGCGCCCGGCGAAGCCGATGCCTGCGTCTGGCGCCTGATCAGTGCCCTGAATGGCCATGATGGAATTGACCAGGTCCATGTCGTCCCCGCATCGGGGGACCATCCAGCGCAGCTTTGCATTCACTACGATCCCGCTGTGGCGAGCCTGGCGCGCGTGCGGGACATCGCCCAAAGCACCGGCGCGCAGCTGACGGAGCGCTTCGGTCATGTCCTGTGGGATGTGGAGGGGTTGCGGGATGAACGCCGCGCGCGGACCGTCACCGATCTGCTGTCACGGCTGCCCGGCGTGATGGAGGCGGATGCGTCGCCGGCTGGGCCTGTGCGGATCGAGTTTGATCGCATTGCCACCTCCGAGGCTGCGCTGCGCCAGGCGCTTGCCGAGATGGGCGTGCGCCACCACGACGACGCCGCGCATGCTGAACATGAGCACGACCATGGCGGCCCGCTTGGCACGAATTCCGAGCTGATCTTCGCGCTGCTCAGCGGCGCGCTGTTGATTGCGGGCTACCTCGCGTCCTGGCTCACCGATGCGCCGGCCTGGCTGCCTGTGGCGCTCTATCTCGGCGCCTACGGCTTTGGCGGCTACTACACGCTGCGCGAGGCACTCGACACCATCCGCCTTGGCCGCTTCGAGATTGACACGCTGATGCTGGTCGCCGCGGCAGGCGCCGCCGCGCTGGACAAATGGGCGGAAGGTGCGCTGCTGCTGTTCCTGTTCAGCATTGGCCACGCGCTTGAACACTACGCCATGGGCCGGGCGCGGCGGGCCATCGCAGCCCTGGCCGAACTTGCCCCACCCACAGCCGAACTGCGCCGCGATGGCGCGGTGCGCGAGGTTCCGGTCGCCGAACTGGTGATCGGCGACACGATCATCCTGCGCCCGAACACCCGCATCCCGGCTGATGGCTTCGTGACTCAGGGCGAGAGCAGCGTGGACCAGGCGCCGATCACCGGCGAAAGCGTGCCGGTGGATAAGCGCGCTGTCGAGGATACCGCGCGCGCTGCGCTGCGACCCGAGGGATTGCTGGCGGAAAACCGCGTCTATGCCGGCACCATCAATGGTGCCGGCGCGCTGGAGGTGCAGGTGAGCCGGCTCGCCGCGGATAGCTCGCTCGCGCGGCTGGTGCGGATGGTGAATGAGGCGGAGGCGCAGAAATCGCCGACGCAGCGGTTCACCGACCGGTTCGAGCGCATCTTCGTGCCGGTGGTGCTGGCCGCGGTGCTCATGCTGTTGTTGGCCTTTGTCGTTCTCGATGAGAGTTTCGGCGAGAGTTTCTATCGCGCCATGGCGGTGCTGGTCGCCGCTAGCCCCTGCGCGCTGGCCATCTCGACGCCGAGTGCGGTGCTCTCCGGTATCGCGCGCGCCGCACGCGGTGGCGTGCTGGTGAAGGGGGGAGGGCCGCTTGAGAATCTGGGCAAGCTGGGCGCCATCGCCTTCGACAAGACCGGCACGCTCACGGAGGGCAAGCCTCGGGTAACGGACGTGCTGCCGGCATCCGGCGTCGATGCCCGGGAGCTGCTGATGGTCGCGATCTCCGTCGAGGCGTTGAGCGACCACCCGCTCGCCGCCGCCGTGCTCCGCGATGGGCGGGCGCAACTCGGCACTAGCGTCACGGTGCCTGAAGCCACGGAGCTGCGCAGCATTACCGGACGCGGCCTTGCGGCGCGGATCGGCGACGATGCGGTCTTCGTCGGCAAGGCAGCGCTGTTCGCGGAAATCGAGGGTCCGCCTGTCACGCCAGAGGTCCAGGCCATGATCGCTGGCCTGGAGCACGGCGGCCGCACGACCATGATCGTGCGGCGGGGCGAGCGATACCTCGGCGCCATCGGCCTGATGGACACGCCGCGCGCGGCCGCCGCAGGGGTCATCCAGCAGCTGCGCAAGCTCGGCATTTCGCGGATGGTGATGATGTCGGGCGATAATCGCCGCGTCGCCGAAGCGGTGGCGCAGCAGGTCGGGCTGGACGAGGCGTGGGGCGATCTGATGCCCGAGGACAAGGTCGCCGCCATTCAGCGCTTCCGGGCTGCGCAGGAGGTTGCGATGGTGGGCGACGGCGTGAATGACGCGCCGGCCATGGCGCATGCCACGGTGGGCATCGCCATGGGGGCGGCGGGGTCCGACGTGGCGCTGGAAACCGCCGATGTGGCGTTGATGGGCGATGACCTCACGCGCCTGCCTTTTGTCATCGGGCTGAGCCGGAGCACGAACCGCGTCATCCGCCAGAATCTCTGGATCAGCCTGGGCATGGTGGCGGTGCTCGTGCCGGCGACGCTGTTCGGGCTGCAACTCGGTGCCGCCGTGGTGTTCCACGAGGGCTCGACGCTGCTCGTCGTCGCCAATGCGTTGCGTCTCCTGGCGTATCGTGATCCGAGCGAGACTTGGCTTCGCGGGCCTGGCAGCGTGCCGCTTGCCCGCAGCTGACAGGCATTCCCCTCGGGGAATGACCCGCCAGAGCGGCGACGCCCGGACGGGTCGGCAGGGTTGAGCGCCCCCCTGGCGCTAGAAACGATAGCTCAGGCCAAGGCCGAAGGTGAGCTGGTTCGGGTTCCCCTCATCCCGAACGATCGGGCTGTCGGCGGCGGCGCTGACAAGGCGCCGGTAGCTGAGCAAGCCGCTGACGCCCCAATTGGCGGTGAGGTCGTAATTCGCCGTCAGGCCGATGCCGATGTCGCGGATGCCCGCATCGGGCTGGTAGGCCGGCAGGCCGCTCGCTGCCGCGCCACGCGCATCAATGCCGAAATACGTGTTGTTGTAGCGCTCGCTCGCATAGGTCGCGCCGGCGAGCAGGCCGAGGCGCAGGCGCTCAGTCGGCCGGAATCGATAGCTGGCGCCGAAGCTGAGGAGAGTGCCGCCATGTGTGTCCGAGACATCCCGCAGCACCTGCAACTCGATGGCCGCCTCGTCGCGCGGGGTCAGTACCGCACGGAAGGGGATGCGCAGGAAGAGCCCCGCCTCGAACGCGTCATCTACCTCATTGAGCAGCTTCACGCGGGCATTTTCCACATTCTGGCGGCCACGGCGCAGCGCGAAGACGGGGCCGAATTCCAGGCTCTCCAGCGTCAGGATATTGGCGCGCAAGCCGATGCCGCCGGCCAGCGTCGCGGTCTCGATGTAGTTGGCGCCGTAGGCGACGCGGGCCGCGACGAGGGGCGTGGCGGCGCGATCGCTGGCGCCTTCGTATTCCGGGCTCGACAGGACTCCCAGGGTGAAGAATCCGGTCAGGCGGACTGGTTCCTGGGCGAGGGCCGGCGTGGCGATGGCGGCCACGAGAAGTGGCGCTGCGATGGTCAGCAACGCGGAGCGAAGAGCGAGGTGCATGAGGCATGCCTTTGCATGAAATGAAAGCCGGCCGCGGGGCTGGCGGCGACGGCTCGGCGACAACTTGCCGCTGGTCATATTGTTCAATATGAAACTGACCATCGTCAAGAAGGCAGAATTGTAATATTCTGCTACAGCCTAAAGGGCTGGAAAGATGTCTGTTTCTTGAAGGAATCCTGAATGCCGGGGCGTGCGGGCAAGCCGACACGCCGCGGGCGCTGAAACATCAGGCCGCGGTGGAACGGGGAGGGCGTCTCAGCGGAAGGGCGCGGCGCAGGCCTCGACGACCAGGGCCAGGAGGTCATCCGCGACCTCGTGGCCTTGCTCGTCCGGTCGCCACAGATCACCGCCGGCCCCTTCCGCCCGCAAGGTGCAAAGCCCGTGCACCGAGGCCCAGGCCAGCGCCAGGCGCGCGCGCAGCGCCCTGGGGGGCGCGTCGGGCACGACGGCCGTCATCGCGTCCACCAGCGGCGTCCAGGCGCTGGCCTGGGCCTGTCGCCAGGTGTCACTGCCGGTGTCGATCAGGTCGCTCCGGCACATCACCCGGAAATAGGCGGGCGTCGTGGTGGCGAAGGCGATGTAGCCGTGGCCCGTCGCCAGCAGGCGCTCCTTTGGCGTGGCACCGGGCGGCAGGGCGGCGACGGCGTCGTTCATCGCCCGGGCCAGGCGTTCCTCGCCTTCCATGGCGAAGGCGGTCAGCAGGCCGCGCTTGTCACCGAAATGCGGCGCGGCCGCCGAGTGTGAAACGCCGGCCCGCCGCGCGCATTCGCGCAGGCTGACGGCCTCCGGCCCGGCTTCCAGTACGATCTCCGCCACCGCATCCAGCAATGCGCGGCGCAACGCGCCATGATGATGGCGGCCTTCGGGTTTTGGCGTGACGCTCACCCGCGCACCATGCCGGGGCGGCGGCGGTGTGACAATGCGCAGCGCGGCGGTAAAGGCGTAATCTGACCGTTGACAAGATTAAATCTAGGCATCTAACTTTCCATCGTCAATATATCCAGGAACCCTGCCCGATGCGCGTCCTCCACCTCCGCACCCAGCGGGGCGATCCATGACGGCTCTCTCGCCCCAATGCGTGTTCGCGATGGCCAGCGGAATGGCCATGGCCGGGTGGGTCCTGCTGGTGGCTGGCATCCTGCTGCGCAGCCCCGTGCTGCGGGACAGGGTGGCCGGCTTCTGGATCCCGCTGGCCCTCACGACGCTCTACGCGGCGATCATTCTTGTGCATTGGACCAGCGTGGCGGAAGGCGGCTTTGGCAGCCTGTCCGCGGTGGCGGCCCTGTTCAGCTCGGAATGGATATTGCTGGCGGGGTGGGTGCATCTGCTGGCCTTCGACCTGCTGATCGGTGGCTGGATCGCGCGGGACGCCGCGACGCGGGCGGTTCCCCGCTGGGCGCTGCTCCCTGTCCTGCCCGCCGCCTGCCTGCTCGGCCCGGCGGGCTTCCTGCTCTGGATCATGATCCGTACCAGCGCGCCGAGTGCCACGCGGCGCCGGCCTGGGCCAACCTCCATGCCGGTGGCGGCGCGGTGATGGCCGGCTCCCGCCACGCCATGGCCTGGCTGCCGCCGAGCGGCCCCCTGGCCGCCGCCTATCACGGTGACCGGCTGCTCGCCGCCATCGGCCTGTTCCTGCTGCTGTGCCTGGTGCCCACCGGCGCCGCCCATCTGCTCGACACGCGGGGCGGGGAGGGGCCAGGTGCCTGGGTCAAGCCGATGAAGTTCCAGCTGTCCCTGGCGGTCCACCTGCTGACCATCGCCTGGATGATGCTGCTGCTGCCCGGACGCGTTCGGCGCGGCTGGATGGCGCGCGCGCTGGTGCTGGCCCTTGTCGCGGCATCGCTGTTCGAGGCGGGCTATATCGCCTGGGCGGCCTCGCGCGGGATCGCCTCGCATTACCATGTGGCGACGCCATTTGGCGTGATGATGTACCGCCTGATGGGCGTGGGCGCCGTGTGCCTGGTGCTGGCCACCATCGGCATGGGTGCGCTGGTGCTGCGGCATGGCGAGGGGCCGCGCGTGATCGTCGAGGGCGCAGGGCTGGGGCTTGTGCTCGGCGGTGTGCTGGGGGGTGCGACGGGTGTGTGGATGTCCGTGCAGCCTGGCCATGGTGTCGGCCTGGCGGGGGATGCCGTGCGATGGGCGGTGCTGGGCTGGCTGCGCAATGGCGGGGATCTGCGGGTGGCGCACTTCTTTGGCCTGCACATGATCCAGGCTTTGACCATCCTGGCGGTCCTGCTCTGGGCCACCGAGCAAGCCCGTTGGCGCGGCCTGCTCTACGGGGCGGCGGCGCTGGGAACGCTGTTCACGCTGGGCACCTTCCTTCAGGCCATGCTGGGCCGGCCCTTCGCCTGATCGGCGCCAGCCTGCCGCAACAATCGGATGAGTGGGCCAGGCGTAGCGCCCACCACATCATGCTGGAAACCACCAGCAACATGGGCGACAATCCCGGTGTCAGCCCGCCCGCCTTGGCGAGCTGACACGATGCTTCAGCCCGCCACCAGCCGCAGGCCCTGCACCAGGCCAGTTTGCGTTCGGGCAATGCCCATGGCCATGGAAAGCGCGTAGGCTGCCCCGCATCAGAGTTCTGACAACCAAAGCCGAGCGTGTGCATGCCCGAAATACTGCCCGACGCCCCGCCAGCCACTCAGGCTGCCAACGCTCCAGCCGGCATGCGCCGCGTGCCCGGGGGCGTTTTTCGCATGGGCAGCGATGTCCATTACGCGGAAGAAGCCCCGGCGCACCGCGTGCGGGTCAACGCCTTCTGGATGGACGAAACCACCGTTACCAACGCGCAATTCGCCAGCTTCGTCGCGGCCACCGGCTACGTCACCGTGGCCGAACGGCGGCTTGACCCGGCGATGTATCCTGGCGCCCGTCCGCGTGACCTGAAGCCTGGCGGCCTGGTCTTCCGCATGACCACCGGCCCGGTGCCGACCGACGACTACAGGCATTGGTGGGCCTGGACTCCCGGCGCCTGCTGGCGGCACCCCGAAGGCCGCGGCAGTGGCATTCAAAGCCGGCCGAACCATCCGGTGGTGCAAGTCAGCCATGAGGATGCCGAAGCCTACGCGAACTGGGCCGGCAAGGCGCTGCCGACGGAAGCCGAATGGGAGTTCGCCGCGCGCGGCGGGCTGGAAGGCGCGGAATTTGTCTGGGGCGATGAGCTGACCCCCGGTGGCCGTCACATGGCCAATACCTGGCAGGGCGAGTTCCCGTGGCGCAACTCGGCCGAGGATGGTTTTCCCGGTGTCGCACCCGTCGCGTCCTTCCCGCCCAACGGTTACGGACTTTACGACATGGCGGGCAATGTCTGGCAATGGACAACCGACTGGTTCGCGCCCGGCCATGCCGCGGACGCCGCCAAGCCAGAGCCCCAGACCTCCTGCTGCATGCCGAGCGATCCGCGAGGCCCGGCGATGGACGCTTCCTTCGACCCCAGCCAGCCGGCCATCCGTATTCCGCGCCGCGTGGTGAAGGGTGGCTCCTTTCTCTGCGCCCCCTCCTATTGCCGCCGCTACCGCCCCGCCGCGCGGCACGCGCAGATGGTGGATACGGGGATGAGCCATATCGGCATTCGCTGCATCCGGCGCGACGCCGCATGAGCACGACTGCTGCCCCCACCAGCCGCCGCGATTTCCAGGACCCTGATAGCTTCGCCGATGCCGTGCAGAACGCCCATTTGCGCCTGACGCTGCAGCGGGGCGGCCACTTCCGCGCGAAGGTCACGCAGGCACGCTTGCCAATGGTCAATCTCTCGCTGGTTGAGGAAAGCCTGCCGAGGATGGCGCTGATCGAAACTGCGCCCGAGCGCATCTACGTCCGACCGACGCTGCACGAGGATTCACCAAGCATCGCGGATGGCCAGGAAGAACTCCCGGGCACCATACGCTTGCGCCATGAAGCATCGCTGAGCGTCGAGCATACGACCGGCGATACGGTACGCCGGAACCTGTCCCTCCCGTGCGAAGCCCTGCAGGCGCGCACAGTGTTGCTTCTCGGGCGTGACCTCAGCGCCATGCTGCAAGGCCCGCTGCGCATGCGCCCCGCCCCCGGCGATTTCACCACACTGGTCGCGCTGCATCACGAAGCCATCGGCCTTGCCCGGGACGCACCGCACATCCTCGCACATCCCGTGGCCGCCGAATCGCTCGATGCCCGGATTGCTGAAGCGCTGCTCGCCGCATGGGACCAGGCGACGGCGCTGCCCGAACGTGCAGCGCAGCGGCGCGGCAACCTGCTGATGAGCCGGGTGCTTCGCCGCATCGAGGAGGAGCCCTCCGCGCCGCTGCACCTGACCGCACTTTGCGAAGCCGCCGGCTGCTCGGCCAAGACGCTGGAGGTGCTGTTCCGCGAGAGGCTCGGCCAGACACCCATTCGCTACCTTCACAGTCGCCGTCTACGGCTGGCGCATCACGCACTGCTGGCGGCCGACCCGCGTGGGGTTACCGTCGCGGCCATCGCGCTGGAATGCGGCTTCTGGGAACTTGGGCGCTTTGCCGGCGCCTATCGCGCCATGTTCGGTGAAACTCCTTCCGAGACGCTGCGTCACAAGCGCGCGGTGACTATGAATTTCGGGCCATTTACGATTTCTGCATAGATGCCCTCGACCGGGCGGGTTGATGTTCGCTGCCGGTGAGCCAGTGGCGCCGCACGGTCGCGTCTCCATTTGGCCAAACCCAACGGAGCAGGACAGATGGCATTGAACTTCAGACGGCGCGGCCTGATGGCAGGGACGGTGGGCGCGATCAGCGCACTTGCCTTGTCCACGCCGCTTTTCGCGCAGACCACGCCAGGCCGGCCGGCCGCATCTGCCGCGGCTGTCACGGCACCGGCGGTGCCCGCTCCCACACCGCAGCGCCCGAACATCCTGTTCATCATGGGCGACGATGTCGGCATGTGGAACATCGGCGCGTATCACCGCGGCCTGATGGCTGGCCGGACGCCGAACCTTGACCGCCTGGCTGCCGAAGGCGCGCTCTTCACCGACTACTATGCCGAAGCTTCGTGCACCGCCGGCCGCGCCAACTTCATCACCGGGCAGCTGCCCATCCGCACGGGGCTGACCACGGTCGGCCAGGCAGGGTCGCCGCTGGGGCTTCCCGCCGAAGCGCCGACCATCGCCGCGATGCTGCGCCAGCAGGGCTACGCCACCGGCCAGTTCGGCAAGAACCATCTGGGCGACCGTAACGAATTCCTGCCCTGCGTGCACGGCTTCGACGAGTTCTTCGGCTATCTCTACCATCTCGACGCGATGCAGGACCCGTTCAACCGGACATACCCGCCGGCGGCACGCGCGACGGTTGGACCGCGCAACATCGTTCGATGCACCGCGACAAATGTGGATGACACCACCGACCAGCCGCGCTGGGGCCGCGTCGGCCGGCAGCGGATCGTAGATGAGGGCCCGCTGCCGCCCCATCCAACTCCGGGCATCACCTACAACATGGAGACCTTCGACGAGGTCATCCGCGACAACGTGATCGGCTTCATTGACCGCGCCGTTGCGGCAAACCGTCCATTCTTCGCATATATGAACCCGACGCGGATGCATGTGATCACGCATCTGTCTCCGGAATACATGAACCGCATTACGCCGGAGAACGACTGGACCATCCAGGAAGCCGGCATGGCGCAACTCGACGACAATATCGGCGCCGTGATGAACCACCTGCGCCAGCGTGGCCTCGACCAGAATACCATCGTGGTGTTCACGACCGACAACGGCGCCGAGACCTTCACCTGGCCCGATGGCGGCAACACGCCCTTCGCTGGCACCAAGGGCATGGGCCTCGAAGGCGGCTTCCGGGTGCCGATGATCATCCGCTGGCCCGGGCGCGTCGCGCCGAACACGGTACAGAACGGCTTGATGTCCGGGCTGGACTGGTTCCCCACTTTCGCGGCGGCCGCCGGCCTGCCGAATATCGCAGCCGAGTTGCGGGCCGGGCGTGATCTCGCCGGTCGGAACTACCGCGTGCATCTCGATGGCTATGACCAGACGGCCATGCTGACCGGCACGGGGCGTTCGACGCGCAATGAGCTGATCTACTTCACGCAGACCGAGTTGGCCGCGATCCGCATCGGCAACTACAAATACCGTTTTCTCGATCAGCCGAATGGCTGGCTTGGCGGATCTGTCAGGCTGAACACGCCGATGATCACCAACCTGCGGGTTGATCCGTTCGAGCG
Organism: Sediminicoccus sp. KRV36; assembly: GCF_023243115.1. Classification (NCBI taxonomy): domain Bacteria; kingdom Pseudomonadati; phylum Pseudomonadota; class Alphaproteobacteria; order Acetobacterales; family Roseomonadaceae; genus Sediminicoccus; species Sediminicoccus sp. KRV36. The sequence goes on from NZ_CP085081.1 coordinate 2,018,758, forward strand.
CTTGGGCCTGCCCAGCAACATGTCGCTGACCGGCGCCTGGGGTTACCCCATGGACTTCTTCGTCCGGGAGTTCTGGCGCTTCGTCTATGTGCAGCAGGAAGTTGCGCGGGTGGCGGAAACTTTCGTCGCCTACCCGCCGGCGCAGCGCGGCGCATCCTTTGGGATCGAAGCGGTAAAGGCGCAGGTCGAGGCGGCGATTGAAGCCGCCCGGAGATCCGGCGCCGGTCGCTGACGCCTGACACCGCCGCCGGCGCGCATCCCGCGCCGGCGGCCCCCTTTTCTCATCTCATTGGCTGCCGCCCCAGGTTCCATGGACATTCTCGACAGCATCCGCAGCGAGGCCCTGGCCTTGCCATTGATGGCCAAATTCGCCCTCGCCATGGCCATTTTTGTCGGCATCCCACTGCTGTTCCGCGCGGCCTCGCTGCCCGGAGTCGTCGGGTTGTTGCTGGCCGGCATCCTGTTCGGCCCGCATGGGCTGGATGTCTTTGGCACGAACCCGGCTGTCGCCGATTTCTTCTCCGATCTTGGCAAGCTGCTGCTGATGTTCTTCGCCGGGTTAGAGATTGATCTTCAATTGCTGAGCCGCGCGCGAAACCGCTCCGTCGTCTTCGGCCTTGCCACCACATTGCTTCCCTTGGCCACGGGCACAATGGTCGGCGTGCTGTTCGGCTATGGTGTGATCCCGGCCCTGGTCATCGGCTCCCTGCTCGCTTCGCACACGTTGCTCGGACTGACAATTGTGCGCGATGCCGGCCAGGCGAACCGCGAGGCAATCACCGTGACTGTCGGCGCCACGGTGATTTCCGACACGCTGTCTCTGATCATCTTCGCCGCCTGCGTCACGGCCTTTGTCAGCGGCTTCTCTTTCGCGGGCCTGGGCCTGCAAATGATGCAGATCGCCGGGTTCTGCGCCATCATCCTCCTCGGGCTCCGGCATGTCGGTGGCTGGCTGCTGCGCCGCATGGAGCATGAGGAAGCGGCCTATTTCGTAATTCTTCTGGTGCTTCTGGCGGTCGCCAGCGTCATGGCCGAGTTGATCCAGTTGCCAGGCATCATCGGTGCTTTTCTGGCTGGCCTTGCGCTCAACTCCACCGTCAAGGACAGGCCCGCGACCAACAAGCTCAACTTCGTCGGCAAGACCCTTTTCATCCCGGCTTTCTTCGTGGTGACGGGCTTCCTGATCGACCCGGTCGCCTTCTTCGGGAGCCTGCTGCACCAGTTTCCCCTGGTGCTCAGCATCCTGGCGGCGCTGCTGCTGGGCAAGTGGGGCGCGAGCGCGCTGATCGGGCGGGTGTTCGGCTACACGTCGCCGGAGCGGTTGACGATGTGGGCGCTCACCTTGCCGCAGGTTGCGGCGACGCTGGCGGCCGCCCTGGTGGCTCACTCGACCTTCGACGCCGCGGGCCAGCCACTGCTGGATCGCAACGTACTGAACGCCGTCCTGGTCCTGGTACTGCTGACCGCCGTCCTGGGCCCGCTGCTAACGGCACGCTTCGCGCCACGCATGGGGCCCGCGCCCTGGCCCGGAGCGCAACCCTAGTGGCCAAGACCGGCGAGGGATGCTCGCCGATGCAGAGCGATATCGCGGCTGTTCGCGCCGGCCATGTCTGGCCGATCAGCAGCTGGCAGCACATTGATGCCGGCCTCGCCACCACCCCGAGCCTTTGGATTTCCGCCCGTTGCGGCGGGTGGGGCCCGGGTGTGCTTGGATGCGGATGGACGCAGACGACCAGAAAAGGACCCGCAACATGACGCGCCTTTCCCTCTTCGCTACGTTGGCCCTCTGCGCGAGCTTGCCGATGGCTGCGCTGGCACAATCCACACCCGCCGAGCCGCCGGTGCGGCTGAATGCCGGCCGCCCGCCGGCAGCGGCGGAGCAAAGCGCCTCGGATCTCGCCAAGAAGCTGCAGAACCCGATTGGCGACCTCTACAGTTTCCCGTTTCAATCCAACACGAATTTCGGAGTGGGACCGCGCAGCCGCACGCAGGAGATCCTCAACATCCAGCCGGTGATTCCGATCCATATCAACGAGGATTGGAACATCGTCACCCGCACCATCCTGCCGCTGGTTTGGAACCCTTCCTTCCAGCCGCAGGCCAGCACCGTGCCCTTTGGCACCGCGCCGATCACCTTCTCGGCCTTCCTGTCGCCCGCCAATCCGACCAATGGCTGGCTCTGGGCGGTGGGGCCGGTGGTGCAGGTGCCGACCGCGAGCGACCGTTCGCTCGGCTCGCCCGTCTGGGGCGGCGGGCCGACTGCGGCGCTGGTCTATATGCGGGGCCCCTGGGTCGCGGGCGCGCTCGCCAGCAATGTCTGGTCCTTTGGCGGAACGCGGGGCCGCGGCGGCACGCAGTACAGCAACTTCCTGCTGCAGCCCTTCGTGAACTACAATTTCGGCGGGGGCTGGTATGTCGGCACCTCGCCCATCATCACGGCGAATTGGCTGGAGCGCGGCAGCAATGCCTGGACAGTGCCGGTTGGCGGGCAGGTCGGGCGCGTGATCCGGCTGGGCCGGCTGCCGGTGAACCTGGCGGTTGGCGCCTACTACAATGTCGTGCGCCCTGATGAGGCAGCGACCTGGCAGTTGCGGACGCAGGTCACGCTGATCTTCTGACGCTTGACGCCCGATCAATGGCATCCTGCGGGTCAAGCTGGCGTTCAAGCGCGATGGCCGCGGCCTGCGCGCCTCCGCAGCGGGGCGGCCGGCATTATGGTGTTCCTGCCCCATCAGCCGGGCCGCGTTTCAGCTGGGCGCAAATGCGCACATGCCGGGGCCCTCAGCATGATGGGCGAGGTGTTCGATGCCCGATTTTCCGGTGCAGGATTCCCCTAGGATTCGGGGATGCGCCATGCTTCAGGCTCTACTTGAATGCGCCGCCGCTCATCCGCACCGCACCGACATGCCGCCATCCACCACAAGCTCTGTCCCCGTGATGAAGCGCGCTTCGTCCGAGGCCAGGAAAAGCACGGCGTTTGCCGTGTCCCGCCCGTCACCGGCAAACCCCACCGGGATTCGCGAAAGCCGCTGCGCCACGAGCGCTTGCACATCGCCGCCGGCGCGCTGACCCGCCAGCCGGACTTCCACCATCGGCGTGTGCATCTGGCCCGGCACCACCGTGTTCACGCGAATGCCCTTCGCCGCGTACTGCACGGCAACCACGCGGGAGAGCTGGATCACGCCGGCCTTGGATGCCGCGTAGGCGACCTGCGCCGCGCCCGTCCAGCGGATGCCCGAGGTGGAGGCCATGTTGACCACGGCACCACTGGCCTGCGCCTCCATGACGGGCAGCACGTGCTTGAGCATCAGGAAGACGCTCTTCAAATTCGTGTCGATCTGCAGATCCCAGGTCTCTTCCGCCATCTCGACCGGTCCGCCGGGGGCCGAGCCGCCCACATTGTTCACCAGCACATCAATGCGCCCATGCCTGGCGACGATGGCGGCAACCGTCCGGGCGATTGCGGCGGCATCGGTCACGTTCAGTGTCAGCGGCTCGAAGCGCCCGCCCGCGGCGGCGATGCGCTCGGCCGTTTCGGTCATGGAAGCCGGGTCACGGTCCAGCCCGATCACGGTCGCACCCTCTTGCGCCAGGCCGATGGCGATGGCGCGCCCATTGCCCCAGCCGGGGCCCACGCAGCCCGCGCCCGTCACCACGGCGATCTTGCCCGCAAATCGTTCCGTCATCCTGTGTCTCCATCGCCTGGGTGGCCCTGCCTGGCACAGCGTCCTGTGGACCATCCACACTATGCAAGCATCTTCCATCTGCCGGAAGAGTGGCTATAGGATCAGGCCGGCGGAAACCGGGGCTACACTCACCCGCCCGCGCCGCGCCCGGCCCATGATGAAGGACGAAGTCCATGCCCCGTTTGCACCTGCCACCCGAGACTGAGCTGACGGAGGCGCAAAAAGCCAGCGTGGCCGAGGCTGTGGCCGGCATCCGTGGCCGCGTGCCCGCCCCCATGATCGCCTGGCTGCGCAACCCGGTCCTGGCCAGCCGCGGGCAAAAGCTGGGCGAGCTGCTGCGCTACGAAACGACGCTGGAGCCCCGCCTTTCGGAGCTCGCGATCCTCGTCTGTGCCCGTCACTGGACGTCACACCATGAATGGACCGCCCATAAGCGCGAGGCGCTGAAGGCCGGCCTGGCCCCTGAAGTGATCGCCGCCATCGCCGCCCGCCGCGCCCCCGGGCTGAGCGACCCGCGGGAGCAGGTCGTCTTCGACGTCTCCAGGACGCTGCTGGCCACCGGGCGCGTGCCGAAGCCGCTCTATCATGCCGGCGTCGCGGCCCTGGGTGAGCGCGGCATGGTCGAGCTGGTGGGAATCCTCGGCTATTACTGCCTGGTCGCGCTGACGCTGAACACCTTCGAGCTCGGCCTGCCCGACAGCATCGCGCCCGAACTGGCCGACCCCGAATTCGCCGGAGCCGGCGCATGAGCGGCGCCACGCACCAGCACCAGATCCCAGTCCGCGAGGCCTGGCTCGCCAGCCACAACGAGGCCGCGCTGGACCCCACGCAGCCGATCATCGACCCGCATCATCACCTCTGGGATCAGCCGGGTTGGCGCTATCTGCTGGATGAATTGCTGGCCGACCTGCGCAGTGGCCACGATGTGCGCGCCACGGTCTATGTCCAATCCGCGCGATCCATGCTGCGCGCGGAAGGGCCGCCGGCGATGCGCGCGGTGGGCGAGACGGAATTCGCCAATGGCGTCGGCGCCATGTGCGCCAGCGGCGCCTATGGCGCGGTGCGCGCCTGTGCCGGCATCGTCGCCGCGGCCGATCTTCGCCTGGGTGCTGCGGTGCGCCCGGTCCTGGAAGCCCATCTCCGGGCGGGGGGCGAGCGCTTCCGCGGTGTCCGCCACACCGCGACATGGGACCCCGATCCGGCCATGCTGAACCCGGCCTACAGCCCGCCCGAGGACATGCTGGACAGCACAGCCTTTCGCGCCGGCATCGCGGAACTCGGCAAGCTCGGCCTGACCTTCGACGCCTGGATCTACTTCCACCAGATCCCGCGCCTGACAGCGCTGGCCCGCGCCTTCCCGGAAGTGCCGATCGTGCTCGACCATTGCGGCGGCATCCTCGGCATCGGCCGCTATGCCGGCCAGCGCGATGAGGTCTTCGCGACCTGGTCCGCGAATCTGCGCGAATTGGCCCGCTGCCCGAACGTCATGGTGAAGCTGGGCGGCCTCGGCATGCGGCTGCCCGGTTTCGGCTTCGAGACGCGCGAACGCGCGCCCAGCTCGGCCGAGCTGGCTGAGGCCTGGGGCCCCTGGATGGAAAGCTGCATCGAGATCTTCGGCGCCGCGCGCTGCATGTTCGAGAGCAACTTCCCGGTGGATAAGGGCGGCTATGCCTATGCCATCGGCTGGAACGCCATGAAGCGGATCGCGGCCGGCGCCAGTGCCACCGAGAAGGCGGATCTGTTCTGGCGCAGCGCGGCCCGCTTCTACCGCCTGCCCGACATCGCCTGACAACAACAATCCTGGGAGGAAGCCGCCATGAGGCGCACCGTCATTACCGCCTTTCTGGGGGCGCTTGTTGCCCTGCCGGCCCTGGCGCAGGAAGCCTTTCCCGCGCGCCCCATCCGCCTCATCGTCCCCTTCGCGGCCGGCGGCCCGAGTGACATCGTGGCGCGGATCGTGGCGCCACACATGCAGCAGGCCCTGGGCCAGCCCGTCGTGGTGGATAACCGCCCCGGCGCCGGCGGCGTGACCGGGGTGGATGTGATCGCGAAGGCGGTGCCGGATGGCTACACCTTCGGCATCGGCAGCGCCGGCGCGCTCGCCATCTCGCCCAATCTGGGGCGCGGCACGCCTTACGACCCGCTGCGGGATTTCGCGCCCATCACGCTCGGCGTGCTGGTGCCGGAGCCTGTGGTGGTGCCGGCCGCCTCTCGCCACCGCACGCTGCAGGACCTCATCGCCGATGCGCGGGCCCGGCCGGGCGCGCTGAACTTCGGCTCCACCGGCAATGGCTCCATGCCGCATCTGGCGGCCGAGCAGCTGAAGGCAGCGGCGGGGCTGGACCTGGTGCAGATCGCGTATAACAGCGGCGGACAGCTCGCCACCGCCATCCTGCGCAACGAGGTGCAACTCGGCTTCGCCGACCTGCCCGTGCTGCTGCCGCAGATCCAGGCGGGAACGCTGCGTGCCCTCGCGGTGGGCACGCCCGAGCGCCTCAGCTGGATCCCCGATGTGCCGACCTTCCGCGAGCTCGGCCTGCCCTCGGTGGATGCTAGCAACTGGCACGGCTTCGTCGCCCCGGCGCGCACTCAGCCGGCGGCGCTGGAGGCGCTGCGCCGCGCCGCGATCAACGCCCTTCAGGACCCGGAGGTGCGCCGGCGGCTCAATGAACAGGGTGCCATTCCGGGCGGCAACAACCCGGAGGAATTCGGCGCCTTCCTGCTCCGCGAGAACGCGAAATGGGGCGAGGTGATCCGGCGCAACAACATCCGCCCTGACTGATCAGGGCGCGGCCCGCGCGTCAGGTCGCCCCTGATGCGCGCAGCCCCGCGATCTCCGCATCGCTGTAGCCGAGTTCGCGCAGCACCGCCTCGGTATCGGCGCCGACCTCGCGCGGCGCCGTCTCCACGCTCGCCCCGCCATGGCGCAGCCGGAAGGGTGCCACGGGCACGGTGAAGGCGCGGTCCAGGCCGGGCGCTGGCGCGTGGCGGTGCAGCACCGCGCGTGTCGCCAGATGCGGGTCCGCCAGGGTTTCCGCCATGCGCCGGATGCGCCCGCAGGGCACGCGGTGCGACTGCAGGAAGGCTTCCCAGTCATCGGCCTTGCGCGTGGCGATGATGGCGGCGAGCGTGGTGGCCTCCGCCGCATGGGCGTCCAGCCTTTCGCTGTTGGTCCGCTTGACCATCTCCGGCCGGCCGAGCGCCAGCCAGAGCCGCCGCTGCTGCCGCAGATTAGACGCCGCGACCATGAAGGGCGCGTCCTCGGCCTGGTAGCAGCCGATGGTCGCGAAGGGGAAGCTGTTGCCATGCGGCTCGGGATGCGCCCCGTTCCAGCCATGCGCGGTGATGTGCGAGCCTGACAAGGTGAGCGCCACGTCGAGCATGGCGAGGTCAATATGCTGGCCCTGCCCGGTGCGCTCGCGCTGGAACAGGGCGGCGGCGATCGCGAAGGCGCCGCTGGTGCCGGTGGCGTAGTCCACCACCGGCGCGCCGCATTTGAGGGGGGCCGACTGCTCGGTGCCGGTCATCGCCATCATGCCAGACATGGCCTGGAGGATGTTGTCATACCCCGTCTGTTCGCCGCGCGGGCCGCCATGCCCGAAGGCCGAGATGGAGCAGTAGATCAGCCGGGGGTTGAGGGCGGAAAGCGCCTCATACCCCAGGCCCAGCGCCTCGAAGGCGCCGGGGCGATAATTCTCGAGGAAGACGTCCGCGCCAGCCGCCAGGCGCCGCATTGCCGCCACCCCGCCGGGCGTCTTCAGGTTCAGCGTGATGGCGCGCTTGTTCGACGCCTGGGTGAGGAAGGCCGTCCCCATCCGTGCCTCGCTGAGGCGACGATCGGAGCCCTGCATGCGCGCCTGGTCGGGCTCCTCGGGGGATTCCACCTTGATGACATCGGCGCCGAGGACCGCGAGCTGATAGGCCGCGAAGGGCCCGGCCAGGACATGCGTCGTGTCAATGACGCGCAGGCCGGCGAAGGGACGGGCGTCGCTCATGGGGTGATGTTGGCGGTGCGAACCACCGGTCCCCAGAAGGCGAAATCTCGTGCCACCACGGCATCCAGCTCCTCGGGCGTTGAGGCGCGGGGGTCCACGCCCAGCGCCAGGAAGCGGGCTTGCAGTGCTTCATCGGCCAGCGCCTCGCGGATGGCGGCGTTGAAGCGCGCCACCACCGGCGCGGGTGTTCCACGCGGTACGAAGACCGCGGCCCAGGAGGGGACCAGCACGCCCGGCAGCCCAGCCTCCTCCAGCGTCGGGAGATCGGGCTGCAGGGCGCTGCGGCGCGCCTCGGTGAGGCCCAGGATGCGCAAGGTGCCGGCCTGCGCCTGGGGCAGGATGGTAGGCAGGTTCAGGAAGGCCATCGTGATCTCGCCCGCCAGCAAGGCGGCCAGCGCGGGGCCGCCGCCGCGATAGGGCACATGCGTGATGTCCACGCCGGCCCGCTGGGCGAAGACCTCGCCGGCGAGGTGATGCGTGCTGCCCACGCCGGAGGAGGCGAAGCTGTGCTTGCCAGGCTCACGCCGCAGCAGCGCGAGCAATTGGCCGAGATTGCCGATGCCCAGGCGCGTGGGCACGGCCAGGACCAGCGGCACTTCGATCAGCGCCGAGACACCCTGGAGCGTTTCGGGCGGCGTCGCGCCCTGCATGCGCGCCACATGCGGGTAGATCACATGGTTGCTCGCGGCCGAGACGAGGGCGGTGTAGCCATCGGCCGGCGCGCGCGCGACCTGCTGGGTGCCGATGGAGCCGCCGCCGCCGCTGCGGTTCTCCACGATGAAGCTCTGGCCGAGCAAGGATTGCAGCCGGGGTGCCAGGAGACGCGCGGAGATATCGTTGGAGCCGCCCGGCGCGAAGGGCACCACGAGGGTGACCGCCCGGTCAGGCCAGCGCGCCTGGGCATGGGCAGGCTGGCCGATGGCCGCGAAGGGCAGGAGGGCGGCCCGACGCAGGGCACCCCGACGGGTCATTTGAGACATGTTTCCTCAGCGCCTTTTTCCGGGCCGGCCGCGTTTCCGCGCCGCTTCAGCAGAGAGTGCTGATCGGACAGACTTCCGTCAAGCGGAAGTTTGCTCCGCTAGATGAAATTGACCCGGCGCCGTTATTCGACCTTCGCCGCATTGCCGGCCAGCAGCCGGCGGGGGTCGCCGCCAAGCTCGCGGGTCACGGTGATGGCCTCCCGCATGGTCAGTCGCCGGCACAGCGCCTCCATCTCCGGCGTGAAGCGATAAAGCGGCACCGAAACCCCGATCGAACCCGCGACCTCACCGGCAGCGTCCAGCACCGGGGCCGCAATGGCGGCCAGGTCGGGGTGGCGCTCCGCCCGCGTCACCACAGGCAGCGTCAGAGCGGCCGCGCCGTCGTCGAGGGCGATCAGCGCGCGGCCATGCGCGCCATGTCCGAGCGGAAACACCTCGCCCACCGGGGCATAGGCCCGCACCAGCTGCGGCGAGTCGAGGCGATAGAGGCAGCGCCGCTGATCACCGTCCCGCACGAAGAACACGGCGCTTTCATCGCTTTCGGCGCGCAGCCGCTCCAGCGCCGGGAGAACATGGTTCTCCAGACGCAGCGAGCGCCGGAACCGCTCGCCGAGCAGCAGGAGCGTGGCACCCAGAAGATACCCACCCGAGGGCAGCCGCTGCACGAAGCCGGGCGCCTCCAGCGTCTGGAGCAGACGCAGCGCCGTCGTCATGTTCAGGCCAACCCGACGGGAGAGTTCCGCGAGACCGAGGGGCCCGTCCTCGTCACGAAAGGCGCCGAGCAAGGCCAGCGCACGGTCCACGGCGCGCACGCCCCCATCAATCAGCACCGGCCGCACCTGGGGCTCGGCAGCTTCCGGCTTCGCGGTTTTGCGGCTTGGCGTTCGGCTCACGGCAGGTGCTTCCCTGGGCTGGATTCGGTTAGTGAATGGGTGCCTAGCACGGAAGCCTGGGCCAGCATCGGCTCTGATGTTTTGGAACTGCGCCCTGGGTCACCTGGGGTTCGGCATCGTTCGCCGCCTCCGTCACCAGCCAATCGGTAATGAGCCGCGGGGCAGGGCCGATCCGCGCCTGCGGACGGTCCCGCCAGCAGCCATGCCCTGTGATGGCCAGAGCGTCGGAGAGGGCCAGCAGGCGCCTGGCCCGCAGTTCCTCCCGCACGAAGCCGGGCGAACAGATCACCACCCCCCAATCCTTCCAGCGTGGCCTGGATCGCGGGCGGCGTGCTTTCGAACAGCAGCGGCACGGAAGCGCCGGAGAATCCTTCGCGCCATTTGGGGCGGCGCACGGCGGAGGGACGGGCGCAAGGCATTGGCTTCCAAGTTTCGCTGGGCAGCATGAGGCGCGTCTCGCCGGCTCAGTCACCTCCCGCCGGTGCAATGTTTTGTCATGATCGGGCAACGCCCACGACGTCCTGTGGCATCAAATTGAGCGCTCGGGGTTCGGGGCCCAGGGAGCGTGCGCGTGCTGATCAGATTTCTGCTGCTTGTCACGCTGTTGGCAGCCCCCGGCCTGCGCCCTGCCTTCAGCCACGAAGGTCATTCCCATGGCGACGAACCGGCGCCGCCGGCAGCCGCCGCACCGCGCGCCGAGGCGCATTCGGATCTGTTCGAAATCGTGGCGGTGCTCGGTCCGGATCGCCGGCTGTGGCTCTACCTCGACCGGCACGCCACGTCCGAGCCCATCGATGGCGCGACGGTGCAGGTGACCCTCGACGGCGAGGATCTCGGAACGGCGACTCGCGCCGGCGAGGCGATCTACCTCCTGGCCAACCGCGCCCTGGAACGGCCCGGTCCACGGAACCTGGTCTTTGCCATCACCGCCGGCGAGGATATGGACCTGCTGCCCGCGACGCTTCAGATCCCTGCCGCCGGCGCGGCTCTGCCCGCAGCGCCGGCTTCGTCGGACCTGCTCTCGATGGCGTTGCGCGAGCCCACCCCCTGGGCGGCGGGGCTGGCCCTGCTTCTGCTCGACGCCGCCATCGGGCGGGCAGCAGCGCCGCGGCTCCTCCCGCCGCTGGTCGTCGTCGAACCGCCGGCATCCGCCACGCGCCCGCCGGCCTTGCCGGCCAGCGCGCCTGACCCCTGGCGTGTGGCCGCTGCCCGGGCCGTGGTGGCCCTGTTGGCGGTCCTTCTCGTGCCGATGATCGCTTGGGCGCAACCAATGGACGCGCCACGGCGCCAGCCGGATGGCAGCATCTTCGTGCCCAAGCCTTCGCAACGGCTGCTGGGCCTGCGCACCGGCCTGGCTGAGCCTCGCGAGGCCTCCGTTGCCGTCCACCTGACCGGCCAGGTCGTCGCGGACCCCAATGCCTCCGGCCGCGTGCAGGCCTCCGAAGCCGGCCGCATCGAGCCGCCGGAAGGCGGCTTCCCCGTGCTCGGCCAGCGCGTGGCGCAGGGCGAGGTGCTCGGCTTTGTCGTGCCCATCATGGCGGCGCAGGATCGCGTCGGCGTGCGCGCCAGCATCGCGGAGCTCGACGCCCTCATCGTGATCGGCGAGGCACGGCTTCGCCGCCTGACCGCGCTGACCGGCACGGTCGCGGCACGCGAAATCAGCGATGCCCGCGCCGACCTCGAAGGTCTGCGCCAGCGCCGCGCGGCCAACCTGCCGGCCGTGACGGGGCGGGAGCCGATTGTGGCCCCCTCCGCCGGCCTGATCAGCGTGGTGCGCGTCGCCGCCGGCCAGGTGATCCAGGCGCAGGAGCCCCTGTTCGACATCGTCGATTCCGCCCGCCTCTGGGTCGAGGCCATCGCCTTTGGCCCCGCCGCGGTGGCCGAGATTTCGGGCGCTTCGGCCGTGACGGCGGGTGGCCAGGCGCTGCGGCTCGGCTTCGTGGGCCGCGGCATGACGCTGCGCCAGCAGGGCCTGCCCCTGCATTTCCGCATCGAGGGCACAGCACCCGGCCTCGCCGTGGGGCAGCCGGTGAGCGTGCTGGTGGAGACGCCGCGCCGCGCCGCCGGCATCGTGCTGCCGGCCGAAGCGGTGGTGCGCAACCCCGAGGGCGGCCAGGTGGTCTATGAGATGCCGAGTGCGGAGCGCTTCCTGCCAAGACCCGTGCGGGTCCAGTCGCTCGATGGCCGGCGCGTCCTGGTGACGGCAGGGCTGGAGCGCGGGGCGCGGGTAGTGACCAGCGGTGCCGGGCTGATCGCGCAGGTCCGCTAGCCATGTTCAACACCCTTGTCACCGCCAGCCTGCGGAACCGGATCTTCGTGCTGTTCGCGGCGGCGATCCTCGTGGTCTATGGCGCCTTCACGCTGCAGCGACAGCCGGTGGATGTCTTCCCCGACCTCAACAAGCCCGTCATCACCTTGATGACCGAGGCCGAGGGCATAGCGCCGGAAGAGGTGGAGCTTCTTGTCTCCTATCCGATCGAAACGGCGATGAACGGCATGCCGGGTGTGACGCGCGTGTCAGCCTCGATGAGCAGGGAGGTGCTCTGCTGGTGCGGATCGAGCATGACGGGCCGGGCATTCCTGAGGCCGAGATGCAGGCCGTCTTCGAGCCCTTCCGCCGCCTGGAGACATCGCGCGATCGCGGCACGGGCGGAAGCGGGCTCGGGCTCACCATCGCGCGCCGCGCCGTCGAACAGCATGGCGGGACCTTGCAGCTGAGCAACCGGCCAGGCGGCGGGCTACTGGCCTCGGTTCACCTGCCAAGGCCACAGAACGGCGGCAGCACCTCGCCATGATGGCCCAAGGATTTTTGTGGCAGCGGGTCTGGCGCCGGACTGCTTGCGCGTTCTTGTGTCCGATGTCCCTGGCGGATCCCCGATCCTCATGGGCTTCCGCGGCGGCGCGCCGATGTGTGTTGACCCCGAAGCCAGGAACAGATTGCGTGCAGGCCTTGACCCTCCCATCAGGGCAATCACCACCTCCTTCGTCAGCTACGAACCCATCAGGAGGGCGTCATGCATCGTTTTCGGATTGCGAACATGAACTGCGGCGGCTGCGCGAAGGGGGTCACGGCGTCGCTCCGGCAGGCTGATCCGCTGGCGGAGATCGGCATTCATCTGGACTGCCGGGAAGCCGCCGTGACGTCTGCCTTGGATGCGGCGCGCCTGGAGCAGGTGCTGCGGGATGATGGCTGGCAGGTCGAGCGTATCTCCGCCTGATTTTCCCGCGTTGGCATGCTTTGTCATGATGGGGTGACCCTGCCGATATGCTGGGGGCAGCGTCGGTGAAGTCGAAGTTCAGGAATCCTGCCTATGACCGGCCTTGTTCGGTCGCTTGACCTTGGTGTCGGCTTCGCCACTTCCTCTGTCGCAGGCTTGGCCATTGGCTTCCCCGCTGACACAGATCGGGCTTTTGCCACCTCCGTGATGCCCCATCATGAGTGTGCGATCGCGATGGCGCGGGCCAGACTGGCGCAGGGTCGTGACCAGGAACTGGGCCGGTTGGCCGAAGCCCTTGTCAGCGGTCTCACCATCGGGCTGGGCGCGGATGGGGACTGGCGCTGTGGCTGCCATCCCCCTACGATTTCGGGCATGGCAGGGAACACACCGGGCATGTCAGGCAGGTTGGGGCGGCTCAGCGAACGGGAGGCCGTGGACGTCGGGCATGGATAACTCGAAAGACAAGGGCGCCGATGCGGACCGCCCGGTATCCGACAGGATCCGCAACCGGCTGCGGCAGGCGCGCAAGCGATTCAACGCCAACGACAATATCGCCGCCTTCATCGAGCCAGGCGAGATGGACCTCCTGCTGGATGAGGTCGAGACAAAGATGCGCGGCGTACTGGAGAGCCTCGTGATCGACACCGAGACCGACCACAACACCCAGGATACCGCACGCCGCGTCGCGAAAATGTATCTGAAGGAGGTGTTCCAGGGCCGCTACCACCAAGCCCCGCCTGTGACAGAATTTCCCAACGTGACCGGGCTGAGTGAACTGATGATCGTCGGGCCGATCACGGTTCGTAGCGCGTGCAGCCATCATTTCTGCCCGATCATGGGGCGCTTGTGGATCGGCCTGATGCCGAACCAGCATTCGAACCTGATCGGGCTTTCCAAATACGCCCGCCTGGCTGAATGGGTTCTGTCCCGCCCCCAGATCCAGGAAGAGGCCATGACCCAGATCGCCGAGTTGCTGACCGACAGGGTCAAGCCCGACGGCCTCGCCGTGGTGATGGAGGCGGATCATTTCTGCATGCATTGGCGCGGCGTGAAGGATACCGGTTCGAAAATGACCAACAGTGTGATGCGCGGTTCGTTCCTGAAGGATCCGGCGTTGCGGCGGGAATTCCTCTCGCTCATCTCGATGCGGAGTTGAGGCCAAGATGCTTGTCCGCTGCCTTTACGCCAGCCGCGTCGCGGCACCGCTCCCATCCCCCGTCCTTGACCAGATCCTGGTGCAGTCGCATCGCAACAATCCGCGGCGGGGGATCACGGGGTTGCTTTGCTTCACGAACAACGTCTTCGTGCAGGTGCTTGAAGGCGGGCGCGACGAGGTCTGTGACCTTTACAATGCCATTGTGCGCGACGAGCGGCACACACAGATCCGGCTATTGGCCTATGAGGAGATTGCTGAGAGGCGCTTCGGCAATTGGACCATGGGGCAGGTGGATGCCAAGGCGATGAACCCATCGCTGCTGCTGAAATACTCCAAGACGGCCACCCTCGATCCCTTCGCCATCACCGGGCAGGCAACAATGGCGCTGCTGATGGACCTTGTTGCCACCGGCACAATCACGGGGCGCGCTGGGGTCTGACCCGTCGCTCTCCGGCTGCTGAGCGGATGCCGTTGGCGTCCGGTCAGCTGGTGGGCACGGCTCATGCGGGACGTGGTGAACGGAACGCGGTTCGCTACAGCCTTCTTCCAGCTCAGTCTTGGACCGCCGCCAGCACCTAGGCTGGCCGTCACCTAAGCCTCTTCCAGCAGCCGATATCCAACCCCCGGTTCAGTCCGCAGCAGCCGCGCCGCATCCCCCAGCTTGGCGCGCAGCTGCCCGACATAGACCCGCAGATACTGGCTGTCCTCGGCATGTGCCGGCCCCCAGACCTCGGTCAGCAGGCGCCGTTGCGTGACGACTTTGCCCAGGTCGCGAGCGAGGGCGGCCAACAGGTCCCATTCGCGCGGCGTGAGCGAGAGCTCTGCCCCGGCCACGCGCGCCAGCCGCCGTTCCAGATCAACTTCGAGCGCGCCCGTGACCACGAGGGGTGAGGGCGCTTCGGTCAGCAGCGCCCGGCGTGTCGCGGCCCGCAACCGCGCCAGGAGTTCCGCCAGGCCGAAGGGCTTTTCCACATAGTCATCGGCGCCGGCATCGAGTGCGGCGACTTTCTCGGCCTCGCGGTCGCGCGCGCTGATGATGATCACTGGCACGCTGCTGAAGGCGCGCAGCCGGGCCAGCGCCTCCTTCCCGTCCATGTCGGGCAGGCCAAGGTCCAGCAGCACGCAGGCCGGGCCGCGTGACGCCGCGAGGCGCAGCCCCTCGCGCGCCGTTTCGGCCCGCAATGCGGCGTAGCCCGCGGCCTCCAGCGCGGGGCCGAGGAAGCGATGGATCTGCGGTTCGTCATCGATCACCAGGATGGGCAGCGGTGCGGCCGTCATGCGGGGAAACGCAGCGTGACGCGCGTCCCTCGCTCCGCCGCGACCGGGCTTTCGGCCGCGATGCGTCCGCCCATCGCACTGGCCAGCCCGCGGCAGATGGAGAGGCCAAGCCCGGAGCCGGCCGCGATGCTATCGGTGCGCGCCGCACGGAAAAAGGGATCAAAGACACGCGGCAGATCCTCGGGGCGAATGCCAGGGCCGTCATCCTCCACAGCCAGCACAACCTCGCTCCCTTCCCGGCGCGCCAAGAGTTGAACGACACCGCCTGGCTTCGAGTATTTCATCGCGTTATCCAGCACATTCTCCAGGACGCGATCCAGCAGTGCCGCATCGAGCCGCGGGCGCGGCAGATCAGCTGGCAGATCGCGCTGGACGGTTCTGCCAGGATGCGCCTGTTCTGCCCGAAGTGCTGCCTCCTCCAGCGCCTGGGCCACATCCACCGGCTCGCGCCGTGGCACCACCTGGCCGGTCTCCAGGCGCACAATATCGAGAATGGCGGACATCCAGCGGGCGAGGCGCGTCGCCTCCTCCTCGATGCTCATCAGCAGGTCGGCGCGGGTGACGGCCGAGAGCGCGGCACCGGCCGTGCGCAACGTCTCCGCCGCGCCGCGAATGACCGTCAGCGGCGTGCGCAGATCATGCCCGAGGCTGGTCAGCAGCGCCGTGCGCAGCGCCTCCGTCTGGCCGCGCGCACGCGCATTGGCCGCCGTCTCGGCCAGCCGCGCACGTTCCAGCGCCACCGCCGCCTGGTCCAGCAGCGCCTCGATGGCGCGATCCGCCTCGGGGTCCGCGCTTCCGCCTTCCGGGCGCAGGCCCAGCAGTGCCAGGACGATCGGCTCGCCATCGCGCTGCGCTGTCAGGGGCAGGAAGCGCCAGGCGCTGGTCGGCAGCGTCGCGGTGCCGCGCCCCGCCGCGCGGCCATGGGCCATCGCCCAGCGTGCCGCGGCCATGGCGCCGTCATCGGGCGTGACATCCGCGGGGCTCGCCGCACGCAGCACGGGTTCGGCCTGGAGGATGGCATCCCGGATGAACTGCCCTGGGAGTGTCGTGGCCAGGGCTTCGTCCAGTGGCAGCAGCAGGCAGGCCGGGCCGCCGATGATTCGCGCGGCCTCCTCCACCACGGCCATCTGCAATTCGGCCATCGAGGCCTGGGCATTCAGCCGGCGCGAGAGCGCGGTGAGCCGCCGCAGCGCCGCCAGCCGCATCGCAGCCGCGCGGACATTGCGCCCAAGCCGGCCCGTGGTGCCGGCCAGCAAGGCGGCGACGGCGCCGAAGACCACGGCCCCCAGCACGTCCTGCGCCGAGGCGATGGTGAGCGTGTAGCGCGGCGGCAGGAACAGGAAGTTCCAGATCAGGAAGGACAGGACCGCCCCGGCACCCGCATGCAGCGGCCCAACGATGGCGGCGATGGCCACGATGGCGGCCAGGTAGACCATGCCGAAGCCGGCATCCGGCACCATCCCGTCCAGCGCCGTGCAGACCAGCGTGGCCGCACCGACCAGCAGCGGTACGGCGAGCCAGGTCGTCCAGCCCGGCCAGGGGCGGGGCAATGGCGCGGCTTGCGCGGCTGCCTGGCTCGGCACCACATGGAGGGTGAATTCCCGCGCCTGCCGGGCCAGCGCCGCGATCAGCGTCCGCCCGAAGATCCGCCGCCACCAGGGTGGCTCGCCGCGCCCCAGGATGATGTGCGTGGCACGTCGGGCGCGGGCATGGGCGAGGATCGCCGCGGGAAGGTCCGTCGCGGTGGTCACTTCGGTCTCCGCGCCGAGCTGCTGGGCCAAAGCGATTCCGGGGCCCGGGTCGGAATCCTGGCCCGGCTGTTCGACATGCAGGGCCAGCAGCGGCGCGTGCAGCGCATCGGCCAGGCGGCGGGCCTGCTGCAACACCGGATCGGCGGAGGCGCCGCCCGGGATTAGCGCCAGCACGCGCTCGCCAACCGGCCAGGGGCCGGCGACCCTGTTACGGCGCATCCAGGAGGTGACGTCGGCATCCACACGGTCCGCCGTGCGGCGCAGCGCCAATTCGCGCAGTGCCGCGAGCGCGCCTTCCTTGAAGAAACCACGCAGGGCACGCTCGGCCTGTTCCGGGCGGTAGATCTTCCCGGCGCGCATCCGCTCCAGCAATTCGGCCGGCGGGATATCCACCAGCTCCACCGCGTCAGCGCCCTTGAGCACGGCATCCGGCACCGTCTCGGCGACGCGTACGCCGGTGACTCGCGCCACGGCTTCGGCGCTGCTCTCCAGATGCTGGACGTTCATCGTGGTCCAGACTTCGATGCCGGCGTCGCGCAGTTCCTCCACATCCTGCCACCGCTTCGCGTGACGGCTGCCGGGTGCGTTGGTATGGGCGAGTTCATCCAGCAGCAGGATGCCTGGGCGCCGCGCCAGCGCCGCGTCCAGGTCGAATTCATGCAGCACCTGGCCGCGATAGGCGATGGCGCGCAGCGGGAGGCGTGGCAGTGGGCCGATGGCGGCTTCCGTCTCGGCCCGCCCATGCGTCTCGGCCAGGCCGATCAGGACATCGCTGCCCAATTCCTGGAGCCGACGTGCCTCGGTCAACATCTCCACCGTCTTGCCCACGCCTGGGGCGGCACCCAGGAAGACCTTGAGGCGCCCGCGCCCCTCCCGCGCCGCAATCTCGGCCAGGGCATCGGGGTCGGGGCGCTCGGGCTCGGCCGTGTTCATCGCCGAACAGGATAGGCCAAGCCGCGCCTCAGCGCAGCGCCTCTAGGGCCACATTCAACCGCAGCACATTGACGCGCGGCTCGCCCAGCAGGCCGAACTCGCGGGTTTCGACATGCTGTTCCACCAGCGCGGCCACGCTCTCCGGCGCCAGGTTGCGCGCCGCCGCCACGCGCGCGATCTGCGCCCGCGCATTTTCCGGACTGACATGCGGATCAAGGCCCGAGCCGCTGCTGGTCACGGCATCGGCCGGCACTTCGAGCCCGCCTGCGACACGCTCGGTAACCGCGGCGAGCAAGGCCGCGCTGGTGGGCCCGAGTTGCGAGGCGGCGGAGGAGGCGGCGTCATAGGGTGCGGCCGAGGTCGCGGAAGGCCGGCCCTGGAACCAGCGTGGCTCCTCGAAATTCTGCCCGATGAGCCAGGAGCCGACCACCTGGCCTTCGCGCCGGATGAGGCTGCCACCGGCGCGCTCGGGCATGGTGAGGCCGGCGACGGCGGTGACGCCGAGCGGCACGACGACACCCAGCAGCAGCGTGAAGCCGAGCAGGAGGGAGAGAAGGGGGCGCAACATGGCTCAGGCCACTCCGATCAGGGTGAGGAAGACGTCAATGATCTTGATGCCGATGAAGGGCGCGACCAGGCCGCCCAGCCCGTAGATCAGCAGGTTGCGGCGCAGCAGGGCCGCCGCGCCGACCGAGGCGTAGGCAACGCCGCGCAGCGCCAAGGGCACCAGCGCCACGATGATCAGCGCGTTGAAGATCACCGCCGAGAGGATGGCGCTTTGCGGACTGGTCAGCCCCATCACGTTGAGCGCGGCGAGACCTGGATAAGTTCCCACGAAGATCGCCGGCAGGATGGCGAAGTACTTCGCCACGTCATTGGCGATGGAGAAGGTGGTGAGCGCGCCGCGGGTGATGAGCAGTTGCTTGCCGATTTCCACCACCTCGATCAGCTTCGTGGGGTCACTGTCGAGGTCCACCATATTGCCGGCCTCGCGCGCGGCCTGGGTGCCGGTCTGCATGGCGAGGCCGACATCGGCCTGGGCCAGGGCCGGCGCGTCATTGGTGCCGTCCCCGGCCATGGCGACGAGGCGCCCTTCGGCCTGCTGCGCGCGGATATAGTCCAGCTTCTGCTGCGGCTTGGCCTCGGCGAGGAAGTCATCCACGCCCGCTTCGGCAGCGATGGCGGCGGCGGTCACGCGGTTGTCGCCGGTGACCATGACGGTGCGGATGCCCATGCGGCGCAATTCGACAAAGCGTTCACGGATGCCGGGCTTGATGATGTCCTTCAGCTCGATCGCACCGAGAATGCGGCCATCGCGGGAGACGGCCAACGGCGTCGCGCCGCTGCGCGCGATCCGGTCAATGCCGGCGGCGAGTGCTGGCGGCAGCGGCTGGTTCAGCGCCGCTGCCAGGCTGTCCACCGCGCCCTTGCGATAGGCGCCGCCCATGGCGATCGAAGGGGGCAGGTCCATTCCCGAGATGCGCGTCTGCGCCGTAAAGGGCACTGGTCTGGCACCCTCCGGCATGGTGGCGGTGATGCCATGCCGTTCGCGGGCGAAGGCCAGGATGCTGCGGCCCTCCGGCGTCTCATCCGCCAGGCTGGCCAGCACGGCAGCCTCGGCGATCTCGGCCTCGCTCACGCCGGGGGCCGCGATGAAGGCGGCGGCCTGGCGGTTGCCGAAGGTGATAGTGCCGGTCTTGTCCAGCAGCAGCACGTCCACGTCGCCCGCCGCCTCCACCGCGCGGCCGGAGGTGGCCAGCACGTTGAAGCGCACCAGTCGGTCCATGCCCGCGATGCCGATCGCCGAGAGCAGCCCGCCGATGGTGGTGGGGATGAGGGTGACCAGAAGTGCGGCGAGCACGACAACCGAGGGCGCGGCCCCGCTATAGCTGGCAAAGCCCACCAGCGTGACCACCGCGATCAGAAAGATGATCGTCATGCCGGCGAGCAGGATATCCAGCGCGATCTCATTGGGCGTCTTTTGCCGGGAAGCGCCTTCGACCATCGCGATCATGCGGTCGAGGAAGGTGGACCCTGGCTCGGCGGTGATGCGGACCAGGATGCGGTCACTGACCACCAGCGTGCCGCCGGTGACGGCGCTGCGGTCGCCACCGGCTTCGCGGATCACGGGCGCGCTTTCGCCGGTGACGGCGCTTTCGTTGACGCTGGCGATGCCCTGGATGATCTCGCCATCCGAGGGAATGATCTCACCCGCCTCGACAAGGACATGATCGCCGCGCTTCAGCTCGGCCGCCGCGCGCGGGATGGTCAGCGTGATGTCTTCCGGCAGCGGTACGAAGCGCGCCATGGTGTCGCCGCGTGAGGCGCGCAGCGAGGCAGCGCGCGCCTTGCCGCGGCCTTCCGCCACGGCCTCGGCGAAGGTGGCGAAGAGCACGGTCAGCCAGAGCCAGGCCGCGACACTCGCCTGGAAGGCGAACGCGCTGCCCTGCGATGCATCACGCAACGCCAGCAGCGTGACCAGGATGGCGACCACCTCGGTGACGAAGATGACAGGGTTGCGGATGAGGTGCCGCGGATTGAGCTTCAGCACGGCGTCGAGCGCCGCGCGGCGGAGAATGGCGCCGTCTAACAGCGCGATGGAGCTTTGCATTTTGATCAGCTTTCAGAATGTCTGGCCGGCGAGCATCGCGACATGCTCCGCGATCGGGCCAAGGGCGAGGGCGGGGAGGTATTGCAGCCCGCCAAGGATGAGGATCACGCCGGCCAGCAGGCCCACGAAAAGCGGTCCATGGGTCGGCAGCGTTCCGGGCCCTTCGGGCGCGCGCGGCTTGGCAGCCAGGCTGCCGGCGATGGCCAGCACGGGGATGACGAAGCCGAAGCGCCCGGCCAGCATGGCAAGGCCCAGTGTGGTGTTGAGCCAGGGCGTGTCAGCGGTGAGGCCACCAAAGGCCGAGCCGTTGTTTCCCGCCGCCGAGGTATAGGCATAGAGCATCTCCGACAGCCCATGCGGCCCGGCGTCCTGGAGCGAAGCGGTGCCCACCTCCAGCACCAGCGAAAGACCAGCCAGGCCCAGGATCGCGGCCGGAACCACGAGGACCGCCAGCATGGCCAGCTTCACCTCTCGCGCCTGCACCTTCTTGCCGAGGTATTCCGGCGTGCGGCCCACCATCAGCCCGGCGATGAACACCGCCAGCAGCGCGAAGACCAGCATGCCGTAGAGGCCCGAACCCACGCCGCCGGGCAGCACCTCGCCCAGCTGGATCAGGAACATCGGCACCAGGCCGCCCAGCGGCGTGAAGCTGTCGATCATGGCATTGACCGCGCCGCAGCTCGCCCCCGTGGTGGTGGCGGTAAAGAGTGCCGCGAGTGCGAGGCCAAAGCGGAGGTCCTTGCCCTCCATATTGCCCTGCGTGGGTGCGACGCCGGCCGCGATGTGCAGCGGGTTGCCGCCAGCCTCGGCGGCGTAGATCGCCAGCGTTGCCACCAGCACGAAGCCGACCATCACCGCCAGCAATGCGCGCCCCTGCCGCGCATCACCGATGATGCGGCCGAAGGTGAGGCAGAGACCGAAGGGGATCACGGTCTGGAGGATGATCTGCAGGCTCGTCGCCAGCGCACTCGGCCCCTCGAAGGGGTGCAGCGAGTTGACGCCGAAGAAGCCGCCGCCATTGGTGCCCAGATGCTTGATGGCGAGTTGAAAGCCAACAGGGCCGAGCGCGATGGTCTGCTCGGCGCCCGCCAAGGTCGCGGCCGTGGCACTTGCCTCCAGCGTCTGCGGCACGCCCATGGCGATGAAGGCAAAGGCCGCCAGGATGGAACCCGGCAGCAACAGCCACAGCGTGACGCGCGTCAGGTCCGCCCAGAAATTGCCGAGCTGCGAGACACCGCCGCCAGCGAAGGCGCGCATGACGGCGAAGGCCAGCGCGATGCCGGTCGCGGCGGAGAGGAAATTCTGTACCGCCAGCCCCGTCATCTGGCTCAGATGCGACATCGCCGCCTCGCCGGAATAGGCCTGCCAGTTGGTGTTGGTCACAAAGGAGATGGCGGTGTTCAAGGCGAGATAGGGCGGGATGCCCTGAAAGCCCTGGGGGTTCAGCGGCAGCACGCCTTGCAGGCGCAGCATGGCGTAAAGCAGCGCGAAGCCCGCCGCGTTGAAGGCCAGCATCGCCACCAGGTAGGCCTGCCATCCTTGACCGCGTGCCGCGTCCACGCCGGCCGCGCGCAACACGGCAGCGTCGAGCCCCGCGAGCGCACCCAGCCGGCCCTGCGCGAGCCGTGCCAGCCAATGGCCGGTTGGCACCGCCAGCAAAAGCGCGCAGCCGAGCACGAGCGCGATCTGCGCCCATCCAATAATGGTCATGTCAGAGACTTTCCGGCCGCAGGAGGGCCCATAGGAGATACGCGAGAAGGCCCAGGGCGACTCCGCCGCCAAGCCAGAGTTCGAAGCTCATGATCACACCCGCCCACAGCCACGAACATAGAGGCCGAGCAGGCCAAAGGCCCCGAAAGCGGCGGCCAGCAGGATGATGTCGAGCATGGGATTCTCCTTGTCAGGGGAGATAATCTGCAGGCGGACGGCGTTGCGGCGCGATGCGGAACTGGCACCATGGGCGTAAGGACGCCGTAAGGGCGCTAACGGGCCGGGCGGCGCGCCATTGGAACCGGCCGTCCCAACTTCGAAGGATCAAGCGTGTCTGCAAAACCCGGCAGAACACTGCGGGTGGCGCCGCCGACGGACAACGGGAGAATGGGGTTGGAAAACTGCCTGGAGCAGCGGTGGGGACCGGCTTCCAAACCATCTCTGGCGGCGGGACCCGAGGATGCCTGCCCCACGAGCCGAACCAGCGGAACGGATGCGACCGCGCCGCGCCCCTGGGTTCTTTACAGCGAACTGCCACCACAGATGAGCATCTGCTGGCCCGTAATGGCGCCAGCGTCTGGGCCAAGCAGGAAGGTGGTGAGCGCCGCGACCTCCTCCGGGCGGATATAACGCCCGATCGGCGGCAGCTTCGGCGCCATGGCGCTGCGTGCCGGGTCGCGCAGCATGGGTGTGTCGGTCGCGGCCGGTGCCACGACATTGACGGTGATCCCCCGCGGCGCGAGCTCGATGGCCCAGGACCGCGCCATGGCGACCAGGGCGGCCTTGCTCGCGGCGTATTGGCTGCGGCCGGCGGCGCCGCCGGCGGTGCGGCTGCCGATCAGGACAATGCGCCCGCCATCCGGCATGCGCGGCACCAGCAGATCCGCCAGCAGCGATGCCGCCTCGACATGCAGGCGCCAGAGCATGCGTCCCGCCTCCGCGTCCAATGCGCCCAGCATGCCGCCGCGCATCAAGCCGGCCGCGTGAACGAAGGCCGTGGGCTTGAGGTCAGCGACCGCGGCGGGCAGGGCCGCCGCGTCGAGCAGGTCCACGGCTCGGTGCGTATAGCGCGGGTCGGTCAGGCCAGGATCGCTGCGGCTGAGGCCGGTGACGCGCCAGCCCTCACGCAGCAGGCGCGTCGCGATGGCCGCGCCGATTCCGGAACTGCTGCCGGTGACGATCGCATGGCCTGCTGTGGTCTCGGGCGTCATGCCGCGTCTCTCCTGTGGCGGTCGCGTTGCGCTTGACAGCGCCGTCACCTCAAGGATAGCAAGGGGTTACATAACGAACAAGTGTTCGCAATCCGAACAAATGCCAGGGAGGCGCAGCATTGGACGGAACACAGAATCGCGTCGAGAACCCGAAAAACCTGGTCCAGTCGGTGGCCAAGGCTTTCGCCGTTCTGAAGACCTTCGGGCCTGACCGTCCTGAGCTCACTCTGGCCGAGGTCGCGGTTCGGGCCGGCCATGACCGCGGCACCGCCTTCCGCCTGGTCCACACGCTGGTCGATCTCGGTTATCTGCGTCCCGTCCCGGACGGGCGGCGTTTCCGACTGACACTGAAGTGCCTTGAACTCGGCTATGCCGCGCTGTCAGCGGGCGACCTGCCGACGCATGCCCGCCCACTCCTGCGCGACCTGGTGCCCAATGTGGCCGATGCCGGCTCTCTTGGCGTGCTGGAGCAAGGGGAGGTGATCTACCTTGCCCGCTTCGAGGCCGGGTTGGAGCGGCATGGCGTCGTGCGCCGCCCGGGCACGCGGATCGGCGCCTATGCCACCGCCCTCGGCCAGGCGATTCTCGCGTGGCTGCCGCGGGAGGCGCAGGTCGCGCAGCTCGAATGCGTACCACGGGTGAAACTCTCCGATCGCACGCTCACCGACCTTGATGCGCTGCTGGCGCGGCTCGATGAGGTGCGGGCGCGCGGCTACGCGGTTTCGGATGGCGAGAACGCCTATGGGCTGCGCACCGTCGCGGCCCCCGTGCTCGATGCCCGTGGTGCGCCGGCGGCGGGGGTCAGCCTCACCATCGGCAGCGACCGCCTGCCGCTGCCCGACTTCGTTGCCCTGACCGCACCGCGCGTCTGCGCGCTGGCCGAGGAGCTCGGCACCGGGCTGCGGCTGTCCTTCGGCACCATCGGGCCCGGCGGGCCGTCGCGATGACCCGCCCGGTCCTGCGGTTGATCGCCGACGACCTGACGGGCGCGCTGGACTCGGCGGCCGAGCTGACCGGCCTTTGCGGCCCCGTCCCCCTGCGTTGGGCCGATGGCGGCCAGGTGACGGACAGCCTCGCGATGGATACCCGCTCGCGGGAGGCGTCGCGCTCCGCCGCGATTGCAGCGGTGCGCGAGGTCGCGCCGGCGCTGCGCGGCGCGGACATCGCCTTCAAGAAGATCGACAGCCTGCTGCGCGGCCATGTCGCTGCCGAGCTGGCCGCCTGCATGGAGATTGGCCGCTGGCGGCATGTCGTGCTCGCGCCCGCCTTTCCCGCGCAGGGCCGCGTCACGCGCGCCGGCCGCGTGCTGGTGCGGCAGGCGGGCGGGACGGTCGCCCCCATCACTCCGGACCTTTCTGCGATGCTCGCCGCGGAAGGGTTGCAGGCGCAACGCGGCGATCCTGCGGCGCCGCTGCCACCTGGCCTGTCGGTCTTCGACGCCGAGGAGGATTCAGATCTCGCCCGCATCGTGGCACTTGGCGGCGTCGCGTCGGGGCCGGTCTTGTGG
Source organism: Sediminicoccus sp. KRV36 (assembly GCF_023243115.1). Taxonomy (NCBI): domain Bacteria; kingdom Pseudomonadati; phylum Pseudomonadota; class Alphaproteobacteria; order Acetobacterales; family Roseomonadaceae; genus Sediminicoccus; species Sediminicoccus sp. KRV36. The sequence continues at coordinate 2,043,687 of NZ_CP085081.1, forward strand.
TGCGGCAGCGGGGGTCTCGCGCGTGCGCTGGCCGGCCCCGTGACGGCGGAGGCCAAGCAGGCGCTGCGTGGCCCTGTGCTGGGGCTGTTCGGTTCCGACCAGACAGTGACGACGCGCCAGTTGGCCGCCTGTGGGGACTGCGGCATGGTCATCACGGCGGGCGATGACGCCGCGGCCGCGCATGTCGCGCGGATGTTGGAAACGACTGGCGTGGCGATGGTGAGCGTTAAGCTGCCCCTCGGCCTCGACCGGGCCGAGGCCGCGCGCCGCATTGCCACGGCGCTGGCGGGGCTCACGCAGCGCCTGCCGCCACCCGGCACCCTGATCGCGGCGGGCGGAGAGACATTGCGGGCGCTCTGCGGGGCACTCGGCGCGCGCGGTCTCGACGCTGTCGGCATCGTGCAGCCTGGCGTGCCGCGTTCCGTGCTGCGCGGCGGGGCTTGGGAGGGTGTGGCCGTCGTCTCTAAGTCCGGTGCCTTCGGCGATGACACATTGTGGCGTGACCTGCTGACCGATTCTGTCCTGACGTCCTGGAGCATTCCCGCATGACAACGCCCCACCTCGCCATCACCATGGGGGATCCGGCGGGCATCGGCCCTGAGATCATCGTCAAGGCATGCGCTGCGCTGCACGAACGCATCGCTGCCGGCGCGCTGCGTCTGCTGGTGATCGGCAGCGGCGCTGCGCTGGAGCGCGCACGCCACGCGCTGGCGCCCGGGCTCGCCTTCCCCGAGGTGACGACAGAGCTGCGCGACTGGCCGGCCTTGGCCTTCCTCCAGGCCGGCGCGGAAGGTGCTGCGATCCTGCCGGGCGTGCTGAGCGCCGATGGCGGCCGCTTCGCCTATCTGGCGATCGAACAGGGCGTGCGCCTGGCGCAGTCTGGCCGTGTCGGCGCCATCGTCACGGCGCCGCTGAACAAGGAAGCGCTGAACAAGGCGGGCTACCATTACGCCGGGCATACCGAGATGCTGGCGGAACTCACGGGCGTGAAGGGCAGCGTAATGCTGCTTGCGCATGGCAATATGCGCGTCAGCCACGTCACCACCCATTGCGCGTTGGAGGATGTGCCCAAGCGCGTCACGCCGGAACGCATACGGCTGGTGCTGGACCTGACGCAGCAGGCGCTGCGTGGCCTCGGTATCGAGAAGCCCCATATCGCCGTCGCCGCGCTGAACCCGCATGCCGGCGAGGGCGGGCTGTTCGGCCGGCAGGATATCGATGTCGTGGCGCCCACCATCGCGCAAGCAGTGGCCGACGGCATGCACGTCACCGGCCCGGTGCCGGGCGATACCGTCTTCGTCAAGCTGCGCGCGGGCCAGTTCGATGCCGTGGTCGCGATGTATCACGACCAGGGGCATATTCCGGTCAAGCTGCTGGGCTTCCATGTCGATCCCGCCACGGGGAAGTGGGATGCGCTGTCGGGCGTGAACATCACCCTTGGGCTGCCCGTGATCCGCACCTCTGTTGATCACGGCACTGCCTTCGACATCGCCGGCCAGGGCATCGCCAGCGAGCGCAGCCTGATCGAGGCCATCGAATACGCCGAATTGCTCGCCGCGCATCGCAGCCGCGCCACGAAAGCCGCCGCATGACCGACCTGCTTCGCCCTATCGACATTGACCGTCCGGCGCGCATCGCCTTTGGCCCAGGCCAGGTGGCGAGCATCGGCGCCTGGGCACGCGAGAGGGGCATCACGCGCAGCCTGGTCATCGCCGGCGGATTCAATGCGGCGCGTATCGACCTCCTCGGCCTGCCGGGCGAGGTGACGGTATTCGGGGAGGTGAAGCCGGAGCCGGATATCCCGAACCTCGACGCTGCGCTGGCCCTGGCCGAGCGCGTGCAGCCGCAGCTGGTCGTGGGCTTCGGCGGCGGCAGCGCGATGGACCTCGCGAAGCTTGTCGCCGTGCTGCCAGGCAGCGGGCAGACGCTGCACGAGGTGGTCGGGCCAGAGAAGGTCGCTGGCCGGCGCGTGGCGCTGGCGCAGGTGGCAACCACCTCCGGCACGGGCAGCGAGGCCGGGTCGCGCTCGTTGGTGACAGACCCCGCGACGCAGAACAAGCTCGCGGTGCAGAGCCGGCACATGATCGCTGACCTTGCGGTGGTGGATCCCGACCTGACACTGAGCGTGCCCGCTTCGGTGACGGCGGCAACCGGCGTCGATGCGCTGGCCCATTGCGCCGAGGCCTTCACCAGCCGCAAGTCGCACCCCACGATCGACCTCTACGCGCTGGAGGGCATCCGCCTGGTTGGCCGCTTCTTGGCGCGCGCCGTGGCCGATGGCAGCGACCGCGAGGCGCGGGCCGGGCTTGCGCTCGCCTCGCTCTACGGCGGCTTCTGCCTGGGGCCGGTGAACACCACGGCGGGGCACGCGGTGGCCTATCCGCTCGGTACCCGGCACCACGTCGCGCATGGCCTGGCCTGCGCAGTGATCTTTCCGCACACACTGGCGTTCAACGCATCCGTGGTGCCGGCGAAGACGGCGCTGGTGCTCGATGCGCTTGGGCTTGCTGGCGCGCGCGACGTGCTGGCAACGACCCATGGCTGGTGCGCCGCACTCGGCATCCAGATGCGGCTATCCGCCCTCGGCGTGCCCGAGGATGACCTGCCCGTCATGGCGACGGAGGCGCATGCCATCCGCCGCCTGCTCGACAACAATCCGCGTGAGATGAGCCAGGACGACATCCTCGCCATCTATCGCGCTGCCTTTTGAGGAAACATCCATGCCCGACGCCGGCGTGCCAGACACTGGAATAATAGACCGCCCTGAAATCCTGGGTCCCGCGCCGGGCGACCCCGCGCGCATCGAGGCCTTCATTCCTACCCCTTGCGTGCAGAACCACGCCGCCTTCCTGCTGCCGCTGTCCGGCGGCGAGATGGGTTGCGTGTGGTTCGGCGGCACGCAGGAGGGCGTGCCGGACATCTCGGTGCATTTCTCACGCCTCGAAGCTGGGGCGGATCGCTGGTCGCCGGCGGAGCGCCTGTCGGACGACGCCACCAGGTCCGAGCAGAATCCGTTGCTGTTCCACGCGCCGGGCGGATGGCTGTGGCTGCTATGGACGGCGCAGGTCTCCGGCAACCAGGATACCGCGATCATTCGCCGCCGCATCTCGGCGGATGGCGGGCGCAGCTGGGGTCCCATCGAAACGTTGTTCGGCGAGCAGCCAGGCTTCGGCACCTTCATCCGCAGTCCGATCGTGGTGCTGGACAATGGCGACTGGCTGCTGCCGATCTGGCGATGTACCAAGCCGCCGGCCGGTGCCTGGACCGGCGACCTCGATACCAGCTCGGTGATGATCTCATCCGATGCTGGCGCGACCTGGACCGAGCATGCGGTGCCCGGCAGCACGGGCTGCGTGCATATGAGCATCGTGGATTTGCGTGACGGCACGCTGGTTGCGTTCTACCGCAGCCGCTGGGCGGATTCGATCCATGTCGCCCGTTCGTCGGATGGCGGTCGCAGCTGGTCTGCGCCGGTGCCGACGGAGCTGCCGAACAACAATTCCTCGGTGATGGCGACGCGGCTCGCGGATGGACGCCTCGCGATGGTCTACAACCATTCCAGCGCGGCGGATGCGACCGGGCGGCGCCTGTCGCTCTACGATGACATCGGTGGCGAGGACCTTGCCCCCGCCGCACCCTCCTCGGGCCGCGGCGCATTCTGGGGTGCGCCGCGCGCGCCGATGACGCTGGCGCTATCCGCCGATCTGGGTCGGACCTGGCCGCTGCGGCGCAACCTCGAGACCGGCGATGGCTACTGCCTGACCAACAACTCGAAGGACCGGCTGAACCGGGAATTCTCCTACCCGTCCTTGTGCCAGACGCCGGACGGAGCACTGCACATCGCCTACACCTATTGGCGCCAGGCCATCAAATATGTGCGCGTGGCGCCGGATTGGGCGGCGGGAGAAGGCGCATGACCGCGCTGCATCCACGCGGCGTGTTCAGCGCCGCGCTGACGCCGATCTCCGAAGCCTTCGCCCCGGACCACGCGCTTTTCGTCACCCATTGCCGGCGGCTGCTGGCGGAGGGCTGCGACGGCATCGCCATGCTCGGCACCACGGGCGAGGCGAACTCTTTCGCCAACGACGAACGCCGAGCTTTGCTGGAGGCCGTGGTCGCCGCTGGCATCGCACCGGACCGGCTGCTGCCCGGCACCGGCGTCGCCGCGCTGAGCGAGACGGTAGCGCTGACCCGGCACGCGCTGTCGCTCGGCGTGACCACGGTCGTGATTCTGCCGCCCTTCTACTACAAGGGCGTCACCGAGGATGGCCTCTTCGCCGCCTATGCCGAGGTGGTGGAGCGCCTGGCCGATCCGCGCCTGCGCATCGTGCTGTACCATATCCCCCAGATGTCGGCGGTGCCGATCCCGTTTCCGGTGATCGCGCGGCTGCGCGCGGCCTATCCCGGCACCTTCACCGGTATCAAGGATTCTGCGGGCGACCTCGCGCATATGGAGGCGCTGGTCGAAGCCTTCCCTGACCTGGCCGTGTTGGCCGGCGCCGATCCGCTGATGCTGCCGCTGCTGCGCAAGGGGGGTGCCGGCTGCATCACCGCGACATCGAACCTGGTCGCGGCCGACCTCGCCTTCGTGTTCCGGCACTTCGCCGATCCCGCCCGGGCGCAGGCGGTTGAGGCGGCGCAGGCGCGCATCGTCGCCATGCGCAACCGTGCGTCGCGCTTCGCGCAGATGGCGTCGCTGAAGGCGCTGCTGGCGCATCGCACCGGCGAGGCAGGCTGGCACCGGCTGCGCCCACCGCTGCTTCCGCTCTCGGCAGCGGAACGTAGCGCGCTGCTGGACGACTGAGACCATCAACGGGCCGCGCAACGTCGCGTGCCATTTCGGAGGAAGCAAATCATGAATCGCCGATATCTTCTGGCCTCCGCTGCCGCTGGCGGCTTCGGTCTGCTGGCGGCACCGGCCGTCCAGGCGCAGGATGCCTGGCCGCGCGGACGGCCGATCCGCGTGATCTGCCCCTGGCCGCCGGGGGCCGCGAATGACGCGCTGGCGCGGCTGACGGCGGCGCGTCTGCAGGAGAAGCTCGGCGCCACAGCCGTGGTCGAGAACCGCACCGGCGGGGCTGGCCTGATTGGCACCCATGCCGTTCTTCAGGCGGCGCCGGATGGCTACACGCTGCTCGCCTCGGCCTTCAACACGGCGGTGATGCCGCTGGTGCTGCGCGGCGCGAATTTCGACCCGCAGCGCGATCTTGAGGTCATGGCGCGCACCGCGGCGGCGCCGCTGGTCATGGTGATGAGCGGCCAGCGCCCGCAGCGCACGCTGACTGAGGTGATCGCCGCGGCGAGGGAGAAGCCGCGCGAGTGGAACTTCGCGCTCTCCTCGCTGGGATCCGCCGGTCATTTGGCGACCATCGAGTTCCTGCGCCGCAGCGGAGTGCAGATTGACCTGGTGACCTATCGCGGCACGCAGCCCGCGTTGACCGATCTGATGGGCGGCAATGCGCAGCTTCTCATTGACCCGAGCTTCGCGCTGCTGCCGGCGGCCGCTGATGGCCGTGTGCGTGCGCTTGGCATCGCGACTGCCGCGCGCTCGGGCCTGGCGCCTCACGTGCCGACCCTGGGCGAGGCGGGCTTGCCCGGCTTCCAGTTCCAATCCTGGTACGGCGTCTGGGCCCCGAAGGGCACGCCGGCCGAGATCAATCAGCGCGTGAACGCCCTGATGCAGGAGACGATGCGTGAACCCGCCATCATCGATCGGCTGAAGAGCCAGATCCTCGAGCCGGTGACGGAAAGCATCGAGGACACGCGGCGCTTCATCGCGGCCGAGATCAACCGCGCCACCGAGTTGCTGCGCAGCGTCAACTATCAGCCCGAGTGAGGGAGGCCGCGATGCTGCAGCGACGGACGCTGGGGGTAGGCGCTGCCGCAGTCGCGCTCGGCGCGCCGCGTGGTGGGCGGGCGCAAGCGGCATGGCCGCTCGGCCGGCCGATCCGCGTGATCTGCCCGACCCCGCCGGGTGGTGCGAACGACATGCTGGCGCGCCTGCTGGCGCAGCGGCTGCAGGACCGGCTCGGGGCGGTTGCGGTGGTCGAGAACCGGCCGGGCGGCTCGGCGCTGCTCGGCACCAATATCGTACTCCAGGCGCCACCGGACGGTTTCACCCTGCTGGCTTCGACCTTCAACACCGCTGTCATGCCGCTGGTGCTGAAGGGTGCCAATTTCGACCCGCAGAGCGACCTGACCGTGATGGCGCGCACGGCAAAGGCGCCACTGGTCATGATGATCAGCGGCACGCGGCCGGAGCGCACAGTGCAGGAGGTGGTTGCCGCGGCCAAGGCGCGGCCGCGGGACTGGAGCATCGCGATCTCCGCATTGGGGTCGGCCGGGCACCTGGCGACGATCGACTTCATGCGCCGCACCGGCGTGGATCTCAATGTCGTCACCTATCGCGGAACCCAGCCGGCGCTGACCGATCTGATGGGTGGCAGCGCCCAGCTGCTGATCGATCCGAGCTTCGCCTTGCTCGCCAGCCGCGCGGATGGGCGCATCCGCGTGCTTGGCATCGCATCGCCGCAGCGTTCGCCACTTACGGCGGATGTGCCCACCATGGCGGAAGCCGGACTTCCCGGCTTCGAGTTCCAGGCCTGGTATGGCGTCTGGGGACCCAAGGGCACGCCGCCCGGCGTCACCCAGCGTGTGCACACCCTGGTGCAGGAGACGATGAGGGATCCGGAGATCGCCCAGCGGCTCGCGACGCAGGTGATCGAGCCGGTCGTCGAGAGCATCGATGACAGCCGACGCTTCATCGCCACCGAAATCCGCCGTGCCGAAGAGTTGCTGCGCAGCGTCAACTACCAGCCAGAATAGAGGCAGGGCCCCAGGCGATGATGATTACGGATTCGCAGGTGCATGTCTGGGCGGCGGAGCCGGCCGACCACCCATGGCCGCAGCCGCCGCCAGCCGTCGTGCAGCGTGCGGAGCCCCTGCTTCCGGATGCGTTGCTGACCGAGATGGACCGCGCCGGCGTGCAGCGCGCCGTGCTGGTCCCACCGTCCTGGGAAGGGCATCGGAATACGCTGTGCCTCGCTGCCGCGCAGCGTCATCCCGACCGTTTCGCCGTCATGGGCCGGTTGCCACTGGATGCGCCGGACAGCCGTGATCGCTTCGCCGAATGGAAGTTCTTCCCGGGGATGCTCGGCGCGCGGCTGAACTTTCGCCGTGCAGCGATCCGCCAGCTGCGGGATGGCAGCGTGGATTGGATCTTCCGCCAGGCTGAGGCCGATGGCCTGGCGCTGATGCTCTTCGTCAACGAGGATTTCGAGGCGGTCGGCCTGATTGCGGAGCGCTATCCCGGCCTTCGCCTCGTGCTGGACCACATGGGGGCGCATGTCGAGCGCCGCGGCGTGGCGGCCTTCGAACATCTGGAGGATCTGTTGCGGCTTGCGCGCTTCGGCAATGTCGCGGTCAAGGCCTCTGCGCTGCCTTGCGCGGCTGAGGACGACTATCCCTACAGTAGCGTCGAGCCATTCCTGAAAGCCAGCTTCGATGCCTTCGGGCCTGAGCGGTTATTCTGGGGGTCAGACCTGACCCGCTTGCCCTGCGACTATCGCGACGCGGTCACGATGTTCACCGACCACCTGCCCTGGCTCTCGGGCCGGGACCAGGCGGCGGTGATGGGTGAATCGCTGTGCCGCTGGCTGAATTGGGAAGTGTGAGCGCGTGATGGCGAATCATGTCCGGCGCAGCATCTGCGTCACTGGCGGTGCCCGTGGGCTGGGCGCGGCGATCGTGCGCGGCTTCGCAAGGCAGGGCGCGCACGTGCATGTCTGCGACATCCTGCAGCGGGAGGGCCAGGACCTCGTTGGAACATTGCGGGCGGAGGGGCTCTACGCGTCCTTCCACTCGCTCGATGTGGCGCAGGAGAGTGATTGGCAGGCACTGGTTGCCGTTCTTGAGACCGGGCCGGGGCGGCTCGATGTGCTGGTCAACAATGCGGGCCTCATCATCCGCAAGTCGCTTGCCGCGACAACGCGCGCTGAGTGGGACTGTGCCATGGCCGTGAACGTGACGGGCGCGTTCCTGGGCATGAAGCACTGCCGCGCGCTGCTGGCGCGCGCGGCGCCCTCGGCGGTCGTGAACATCTCTTCGACCGCAGGTCTCATCGCGCATGGGGACCCGTCCTACACGACGAGCAAATGGGCGTTGCGCGGCCTGACAAAATCGGCGGCGCTGGAGTTCGCGGCGGAGGGAATCCGGGTCAATTCCGTCCATCCAGCCACGATCGCAACACCGCTGACGGACGCCGCCCCGGCCGGACACATCGAGGCCAATCGCCACGCGATCCCTTTGGGTCGCGAGGCGACGGCCGAGGAGATCGCCGCCATCGTGCTGTTTCTGGCATCGGAGGCGGCGTCGTTCATGACGGGAAGCGAGATCGCGGCGGATGGCGGGCTGACGAGCGGCGGCGTGGCCCATATGCGGGCCCAGTACCAGAGGAAGCTCGCCGAGGGCGGGTAAGTCGCGTGCCGACGAAGAGGGCAGTGCCCGTCGTCTTGGCGGATGGAGGTGTTCCAGGCCGTTGCCTCCCCGCGCGATGCGCCGGGACAGGTGCGGCGGCGCAGACAAGGTGCTGGAACCGGTCGGTACGACAACGCGCGGGGTCTCGCTGCGCGCAGTCGGCGGACCGGGGATGGTCTGCATCGGCGGAGTGGCGGGCGACCGCTGGACCAGCGGGCATTTCGAGCCGATGGAAGCGATCCCGACGGGCACGTTGCTGACCACGTGCTCCGGCGGCGTCGCGGGCTTCATGGCCATGCGCCTGCAGAGGCTTGTCGAACAGGTTGGGCAGGGGTCGCTGCCGCTTTAGCTCGGCAAGATCTTACATGTCGGGGATATCATGGAAGCGCACCGGATGACGGAGGCCATTGGCGCCGGAGGTCGGGCGCGGCGAAGTCAATCCGGATTGGCAAGCGAAAGCCTTTGCGGAGCCGGTCCAGGATGAACGCTGCTACCATGAGGGGAAGGCCGGTCTCGTCCAGCTGGCACCCCCCGCGATGGCGCGCGCCACGTCGAAGAGATCCGCCTCGCCACCAAACCGCCCGACCAGTTGCACGCCCAGCGGCCGGCCATCCGCATGCGGGCGGCCAGGAATGCTCAACCCCGGATGCCCGATCGCGTTCACCCAGGTGGCGAAGGTGTTTTGCGCCGCTGCATGGCCTGGCCTGCCACCGATCTCGGCCGGGAACTCCTGGTCGATCGCCCATGCGGGGGAGGCGGCGCTCGGGCAGAGGTACACGTCCACCTCGCCCCAATTTTCCGAGACCTGGGCGCGCAGCGTCGCCAGCCCATCCAGCGCGCGGACGTAGTCCACCGCCGTCATGGCGAGGCCACGGGTGGCGGCGGCGGCGATGGCGGCACTTGCCTCGGCGCGCCAACGCTCCGGATGCATTTCGGCGGCGCGGGCCGCGCCTGCTGAACTCAGCGCACCCCAGACGCTGCGCACCAGCTTCACATCATAGGCCGCCGAGCGTGGCGCAACCTCGTAGCCGGCCTGGGCCAGCAAAGCGGCGCATTCGGCGACGGCCGCCTCTACCTCGGGATGCACCAATTCGCCGTCGTAGCGAGCGAACCAGCCGATGCGTGGCTTACCCCCCGCCCGCGGCGAAGGCAGGCGGAGCGAGGCTGGGTCACGCTCGTCCGGCCCGGCCAGTAGTCCATAGGTCAGTTCCAGATCGGCCAGGTCCCGCGCCACGACGCCAACGGCCTGGAAATCAATCCCCATGGGCGGGAAACCATGCCGGCGCGCGATGCGCCCGTTGGACGGCCGGAGCCCATAAAGGCCTGTATAGCTCGCCGGGATGCGCGTGGAGCCGCCGGCATCGGTGGTGAGCGCCACCGGCACCATGCCGGCCGCGACCGCTGCCACAGAACCGCCGCTGGAACCGCCGGGCGTCAGCGCCACATCCCACGGGTTGCGCGCCTTGCCGTGCAGCGGGCTGTCCGTCCGGCCGGAGAGCGCAAATTCCGGCGTGTTGGTCTTGCCGATCATCACGGCCCCCGCCGCGCGCAGGCGCTCCACCACGATATCGTCGCAGGGCGGGATGAAATCGGACCACATCCGGCTGCCCCAATGTGCCGGCATCCCGGTCACCCAGATATTGTCCTTCACCGCGACCGGCACGCCGTCGAGCGGCCCGAGCCGCCGGCCCGCCGCCTGGCGTGCCCCGGCATCGGCGGCAGCCCGGGCGGCACCGGCCTCATCGACATGGACAAAGGCCCCCAACGCCTCATTGGCGCGTGACACCCGCGCCAGCGCATCGGCGAGCAAGGCGGAGGGTGTCACCACCCCCCGCTCCAGCGCCTCGGACATGGCAAGAATGCCAGGCGGGGGTGCGTTTTCGGTCGTCATGGGAGGGGACTTTCGGTTTGGCCCGCGGGCGCGATGGCCAGCATCTCCCGCAGGGACTTTTCTTCGCGGATAAGGATACGCGCCACCTGCTCGATCCGCCGCGGATCGAGCCGCTCGGCGACCGCAACCACGGAAAGCGAGGCTGGAACCCCGCCGATGCCGTTGCCCACCGCGATCGCCACGCCGCGATAGCGCGCGACGATGCGGCCGGAGGTGATGGCAAAGCCCCGGGCGCGCGTTGCTTCCACATAAGTCCGAATGCGCTCGGCCGTCAGGCCATGGCGGCGGTAGCGTTTGGCATTGGCTTCGATGACGGCCTCGGCTTCGGTGGAGGGCAAGCTCGCCAGCACGGCCAGCGCGCCTGCCCCCACACCAAGCGGCCGCCGGTTGCCGACCTCGATGGGCAGGGCGCGGATTTCGAAACTGCCCTCGCGCCGGTCGAGGCAAAGCGCGTCATTCCCGCTGCGGCTGTTCAGGTAGGTGGTGTCACCGACGGCGCGCGTAATGCGCTCCAGCGTGCCGGCGCAGAGGCGCCGAGCATCGACGCGCGGGACAGCGGCGAGGCCGAATTCATACAGCAGCGAGCCCAGGCGATAGGCACGGCTGGCCGTATCGCGCTCCAGCAGGCCCTCGGCCTGCAGCACCTTGAGCAGGCGGTGCGCGGTGGGCTGGGGCAGGCCGGAGCTGTCAGCCAGCATCTTCAAGGTCGCGCCGTTCCCGCGCGCGGCCGAAACCTCACGCAGGAGGGAGACGGCGCGGCGGACGACGCGCGCGCCATCGGCCGTGGAGGCAGGCTGGTTGTCCATCAGGCGCAAGCCCCGAAATCTCTCCAAGCCTATCCAGCTCCGTCCTCGCACGGAAGCCGGTCCCGACATTGTATTTCACATGGTGGAATTTTGGAGCGATTTCCCTTGGCATGCCGGGTGGCCTGCACGGATGCTCCGGTGCGCTCTCAGGCTCAGCCACTCTTTGGAAGGGACTTCCCATGACCAGATCCAGCCTCGTTGGCCGCCGCAGCGTGATCGCCGCCGCCCTGGCCAGCTTTGGCGCGACGGGCGCCCTGGCCCAGGCCTTCCCCAGCCGTTCCGTGCGGGTCATCGTCCCCTTTCCGCCCGCGGGCGCGGCCGATGTCATTACGCGCATGCTCTCGGAAGCGATCTCGCGCGAATTGGGCCAGTCCCTCATCATCGAGAACCGCACCGGCAGCGGCGGGCGCATCGGCACCGAGGCCGCCGTGCGCGCCACGCCGGATGGCTACACCATGCTGATGGGCAGCCAGGCGACCAACTCGATCAACCCCGAGCTTTACCGCGACAGCACCTTCGATCCGGCGCGGGATCTGACGCCAGTCGCACTCGTGGGCGGTGTCGGCTCCATCATCTATGCGCGCAACAGCCTCGATGTGCGCACGTTGCCGCAGTTCCTCGAGCGCGCGCGGCAGAAGCCCGGGGAACTGACCTATGGCTCGGCCGGCAATGGTGGTGGCTCGCATCTGTCGATGGCGCTGCTGGAAGCCATGGCGCAGATCCAGTTGACCCACGTGCCCTACCGCGGCACGGCGCCCGCCACGGCCGACCTGCTGGCCAGGCGGATCGATGTGATGAGTGATCCGATCACCACCGCGTTGCCGCATGTGCAGGCGGGCGCGGTGCGGGCGCTGGCCGTGACGACGCCGCAGCGCTTCCCCGCCCTGCCTGATCTGCCCACGGTCGCCGAGGCGGGCGTGCCGGGCTATGAGGCGGTCAGCTACTACGGCTTCTTCGCCCCCGCCGGCGTGCCGGCCGAACCACTGGCCCGCCTGCGCGCCGCCTGCGCCAAGGTCATTGCCGACGCGGCCACGGGCCGACGGCTGGAGGAGCAGGGCATTGTCCGCCTCGGCCTCAACCCCGAGGAATTCGCCGCCTATGTCGCCAACGACCGGCAGCGCTGGGGCCGCGTCATCCGCGACGCCAACATCACCGTCAACTAGAGAGAGGCAAGCGCCAAATGGAAATCATTGATCTGAGCCGCGAACTGTTCCACCGCACCCAGACCCATCCCTCGCATCCGCCGGTCATCATGACCGTGTGGAACGACCATTCTGAGAAGAAATATGCGGGCGACACGGTGTTCACCAGCAAGGCCATGTCGATCGCCCTCAGCGACCATGCCGGCACGCATGTGGATGCTCCCGTGCATTTCGACCCACGCCCCGGCGCGCTCTCGATCGACCAGGTGCCGCTGGAGAATTTCATCACCTCGGCCTTTTGCATCGATCTCTCGCATGTGCCGCTGAAGCACGCAGCGACGGTCGCGGAAGTCGAAGCGGCGGTGAAGGCCTCGGGCCAGGAGATCCGCAAGGGGGACACGGTGCTGATCCTTCTCGGCACCAATGCGCGGTTGCTCGGCAAGCCCGGCTACGGACATGATTTCCCGGGGCTTTCCATTGAAGCGATCCATTGGCTGGCCGATCGCGGGATCGGCATGTTCGGCGTGGAGGCGATCAGCCCAGCCCCCGAGGGCGAGTTGAACTTCAAGGCCCATATGGCCTGCGCCGAGCGAGGGATCACGCATATGGAATGTCTCGCCAATCTGGAGGCCGTGGTCGGCCGTGGCCGGTTCCGCTTCATCGGCCTGCCGCTGAAGATCCGTGGCGGCACGGCAAGCCCGATCCGGGCGGTGGCGCTCTTCGAATAATCCAGGCTGACAGCACCCCCAAAGCCCGCCATTCGATGGTGGTGCCGTCCACGGATCGCACGCTGACGGTTCGGCCAAGAGGCAGGACCGCGACGAGGAAGCCGGGATGCGAGGCATGTTCCGCTCAGGCGATCAGCGCCGCGCCCCGTGGTTTTCTTGGCGCAGACCCTGGGCGGAACGGGAGCCCGCGGGCAGATCGGGTCATCATGATCTGAATGTCGCCCGTTTCGTTCCGCCAGCCCGTCGTGGTGGAACATGTTACGGGCGACGGCGGTGTGCCTGGTGTGGCGTGCGTCATGCAGTTGCGCCGCGACGGTCATTTCACGCGGCCGCGCCTTGGATCAGCAGCGATGCAGCCGCTTCGAGGTTGGGCGCGGCTTCAAGGCCGCGCAGCGCCGCGATCATCGTATCCGCGCGCTCCGGAATACCCGCGATCCGCAGGTTGTCGCGGAACTTGTCGTTCAGGGCGGCATCGCTCATCGGGTTCGCCTCGCTGCCGGAAGGGTGGATCACCAGGCGCGAATGGCTTGTGCCGTCACGCAAGGTCGCGGTCAGCCGGGCCGCGCCACGCGGCAGGCCCGGATCGCAACGGGCGCGCACCCGGCTGCGGAAGGCACCCAGGGCGGGGTCTTCGACGGCCGGCATCTCGAAATCGGCCACCCCCGCGCGGCGCCGCACGATCCCCAGCGCGGCCGCGTGATGGATGCTGACCCTGGCGTCGCGCTCATTGCGCACCTCACGGTCGCCACGCGCGAGCAACAGGGCGTCGCCCTCGACCAGCAGCTCGGTCACATCATCGGGCGCGAGGTCGAGCGCCAGCGCGGCCTCGATGACAGCATGGAACACGATGCCGGCGGCATAGGGCTTGTAGGTGATGCGCGCTACCTCCCAGCGCTCGCCCAGGGCGCCTGCCATGGACTCGCAATCGGGCGTGTCGCCCATCGCGCGCGCCCAGCCGAGCTTGCCCTCGATCGCCGCAGGCGCGGCCTGCCAGCCGGCCTCGGCGAGGAGGGCGGCGAGCAGCCCGTTGCGCGCGGCATTGCCCATGCTGGCATTCTTCCCCGCACTGGGGAGGTTCTCCACGATTCCGGCGGACTGGCTGGCGGCAAGCCCCAGCGCGTGCCCGCAGCGTTCGGCATCCAGGCCCAGCAGCTTCGCCGCCGCCGCCGCCGCGCCGAACACGCCGCAGGTGGAGGTGATGTGCCACCCCCGGTCATAATGGCCGGGCGAGACACCCAGCCCGATGCGGCATTCCACCTCCATGCCCAGCAGCAGCGCGTGCAGCACCGCCTCTCCGCTCAGGCTGCGCGCTTCGCCCAGGGCCAGCGCGACCGGCGCGACGGGGGCGGCGGGATGCACCACCGTCGCCAGATGCGTGTCGTCGTAGTCCAGCAGGTTGCCGGCGATGCAGTTCACGAAGGCGGCGCTCAGCGGATCAAGCCGCACAGCATGGCCAAACACCGTGGCGACGGGCGGGCCCGAGAGGCTGCGCATGACTGCCAGCGCCGAGGTCACCGCCGGATCATGCGCCACGCCGAGCGCGCAGCCGACATGGTTGAGCAGCGCACGGGGCGCCTCGCGACGGACGGCGGCGGGGATCGCGGCCCAGCCTGTCTCGCTGATGAAGCGCCCGAGCCTCTCGGCCACAAAGAGGCCGCTCACAGGCCGGTCCCGGCGATGGAGCAGGGCCGGGCGGCGGCTGAACCGGGCAGGGCGGAAGGGTGGGGAAGGGGCATGGGGTTTCCTCCAGGGAATGCGACGGCGGGGCAGGGGACGGAAATGCCGCCTTTCCATTTCCCCTCTGCTCCGCCATAGAATTACTGGATGGTAGCGATAACACATAACAGCGTCGAGCTGGCGCCAACCGCCCTCGCCGGGCGCCGCGCCCTCGTCACGGGCTCGACCGGTGGGATTGGCCTTGCTGTGGCCCAGGCCCTCAGCGCCATGGGCTGCGCGGTGATCCTGCACGGGCTGGCGCCGCTCGCGGAGGGCCAGGCCATCGCCGCCTCCCTGGCCCCCGGCGCTGCCCGCTATCTCCGCGCCGATCTCGCCGATGCGGCGGCGGTCGCCGCTCTGGCGCGGGATGCGGGCCCGCTGGACATCCTGGTGAACAACGCCGCCTGCCGGCACTTCGCCGCGGTCGAGGACATGTCCGCCGAGGATTGGGACATGGACATGGCCGTGAATCTCTCAGCCGCCTTTCACCTGATCCGCCTGGCACTGCCTGCCATGCGCGCAGGCGGATGGGGGCGGATCATCAACATGTCCTCGATCTATGGCCTGGTGGGTGCGCCCGGACGGGTGGGCTATGTGGTTACCAAGACCGCGCTGATCGGCCTGACCCGCGCGGTCGCGCTGGAGACGGCGGAGACGGGCATCACCTGCAATGCCCTATGCCCGGCCTCGACACGGACGCCGAATATCGAGGCGCGGATCGAGGCCATGATGGCGGCGGAAGGGCTGGACGAGGCAGCCGCCGCGCGCCGCTTCCTGGCCGGAAAGCAGCCTTCTGGCCGCTTCGTGGAAGCTGGCGCGGTGGCGGGCCTGGTGGCATTTCTCTGCGGCCCGGGCGGGCGCGATATCACGGGCGCCGCCCTGCCGCTGGATGGCGGATGGTCCGCGGCATGACGCGTGGCCACAGCACAAGGGAGAGAAAAAGATGAAACGGCGCGCCCTCATGGGCACCACATTGGCGCTGGGATTGGCGGCACCCAACCTGGCCCCGACCGCTTCGGCGCAGGATTTTCCCACACGGCCCGTTCGCCTGCTGGTGACCTGGCCGCCGGGCGGCACCACGGATATCCTGGCGCGGCAATTCCAGCCGCGCCTCGCCGCGGCCCTGGGCCAGCCGGTCATCGTCGAGAACCGGGGCGGCGCATCGGGCGCCATCGGCGCGGCCGAGATGGCGCGCATGAACCCCGATGGCCATGGCTTCGGCATGGTGACGAGCACCGTGATCTCCGCAGCGCTGCTCACCCGCCAGCCCTATGATCCGATCCGCGACCTCACGCCCATCATCAACCTGGCACGGGTCGCGAATATCCTGGCGGTGCATCCCTCCCTGCCGGTGCATTCGGTGCAGGATCTCATCGCGCTTGCGAAGGCGCGGCCCGGCGCGCTGACCTTCGGCTCACCGGGCATCGGCTCGGCCGTGCATATCTCGGGCGAGATGTTCAAGCTGGCGGCCGGGGTGGACATGGTGCATGCGCCCTATCGCGGCGGCGGGCCGGCCCTGGCCGACCTGGTGAGCGGCCATATCCAGCTCATGTTCGGCAATGCCTCCTCCACGCTGCCTTTCGTCCGGGATGGCTCTTTGCGCGGCATCGCGGTCACTTCGGCCGAGCGCGCGGCCTATCTGCCGAATCTTCCCACCGTGGCGGAATCCGGCCTGCCTGGCTTCGCCATTGATGAATGGTACGCCGTGCTCGGCCCGGCCGGCATGGCGCCCCGCGCGGTCGAGCGCGTCAATGCCGCCTTCAACGCCATCATTGCCGAACCGGCCGAGAGGGCGCGCATCCTGGAGATGGGCGCCGAGGTGGTGGGCGGCACGGCTGCCGAATTCTCCAGCTTCATGCTGGCGGAGGTGGAGAAGATCGGCCGCGTGATCCGCGATGCGCGCATTCGCATGGAGTAAGCTTTCCGCATGACCGAAACCAGCCCTGGCCCAGGTGACGTGCGCATGCGGGACGTGGCGCGCGCCGCCGGCGTTTCCACGATGAGTGTCTCCCGCGCCCTCAAGGCCCCCCAGACCGTCTCCCGCGAGGTGCGGGAGCGCGTGGCGGCGGCGGTGCTCTCGGTTGGCTACGTGCCCAACCGGCTCGCCGGTAGCCTCTCCTCCCGCCGGTCGGACGTGGTGGGGCTCGTGCTGCCTTCGATCGAAAACTCGATCTTCGCGGCGACGGTGAAGGGCATTTCCGACGTGCTGCGCCGGAATGGGCGCCACCTGATGATCACGGATTCCGGCTATGGGCCGCAGGCGGAGGAGGCGGCCATTCGCGCCTTCCTGGAGCAGCGCGTGGCTGGCCTCATCCTGCATGACACGCTGCACACGCCCGAGGCCGTCCGGATGATCCGCCGCGCCGGCATCCCCGTGGTGGAAAACGGCACGCTGACAGCCGAGCCGCTCGACATGGTCGTCTCCTATTCCAACCGCGAGGCGGCGCGCGCGATGACGCGTCACCTCGCGCGGCTCGGCTACCGTCGGATCGCGCTCGTCACCTTGCCGGCCGCGGGCAATGCGCGCTCGCGCGATCGGCAGGACGGGTTCCGCGCGGCGCTGGAGGAGCTGGATCTGCCGGCCGATCCGCGCCTGATCCTGGAGCGGCCGCCCGGCCTGGCCTCTGGCGCCGAAGCGCTGGTGCGTCTGCTCGAAGGCGAGGCCATGCCACCTGATGCGATCTTCTTCGCGGGCGATGTGCTGGCCGCGGGGGCGGCGCTGGAATGCGCGCGGCGGGGCTGGGCGGTCCCGGGGAGGGTGGCGTTGGCGGCCTTCGACAATATTGACCTCCTCGCGCAGCTGAACCCGCCCGTCACGACCCTGCGCCTGCCCCGGCAGGAGATCGGCGTGCGTTCGGCCGAAATGCTGCTGGAACGGCTGGCGGGCCAGCAATCGGGCCCGGCCATGGTTGATCTTCGCTTCGAGATCCTGCACCGCGCGAGCACCTGACCTCCTCTCTCATTGACAGGAGTGGCCGGATTTGGGATCGATAACATAACCCGGCGTGCTGCATTCGACCGGGGCATGAAAAAACCAGGAAACCCCATGAAGGCATTCACGACCCGGCGCGCCCTCCTCGGAGCGGGCGCCATTCTGCCCCTGGCCACCCCGGCCCTGGCAGCCTTCCCCGACCAGCCGATCCGCGTCATCGTCCCCTGGAATGCGGGCGGCCTCGCCGATGTCGTGATGCGCACGCTGGCGCCCGCCATGGCCGGCCCGTTGGGCCAGCCGGTCGTGATCGAGAACCGCGCCGGCGCCAATGGCGCGGTCGGCACCCAGGTCGTGGCGCGCGCGGCGCCCGATGGCCACACGCTCATCCTGGCCAATGCCGAAACCCATGCCATCAATCCCTTGGTCTATCCGCAACTCGCCTATGATGCGGTGGCCGATTTCACGCCGGTGACGGTCTTCGCGCGCGGCCCCTTCGTGCTGATCACGCGGCCCAACCTCGGTGCCGACAGCCTGCAATCCTTTCTGGCCATGGCGCGCGCGCGGCCTGGGGCGCTGACCTTCGCCTCCTGGGGCATCGGCAGCACCTCGCATCTGGCCATGGCGCGGCTGATGAAGCAGGCGCAGATCGACCTGCTTCACGTGCCCTTCACCGGCGCCGCACCGGCCAGCACCGCCATTCTCGGCGGGCAGGTGGATGTGATGTTCCTCAACGCCGGCCCCGCCGAGGCGGTGGCGCGCGACGGGCGTTCCAAGATCCTCGGCGTGGGCGCGAGTGAGCGCATCGCGCTGCTGCCCCAGGTGCCCACCATGGCGGAGCTCGGCACGCCGGTGGATGCGGCGAACTGGTTCGGCCTGCTGGGCCCCGCCCGCATGCCGCCCGAGGTCGCTTTGCGCATCTCCCAGGTCGCCGCCGAGGGACTGCGCTTGCCCGCCGTGCAGGAGGTGTTCCGCACCCAGGCCGCCATCCCCGTGACCTCGACGCCGGCGGAGATGCGCGCCTTCATCGCCGCCGACCGCGAGCGCTGGGCCGTCCTGGTGCGCGAATTGAATATCCGCCTCGAATGAGGCGCCTATTCCGGTTGCACCCCGGCTGCGCGCAGCAGGGTCACGCTGCGCTCCATCTCGGTGCGGATGAAGCCCATCACCTGCTCGGAGGTCGTGAATCCCGGGCGCATCTGCACCGCAAGCTCGGTCAGGCGGCGCTGGTTCTGCTGGATCGCGGTCTGGAAGGCGGCGCTCAGCGCGGCGACGATCGCGGGCGGTGTGCGGGCGGGAACGAGAACCGGAAACCAGATCTCGGCGATGAAGCCCGGCAGGCCTGCCTCGGCCGAGGTCGGCACATCCGGCAGCACCGGGCTGCGCGTGGCCGCGGCGATCACCAGAGGGCGCGCGGAGCCGGCGCGCACCACGGCGAAGGCGGCGGGAATATCGGGCGTGCTCATCTGCGCCTCGCCGCCCAGAACCGCGAGCATGGAGGGGCCGCCGCCCCGATACTGCACGATCTGGAACTGGACATTCGCGCTGGCGCGCAGGATCTCCCCCGCCAGATGGATCGAACTGCCGATCCCGCCGGCCGCGAGGTTGTAGCGCCCCGGATTCGCTCGGAGCAGGGCCAGGAATTCCTGCAGATTTTGTGCAGGAACATTGGGATTGACCACCAGCACATGCGGCGCGAAGCCGATGATGCCGACGCCGGCGAAATCCGCGAACGCGTCATAAGGCATGCGCGAGACCAGCGCCGGTGCGATGGCATGCGCGCTGCTGTTGACCAGCAATGTATAGCCATCGGGCGCCGATTTCGCGACGAGATCCGTGCCGATCAGCCCCGCGGCACCCCCCGTGCGATTTTCGATGACGAGCGGCTGGCCCAGCGCGTTGCCCACCGCCTCGGCGAGGACGCGCGTTACCACATCCGTGCCGCCGCCCGGTCCGTGCGGCACGATGACGCGGATCGGCCTGTCGGGACGCCAGGCGGGCTGGGCATGGGCGAGGCCTGGCGTGACGGCGAGTGCAAGCGGGGCAGCCAGTGCGGCGCGGCGGTTCAGCATGGACCATGTCTCCCTGCGCGGTGGCGTCTGTGCTGCGCCACGCTTCGCGGCGGTAGCCTAGCCAAATGCCCTTCGCCTTGCATCACTCTTCGCAAGGCGCCTTCACCCTGGCAGCAGCATTCTGGTCCCCACATCCATCGGGACCGCATCATCGCGGCTGGCGCAGGGCTGGTCGAGCTGACGCAGCAATTCGCCGGAGCCAGCGCGTTGGTAGCCCCGCCGTATCCCGAGCGCAGCTATCGTGTGGTGACCATCGCTGCGCCGGGCAACATGCTTTCACGCGAGGAGATCAGCGGGGGCGTCGCGCATCTGGCGATGCACTCCATCTGGCCCTCGGCGATGACGGCGGCGCATGTGGTCGTGGATATCCTTGAAACCGCCGACAAGCTGAAGGGCTGACATCATGAGGATCGGATTTATCGGGCTGGGTACGATGGGTGCCTTCATGGCCGCCAATCTCCAGAAGGCCGGCCATGAGCTGGTGATCCACGACGTCCGCCGCGAGGCAGGCGCCAACCGCATCGCCGGAGGCGCCATCTGGGCCGAAAGCCCAAAGGCGGTGGCCGAGCAATGCGAGGTGATCTTCACCTCGCTGCCCGGCCCCAAGGAGGTGGAGCCGGTGGTCTTCGGGCCGCAGGGTATCCTCGCGGGGGTGAAGCCGGGTGCCGCTTACTTCGACCTCTCCACCAACTCCCAGGCGCTGATGCGCCGCGTCGCCGCAGCCCTGGCCGAGAACGGCGCCTTCGGCTTCGATGCGCCGGTCAGTGGCGGCCCGAAGGGAGCCGAGACCGGCCAGCTCGCCATCTGGGTAGGGGGTGACAAGGACGTCTTTGACCGCTGCAAGCCGGTGCTCGACGCCATTGGTGACCAGGCAGCCTATATCGGGCCGATCGGCAGCGCCACCGTCGCCAAGCTGGTGCACAACATGGCCGGCTACGCGATCCAGACCGTGATGGCGGAGGTCTTCTCCATGGGCGTGAAGGCGGGGATGGACCCGCTCGACCTGTGGAAGGCGGTCCGCCAGGGCGCGCTCGGGCGCCGGCGCACCTTTGACCGCGTCGCCGACCAGTTCCTGACCGAGCATTATGACCCGCCGGCCTTCGCGCTGAAGCTGGCGCACAAGGATGTGACGCTCGCCGTCAATATGGGGCGTGACCTCGGCGTGCCCATGCGCTTCTGCCAGTTGACGCTGGAGGAGATGAACGAGGCGATGAACCGCGGTTGGGAACACCTCGACAGCCGCGTGCCGATGAAGCTCCAGCTGGAACGCGCGGGTGTGACGATCAAATGTGATCCGGCTGCCATCCAGGCGGTGCTGGACGCGGACCCCGCGAAGTAGCGCATGCCGGCCGCATCGCCGCGCCGCGTGCGCGCCCAACCCGCTTCCCAGGAGCCCTGAGAATGACCCCGCCGAACTACAGGATCTACGCCCTGCGCTATGCAATGCGCGAGGCGCGCCGGCACGAGCATTTCATCGGCGGGGATCCGCATGATGCGCCCATGCCGATGGATTACTTCGTCTGGGCGGCGGTGAACGAGGACCGCGCGGTCATCATCGACACCGGCTTCACGGCCGAGGTGGCAGCGAAGCGCAAGCGCAACCACCTCCGCTGCCCGATCGAGAGCCTGACCATGCTCGGCGTGGATCCTGACAAGGTGGAGGACGTCATCATCTCGCACCTGCATTACGACCATGTCGGCAGCTTCCACAAATTCAAGAAGGCGCGCTTCCATTTGCAGGAACCGGAGATGCAATACGCGACGGGCCGCTACATGAAGTTCGCGACGCTGCGCCACTCCTTCGAGGTGGAGGATGTCGTCGGCATGGTGCGCATGAACTTCGCCGAGCGCGTGGTCTTCCACAATGGCGATGCGGAGGTGGCGCCCGGCATCACCGTGCATGCCTGTGGCGGGCATTCCATGGGGCTGCAATGCGTGCGGGTGAATTCAGAACGCGGCCAGGTGGTTCTCGCCTCCGACGTCTCGCATTTCTATGAGAACATGGAAGCCGAACGCCCCTTCACCACCGCGTTTCACATCGGCGAGATGCTCGAGGGCTTTGATCGGTTGCGCGCCCTGGCGCCAACGCCGAAGCATATCGTTCCCGGCCATGATCCCGACGTGATGCAACGCTATCCGGCGGCGCCTGGGCTGGAGGGGATCGTCGTCGAGCTTCACCGCGAACCTTCCCGATAGGCAAGCGCCCCGCACGCCTTCCCGGATGGCGGAGAGCCCGTCCCGACCCTAGCCGAGCGAGATGCCGGCCGCTCGGATCACCTCTGCCGCCGTGCCGCGCTGGATGGTGAGCCAGTTGGCGAAGACCTCCGGCGAATTGCCGACCATGATGGCCCCTGCCGGGTCCATGCGCGCGCGCACGGCCGGGGCCCGCGCCGAGACCGCGGCCGCCGCCGCCAGCCGCGTGACGATGGCGGCGGGTGTGCCCGTCGCGGCAAACAACCCGTTCCAGTCATTCATGTCGAAGCCAGGAAAGCCCGATTCCGCGATGGTCGGCACATCCGGCAGGGAGGGGATCCGCTCCAGGCTCGTCACCGCCAGAATTCGGGCACGCCCCGCCTGGACCGGCGGACGGATCGAGGAAGAGGTGATGAGCACGGCGTCAATGCTGCCTGCCATGATGTCGCGCGCCGCATCGGCCCCGCCGCGATAGGGCGCATGGACGATGCGGATACCGGCCTTCTGCTCGAAGGCGGCGAGCGCCAGGTGCGCCATCCCGGCAGCTGGCGGCGTGCCGACGCTGATCGTGTTGGGCCGCGCCTTCGCCACCGCGATGAACTCGGCAAGGTTCTGGGCAGGGAAATCATGCTTGACCGCGATGACCTGCGGGAAGGATGAGATCTGCGTCACCGGCACGAAGGATTGCGCGTAGTCGAAGGGCAGATCCCGCATGAGGATGGGGTTGGTCAACTGGTTCGCCGCATCCACCAGGAAGGTGTAGCCGTCGCGTGGCGATTGCAGCGTGGCAGAGGCCGCGATCACCGCATTCCCGCCCGTGCGGTTCTCGATGACGATGTTCTGGCCCAGCGCCTCCTGCATGTCGGCGGCGATGGAGCGCGCGGCGGTGTCTGCGGCCCCGCCCGCCGCGAAGGCGACGATGAAGCGGATGGGCCGGCTGGGCCAGTCCGCCTGGGCAAGTGCCAGGGAAGGCGTGCTCAAGGCTGCAGCGAGCAGGGCGCGGCGGTGGATCCTCTGGTGCATCTTCATTCCTCCCATGATTGTTGGCCGTCAGGCGGCGAGGCGCAGTATTTCCTTGGCCACGGCATCGCCCATCGCCTCGGTGCCGAGCAGATGGGCGCCATCCTCCATGATATCCGCGGTGCGATAGCCCTCCGCCAGCACGCGGCGCACCGCGCGCTCGATGCGCGCCGCCATTTCCGGCTGGGCCAGCGACTGGCGCAGCATCATCGCGGCCGAGAGGATGGAAGCGAGCGGATTGGCCATGTCCTGCCCCGCGATATCGGGGGCCGAGCCATGCACCGGTTCATAAAGGCCCTTGCCATCGGCGTTGATCGAGGCCGAGGGCAGCATCCCCAGCGAACCGGTCAGCATGGCCGCGGCATCGGAGAGGATGTCGCCGAAGATGTTGCCGGTGACGATCACGTCGAAATCGGCCGGCCTGCGGATCAGCAGCATCGCCGCCGCATCCACATAGAGGTGCGAGAGTTCCACATCGGGATAATCGCGCCCGACCTCGGTCACGACCTCGCGCCAGAGCACCATCGTCTCCAGCACATTGGCCTTGTCCACGGAGCAGAGCTTCTTCTTGCGCGCGCGTGCCGCCTGGAAGCCGGCATGGGCCACGCGGCGGATCTCGCTCTCGGTATAGCGCATGGTGTTGATGCCCACGCGCTCGCCATTCTCGACATGGATGCCGCGCGGCTGGCCGAAATAGATGTCGCCCGTGAGTTCACGCAGCACGACCAGGTCCACATTCTTGATCACGTCGCGGCGCAGCGTCGAGGCGCCGGCGAGTTCCGGAATGGCAAAGACAGGACGGAAATTGGCAAAGAGGTCCATGCGCTTGCGCAGGCGCAGCAGCGCATGGCCGCCGCGCTGCTCAGGGGGGCGCAGGTCGCTCTCAAACGTGCCGGCCGCGCCGAACAGGATGGCATCCGCGCGCTCGGCCAGTTGCGCGGTGGCTTCGGGCAAGGGGTCCCCCTCCGCATCGAAGGCGGCATCGCCGATCCTCGCCTCGGTCATCTCGAATTGCGGGCCGTTGGCGGCCACGGCGCGCAACGCCTTCACCGCCTGCGCGGTGACTTCCGGACCGATGCCGTCCCCACCCAGTACTGCGATATGCATGAACCTCTCCGATCAGAAATTGTCACGGCCAAGGCGCTGCTCGAAGGCGGCGATCTCCTCGGCATGGGTCAGGGTGAAGGCCATCTCGTCGAGGCCTTCGAGCAGGCTTTTCTTGGCGAAGGGATCGATCTCGAAGCGGTGCACGGCGCCATCGGGGCCGGTGATGGTCTGCGCCGGAAGGTCGATCGCGATCTCGCAGCCAGGCTCCGCGACGCTTTGCGCGATCAGCG
Source organism: Sediminicoccus sp. KRV36 (assembly GCF_023243115.1). Classification (NCBI taxonomy): domain Bacteria; kingdom Pseudomonadati; phylum Pseudomonadota; class Alphaproteobacteria; order Acetobacterales; family Roseomonadaceae; genus Sediminicoccus; species Sediminicoccus sp. KRV36. The sequence continues at coordinate 2,067,996 of NZ_CP085081.1, forward strand.
AGGCGACGATCTCCTCCGGCAGCGTCACGGCCAGCATGCCGTTCTTGACGGAGTTGTTGGCGAAGATGTCGCCAAAGGATGGCGCGATGACGGCCCGCACGCCATGATCGTAAAGCGCCCAGACCGCATTCTCGCGCGAGGAGCCGCAGGCGAAGTTGCGGCCGCCGAGCACGATGCGCGCATCGCGCCAATGCGCCTGGTTGAGCGGGAAATCCGTGACCTCGTTGCCGTCGGGATTAAGGCGCAGGTCGCGGAAGAGATAGGCGCCGTGATTGTCGTCACGCGGGCGCGAGAGGAAGCGCGCGGGCAGGATCTGGTCCGTGTCGATGTTGGAGCGCGCGAAGGGCACGGCGCCGGAGCGAAGGGTGCGGAAGGCTTCCATGATCTCAGGCCTGCGCCATCATCTGCCGCACATCCGTCAGGTACCCCGTCACCGCTGCCGCGGCGGCCATGGCGGGCCCCAGCAGATGCGTGCGGGCACCTGGCCCCTGCCGCCCGCGGAAGTTCCGGTTGGAGGTGGAGGCGACGCGCTCCCCCGGGGCTGCGATCTCGCCATTGGTGCCGAGGCACATGGAGCAGCCCGCCTCGCGCCAGGCGAAGCCCGCCTCGGTGAAGATGCGGTCCAGCCCTTCGGCTTCGGCTTGGCGCTTCACCGGGGCTGAGCCCGGCACCACCCAGGCGGTAACGCCGGGTGCAACCGAGCGGCCGCGCGCGACTTCGGCCGCCGCGCGGAGATCCTCGATGCGGCCATTGGTGCAGGAACCGATGAAGACGCGGTCCACCCGGATTTCGGTCAGTGCCATGTCAGCCGAGAGGCCCATATAGTCGAAATTGGCGCGGATCGTGGCCGCGCGCTCGGCATCCGGCTCCAGCGCCGGGTCGGGCAGGGTGGCGGTGATGGGCAGCGCATCCTCGGGGCTGTTGCCCCAGGTCACCATGGGCGCGATGGCGCTGCCATCCAGGATCACCTCGCGGTCGAAGACGGCGTCGGGGTCGCTCGGCAATTCGCGCCAGCGGGCCACGGCCAGGTCCCAATCGGCGGGGGCGTATTCGCGGCCCTTCAGATAGGCGAAGGTCGTCTCGTCCGGCGCCACCATGCCGGCGCGGCCGCCCGCCTCGATGGACATGTTGCACAGCGTCAGGCGGCCTTCCATGGAGAGGCCGGTGATTGCGCTGCCGGCATACTCGATCGCATGGCCGCTGGCACCCGCCGCGCCGATCTCGGCGATGATGGCGAGGATTACATCCTTCGCCGTGACGCCGAAACCAAGCCGGCCCGTCACCGTGATCCGCATCGTCCGGGGCTTGCGCTGCCACAGCGTCTGCGTGCCCAGCACATGCGCCACCTCGGTCGAACCGATGCCGAAGGCGAGCGCGCCGAGCGCGCCATGGGTGGAGGTGTGGCTGTCACCGCAGACGATGAGCATGCCAGGCTGGCTCAGCCCCGTCTCGGGCCCGACGACGTGGACGATGCCCTGGCCGCCATCCTTCAGCCCGAAGAGCCGGAAGCCGCTTTCCTTCGCGTGCCGCTCCAGCGCTTCCACCATGCCGCGATGCTCCAGGTTGGCGATCTCCGCCACGTCGCGCGTGTCGGTGGGCACATAGTGGTCGGGGGTGGCGAAGATGCGCTCCGGCGAGCGGGGCGCGATGCCGCGCGCGCGCAGCATCTCGAAGGCGGGGGCGGAGCCGTCATGCACCAGATGGCGGTCCACATAGAGGAGGGTTTGTCCGTCCTCCCGCTCCAGCACGCGATGCCGCGCCCAGATCTTGTCGAACATCGTTCGCGGCTCGCTGGCCATGTTTCCCCTCAGAACGCCGCTTGCAGCATGCCGAGATACTCGACCTCGCTGGTGCGGCGCGGATTTGTCAGATGATGGTGATCGCGCATCGCCGCTGCGGCAAGGGGCGGCAGGTCCGCTGGCGTGACGCCCAGCGCCGAGAGTCGCGCGGGCAGTCCGATTCGCTCGGACATGGCGGCAATGGCATCGGCGATGGCCTCCGCGCGATGATCCTGGAGGCCCATCGCCTCGCCCAGCACCGGCAGCACCGCGCCGATGGAGGGCGCGTTGAAGCGCAGCACATGCGGCAGGAGCAGCGCGTTCAGCGTGCCATGATGTGGTGACACGGCGAGGCCCCCCAGCGGATGCGACAGCGCATGCACCGCGCCCAGCCCCTTCTGAAAAGCCAGCGCCACTTCGACCGAGGCCAGCATCATCTGGTGCCGCGCGGCGTGGTCGCTGCCATCGGCCACGGCGGTTGGCAGATGCAGCCAGGCGCGTCTCAGCCCATCCCGCGCGATGGCGTCTGCGATCGGGTTTTCGCGCGGCGAGCACAGCGTCTCCACGCCATGGGCCAGCGCGTCCATGCCCGTCCCCGCGGTCAGGCGCGGCGGCAGGCCGAGGGTGAGGTCCGGATCGCAGATGGCGGCGCGCGGGATCAGATGCGGGCTGCCGATGGAGAGCTTGCGGCCATCCGCCATGACGATCAGCGCCCCGCGCGACACCTCGCTGCCCGTGCCCGAGGTCGTGGGCACCGCGACCACGGGTGCCGCGCGTGCCGTGATTCGCGCCAGCCCGCCCTCGATCACGGAGTATTGAGTCAGCGTCTCGCCATCATGCGTCGCCAGGAGCGCCACGGCCTTGGCCAGGTCCATCGGCGAGCCGCCGCCCAGCGCCAGCACGCCATCGGCGCCATGCGAGTGATAGGCGGCGACCGCCGCATGTACCGCCGCCTCGGTCGGGTTGGGCGGCACCTCGGCGAAGACGGCGAGCGGCAAGGCTGCGGGAAGTGCTGACCGCAACATCTCCCAAAGACCGGCCGCGACCACGCCCGCATCGGTGATGACCAGCGGGCGGCTGATCCCGGCCAGCGCCAATTCCCCAGCCGCCTCCGAGATCGCGCCATGCGCGAACTGGATGCGGTTCAGCAGGACCATCAGGGCCAAGGTGTCACTCCGCCGTGATGCCGGCGCGCCGCAGCGCCGGGCCCCAGCGCAGCGCATCGGCATCGAGGGCCGGGCCCAGCTGCGCGCGGTCCAGGAATTCCGGATCGAAGCCGCGTTCCATGATCAGCGACAGGAAGGTCTGATCCGCCATGATCTCGCGCGCGGCGGTCTCGACGGCGGCGAGGGCCGCGTCGGGCGTCCGTGCGGGTGCGGCCAGCGTGTACCAGAGCTCGGCGGCATAGCCGGGCAGCGCCTCGGCGATGGCGGGAAGTTCGGGCCAGGCGCGGGCACGGCGGCCCGCGGTATTGGCCAGGGCCCGGATGCGGCCGTCGCGGATGAGCGTCTCGACGGCGCTGACGGAGGCGAACATGACCTGCACCTCGCCCGTCAGCAGCCCTGCGACGGATGGGCCGGTGCCGCGATAGGGCACATGCACGATGCGCGTTCCCGCCATATCGTCGAACAGTGCTGCGGCGAGGTGCTGCGAGGTGCCGGCGCCGGGCGTGCCGTGGTTCAGCTCGCCCGGACGCGCGCGCGCATAGGCCAGGAAATCCGCCAGGTTCTGGACGGGAAGCGAGGGCTGCACGACCAGGAGCATCGGCGTGGAGGCGATGCGCGTCACATGCACGAAGTCACGCTTCCAATCGAAGCCGGGATTGCGGAACAGAAGATCACTGATGGCGATGCCATTGCCCGTGAACAGCAAGGTGTAGCCATCCGGGGGCGATGTCGCGACCAAAGCCGCGCCGATATTCCCGCCCGCGCCGCCGCGATTCTCGACGACTACGGCCTGGCCGAGCCGTTCCCCCAGGGCCCGCGCGACCAGGCGCCCCAGATTATCCGTGCCGCCACCCGGCGGATAAGGCACGACCATGCGGATCGGCCGCGACGGATAGGCCTGCGCCCGGGCGAGCCGGGGTGCCGCCAGCAGCGTTCCGAGCGCGAGCCCGAATCCCTGGCGGCGCGAAACCGCAAGCCGCCAACTTGTCGCATCCATCCTGGTTCATCCCTTGTCTGGAGGGCATTTGCCGCCCCCTCTTGTTGTCATCATTCGCAGTGCGCTTGTGGCCCTGCCGTCACGCCGCCGCATGCCGCGGGCGAGTGGCCAGCACGGCCTGCCGCTCCAGCTCCGTCATCTCGTCTTCCGTGAAGCCGATTGCCCGCAGCACGGCCCGGTTGTCGCTGCCCAGCGGATGGCAGCCATCCTCCACGCCCAGCGGGTGATGCGCGAACCGGAAGGGAATGCCCTTGGCGGGGCTTCCATCGGGGCAGCGCAGCACCGCGGTGCCGCGCGCGAAATCCGCGGCGGCGGCGAGGTCGGCACCGTCACGCACGCGCAGCCTTCCGGCCCCTCCGTCGCGCGGTGAGACGACCTCCCATCCGCCCTGGCCGTCGCTCTCCAGCCGTTCGGCGGCTTCCGCCGGATCATGGTTGCCGCGGCGGGGTGAGGGGGCGCCGGCGGCGGCGGCGAGGAGTTCCTCGCCCAGCAGGAAGGCGGTGAGTTCGCGCTGCGAGAGATCAAGATGCGCGCCCCGGCCGCTGCGCCGCCGTTCCTCCAGCGCCGCAACGACGGCCCCGGCCGCGAAGAGGCAAACCACCTGGTCCGGATAATTCACATCGCGCCCGGTGATGACCGGCGCATCCCCCGCGCCGGTGAGGGCCGCGAGGCCTGAACTGGCCTCCAGCGTGGAGCCATAGGAGACCATGGCGCGGTCCGGCCCCGTCTCTCCCTGGCTGGAGATGCTGGCGATGACCAGGCGCGGGAAGCGCTGCCGCAGCATGGCGGCATCGAGCCCGAGCGAAGCCATGACGCCGCGGCGAAAATTCTCCACCAGCACATCGGCCCCTTCGAGGAGGCGCAGCAGCACCTCACGCCCGCGCGGGTCCTTCAGGTCAATGCACAGCGAACGCTTGCCGCGATTGGTGAAGTTGAAGAAGGGGCAGTGGTTCCACCAATCCGTGCCGGCCGGGGCACCGTCCCAGTTGCGGAACGGATCCGGCGCGCCGGGGCCTTCGACCTTCACGACATCGGCGCCGAGGTCGAGCAGGAGGGTGGAGGTGGCCGCACCCGCCGTGATCCAGCCCAGATCCACCACGCGCAGTCCCTCCAGCGGGCGGCCCGATGCCCTGCGCGCTGGCGGCGTGGCCAATGCCGGTTGCGGCACGAAGTCCAGCCGCGCTCCGTCCCAGGAGAGGGGCAGGGCCGGCATCCCGTCCGCGCGGAGGAAATCGCGCGCGCGGAACTGGGCATCCTCCAGCAGCTCAACCGGCCACAGCACGGGGCCGGTGGGGATGCGCAGGGCCTGTACGGCCTGCGTGATCTCCAGCCGGCTGCGCGCCGCGAACCAGGGGCCGAGCACCTGCAGCATGGCCGCGCGATTCACGCCGCGCCGGGTGTTATCGCCAAAGAGCGCGTCATCCTTCAGCCGCGGATCGCCGACCAGGTCGCGCAGGGGCGGCCAGTCCTTTTCCTGGTAGACCAGCGCCATGTGGCCATCCCGGCAGGGCAGGGTGAACCAGGTGACGCGCGCGGCGCTCCGGGTGGGCGCGCGGCCCATCACCATCACCCCGGCCGCGACCTTCCAGTTCAGCCAGGCCGCGACGTCGAGCAGGGAGATGTCCACCTCCTCCTCGCCACCGCCATGCAGGGCGGCCAGCAGGGCGGTGCAGGCCGCGAGCCCCGCCGCATAGGCCACCTGGTGTCCCGCAAGGCGCGAGGGTGGCGCTGGCATCGCCTCTCCGACGATGCCGAGCAGGCCTGCCAGGGCTGCGATGCCAAGCTCGCTGATCGGCGGGTCTTCATCCTCGGGGCCATGCAGGGAGAGGCAGGCCTTCACCGGAACGCCCGCCGCATGCGCCGCGAGGGCATGACGGTCGCCGATGGCCGCATCGAACCGGCCTGTCGCCGGCCCAACCACCTTTCCGGCCGAGAGGAAGCGATCCAGCGCCGAGTGGCCATCGGGCAGCAAGGGCGCGTCCTGCGCGAAAGGCTCGCCGCCCGGCGGCAAGGGGCGGATCACTTCTGCCCCATATCCCGCGCAAAGCCGGGCCGCCATGGAGGCGGCAAGCGCATGCGGCCGCTGCGCGCAAAAGGCGCCCAGGTCGAGGATGCGCCGGCCGGCGAGCGGATGCGGGCGGGAAACATCCTGCGTCACTGGCGCAGATTCCCTCGTCGCACGACCAGTTCCCACCGGGCACGGTCCTCGCGGATCAGCGTGTCGAAGAAGGCGGGGCCGGCATCGGTGGTCACATCCACCCCCGCCTCGCTCAGCCGCGAGCGCATGGTGGGGTCGGCCACCATGCGTGTCACCGATTGCCCGAGCCGCGCCACGCGCTCCGGGGGTGTGCCGGCCCGCACGACCACGCCGAACCAGCTGGAGGTGATGATGCCGGGGAAGCCCTGCTCCACCGTCGTCGGCAATTCGGGCATGACCGGGCTGCGCGTGGCGGAGGCGATGGCCAGCGGCCGCAGCCCGCCCGAACGAATGTGTTGGAGGATACCGGGCAGGGCGATGGCGTAGGACTGCACCCGCCCGGCCAGCAAGTCATTCACCACCAGGCCGGTGCCGCGATAGCGGATTTCCTCGATCTCGATGCCCATCTCCTGCGCATAGAGCGCGCCCGAGAGATTGGTGCCCGGCGAGCCGAGGCGAAGGGGCTGGCCCGAGGCGCGGACATAAGCCTGCAACTCGCGCAGATTGGTGGCCGGCACGCCGGGATGCACGACCAGGGAAATGGCGCTGGTGCCGACCAGCCCGACCGGAGCCCAGGCGGCCACGGCATCGAAGGGCAGGGGCGTGCCGAGTGCCTCGGCCTGGTTCAGCCCGCCCGATTGCAGCATGAGCACATGGCCATCGGCCGGCGCCTGGAGCACGGCCAGCGCCCCCGGGACGCCGCCCGCGCCGCCACGATTCTCCACCACGATCTGCTGGCCGAGGTCTTGGCCCATGAATTCGGCCGCGAGGCGGGCCACCAGATCCGTCGTGCCGCCTGGCGCGTAGCCGACCACCATGCGCATGGTGCGGTCGGGGAAGCCCTGCGCGTCGGCGGCACCCGGCAAGGCCAGCAGGGCGAGCAGGAGGGTCACACGGCAGGATATGGATCGCACCATCGCGTCTCTCCGGGGCAAGCTTGGGGGCAAGGACGGGCTACACACCTTGGCCGGGATTTTTCACCCCGGCGGCGAAGCGGGCGCTGCCCTCGGCCTGTGCTGTGGTGCGCGAGCGGATGGTGAGATTGACCATCTGCCCGTGATCCATCGCCTCCTGCCAGTCGGTGATGAAGGCGGGGATGCGCTCCAGCGCCTTCTTGCTCTCGCTGAGCGCCACCGCGTCGAACTGCGCGAGCTTCTGCGCCAGGGCCTGCGCCGTGGGCAGCAGCGCCTCGGGCTCCACGCATTGGTTCACCATGCCCCAGCGCTCGGCCGTCGCACCATCGATGCGGTTGGTGGTCAGGACGAGCCAGGCCGCCTGCTTGCGCGTGACGCCGGAGAGCTGGATCGCCGGGCCCGCCATGCCGGGATAGGTCGAAAACCCCATCTCCGGGCAGCCGATGCTGGCCTGCGTGCTGGCGATGGCGAGGTCACAGCAATTGATCATCGTTGCACCACCGCCCAGCGCCAGGCCGTTCACCGCCGCGATGAAGATCGCAGGGTGCGCCTTGATCGCCATGTTCACGGCGATCCACTCCTCGCCCGCGCCCTCGATGCCCTGGGCGCGGTCCGCCTCGCGCTCCTTGAGGTCCATGCCCGCGCAGAAGGCCACGCCCGTGCCGGTCAGGATGATGGACTTCGCGGTGCCGCGCAGTTCCTCGAAGGCGCGCAGCAGACCCTGGCGCGTGGCGCGGTTCATGGCATTGCGCTGCCGCTCGCGGTTCACCTGGATCTGGGCCCAGCCTTCGCTGCGGGTGATGATGAGCTCGTCGGTCATGCTCAGGCCTCCGGCCCGAATTGCGGCAGGACAAAGCCGTCCGGGCCGCCGGGGAAACGCACCGAGAGGCGTTGGCCGATCTTCGCTTCATCGGCGCTCATGCCGTCGAGGTTGGTGAGAAGGTAGGGCCCCTCATCGAGCTTCACCATGGCGACGGGATAGGGCAGCTCGTCGCGCATCCCGGGAAAATAATTCTGGTGGAAGACGACGAAGGACCAGAGCTCGCCCCGGCCCGAGGCGGTGATCCATTCCCATTCCGGCCGCCCGGTGAAGGGCGAGACGGGGCCGGGCGGGAAGAAGCACTGGCCCGTTTGGGTGCAGCGCTGCAGGATCAGCCGGCCCTGCGCGCAAGCGTCCCAGAAGGGGCGGTTCCAGTTGTCGACCAGCGGCTTGGGGCGTGTCTGGAGGCTCATGCGTCGTCCCTCCGGAAGAGGATGCTCTGCGCGATATGCGTGGCGCAGATGTATTGCATGGCCTTGGCGTCGGGGATTTGGCGGGCGCCACAATCACCACGCAGCTGGCGGATGCATTCGGCGATCACGCCCCAGCCCTGCATGTAGCTGTCCGACAAATGCCCGCCCGAAGTGTTGGTCGGCCAGCGGCCGGTGCCGAGCTGCAAGGTGCCGCCCTTCACGAAATCCCCGCTTTCGCCCAGTCCGCAAAAGCCGAGGCCTTCGAGGCTGAACATCACGGTGGGCGAGAAGTTGTCGTAGATGCCGAGGCCCTGGACATCCTCGCGCCCGAAGCCCGCGCGGTCATAGACGCTGCGGCAGGCGGAGAGCGTCGGGTGCCAGTAGTCATCCGCCGGCGCGCCGCCATAGGAAAACCGGTCTTGCCGCGCATAGCCCGAGAGCAGGACGGGCGGGCGCTTCATGTCGCGCGCGCGCTCGGCACTCGTCATGATCCAGGCGACGCCGCCATCATTGATCAGGCAGTAGTCCAGCAGCTTCAGCGGCTCGCAGATGGGGCGGGCGGCCGCGTGATCCTCCAGCGTGATCGGCTTGCCATGCATCACCGCATCCGGGTTGAGGCAGGCGTGATTGCGGAAGGCGAGCGAGACATGGCCGAGATCGGCATGGGTTGTGCCGAAATCATGCATGTGCCGGCGCCACATCATGCTGTGGATGGCGCCCGGGCTGGTCATGCCCCAGGGGCTCCACTGGCTGTCGCCGCCGCCATAGTTCATCCGCACGCTGCGGCCATTGTTGCCATAGACCAGCGCCACGGTCTTGGCCGCGCCCGTGGCGATGGCCTGTGCGGCCAGTGCGAGCGAGACGCCCGAGAAGCGGCCTGGCGTCTCGGTCAACAGGCAGTATTGCGGAGTGATGCCCATCATCTCCGCGAAGCGCTCATAGGAGGGCATGCGGCTGACGATCAGGCCATCGATGTCGCCCGGCACCAGGCCGGCGTCATCCAGCGCGGCATTCAACGCTTCGCAGCCCAGGCCGTAGCTGTCGGTTTCGGGGAAGTTGCCGTAGCGCGTGGTGCCAATGCCCGCGAAGGCGATCTTGTCCCGCATGGGCCATGCATCGCTGAGCGAAGGCGCGGCGAGGGTTTCTCGACCGGTCATGTTTCTGGATGTTCCTCATCGTGTCGGGCTGTGTCTCTGCCGCTTGGACGGGAGCCTGGACCCCTTCGCGGGCGAACCCAAGCGCCGTATTGGCGCCCTACCCAAACCTGAGGTATGGCTGTGAAAATGGCCGTCCCGCTTCCGCCGCTCAATGCGCTTCATGCCCTCGCCCTCATCGCGGAGACGGGCAGCCTCTCGGCCGCCGCGCTGCGGCTCAACGTGACCCAGCCTGCCATCAGCAAGCGCGTCCGGGCGCTGGAGGCCGCGGTAGGCCAGACCTTGCTGCACCGCGGTGCCAACAGCGCAACATTGACGGAGGAGGGGGCGCGCTACGCCGATGCCCTGCGTGGTGCCTTCGCCGCCATGCAGGCCGCGACGACCGAACTCAGCGCCGGCGGGGCGCCCCTGCGCGTGCGGGCCTACACCACCTGGGCCATGCGCTGGCTCATCCCGCGGCTGCCACGCCTGCGGGCGTTGCATCCAGGGCTGCAGATCGAGGTCAGCGCCTCCACCGCCCCTGTCGATTTTGCCAGGGATGCGGTGGATGCCGCCATTCGCACGGCCGAGCATCGGCCCCCTGGCGGTGTCATGCTGCAATCGCTCAGCGTGGCGCCTTTCGCCGCACCTGCCCTCGCGCGTCAGGCGAAGCGCCAGGGATTGGACGGGCTTTCGCTGTTCGGCAGCCTGGTCCGGCCCGGCGACTGGGGCTTGTGGGCCGCGGCGACCGGCACCCGGTTGTCGGCCACGCCCCTGCTCTTCGCCAGCACGTCGCTGGCGGTGCAGGCCGCGCTGGAGGGCCTGGGCGCGGTCATCGCCTCACCGGAACTGGTGGCGGACGATCTGCGCCGGCGGCGCCTCATGGCCATCACGTCGCGGCCGATCCCCACGGGCGATCATTACTGGCTGCTGCTGCCGGCGGGGGCGCAGCGTGCCGATGCGCTGGCCTTCCGCGACTGGCTGCTTCGCGAGATGGGCGTGGCGCGGTGAAGGTCGTTTGGTGAAGCGGAGGGGCCGCGCGGCCTCACACGTGGAAGTGGCCAGTTGGCCATACCGCCGCCGATGCTCTGCACCCGCCCGCGCGCCAGCGGCGTAATGTGGGTCCGGCGCAATTCGTTGAAGCCCAGCATGCCGGTGGCACGTACGAGGGTGATGAGAGGCAGGCGCTCGGCATTGGCGGTGGCAAGGCCGAAATTGCGCGCCGCCTCGGGCGTCAGCTCTACCTCGGTGGGCACGACTGTGGCGATGATGGCGGCAGGGGGTGGCGCCGCGCCGCCCCGCAGATACCAGCCGCCAGTCCCGGCGAGCACCGCCACGATCAGCAAAATCAGATACTTCACGGCATCGCCCCAGGGCTTGATTCAGCCGGTCCGTGGAGACCTCGCCTTACAGATAGGGCGCGCCGGGGAAGAGCCGTGCAGCCGCCTTACGCCGGACCTGCTGCGTTGCGCGGTCGGCGAGGATGGGTGCCGCGTCCGGCGCGCGGGCGATGGCGGCTTCCACGGCGTCCGCCAGCGTGACAGCCTGGGCGCAGGGCAGCATCAGCCACATGGCGAGTTCAACTTTACGCATTTGCCCCATGCCGCCATGCGGGAACACGTTCTGCAACTTGCCGCCCGGTGCGGATCGCAACGCGGTCACCAGCTTCCGTGGCGTACCCTCAGGACACTCCCCTACCAGGAGACCCGGCGCGTCACGGAGGCTGATCCCGGGCGTGACAAGCCCGTGTAGCACCTCGGGCATGGTCATGCCGTTCTGCCCCTCGTCGTGCAAGGGCGTATCAACGGGGGTATTTCCCATAGCGATGTGCGATCAATCCCGCTCTCGGCCGCTTCGCCGTTCGCGTCCCCCGGGGCGCTCCGGTTCGCCATGCGCGCTGCGATGGCAGGACACGCAGTTCTGGAAGTCGCGGATTCCCTCCCGCAGATGCTTGATGGTGATGCGATCTTGCTGATGCTCGTGGCAGCCGTAGCAGGTGTAGCGGCTGGTATCGTTGTTCACATGGCAGGTGGCGCAGGGCGCGTTGTGATCGCCGTCCAACTGGAAGAAACGCGTATGGTCGAGGGTGGCGGGCCTCCAGCGCTCGGTGCTGTGGCAGGTTGAGCAAGCGGCGGTCAGCCCGCGATGGAGGTTGTTCGTTGGCGCCGTATGGCAGGTGGCGCAACTCGCCTGTGTCGCCGGTTGCAGCAGCGCGTGTGAAAACGTCATGCGGGTGCTTCGCCCGATCCCGGAGCCCTGATGCCCATTGTGGCAGGCGAGGCAGTTCTGCGCGACCAGATGCTGGTGGAAGGGTGTCCGCGCCGCCGGTCCGGTGCGTGTCAGCGCAACGCCGGTGGTGGAGCGCAAGCTGATATCCGCGACTGCGTGGCAGGTGACGCAACGACCAGCCGATGCCCCAAGCAGCGGCGTATGACAGGCGAAGCAATCCGTCCCCAGTTGCGCATGTCCCGGCGCCAGCCGTCCGGGGCTCACCATCAGATGCGGATAGATGAAGGCGAGTGCGATGATCACGGCCAGGTTTGCCGCGACCACGAGCAGGATCCAGGGCCGCTTCATCGCCACCCCCAGAACAGGAAGACGCTCAGGATGTGCGCTGTCGCCAGCACGGCGAAGGCGAGCGTGATCGGGACATGCACCACCCGCCATTGCTTGATGACGTCAAAGGTCAGGCTGTCCCAGTAGAGCCGTTCCTCGATCGCGCCAGCCGACAGTCCAGCATCGCGGAACTGTTGGCGGCTCGCCTCCATCCGGCGGCGTGAACGGGCCAGCAGGTACTTGCCGGTCAGCCCGCTGGCGACATTGATGAGCATTGCCCAGACCGCCAGCCAGGCGAGGATGGCGTTGAAGTGGATCCCGGCATGCACCAATACCAGCAGCGAGCCGGCCCAGGCCATCCATTCATGCCGGCGCAGCAGCGACACCGGATCACCCATGGTGATCAGCTTGCGCTTGCGCAGCGAGTACCGCAGCGAGAGCAGGATGAGCGCCGTGCCGGGAATGCCGAGGTAGCGGCCGATCCAGACAGCATCGGCCAGATGCAGGATGAGATCGACCAGCAGTGCCGCGGCGGCCAGCGCGGCGAGCGCCAGCACGAAGGGCAGCACTTCGCGGTTGAGCAGGCTGCCGGTCATGCGTCGAGCACCAGCGCAGAGCCCGGCGTGCCGACGCAAAGCAGGCACCTTCCGGGTGCCACCTCATGGTCGGGCTTGACCGCATACTGGACGGTCCCTGACACCACGGCGGTCTCGCAACTGCCGCAACTGCCGGACCGACAGCCGGACTCGACCGCGATACCGTGACGTTCCGCGAAGTCGAGCAGGCTCGCATCCTGCCCACCCCAGACCAGCGTGCGTCCGGAGCGACGGAATTGGATATCGACGGCGGTGGCGATGGTGGTCGCCGCTTCGCCGGACGCGGCCTGCACCGGGGCGAGGGAGGCTGGCCCGAAGGCCTCGTGGTGGATGTCCTGCGGCGCGATGCCCCATTCCAGAAGGGCGGGGAGCAGGCTCGCCATCATTGGCGGTGGGCCGCAAATGTAGAAGGCGTGCCGGCCATGCGGCAGCGTCTCGCGCAGCAGGGCCACATCGATATAGCCCGCGTGCTGATGGTCCCTCCCCAGGACATCACCAGGCCCTGGCTGGCTGTAGACCACGTTCAGGTGAAAGGAGGGATGCTGGGCGGCCAGCGCCTCAAGGCTCGTCTTGAACGCGTGTTCGCCGCCGTGCCGCAGCCCGTAGTAGAGATGCAGGACGCGCCCAGGCTGCTGCTCCAGGCACCAGGCCAGCATGCTCATCATGGGCGTGATGCCGATGCCGCCGGCGATGAAGACCGCCGGGACCTCGGTATCAGCGTCGATGAAGAAGCGACCGGATGGTGCGCGAACCCGAAGCAGGTCGCCCTCCTGCACCCGGTCATGCAGATGGTTGGAGGCGACACCCGGTGGCAGCTCAGGCCGGTTCGGTGGCGACGGCACCCGCTTGACCGTGATGCGGTAGGCATCCGGCCGCGGTGCATCGGAGACGGAATAGCATCGTGTGATCGGCCGGTTCGCGCCGCCTGCGGGCTGCGGGATGTCGAACGCGAAGGTGAGAAACTGGCCCGCCAGGAAGGGCGGCAGCGTGACCCCATCCACCGGCGCAAGATAGAAGGAGCATTGCGTCCGCAGCGCATCCTCGAACTGCCGCCGCAGCACACGGAAGTCGCGCAAGCCCGGCCAGGCGAGTGCCTGGACATTAGCGCCCACCTCGATCGGCAGTAGTGCCGGCGACGTGCCGATGCGCTGCCAACGCCAAGCCGCGAGGCCGATTCCGATCGTGATCTGCAGCAGCAGCGCGGCGGAAATGTAGAAAAGGAGCTGGGGCGCCGTCACCCGTGTTTGTCGAGCACGGCGTCGCTCTGCACGGACCAGTCGGCCGGTTTGTCGTCCTGGTCCGCTTCGGCTGCCGCCGCCGTGGCCTGCACCTTGCCGGGCTTGTGATGGGCGGGCGCGTAGATGGCGTAGACCTGCATCGGTGTCGGCCCGATATTGGTGATGTTGTGCCAGGTCCCGGCCGGAACAAGAACGCACCAGCCGTCCGATACGTCCTTCTCGAAGGGCATGTCGTCCTTCGCGGGCCCCATCTGAACGTGGCCAAGGCCAGCATCGAGGCGCAGGAACTGATCCGTCTCCGGATGCGCTTCGAGGCCGATATCGCCGCCAACGGGGATCGACATCAGCGTTACCTGCAGATAGCGGCCGCTCCAGGCGACTGCACGATAGTCCAGGTTTTCCTTCGTTGCGTTCTCAATGTCGAAGGATTGCGGCTTCGGGCCAATGTCCTTGATCGTCATGGTGACCTCATCGCGCATGGCTCCGGGCGCAGCCTTTTGCTGGCCCGACCGGTGTCGCCATTCCACGGACCCAACATATGCGCGGCCGGTGGCCAACGTCCTTGCTTCAGATCAACGCCCAAGACCGGGAAAAGGACGACCATGGTCGAAACATATTTCGTCCGGCGGTTGAGCGCCTTGATGCGAACTATCCAGGATTACCCCTCGGCCGATCCTGGCAGCCGCGCGTTCTACCCCTGCGACCCCGCCCTCCTTCGGTTCGCGGGCATTCGGCACCAGCTGCCCAAAAGGACAACCGCCATGCTGGACGCATCAACCGCCGAGGCAATTGGCCGCGGCCTCAGCGAGCAGGAGGCCGCTTCCCGCCTCAAGGCCGATGGCCCCAATGAGTTGGCGCGCACCGGCCGGCGAACGCCATTCCGGATCGTGATCGAGGTGCTGCGCGAGCCCATGCTGGCGCTCCTGCTCGGCGGCGGTGTGCTCTACCTGCTGCTCGGTAGTCCGGAAGAGGCGCTGATTCTGGTGGCCTTCGCGCTGTTCTCCATCGTGATCACGGTCGTTCAGGAAAGCCGCACCGAGCGCGTGCTGGAGGCGCTGCGCGACCTGACCAGCCCGCGCGCGCTGGTGATCCGCGGGGGCGAGCGCCAGCGCATTGCCGGTCGCGAGGTCGTGCGCGGTGATTTGGTGGTGCTGGCCGAGGGCGACCGCGTGCCGGCCGATGCCCGTCTGATCGAGGCCAGCGACGTCCAGACCGATGAATCGCTGCTGACGGGAGAGTCGGTTCCGGTGCGGAAGGTGGCAGGCGCGGCTTCGCCACCGGCGCGCCCCGGCGGCGACGATCTGCCGCATGTCTTCTCGGGCTCGCTGGTGGTGCGTGGCAGTGGCATCGCTGAGGTGACGGCGACCGGCCCGCGCAGCGAGATCGGGCGGATTGGCCAGTCGCTCAGCGTGCTCGATTCCGAGCCGCCACGGCTGCAGGCGCAGATGCGCCGGCTCGTGAAGCTTTGCGCGATCTTCGGTGGTGTCGTCAGCGTGCTGGCGGTGCTGCTTTACGGCACCTTGCGGGGCGGCTGGCTGGATGCGCTGCTGGCTGGGATCGCCATCGGCATGTCGATGTTGCCAGAGGAACTGCCGGTGGTGCTCACCGTCTTTATGGCGATGGGCGCCTGGCGGATCTCCAAGGCGCGCGTGCTGACGCGCCGTGCGGCTGCGATCGAGACGCTCGGCTCCGCCACGGTGCTGTGCACCGACAAAACCGGCACGCTGACGCAGAACCGCATGACGGTCGCAGAACTGTGCCTGCCCGACGGCACGGCCTACCGGCCGCGGGGTGACGCGCTGCCGGCGGGGTTTGCGCTGCTGGCTGAGACCGGCCGACTGGCCAGCGCGCCACAGCCCTTCGACCCGATGGAGAAGGCCTTCCATGCGGTGGCCGAGGGGCTGCCCTCGCCCGCGCTGGACCTCGTTCAAACCTACGGGCTTCGGCCCGGCCTGCTGGCGATGACGAATGTCTGGCGGTCGGAGACGGAAACCATCGTCGCCGCCAAGGGTGCGCCCGAGGCCATTGCCGCGCTGTGCCACCTGGACGCCGCGGCAGCCGCCGAACTGACCGTTCGGACCGAGGCGCTGGCCGCCAAGGGCATGCGCGTGCTCGCCGTGGCCCGCGCCACGCACAGCGGCGAGGCCTGGCCGGAGACCCAGGATGGCTTCGCCTTTGGCCTTGTGGGACTCGTTGGCCTGGCCGATCCGCTGCGCCCGGGCGTGATCGAGGCTGTGGCCGAATGCCGCACGGCCGGCATCCGCGTCATCATGATCACCGGCGACTATCCGACCACCGCCGCCGCCATCGCGCGCCAGGCAGGGCTGGACGCCGAGGACATCGTGACCGGCGAGGCGCTCCCCGGCATGGACGATGCAACCCTGGCGGCGCAGCTGCGCAGCACAACGGTCTTCGCCCGCATCATGCCGGAGCAGAAGCTGCGCATCGTTGCCGCCCTGAAGGCCGATGGCGAGGTCGTCGCGATGACCGGCGATGGCGTGAACGACGCGCCCTCGCTCAAGGCCGCGCATATCGGCATCGCCATGGGCGGGCGCGGCACCGACGTGGCGCGTGAGGCGTCGTCTCTGGTGCTCCTGGATGACGATTTTGGCTCCATCGTCGCGGCCGTGCGGCTGGGGCGGCGGGTCTTTGACAACCTAAGAAAATCAATGGGCTTCATCATCGCCATCCACGTGCCGATCGCGGGCCTCGCGCTCCTGCCGCTGATGTTTGGCCTGCCCATCCTGCTCTGGCCGATGCATATCGCCTTCCTGGAGATGGTGATCGACCCCGTCTGCACCCTCGTCTTCGAAGCCGAGACGGAGGAGGAGGGGATCATGCAGCGCCCGCCGCGAGATCCGGCGGCGCCGCTGTTCTCCGCCTCGCTTCTGGGTTGGTCCTTGGTGCAGGGGGCCGTCGTGCTGGCGCTGACGGCGGGCATCTACCTGGTGGCGCTCGATCGCGGCATGCCGGAGGCGGAGGTGCGGTCGCTGACCTTCTTTGCCCTGGTGCTCAGTATCGTCGGGCTGATCTTCGTGAATCGCTCCTTCAGCGCCTCCATCGTCACAGCCTTCCGGCGGCGCAATGCTGCACTTCGCTGGGTGATGCTGGCGGTGACGGTGATGCTCGGGGTTACGTTGGCGCTGCCCTTCGCGCAGCGGATGTTCCGCTTCGGACCCCTGCACACCGACGATCTCGCGGTGACCGCAGCAGCCGGGCTGGCGACCATCCTGATCCTCGAATTCCTGAAGCCGCATTGGCGCAAGCGCCTGATGACCTGATGATACCCTGGTACAATCTCGCGGTCGCGCTGGGCATCGGGCTGCTGATCGGCCTGGAGCGGGAGCGCAGCAAGGGCGAAGGCCCGACACGGCGCCCGGCCGGCATCCGGACGTTTGCCCTGGCCAGCCTGCTCGGCGCCGTGGCCACTCACCTGGGTGGGACAGTGCTGTTGGCTGTTGCCTTGGCCGGGGTGATTGCGCTGACCGCCCTGTCCTACCTCCGGAGCCATGATACAGATCATGGGCTGACGACCGAGATCGGCCTCGTGATCGCACCGCTGCTCGGCGCCTTGGCCATGGCCGAACCGCTGCTCGCCGCAGGACTGGCAGCGGCGGTCGCCGTGGTCTTTGCTGCGAAGGCGCCGCTGCATGGCTTCGTGAAGGGTGCGCTGAGCGATGCCGAGGTCAAGGATGGTCTCGTCTTCGCGATCGCCACCCTCGTCATCTGGCCGCTACTTCCTGATCGACAGCTTGGGCCCTTCGACGCGATCAACCCGCACAACGTCTGGCTGCTTGTTGTCCTCATGCTGGCAATCGGGGCGACTGGACATGCCGCCACCCGTCTCCTGGGCGCCCAATACGGCTTGCCGGTGGCGGGGCTGGCCGCCGGCTTTGTCTCGAGTACGGCGACCATCGGCGCGATGGCGGCACGGGTGGCCAAAGACCCGGCGAGCATGGGTCCGGCCGTCGCTGGGGCGGCTCTCTCGACCTGCGCGACTTTCCTGCAGATGGCCATCCTGCTTTTCACAATGAGCCCGTCAACACTGCTTGCGATGGCACCAATGCTCGTCGCAGGGACAGTCGTCGCAGCGGTCTACGCGCTAGTCTTCGCGCTGCGTCCGTCGGCTTCGCGGGACACCCAGGAGGCTGAGGCTGGGCGGGCATTCAGCCCGGGCGTGGCACTCGGACTGGCGGCCATGATGACACTGATGCTCGTGGTCTCGGCCGCGATGAGGGATTGGTTTGGCGAGGCGGGTGTGATCGTCGGTGCCGCCGTCGCCGGGATTGTTGATACGCACTCCGCCGGCATATCCGTGGCATCCCTTGTGGCGACAGGCAGCTTCTCCGCCGAAGCTGCCATTGCGCCGATCCTTGCCGCGATGTCGGCCAATGCTGCCGCCAAGATTGCGATGGCCATCGGCCTGGGGACGCGGAGTTTCGCAGTCCGCATCGTTCCCGGGGTCGTGCTCTCCATGCTGGCCGCCTGGACGGTCGCCGCAGTGATGCTGGTTTGGGGGCAGGAATAGGCGTGCTGCCGTGCCTGCGAGCCGACCGAACCGGCTGGGCAGAACGGAGCAAAGCGAAGCGGCATGCGATTGTCAGCTTGGTGTCATCTTCGAAGCCTAGGGCCAGCGAAGTTTCGGTGCCGCTTCGCGCGCCGGCCTTCGTCAAGGATCGCGTTCCATGCCCATCCCCAACACAAAGATCTCACTGGCAAGCAGTGTTCTCTCCGCCGGCGCCTACCAGCTCCTGCCGGAGACACCCAGTGATTTCGCGCCCTCGGCCCTGGGCCTTTCGGGCAGCGTCTGGGTCGCGGGGATTGCCGATCTTAACGGAGATGGCCGGGCCGAGATCATCACCGGCAGTGCGGGCAGTGATGACAAGGCAGTGGATGCGGGCCGGGTCTATGTCACCTTTGGCCAGGCCCTGGGCGGGGCAACCGCGTCCCTCGGAGATACGGCCAGTCAGATCATCATTGATGGGCTGAATGCGGGTGACCATGCCGGTGCGGCGGTGGGCAGCATCGCTGATCTCAACGGCGATGGCCGCGCTGAAATCCTGGTCGGCGCGCCCTTGCAGGATTTCACCGGCAAGACTGATGCCGGCGCGGGCTATGTCCTCTGGGGCGATCCCGTCGCGGGCGGCATTGACCTGGGTGACCCGACCTCCGGCTTGGGCAATGGCGTGGGCTACATCATCCGCGGCGAAGCGGCGGGCGATCAGGCGGGATCTGCCATGTTCTCCATCGCCGATCTGAATGCCGATGGCCGGGCGGAGGTGCTGATCGGAGCGCCGGGGAATGGCGCCGGGGGCGCGGGTGCGGGGGCTGCCTATGTCGTCTTCGGCAAGGCCAGCGATGCCCCGGTCAACCTGACCAGCGTGACCGCCGGCACGGGCGGCTTCCGGATCAAGGGCGCTGCGGTGGGGGACGCCGCTGGCCAGGCGCTCGGCACCTTGGCCGACCAGAATGGCGATGGACTGACGGAAATCCTTGTGGGGGCGCCGGGCAGCGATGCCGGTGGCCTGGATTCCGGCGCCGTCTATGTGGTCTATGGCAAGGCAACGGGAACGGCCGTCAACCTCGCCAGTCTTGGCGCAGGCGGCTACCGCATCACCGGCCAGATCGGCGAAGGCGCCGGCGCGGCGGTGACCGGCATCGGGGATGTGAACGGCGACGGCCACGCGGACCTGCTGGTGGGCACCACGGATGGCGGGCAGGCCTATGTGGTCTTTGGCAAGGCCGATGCGGCGGAAGTCCTCCTCTCCGACGTCAGCCACGGTTCGGGTGGATATCTGATCGTCCCCGAAGCGGCGGGCGATCTCATTGGCATGTCCATCACCGGTGGTCAGGACTTCAACCGCGATGGCGTGGTGGACCTCGTCATCGGCACGCCGGGCAATGGCGAAGGCGGCGCCGATGCGGGCGCCGTCTATGTGGTCTGGGGCGGCGGGCATACCAAGGTTGATCTCTCCCTGGTGGCCCAGGGCATCGGCGGCGCCAAGATCGTGGGCAGCGCGGGCAGCCTGGCGGGCAGCGCGGTGGCGCTGGCGGGCGATCTCAACCTCGATGGCGCGCAGGATCTCATCATCGGTGCGCCCGGCGCGACCGGCGAAGCGGTCACGATCCTCTATGCGCCCGCCTTCTGGCAGCCCGATCCCAATATCTATGGCACCAGTGATGCGGATGTGATGGGCCTGGGCTATGGTGGCCTGCACCTGATCAGCGACCTCGCCGACAGCATCTACGGGCTGGGTGGCGCTGATTCCATCAACGCGGCCGGCGGCAATGACGCGGTGGATGGCGGCGAAGGCAATGACACGCTGGATGGCGGGGCGGGCGACAACACGTTGCTCGGCGGCTCCGGCAATGACAGCCTGGTTGGCAACGCTGGGAATGACAGCCTCGACGGCGGCACGGGCGCGGATACCATGGCGGGCGGCGCGGGCAACGACATCTACGTCGTGGACAGCCTGAGCGACGTCATCACGGAGGTTCTGGATTCGGGCACCGATACGGTGCAGGCCGGCATCGCCTATACGCTCGGCGCTGATCTCGAATCCCTGGTGCTGACGGGCAGCGCGCATGCCGGCACGGGCAATGCCCTGAACAACAGCATTACCGCCGGCAGCGGCGCCAATGCGCTGAACGGCATGGCCGGCAATGACACCTTGGTGGGTGCCTCGGGCAATGACGCGCTCGATGGCGGCACGGGCGAGGACAGCATGGCCGGCGGCCTCGGCAATGATATCTATCTTGTGGACAGCCTGGCCGATGTGGTGACCGAGGCGCTCAACGCCGGCACCGATACCGTGCGCGCCACCCTGGACTGGACCCTCGGCGCAAATCTGGAAACGCTGGAATTGAGCGGTGCCGGCGTCGCGGGCACTGGCAATGACCTGGCGAACCGCCTCGTCGCCAGCGGCCTGTCCAGCACGCTTCAGGGCCTGGGCGGCCATGATACGCTGATCGGTGGTACGGGCGATGACAGCCTGGATGGCGGCCTGGGCAATGACAGCATGGCCGGCGGTGCGGGTGATGACACCTATGTCGTGGACAGCCTCACTGACATCGTTACCGAAGCGGCGGGTGCCGGGCTGGACACGGTGCGCGCCAGCGTCACCCACACGCTCGCGGTCAATGTCGAGGCGCTGATCCTGACCGGGGCGGCGCGCCAGGGCACGGGCAATGCGCTCGATAACATGCTCACCGGCAATGACCTGGGCGATACGCTCGCGGGTGGTTCAGGCAGCGATACGCTGACGGGTGGCCTGGGGGCGGACAGGCTGGATGGCGGCGCCGGCGATGACAGCATGACGGGCGGCGCGGGTGACGACACCTATGTCGTGGACAGCGCTCTCGACCAGGTGAGCGAATTGCCGGGCGGCGGAACCGATACCGTGATCGCCAGCGTGGATTATGTTCTGGCGGCGGAGCTGGAAAATCTGCTGCTGACCGCGGCCGGCCGCACCGGCACCGGCAATGCGGCGGACAATACGCTGACCGCGGCGGCGGGCGGCGACACGCTGCTCGGCGATGCCGGCCAAGACATCTTGCTGGGCGATGCCGGGGCGGATCGCCTGGATGGCGGCACGGGTGCGGACAGCATGGCGGGGGGCGCGGGCAACGACTCCTATGTCGTGGACGATGCCGGCGATGTGGTGACCGAACTCGCGGTCGGGGGCACCGATGCCGTCCTCTCCAGCCTGGACTACACCCTGGGCGACAATATCGAGGCGCTGTTCCTCACCGCCCCGGGGCACACGGCCACCGGCAACGCGCAGGCCAATAGCCTGACGGGAACCTCGGGGGCTGACACGCTGCTGGGCGCTGGCGGCAATGACACGCTGGATGGCGCGGGCGGCGGCGACAGCATGGTGGGCGGCGATGGCGATGACACCTACCAGATCCGCAGCGCGGGCGATGTCGTGGTGGAAACCGCCGGCGGTGGCTTCGACACGGTCATCGTCTCCTCCGACTGGACGCTGGCCGAGAATATCGAGGCGGTGCAGCTCATCGGGAGTGGGCATGCGCTGACCGGCAATGCGGGCAGCAATCAGCTCAGCGGCAATGCCGGCAGCGACACGCTCGATGGCGGCGGGGGCGACGACACGCTGCTGGCCGGTGACGGCGATGACGTGCTGGTCGCGCGGTCCGGGCTGGTCACCATGGATGGCGGCAGCGGCAATGACCGCTACGTGGTGCGCGGCGGCCAGGTCCATATCGAGGATTTCCTGGGCGACGACACGATCGATGCAAGTGATGCCCTGGGCGACAGCGTCATTGATCTCTCGGGCGGCATCGCTTCGACGGTGGAGGGGCAGAGCCTCGGTTTCGGCCTGGGCGGCAGCACCTCGGCCCCGCTCGATGTGCAGTTTCTCCAGGACCTCACCGGTTCCTTCGGCGATGACATCGTGACCGTGCGCGGCCTGGTGCCGCAAATCGTGACCGCATTGCAGGCCGTGCAGCCCAATGCCCTGTTCGGCGTCTCGACCTTCCGGGACAAGCCCTTCGGCAGTTTCGGCGGCGTGGGGGACTGGGTCTATCTGCAACAGCTCGGCCTCTCGCTCGATACCGCGGCGCTGACCGCTGCCTATTCCTCCATGGTCGCCAATAACGGCGCCGATGGGCCGGAAGCGCAGATCGAGGCTCTGATGCAGCTGGCGCTGCACACGACGGATGTCGGCTATCGGGCCAATTCCGCGCGCTTCGTCATCCTCTTCACCGATGCGCCCTTCCACAGTGCTGGCGATGGCGCGGCTGCCGGCATTCTCACGCCGAACAATGGCGATGCGATCATGGACGGCACGCCGCCCGGCACGGGGGAGGATTACCCGATGATCGCCCAGGTGCGGCTGGCGCTGGAAGCGGCGAACATCATCCCGATCTTCGCTGTGGCGGGCGGCAATGACGCCGCCTATCGAGGGCTGGTCACACAGCTGGGGCGCGGGGCGGAAGTGACGCTCTCCGCCGACAGCTCGAACGTCGTGGCGGCCATCACCTCGGGCCTGACGGTGGCCACCACCACGCGGGTGGAGAATGCCTGGGGCGGTGCCGGCCATGACGTCCTGATCGGCGGTGTGGGCATTAACCACCTGCTGGGTGCGGCGGGCGATGACAGCCTGGATGGCGGCAGCGGCGCCGACCAGCTGGAAGGCGGCCTCGGCAATGACACCTTCACCGTGGACGATGCCGGCGATGTGGTCACCGAACTGGCGGGGCAAGGCACCGACACCATCCGGTCCACGGTCGATCTGACCCTGGCCGCGGAGGTCGAGGATCTGGTGCTTCTGGGCGCCGGGCGGATCGGCCACGGCAATGGGCTTGCCAACCACATCACGGGCAATGACCTGGGCGATACGCTGACCGGCGATGCGGGCAGTGACACGCTCACGGGTGGGGCCGGGGCAGATAATCTTGAAGGCGGCAGCGGCGCGGACTGGATGGCCGGTGGTGCGGGCGACGACACCTACATCGTGGACATGGTGGGCGACGTGGTGGTGGAATTGCCCGGCGAGGGCACGGATACCGTGCGGGCCGGTGTCAACCATATCCTGGGTGCCAATATCGAGAACCTGGTGCTGGAAGGCCTGGCGCGCTCGGGAACCGGCAATGGGGCAGCGAATCATATCACCGCCAATGATCTGGGCGACGCAATCAGCGGCGGGGCCGGGAATGACACGCTGACGGGCGGCGCGGGCAATGATGCGCTGAATGGCGGCTTGGGCGCCGATACGATGGAGGGCGGTGCGGGAAATGACACCTACACCGTGGACGATGCCGGCGATGTCATCATCGAGTTGACCGGTGGCGGGACCGATATGGTCCGGGCCAGCATCAGCTACACACTTGGCGTTGATCTGGAAAACCTGATTCTGACTGGTGCCGCCGGTCTCAACGGCACGGGCAATGCGGCTGCCAATAGCCTGACCGGCAATGCAGGTGCGAACCTGCTGGTTGGGCTGGAGGGCAATGATGCTCTCAATGGCGGCCTGGGTGCCGATACGATGGAGGGCGGCGCTGGCGACGATACCTATACAGTGGACGATGCCGGCGATGTCATCGTCGAGTTGGCCGGCGGCGGGACAGATCTGGTCAAGGCCAGCATCAGCTGCACGCTGGGCGCCGAGTTGGAGAATCTGATCCTGACCGGCGTGGCCGGTCTCAACGGCACGGGCAATGCGCTCGCCAATAGCCTGACCGGCAATGCAGGTGCGAACCTGTTGGTCGGGCTGGAAGGCAATGATGCACTCAATGGCGGCCTGGGTGCCGATACGATGGAGGGTGGTGCAGGCAACGACACCTACACGGTGGACGATGCCGGCGATGTCATCATCGAGTTGGCCGGTGGCGGGACGGATATGGTCAAGGCCAGCATCAGCTGCACGCTGGGCGCCGCGTTGGAGAACCTGACCCTGACCGGCGTGGCCGGTCTCAACGGCACGGGCAATGCGCTCGCCAACAGCCTGACCGGCAATGCTGGGGCCAATCTGCTGGTCGGGCTGGAGGGCAATGATGCACTCAATGGCGGCCTGGGCGCCGACACCATGGAGGGTGGTGCAGGCAACGACACCTACACGATGGACGATGCTGGCGATGTCATCATCGAGTTGGCCGGCGGCGGGACCGATCTGGTCAAGGCCAGCATCAGCTACACGCTGGCCCTTGATCTGGAGAAGCTGACCCTGACAGGCGTGGCGGACTTGAGCGGGACGGGCAATGCGCTCGCCAACAGCCTGACCGGCAATGCAGGCGCGAACCTGCTGGCCGGCCTGGCAGGCAATGACGTGCTGAGTGGCGGTGCCGGCCATGATACCCTGGTGGGGGGAATGGGGGCCGACACGCTCACGGGTGGCCTGGGATCCGATGCTTTTCGCTTCGACACCGCGACAGAAGGCGCCGACCGCATCACGGACTTCACCACGGGCACGGATACGCTGGAATTCTCGATGTTTGGCTTTGGAGGCGGGTTGACGGTCGGGATGGACCTGGCCGCGGCCGATGCCTTCGTCCTGGGTGCCGTCGCCACCCAGGCGCATGGGCAGTTTCTCTACACGGCGACAACGGGGGCGCTCGCCTGGGACGTAGATGGCACGGGGGGGGCCGCGGCACAGTTGGTGGCCATCCTGACCAGCCACCCCGCGCTGGTGGCAAGTGACATGCACGTCTTCGGGTAAGGCGCGCTTCAGCGGCGAGGCGTTCAGGGCGGCGGGAAGCTGAGCGTTGCCTCGAAGCCGGATGCCTGACCCGGCGGCGGCGAAGCGAGGCGCAGCGTACCGCCCGCCTGGCGCATGATGGTCTCGGTGATAGCCAGACCCAGCCCTGTACCGGCGGTGGCGTGATCCAGCCGCTCAAAAGGCTGCTTCAGCCTCGCCAGTACCTCCGGAGCGATCACGGGCGCGCCATTGGTCACGCTGATGCCCAAGCCTGGCCCCAGCCGCAGCGTGATGGGTTCCGCCGCATCGCCGTGCCGCGCGGCATTCTCCAGCAGGTTGCGCAGCGCAATTCCGAACGCGTCCACGTCGCCGCGGACGAACAGACTGGCCAGCCCGCCCGTTTCAAAGCGAAGGCGCCCCGCGACCTCCGGAAGCGGCGCGAATTCCTCGAAGAGCAGGCGGGCCAGCGCCACCAGATCCACCAATTCGCGGGCCATGGCCGCGCCGCCTTCGGCCCGGCTCAGCTGGAGCAGCCGCTCGGCCACGCGTCCGAGGCGCTTCAACTCGGCCGCGATGCCCAGGGCTCGCTGCCCCAGGGGCGTGGCCTCGCCCAGATGCATGCCGAGCAGCTGCGTCTGGACCAGAGCGGCCGCAACGGGCGTGCGCAGCTCATGCGCGCTGTTCCGCGCAAAGCTGCGTTCATTGTCGAGCGTCTGCGCCAGGCGGCGCAGCATCAGGTTCATGTCCATCACGAGCCGGGAGAGCTCCTCCGGCAGCGCACTGACGGGAAGCGGGGAGAGGTTGGCGCCGCCGCGCGCGGAGAGCTCCGCCTCCAGGAGCTTGATCGGTCTCAGCCCCTTGCGGACGCTCCGCCGGACCAGCCAGACGGCAACGGGAAGCAGGCCGGCCAGCGGCAGGAGAAGGAGGAGGATGGTGAAGAGCACCGCCTCACGCCGATGGCCCGCGGGCTCTGCGATCTGGATCGCATGGCGGCCATCCACCGAGAGCTCCGTATAGATCCGCTGTCCCAGGGCGTTCCAGGAAAAGCCGGTTGCGACGGGCAGGATATAGGCATCGGCGGGCGCCTGGTGGGACCGCAGCCGCACCGTGCCGGAAGCGGTCAGGATCTGATAGGTGATGTACTCGTCATGCGGGATGGCGGGCAGGCTGCCGGGGGCCGCATGGGCTGCCGGTGCGTCAAGCAGTTCGCTCTGCTGGTTGAGGATTTCCGGCAGCAGGTGCTGTGCCGTCTCCTGGAGCACGCTGTCGAACACCTCGTTCAGCTCATATCTGACCGCGAGGCTGGCCAACCCGGCACCGAGGATCCAGCAGAAGGAAAGCCCGACAGAGAGCGAACGGACGAGCCGGCCGCTCAGGGTCCATCCCGAGGGTGTCATGACCTCAGCCTGTACCCGACGCCTCGCAAGGTTTCGATCGCCTCATGGCCCAGTTTGCGCCGAATGCGGCCAATATAGACTTCCACCGCGTTGCTCTCGAAATTTCCGCCGATATCACGCAGCACCTCCTCGATCCGCTGACGCGGCACGGTCTGGCCGCGGCGATGGGCAAGCAGTTCCAGGAGAGCCCATTCGCGGCCCGTCAGGGAGATTTCGGCGCCCGCCAGACGCGCGACGGAACTCTCGAAATCGAGCAGGATCGCGCCGCCATGGCAAGTCACCTGGCGGTCACCGAGGGCACGCCGCGTCACGGATCGAATGCGCGCTGCCAGTTCCGTGAGGTCAAAGGGCTTCACCAGATAATCATCGGCCCCGGCGTTCAGCCCCGCGACGCGGTCGCGCACCTGGTCACGCGCCGTCAGGATGATGGCGGGCCGACGGTCCCCCTGATCGCGCAGCGTCTTGAGAAAATCCAGGCCGGAACCGTCGGGGAGGCGCAGGTCGAGCAGCATCAACTCCGGATGGAATTCGGGAAGCCGGTCTTCCGCATCGGTCACGGTTTTCGCCCAGGCCACGACGTGGCCTGCCATCGTGAGATATTCGCTCACGCCGTGGCCCAAGCCGGGATCATCTTCCAGAAGCAGAATACGCATGACGCTCCTTTAGTGCACCGGCGGCAGCAGGGACTCCGGCCCGGCCAACCAGCCGATCAGGGCACCCGGGAGGCCGGTGGCTTCCTTCGATGTGTCGTTTGCCACAGGTAAGGACGTCGCTGCCGGCGGCGACATGGGGGAAGTCGTTCCCTTGTTGGCACGGGCTACCGTCAACGTCGGACGCAGCGATATGCGATTGGCATCAGCGCCGCCAGGGTCGTGAAGGTTCGCCATGCACCGGGCGACAATCCTCTCGTTAGCTCAATCAAGGAACTTCCAGATCCGCTGCTCCCGCCGACAATATCACCCCCGCCCAGAGTTAGCCGATCCCTTCGCGCGTGCTGCCAGGCCGCTCCTATCGGGACGCGTAGCACAACAGTTGCAATGGTATGAGGGATCCTGGAGGGCTTTGGGAATTCTTGGTGGTATGCGGCAGCGGCTCAGCGGATCAATGCGCGACATATCGGCGCTGCCGACCCGCCATCGCACCTGTCCCTCTGCCACGGTATTGCGACGTCCAGTTGAACCCACCCAGTACGTCTCCATCCACGACACCGAACGCCTCGCCCAGGCCTGCATGGAGCCTTCCGTCGGCAGCAGCGGCGGCAGCGTGACACCGCCTTGGCCGAGAGCATCAACGGCCTCTGCAAGGCCGAAGTCATCCACCGGCGTGGCCCGAGGCGCTCGCTCGAGGCGGTGGAATTCGCCACCCTCGAAGGGGTGGGCTGGTTCAGCCATCGGCGGTGACTTGGAGCCGATCAGCAATATCCCGCCGGCCGAGGCCGAAGCACTCTGCTACGGCGCCCGGGGGAACCTGCTCCTGGCGGTGTGACCCAAACAATCAGCCTCCGGCGAACCCGGGGCGGTTCACTGGACAGAACTCAGCGTGGGCGGCTCGGGACTGACGCGTTCATCAGACGATTGGCCTCGGCCTGCAATTCCTCCACCACCCGGTCCCGGTCAGGGGCGCGTCCGGCCGCAGCCGCGTTGACATGCCGCAGGGCAATCGCCTGCGCCTCGGGCAACCAGAGCGGTTGCGGGCGCTGTGCGTTCTCTCGCGTCACCAAGCCCGCCTCCTCCGCGAGGCGCGGGGCGGGAAAGGCGGAGCCGAGCGCTCGGATGATCCGGATATAGCCATCGGCCAGGTCCCGCATCTGCGCCGGCGCCTGGCCAATGGCGGCCGTCAGCGCGGCGGCGGCACTTTCCAGATCGCTCCGCAGCGTCCGCATGTCACGCTCCTGCGCGGTCAGCCGGGATTGCAGCGCGCCCTGCGTGGCGGAGGCAAGGCGTGACTGCTCGGCCGCGATGACGCCCTGGTTGCGGGCCACATTGGTCAACCGCTCCACCTGCGCGCTGTTGATGGCCCGGCGCGCCTCGGCCGCCATGATCTGGCGCGCGATATGGCCGGCCGCTTCCATCTGGGCACGAATCGCCAGGCTTTCTTGGTCGGTGCGCGCGCGGCGATCCGATTGCAGGGTCGCCTCGATCCGCGTGAGGCCTGAGCGCAGGGGGCCTTCGGGCATGTCGCCCCGCAGGGCCTGGATCAGCCGGGCGGGATCATCCGCCATGGTCTCGCTTTGGCGCGTCTCCTCGCTGAAGGCGCTGCGCAGGGCGGCCGGCGCATTGTCATCTGCTATCGCAACGCGCGTCAGCACGGGACGCAAGCCAACATTGTCTAGCCTGAGGGGTTCGAAGCTGGTCGGGTTCAGGGGGGCGTATTCCACGCGCATGGCGCTGCGCAACGCGGCCTCCGGCGTCCGGAAATCCCCACCGCGCGCGACATTGCCGCCCGCCAGGCCGTGTGGGCGCCCAACCCGGTTGAGGCGATAGGGGCCCAGCGCCCATTCCGCAACATTGCCCAGCATGTCATGCAGCCCCAGCGGATTGGGCTCCAGTCGGCCAATGGCCTGCGCCCGGCCATTGGCGGAGCGTTGCCCCTGGAACCAGGCGTGCCGGGCGAGGCCGCCCTCCATGGGATAGAGCCTGCCAGTGAAATCCGCATCGGGCACAGCGCTGCCGCCGCGGGCCGAGAATTCCCATTCATCCTCGGTCGGCAGGCGGAGGAAGGGAATGGCGCGCGCCTCGGGTTCCGGCAGCCGCGCGCGGGCGTGCTGTGCAAGCCAGGCGCTGGCGCGGAGCGTGAAGCCGAGCGCCTCCTGCCAACTCACCTGGGCGCGGGGCACGCGCCCGGCGGGGCCGGAGGGCAGCTCCGGGCAGGTCTCCGCCATGACCGCGGTGAATTGATCCGCGGTCACCTCGTATTTGGCGATGAAGTAGTGCTGGCTGCCGGGCCGGCCGGCATCCTGGAAGGGGCCGACGAGATAGGCCTGACGCAGGAACTCACTGTAATCGGTTTGCGGGTCCGGGTTGCCAAGGCTGGCCGCGCGATCAGCCAGCGCGGAGGCGGCCGCGGGCGTGTCCACGCGGCGAAAGGCGATGCCTCCGCCACAGGGCAGCGGCAGCAGCAGATCCCCCGCGGCAGGTCGGGGGTTCCAGGCAGCGTCCGGCCAGGTGATCTCTGGCATCTGTGCCTGGGCCGGCAGGGCAAGGGCGCAGAGCAGCGGCGCCAGGGGAAGCCATCTAGGCATCGCGGATCCCTTCGGCCGGCGCGACGCGCCCTGCCCGAAACGCCGCGAAGCTCGCCGCCAGTGCGGCCCCCAGCAAGGTTGCAGCCAGAGCCGCCGCCAGATGCCAAAGCTGGATCACGGCCACCGCCCTGTGGCCTGCCCCCGCCAGATTCAGCCCATTGATGAGTTGGACAACGCCAACCGCCACAACCGCCGCCAGCCCCGTCCCCACCATGCCGACCGCCACGGCCTGAAGCAGCGGCAGCAGCACCACCTCTCCCCGGCGCAGCCCGAGCAGCCGGAGTTGCGAAAGCTGGCGCTGCTTGCGCTCGACATTGGCGTAGAGGCCAACGGCGAGCGAGAGCAGATAGCCCGTCCCGCCCATGCCCGCGATCAGCGCAAAGAGCAGCCCCAGGCTGCGGTCGAGGTTGAGCAGGCTGGCCACTTCCACGGCACGGGTCTCGACATCCACGCCTGCGGCGCGGAGTTCGGCATCCAGGCGCGGAACATCCTCCAGCCGGCGGGCATGGGCGCGAAAACCCGCGTAGGGCGCGGCTGCGCCGGCCGGCATGGCCTCCGGCTGCGCGCTGGCCGCGACTTCGCCGTTGAGGAAACCATCCACCAGCCGGAGCACGCGCATCTCCACAAAGGCCGCGGGCCGGTCCAGCGCATAGGCGGGCGCGATGGCCACAAGGCGCATGGGCAGGTTCAGCACCTCACGCCGACCGTCGCCGCCGACGCGAGTGGCGCGCAGCGTCACCGCCTCCCCCGGCTGCGCCCCGCTGCGCGCGGCCATGGCCACGGAGAAGACCACATCGCGCGGCTCGCGCGGTTGCGCACCGCCGAGCAAGGGGTCGCCGGGGCCGGTGGCCCAAAGCTCGGCCAGCACGGGCTCGGCCGGGCGGGACGCCGTAAGGAAGCGGGCATCGGCGTTGAGCGAGCGGATCCGGCCGATGGCAAAGGCGACATCCGGCCGGGCGGAAAGCTGTTCGATGAAGCTCTCGGGAAAGGCACGGTTGGCCTGGTTTACCACCATGCGGCTGCGGGCATTTTCGATCAGATCCTCCCGGAGCCCCTGCATCACGCCATGCTTGAGGGCGAAGAGCAGGATCAGCGGCAAGAGCACCGCGGCCAAGCCGATGAAGGAGCAGATGGCCAGCCGGCGCTCATGCAGCAGGTCCTGCAGGGCAAGGCGCAAGACAAGGCGCCAGCGCGTCATGCGGGCAGCACCGAGCGCGCGGCGCCACCGGGGTCGGGGATCAGTTGCAACAGCCGGAACCCCTGGCGCGCTGCGCGCTCCGGATCATGCGTGGCCAGCAGTAGCGCGGCACCAGCCGCGCTGGCTTCCTCGCGCAGCAGGGCCATCACCGTATCGGCCATGCCGGGATGCACGCTCGCCGTCGGCTCATCGGCCAGCACGATATCGGGCATATGCACCAGAGCCCGGGCAATGGCCACGCGCTGCCGCTGACCGACTGAAAGTGTGGCCGGCATGCGGTGCAGCAGATCCTTGATCTCCAGCCGCACCGCCAGCGCTCTCACCCGCCCCACCGCGCTGCGTCCGAGCAGCGCGAGCGGCATCTCGATATTCGCCCGCACATCGAGAAAGGGCAGCAACCCGCCCTGTTGCAGCACATAGCCATAATGCCGCGCGCGGGCATCGGTGATGGCGCCGTCCTCCCCCGCGGCCCAGAGCGCCCGCAGATCGAGTGGCGCCGCCTCGCGCGGCATCAGCATGAAGGAGTGGGCGGCCTCCGGCGCGCGGGCCAGGGCCAGCAGGTCCAGCAGGGTGGATTTTCCGGCGCCCGAAGGCCCGTGCAGCGCCACCGCCTCACCGCGATGCAGCGTCAGCGCCGCGATCTCCAGCACAAAGCCCCGATGCCCCGCGCGCACGCCCTCCAGGCTGAGCGCGACCGGCATCAGGGCAGCGCATCGAGCGGCACGGGATAGACCGCTTCATTGGGGTTGCGGCTGCCATCGAGATTGACCCAGACCGGCATGGCGTTGATCGCCTCATACAGCGCCAGCTTGCGCTCCAGGTTGTTGGCGATCTGCGAGCGCGCGGCTGGGCCGCTATCCATCCATTGCTGCTGGCTGATATCGGCGATCTCGCTGGTATAGGGCAGATCCTGGAGGAACTCGGCGAAGACACCGCCCAGCCGCTGGAACTCACCCAGCCGGCGCGGATCGCGGATGGTGGCGGCCGCCGCGCCGCGCACGCGGCTGAAGAAATCCTCGGGGCTGAGGCGCGTGCCCGCCTGGGCCTGAAGAATGGCGCGCACCGTGTCGCGCAGGTCCGAAAGTTGATTGCGCGTGAGCAGCACGCGCACATCAATCGGCGCGAAGCCGGGCTCCTGGTGCACGATATCGCGGTCCAGCACGAAGCTGCGCACCACATCGGGCGCCGCCTGTTCCTGCACCCGCCCCAGATAGGCGAGGCGCATGGCGTTGCCCACGCTTTCCAGCTGCTCCGCCATGCGGCGCTGCGCTTCGTTCACGGGCGGGCGGATGCCGCCGATGGCGCGGCCGGTGACCGCCGCCACCTGGCCCAGCACCCAATCGCTCAAGGCGTCCACCGTCTCGCCGAATTGCTGCACGTCACCATTGGGCACGGGGTAGTAGAGTGCATTGCCATCCGGCCGTTGCGTGAGCTCGCGATACTGCCGCTCCGCCCGGGCATGGTTGTTGCGGCCTTCGGGCGTGCGCAGATGGACGGCGATCATCGCCACCTGCCGCGCCTCGCTATTTGCAAGGATGCGGATTTCCGGGATGCCCAGGCCCGTGGCCGCCAGCGGGTCATTGCCATCGCGCGTGCCGGCATCGGTGATGAGGATCAGGAAGCGCCCGCCAAAGCCGCTCCAATTCACCTCATCAAGCGCGGTCTTGATGCCGGCGATGGCGTCCTCGTCAAAGCCCTGATTGCTGGCCGTGGCTTCCCGCACGATGGCAAGGCGTTCCAGCACCGCATCGGGGCTGGCCGTGAAATCGGGCGCGCTGACGAGTTGGGTGACGTATTCGAGGTTCGGATTGCCGCCCATATTGTCGCGATAGGCGACCATGCCGAAGCGGAAATTCTCACGCACGGCGGTGTCCTGGATGCGGCCCACGGCGCGGCGCACCGCCTCCCGCGTGCGGTCGATATAGGGCGCCATGCTGATCGTCGTATCAATCACGAAGACCACGGCGCCGCGGTAGTTCCGGAGTGCATCAGGGTTCGCCATCGGGGTGCGCGGCGCATGGGCGGGGGCGGAGATCACCTCCAGCAGCCGCGCTTCATGGCCGGCCTCGTTCTCGATACGACGGGCGCTGAGAATGGGCAGCAGATAGAATTGCCGCGTGATATCCACGAAGGCCTCGGGCTCCAGCGCGATGACCGGGCCATCCTCGTTGCGCTCGGCCGCCCCGCGCAGCACCTGGGCACGGGCCGCGCCACCGCGCGTATCGAGCCAGATCTGCTCGGGCAGTGCCGCGTCACGGAAGAACATCGCGCGCTCGCGCCGCTCACGCGGGGTGAAGGCAGCGACGAGGTTGTGGCGCCAGTCAATGGCGCGTTCGGCGCGCAGCCAGCCCGTGCTGCGGCCATCCATCGCCTCACCCACCTCCAGCCAGCCGTCGGCGCCGCCCTGCCTGGCATAAACGTAGAAGACGCTGAAGGCGGGAATATCGCGGCGGCGGGCATTGGTGTCGGCACGCTCGTAAATGCCCGCACCTGGCCGCGTGATGACGCGCTGAAACAGCGCAGTGCGGCCCTCGATGGTGAGCGGCGCACGAGTGGCCTGGGGCAGGGCGGGGCGCTGCTGCGCCTCGGCCTGAGGAAGGCACAACAACCCCAAGGCGAGAAGCAGGGCGCCGAGGCGCATCACCAGAACTCCCTGAGGGTGGTCGTGGCCGAAGCATTTCCGCCATCGGCTTGCTGTTGGAGCCAGGCGCGAAGCGCGACGCGCAGCGGCGCCGCGGTTGCGTCGCCAGCGCGTTCGGCTTCGGCATATTGCCGGGCGGCCGCGCGCGGGTCGGGCGTGCGGAAGGGGCGGCCAGGGACGAAACCGATCGGGTCATACAGGCGGCCCAATGCGGTCATGGCAGGCGCGTGGCGTCGTGCCGCGGCTTCCTCCATCAGCACCAGCGCGTCGTCGAAGTGCCCTGCCGCCTGGCGCCGCATTGCCACGGCGAAGATGGCGGCCGCATCGTTCGCCCGGCCGACCACATCGCGCGGCGAGAGATCATCCGTGCCATCCGGCCAGATGGCGGCCTGCGGCTGCAGTGGGGCCGGCGGCGGCGGGGCACTGGGCACAGGAGTGACCACCAGCGGCGGCGGCGGAGGTGCCGCTGGGTCTTCCACGGGCCACATCCACCACGCGACGCCAGCGGCCACCACGAGGAGAAGCAGCATGCCCATGAGAACCACGGGCAGCTTGCGAGGGGCAGCGGCCGGCACGCTCTCTGCCGGGATGGGCTGCGGTGGCGCAGGACGCAGGATCACCGTGGCGTCATCGGCGGGCTGCGCCGGGCGCGGCGTCACCAGCCGCTCAGGTGGCTCCTGCGGAATGACGGGATCGGGCGGCAATTCGCCGTCGAAGACCTCGATCGTCTCGGGCCAGAAGAGCCCGGTTTCCCCCAAGCCTGGCAGGATCAGATGGACGGGGCCAGGCTCCATGTGTCGCGTCATGCGGGGACCAAGAATCAGCACCGCCTCGCCACCCTGCTCTTCGATGGCGACGGGTCGCAGCACCTCCTCGCTGACCTGCCAGCCGCGCTGGCCGAGGTTGCTGGTCTGGTACCCCTCGCGCCGGATGCGGTAGCCGCTGGTGGCGGCGGCGGCACTCACCCCGCCCAGGATGAGCCGGGCATGGCCCAGGGACCTGCTCCCATCCGGCTCCGCCCTCGCACTCAACGCCATGAAGTCTGTTCCCCCGGAACCATCAGCGCAGCGCCGCCAGAATGCGCCCCAGCTTTTCATTCAGCGCAACATCGCCGACCATGCCGCTCGCCACGCGCGCGTTTTCTTCGACCAGGCGGCGATAGCTTACCGCCCAGTCCACGTAGAAATCACGCTCAAAGGGCTGCGCGCGCTCAGCGAGGTCGGGCCATTGCTCGGCCGCTGGCGGGCGGGTGAAGACCGGGCGCGGCGTGGGGCGCCCGGCGGTGGGCCGCGCCTCGGGCTTGAGCTTATCCATGTCGAGCCAATAGACGAAATCATTGATCATGCGCTCGGCGATCATGACAGGCTTGAGCAGTCTTTCTCCCACCTTCTCATGGTAGGAGGCGCTGCCACGGATCGCCTGGGCGATGCGCGCGCGCAGACCGACCCGGCGCGAGGCGGCGCCCAGTTGCCCCGTCAGGCTCGCCAGCGCCTCGCGTGTCAGGCCAAAGAGCGGTTCCAGATCCTCTCGCGAAGCCAGTGCGTGCAGCCCCTCATGCCAATGCGCGAGGGCCGCTT
Organism: Sediminicoccus sp. KRV36; assembly: GCF_023243115.1. Classification (NCBI taxonomy): domain Bacteria; kingdom Pseudomonadati; phylum Pseudomonadota; class Alphaproteobacteria; order Acetobacterales; family Roseomonadaceae; genus Sediminicoccus; species Sediminicoccus sp. KRV36. The sequence goes on from NZ_CP085081.1 coordinate 2,103,014, forward strand.
CAGCGAAGACCTCGGCCAGGTCGCGCGCCTGCTCGCGCGGGGCGGGTTTGGGGGTCGGCGTATCGCCGAAGATATCGGCCAGTTCGTCATCCAGATCGGCCACATCGAGCGTGGTGCCGACCGGGCCGGCGACGGCCGAGGGAAGATCGGAGACGTTCAATTGCCGCGCGCGAAATACCTCGGCCAGGCGGTCCGCATTGACCTGCATCTCGTGCAGGAAAAGGCCGAAGGCCTGCCGGCGGGCGGTTTCGTTGAGGACCGCCACCACGGTGCGCGCCTCCCCCAGGCGCTTCTGCAACTCCGCTTCTAAGTCGCTCGAAACATAATAGGGACGCAGGCTGCCAGCGAGGCCCTGTGCCTGGCTGGCAAGCAGCGCGCGAACCTGCCGGCGCTTCGTCTCGGGGTTGCAGACCGGGCGCAGCCGGCGAGCGATGTAGCCGAGGCCTCCGTCATTCAGCGTCATCGCCTCATCCCAGGCCATGGCCGGATCCGCGAAGAAGCGGCGCACCTCGACATTTTCCAGGAAGCGCGCGCGCAGCATGGCAAGGCGCGGCTGACTGCGGAAGGCGATTTCGCGCCGGTTCCTGTCGGCGTCGGGCGCCGCGTAATCCAGCAGCCCCTCGTCATAGGCGTTTGGATTGCGCAGCCAGAAGGTGTTGTTGAAGGGCTGCCCTGGCTTCCATTGGTAGGGCCAGTCATAATCGAGGGCGAGGAAGCTCTTGATGGTGGTGTCGAGGCGCGTGGACCAGCGCTCCACATTGTCATCATCGGCGCCGGCCTTGGCCACGAATTCCTTGTCGAATTTGGTGAAGACCAGGAACAGCGCCGGATCGGCATGGGCGGATCGCGCCTCGGCCGTCGCGCCATGCGTGCCGTCAATCCAGTCCTTCACCATGGCGGGCAGCGTGCGAACCTCCTGGTTGCTGTCGCCCAGGCAGAGCAGCATGGAGGTGAGTTCCTGCTCGGCCAAATAGCGCTGGTAAAGATAGGCCACCTTGCCGCGGATGAAGAGGTGGTAGAGGTTCGCCGCTGCCGTCTTCTCCGCATCGCGCCCGTCATATCGCTCCCGCGAGCGAGCGCCCGGGAAATCCAGCAGATCAGTGTGGTCGAAGAAGTCGAAGGGCTTCTCGGCCAGCTGCAACTGCAGTTCGGCGACGATGGCGGTGATGACGGGCCGCGCCATCTGAGCGCGCCGGCCGGAGCGCGTGCCGATCGCGACACGGTCACTCTCGTCCTTGCCCAAATTGAACAAGGTCGCCACGTCAATCACGCTGCGGGCCTTGGGCACCATGGCATCGAGCGCGCAGAAGGCTTCGCCCGCGAAGTCGAGTTCCGCAAGCGCGGTCATGAGGCGCGCGCAAAGCTGCGTCAGCTCCGGCACGTTGTTCCACAAAAGCCCGAACAGCTCCGCGCGTTCGGCGATGGGCAGGCGCGGGGCGAGGCTCTCCATCTCGCGCCAGGGCGCGGGGGTGAGGGCCACATGCGTCGGGTGGTTGCGGAAGTAGCGTTCGAAATACTCGAACAATTCCTGCATGTCGTCTTCGGTCAGCACATCCACGGGCGCCGGCCGCGCCTTGCCGCGCAGGCGGCCCATCACCGCCTCCACCTGCTCGCGCGTCAGGGGCACCACCGTGTCGCGGTTGAAATCCTCCATGAAGGCATTGGCGATGATGCGCACGATATCGGTCTGCGAGAGCAGGCGCATCGCCACCGGCAGCCCGGGCAAGGAGGGCGTCGGCCGTATGGAGAACCGGGTGACCAGGCCCGTAGCCTCCTTGCCGCCCTCGGGGTTGATGTCGCGCACGATGTCGAGTTCCTGACCGGCGAAGATCACCTTGGCCGGGCGCTGCTCCTTCCGCGCCAGCGCCGAGATCAGGTAGCTCTTGCCCGATTGGCTCGGCCCGAAGACGGAGACGCACATGGGCCGCCGCGCGGCTTCAGCCAGCTTGCGCGCGCGAATGGCCCCGCGCCGCAACTCCCGCGCCATGGCGGGGCCTTCCTCACGCACTTCGGTTGCCGCGAGGCCGACCCATTCGACGCCGGCACTGGCGGCATCGGCCACCGCCTCGCAGGCGCGGGCCAGGGTCTCGTTCTCGGCGTCCGTCGCTGGGGTGTCGGTCATGCGAATCTTTCAGCCCGGGTAAAGTTCACTGAAGGGAAAGCGCGCCGGTGTCCCGCCAATAGCCAGCCTCCTGCTTCTCGGTCTGCAACCGCAGGCGCACCGTGCTGGTTCGCTGCGGGGCACCGCCGGCATCGAGGATTTCCTCGATCTGGAAATCCTCGCGCAGCGCCTCGGCCTTGGCACCCGCATCCTCGGAGATATCGGCACGGCGGATCTTGAGCGTGAGCGGCAGCGAGAGACGCGGCACATCGTCAGGATTGGCGTATTCGAGGATGTAGAGGCGCGAGGCGTTCCACCGCTCCAGGTCCAATTGCCGGAAGCCCAGGAAAGTGGGCGCGCGGAATTCCATGGTGAAGCTGATCTCCTGGCCGTCACTGCCCTTGCCGGGCAGGCGGTCCGGGTCCTCCAGCAGGACATTCTGCCGCAGCATCTGCCCGCTGAGTTCCAGCCGCCCGAAATACCGCGCGGTGGATTTCATCGCGAGCTTGCTGGAGCGCAGAAGGAAACCCTCGAGCCGCCCTTCCGCCAGCGCGCAGAGCATGGCGCCGACCGCCGCCGTCGTCTTGGGGTCCTCCACGCGGCCCGCGGGATCGCGAAACGGATACCAGCCGCCCGCCTGATACCCGTTCATGGCGACGATGCGATGCGGCGGCACCGGCATCTTGGCGCGCACGATATCCTCGACGGCGCGCAGCCGCGAGGGCCGGCCGGAGAGCAGCAGCCAGTCGCAATCAAAGGCGTGGACCGCTTCGCACAGATCCGCCAGCACCTGTCCCACGGCGCTTTGCACCACAGCATCCACCTTGCCGGAGAAGGCCGTGATCTCGACCCCCGCCAGGCTGAAATCGGCCAGGCCCAAGCGCGCGATCCGCTGCTCCAGGTAATGCACCGGCGCCTTCACCTCATGCCCGGCCAGGATCTCACCGACGCTGCGGCGCATCACCTCATGATTGGCGCGCCCCTCGCTCCGCTCATAGGCGTGCAGCACGGCGAGGCCCAACCGCTCCAGCACCTGGCTCACCAGCTGCCGGCGCAGATGGCGTTCGGCCTCACTTTGCGCGCCCTTGTCGCCGCCGAAGACCTCCTGCAGCAGCGCCTTCGCATTGGGCAGCCCGGCCGTGCGCAGCGCCTGCTCGATCTGCGGCAGGACGATGCTCTGGATCACCTCCTGCAGCACCTCATCGCCCGCGATGCGGAAGCCCTCGCGGAAATTCTGGTGCGGCTCCACCTCCTGCCCCTCGCGCGTGGTGTAGGTGCAGATCATGAGGTCCGTCGTGCCGCCGCCGATATCGATGCTGGCGACGCGCAAGGAGGGTTCGCGGCCGTATTTCTCGCGCAGGCGTCCGGTGAGCGTGAAGAAAGTGCCAGGGCTGGCGCGCAGCCGCTCCGTGGATTCGGTGTAGAGGAAGACCAGCTGCGTGGCCGTCGCCTCATCCAGGTTCGCGATCACGCGTGGCTCGATCGGCGCTGCGATGCCCGCCTGGCTCCAGCCCAGCATGTCCCAGGCAAGACGCACGGCGGCCTCCACCCGGTCACGGAAAATGCCCTGCTCCACCAGCGGCATGGCGGGCGGCATGGTCAGCAGGATGCGGCGCAGGCGGCGCGGCACATCGGCGAATTTCGTGGCGTAGCGGGTGTCCACCGCGTTGATCTGGCTTTGCGCCTGCATGAGCAATTCGGCCAGCAGGAAGGTCATCATGGAGGAGCGGCTGAACAGCGCCCGCATCGCGGGGCTGAGCACGCCACCACGCCGGCGCCGTGTGCCGCGCAGCACCTCGCCCTCCTCGGAGACCAGCGTCATCAGGCTGCCGCTGACCGGCGGCTCGCTCGTCGTGCCGTCGCTGCCCATGCCGTTCCAGCGCCAGACCTGCGATGTCGGCCGCTCATCCCACAGATAGCGCTTGGGCGAGGAGAGCCCCGTGGCCCCCTCATTGCCGCGCGAGAGGGCGGCGAGGCGCATCGCCTCGGTGCCGACGCGCACCGGTGCCAGCCATTGGAAGGCATTGCCACGCCCCGAACGCCGGCTGAGCGTGTCCTTGCCGAAGGTGGCCCGGCTGAACTCGACGCGGCTTTCAAAGGCCTGCGCGTAGCTCAGATGCGGCTGGCCGAGATCGCGCAGCTTGAGCGGATAGCTGTTGTTGAGGTTGATCTGCGTTTCCCGCCGATCCTCGATCAAAATGCCGCAGGTGCGCGAATTGCCGATATCCAGCACCAGGTCCACGTTGATCGGCTCGTAGGGCTTCACCTCGGAGACGACGTCCACAAGCTTGATCCGCGGCAGAAGATTGGCCTCGCTGAGGATCTCGAGGAAGGTGATGTAGCGCGCCCAATGCTCACACGCCCGGCCCTCCGGCACGGCGGCGCCGCGCGGGCCGGACCGGGCCACGCGCATCTCGCGCTGCATCTCCTCCAGCCATTGCGCCATCCAGGCTTCGTTCATGAACCAGGCATTGGCGTCGCGCTTCGCCACCAGCACGAATTCGCCGGCGCCGCGACTGTCATCGGGTGAGATGGCGGTGTAGGGGCGGGCCTCCTCACGCGCACGCAACGCCGTGTCGAAGGCGACCACGGCATGGTGCGTATGGCCATCATGGTCCGGCGCGGGCAGCGGGACGATGCGGATGCGCGCCCAGTTCGTGGGGCCCTTGTCATACACTTCCTGCCCGCCGGCCATCACGGTGGCGATGCGCAGCACGGGCAGCGGCACCCAGCGGTCCAGATAGGGCTCCAGCGCCTGGTTCCGGCCGATATTGTAGGTTTCCTCCTCGGGCGGGGTGACGCCGGATTCCGCGTCGATCAGCGCGTCATTCGCCTCGGTCAGAACCCGCAGGTTCACGAGGTTGGGGGCTTCTGCCTCGGTGCCCGCCGGCATCGGCCTTTCCCAGAAGCTGCGCAGAATACGTGGCAGCTTTTCAAGGGTGAAGCGAATATCGATGAATTGCACGCCGCTCTGTGGCACCAGGCTGACGATACGCGGCAGCACCTGCATCAAACATCGCCCTGTGATCTGTATAATATTGCATGGTGCCCGACGGTCCCTGTGGATTCAAGGCCTACGGCGATCAACGGGGCTGCCCCCCTTGGCAGCTTCATGAAAGCGGAAATACTCTGCGATAAGGGTTGGGGGTGGCCATGGCGGAACCGCTGTTCATCGGCAAGGTCGAATTCTCGGCTGCGGAACCCGTCAATCTGGGTGGCACGCCGGTCATCCGGCTGCATGGCGAACTGGTCGTCATCCTCAACGAGTTGCGCGCCGGTGCCGCCGCGCGAATGTTTGCCGAGCCCGTTGTCGGCAGCAGCGCCGTCAGCCTTTACGCCGAGGGCTCGGGCGATCCGCAGCGTTTCACCAGCCTCTCCCCCACGCGCCGGGCCGAGGCCGAGGCCGTACTCCGCGCCCGCCTGACCGAGTTGCTGCCAGCGCTGGACCATCCCACCGCCGGCCCCCTGCTGCGCCGGGCCCTCTGCGTCGGCATTGATGACGGGCTTTACGCGCTGGATGATGGCGTGGTGATCGTGGGCTGGGGCATGGTCCCTGCCGGTGGACCGCAGGATGAGGCGGCCATCACGGATCGGGTGCGGGCTGTGTTTGCGCGCTTCAGCCCCGCCCTGGCCACTGCGGGCGAGGGCTGGCTTTCCGGTCGCCCGCTCACCGCGCCGCCGCCACCGCCCGCCGCCTCTGCCCGCCCAACGGCTGTCGCTTCCCCACGGCCTGCCGCGGCGCCCATTGCCGCACCGGTGGGGGCCAGCGGCATTGCGGTGCCGCCAAAGCCGCGCCCCGCGACCTCCGCCCTCTGGCTGGTGCCGCTGCTGGTCGCGGTGGGCGCGATTTTCTTGCTGCTCGGCGCCTGGCTCGCCTTTCTGCACATGTCGCGGGAGGTTGCGCGCCAGCCCAGCACCGTCTCCCTCCTGGATGAGCGCGCGACGAATGAGGCGATCCGCCTCCAGCAGGAGAGCAACCGCGCGCTGGAGGCCGAGTTGGAGCGCGCCCGCCGCGCCGCAGCCCAGCCCGAGGTCTGCGCCGCCGAAGGCCCGCTCAGCCTGCCGCCCGCGCCCGAGCGGCAGCGCATCCAGCCCGAGGCGGTGCCCCAGCCCGTGCCGCAGCAGCAGGGCCAGGCGCCGCAGCCTTTCAACGGCTCGCTGGCGCAATTGCTGGAGCGGGGCGTGGTCATGGTGGTGACGTCCGGCCAGCGTGGCGTCGGGCATGGCACGGGCTTCTTCGTCTCGGGCGATACCATCGTGACCAATTCGCACGTGGTGGAAGGCGCTGATCCCGCGCAGGTCTTCATCACTTCCGCCAGCATCGGCCGGGTGATTCCCGCGCGGATCGTGGCACGAACCCGTGGCGCGGGCGGCGGCGCGGTGGAACCCGGCGAGCTTGATCTGGCCGTGCTGAAACTTGACCAGCCGGTGCCGGGCGCGCAGCCGCTCGGCTTCACCCGCACCGCCGAACGCCTGACCGATGTGGTCGCGGCGGGCTACCCCGCCTCGGTCGTACAGGTGGAGCAGGGCATGCAGGAGCTGCGCCAGGGACGCCTGCAGACGCCGCCCGAAATCGTGCTGACGCGCGGAACCATCAGCACCTTCCAGACGCTCGGCAACAACTACACGATCATGCCGCATACGGCCGACATGTCGCCCGGCAACAGCGGTGGGCCGCTGGTGGATCTGTGCGGCCGCGTCGTGGGCATCAACACCTTCATCAGCCGGGCCACGGCGGTGGCGGACCGGGTGAAATACGCCCAGAAGACCGATAGCCTTCTGGCCTGGCTGCAACAGAATGGCGTGGCCGCGGATGTGCGTGATGGCGCGTGCCAGCCGGCCCTGCCGGGCTTGCCCTTCCAGCCGCCTGCCGCCACCCCGGCCGCGCCAGCTCCGCCCGCCCCGATACCGCCGGCCGCGGCACCCCCGGCTGCGGCACCCCCGGCTGCGGCACCCCCGGCTGCGACACCCCCGGCTGCGATACCACCGGCTTCGGCCGGGCCCAGGTAGCGGGCGCGGGACGCGCGCGGCATGGAAGCCTCACTGATCGCCACAACTGGCAATGCGGATTTGCAGCCGCTGGCGACCGGCGGGCAGATCGCGACGCAGGTCTGGCAGCAGCTCGCAGGGCATTTGCGGCAAAGCCTGAGCCCGCAGCACGCCGCCCTGCTCGCCGAACCACAGCCGGACCAGGATCGCGGCGTCACCGACTGGTATTCCGAAGCGGCGGGCACCCCGGCCCTGCTGGAGGAGATGCCCGAGCCTGCCCGGCAGGCGGCGCGCGACACGCTGACCCGCCTGGTCGAGGGCGTGAACGGCGAAATCGCGAAGCTGCGCGCGAGCCGGCGTGATGCGGACAAGCTGCTGGCCGAGTTGCTGGCCCTCGCCCTCATCACCCCATCAGCCGGCAGCGTGCGCGTCATTGGCGGGCAGCCGGTGCTGGTCGCTTGGGGGCATGCCGCAGTCAACACCGCCCCCGCCCCGGAATTGCTGCTGGGCCAGCTGAGCCGAGCGCCGGGCATGGTTGGCTCAGGCAATATGGAGATCGTCGGCCCGCCAGCGGCCGAGGCGCTGCGCCGGCCCTGGGCTGCCATCGCGGCGCTGTTGCTGGCCTTGCTCCTGCTGCTCTTGCTTCTGTTGCTGCTCTGGCGTGATCCCTTTGGCTGGTTCAACACGCCGCCGCAGCAATGCGTCATTGCCCCCGGTGACATCGAACTGGCCGAGCGCCTGCGCGTCGAGCAGGAGCGCGAGGGGCAGCTTCGGCAGGAGATCCTGCGCGAGATGCAGCGCCTGGCTACCCGCCGGCTCGCTTGCCCGCCCATACAGCGTGCGCCGGAACCCCAGCGCCCCCCCGTGCCGCCGCCAGCCACGCCCGCGGAACCGCCTGCATCGAGACCCAACCGGGATGCCGAGCGGGCACGAGAGGAAGGGGCACGCACCGGCCGCATCCAGGTCATCCTGGGCTGGGATGACGTGAATGACCTCGATCTCTCGATCATCTGCCCGGATGGCCAGAGCCGCATCTTCTATGGCCGGAGGCAGGCCTGCGGCGGCACGCTGGATGTGGACCGCAATGCCGGCGGCTCGCCCACCAACCGGCCAGTGGAGAATATCGTCTTCGAGCGGGACCCGCCGCCGGGCACCTACCGCATCGTGGTCACCCATTACGGGACGCATGCGGGCGGTCCGCGCGTCTCGCCCTGGCGTGTCACGCTGCGGCGCGAGGGACGGCCGGATGAAAGCTTCTCGGGCAGTGTGGCGACGGGTCAGAGCGTGACCGTCACCACTTTCACTGTGCCATGAAAAGGCAAGGGGCCATGAACCGGGCCGGGGGCGCGCCATGCAGCAGCTGAGCCAGTTCCCGGCCGCCACCTACCTTTCCCTGCTGCCGCCGGGCGTGCCGCACGCCACGGCGCTGGCCACTCTTTCGGGCATGCTGGCCACGCATGCGGGGGCGGAGACGGCCAGGCTTTTCGCGGCCGTGCAGGAGACGCCCGAGGGCTACGCGTTCCTGGCCCCGATGGGCCGCATCGCCCGCTTCGACCAGCTGGACGCGGAAGGCCGGCGGCGATTGCGCGCCGAGATAGGGCGCTTGGCGAGCCTGCTGCGCCGTGTGGCGGAGGTCGCAGCGCATTCGGATCCGCCCGCCCATGGTGGGCTTCCCGCCCTGGTGGCGGGGGCGCTGGAAGTGCCCTCCTTCGAGCATGTCTTCGCCCAGGACGGGCGACCCGTGCTCGCGGGCTGGGGCCTCTCCCCCAGCAACCAGCCGCAGGGGGCAGGGCTGCTGCGACCGCTGGATGACGGCCAACCCGCGCAGCATGGCACGCGGCTGCCGCTTCTGGCCCTGGCGCTGGGGGCTGTGGGACTGGCGGGGCTTGGGGCACTGGGCGCGGTCGCCACGCCGATCCTCTTCGGTCACACCGAGCGGGTGTGCCAGATCGAAGAAGCCGACGTCACCGCCCTGCTGCGGCTGGAGCAGGAGCGCGAGCGGGAACAGACGCTGCGCGCCGAGATCGCCCGCCTGCTGGGGGATGTGGCGCAGCGCCAGACCCAATGTCCCCTGCGTGAAGTCGCGCCGCCCCCCCAGCGCGAGCCACCGCCGCCGCCGCGTGAACCGCCGCCCCGCCCGTCAACGCCTCCGCCAACGCCGCCTCCGCCCCCAGAGCGGCCGCCCCCGGAGCGGCCGCCGCCGCAGCGGCCGGCCAATGCGGCGGCCTGCAATGAGGAAACCAACAGCGGCGGCCAGGGCGTTACCGTCACCAGGCACTATCTCGGCCCGAACCGCGGCCGCGTGGTGCTGAAATACGACGCGCGCATGGAGCCTGATAGCTTCGAGGTGCTGCATCGCGGCCGCCGACTGGGCTCCTCGGACGGGTTCCAGTCCGGTTATGGCGCCTTCAGCTTCGACTGGAATCCACGCGCGAACGGCACGGCGGAGGATTACGTGGTGGAAGTCCGCGTTGTGGGCCGCCCCGGATCTGCCAGCACGATCTGGCGCTACAGTCTTGATTGCCCGGCGCGGTGATGCGGAACATGATCAGTCGCATGTTTGCACCGCCTCATAGGGTCCTGGCCGCCATGCTGGCCCTGCCGTTGGCCGGCTGCGCGGTCGAGGGGCAGAACGCCGACCAGCGCGGGTTTTTCACCGGCATCGGCGCGGCGGTGACGGGGGCGGATATGCGCAATGTCCAGCGCCTGGAGGCCACGGCCCAGCAATCCGAGCTGGAGGCCCGCCTCGCCCAGCGCCGTCAGGAAAGCGCGGCCGAGACGGCCAGCTTGTCCAGCCGCCAGGTGAGTGCTGCCGAGCAGCGCCTGGCCGCGGTGCAGCGGGACATCGCGCGGAACCGCGCGACGATGGCGCGGCTGCGGCGCGAATTGCAAGCCGGGACGCCGCGTGCGACGGAAGCAAACCGCCTTGAGCAGGAATTGAACGCGCTGGAACGGGAACGCCGGGCCGCTGCTGCCCGCGTCAGCACCGAAGAGATCCAGCGCGTCGAGGAGCGCTCGCGCGCGTTGAATGACGAAGTGCGCCGCTTCGGCGCGATGTGAGGCCATGAGGCCAGGGAGGCAGGCGTGACCTTATCCAGACCGATCCGCGCGGCAATGCTGGCCATGATGGCAGGCCTGAGCCTCGTGGGCTGCGCATCCAACGCCTATGATCCGAGCCTCTCGCCACAGCAAAACGCCATGCGGCAGCAGGCGGGCCGCTGGAACGCGACGGTGGCGACGGGCGCGCTGGTGGGCGCCGCGGGGGGGGCCGCGCTGGGTGCCGCCGTGGGTGGCCGCAACCGGGGCACCGCCGCCCTGATCGGCGCGGGTGCCGGCGCGCTGGGTGGCTTGCTGGCTGGCGCCCTCGTGGCGAACCGCAACCTTGCCTTCGAAAACCAGGAAATGCCGCTGCAGGACCGCATCGCGGATGCCCAGGCGCGCGCGCTGGAACTGCAACGCTCCGCCCAGGCGGCGAATGAACTCGCGGCCGACAATATCCGCCGGCTGGACTTCCTGGAGAACCAGGTTCGGCGGGGGCAGATTTCCGCGAGCGCCCTGAGTGCTCAGGCGCGTTCCATGCAAGCGGATGTGGATCTTATGCGCCAGGAACAGAGCGGTGCGCAGGAGTTCGTGAACCGGTTGGCCGACAGCGCGAAGACCGCGCCGCAGCTGCGCTCGGAGGAGGGGAAAGCGCGGCATTCCGCGAATTCGATCCAGCGTTCGGCGGATCAGCTGGAGAACCGCCTGGCGCGCGTTCCGGCAGCCTAGAGCATGCCGTGTTGAGACGGCAGCATTGCCTGAGTTGACGCGGTAGTTGGTGCATTCGGTTGGACCAACGAAATCGAGGAGGGCGCCGATATTTCGTTAGGTCGTCTCGACCATTCGCGGCTGGCGGAGCGCTTCAGATGCTTGAGCTTTGCGAATAACTGCTCGTCGACGCTGATCTCGGCCGCGATCAGGCCGGAGAGGCGGGCGGGCCAGTTCAGCAGCGCGTCACGCATCGTGCTGCCGATCTCATCAAGCGCGGCATTGGCCTCGGTGACGTCGACCAAGCGGCGCTTGGCCTCGTCCAGCGAGAGGCGTTGAGGCTTGGTGCCAGCTGTCGAGGAGAGTGGCGAATATGTTGTCGAATTCTGAAGGAGACCGCGCCTTGACCACGGGGCGGCTCGGGGATGGAGAGCAACTTTCCCTGAAGCGATGGAAAGCGGAATCCAACCTTCTCTGGGGGTGAGAGCTCCTTGGCCATGGGTAGGGGGCGCCTGGCGGCGCGATGAACATCCCGTACGGCCTGATAGCCCGCATCTGCCAAGTCTGGGGCCTGGAACGGGCGGTGCGCAGGATGCGCGGACCGCGGCCCCTGCCACCGTGGCAGTCTCGCCGGGACAAGCCCTCACCCTTCGGCGGTGAACCCGCTGGCTGCCACGACCGGTCCCCACGCCGCGAAATCCGCCCGCAGACGTGCGGCGGTTGCCTCCGGCGACAGCACGCCCGGGGTGATCTCCAGCCGCGCCAGGCGCTCCCGCACCGGCTCCGCCGCGACCGCACGCGACACCGCCGCGTGCAGTGCCGCGACCAGCACAGGCGGGGTGCGTGCGGGCAGGACGATGCAGACTGCCTCATCGGCGGTCAGTTCGGCAAAGCCAGACTGAGCGAAGGTCGCGATGGTCGGAAAGGCGGCCAGGCGCTCGGGGGTAGTAACAGCCAGCAGCCGCCCCCGCCCGTCGCGCGACGGCGCCGCGACATCGGCCAGATGGCTGAACACCATGTCGATGCGCCCGGCCAGCAGATCAGTTAGCGCGACGGCATACCCATTGCTGTACGGCACGACCGTCAGCGCCAGACCTGCCTGCCGCGCCAGCGTCAGCGCCAGCATGTGCTGCGGTGTGCCGAGTTGCGCATAGCAGGTCGCATTGCCGCGGGCCCGCATAGCGTCCAGCAATCCCGCCAGGTCCGGCGCCGGGTGATCCGCCCGGACCATCAGCCCGTAAGGTAGCGTGCCGACCGTCGCGACGGGCGCGAAGTCCGCCAGCGGGTCATAGCGCGTGGTCCTGGGATAGACGTGCGGGAACAGGCTCAGCACCGGCATCGGCAGGTACATGAAGGTGGCGCCATCGGGGGCGGCCGCCTTCACATGCTCGAGCGCCAGGCGGGTCACCGCGCCGGTGCGGTTTTCGACCAGCACCTGCGGCGCATAGTCCCCGGACAGATGTTGTGCCAGCAGGCGCGCGACCGAGTCCGTGCCGCTGCCGGGGCCTGCGCCGGTCACCAGGCGCACAGGGCGGTCCAACGCCGGTGCCGCCTGGCCGGGACGGGCGACGGCCGCGGCGGCGAGCAGGGCAAGGGTGGCACGGCGGGTCAGGCAAGCCGGGGTCATGGCAGATGCGATCCTGGGTTGGGCAAACCGAACCTGGACCCTCACCCGTGTTAACCGGTAGTTCTTGTTTCCGACTTCCTGTTAGCCGCAAGGATACCCCCTATGCCATGGACCGACCGCGTCGGCCGCCGGCTGACCCCCCGCGACCTGCACATCTTCATGACGGTGGCCGAAGCCGGCTCCATGGCCCAGGCCGCCGATCGGCTCGCTATTTCGCGCCCGGTGATCAGCAAGACCATCGCCGGCCTGGAGGCGGTGCTGGGCGTCCGACTGTTCGACCGCACCGCCACCGGCTCCCTGCCGACACCCTATGGCGAGGTGCTGCTGCGCCGCGGCATCGCCGTGTTCGACGAGTTGCGTCACAGCGTGCAGGAAATCGCCGAACTGGCCGATCCGAATGCCGGCCTGCTGCGCATCGGCACCACCGAGGTGACGGCGGGTGGCATCGTCGCGGCCAGTATCGCGCGGCTCTCCGCCCGCTATCCACGGATGCGCTTCTATACCGAGCGCGGCGGCGTGCACCTGCGCATGGACCTGTTGCGGGAACGCCGGGTGGATGTCTTCGTCATCCGCCCCGCGACGAAGGACCCGGATCCGGATGTGGCGTTTGAACCGCTGATGCACGACCGGCTGCTGGTCACCTGCGGCGCGACCAGCGCCTGGGCGCGGCGGCGGCGCGTGTCACTGGCGGACCTGGTCCATGAAAGCTGGATCCTGGCCCCGGCCGAGGTCGCGCCCGGCGGATCGATGGCCGTGGCCTTCGCCGCCGCCGGTGCGGCGCTGCCCGAAACGATCATGATCAGCGACTCCTTGCCCATGCGCCTAAGCCTGCTGGCGACCGGGCGGTTCATCACGGTGATCCCGCATTCCACAGTGATGTTGGCGCCACGACCACATTGGCTGCGGATACTGCCGATCGCCATTCAGCCCTGGCACCTGCCGACGGTCATCGCGACGCTGCGGCACCGCACGCTGACGCCGCTGGCGCAATTGTTCATCGATGAGGCGCGGGCGGTGGTGGCGACGCTGGGGGACGGCGGCCCCTGACGTAGCACACCGAAGTTCCTCACATGCTCACTTCTCATGGAAACGTCATGCTGAAGGATTCCGCGGTGCTGAGGCGTGCGGCGCGGGAGGCTAGACAACCGGCATCGAGGTCAGGATCAGCGAGAGGGCCCCGACGAGCCCGAAAAGCTGCTTCCGGATGGCCCGGAACATTGCTGGCGGCTGACCGGGAATAGACATGGCAATCCTCCATCACGCCGCTTGCGCCGTAGCGGCGTCGCTCTCGTCGGTGAAGGCATAGGCGTCCATCCGCAGCACCCCGTAGCTCGCACTCCGGTGCAGGCGCTCCGTCCGGGGCGCCATCCCGGCTGCACCGAGTGCCACGTAGAGCGGCAGCAGATGCTCGTCGGTCGGATGGTTCCGGACCGCAAAGGGGGCCTGGTAGCGGTAGCCGAGCAGGTCGGGCAGGCGTCCCTCCCGCAGGGCGTCATCCACCCAATCGGCGAAGGCTGCGACCCAGTCAGGCTCGGGCGCGTCCGCCGCCTGGCCGAAGAACTCCTCGAGGTTGTGGGTGAAGCTGCCGCTGCCGATGATCAGCACGCCCTCTTTGCGCAACGGTGCCAGCGCGCGGCCGAGGTCAAGGTGATGCGCGGGACCGAGATGCGGCTGGATCGAGACCTGCAGCACCGGGATGTCGGCCCCAGGATACATCTGCGACAGCGGCACCCAGGCCCCGTGGTCCAGACCGCGCCGGTCATCCATGCGCGAGGCAAGGCCGGCGCCCGCCAGCAGATCGGCGGCGCGCTCGGCGAGGCCTGGCGCACCAGGCGCATCGTAGCGCATCTCAAAGAGCGCGCGGGGAAACATCTGGCCGAAGTCGTGAATGGTGGTGTTGCGCGCCATGGCGCTGACAACCGGGGTGCGGGTGCCCCAATGGGCCGAGGCGACAAGGATCACCGTGGGTCGCTCCGGCAGGTGCGAGGCAGCTTCACGCAGGAAGCGCCGTGCCGGCACATCCTCCAGCGCCAGTGTCGGCGCGCCGTGTGAGATGAAGATCGATGGCAACATGGGGAGCGGCTCCTCGTGGATCGGGTAACCCGCCGGATTGCGGTCCGGCGGGTTACCCGGCTCTGGTTCAGGCGACTGTGCTGCTGCGCAGGCTGGGCGAGCGGACCAGCGCGTGCGCGCCGTCGCCCAGCAGCGCCTGCACCACCAGGGCGAGCGCCCAGAAGGCCGGGAATTCCCAACCTCTGCCGGCGGCCGTGAAGAAGAAGCCTTTCGCACCATGGACCAGCACGATGGTGCCGAGCAGGACGGGCGCCAGCGCCACGGCGACCAGACGCGTCCAAACGCCCAGGATCAGCGCCGCACCACCCGCGACCTCGGCGGCGATGGTGGCGTAGGCGACGAAGGCGGGCAGGCCAAGCTGGCCAAAGAAGCCCACCGTGCCAGCCGGGGTGAAGACGAAGATCTTAAGGCCCGCATGGGCCAGAAAGAGCACGCCGAGTGCCACGCGGAGGGCGAGCGCGCCGTAGGGCGCTGTGCGGAGGTCGAGCATGAGTGATACGATCCTTGAAGGGGAGGGCTGCGCGGTCGCGGCCCGACACCGGCAATCTGGCGATTGGCGGCGCCCAAGGGCATTGCCGAAACGCGCCTAGTCACTGTGCGAAAGCGTGGGGGGCTGCCCTGGCTCAGGCCGCACGGCGCGGCGTGGGGTAGCGATTTACGAGCCCTAAGCCGGCATTCTCCGCCCCGGACCCTTCAGGCGCGGTTCCTTCCCGGGCCCCGTCAGGACACTCACCGCCTCATCGCCCCAAACGACAGCGTCGCGGCAGCCAGATCGAACGTCGCGGCGGGATCTTCCGCGCCACCATAAGGGCGGCGATCTTCGGGCTAGATTCGATGCGGTCGCATCATGGCGGCTGGATAGCGAGAACAGGCTGCCCGCGCGGGCCACGCGCCCGCCGGGAAGGCCAAGATCGGCATGTATATCAAGCCTGGACGGTATCGTTCCGCGACAGTAACTTTTTAAGCTCCGATTTACGGCGGGGGACTCGATGACAATCTTCACGGTGACCAACCTCAACGACGCGGGCGTAGGGTCGCTGAGGGCCGCCGTGGAAGCGTCGAATGCGGCGCCCCCTGCAGCGTCAAACTCCATCGAGTTTACGGTGGCCGGAACGATCGTGTTGGCCAGCGATCTGCCCGACATCACCAACACGGTGTCGATCGTCGCCGGCAGCAGCGACACCGGGAACGCGCCGACAATCGGCATCGACTTCAACCAGCATGCTGGGCTTGTGTTCGGGCCGGGTGCCGCGGGCTCGCAACTGGTCGGTCTGGCGTTGGGCAATGCAGACGGCAACGGGGTGACGCTGATCGCCGGCGGGATCCTGCTCAACAATGATTACGTGGGCCTCGCCCTTGATGGTTCGGCGCTCGCCAATTCCGGCGACGGCGTCTTCATCGCGGCCACCTCTTCGGGAAACCTGATCGGCTACAATCCCGACGCCGCCACCCTCGCGGCGGCGGGAAGTCCCGCCAACGGCGTGATCTCCAACGTCATCTCGGCGAATGGCGGCCACGGGATCAGCCTGCATGGTTCGGCCGACAACATCGTCGTGTCGAACCGCATCGGCACCAGCGTGGACGGCAACACGGCCATGGGCAATGCCGGCAACGGCATCTGGGTGACGAGCGGATCGAGCGGTAACACGATCGGCGGGACGGTCGTCGGCAATGACGCTGGCGGCTCGCCGAATGATCCGACGGGCGACAAGGGCACCGCAATACCCACCTTCGCGGCTCCGCCGCTGGGCAATCTCATCTCGGGCAATGGACAGAACGGAGTTCTGATCGACGCCCACTCGACGAACAACATCCTGAACGGCAACTACGTCGGCACGGCGGCCGACGGCAACACCGCGCTGGGGAACCAGGGCGACGGCGTCGCGATCGTGGATGCCGATTTCAACTCCCTGCATGGCTGCACCGTCGTTGATAACCCCTTCATCTACTACAATGTCGTCAGCGGGAACGCCGGCAACGGCATCCACGTCACCGACTCCGACCATGTGACGATCCGGGCCAACTTCGTCGGCACGGGCGCCAATAATTCCGTCATGGTCGGCAATGCGCTGGACGGCATCCTGATCGACGGCTCTTCACACAACACGCAGGTTGGTGGCGTGATCCCCCTCGGCAACGTGGTCTCGGGCAACGGCCTGAATGGCATTGAGGTGACCGATACGGCGAGCGGGTTCAGCACGCTCAACACCTTCGCCGGGATCTATGCCTTCGTCGGCATCGCACCCAATGGCATGAACGGCATTCTCATCACGTCAACCGGCGGGGACCAGATCGTCCAGACCAACGTGATTTCGGGCAATATGAACAATGGCCTGGAGATTTCCGGTGACGCCTGGGGCGTGACGGTCGTGCCCAATATCATCGGGCTCGATACCCGCGGCGACGCCGCCTTTGCCAATGGCAATCATGGCATCCTCATCGGGGGCACCGCGCATGACAACATCATCGGCGGCACCGGCATCCTGAGCAACGCCTCGGTCATTCGCCAGAACACGATATCCGGCAACGTCAACTACGGGATCGTGATCACCGACCAGGCCCATAACAATGTGATCGGCCAAAGTGCGATCGGGACGGATATCCAGGAATTCGCGGCCCTGCCCAATGGCGCGGGCGGCGTCCTGCTGGAAAGCACGGGCATTGGCAACGTCATCGGCTCAGCCAGCGTCGGCTGGTCGCCCTTGCCCGAGCCGGCTGTGCTGGTCAACGTCATCAGCGGCAACACCGGCAATGGCGTCACCATCGACCCTGGCGTGCAACTCAACGCGGTCGTCGGAAACTGGATTGGCCTGAATGTGTACGGCCAGTCCACCTTGCCGAATGGCGGTACGGCGATCATGGACGCCGGCAACCGCAACCTGCTCTACGGTAACCTGACCGTCGGGCCTTCGCCCATCCCCATTGAATCGCCCACAAGCCAGTTGGAGCTGCTCTATGTCGGCTGGTTCGGCAGGGCCGCCGATCCGCTCGGCTTCGAAGCGCGCATGGATCAGCTGCTGACGCTGATCACCGGCGCAATCCCCCTTGCTGCGGCGATCCGCACCGTCTCGGAGAGCTTCGCGGCATCGCCTGAGAACGCGCCGTTCGCGTCCCTCGCGGCCCTGACGGTGCCGGTCGGCTCTCCATCGCCCGAGTTGATCCTCCTCACCAACGACTTCATCAACCAGACCTTCACGAATCTCTTCGACCGAGCCGCCGACAGCGCGGAACTGGCGACCTGGCGAAACGTGTTCTTCTCCGGCGCGTCGAGCTTCTCCGATCTGGTCTACGATATCGCGTTGTCGGCGGTGAGCGACGACGTCACGGCGATGAACGCCAAGATCCAGGCGGCCGCCTATTTCACCGCCGCGCTGACAGGGCCCCTGGAGATACCGTCGCTCGCGGCGATGCAAGCCGCCGTGTCCGATGTGTTCGATGCGACGACGCAATACGCGTCCGAGGCTGCCACCAATGCCCAGGTGGGCTCCAGCCATGTCCAGATCGACTACCAGACGATCCTGAGCCCGCTCGACATCATCACCGGTGTGCGCGCGGATCTGGAAGGTGCCGTGATCCTGACCGGCAGCCGGGGCACGACCGGTTCGACGGATACGCAGGCCTTCCTGTTTCAGGGGCCGCTCAACGACACTGCGGCAGGCACGCTCTACGTCCTCGATCCGGATTTCGGCATCGGCCAGACGGTCACCACCGCGACCTTCTATGGACCCAACACTTCCATCTTCGAGCCTAGTATTGGTCTGGGCAAAGTTCGTGCGGTCGGCAGCTATCAATATGTGGAGAGCCCGACCGGAATCTTGAATCACGGCATGATGTATGAGGGGCCGGTCGACGGGTTCGGCGGCACCTGGACCCAGATCGACGTACCTTCGGACGGCATCAACGTGACCGATGGGATCGTGCTCGGCGCTTCCGTCATGGACACGATCCTGCACAGCACGGCGGGCGACCTGGTTGTCGGCAATTATGACCTTGTCGGGCCGGGGGGCGCCATCCTGGGTGCCAATGGATTCATCTACAATCTCGTGACCCAGCAATACACGTTGATGAACGTCAACGGCAGCTATGACAACCTGACGTCGCTCTACGGCATCTGGCAGAACGGCATCGGAAGCACATCCTACACGATCGCCGGGGGCAGCAAGGACGGGCTCGGTTTGAATGCCGGCTTCCTGGCCCATTACGATGTGTCGACTGGCATCTTCTCCGACCCCAGATTCTACACCGAGAACAACGCGCCCGGCATCTTTACCCATTTTGAGAATATCACGGCCATTCCCGGCGGATACAACCTGGTCGCGATGGGCGACGCCGGCACGGCCTTCGCCTTCGTTCCTTTAAATTCCGACGGTAGCTTTGGTGAGGCCATCTGGACCGGCGCTGACTTGCCGGGCAGCAGCCTGATGACTGGCAACATCGTCTATCAGAACGTCTTCGGGGGCATTTACAACACCGACAGTGGCACGGAAGTCGCCAGCTACCTGGGTGTGGTTGATCAGTCGTACGTCAACGGCGTTGGCGGCCTGATCATGCCCGTGGGCTCGTATGATTTCGCCTACTCGCTGAATGTTGCCGGAAGCGTCGGGGTATCCATCACCGGCTCAGCTTTGGCCAGCAATGTCCTCGGCGGTTCGATCGGCAATGACAGCTTCACGGGGACCCAAGATCCCTCTTCATTCGATACCATCTTTACGGGCGGCGGCGCCGACTTGATCCTGCTCGCGGCCGGTCATACGGCGCGTTCGCGCATCGAGCTGTTCGCAGCGAACGGCCTGTCCAATATCGCGGCCGTGGCGCCGGGGCTTACGGTCGCCGCCGTTGCCGGCAGCATCGTGAGTGCGGAGGATGTTCCGCAGCTGGGTTGGTGGGGCCAGGCGACAGCGCGGTTCGGCGGTCCCGTTTCGGATTCCACGACCAATGCCGGCCTGGGCCGCGGCACCAGCCTGGACATGTCGACCGTCATCAATTTCGTGACCGGCACGGCCGACGCGCCGGTGGATATCATTGACATTTCACTGGATGCCTTCAGCGACCTTGTGCGTGGTGCCAGCGGCGCGGCGCCTGTGGCGGGCAGCGCTGTCTTCAGCAACCTGGTCGGTGCCGGCGGCGTCATCACGGTCGCAGACGCCAACGTCCTGCTGATCGACCGGCCTATCGGCTTTGCCAATGCCGCCGCCGTCGCCGCAGAGCTGTTGGCCAACCCCATCACCTTCGCCGGCCCACAAAGCGCTGAGTTCAATCACTTCATCATCGCCTATGAGGACCTTGAGGGAGATGTCCGCATTGCCGACATGGACATCCAACTCGGCAGCGCCACGTCCTTCATCACGACCGCGCAAGGGGCAACCCTCTCGATCTCGGACATGGTGGAACTGAGTGGCGTGTCCTTGGCGTCCTTGCAGCCGGCGAACATTCACTTCCTGGATGCGGATATGCCGGAGGGGGTCACGCTGGAGGGTGGCGCAGGCCCGGACCTCCTGACGGGCGGTGACGGCAATGACAGCCTCTTCGGCCATGGCGGCAATGACACGCTCTCGGCGGCCGGTGGAAACGATCAGCTTTCAGGCCAGGACGGCGATGACATCCTGAACGGTGGCTCGGGCGCCGACGCCCTGAACGGCGGCAGCGGCTTCGACTATGCCAGCTATCAGGGCGCGGCCGCTGGTGTCGTCGTCTATGTCGCGTCGCCGGGGCTGAACACCGGCGATGCCGCCGGCGACACCTATGGCGGCATCGAAGGCTTCCTGGGCACGGCCTTCGACGACACCCTGGTGGGTGACGATAACGTCAACGTGCTCTCGGGCCTCGACGGCGATGACGTGCTGGTCGGAGGAGCCGGCAACGACGCGCTCTACGGGGGCGATGGCGCTGACATCTTCTACGCGGGTCCTGGCGCGGATTATGTCAATGGCGGCAATGGCTACGACTATGTCCGCTTCGACTATGCGACGGCCGGCGTGACAGCCTCTCTCGCCACGGGCACCGGGACTGGCGGCGAGGCCACCGGGGACATCTTCATCGAATGCGAAGCTTTTCTCGGCTCGCAATTCAACGATGTGCTGGTGGGCGATGCGCGCAACAATGTCCTCGTCGGTGGTGGTGGTGGGGATGTGCTCATCGGCGACGATGGAATCGATTCGATGATCAGTGGCGACGGCAATGATGCCTTGAATGGCGGCGGGGGCGCGGACGCACTCTCAGGGGGCGACGCGTCGGACGCCTTCTATTTCGTCAATGGCGAAGGCGGCGACACGATCAGCGACTTTTCCTCCAGCGTGGATGTCCTGGTGCTCATCGGATCGAGCTTTGGCTTCGCGGCAGGCGCCTCGCTGGATGCGCGGTTTGTCTATGGCACGGAGGCGACGTCCTCGCTCAGCCAGTTCATCTATGACCCCTATCAGCACACGCTGTTCTTTGATTCGAACGGGATCGGTGCAGGTGGGCAGTCCACCGTCTGCGTCTTGCAGGCAGGGGCGGCAATGGCCCAGCAGGATCTGGTGTTCGCCTGAGCGACCGGCAGGCCCTGACTGTTCCAGCCGGGGCCATTCGGCCCGAGGCATCCGCCGATTGCTACTGGCGATTTGGCGCCGGCCGGGACGGAAGACCATCGTCATGCCGGCGGAGGCGGGACCGCCCGCGGTTGCCCCAAGGGCCGACCCGGCGCTGGTGAAGGCGTCGGCGCGCGCGCACCGATACCAACGCCTGCTCGACAACGGTCGCCACGGATCGTTGAATGAACTCGCGGCGGCCGAGAAATTCGACTGGTCTTTCCTGAGGAAACTCCTCAGCCTGACGCTCCTGGCGCCGGATCTGGTTGTGGCGATCTTGGAGGGCCGCTGTGAGGCCGGCCTGACGACGCTACTGCGGCCACTCCCCGCATTCTGGCCGGACCAGAGCAGAGCGTTGGCCTCCGAGAGGAGGCCGGCTTCGCTTCAGCCGAACAATCCCGAAGAGTAATACGGCGAGGCGCCTGACGGACTCATCCGCAGACATCTGGCCTGCTGAGAAGCGGGCAGGCTCGGGGCCAACAAAGCCGTGAGTTGACCCCCGGTTGTCACCGGCGGGCGAAACTGGGCGCAACTATCAGCCCCGGAACTTCGGCGAATTTTGCGCAAAATCAGTTGGCCATTAGCTTGGGAACTGATCGCACAAGTCCGGAGGTGCCGAGGGAATTGGCCCTGCGGAGAGAAAGAATAGGCTTCCGGGCCCGGCGCATTTCCCAAGCCACAAGCCGAAACGCCTGCCGAGCTTGGCCATGGCAGCGCCTGTCACATAATCGGAGAATGAGGTTGGGAAAACCGACTGGAGCAGCGGTGGGAACCGGGTTCCAACCATGCCTGGTTTGTGTGAGACACGTCTCACCTGTTGCGTCACATTTGGGAGTGTCTGTCCGAAGTCCGAAGCGGCCCAGAGGTGACCCTCCGTTGACGGAATGGCCCAACCCGACCATCTATCGCGAGCCCATGATGGATTTCATCCGCTCTCTCCGCATCGCGCGCGTCCTCGGCCTTCTGGCCGTGCTTCTGACGGCCGGGTTCGGGCAGCACGTGCACGCGGCCAAGGCTGACCTGACACAGGCGATCGTCGGCGACTGCGCGACATCCGAGAAGGTGCCGAGCGAACAGGATGCGCCTGGCGCCGTTCATTGCGCCTTTTGTCATGCGGTAAGGGCCATGTTGCCGGCGGCGGAGAGCCTACGCGCGCCGATGATGTTGGCGAGCCGGCCGATCCCGGTCGAGAGCACGCATCAGTTGGATTCTCTGGCGCCCGGTGTCCCGTCTCCACCGCCCAGGTGCAGCGCCGCCGGCTAACCGCTCCCGTCAGCCAGACGGGCGCGGCCACCGCGCTTTGCCCGTCCTCCTGCCGGATGTCATCATGTTGCCGCTCCCTGCCATGCTGCGCGCCGCTGCCGCGGCCGCGTTCCTTGCCTTCGCCATGCCGGCCCTTGCCCATGAGGGCCATGACGACGGACCCGCTTCCGTAGCCCCTGCGCGCCCTCGTCTTGCGATCCATTCAGACCTTTACGAGGTGGTCGCGGTGCGCGAGGCGCCCGACCGCCTTCGCCTCTGGATCGACCTTTTCGAGGGGAATGAGCCGGTCACGGACGCTCGGGTCGAGGTGACGATCGGTGAGGCGAGCCTGCCAGCCGAGCGCCAGGAAGACGGGACCTACCGCCTCAACTCGCCGCTGCTCGCGCGCACAGGGGCGCCGCTGGACCTGGTCTTCTCGATCACCGCGGGCGCGGCGGGCGACGACCTGCTGACCGGGCTGCTGCCGGCGCTGCCAGCCCCCGATCCGCACACCGGCCCCTTCACGGACCCCTGGCACGAGGCGGTGGAATGGGCCGCACATCGGCCCTGGCTCGTGGGTGGAGGCGGTGCCGCGCTCGGCTTGCTGTGCGGCCTGCTGCTGGCGCGGCCGCGGTGCCGCCGCCGCGCTGCAGCCGCACTCTTCCTGGTCTTGGCGGCCACACCCGCCATGGCCGGCCCCGGCCACGATCATGATGGGCCGGCTGCCGCGCCGGCGATCGGCATCGACGCGCCCAGCCGCCTGCCGGACGGCACCGTGTTCCTGCCGAAGATCAGCCAGCGCCTGCTGGAGGTCCGCACGATCACCCTGCGCGAAGCCGATGCTTCGCGCACCATCACCCTCGTTGGCCGCGTGGTGGCCGACCCCAACCGAGGCGGCCTGGCGCAGAGCATCGCCGGCGGCCGCATCCTGGCGCCGGAGCGCGGGCTGCCGCGCCTGGGCCAGGCGGTGCGCCGCGGCGAGGTGCTGGCCATCGTGGAGCCAGCCATTCCGGTGGCTGACCAGACGACCATTGCCGAACGCTCCGGCGATCTCGAACAGCAGATCGCCACCGCCGAGGCGCGCCTCGCGCGCGCGCGCAACCTCGCCGCCAGCGGCGCCGGCACCCGCGTGCAGGTGATCGACACCGAGATCGAGCTGGAAGGCCTGCGCCGCCGCCGTGCCTCGCTGGCGCAGAACCGCATCGCCCCGGAGGTCATCCGCGCCCCGGCCGATGGCGTTATCGCCTCCGCGCGCGCCGCCGCCGGCCAGGTGGTCGCGGCCCAGGATGTGCTGTTCCAGATCGTGGACCCGGCCGGCCTCTCGGTCGAAGCGCTGGTCTTCGGGGCGGATGCCGCGACGGGGCTGCGCGAGGCCACCGCCTCGGTGCGCGGCGGGCGACCCATGCGCCTGGTGCTGCAGGGCTTCGGCCGCGCGGTGCAGCAGGGCGCCACGCTGGTGCAGTTCAGTAT
Source organism: Sediminicoccus sp. KRV36 (assembly GCF_023243115.1). Taxonomy (NCBI): domain Bacteria; kingdom Pseudomonadati; phylum Pseudomonadota; class Alphaproteobacteria; order Acetobacterales; family Roseomonadaceae; genus Sediminicoccus; species Sediminicoccus sp. KRV36. The sequence goes on from NZ_CP085081.1 coordinate 2,126,829, forward strand.
CGAAAGCCCGCCGCCCGGCCTCTCCCTTGGTCAGCCGGTAACGGTGGTGGCCGAGATCGCCGAGCCGATCCGCGGCCTCATCCTGCCGCGCGCCGCGGTGGTACGCGCGGCCAATGGCGAGCAGGTGGTCTGGCGCCATGTCGAGCCCGAGACCTTCGCCGCCGCCCCGGTCCGCGTCGAGCCGCTGGATGCCGCCCGGGTGCTGGTCGCCGCCGGGCTGCGGGCCGGCGAGCGCGTGGTGGTGCAGGGCGCTGGCCTCGTGAACCAGGTGCGCTGATGTTTCAGATCCTCGTCACGGGCAGCTTGCGCAACCGGCTGCTGGTCCTCATCGCCTCACTGGTTCTGGTGGGCTACGGCGCCTTCGTGCTGCCCCAGGTGCCGGTGGATGTCTTTCCCGACCTGAACCGCCCCACCGTCACCCTGCTGACCGAAGCGGAGGGCCTCGCACCCGAGGAGGTGGAGCGCTTGGTCACCTTCCCGATCGAGACGGCGATGAACGGCATGCCGGGCGTGGCGCGCGTGCGCTCCGTCTCGGCGGTGTCGCTCTCCATCGTCTATGTCGAGTTCGCGTGGTCGGCGGAGCTGTATCGCGCGCGGCAACTTGTCTCGGAACGCCTGGGCGTCGTCCGCGCCTCGCTGCCGCCGGCGGTCTCGCCGGTGATGGGCCCCGTCTCCTCCATCATGGGCGAGATCATGCTGGTGGCGGTGCGGGCCGAGGGTGTCACGGCCATGGCGGCGCGGGAGGCGGTGGACTTCACCATTCGGCCCCGCCTGCTGAGCATCCCCGGCGTGTCGCAGGTCATCCCGATCGGCGGCGAGGTGCGGCAATACCGCGTGACGCCCGATCCGGCGGCGATGCTGGCCCTGGGCGTCACCTCCGAGCAGATCGAGGCCGCGGTGGGGCGCTTCGGGACCAACACTGGCGGTGGCTTCGTGGACCAGCGCGGGCGGGAATACCTCATCCGCAATCTCGGCCTGACGCAGCGCCTTGAGGATCTGGCAGAGACACCCGTGGCGCAGCGCCCTGGCTACCCCACGCCCGTGCTGCTGCGCCAGGTGGCGACGGTGGAGTTTGCGGCCCGGCCGCGCCGGGGCGACGCCGGCTATCGCGGCGGGCCGGCGGTGGTCTTCTCGGTCCAGAAGCAGCCGGGGGCCGACACCATCTCGGTCACGCGAGCTGTCGAGGCTGCCTTGGCCGAGCTGCGGCCCACCCTGCCGCCCGGGCTCGATGCCTCCCGCGTGCAGTTCCGTCAGGCCGATTTCATCGCCACCTCCGTCCGGAATGTCGAGACGGTCCTGCTGGAGGCCGCGGCGGTCGTGGCGATGGTGTTGATCCTGTTCCTGCTGAATATGCGGGCGACGGTCATCTCGCTGACCGCCATCCCGGTCTCGGTGCTCGCGACGGTCGTGGTCTTCCACATCTTCGGGCTGACCATCAACACCATGACGCTGGGCGGCATCGCCATCGCCATCGGCGAACTGGTGGATGACGCGGTGGTGGATGTCGAGAACATCCTGCGCCGCCTGCGCGAGAATGCCGCACTCGCCATGCCGCGCCCTGTGCTGGAGGTGGTGGCGGCGGCGAGCCAGGAGGTGCGCTCGGGCATCGTCTATGCCACGGCCATCGTGGTGCTGGTCTTCGTGCCACTCTTCGCGCTGCCGGGAATCGAGGGGCGGCTCTTCGCACCTCTCGGCGTCGCGTACATCGTGGCAATCCTGGCGAGCCTCGCCGTGTCGGTTACGCTGACGCCGGTGCTGGCCTATTGGCTGCTCGGCAACCGGCTGGCCAAGGCGCATCGCGCTGACAGCTTCGTACTGCGCGGCGCGAAGCGGCTGAATCGCGCGGCATTGATACAGGCGCTGGCGCGGCCGCGACTGGTGTATTCCGCCGTGCTGCTGCTGTTCGGCGCGGCTGCCTGGGGTGCCATGCAACTGCCTCGCGCCTTCCTGCCCGCCTTCAACGAGGGAACAGTCTTGGTCGGCGTCTCCTTCGTGCCCGGCATCTCGCTCGCGGAAAGCGCCCGCCTGGGCGCCGTGGCGGAGCGCCTGCTGACGGACCTGCCTGAATTGATGTCCGTCGGCCGCCGCACCGGCCGCGCCGAGCTGGATGAGCACGCGGAGGGGGTGCATGTGAACGAGATCGACGTGGCACTCCGCCGCTCCGACCGGGCGCGCGCGGAGGTGCTGGCCGATATCCGCGCGCGCCTCGCGCCGCTGCCGGCCAACATCAATATCGGCCAGCCCATCCAGCACCGGCTCGACCACATGCTCTCCGGCGTGCGGGCGGAGATCGCGGTCAAGCTGTTCGGCCCCGACCTCGACACGCTGGCGACGCTGGCTCAGGGCTTGCGCGCCCGAATGGCGGCGGTGCCGGGGCTGGTGGACATCCAGGTGGAGCGCCAGGTCCGCATCCCGCAGCTGCAGGTCGTGCCGGACTATGCCGAGGCGGCAATTTATGGCCTGACCCCGGCCTCGCTCACCGCGGCACTTGAGGGGCTGTCCAACGGCCGTGTCGCCAGCCAGATCGTGGATGGGGTGCGGCGCTTCGACGTGGTGGTGCGCCTGGCCGACCGCGACCGCACCACCGAAGGCCTGGGCGACCTGCTGGTGGCCACCCCGCAAGGCCATGTACCGCTCAGGCTGGTTGCGACAGTGCAGGAGGTGGACGGCCCGAACCAGGTGCTGCGCGAGGGCGGGCAGCGGCGCATCGTCGTCTCCGGCAATGGCGACGGCGCGCGCGACATGGCGGCCATTGCCGCCGATCTGCGCCAGGCCATCTCCGGCTATCCCTTGCCCACCGGCTACGCCGCCGTGCTGGAAGGCAATTTCCGCGCGCAGGAGGAGGCGGCGCGGACCATCGGGCTGCTCTCGATCGTCTCGCTGTTGATGGTCTTCGTGGTGCTGCGACAGCGCTACCAGTCCACGGCGCTCGCCCTTGTGGTGATGGGCAACATCCCACTGGCGCTGATCGGCAGTGTGGTCGCGCTGTGGATCGCCGGGCTGCCGCTCTCCGTCGCCTCGATGGTTGGTTTCATCACCCTGGCCGGCATCTCCGCGCGCAACGGCATCCTGAAGGTGTCGCATTACCTGAATCTCGCGCTGCACGAGGGCGAGCGCTGGGGCCGGCTGTTGCTGATCCGCGGCAGCGAGGAGCGGGTGGCGCCGGTGCTGATGACCGCACTCTCGGCCGGTCTCGCGCTGATCCCGCTGCTCTTCGGCGCCGGCGAGCCGGGGCGGGAGATCCTGCATCCCGTGGCGGTAACGATCTTCGGTGGGCTGGTCAGCGCCACCCTGCTGGACGCGGTGCTGACGCCGCTGCTGTTCCGCCGCTTCGGGCGCCCGGCGCTGGAACGCCTGCTCGCCGAACGCGACGCCCTGCCGGCCGGCCGGCCGGTGGAAACCTTCTGAACCCAACGAGGAGAATGACCATGAACCTGTCCCGACGCATCCTTCCCGTGATGTTGCTGCTGCCAGCCGCCGCGATGGCCCAGCAGCCCGCCCGGCGTGGCCCCAATGGCGGCCCCGTTGTCACGGCCGATGGGCACCCGATCGAGCTCGTACTCTCCGGCACCACGCTCACGCTGTTCGTGAGCGAGGAGAATGGCCGGCCGATGTCCAGCGCGCGGGCCAATGGCCGCGTCACCGTGCAGGCGGCCGGGCAGACGGCGACGGTCACGCTGGCGCCAGCTGAGCCGAACCGGCTGGTGGGCACGCTGGCCGCGCCGCTGGCGCCTGGTGCGCGTGTTGTCTTCACCGGTACGCTCAGCGACGGTCACCGCGTGACGGCGCGCTACGTCGTGGAGTAGCCCTCCAACTCAGAACGCCGCGCGCAGCCTCAGCCCCATCACGGCAACCGGTCCACGATCCGCATTGTGGCCCGGATTGGCGATGAACTGCAGGTTGGCGGCCATGTTGAACCCGGGTGCCAGCCGGGCGTCATAGTAGAGCTCGGCCACCGTCTCCGGCCGGTAGTTCAACCGCCCGTCGCCGATGATGAAGCCGAGCCCGCCCGCCTCCAGGAAGCGGCGTTGGCCCAAGGAAAGCCCGCCGATATTCCCAGCGAGGCCCACTACATCTAGCGCCCGCGCCCAGGCCGCGCCCTGCAGCGACACGCCGGCCGAGACTGCCCAATCCATCTGCGTGTACATCCATTGCTGGCTGCGCCCGTCATTCCAGGAGAGCCGTGCGAAGGCGCCGAGGCTGTTCGTGAGTTCCTGCTCCATGTTCAGCACCAGCATCTGCTTGATCCGGTAGCCGCCGCGGGGGTTTTCGTTGGTCGCCTCGATGTCGCCGGTCAGCAATGCGTCATAGGTCTGGGATCGGGTGCGGGAGAGGCCGCCAAGGAGGCGCACAGCGCCGGGGCGGCCACCCAGTTCGTAAAAGCGATCCAGCTGCGCCAGCACCTGCCAGCCTCGGCCGGGCTGCGGATCGAGCGAGAGTGAGTTGACACGCCGCGCCACCTGGAAGCCGCCCAGCCGCGCGCCCCAACTGCCATTCTCCCATTCAGCCGCGACGCCGTTGGTGAAGCCCTTCGCGTCGTTGGCGAAGTCGAACGCCGCACCAGCCACGAAGGCCCAGTTCAGGAATTGTGTGCGCGGATCATGCGCGTAGCGATTGTCATCGAAGATATCGAGCACGGAGAACTTGCCGGCGGTGATGGTGATGCGCTCGCGCGGCAAGGGCCGGTTGAAGCGCTGTTGGTCGCCATCGGGCGGAACCGTATCAGTCGAGAGGCCGATCGTCTGCCGGAGGTAGGCGCGCGGTATGAAGCCGGCGGGAACTTCGCTGCCAATGCGAAAGGCCTCGCCATTCGGGAAGCCCGCGACACCCCGCGTGCCGGAAAGACCGAAGCCGCGAATCACCTGGCCGTTCAGCACGAACTCCGCACCTTCCCAGAGGCGCCGGCCCAGGATCAGGTCGCCTGAGAAAGTGTTGCGCTGCATGGCGGCGGGCTGAAGGCTGTTCGCGCCACGATAGGGTGAACGAAAGCCAGAGTGGCCCTGTTCGACGAAGGTGGCTTGGCTATGCAGCAGCCAGCCTTGATCCTCCAGGTTTGCCTGCCGGCTCGCCAGAGTTGGGAACCAGGCTGTTTCCTGGGCATGGGGTGTTGCCGGGAGGACCAGCAGGATCAGCGCAATGGCGATAGCTGCACAGGTCTTCAGATCAAAAGCTGTGGTGGTGTCGGGTGTATTTATTGCTTTCATACAATGCGTTACACGGAGGCGCCATGTATCGCAATCCGGTCTTTACGCGGTGCGGAGGCTCCGCCATGTGGCGAGCCGGAGCGTGGTGACACCGCCCATGATGAATTGTCTGGGCATCAGGCTGAGAACTGGTCATGGCGGATCGCTGTGGCGGCCGATGGCCGTGCGCCGCTGCCGGCCGATATGGAGGCCGCGAATGCGGAGTTCCTGAAACGGCTTACGCCACACCGACGAAGCGCGGCCAGTAGACCAGGCAAACCAGCGCAACTATTGGCTGTACGGCTGCTGCTGGATGCGGTCAGGACGACGCTTGCCATACCCCCGAATTGTCCAGACGCTGAACGCCATGGCGAAACACAAGAATCGAGCAATCCGCCATGATCGGTTCATGCGAGGCCATGGGCTCGCCTGCGGCCTGATCGCGAATGCCTGGGTCTGTGATGGCGATGCTTGCGTGCCCCCCAGGACACGTGCGGCGCGCTGCACCGGCGTCAGTGGCTGAGATGGACGGCGCCAGCACCCCGGTCCTGCCCGTCGCCATCATCGGTGGCGGCCTCGCCGGGCTTCAGGCCGCGCGACTGCTGCACGAGGCGGGCATTGGCTTCCGCATCTTCGAGGCGCGCGACCGGCTTGGCGGCCGCATCCTTTCAACCGATGCGGCAGGACGTCCCGCGGAGGATGGTTTCGACCTTGGTCCGTCCTGGTTCTGGCCGAGCATGCACCCGGCCATGGCGTCCGCATTGGCGCAAACTGGCCTCACCGCCTTTCCGCAACACGACGAAGGCGATGTTCTCGTCGAACGCGTGCCGAGCCGCCCGCCGCAGCGCTTCGTCGGCACCCGGCCGGAGCCGCGCTCCATGCGGGTTGCGGGCGGTACGGGCGCGCTGGTGCGCGCGCTGGCCGGCGGCTTGCCGGAGGGCTCCATTCAGCTTGCCTCGTGGGTTACACGGATCGCCCTTGATGGTGACCATGTCCGGCTGACGCTCGCTCAGGCTGCCGGCGCGGACGATAGCGTTCTTGCAGCGCAGGTGATCGCCGCCCTGCCACCGCGGCTGCTGGAGGCGAGCATCGCCTTCGAGCCAGCTATCGATCCTGCCATCCGTTTGCGCTGGCGCGATACGCCGACCTGGATGGCGCCGCACGCGAAGTTCGTCGCGATCTATGACCGCCCCTTCTGGCGCACGGCCGGCCTGTCTGGCATGGCGCAGAGCGTCGTAGGCCCGATGGGCGAGATCCATGACGCGACAACCGCTTCGGGCGCGGCGGCGCTGTTCGGCTTTTTCGGCATCGACGCAGATCGGCGCCACACTGCAGGCACGGCTCTGCTGACCCGCGCCTGCCTTGATCAGCTCGTGCGGCTGTTCGGAGACGAGGCCGGACGCCCCGCCGCGACGCTCCTGATGGACTGGACTGCCGAGATCTTCACCGCGACTGCGGATGACCGGCGCGGCGGGGCCCATCCCGTGCCGCAGCGCGGGCCCTGGGTGGGCGGCGCATGGCGGGATCGCCTGTCGCTTGCAGGGAGCGAGACCAGCGCGACCGACCCCGGCTACCTGGCGGGCGCGATTGATGCCGCCTCACGCGCCGCCGGTGAGGTGTTGCAGCGGATCGCCGTGCCTGGCGGTGCCGCGTCATGAGGGTGGCGAAGGCACGCCCCAGACGTTTTCCGCCATCTCCCGCACCGTGGTGTTCGACCACACGGCTGCAACGAGCTCGATGAAGCGCGTCCCTCATCGCTCGCTTCGGGGTGCTGCGGATCATGCTCACCGGCATCGTCATCCTTGCCGCCCATGCCGGCATGGCGCTGACAGGGACAGTGTTCGGCTCGTTCCTGGGCGCCCTGGTGCTGCCTGGTGTCGGGTGGAACTTCCTCTGCATCGGCGGCACGACGCTGCTCACGGAAATCTATACGCCGCCTGAGCGGGCGCGTGCCCAGGCGACGAACGACCTGACGATCTTCGCAGTCGGCCTCGCCTCCTCGCTCGCCGCCGGCGCGCTGCTGCAGCAGCTTGGATGGCAGACCTTGAATGCCGTGTTGCTTCCCTGGCTTGGCATCGCAGCGCTGGCTATCCTTTGGTTGGCGATGTCGCGCACAAAACAGGCGCAGCAGGCAGCGTGAGACCATCCGCCACGACGCTCCACGGTCCAATACCCAAGGTGGGCGAGGGGTGCGACAGCAGCATCGGCCCGACGTATTGGGAACGCTTGGTAACCTGGGTGTTTACCTGGGAGAGGATGCCAAGGCGGCTGTGACAGGCTTATCCGGCTCCTGGCGCGCTGTCGCGTCGGCGCCGGACGCGCACTCGGTCGCAGGCGCCGCAGCACGACCGGTGGATACGACTGCTCCGCCTGATGTCTCCGCCAACAAGGCGCGGACGGCCTCGAACTGTGAGAGAAACACTTGGCCCTTGAAGTGCCCGAAGAAATCTGACCGTTTCAGCGCGTCCATCACCGGCCCTTTCACCTCAGACAGATGGAAGCCGACGCCCGCGGCACGCAGGCGGTCTGCGATCGCCTCCAGGCTCTCGAGCGCACTGGCGTCTATCAGGTTCACTGCGGGGCACATGAGGATGACGTGCCGTAAGGCCGGGCGCGCCGCGACCTCAGCATAGATGCGGTCTTCCAGATAGCGCGCATTGGCGAAGTACAGGCTCTCATCCACACGCAGCGACAGGATGGCGGGATCGGTGACCACCGCGTGCCGGTCCACGTTGCGGAAATGCTCGGTGCCCGGCACCTGGCCGACGACCGCCATGTGCGGTGTGCTGGTGCGCCACAGAAACAGCAGCAGCGAAACTGCCACGCCGGCGACGATCCCCGCCTCCACGCCGACGAACAGAACCAGCAGGATGGTGGTGGCCATCGCCGCGAAATCCGCCTTGGAATAGGCCCAGGTGCGCCGGATCGCCTTCAAATCCACCAGCGACAGCACCGCCACGATGATGGTGGCCGCCAGCACCGCCTGCGGTAGGAAACGGAACAGCGGCGTCAGGAACAGCGTGGCCGCCAGGATGCCGATGGCGGTGATGGCGCCGGCCAAGGGTGTCTGGGCGCCCGCGTCGAAATTCACCACCGATCGCGCGAAGCCGCCCGTGACCGGATAGCCGCCCGAAAGCGCCGCGGCGATGTTGGAGGTCCCGAGGCCCACGAGCTCCTGGTTCGCTTCAATGCGTTGGCGCCGCTTTGCTGCCAGCGTCTGCGCGACCGAGACGGATTCCACGAAGCCCACAAGGCTGATCAGCAGGGCGGCCGGCAGCAATTGTACCCATAGATCGGCGTCGAATACCGGCAGCGCGAAGGGCGGCAGGCCGGCGGGGATCTCGCCCACGATCTTCACCCCCTGCCGATCCAGCCCGAAGCCGACAACCAGGAGAATGGAAGCCACGATGGCGGCGAGCGGCCCTGCCTTGGCCAGCAGGTCGGCCAGGCGGGGTTTGAGTCCAAGCCCGATCAGGCGCGGCTTCAACTGCTTGCGCACCCAGAACAGGAGGGCCACCGACGCCACGCCGATCAGCAGGGTGAAGATGTTGGTCGCGGTGATCTGGCCCAGGATGCCCTGGACGATGCGCGGCAGCGTGTCGCCCTCTGCACGGATGCCCAGGATGTGCTTCAACTGGCTTGCCGCGATCAGGATGCCCGATGCCGTGATGAATCCCGAGATTACCGGGTGGCTCAGGAAGTTCGCGAGGAAGCCCAGCCGCAGTACCGCCATGGCGACCAGGATCAGCCCCGACAGGAAGGCGAGCGTTACCGCCGCGGCGAGGTAGGCGGCGGTGCCCTGCGCCGCAATGGGCGCCAGCGCCGCCGCCGTCATCAGCGACACCACCGCCACCGGCCCCACGGCGAGCGTGCGGCTGGTGCCGAAGATGGCGTAGGCGACCAGCGGCAGGATGGAGGCGTAGAGCCCGACCACTGGTGGCAGCCCTGCCAGCATGGCGTAGGCGAGGCTCTGCGGCACCAGCATGATCGTCACGATCATCGCCGCAAAGAGGTCGTTGATCGCCTCGCCGCGCGTATAGCGCGGCGCCCATTCCAGGATAGGGAACAGGCGTTGCAGACGCGGGTTCATCTCACGTCGCCATCTGCGGCTTGGCCATCCATTCGCGCCCGCGCAGCATGGCCTGCCAGTAGATCGGCGGCAGCATGCGTTCCTTCAGCAGCCAGGCGAGGTGGCTCGGCTGGGTGCCGTCGATCAACCAGGTCGGGAAGCTTGGCAGCAGCTTGCCACCATAGCCGAATTCGGCGAGCACGATCTTGCCACGCTCGACGGTGAGGGGGCAGGAGCCGTAGCCGTCATAGATGGCGTCGGCCTCAGCGGTGGCGCCCAGATCATTTAGCAGGTTGTGCGCCACCACCGGCGCCTGCTTGCGCGCGGCCGCCGCGGTCTTGGCATTGGGCGCATTGCAGGCATCGCCCAGGCCATACACGCCGGGCAGCGTCTTGTGGCGCAGCGTCGCCTGATCGACATCCACCCAGCCTGCGGCATCGGCCAGGGGCGAGACGCGGATGAAATCCGGCGCCATCTGCGGCGGCACGGCGTGCAGCATGTCGAACTCGGTCTCAACGGTGGTCTTGGCGCCATCGGCATCGGTGCGCGTGAAAAAGGCGCGCCGCGCCGGCCCATCGACCCGCGTCAGGTTGTGCTGGAAATGCAGCTGCGCGTGATAACGCTCGATGTAGCGCATCAGGGCGGGCACATATTCCTTTACGCCGAACAGCACCGCGCCGGCATTGTAGAAGTCGATCGAGATATCCTTGAGCCGGCCGCTGCGCAGCCAATGATCGGCCGACAGATACAGCGCCTTCTGCGGCGCGCCGGCGCATTTGATCGGCATCGGCGGCTGGGTGAAGACCGCGCGGCCGGCCTTCAGGCCCTGCACGCATTCCCAAGTATAGGGCGCCAAATCGTAGCGGTAGTTGGAGGTCACGCCGTTGCGGCCAAGCGTCTCGGAAAGCCCTTCGATGCCGTCCCAGTTCAGCTTGAGCCCGGGGGCGACGACCAGCGCCGTGTACTTCACCACGCGGCAGCCATCGAGGATGACCGCACGCTTTTCCGGTTCGAAGGCCGCGACTGCCGCCTTGATCCAACGGACGCCCGGTGGGATCAGCGACGCCATGGTCTTGGCCGTCGTCGCGGGGTCGAAGATGCCGCCACCGACCATGGTCCAGCCGGGCTGGTAGTAGTGGATTTCGGCCGGGTCGATGATGGCGATGTCGAGCTCGGGCTGGCGCGACTTCAGGCTGGCGGCGAGCGACACGCCGGCAGCGCCGCCGCCGATGATCACCACCGTATGTGTCGCATCCGCCACATCGGTGGGCGTGCGGCCGCCATTGGCGATGCGTCGCGCTACGGCGCCCATGTCGTAGCCCGCCGCCCTGGTGGCGCTGAGGATCTCCGGCAGCGGCCTGCCCTGGGCTGCCTCCGAGAGGGACCAGAGCGTGGCCGAGCGCGTGCCGGTGCGGCAGTAGGCGAAGACCGGCTTGGGTAGGCTGGCGAATAGCGCGCCGAAGGCTGCGGCGTCGCTGTCCTTCACCTGGCCCGAGATCACCGGCTGATAGGCCGCTAGCAAGCCCACAGCCTTAGCTGCCGTCTCGATCTCGGCGAAGCCCGGCTGGTCGGCGCCCTCACCATCCGGCCGGTTGCAGATGATGGATTTGAAGCCTGCCGATGCGATGTCCGCGACGGCCTCGGGCGAGACCTGTTCCGAGACCGAGAGGCTCGCGTTGATTCGCTTCGGTTGCATGATCGTTCTTCCCAATTCGTTCTTGGCCGCCGCGGCGGCAGGCTCACAGCGCGTTGACGGGTACTTTCAGGAACACCTTGCCACTCGCATCCGGCGGCGGCAGGGCGCCGGCGCGCATGTTCACCTGCAGCGAAGGCAGGATCAGCCGCGGCATGCCGAGTGTTGCGTCACGCGCCTCGCGCATCGCGACGAAGGCATCCTCGGTGACGCCGTCCCTCACATGGATGTTGTGCGTGCGTTCCTCGGCGACGGTGGTCTCCCACTGGATGTCGCGGCCATTCGGTCCGTAGTCGTGGCACATGAACAGCCGTGTCTCGGGTGGCAGTTCGAGCACGCGGTGGATCGAGCGGAATAGAGTGCGCGCATCGCCACCGGGGAAGTCCGCGCGGGCCGAACCGCCATCGGGCATGAACAGCGTGTCGCCGACGAAGGCGGCATCGCCGATCACATGCGTCATGCAGGCCGGCGTGTGGCCGGGCGTGTGCAGTGCGAAGGCGGTCATGCCGCCGATCATGTAGGTGTCACCGTCCTGGAACAGGCGGTCGAACTGGCTGCCGTCGCGGCGGAACTCGGTGCCTTCGTTGAACACCTTCCCGAAGACATCCTGCACGACGGTGATCTGGTCACCGATGCCGATCTTGCCGCCGAGCTGTCCCTGGATGTAGGGCGCGGCGGAAAGATGGTCGGCGTGCACATGCGTCTCGATCAGCCATTCGAGCTTCAGGCCATGCGCCTTGATATGGGCGATGATGGCATCGGCCGAGCCATGGGTGATGCGGCCCGCCGCGTAGTCGATGTCCATGACGGAATCGACCACGGCACAGACGTTGGAGGTCGGGTCCTTCACGATGTAGCTGATCGTATTGGTCGGCGCGTCGAAGAAGGGCGTCACGTCCGGCTTCACGGACAGTTCGACGCGATGCGGAATGGCGTTCATGGCTATTCTCCTCTCGGGTTTCTGATGCGTCAGCCGCGCGAAGTGGCGGGGGTGAGTGCGGGAGGACGGCTGGCGAGCCATCGGGCGCCGGCCATGCCGAGCAGCATGGCCGCGACAAACATCAGCGCCGCGCTGCCGCCGGTGGTCAGCGCCGTGAAGGCCGGGCCGGGGCAGAAGCCGGCGAGGCCCCAGCCGATGCCGAAGATGGCCGGGCCCGCGATGATGCGCGCATCGATCTCGGTGGCGCTGGGCAGGTGGAATTTCCCGCCGAAGATCGGCTGCGCCTGCCGCAGCACCAGTTTGAAGCCGATGAAGGTGACGGCGATGGCACCCGCCATGACGAAGACAAGGCTCGGATCCCAGCCGCCGGTCGGGATGGCGGCGAGGTCGAGGAAGTTCAGTACCTTCGCCGGGTCGGACATGCCGGCGATGACAAGGCCGAAGCCAAAGACCAGGCCGGCCACGAATTGCACCAGGATGGACATGTTCAACCTCCCAGCAGGTGTCGGGTGAGGAAGACGGTCGCCATCGCGGTCGCCATGAAGGTAAGCGTGGCGACCAGCGAGCGCAGGGACAGCCGCGACAGGCCGCAAACGGCATGGCCGGAGGTGCAGCCATTGCCCCAGACCGCGCCGAAGCCGACCAGCAGCCCAGCCAGAACCAGCAGAGCGGGCCCCGCCTCGATGGTCGGCACCGGCGCCGTGCCGGTGACGAACAGGAGAAGCAGCGGCGCCATCACGATGCCGAGGATGAAGGCGAGGCGCCCGGCGGATTCACCATCGGCGTAAGGCGGCAGAAGCCGCACCGCGATGCCGCTGACACCGGCGATCCGCCCCTTGGCGGCCATGAGCATCACGGCGGAAGCGCCAATCAGCGCCCCGCCGAGAAGCGAGGCCACCGGAGTGAATTCGGTGCCGATCATGTCAGGCCTTGCTGACGGGGCAGGTGCGGATGCCGAGCAGTGTGTAGGCGGGGCAGAAGCGGAATGCCGCGGTGCCGAGCATCGCCACCCCCCAGCCGACCAACGCGAAGCGCCAGGCGCCGAGCGGAGCGAACATCGCTGGCAGCAGCAAGGGCGCGCCGACCAGCACGGCACCGAGAACGAAGCGGGCGACGCGATCAAGTGAACCGACATTGGCCATGGTGTGATGCCCCAGCGTGTTGATGCTGGACTCATATCTGCGCAGATGCTTAAGTGTCAACATGAATATAGATATCAGTGATGACGCTTTATCCATCCTTGAAGCCAAGGCCGAGGAAGCTTCCCGCTTGCTCGCAGCGCTGGCAAACGCCAAGCGGCTGATGGCGCTTTGCCATCTGGTCCAGGGCGAGAAATCCGTCGGTGACTTGGCCGAACTGGTCGGCCTGGCGCCGGCCGCACTGTCCCAGCACCTGGCCCGGATGCGTGACCTGCGCCTGGTCGAGACACGGCGCGATGGGCAGACGATCTACTACCGCGTGGCCAGCGCCGAGGTGGCTGCGATCTTGGAGACGCTCTACCGTCTCTATTGCGCGCCAACCGGCAGCAACGCGGAAGCGGCCTGATCCCGGCCATCCAGCCGGTCCAGCAACGCGCTCTTGTTCAACGCGATGTCGGCGATGGTCATGTCGTCCAGAACCGAGAGAAACGCTCGCATTGCGCGGTGTAGCCCGCGCGAAAGGTGGCATACGCCAAGCAGCGGGCAGGTGTTGGTCTCGGCGTTGAAACACTCCACCAGTTCGAGCGGCGCCTCGGTCCAGCGGATGATTTCGCCGACCGTGATCTGCTCCGCTGGCCGGGCCAGGCGCATGCCGCCGCGCCGCCCGCGGATGGTCTCGATATAGCCGCGCCGGGCGAGTTCGCCGGCAACCTTCACGAGATGCGCCTTGGAGATGCGATGCGCCCGGGCGACGTCATCCACCGTGACGATCTCGGGCGCGCGGAGCGCGACCAGCTGCAGGGTCCGGAGCGTGAAGTTGGAATACTGGGTGAGGCGCAAGGTCAATCCTTCGTCACGAGAAAACCTCTAAACAGCATATTGCTTTTCTGAGGAACGGACAATATCCTGCATCACCGATGACAGTTTAAGCGGGGTTTGCCATGGAGTCCTTCGACGCACTGACGCTGGCGCGCATCCAGTTCGCCTTCACCGTCAGTGCCCACATCATCTTCCCCGCCTTCTCCATCGGGCTCGCCAGCTTCCTGGCCGTGTTGAACGGACTGTATCTGACCACCGGCCGCAGCGTGTTCCTCGACCTGTTCAACTACTGGAAGAAGATCTTCGCTGTTGCCTTCGGCATGGGCGTCGTCTCCGGCATCGTCATGAGCTACCAGTTCGGCACCAACTGGAGCGTCTTCTCCGACAAGGTCGGCCCCGTCATCGGCCCGCTGATGGGCTATGAGGTGCTCTCGGCCTTCTTCCTCGAAGCGGGCTTCCTGGGCGTTATGCTGTTCGGGCGCGAGCGCGTCGGGCCGAAGCTGCATTTCCTGGCGACGCTGATGGTCGCTCTCGGCACCTTCATGTCGGCCTTCTGGATCCTGGCGGTGAACAGCTGGATGCAGACGCCGGCCGGCTACGCGATGAACGATGTCGGCCAATTCATCGTCACCGACTGGTGGGCGGTGATCTTCAACCCCTCGCTGCCCTATCGCCTGGTGCACATGGTGTTGGCCGCCTACCTCACCACCGCCTTCGTGGTGGGCGCGGTGGGCGCGCTGCATCTGCTGCGCAATCGCGCGCAGCCGGCGGCGCGGGTGATGTTCTCCATGGCGATGTGGATGGCGGCCATCGTGGCGCCGATGCAGATCGTGGCGGGTGACTTCCACGGGCTGAACACGCTGGAGCATCAGCCGGCCAAGGTTGCGGCGATGGAGGGGGCCTTCGAGACCCATGCCGGCGCGCCGCTGGTGCTGTTCGGTATCCCCAACGCCGCCGAGGGACGCATCGACTATCGCGTTGCCATCCCCAACCTCGGCTCCCTGATCCTCACGCACAACTGGGATGGTACGCTGCGCGGCCTCAACGAATGGCCGGCAGACCAGCGCCCGCCTGTGGGCATCGTGTTCTGGAGCTTCCGCGCGATGGTTGCCATCGGCTTCGCCATGCTCGGCATCGGCGTCTGGAGCCTGTGGATGCGCTATCGCCGCAAGCTCTATGATGCGCCCTGGCTCTACCGCGCGGCCATCCTGATGGGCCCCTCCGGATTCGCCGCGGTGCTGGCGGGCTGGATGGTCACCGAAGTCGGGCGCCAGCCCTATACGGTCTATGGGCTGCTCACCACGGCGGACAGCGCCTCGCCGATCGCGGCGGCGGCTGTCGGCTCCTCGCTGATTGCCTTCGTCATCGTCTATTTCGCGCTGTTCGGCTCGGGCACCTTCTACATTCTGCGGCTGATGAACCAGCCGGCGCATGGCCACGAAGGCGGCCTGGCGCCAGAGCAGCCGATCCGTGCCGGCGGCATCATGCCGGGCCCCGTGATGGCGGCACGCGACGCGTTGCCGACCGCCGAGCAGGGAGCCTGACCATGACCCTCGACCTTCCTCTGATCTGGGCCGGGCTGATCGCCTTCGCGGTGCTGGCCTATGTCGTGCTTGACGGCTTCGATCTCGGCGTCGGTATCCTGTTCCCGTTGATCCGCGGTGAGGCGCATCGCGACGAGGCGATGAACTCCGTGGCACCCGTCTGGGACGGCAACGAGACCTGGCTGGTGCTGGGCGGCGGCGGGTTGCTGGCGGTGTTTCCGCTGGCCTACGCCATCATCATGTCGGCGCTCTATGTGCCGATCATCGTCATGCTGCTGGCGCTGGTGTTCCGCGGCGTCGCCTTCGAATTCCGTTGGAAGACCAAGCGCGGCAAGTTTCTGTGGGACTGGGCCTTCGCCGGCGGCTCCACCCTCGCGGCCTTCGCCCAGGGGCTGGCGCTCGGCGCGCTGGTGCAGGGCATCCCGGTCGCCAACCGGGCCTATGCCGGCGGGCATTGGGATTGGCTGACGCCCTTCAGCATCCTCACCGGCGTGGCGTTGGTGATCGGCTATGGGCTGCTCGGCGCCACCTGGCTGATCCTCAAGACCGAGGGCCATGTGCAGCGCCGCGCCTATGACATCGCCTTCTGGGTGGCGCCGGCGACGCTGCTGCTGATCGGCGTGGTGAGCCTGTGGACGCCCTTCCTCAACGGCCCCTATGCCCAGCGCTGGTTCGGCTGGCCGCAGATCCTGCTCGTGGTGCCGGTGCCTCTGGCGGTGCTCGGTACGGGATATCTCCTGCTGCGTGGCCTGACCGAGCGGCGCGAGCTCGCGCCTTTCCTGGCTGCCCTGGGCCTCTTCGTGCTGTGCTTCATCGGCCTCGGCATCAGTTTCTTCCCCTACCTGGTGCCGCATGCCGTGACGATCTGGGAAGCGGCCGCGCCGGACAACAGCCTGTCCTTCCTGTTGATCGGCGGCGTGGTGCTGATCCCGATCATCCTCGCCTACACCGCTTACGCCTATTGGGTGTTTCGCGGGAAGGTGAATGCCGTGGGGGGCTACCACTGATGGACGCTTCCCACCCGCAACCATCCCGCTCGCTGGGCGTTCGACTCGCGTGGTTCGCCGCCCTTTGGGCGGGAAGCGTGCTCGGCCTCGGCGTCATCGGCTTCGCCATCAAGCTCGCGCTGCGATGAATACGTCGCGCAACGCCTTCCTGCACCCGCAAAGGACCGCCTCCATGACACGCACAACGCTTCGCAACGCCGGCCTGGCCCTGCTCGCCACCACGGCAATCGCCGCCACACCCGTCGCCGCCCAGGAGCCGCAACGCGTTCTCGCCCTCGTCACAAGCACCGAGCCCCAGGTCCAGGGCATGGCCTTCGTGCTGCTCAACGCCATGCGCGCGCAGGGCGCCACCGTTGAGGTGATGCTCTGCGGCCCTGCCGCCGACCTGACGCGGCGTGAGCCGCCCGGCCCGGCCGCCACGCCGTTACGCCCGATGAATGCGACGCCGGCACAGATGCTCGCCGGCATGGTCCGTGCCGGTGTGCGCACCGAGGTCTGCGCGCTGTATCTGCCCAATGCCGGCGTCGGGCCCGAGGCGTTGATCGAGGGCGTACGCCCCGCGCAGCCGCCCGAGATGGCGCGCCGCCTGATCGATCGGGCCACCACCGTGCTGCCGTTCTGAGCGGGGGTAGACCGATGATCGATCGTCGCTTGCTTCTCCTGGCCGCCGGCTGGGTCGCCCTCCCGGCACCGGCGCGCGCCCAGGCGCCAACCCCGGTCCGTGCCTTCGGCCCCGGTGGGCCGGCCCCCGCCATGCGCGCGGTCGCCGAAGCCTTTCGGGCCGCGCATGGCATCCCGGTCGAGATCGTCGCCGGCCCGACGCCGGGCTGGGCCGGGCGCGTCCCGGCCGAGGCCGACATGGTCTTCTCCGGCGCCGAATACATGATGGATGACTTCATGGCGCAGTTCCGCGAGGTGCTCGACCCCACGACCCGCACCACGCTGTTCCTGCGCCCTTCGGCGCTGCTCGTGCGCCGCGGCAATCCGCGCCGCATCACCGGGCTGCGCGACCTGCTGGCCCGGCCGCCGGTCGAGGCCCGAATCCTGGCCACTGGCGGCGCCGGCCAGGTCGCGCTCTGGGAGGATGTGGCGGGCCGCACCGGCGACATCGCCATGCTGCGTGCCATGCGTGAACGCATCGTGCTGGTGGCGCCGAACACCGGCGCGGCGCAGCAGGAATGGCGCGGCAAGCCTGACGCCTATGATGTCTGGCTGGTGTGGAATCACTGGCAGATCGCCGCCCCCGAGCACGCCGACCTGGTGGAGATCGAGGAGCCGTTCCGTATCTGGCGTTCGAGCGGCACCGTGCTGACCAAGACCGGCGCGGCGCGCGAGGAGGTGCGGCGCTTCGCGGCGTTCCTGGCGGGCCCCGAGGGCGTGCGGATCTTCGCCCGCTTCGGCTGGAGCGGATAACGCGTCTGAACTGACAAGAAGCCCGAGGGAGGCCAAAGGGAGAGGTTTGTGATGCGTATGCCAAGTTCGAACATGATCATCGCCGGCCTTGTCGTTGTGGGCGTCGTCGCGCTCTTCGCCAAGCGACCGCCACACACCCCAACCAGTCTGCCTCCGCCGCAGGCCGAAGGTTACAGGCAAGCGATTGCGCCGCCACGTCCCGCGAGCGTCGCGAGCCCAGCGCCCGCGCCGACCGCTACAGCCGCGGCCTGGGACATCCCCGACCCCGATGCGCTGCCCGACGATGCCTATGGCCGCACCGTGCGCCATGGGCGGGACCTGATCGCCCGCACCTCATCGCTGATCGGCCCCGATGCGCCCGACCCTGCGATGCGCCATGCCGGCAACGGGCTCGACTGCCAGTCCTGCCACATCCAAGCCGGCACGCAGCAATTCGGCATTCCGCTGGCCGGCGTGTGGGGCGTGTTTCCGCAGTACATCGGCCGCGAGAATGAAGTGCGCACGCTGGAGGAACGCGTGAACGGCTGCATGGAGCGCAGCATGAACGGCCGCGCGCTCGCCGTGGACGGGCCGGAGATGAAGGCCATCATGACCTACATCCGACACATCAGCGCGCCCGAGCGCGTGGGGCAGTCGCTGGTCGGTCGCGGCACGCCGCCCCTGCCGCTGCCCGACCGCGCCGCCGATCCGGTGCGCGGCCAGGTCGTCTATGCCGAGACCTGCGCTGCCTGCCATGGCGCGGACGGCCTGGGCCAAAGGCTGGAAGCGGCAGAGGCCGCCGAGACGGGCCGGCGCTATCGCTTCCCGCCGCTCTGGGGACCAGACAGCTACAATGACGGCGCCGGGATGGCGCGCATCATCACCGCCGCGCGCTTCGTGCACGGCAACATGCCGCTCGGCACGACCTTCGAAGCGCCGGCCATTCCGCCCGCCGATGCCTTCGACGTGATGGCTTTCGTCAACACGCAGCCACGCCCGCGTCGGGCAGGTCTTGAGGCCGACTATCCCGATCGTTCGGCCAAGCCGGTCGATGCGGCCTACCCGCCCTTCGTCGGCCCCTTCCCGGCGGAGCAGCACCGCTTCGGCCCCTGGCAGCCGATCCAGGACTGGCTGCGCGCCAACCCCGCCGCGGCGCGCGCGTTGCCGTGACGGAGGGCATGGAGATGACCGAATCAACCCAGATCCTCTGTCCGCGATGCGACGCGATCAACCGCGTGCCCACGACGCGCCTCGCCGACGGGCCACGCTGCGGCAGCTGCAAGTCGCCCTTGTTCACTGGCATGCCTTTGGCGCTGTCCGAGGAACGCTTTCGGCGCCATCTGCGCCTCAGCGGATTGCCGCTGCTGGTGGATTTCTGGGCCTCCTGGTGCGGCCCCTGCCGCTCCACACCTGAAGCCCGTCATCATTTTCGCGCTTGGCGTTGGCTGCCGGGCAACTGAAGCCCTATCGGTCGACTGGTCTGCGGTAGATCTCGAAGAGCGCCGGGCGGTCCTCCAAATCACGAAGAGGTCCAACGGGGCCGTGGCCCAATATGTCGAACTGCCGCCTGTCGTGGTCCAAGCGCTCAGCTCGCTGCCGCATCGCGAGGGCGCAGTGTTCCGTACGCGGCTGCCCGGGGTGAAGACCAACGGCGAGCCGATTCCGCTTGGGGAGCGCTTCCGTGATGTGGAGTCCGGCGGCGGGCAATTCAAATCCGGCTGGGCGGGCGCGTGCGCCAGGGCAGGGCTTCCAGGGAAGTGGACGGTCTACCCATCGGGCGGGCGCCGATACGTGCCGGAGGTCACCCCTCATGACACTCGCCACATATGGGCGTCCTGGCACTATGAGGTGCATCGCGATTTGCTCAGGCTTCGAGATGAGGGCGGCTGGGGAACAGCGCGAATGGTGGAGTGATATGATCACCGGAGGCCCGGCCTGCGGGCGGAAGCCATTCGCGCGTGGTGGAACGGGGAAGTGGACCTCGGATTGGCCTGTGCAAAATCCGTGCAGTCCGAATAGCGCCAGCTTGTCCCGAGTGCCCGAAAGGCCCGTGACCGCTTGAAACCAATTGGGGAAGTTGGAGCGGGCGAAGGGATTCGAACCCTCGACCCCGACCTTGGCAAGGTCGTGCTCTACCCCTGAGCTACGCCCGCCCGCTCCGTGGGAGAGCATGTGCCATGCGTCGCGAGGCTTGGCAACCCGCCTATGTCATGCGTCTGCCGCATGGGACATCAGCGCGGATTCATCCCATTCCAGCCCAAGCCCCGGCCGGTCCGGCACTTGCGCCATGCCGCCTTCCACGCGCAGCGGCACGCGCAGCAAGGCACCAGCGATATCGAGATGCTCCAGGTAATGGCGCAGCGGCGAAACACTCAGCAGATGCGCGCTGGCCTCGATGAAAATATGGGATGACAGCGGCACGCGATGCGCCGCGGCCAGCGCCATGCCGCGCAGGAAGCCGGTCACGCCGCCCATCTTCATCACGTCGGGCATGCACAGATCCGTGGCGCGGGCAGCAAGGCTGCGTGCCATGCCCGCCACGCCCCACCAATTCTCGCCGCCCTGCACGGGCATCTCCAGCTGGTCCGAAAGCCAGGCGAGGCCGGCATCATCCGTCACATGCAGCGGCTCCTCCAGCCAGCGCACACCCTCGGCCTGGAGTGCCAGGCCGCGGCGCAGCGCCTCCGGCCGGTCGAGTCCCTGGTTGTAATCCACCAGGATCTCGACCGAATCGCCGATGGCAGCGCGCAACGCCCGCACCGTCTCCAGATCATCCGCCAAGGTGGGGGCGCCCAGCTTGCACTTCACGGCGCGGAAGCCGTGCCGCGCGACGGCCCGCCCGGCCTCCTCGGCCAGCATGGCGGGCCCCCAGCCGCGCAGGCTGCCATAGGCGGGAATCGGGGAGAGATCGCCCCCCAGCAGCCGCGCCAGAGGCAGCCCGGCGCCCTTCGCCAGCGCATCCCACAACGCCATGTCGAGCACCGAGATCGCCATCATCACCAGGCCCTCGGCGCCCAGCAGGCGCTGGCCATTCTGCAACTCGTCCCAGAGCTTTTGCGGCGCCACCTCCCGCCCAATGAGCCCAGCGCCGATGTTACGCGTCAGGGCCGCCAGCGGGCCCAGCGCCGCCGGCGAATACGCAAAGGCATAGGCGGTGCCGCAGGGTCCCTGCTCGGTCTGGACCTCGCCAATCACGAGCGGCGCGCGATGGATCACATTCAGGCTGTTGCGCAGCGGCGGGTCCATCGGCGCGTCCACCGCGCGAATCCTGATGCTGCGAATGGTGAGCGCGGTCATGGCGTGTCTCCGTCGAGCCGGGCGAAGGTCAGTTCGTGCTTGTTATGGGCCGAGTGAAACAGCCTCGCACCCGGAATGGCGGCGAATTGCGCGGCGGCCGCATGATCGGTCTCGCCCTGGAATTTCACCGAGCAGACCATGTTCCGCGCAAAGCCCTGCCAGCGCGACACCAGGGCGAGAAGCCGCGCCGGATAGCAGATCACATCGCTGAACAGCCAATCCACCGGCTCGGGCGGCAGGGCGAAGGCGCTGTCCTGCCGCCAGGTGACCCCCGGCATGGCCATGACGCGATCCTCCAGCGGTGCCTTGTCCACGGCGATCACCGTCGTGCCCAGCTGCGCCAGCGCCCAGCTCCAGCCCCCTGGCGAGGCGCCGAGGTCGAGGCAGGTCTCGCCCGGCCCCGGATGCCGGCCGAGCCGCGTGAGCCCTTCCCAGAGCTTCAGATAGGCGCGCGATGGCGGCCCCTCGCGATCCTCGATGAAGCGCGGCGCACCCCCCGGAAAGGGCGAGGATTTGGTGGGCGAGGCGAGGATCAGCTCCTGCGTCAGCAGCGTCCAGCCGCCCAGATGCCCGGTGGGTGCCGGTTCGGGGAAAACCAGCGGGCGCGCCTTCACCGGCGGCAGTCGCTCCTCGATCAGCGCGGCGCGGCGGTGATGCTGCGCCGGCACAAGGGACCAGTTGCGCTGGATGGCGCGCAGCCCATCGGCCGCGAGCTTGACCGAAGGTGCGGGGATTTCGCGCGGTTCATCCCAGATATCCAGCGCCCAGGCCGCCGGCGCCGGCGGATCGGGCGAGAGGGCCAGCCGCCCATGCCAGGCCGAGACGCGGCGGCCGGAGAGCTCCAGCTCTTCCGCCAGCGGCCGCTCCAGCCCCTCATCAGCGAGATAGGCGGCGCGGATCATCGGCGCCACGCGAGCACGGCCAGCAGCAGCCAGCCGGCCATCATGGTCATGCCGCCGATCGGCGCTACCGGGCCGAGCGAGACGCCCAGGAAGGCGCGCACCAGCACCGCCCCGCTGAACAGGCCTAGCCCCCCCAACAAAAGCCCCGCCACCCAGGCGCCGCGTTGCCACAGCGCCAGGCCGATCAAGGCCGGCGCGTGCCAGCCCAGCAGCATGGCGACATTCTGCACCATGGCCCGCGAATCGAGGGCGACATGGGCGGCGATGGCGGCGAGGCCCACGGCCAGGAAGCCGCAAAGCCCCGCCGCGCTGAACCAGAAACGTTGCATGGCGCGAGGCTAGGCCGGCTTGGGCTTGGGCGCGAGCGTCCCCCTACCTGGGCGGCGCGACCGAGGCGCCCTGGATGCCGTGCCGCGCCAAGGCAGCGGCCACGAAGCCCGAGGCCTTCATCTCCTCGACGAAGCCGGCCAGGTAGGCCAAGGCCGCCGGGTCACGGCCGGCCGCCAGGCCCATCGCCTGATGGATCACCATGAAGCGGCCGGGCAGCAGGCGCAGGCCGGGTTGCCGCGCCTGGTCGGCCTCCAGTTGCTGCCGCACGCCTGCCGCCACATCGAGGCCCTCGCGCAGAAACGTCTCCACCACGGCCGGCGAGGTCGGCGCGCGGATCAGCGTCGCGTGGCGGATCTCGCGGGTCAGGAACAGGTCATAGGCGCTGTTCAGCCCCACCACGATGCGCGTGCCGGGGCGGTCCACTTCCTCCAGCCGGGTGAGGGGGGATGCGTCGCGGACCAGATAGGCGCCCTCGATCTCGATATAGGGCGCCGTGAAATCAATGCCCTGGCTGCGCGCGGGGTCCACCGCGAAAAAGCCGATATCGGCGCGGCCGGAGCGGATGGTCTCCACCGCGCGTCCGGCGGCGGGCACCGTCACCAGCTCCACTTCCAGGCCCAGCCGGCGCGCCAGAGCCTCGGCCAGGTCCACCGAGACGCCATGCGGCGGCCCCGACTCGCTGGCGCGGCCCGCCAGGATCGGGTTGCCCAGGTTGATCACGGCGCGGAGCTTTCCCTCGGGCGCGAAAGCGCGCGCGAGCGAGGTTTGCGCCAAAGCTGGCGTGGTGCCGAGTGCCAGCAGCGCGGCGCGGCGGGGGATTTTCATGGCTCAGCTCTCCTGTGCGCGGGCGGGCAGCGCGCCGGCCGTCACCGCGGCCAAGAGCAGCCCCGAGACCCACCAGTATTGCCACGCGCCATAGCTCAGCATGGCGATGACGAGCCCCGCTGCGAAGGCCCCGCATGCGGCCGGACTGCGGCAGGCCCGTGCCACCATCGCCAGGAGAAGCGCCATCAGCGCGGCGCCGATCAGCCCAAGCTCCAGCCAGACCTGCAGGGCGAGGTTGTGCGGATGCAGGGGCAGCAGCTGCGCCTGGGCGAACCACTGCGCCGCGGCGGGTGAGGTCAGGCCGAAGGCGTCGCGCATCGCGGCGTCCGGCCGGCCGGTGCCCCCGGGGATGGCGCGGCTGCTATCCATGCCCCAACCCAGGACCGGCCGCTCGGCAATGCGCTCGGCCGCGAAATCCCAGATCAGCAGGCGATGCGCGGCGGAATTGGGCAGGGCGCTCGCATCGCGCGGAAGCGTCGCACCGAGCATCCAGGGCAGGCCCAGGATCAGCACCGCCGCCACCCCCGCCAGCGCCATCCGTGTGGCGCGCGGCGCCAGCCCGGCCGCCAGGCCCACTGCGAGCCCCACCAGCACCGCCAGCTTGGCGCTCTCGCCCGGCAACAGCAGTGCTACGACCGCGCCGGAGAGGCCTAGTGCCACCCGTACCCCGCGCGGCAACGTGGGGGCGAAGACCGCGAGCGGCAGCAGCAGCGCGATCACCGAAGCCGCATTCTTCAGCCCAAAGGCCAGCGTCACCGGCGCCTCGTTCAGCCGGCGCACGAAGGCGCGCAGCGCATGGCCCGAAAGATCGTCAAACAGCGCGGCGGCAATGCCCAGCCCCAGGCCAAGGGCGGCCGCGCGCGGGATCAGCGGCGTGGCCGGCGCGCCGCGCAGCGCATCGGCGGCGAGCACGGCGAGCGCCAGGGTGAGGCCCAGGCGTAGCACGGAATCCAGGGCGCGGCCCAGTTCGGGTGCCCAAAGCCCAGAGATCGTGGCCCAGCCCAGCAGCGCCAGCGCCGGCCAGACCAGCCGGGGCGGCGGCCCGGGGCGCCAACCGGCGCGCAGCCCGGCCAGGATCACGCCGGCAAAGGCCAGCAGCGTGATCGGGGCCAGGGTGCGGTTTTGCAGCACAACCACAAAGGGAGCGGCCGCCAGCGCCACCGCCAGCGGCCAGAGGCGCGTGCTCACACCGCGGCGAGGCTCTCGCGGCGGATCTGCACCGTCAGGTCATCCAGCGCGCGGCCGAAGCGGTCCAGCATGTCATTCACCTCCTCCACCGTGATGATGAGCGGGGGCGAGAAGGCGATGCCATCGCCGGGCAGGGCGCGCATGATGAGCCCATGCCCCTCGGCGATCTTCACCAGGCGCGGGGCGATCTTCACGGCGGGGTCGAAATTCGCGCGGGTTTCCTTGTTGGAGACGAACTCCACGGCGCCGATCAGGCCGACGCCGCGAATCTCGCCCACCAGCGGATGATCCGCGAAACGGCTGCGCAGGCCATCCTGGAGGCTCGGCGCCACGCGCCGGACATGGCCGACCAGGTCCATCTCGTCATAGATCTTCAGTGTCTCGACCGCGACGGCGGCCGGCACCGGGTGCCCCGAATAGGTATAGCCATGGCCGAAGGTGCCAAGCCCGGCCGAGCCATCGGCCAGGCCCTGGAAGACGCGGTCATTCACCAGCACGGCCGAGATCGGCAGGAAGCTGCTGCTCAGCGCCTTGGCGCAGGTCAGGATGTCGGGCTGGATGTTGAAGGTCTGGCAGCCCCAGTAGCTGCCGGTGCGCCCGAAGCCGCAGATCACCTCATCCGCCACGAAGAGCACGTCATGCCGGCGCAGCACCGCCTGGATTTTTTCGAAGTAGCCAGCGGGGGGCACAATGACGCCGCCCGCACCCATGATCGGCTCGGCGAAGAAGGCGGCGACCGTCTCCGGCCCTTCCCGGACGATCATCTCCTCCAGCTCATTGGCGAGGCGGGTGGTGAAGGCGTCCTCGCTCTCGCCGGGCAGGGCGCAATGGTAATAATGCGGCGTGCCGGCATGCAGGATGCCCGCGATCGGCAGATCGAACAGCTTGTGATTATAGGGCAGCCCGGTCAGCGAGGCGGAGGCGACGGTGACGCCGTGATAGCCCTTGATGCGGGCGATGATCTTCTTCTTCTCAGGCCGCCCGATGGCGTTGTTGAAGTACCAGATCATCTTGACCGCGGTGTCATTCGCCTCGGAGCCCGAGTTGCAGAAGAACACCTTGCTCATCGGCACCGGTGCGCGCTCGATCAGCATTTCAGCGAGGTCAATCGCCGGCTCATGGCTACGGCCGGTGAAGGAATGGTAGAAGGGCAGTTGCCGCATCTGCTTCAGCGCCGCCTGCACCAGCCGCTCATTGTCGAAGCCGAGCGAGGCGCACCAGAGGCCGGCCACCGTCTCGATATAGCCGTTGCCCTGCTCGTCGAAGACGCGGACACCCTCGCCCCGGGTGATGACCAGCGGCCCGTTCTTCTGATGCGCGCGGGCATCCGTGTAGGGGTGCATGAGGTTCGCGATATCGCGGGCGGCATTGGAATTGCGCGGCGGGGTCATCAGGGCATCCTTTGAGCTTTGGTGCAGTCTATCCCTCCCGGCGCCGCGCGGAAGGGGATATACCGTCGAAATGACCCGCATCACGCCGCATGCCGCCCATTGGGGCTTTTATGACGCCATCACCGAGGGCGGGCGCGTCGTCGCCGTGCGCCCCTTCGCGCAGGACCCAGTGCCGGCCAGCCTCATCGAGTCCGTCCCCGCAACGGTGCACAGTGCCGCGCGGGTGGATCAGCCCTATATCCGCAAGGGCTGGCTGGAGGGCCGCCGCGCGGGGCATGCGCGGGGCGGGGACGCCTTCGTTCCCGTCAGCTGGGACCGCGTGACACGCCTGCTGGCCGAGGAAACCGCCCGGACCCGCGCCGAACATGGAGATTCCGCGATCTATGGCGGCTCCTACGGGTGGTCCTCCGCCGGGCGCTTCCACCATGCCAAGAGCCAGTTGCAGCGCTACCTCGGCATGGGCGGCGGCTACACCTACAGCATCAACGCCTATTCCTACGCGACGGCCCAGGCGCTGATCCCGCATGTGGTCGGCACCAATGAGGTGGTGCTGGGCCGGATGACGGATTGGGCCGCCATCGCGCAGCACGCGAGGCTGATGCTCTGCTTCGGCGGGCTGGCCGCGAAGAATGGCTATGTCACATCGGGCGGGGCCGCCATGACCTATGGCCCCAACATGCGCGCGGCCCGCGCCGCCGGGCTGCGCTTCGTGAACATCTCGCCCTATCGCGGCGACACGGAGGATGCGCTGGCCGCCGAATTCGTACCGATCCGCCCTGGCACGGATGCGGCGATGATCCTCGCCATGATCCAGCATATCGTGGCGCTCGGCCGAGAGGATCGCGCGTTCCTGGCCACGCATTGCGTCGGCTGGGACAAGTTGGCGCCGACGCTGACGGACAAGACGCCCGAATGGGCGGAGGGCATCACCGGCGTGCCGGCGGGCACGATCCGCGCGCTGGCCGAGCAATGCCTGGCGCAGCCCACCATGCTGACCGCCGCCTGGTCCCTGCAACGCGCCGATTACGGCGAGCAGCCCTACTGGGCGCTGATCGCGCTGGCTGCGGCGCTCGGCAATATCGGCAAGCCGGGGCAGGGGGTGGCCTTCGGCTATGGCTCCTCCGGCGGGATCGGCAATCCGCGCCGGGAGATGCCCAGCATCTCGCTGCCCGCCGCGCGCAACCCGGTCTCCGACTTCATCCCCGTGGGCCGCGTGACGGAGTTGCTGGAGCGGCCCGGCGGCACGCTGCACTACAACGGGCGGGATCTGCCGCTGCCCGATATCCGCATGGTCTGGTGGGCGGGCGGCAACCCCTTCCATCACCACCAGGACCTGAACCGCCTGCTCCGCGCCTGGTCCCGCCCCGAGACCATCGTGGTGCAGGAGCCCTGGTGGACGGCACTCGCCCGCCACGCCGATATTGTGCTGCCGGCCACCACCACGCTGGAGCGCAATGACATGGCGCATTCCTCGCGCGATCGCTTCGTGCGCGCCATGCACCAGGCGATCCCGCCCCAGGGCCAGGCGCGCAATGACCACGATATCCTGGCCGACCTGGCCGATGCCGCGGGTTTCCGCGCCCGCTTCACCGAGCAGCGGGATGAGGGCGCCTGGCTGCGCTTCATGTATGACAAATGGCGCACGGCCTGCGGGCGCCTGGGTTTCGATGCGCCGGATTTCGACGCCTTCTGGGCCGAGGGCCATGTGGAAATGCCGCCGATCGAGGCGCATGAGGCCTTCACCCAGTTCAGCGATTTCGCGGCCGACCCCGAGGCGAACCCGCTGAACACCCCCTCCGGCAAGGTGGAGCTGTTTTCCGAGGCCATCGCGGGTTTCAACCGCGCCGATTGCCCGGGCCATCCCACCTGGCTCACGCCGCGCGAATGGCTGGGCGGCGCCGCGCCGGATGAGTTGCACATGCTCAGCCAGCAGCCGCCCACGCGGCTGCATTCGCAGCTCGACCCCGGGCCCATCGCGGCGCGCGACAAGATCCAAGGCCGCGAGCCGATCCGCATGCACCCGGAGGATGCGGCGTCGCGCGGCCTGCATGACGGCCAGGTGGTGCGCGTCTTCAATGCGCGCGGCGCCTGCCTCGCCGGCGTGCGGCTGGACGCGAATCTGACGCGCGGCGTGGCCCTGCTGGCGACCGGCGCCTGGTTCGACCCGCTGGAGCCTGGCGTGCCCGGCAGCCTTTGCGTGCATGGCAACCCCAATGTGTTGACCGCCGATATCGGCAGTTCCAGCCTGACGCAGGGCCCCTCCGCGCAATCCTGCCTGGTGCGGGTGGAACCCTGGACCGAGGCGCTGCCGCCGGTGCGCTCCTTCGTGCCGCCCCTGATCGAGAACGGAGTGATCGCGGAGGTGCCGGCATGATCGCGCGTCGTGCCCTGCTGGCCGCGCCGGCGCTGTTGCCGCTCGGCGCGGCCGCGCAAACCGCGTCCGCCGTCGCGCAGGATGACACGGTGGGGGCGGGGCTGCGCCGTGGCGTGCTGATCCGCTGGGGGGACCGCGTGACCTTTGACGCGCCGCCCTTCGATCCGCGCCAGGTGGATGCCGATGCGGCGGCCGCGCAATTCGGCTGGGACGCCCGCATCGCGGCCATCATCGTGCCGCCCGCCGCGGCAGATGGCACCACGCGCGCCGTGCTCGCCGTGGCGCATCCCACGGTCGAGGCCGCCATGGCCTTTCCGGGCCAGGACCGGCCGGATGTGGCGGCGCAGATGCAGGGCGCCTCGCTGCTCAATCTGGAATTGCAGGGCGGGCGATGGATCGTGGTGGATGGCGGCTTCCAGTCGCGCCGATTGACCGCCTCCACCCTCTGCCGCGCTTCCGGCCCGCTGGCCGAGCAGGCGGGCGGCGCCGTGCAGGGCGTGCTGGGCATCCAGGGCGGCGGGGCCACCCCCTGGGCCTCCCTGCTGCTGGCCGAGGGCGACCCGGCGCTGTGGTCCGCCCGGCTCGGCAGCCTCGACCGGCGCTTTGTGCGCGGCGAGGGCTTTGGCTGGCTGGTGGAGCTGGACCCGCTGGATCCGCATTCCATCCCGGTCAAGCGCACCGCCATCGGCCGCTATGGCAAGGCGGATGCGGCAGCCGCGCAGGCGCGCGGCGGCCAGGCGGTGGTCTATGTGGCCGAGCGCGGGGCAGGGGGGTATCTGTTCCGCTTCGTCTCCGCCGGCGCCGCGCGCGATGCCGATGCGCTGGACCGAGGCACGCTGAGCGTGGCGCAGTTGCAGAATGCGCGCATCACCTGGGTCGCCCTGCCGGAGGGCGCGGCCGCCAATCCGGTGGAGGCGGCGCGGGCGGCGAATGGGATGGCGTTTGACGCGCCCTCCAGCCTCTATTGGGATGCGCGCGCCAACCGCCTGCTCTTTTGCGGCGGCTTTGGCGTGCTCAGCCTCGTGCCCGATGGCGGCGATGCCGGGGCGCCCGGCATGGCGGGCCAGATGATCAACACCCAGCGCCTGGGCGCGGTGCAGACGGCCACGGCGGATGCGCGCGGGCGCCTGCTGATCGGCACGGATGCGGGCGGCCCGGTGGGGGCGCGGGCGCAGACGCTCTGGGCGGTCGAGGGCAACAACGCCACCGCGCTCTATGGCGCGGCGCGCGGTGCCGGGATCGGCAATGCGGTGGTCTCGCCCGATGGCGGCACCATCTTCACCGTGGCGCGCCGGCCCGGCAGCGAGCCAGGCTCGACCTTCGACCGCCCGGCCACCCGCTGGCCGGAATTCGAGCCCGGCATGCCGCCGCGCTCGGCCTTGCTGGCGCTGGCGCGATGATCCTGCCCCCATGCTGTTGAGCGGGCCGAAAATCCTCGGCACCATCACGCCCTCCGGCAATACGGTGGTGGAGGCGGTGACGCAGGCCGCGCTGCGCGATGTGCCCGGCGTGCTGCCCATCTTCGCGCGCATCCCGGTGCACGGCACGAGCGACCCCTTCCCGGACAGCTACGACCTGGAGGGCATGCTGCGCGCGGCGGAATTGCTCAGCCATGCGCGGCCCGATGTCATTCTCTGGAATGGCAGCAAGGGGGGGGCCATCGGCCTCGATCACGACCGTGACCTCGCGGCGCGGATCACGGCGGCGACGGGGATTCCCGCCACCACCTCCGGCCTCGCGCTGGAGGCGGCGCTGGGGACGCAGCGGATCGGGCTGATCACCCCCTATAACGACGCCTATCAGGCCCGGCTCATCGCCGCCTTCGCCGCACGCGGCTGGGTGGTTGCGGCGGAGGACCATCTGGGGCTGTCCGACAACCTCTCCTATGCCGCGACGCCACGCGGTGTGATCGAGGCGCAGGCCGCGCGCGTGGCGCCGCATTGCGACCTGCTGCTGGGCTGGTGCACCAACTACCCCGTGCCGCTGATCGGCGAGGCCCATGCCGGCAAGCCGGTCTGGGACGCGACGCTGCTTGGGCTGCGCGCGGCGCTGAAGATGATCGGGGCGTAATCCGGCACGTTTGATGCAAGGCCCCCTTCATTGATGGAGGTTTGGCCCATGC
This sequence comes from Sediminicoccus sp. KRV36, assembly GCF_023243115.1. Classification (NCBI taxonomy): domain Bacteria; kingdom Pseudomonadati; phylum Pseudomonadota; class Alphaproteobacteria; order Acetobacterales; family Roseomonadaceae; genus Sediminicoccus; species Sediminicoccus sp. KRV36. The sequence goes on from NZ_CP085081.1 coordinate 2,157,044, forward strand.
GTCGTCGTCATTTGCCCCTGCTTGCGGCACCCTTCTGCCTTCCGGCTGTGCAGGCGCGCGCGCAAGCGGCCTGGCCTACGCGGCCGGTGCGCATCGTCGTCACCTTTCCGCCGGGTGGCTCTTCCGATATCGCGGCGCGCGTCCTGGCCGAGCATTACTCCGCCGCCTTCAACCAGCGCTTCGTGGTGGATAACCGCCCCGGCGCCGGCGGCACCATCGCCGCACTCCATGTCTCGCGCGAGGCGCCGGATGGCTACACGCTGCTGCTCTCCAACTCGGCGCCCATCACCACCTCGCCGCCGCTGTATCCGCAGGCGGGGTATGATCCGCTGCGCAGCTTCACTCATGTGACCTATGTGGGCGCAGCCCCCGTGGCCGTGGTGGTGAATTCGCGCTTCATCCCGGTGACCGACATGGCCGGGCTGATCGCCTGGATGCGGGCGCAGCGCACGCCGCCCAGCTATGGCAGCTCCGGCGCGGGCTCGGTCGGGCATATCGTGGCCGAGATGTTCCAGCGCGCCACCGGCATTACGCTGACCCATGTGCCCTATCGCGGTTCGGCGGCGCTGCTGCCGGATCTGTTGAACGGCCAGGTGCCGCTCGCCTTCGACACGCTGCCCCAATATGTCGAGCATTTCGGGGCAGGGCGGCTGACCGGGCTTGCCGTCAGCAGCCCGGAGCGCAACGCCATGGCGCCCAGCCTGCCCACCCTGATCGAAGCCGGGCAGCCCACGCTGGTCGCGCTGAACTGGGTGGGGATTTCCGGCCCCGCCGGCCTGCCGCCCGCCGTTGTGGAGCGGCTTTCGGCCGAGACGCTGGCCGGATTGCAGACGCCGCTGGTGCGCTCGCGCCTGGCCGAACATGCTATTACGCCCACACCGCTCGGCCCCGCTGCCTTCCAGGCCTTCGTGCAGAAGGACGTGACCGAGATCGGTGGCATGATCCGCGCCCTGGGGATTACGGCGGGGTAGCGCCTGCCGGCTATTCCGGCTGGACGCCCGCGCGGCCGAGGATGCCAAGGCCGCGTGCCGTGGCCTCCGCGATCAGCGTGGCGAAGGCGGCGGGGCTCTCGTCCGTGATCGCCTGGCCGCCAAGATCGGCCAGCTTGCGCCGCACCTCCGTGGCCTGGGCCGCCTGTTGCACGCCGGCATGGATGCGCTCCACCTGCGCCGTGCCCAGGCCCTTCGGGCCCCACAGGGCAAACCATGGCGCGATGGGCGCCAATGCGGGCATGCCGGCCTCGGCGGCATTGGGAATCTCCGGCGCTACGGAGGCGCGGCCAGGCCCCGTCACGCAATAGGCGCGCAGCCGCCCGGCCTGGATCAGCGGCAGGGCGGAAACCAGGGGTGCCATCATCAGGCTTGTCTGCCCGCCCACCACATCGGCCAGCGCCGGGCCGGTGCCGCGATAGGAGACGATCAGCAGCGGCACGCCCACCTCCAGCCGGAACATCTCCGTCGCCAGATGGCCCGAGGTGCCGAGCGAAGTGTTGGCGAAGGCGTGGCGATCCGGGTTGGCGCGGATTTCGGCCAGCAGCGCGCGCAGGTCGGCGGCGGCGAGGCCGGGTGCCCCCACCAGCACCAGCGGCGAGAGGGCGAGGCGCGCGATGGGCGTGAAATCGCCGATCGGGTCATAGGGCACCTGGCGCATCACGCCGCGCGCCAGCAGATGGCTGTCGGAATTGCACAGCAGGGTGCGGCCATCCGCCTCGGCCCGCGCCACCACCGCGGCACCGATGGCGCCATTGGCGCCGGAGCGGTTCTCCACCAGCCAGGGCTCGCCCAGGATCGGCGCCAGCGCCTCGCTGTAGATGCGCCCGGCGATATCGATGCCGCCGCCGGGCGGGAAGGGGACCACGACGCGCACGCCGCGCGGCTGGGCCCAGGCTGTGGCCATGAGGGCTGGCGTGGCGAGGGCAGGACTGGCAAGCAGCGCGCGACGCGAGAGGGGATTCTGGATCATGCCTGACACTTCGCCATGCGACGCGCTGTTGCAAGACCTCGCGCTGGCCAATCGAGTGCTGCATCACGAGGGGGTGGTGGATGATTTCGGCCATGTCGCGCTGCGCGATCCGGCCGATCCGCAACACTTCTGGCTGTCCCGCGCATTGCCGCCCAACCTCGTCACGCCGGGGGATTTGCGACGCTACGGGCCGGATGGCCGTTGCGAGGATGGCACGGTGCAAAGCTATTCCGAGGCGGTGCTGCATGCGCGCATCCTTGCCGCGCGGCCGGATGTGCAGGTCTGCATCCACCACCACGCCCGCCCGCTGCTGCCCTTCACCCTGCCGGGCGCGCCCCTGCTGCGGCCGGTCTTCCACACCGGAGCCATCGCGGGGTGGGAGATTCCGCTCTGGGATTCGGCGCCCTTTGGCGCCGGCGGCATGCTGGTGGATACGGTGGCGAAGGCGGATAGCCTCGCCGCGGCCCTTGGCCCGCATCGGGCGGCGTTGCTGCGCGCGCATGGCGCGGTCGTGGTGGGCCCGGGCATCGCTGAGGCCGTGATGATCGCGATCTACATGGCGGAGAATGCCGGCGTGGCGCTGGCCGCTGGCGCGCCGCACCACCCGGTGCCGAGCCTGGGGCGCGAGGAGGCGGAGGAGACTGCGCGCCGGCTGCTCACGCCCAACACCATCGCGCGCGTCTGGACCGGGCGGGTGGCGAAGCTGGGCAGCTGAGTGGCGGGTGCCGCCGAATATCCCGGCGCAGATGCGGGACGCCAAGCGGGCTTTCACCCTGTCGGAGCGCTCGGTGCCGCGCCTAGGGCGGGGCCACGGGCCTCTCCAGCGCGCGGACGAGCAGCGTGGCGCCATCATGCCCGGTCACCTCGATCGCGGCGCCATCCGGGATGGCACGGGCATCAACCGAGCGCGCGTGCCAGCTGCCATCCGCCACCTGCACGCGGCCCTGGGGCGCGATCTCGCTCAGCGCCACCCCCTGCAGCCCGGTCAGGATTCCCGCCGGGGCGGAGACATCGGGGCCGGGCTTTCGCGGCCGCCGCAGGAAATAGGTGGCGATGCTGCCCGAGGTACCGGCCAGGAACACGCCCAATTGCCCGGGCCAGGCCACGCCGTAATAGGACGCCGCGGCCGCCGCCGCCGTGCCGACCGCCATCCAGAGAAAGACGGTGAAGGGCGTCAGCATCTCCAGCACCACCAGGACCAGCGCCAGGATGGCGAGGATTTCCCAGCTCATGCGGGGTAGCGGCGTGGTGGCGCCGCCTCGGCCGGGGGTGTGTTATTGGCGGCGATCACCGCCATCACCTGGGCGATCTGCCCGGCCATGGAGGCGGTTTCCATCGGCATGATGAGCGTCTTGGTGGAGGGGTTGGCGGCGAGTGCCTCCAGCGCCTTGATGTACTTCTCCGCCACGAAATAGCTGAGGGCCGCATTGCCGGCCCCTTCGGAGGCCAGCGCCACGGAGGTCACGGCCTTGGCCTCGGCTTCGGCCAGGCGCTCGCGCGCCTGGGCGTCGAGGTCGGCGGCTTCCTTGCGGCCCTGGGCTTCCAGCACCACGGCCTCACGCTTGCCCTCGGCTTCGGCCACCACGGCGCGGCGGCGGCGCTCGGCCGTCATCTGCAAATTCATCGCCTCCACCAGATTGGCGGGCGGCTCCACCTTGCGGAGTTCGACGCGCGTGACCTTCACCCCCCAAGGGTCGGTCGCGGCGTCCAGCACGGTCATGAGCTGGCGGGAGATTTCCTCGCGCTTGCTCAGCGTCTCATCGAAGGTCATGGAGCCGATGACGCTGCGCAGATTGGTCATGGCCAGCGCCTCCAGCGCATTGGCCAGGCCCGCCACCTGGTAGGCCGCCTTCACCACATCCATCACGCGGTAATAGACGATGCCATCCACGAGAACGGCGGCATTGTCCTTGGTGATGACGGCCTGCTCGGGGATGTCCAGCACGGTTTCCTGGATCACCATCCGGTGGCCGATGCGGTCCACCAGGGGGATGATGAGGTGCAGGCCGGGATCGAGCGTGCGGGTAAAGCGGCCGAAGCGCTCCACCGTCCAGACCTGGCCCTGCGGCACGGTCCGTACGCCCATGATGATGGCGACGACGGCGACGAGCAGGATGGCGCCGGCGAGGATGAGCAATTCCATGCGTGGTCTCCTGCGAAGGGGCCTTGCCCCCTCGCGCTCCCCCAGCAGGGGACACGTCCCCTGCACCCCCATTCACCGGGGATGCCAGATGCTGGAGCGGGCGGAGCTTACTCCGCCGCCTGCCGCATCGCCAGCGCGCGCCAAACTTTCTCGGGCGTGATCGGCATATCGATATGCGCGACCCCCAGCGCATCGCAGACGGCACTCACCACCGCGGGCGGCGCGCCGCAGGAGCCGCCTTCGCCCGCCCCCTTCACGCCGAGGTCATTGGACGGGCAGGGCACCACGTTCAGGCCCACCGTCAGCTCCGGCAGATCGGCCGCGCGGGGCATGCAGTAATCCTGGAAAGTGGCCGTCAGGAACTGGCCGCTTTCGTCATCGTAGCGCGCATGCTCGTAGAGCGCCTGGCCGATGCCGGAGACAATGCCGCCATGGCACTGGCCATGCACCAGCATCGGGTTCAGCGGCACGCCCACATCATCCACGGCGGCATAGCGCACCACGGCGACCATGCCGGTATCGGGATCGATCTCCACCTCGGCCACGTGGCAGCCGTTGGGGAAGTTGCACTCGGTGTTGCGCTTGTAGAGGAGTTCTTCGTCCAGGCCCGGCGTCTCGTCCGGAATGCCCTCGGCCTGGGCGAGCTGCGCCCAGCTGATGGTGCGGTCGGTGCCGGCGATGCGGAAGATCTCGCCCTCATGCTCGATATCGCCTTCCGCCGCTTCCAGCAGGAAGGCCGCAACGCGCTTGGCCTTGGCCAGCACCATCTCGGACGCGCGGGAGACAGCCACACCGCCCATCTGCGAGGAGCGGCTGCCGCCGGTGCCGCCACCGGCCGGCGTCAGGTCGCTGTCGCCCTGGATGAGCTTCACCTTCTCAAAGGGAATGCCGAGGCGCGCATGCAGCACCTGGGCGAAGGCGGTTTCGTGCCCTTGCCCGTGACTGAAGGTGCCGACAAGCACCAGCGCCTCGCCGGCCGGGGAGATGCGCACCCGCGCCCATTCCTGCGGCTGCCCGCCCGAAGCCTCGATGAAATAGCCGATGCCGCGGCCGCGCAGCTTGCCCTGCGCGTGGCTCTCGGCGCGGCGGGCCGGAAAGCCCTGCCAATCCATCAGGTCGAGCGCCTGGGTTTGGGTCTCCTCGAAGCGGCCGCTGTCGATCTCGTTGCCGGCGCAGTTGATGTAGGGGATCTGGTCCGGCTTCACGTAGTTGCGGTTGCGGATTTCGTCGGGCGTGATGCCGAAGGCCGCGGCGCCCTGGTCCAGCAGCCGTTCGATCACATAGGCCGTCTCGGGGCGGCCGGCACCGCGATAGGCATCGGTCGGCGCGGTGTTGGTGAAGGCGCAGCGCACCTGGATGCTGACATCCTGCATGTCATAGACGGTGCCCTGGATGCGCCCGCCGGCGACCGTCGGGATGCGTGGCCCGAAATCGAACAGATAGGCGCCCATGGCGGCGATGGTGTTCACCTTCATGCCGAGGATCTTGCCCGCGGCATCGAAGGCCATCTCGGCATGGGTCACATGGTCCCGCCCATGCGGATCACACAAGAAGGTCTCTGTGCGATCAGCGCGCCACTTCACCGGCCGGCCGATGCGCTTGGCCGCCCAGAGCACCATGGCGCTCTCGGGGAAGAGCTTTCCCCGCAGGCCGAAGCCGCCGCCGACATCAGGCGAGATGACGCGGACATTCTCCTTCGGTAGCTTGAAGATGAACATGGCCAGGCTCTCACGCACGCGCACCACGCCCTGGGTGGGGGAGTGCAGGGTGAAGTGATTTTCGGCCGGGTCATACTCGCCCAGGGCCACGCGCGGCTCCATCGGGTTGCCGACCAGCCGGTTATTCACCAGCTCCACTTGCACGGTCCGGGCCGCGCGGGCGAAGGCGGCTTCCGCCTGCGCCTCGCGCCCATTGGACCAATGTACGCAGAGGTTCGAGCCACGCTCGGGCCAGATCACCGGCGCGCCGGGTTCCAGCGCCGTGGCCGTGTCGGTGATGCTGTCCAGGATGTCGTATTCCACCTCGATCAGCTCGGCCGCGTCCTGGGCCTGCATCCGCGTCTCGGCCATGACGATGGCAACGGGGTCGCCCACGAAGCGCACGGCCTCGGTTTGGAGGATGTGGCGATCCGGGCACCAGAGCGGCTGGCCATCCTTGCCCGGCACTTCGACCATCACGGGAAACAGGCCGAGGCCATCGGCCTTCGCGTCATGGCCGGTCAGCACCTCGATCACGCCCGGGGCGGCCTTGGCGGCGGTGGTGTCCATCGAGAGGATGCGCGCATGGGCATGCGGGCTGCGCAGCACCACCATCCAGGCCTGGTTGTCGCGGTTGATGTCGTCCGTGTAGAGGCCGGTGCCCGTCAGGAGACGCACATCTTCCTTGCGCCGCACCGATTGGCCGATTCCGAACTTGTCCATCCGCTTGTCTCCTCGAGCTTTGATGCAACCTAGGTTGGGGGGGTCGCTCTGACAACGCGGGGCGTCTAACCTTTATGGCGGAGGAACCAAGATGCGCTTCGATTTGCCCGATGCCCCGCCGCAGGCGGAGGAGTTGCGCCAGCAATTGCGCGCATTCCTGGCCGAGGCCGGGCGAGACTGGACGCCGGAGATCCGCGCCCGCTCCTGGATGGGGTTTGACCGCGAATTTTCCCGCGCGGTGGGTGCCCGCGGCTGGATCGGGATGACCTGGCCCCAGGTCTATGGCGGCCATGAGAAATCCGGGCTGGAGCGCATCGTCGTGCTGGAGGAAATGCTGGCCCAGGGTGCCCCGGTGGGGGCGCATTGGATCGGCGACCGGCAATCGGGGCCCTTGATCCTGCGCCTGGGCACGGAAGAGCAGCGCCGACGCATCCTGCCCGGCATCGCGCGCGGCGAACTCGCCTTCTGCATCGGGCTTTCCGAGCCGGAGGCGGGCAGCGACCTGGCCAATCTGCGCACCAAATGCGAGCGGATCCCCAATGGCTGGAAGCTGAACGGCCGCAAGATCTGGACCACCTTCGCCCACAAGAGCGACTACATGATCGCGCTGGTGCGGACCTCGCCCGCGCCGGAGGGCGGCTCGCGCCATGCGGGGCTCTCGCAATTCCTGGTGGATCTGCGGCTCTCGGGCATTTCCATCCGGCCGATCCGCGATCTGGCGGGGGAGGACAGCTTCAACGAAGTGACTTTCGACGATGTGATCCTGCGCGAGGATGACCTGCTGGGCGAGGAAGGTGCGGGCTGGGCGCAGGCAACCTCCGAGCTTGCTTTCGAGCGCAGCGGGCCGGATCGCTATCTCTCCTCCTATCCGGCGCTGGCCGCCGGAATTGACGCGCTGAACGCCGCGCCGGCACCGGGGGCCGAGGTAACCATCGGGCGCATGGTGGCGCGGCTGAATACGCTGCGCGGCATGTCGCTTTCGGTCGGCGGCATGCTGGAGCGGGGCGAATCCCCGGCCGTGGAGGCCGCATTGGTGAAGGATGCCGGCAACGTCTTCGAACAGGCCTTGCCCGAGCAGATCCGCAACCTGGTGGACCCTGCCGACAGCCCCGAGGAATTGCGCCGCATGCTGGCGGGCCTCGCGCAGTTGGCACCCACCTTCAGCCTGCGCGGCGGCACGCGGGAGATTCTGCGCGGCATCATCGCGCGCGACATGGGGCTGCGTTGATGAGCGAGCTGCGTTCCATCCTGGTGGAGCAGGTGGACCGCCTGGTGGCCGATGGCGGCGGTGTGGCGCTGCTGCGCGCGGTGGAGGCGGGGGAATGGCCGGCGGACCTCTGGGCCGGGCTGGAGGAGCAGGGGCTGAACCTCGCTCTGGTGCCCGAGGATGCGGGCGGCGTCGGTCTCTCCTGGGGCGATGCCGCTGCCTTGTGGCAGGTGCTGGGCCGGCATGGCGCGCCAGCCCCCATCGCCGAGACCATGCTAGGCGCGGCGCTGCTTTCGGCCGCTGGCATCGAGGTTCCGGAGGGGCCGCTGGGCCTGGCGCCAGGTGCCGTGCCCTTCGGGCGGCATGCCGCGCGGCTGGTGGTGCTGAAGGGCGCGAGTGTGGCGCTGCACGCGGCAGGCGAATGCGTCCCTGGCGAGAATATCGGCCGCGAACCGCGCGATGCGATCCTGCCCGGTGACCGCATGGCGCGGGGCGAGTTGCCCAACGCCTTTGGCCCGCGCGCGGCCCTTCTGGGCATGGCGCTGATCCGGGCCGCGTTGATGGCGGGCGCGCTGGAGCGCATCCTGGCACTCGCGGTGGATTGGGCAAATACGCGTAAGCAATTCGGCCGCGCCATCGGCAAGTTCCAGGCGGTGCAGCAGCAATTGGCGGCGATGGCGGGCGAGGTGGCGGCAGTGAATGTGGCCGTCAGCCAGGCGGCGCGCGCCGTGGATGCGCGGGGCCTGGCGGATGCGGGCTTCGAAATAGCCTGCGCCAAGGTGGTGGCGGGCGAGGCGGCGACGATGGGCGCCGCCACCGTGCACCAGGTGTTCGCTGCCATCGGCATCACGGAAGATCACGAGCTGCACCATTTCACCCGCCGCCTCTGGTCCTGGCGTGAGGAGGCCGGCACCGAACGCTTCTGGGCCGCCGAAATCGGCCGCGCGGCGCTGGCGCGGGGTGGCGCCAATCTCTGGCCGGATATTACGGCGCGTGATGCGCCCGGCGTCCGATGACCGGCGCGCCGCTTGCGCGCTGGTCTGAATCGGCCGCCCCGACACGGCTTCGCCCGATGATCGGCGCGCCGCTTGCGCGCTGGTCTGAATCGGCCGCCCCGGCACGGCTTCGCCCGATGATCGGCGCGCCGCTTGCGCGCTGGTCTGAATCGGCCGCCCCGACACGGCTTCGTCCGATGACCGGCGCGCCGCTTGCGCGCTGGTCTGAATCGGCCGCCCCGGCACGGCTTCGTCCGATGACCGGCGCGCCGCTTGCGCGCTGGTCTGAATCGGCCGCCCAAAAACAAGGAACACAGGCATGACCGAGTTTCTCAGGATCGAGCAGGATGGCCCGGTCATCACCCTCACCCTCAACGCGCCCGAGCGGCGCAACGCCATCTCGGGCTTCGAGGATTGCGACGAGGTGGAGGCCGCCTGCAAGCGCATCGCGCGCGATGACAGCATCCGCTGCGTCATCCTGACCGGTGCGGACCCGGCCTTTTGCGCGGGCGGCGACCTCAAGGGCATGCGCGACCGCAAGGGCATCATGGCGGCGGCCAGCCCGGCCGTCATGCGTGAGAATTATCGCCGCGGCATCCAGCGCATTCCGCTCGCCCTGTGGGAGCTGGACGTGCCGACCATCGCCGCCGTGAATGGTGCCGCCATCGGCGCGGGGCTCGACCTCGCCTGCATGTGCGACATGCGGATCGCCAGTGAGAAGGCGATCTTTGCCGAGAGCTTCGTGCGCGTCGGCATCGTGCCCGGCGATGGCGGCGCGTGGCTGCTGCCGCGCGCCGTCGGCCTCGCCATGGCGGCCGAGATGTCCTTCACGGGGGATCCCCTGAATGCCGAGCAGGCGCTGGCCGCGCGCCTCGTCTCCCGCGTGGTGCCGCATGGGGAGTTGCTGGGTGCCGCGCGGGAACTGGCGGCGCGGGTGGCGAAAAACCCGCCCCAGGTGCTGCGCATGACCAAGCGCCTGCTGCGTGAGGGGCAGCACATGTCCTTGCCCTCGCTGCTGGAGCTTTCGGCCGCCTTCCAGGCCATCGCGCATGAAACCGAGGATCACAAGGAAGCGGTGAACGCGATGATCGAGAAACGCCAGGGCGTGTTCCAGGGCCGATGAACACAGTGATCGAACGCTATCCCGACCCGGCCGTGCGGGTGCTCGACCCCGAATTCAACCGCTTCCGCCTGCCGCTGGCCGGGCTGGAGCGGCTCTACACCGGCGCCCGCTGGAGCGAGGGGCCGGTCTGGTTCGGGGATCAGCGCTGCCTCATCTGGTCCGATATTCCGAACAACCGGATGCTGCGCTGGTCTGAAACCACGGGCGCGGTGGATGAGTTCCGCAAGCCCGCCAACAACGCCAATGGCAATACGCGCGACCGCGAAGGCCGCCTCATCACCTGCGAGCATCTGACGGGCCGTGTGGTGCGCACGGAGCCCGATGGCAGCGTCACCGTCATCGCCGAGAGCTACGCGGGCAAGCGGCTGAACAGCCCGAATGATGTCGTGGTAAAATCCGATGGCAGCATCTGGTTCACCGACCCGCCCTTCGGCATTTCCGGCTTCTATGAGGGTGAGCGGCGGGAACCGGAATTGCCGCACACCAACCTCTATCGGGTGGATGGGCTGAGCGGTGCCATCACGCTGGTGGCCGATGATGTCGACCATCCGAACGGGCTGGCCTTCAGCCCGGGCGAGAGCCTTCTCTATGTCATCGAAAGCCGCAGCGAACCGCGCAACATCCTGGCCTATGACGTGGCGGGCGAGACGCTGCGCAACCGCCGTGTCTTCCATCGTTGTGAGCCTGGCGAAACACCGGACGGATTCCGCGTGGATGTGGCGGGCAATCTGTGGTGCGGCTGGGGCATGGGGGCGGCGGGGCTGGACGGGGTCAAGATCTTCAACCCGGCCGGTGCGCCGATCGGTTTCATTGACCTGCCCGAGCGCTGCGCCAACCTCGCCTTTGGCGGACGGCACCGCAACCGGCTTTTCATGGCGGCGAGCAAGTCGCTCTATGCGATCTACACGAACACGCAGGGCGCGCCGGGCGGCTGAGAGGGGAAGGGGCCTCCGGCGGCTGGGGCCATGGGCCCCAGACCCCATTCGTAGAGCCCATGACCAACTTGGCTTGCCGGGCGTTTGCCAAGGCAAGGGGTCTGGGGCCCATGGCCCCAGCCGCCGGAGGCCCCTTTGACTTATATGCCCGGCCGCACCCCACCGGGCTGGCGCGCGGCGCGCATCGTGACACGATGGCCGCCAAGAAACCTCAAGGAGGACGCGCCCCATGGCGGATCACAGCTACACCGTCGGTGACATGGTTGCCGAGTTCCTGTCGCGCATCGGCGTCACGACGGCCTTCGGCATCGTCTCCGTCCATAATGTGCCGATGCTGGACGCGATCGGCCGGCGCAACGCCATCCGCTACGTCATGTGCCGCGGTGAGATGGGGGGTGCGCATATGGCCGATGCCTATGCGCGGGTGACAGGCGGGCTGGGCGTGCTGTTCACCAGCACGGGCCCTGGCATGGCCAACAGCATCGGCGGCCTGGTGGAGGCGCGTTTCGCAGGCTCGCCCATGCTGCACATCACCGGCCAGACGGCAACGAAATTCCTGGATCGGGACATGGGCACGGTGCATGACGTGCCGGGCCAGACGGCGATCCTCGCCGCTTCGGGCAAGGCGGCCTATCGCGTGCGCGCCGCCGGTGAGGCATTCGGCGTGCTGGTGCGCGCCGCGGCCGAGGCGCTGACACCGCCACGCGGCCCCGTCTCGGTGGAAATTCCGATTGACCTGCAGCGCGCCGTGATCCCGCGCCCGGCGGAACTCGATGCTCTGGTGCTGCCAGTGCCGCCGCCCCTGCCGCCCTCCGAAGCCGCGCTGAATGAGGTGGCGGAGATCCTGGCCCGCGCGAAGCGGCCGATGATCTGGCTGGGCAATGGCGCGCGTGAGGCAGGGGCCGGGGCGCGGGCGCTGCTCGATCTCGGCTTCGCCGCCGTCTCCTCCTGGAATGGGCGCGGCATTGTGCCCGAGGATCACCCGATGAGCTTCGGCGCGCTGCATGGCAATGGCGCGCCGCGCATCCTGGCCTTCTATGAGCGGGTGGATGCCATGCTGGTGCTTGGCTCACGCCTGCGTGGGCATGAGATGATGGAATTCTCGATGAAGCTGCCGGAAAACCTCATCCAGGCGGATGTGGATGCGGCGGCGAATGGGCGCACCTATCCCAATCGCTACTTCATCCAGGGCGATGCGGAATTGATTGCGCAGGGGCTGGCCCGGCGCCTGCGCGGCCGTATGGCGGTGGAGCCGGGCTTTGCCGCCGATGTGGCGCAAGCGAAGCGCCTGGCGACCGAGGAATACCTGGCGACGCTGGGGCCCTATGCGGGTTTCCCCGCGCAGCTGCGCGCCGTGATGCCGCGCGATGCGCTCTGGGTGCGGGATATCACCATCAGCAATTCCACCTGGGGCAATCGCGTCTTCCAGGTCTATGGCCCGCGCGATGCGGTACATCCGGTGGGGGCGGCCATTGGCCCCGGCCTGCCGCTGGGCATCGGGGCGGCCCTCGGCGCCGGCGATCGGAAGACCGTGGCGATGGTGGGCGATGGCGGCTTCGCCATGAACCTGACCGAGCTGTGGACTGCCGTGCAGGAGCGCGCGCGGCTCTGCACCATCGTCATGAATGACCGTGGCTATGGCGTGATCCGGCACATCCAGGATGCGGTGGTGGATGGACGGCGCTTTGGCGATGATCTGCGCGGGCCGGAGCTGGAGCCACTGGCGGCCCTGGCCGGATTGCCGTTCTTCCGCGTGAGCGAGGCGGAGGCATTCGGCGCCACGGTGGCGCGTGCGCTGGCGGTGGACGGGCCCACGCTGGTCGAGGTGGACATGGTCGCCATCGGCGCGTTCCCGCCCTATGCGCCCTATGACCGCATGGGCAAGCACGCGGAGCGGGCGCGGCTGTAAGCTGGCGGCCGGCTTGCGGGCCGCGCGACACATGTGACACTGCGCGCGATCATGCCGCGACGCTGCGGGCGCATCTTCCTCTCATGCCAGGGATGACCCCTGGTTTGAAAAACTCGAAGGAAGTCCATCATGATCCGCACCATCCTCGCCGCCGCCAGCTTCGCCGCCTTTGTTGCTGGCGTGACGCCCGCCCAGGCCTTCATCACCGGCAACGCGCTGACGACGAACGCTCTGACGGAGAATGCACTGACCCAGAACGCGTTGACTGATAACGCGCTGACCGACAATGCGCTCACCTCGAACGCGCTGACGGAGAACGCGCTCACCTCGAATGCGCTCACTGATAACGCGCTCACCAATAACGCGCTCACCGATAACGCGCTGACCCAGAACGCGCTCACCGGCAACGCCTTGGCCGAAAATGGCGCCCAAGCCATGGTCAACCGCGGCGTGGTGGTGCTGGGCCTGGCCCTGCCGCAAGCCCGCTGAGTGAAGCCCGAAGCCTGCCCCGCCCTCTCCATTCCGGGAGAGGGCGGCCGCCAGGGAGCCATGCCATGCCGCACACCTTCCGCCAGAACATCGCCCGGCTGTGCCAGCGCGGGTTTGGCGCTGCGCTGCTGCTCTCCGGCCTCTGCAGCGCCGCTGCCGCCCAGGATCACCCACCGGCCGCGCTGCGCCATTTCGGCGTGGAGCGCGGCGATTTCCGCGCGGAGCTGGCCGATGGCCGCATCCTGCGCGGCGCTGATCTGGTGGGGGCGGAGTTGCGCATCCTCCAGGATGGCCGGCCGCTCACGCTGCGGATCGACTCCGCCGAAGCCGATACCAGGCCCCATGCCGGGGATGTCTGGCTGTTCCATCTCACCTTCGCCGGCGCGAATGGCACGCGCCAGGATTACTGCCTGCCCGATCCCGAGGGCCGCAGCCGCGCCATTCCCTATCCCAGCCCAGCGGAGCCGCAGGGCTTTGCCATCACCTGCTCGGCCGGGGCCATCGGCAAATGCCTGCGCTTTGGCTATCGCCCCTGGGCAGAGGCGCCGGATGGCCGTTCGCTGGCGCCCTATTTCCCGGCCTGCGTGAACATGGTCCGCGCCGCCTATGGCCATGCCGAACGCGGCTGGACGCGCGATGGCATGCGCATTGATTTCTGGGATGACGCCGGGCTGCACGAACCGGGCGATGATCCGGAACTTTTGTTTGAAGCCGGCTGGACGCCAGGGGGCGCGGTCTGCGTCGCCCATACCCGCGTGGCCGAGCACGGTTCCGTCGCGGATGTGGTGCGCGAGGCTCCGGCACTGGCCGGGCATGTCGGGCCGGAGGCCTGCAATGAGGCGACCGCCCGTGCCGCCGGCGCGCTGATCTTCAACCGCTCACGCCGCGCGCCATGACTGAAGAGGTGATATTTTCAGAAGGTTATGGTGGGCGCTACAGGGATTGAACCTGTGACCCCTTCCGTGTCAGGGAAGTGCTCTACCGCTGAGCTAAGCGCCCGCTCATGCGGGCAGAAGCTGCCCGGAAGCGTTGGTGGCGCAGTCTCTAGCGAAAGCTGGCGCGTGCCACAAGTCACCCCTGCACAAGCCCGGCCCGCCGCATCAGCCCGGTGAGCTTTTCGCGCTCCGACCGCCAGAGCGCATCGGCGGCTTCAGGGCCGGCACTCACCGGATCATTGCCGCTGGCCTCGATGCGCTCGCGGATCTGCGCATCGGACAGCGCCGCGGCGAAGGCCTGCGCGAGGCGCTGGCGGATCGGCATGGATGTGCCGGGTGGCGAGAAGATCATCATCCAGGTCGAGAGGTCATAGCCGGGCACCACCTCGCCGATGGCCGGCACGCCGGGCAGGTTGGGGCGACGCGCGGCGCCGGTGACGCCAATGACGCGCCCACGCTCGCCCCGCAGCACGGGGGAGAAGCTGCTCTCGCTGATGATGCAGGCATCGATGCGCCCGCCGGCCACCTCGCGCGCGGCATCGGCACCGCCGCGGAAGGGCACGTGTTCCAGCCGCACATCGGCCAGGGATTGCAGCAATTCGCCCATGAGGTGGCCAACATGCGCGATGCCTGGCGTGCCGAATGTCACCTCGCCCGGGCGGCGCCGCGCCTCGGCCAGGAAGCCGCGCAGATCATCGCCGGGGAAGCCCGCGCGCAGGCCCAGCACATAGGGTGCGGCCGTGATCTGCGCCACGCGCGGCATCGCCGCATAGTCGAAGGGCAGGCCGCGATTGGCGAGCGGGCCGGTGATGGAGGTGGCACCCTCCAGCAGCAGCGTATGCCCATCCGGTTGCGCCTGCGCGACATAACCCGCGCCGATGGAGCCGGAGGCGCCCGTGCGATTCTCGATGATGAAGGGCAGGCCCAGCTGCTCCGACATGCGTTGCTGCAGGATGCGCGCGACGGTATCCGCCACGCCGCCGGCGGAGTAGGGCACGATCAGGCGTACCGGACGTTCGCTCAGCACCGGGCGTTCACTCGGGGATTGGGCGAAGGCCGGCGCCGCGAGCGGCACGGCCAGCAGGGCGCGGCGAAGCATGGTGTTCCTCCAGAATTCTTTGGTGGCAGCAGAAACCGGCGTGGCCGCCCTTGCAAGCGAAACCGGAAGCGGCACATTTGCCGCATGCAAAGCATTCCCAACGCCCTGGCCCGCACCCTCGATCGCGCGACCTATGAGGGCTACCGCGTCGGCTTCGAGGCCGCGCGCGAGGAAGCGGCCTTTCTGGCCGAGCATGCGGGGCAGGGGGCGCTGGCCGCGCAGCTGCGCGCCATGCGTCCGCTGCCCGACCGGGAAGCGCGGCAATGAGCCGCGAGGGCCTGCGCGAATGCCCCCATTGCGGCGAAGCGACCATGGCCAACCGGCTGCCCGATGGCGCGGTGGTGTGCTCCTGCGCCGCGATGAAGCCCTTGCCGGTGCCGCGCCCGGCTTGATAGCCTGGGGCACATGATCCTGAGCCCCACAGACATCCAGTCCTACGCCGAGGACGGCGCCATCCTGCTGCGGGGCGCCCTCCGCGACTGGGTCGCGCCGCTCTCCGACGGGATCGGCGCGCTGATGGCAGCCCCGAGCCCGCTTGAGCGCAGCTACACGCCCAAGGATGGCTCGGCGAAGTTTTTCCAGGATCTGTGCAATTGGCAGCGCATCCCCGAATTCCGCGCCTTCGTGTTCGACAGCCCGGCGGCGGGCATCGCGGCGCAGCTCATGGCCTCGCCGGTGGCGCGGTTTTTCCATGACCATGTGCTGGTGAAGGAACCAGGTACCTCCATCGTCACCCCCTGGCACCAGGACAGCCCTTATTACTGCGTGGGTGGCGAGCAGAGCGTCAGCTTCTGGATCCCGCTTGATCCGGTGGGGCGGGAGACGACGCTGGAATGCGTGGCGGGCTCGCACCGCTGGGGCGTGAACCACAAGCCCAAGCGTTTCGACGGCACCGATCTCTATGAGGGCGATACCGCGACCGAGATGCCGGATATTGACGCGCACCGCGCCGATTACCGCATCCTGGGCTGGGCCATGCAGCCGGGCGATGCGGTGGCCTTTCACTTCCGCACGGTGCATGGCGCCCCGGCCAATACCGCGGGGCAACATCGCCGGCGGGTGTTTTCGGCGCGCTGGGTGGGCCAGGATGCGGTGTTCGTGGATCGCCGGGGCCGCGGCTCGCCCCCCATGCGGCATGTGACGCTGGCCGATGGCGCGCCGCTGAATGGCCCGGATTTTCCGGTGGTTGCGCTCGGCTGAGGCAGAAAGTCACGGCATTGCCTGCCGTTTCATCCATCCAGGGCGGCGGGCGGGCGCAACTGCGGCCAAAGGCTTGGCAGAAAGCTGTCTCTGCTGTCACAATTTGGCGGTCGAATCCCTGGAGAGTCTCCCATGAAGCGCCGCAACCTCGCCCAAGCTGCCGCCGTTGGAACCGTCGCCCTCTCGACCCCGGCACTGAGCCAGGGCCGCATCGAGTGGCGCATGGTGACGATCTGGCCGCGCAACCTCCCCGGCCCTGGCGTCTCGGCGCAGCGCTGCGCGGACCGCATTGGCGCCTTGTCGGGCGGGCGGCTGACGGTGCGGCTGTTCTCGGCGGGTGAGGTGGTGCCCGCACCGGGCGCCTTTGACGCGGCCGCCGCCGGCACGGCCGATCTCTACCACGGCGTGCCGGCCTTCTGGGTTTCGAAATCCCCCGGCATCGGCTTCTTCGGCAGCTTTCCCTTCGGCCTCACCGCGCAGGAGCGCCAGGGCTGGATGATGCATGGCGGCGGGCAGGCGTTGTATGACGAGATTTATGGCCGCTTCGGCATCAAGCCCTTCATCGTGGGCGATAGCGGCCCGCAATGGCTGGGCTGGTTCCGCCGCGAAATCCGCTCGGTGGATGATTTCCGCGGGCTGCGCTTCCGCACCACGGGGCTGGGGGCGGAAATGTTCCGCAGGGCCGGCGCTTCGGTCGTGAACCTGCCGGCGGGCGAGATCTTCTCGGCCCTGCAATCGGGCACGATTGACGCGGCCGAATTCCTGGGCCCCTTCAGCGACGCACCGCTCGGCCTGCACCAGGTCGCGAAGAACTACTATTTCCCCGGCGTGCAGGAGCCCTCCTCGGCGGAGGAGATCGGCATCAACATGGCCCGCTGGAATGCGCTGCCGGATGACCTCAAGGCCGTGGTTCGCTTCGCCGCCATGTCCCTGCATGAGGAAACGACGACCGAGTATGATGTGCGCCACCCCATCGCCCTGGCCGATCTCGTGGCGCGCCATGGCGTGATCGTGCGCGAGGCGCCGCGTGACCTGCTGATCGCCTTCGGCAATACGGCGGGTGAGATGATGGCGGAATTCCGCAACCACCAGGACCCCCTGGTGAAGCGCATCGCCGACAGCTACGCGGTCTTCCGCAACCGCAGCGCGGCCTACATGCTGCAAAGCTATGCGGGCAATTTCAACTCGCGCACCCTGCCGATCCGCTGGGGCTGATGCGCCCGCTGCTGGCGGTCGCCGATGGAATTGACGCGGTTTCCCGGCTGATCGGCCGGGGTGTGAAGTGGCTGGCGGTGCTGCTGGTGCTGGTGCAGTTCACGGTCGTGGTGATCCGCTACGCCTTTGGCTCAAGCTTCATCATGATGCAGGAGAGCGTGGTCTATATCCACGCCTCGCTCTTCATGCTGGCGATCGGCTACGTCTATCTGCTGGATGCGCATGTGCGGGTGGATTTCTTCTATGGCCGCTGGTCGGAGAAGAAGAAGGCCTGGACCGATCTGCTGGGCGTGATCATCACCGTGCTGCCCTTCTGCTGGCTGCTGGTGTGGTCGAGCTGGGGCTATGTCTCCATGTCCTTCCGCCTGGGCGAGGGGCCGATGGCGGTGGGTGGCCTGCCGCTGCTGCCCTGGCTGAAGTCACTCATCATCATCATGGCGGGACTGCTCGCGATGCAATCCGCCTCGGTGATAATCCGCGCTGCGGGCGTCATCACGGGGACGACCGATGTGCTGTTTCCCGCCCGCCAGGCGGTGAGCGAAGGATGAAGCGCCCATGAACCCTGGGCAGATCGGCTCCGTGCTCGATGTGATGATGATGGTGGCGCTCTGCACCCTCATCATGGTGGGCATTCCGGTGGTCTTCATCCTGACCGGCTGCGCCATCATCTTCGCGGCGCTGGGCATCCTCTTCGGCGCCTTCGATCCCTTCCTGCTGGGTGCCCTGGCGCAGCGTGTTTTCGGCACGATGACGAGCGAGGTGCTGATCGCCATCCCCCTGTTCGTCTTCATGGGGATGATGCTGGAAAAGTCGAAGATCGCGCCCGAATTGCTGGAGGCGATGGCGCGGCTCTTTGGCTCGGTGCGGGGTGGGCTGGCCATTTCCGTCACATTGGTGGGCGCGCTGCTGGCGGCCTCCACCGGGATCGTGGGGGCGACGGTGGTGACGATGGGGCTGATCGCCCTGCCGGCCATGATGAAGCGCAACTATGATCCGGCATTTTCCTGCGGCAGCATCTGCGCCGCGGGCACGCTGGGGCAGATCATCCCGCCCTCCACCGTCATGGTGATCCTGGGTGAGGTTCTGGCCTCGGCCTATCAGCAGGCGCAGTTGGCGCAGGGGCTGTTTTCCATCCAGACGATTTCGGTGGGCCAGCTCTTCGCGGGCTCCATGATCCCGGGGCTGATGCTGGCGGGCATCTACATCCTCTATCAGGTCACGCTCTGCTACCTGAAGCCCGAGATCGGCCCCGCCATCCCGCAAGCCGAGCGGGACAGTGTGAGCGGGGCGCAAATCGCCCGCGCGTTGATCCCGCCCGTGGCGCTGATCATCGCCGTGCTGGGCTCCATCCTGGGCGGTGTGGCGACACCGACCGAGGCAGCCGCTGTGGGCGCGGTGGGCGCCACACTCCTCGCGGGGCTGCGCAACAGCGAGGATAGCTCCTGGCCGATCTACCTCGCGGGTTTCTGCGCGGTGGCCATGGTTGCACTCGGCGTGTTCTTCGACCTGCGGATCGGCCGGCAGGAGGCACCCCTGATGGACCGCATGGCCGTATGGTCCGCGGCGGTGTTGGGGCTGGGCCTGGCCTGGGGCATCCTCGTCTCGCTGCAGCGGGCGTTTCGCGGCGGCATGCTGGCGAATGTCTCCCACGCGACCATGTCCGTCACGGCGCTGATCTTCGCCACGCTGATCGGTGCCACGCTCTTCTCGCTGGTGTTCCGCGGGCTGGGCGGGGATGACATGATCCGCGGCGTGCTGGAGCTGGTGCCTGGCGGGAAATACGGCGCGCTCTTCGTCGTGATGCTGGTGATCTTCATCCTGGGCTTCCCGCTCGATTTCGTGGAGATCGTCATCATCGTCGTGCCGATCGTGGGGCCCGTGCTGCTGCAAATGGGCATTGATCCGATCTGGTTCGGCGTGCTGATCGCGATGAACCTGCAGACCAGTTTCCTCACGCCACCGCTGGGGCCGACGCTGTTCTATCTGCAGAGCGTCTTGCCGCCGGATGTGGATTCGCGCGATGTCTATCGCGGAGTGACGCCCTTCGTGATCCTTCAATTGATTGGCATATTCCTGGTGGTGATGTTTCCCGCGCTGGCCACCTGGTTGCCCGATCTGTTGTTCTGACTTGCAGCCGTTCAGCGTGGTTTCAGCCCAAATCGTGCAGTCCCTGACCGCCCATCCAAAGGAAGACTTCCATGAAGCGCCGTGACCTCTTCGCCTCGATGGGGGCTGCCTCTCTTGCCGGCCCGGCGCTTGCGCAGCCCGCGCAAAACCGCGTGCTGAAATTCGTGCCGCAGGCCAATCTCACCAGCCTTGATCCGATCTGGACCACAGCGAACATCACCCGCAATCACGGGCATATGATTTACGATTCACTCTATGGGGTGGATGCGAATTTCCAGCCCCAGCCGCAGATGGCGGCGGGACATGTGACCGAGGATGGCGGCCGCACCATCATCATCACATTGCGGGATGGCCTGAAATTCCACGATGGCGAGCCGGTGCGCGCCCAGGATGTGGTGCCGAGCCTGACGCGCTGGATGCGCCGCAACCCCTTCGGCCAGCAACTGGCCGCCGCCACGGAAGCGGTGGAGGTGGTGGATGACAAGCGCGTCCGCTTCCGGCTGAAGAAGCCCTTCCCGCTGATCTTCGCGGCCCTCGCGCAGGTGTCCAACAGCCCTGCCTTCATCATGCCCGAGCGCCTGGCCCGCACCGACCCCTTCCAGCAGGTGCGCGAGGCGATCGGCAGCGGCCCCTTCCGCTTCAAGGCCGATGAATACAATTCCGGCAGCAAGGTGGTGTACACCCGCAACGCCGATTATGTGCCCGTCTCCAGCGGCACGCCGAGCCTGACCGCCGGCCCCAAGATCGCGAATTTCGACCGTGTCGAGTGGAACATCATCGTGGATGCCGCGACTTCGGCCGCGGCGCTGCAGACCGGCGAGATCGACTGGTATGAGCAGCCGCCGCCGGAGATCCAGCAGCTGCTCCGCCGCAACCGCAATGTGAAGCTGGAGGCGATTGATCCGCTGCCGCTCACCGGCATCCTGCGCTTCAACCACCTGCATCCGCCCTTCGACAACAAGCGCCTGCGCCAGGCGCTGCTGCCGGCGATCAGCCAGTCCGATTTCATGAGCGCCATCGTCGGCACCAATACGGCGGATTACCGGGCCGATGTGGGCTTCTTCACCCCCGGCACGCCGCTGGCGAACAACGCGGCGATGGGGCCGCTCACCGGGCCGCGCAGCATGGATCGCGCACGCGCCCTGATGCGGGAAGCCGGCTACACCAACCAGCCGATGCGGCTGATCGGCCCCACCGATATCCTCGCCCCCTCGGCGATGACGCAGGTGGGCGCCGATCTGGTGCGCCGCCTGGGCTTCAATGCCGATATCCTGCTGACCGACTGGGGCACCACGGTGCAGCGCCGCACCTCGCGCGAGCCGGTGGAGCGGGGCGGCTGGAGCATGCTCTTCACCTCCTTCTCCTCCTTTGATTTCGCCAATCCGGCGGCGCATTTCCCGCTGCGCGGCAATGGCACCAACGCCTGGTTCGGCTGGCCCACCGTCCCGCGCCTCGAAGAATTGCGCGATGCCTGGTTCGACGCGACCGACCTCGCGACCGAGCAGCGTCTCGCGCGGGAAATGCAGGAGGTGGCGATGGATGACCTGCCCTACATCCCAGTGGGGGCCTACATGTCCACCACGGCGTTGCGCAGCAACCTGGTTGGGCGCGTGGCCGGGCTTGCCCTGTTCTGGGGCATCGGCCGCGCTTGAGGCGCGGCAAGCCGCGCCGCTTCCCTTCGCTACGGCTTGCGGCAGAAGCCCTGGCCTGTTGTTCTAGCGCATCCCGATCCGCCGAGAGACTTTCGCTCGGGCGGATCTTGTTCCGGAGGAGACGGCCATGACGCTTGGCAGACGCGGGATTCTGGCAGGGGCGGCGGCGGGTGTCGCGGCGCCAAGGGTAGTGGGCGCGCAAGGGGGCGCGGCACGCACGCTGCGGGTCATCCCGCAGGCGAATTTAACCAGCGTGGATCCGGTCTGGACCACGGCCGTCGTCACCCGCAACCACGCCTTCATGATCTATGATCAGCTCTGCGCGCAGGATTCCACCGGCGCGATCCGCCCGCAGATGGCGGAGGGCTGGAGCGTTGCCGAGGACCAGCTCGCCTGGACCTTCACACTGCGCACCGGGCTGTTCTTTCATGATGGCGAGCCGGTGCGCGCGCAGGATTGCGTGGCCTCGATCAACCGCTGGGCGCGGCGCGATCCCTTCATGCAGGTGCTCTGGCCGGCCGTCGCCGAAGTCACGGCGCTGGATGACCGGCGCTTCCGCTTCCGGCTGCATCGTCCCATCCCGTTGCTGACGCTGGCCCTGGGGCAGACGCAGTTTCCCTGTTTCATCATGCCCGAGCGCATCGCGCAGACCGATGCGTTCCAGCAAATCCGGGACACGGTGGGCAGTGGCCCGTTCCGCTTCATTCCCGGCGAATGGAATCCGGGCCAGAAGGCCGTCTGGGCGCGCAATGAGCGGTACGTGCCCCGGCAGGAGCCGGTGGATGGTTTGGCAGGTGGGCGCACGCCGCGCCTTGATCGCGTCGAATGGACGGTCATCGTCGATTCCGCGACCAGCGCGAATGCGATGACCCAGGGCGAGCAGGATTACTGGGAATATCCGCTGCATGATCTGCTGCCGCTGCTGCGGCGCAACCGCAACCTGGTGGTGGAGCAGCGGCTGCTCGATGGCACCTATGGCATTGCGCGCTTCAACACGCTGCAACCGCCCTTCAACAACCCGGCCATTCGTCGCGCCGTCGCCATGGCGGTGGATCAGCGCGACTATCTGCGCGCCGTGGCCGGCAATGACCAGGCGGGCTGGGGTGTGTGCGAGGGCGTCTTCACCTGCGACACGCCGCTGGCCAATGAATCCGGCAGCGAGGTCTTCAAGACTCGCAACATCGAGCGCGCCCGCGCCGCCCTGCGCGAGGCCGGCTACAATGGCGAGAAGGTGGTGCTGATCACCCCGGGCGATTACCCGCAGATCAACGCCCTCAGCCTCGTCACCGCCGATATCCTGACGCGGATGGGGATGAACCTCGAAGTCATTTCCACCGATTGGGGCACGCTGGTGCAGCGCCGCGCGAGCCGCGAGCCGGTGGAGCGCGGCGGCTGGAGCATCATCCACACCACCTCCTCCGGCCAGTCGCTGGCACTGCCGGTCTTCCACCTGTTCCTGCGCGCGAATGGCACCAATGCCTGGTTCGGCTGGCCCGATGTGCCCGAAGTGGAGCGTCTGCGCGGCGAATGGGTCGAGAAGGGGGCCGATGCGGCCGAGGGGCGGCGCATCGCGGAAGCGCTGAACGCGGCCGCCATGCGGGAGATGTACTACATGCCGCTGGGGTACTACTGGCAGCCCAGCGCCTGGCGCCGCAACATCCAGGGCGTGTTCCGCGCGCCCGCCACCGTGTTCTGGAACATCAGCAAGACATGACAGAGATTTCCCGCCGCGCCGCACTGGTTGGCGCCGTTGGCACCATCGCCGCACCGCAACTGGCATCGGCGCAGGCCAATGCACGGCTGCTGCGCTTCATTCCGCAATCCAACCTGGCCAGCATTGATCCGGTCTGGAGCACGGCCGTCATCGTCCGCAATCACGGGTTGATGGTCTATGATCTGCTGTATGGCCTGGGTGCCGATTACCAGGTGCGGCCGCAAATGGCCTCGGGCCATGTGGTCAGCGATGATGGGCTGACCTGGACCATCACCCTGCGCGAGGGCCTGCGCTTCCATGATGGCGAGCCGGTGCGCGGCCGGGACTGCGTCGCCTCCATCCAGCGCTGGTCGAAGCGTGATGTGCTGGGGCAGCGCCTTGATGCGCTGGCCGATGAGATTTCTGCGCCCGATGACCGCACCATCCGCATCCGGCTGAAGCGGCCCTGGCCGGGCCTCGCCTGGGCGCTGGGCAAGCCGTCGGCGAATATCTGCGCCATCATGCCCGAGCGCGTGGCGCGGACCGACCCCTTCACGCAGATCACCGATGCGACGGGCAGCGGCCCTTATCGCTTCCGGCAGGATTTGTTCCGCCCGGGCGATGTCGCGGTCTATGAGCGTTTTGCGGATTACCGCCCGCGCGAGGAGCCGGTGGATTTCCTCTCGGGCGCCAAGCGGGTGAATTTCGACCGCGTCGAGTGGAAGATCATGCCCGATCCCGCGACGGCCGGGGCGGCCTTGCAGAACAATGAGGCGGATTGGTGGGAAACCCCGCTGCCGGACCTGCTGCCGCTGCTGCGGCGCAACCGGGAGATCGAGATCGGCGTGGTCAATCCTGCCGGCAATCTGGGCGTGCTGCGCTTCAACTTCCTGCATGCGCCGTTCAATGATCCGGCGGTGCGCCGCGCGCTGCTGCCCGCCATCAACCAGCGCGATTTCATGAATGCGGCGATCGGCACGGATCCGGCGCTCTCCGTGGTGCCGGCCGGCGTCTTCACGCCGGGCACGCCACTGGCCAATGATGCGGGGCTGGAGGTGCTGTCCGGCCCGCGCAACCTGGACGCGGCGCGTGCGGCCCTGCGGGCCACGGGCTATGCCAATCAGCGGGTGACGCTGCTTTCGGCGACGGATCTGCCGGTGCTGCAGAACCTCTCCGAGGTGGCGGCCGACCTGATGCGCCGCATCGGCTTCAATGTGGATTTCCCCGGCATGGATTGGGGCACGCATATCCAGCGCCGCACCAACCGCAATGGCGTGGACCAGGGCGGCTGGAGCGCCTTCTGCACGACGTGGGAGGGTCTCGATGTCTCGGTGCCCGGCAGCCACCAGCCCTTGCGCGGTCATGGCGCGGCCGCCTGGGCCGGCTGGCCGACGCTGCCGCGGCTTGAGGAACTGCGCGAGGAATGGTTCTCAGCGCCGGATACCGCCTCGGCCCAGCGCATCGGGCAGGAGATGCAGCGCGTCGCCTGGCAGGAGGTGCCGTTCATCCCGCTGGGGCTCGTGCGGCCGCCGCAGGCCTGGCGCCGCAGCATCACGGATGTGGTGCGGGGTGGCTCGGCCCTGTTCTGGGGTGTGCGCCGCGCTTGATTGGCACGCGATGTGCTAGGCTCCGGCGCAAGGGGCTCGCGCGGGGCGGTGACGCTGGCGCGATGCTCAAGGCTGGTGCAGATTTCGCTTAATACGATAGCAGACCGACGGCAGCAGGCCGGACGGTCAGGGGAGAATTGGTCATGGACCGTAGAAGTTTCCTGCAGGCGGGTGTGGCCGCCACGGCAGCCAGCGCGGGTTATGCCGCACCCGCGCTTAGCCAGGGTGCCGCCGCGCGCACGCTGCGCTTCGTGCCGCAGGCCAATCTTGCCAATTTCGACCCGATCTGGGGCACGCAATATGTCGTGCGCAACGCGGCCGCGGCGGTCTGGGACACGCTCTATGGCGTGGACGAAAACCTGGTGCCCCAGCCGCAGATGATCGAGGGCGAGACCGTCTCGGCCGATGGCCTGACCTGGGAATTCCGCCTGCGCCCTGGCCTGATGTTCCATGATGGCGCGCCGGTTCTGGCCAAGGATGTGGTCGCCTCGATCAATCGCTGGGCGCCGCGCGACCCGATGGGCCAGATGATCCGCGCCATCCAGGACGAGCTGGTGGCCGTGGATGACCGCAACTTCCGCTGGAAGCTGCGCCGCCCCTATTCCAAGCTGAAATACGCGCTGGGCAAGACCGGTACGCCCTGCTGCTTCATCATGCCCGAGCGGATCGCCGCCACGGCCGGCAACTCGATGATTACCGAATATGTCGGCTCCGGCCCGATGAGCTTCAAGCGTGATGAATGGGTGCCCGGTGCGCGCGCCGTGTTCGAGCGCGCCGCCCGCTACACCCCGCGCGAAGGCACGGCGAGCTGGCTGGCCGGCCCGAAGCGCATCATGGTGGACCGCCTGGAATGGGTGGTGATGCCCGACCCCGCGACCGCCTCCGCCGCGTTGCAGAATGGCGAGGTGGATTGGTGGGAGAGCCCGATCAGTGACCTCATTCCGCTGCTGCGCCGCAACCGCAATGTGCTGGTGGATATCGCCGATCCGCTCGGCAATATCGGCAGCTTCCGCATGAACCACCTGCACGCGCCCTTCAACAATCTGAAGGTGCGCCAGGCGGTGATGATGGCGCTGAGCCAGGAAGACTACATGCGCGCCCTGGTGGGCAATGACACCGCGCTGTGGAGCGTGCTCGGCGGCTTCTTCACGCCCGGGACGCCCAGCTACAGCGAGGCCGGCGGCGAGGTGATGAAGCGCGCTAATATGGAAGGTGCGCGCCGTCTGTTGGCGGAAAGCGGCTATGCCAATGAGCCGGTGACCTGCCTTGTGGCGCAGGACCAGCCCTTGCTGAAGCCGATGGGCGAAGTGACGGCCGATGTGCTGCGCCGCCTTGGCATGAATGTGGATTTCGTGGCGACCGATTGGGGCACCGTCGGTCAGCGCCGCGCCATGCGCAACCCGCCCGGCCAGGGCGGCTGGAGCATGTTCCACACCTGGCACGCCGGTGCGGATTGCGTGAACCCCGCCGGCTACAACGCCGTCCGCGCCAATGGCGAGGGCGCGTGGTTCGGCTGGCCCTCGATCCCCTCGGTCGAGGCCGGGATCACCGAGTGGTTTGACGCGCCGACGCCCGCGCTGGAAAAGGCCGCGATCGACAAGATCAACCGCGAGGCCGTGCAGAATGTGGTCTATTCGCCGACGGGCTTCTTCAAGAGCTACCAGGCTTGGCGGCGCAATGTCTCCGGCATCCAGAAGGGCCCGCTGCCCTTCTTCTGGGGCGTTTCCAAGTCGTGATGTTGTGGCAGCAATTTCTGTCTGAGCGGGCGCGGCCGTTGGCCGCGCCGGGGGCGCGTGAATAATGTGGGCCTATATCATCCGGCGAGTGCTGGCGACGATCCCGGTCATGGCCGTGGTCGCGCTTTTTGTGTTCTCGCTACTCTACCTCGCGCCGGGTGATCCCGCGGCGGTCATCGCCGGCGATCAGGCCACACCCGATGATGTGGAGCGCATCCGCGCCTCCCTCGGGCTGGACCGCCCCTATCTGGTGCGGTTCGGCGCCTGGTTCTGGGACATCATGCGCGGCGATCTCGGCACTTCGATCTTCACCAACCTGCCGGTCAGTCACATGATCGCGCAGCGCATCGAGCCGACACTTTCGCTGATGGTGGTGACGCTGATCCTGGCCGTCTCCATCGCGGTGCCGATGGGCGTGATCGCGGCCTGGAAGCAGGGCACGACGATTGACCGGCTGGTCATGGCCTTTGCCGTGCTCGGCTTTTCGGTCCCGGTCTTCGTGGTGGGTTATGTGCTGGCCTATATTTTCGCGCTGGAGCTCGATTGGCTGCCGGTGCAGGGCTACACGCCCTTCAACCAGGGCTTCTTCCCCTGGATGGAAAACCTCATCCTGCCCTCCGTGGCGCTGGGCGGCGTCTATATCGCGCTGATCGCGCGCATCACCCGCGCCACCATGCTCGAGGTGCTGAGCCAGGATTACATCCGCACGGCCCGCGCCAAGGGTGCCGGGCAGCGGAGCATCCTGTTCCTGCATGCGCTGAAGAATGCGGCCGTGCCGATCGTGACCATCATCGGAATCGGCATCGCGTTGCTGATCGGCGGTGCTGTGGTCACCGAAAGCGTCTTCGCCATTCCTGGCCTGGGCCGGCTGACGGTGGATGCCATCCTGCGGCGCGACTACCCCGTCATCCAGGGCGTCGTGCTGCTGTTCAGCTTCGTCTACGTGCTCGTCAATCTGGTGATTGACCTGCTTTACACCCTCTTTGACCCGAGGATCAGGTATTGAGTGCCGCAACCCTTCCTCCTGGCCCCCTCCCTCCAGGGCTGGTGATCCCACCTGGCCTTGCCATCGCGCAGCCGACGCAGGACATCCTGTCCAATGTGAAGCCGCGCCGTGGCGTGATCGGCTATCTGCGCCGCTACCCGACGATTGCGATCGGTGGCGGGCTGCTGATCATCATGCTCTGCGTCGCGATCTTCGCGCCGTTCCTCGGCACCAAGGACCCGACGGCCCTGGCACCGGCCTTGCGCACGCGCGAACCCGGGGCGCAATTCTGGTTCGGCTCGGACATGCTCGGGCGCGATGTGTATTCGCGGGTGCTGTATGGCGCGCGGGTTTCGCTGCTGGTGGGCTTCTCGGTCGCGTTCTTCGCCTCGGCCATCGGGCTGTTCATCGGGTTGATGTCGGGCTTCAACCGCATCGCGGACAGCATCATCATGCGCGTCATGGATGGCATGATGAGCATCCCGCCCATCCTGCTCGCCATTGCCCTGATGGCGCTGACGCGCGGCTCGGTGCAGAACGTGATCCTTGCCATCACCATCGCGGAGGTGCCGCGCGTATCGCGCCTGGTGCGTGGCGTGGTTCTGAGCCTGCGTGAGCAGCCCTATGTCGAAGCGGCCGTGGCTTCCGGCACGCGCACGCCCGTCATCATCTTCAAGCATATCCTGCCCAATACGCTGGCGCCGCTGACGGTGCAGGCCACCTTCATCTGCGCGGCGGCGATGATCACGGAAGCCATTCTCTCCTTTATCGGCGCGGGTACGCCGCCCATCATCCCATCCTGGGGGAATATCATGGCCGAGGGCCGCGCGCTCTGGCAGGTGAAGCCGTATATCGTCTTCTTCCCCGCCATCTTCCTGTCCGTCACCGTGCTGGCCGTGAACCTGCTGGGCGATGGCCTGCGCGACAGCATTGACCCGCGTCTGGCGACCAAGCTGTGAGCCCCGCTCAGGACAATCGCGAAATCCTGCTGGAGGTCGAAAACCTCCAGACGCATTTCCGCACCATGGATGGCGTGAACCGCGCCGTGGATGGTGTCAGCTTCCATGTCCGCTCGGGCGAGACGCTGGCCATTGTGGGCGAAAGCGGCTGCGGGAAATCCGTCACCGCCATGTCCATCCTGCGGCTGATCCCGGAGCCGCCCGGCAAGATCGCCGGCAGCATCAAGTTTCAGGGCAAGGAATTGCTGAAATGCTCGGACCGCGAAATGCGCGCGATCCGCGGCAATGAAATCAGCATGATCTTCCAGGAGCCGATGACCTCGTTGAATCCGGTGCTGACCAATGGGCGCCAGATCGGTGAGACGCTGCGCCTGCACCAGGGCCTGTCCAAGCAGCAGGCCGAGGATCGCGCGGTCGAGATGCTGAAGCTTGTCGGCATTCCGGAGCCGGGGCGGCGCGTGCGGGAATATCCGCACCAGCTCTCGGGCGGCATGCGCCAGCGCGTGATGATTGCCATCGCACTCGCCTGCAACCCAAAGCTGCTGATCGCCGATGAGCCGACCACGGCGCTCGACGTCACCATCCAGGCGCAGATCCTGGATCTGATGCGGGACCTCAAGACCACGGTGGGCGCCGCCATCGTGCTGATCACGCATGACCTGGGCGTGGTGGCCGAAGTAGCCGAGCGCGTGGTGGTCATGTATGCCGGCAAGAAGGTGGAGGAGGCGGGCGTCTATGACCTGTTCCGCAACCCCCGCCACCCCTACACGCAGGGCCTGCTGGGCTCGGTGCCCAAGCTTGGCTCCTCGCTCACGGGCGAGACGACGCGGCTGGCCGAAATTCCGGGTCTGGTGCCGAGCCTGAAGCAGAAAATCCCGGGCTGCGTCTTCGCAACCCGCTGCCCGGCCGTGACGGATCTGTGCCGCGCGGTCGCTCCCGCCTTGCAGGAAAAGGCCCCCGGCCACATCGCGGCCTGCCATTACGCCCTGGTTGAAAGCTCCGTCGCAGCATGATCCCTCCCGCACACGCGAAACTCGGCGAGCGCATTCTGGAGGTCACGGACCTCAAGAAGCATTTCCCCATCCGGGGTGGGCTGCTTGGCTCCACCGTGGGCTATGTCTATGCGGTGGACGGCGTATCCTTCCACATCAACAAGGGCGAGACCCTATCGTTGGTGGGGGAATCTGGTTGCGGGAAATCCACCGTGGGCAAGGCGGTGCTGCGGCTGTTTCCGCTCACCTCCGGCCAGGTGGTGCTGAACAACCAGCGCATAGATGATCTCTCGCCCGGCACGCTGCGCCCCTTGCGGCGGCAGATCCAGGTCGTGTTCCAGGACCCGTTCTCCTCGCTCAATCCGCGCATGCGCGTGCGGGATATCCTGGCCGAACCCATCCGCAATTTCGGCCTGGCCAGGAACGAGGCCGAGGTGACGGAGCGCGTCGGTCAGTTGATGGACAAGGTGCGCCTGCCGCGCGATGCGGTGGGGCGCTGGCCACATGAATTCTCGGGCGGCCAGCGCCAGCGCATCTGCATCGCGCGTGCGCTCGCGGCCGAGCCCGATGTGATCGTCTGCGATGAGGCGGTTTCGGCGCTGGATGTTTCGGTGAAGGCGCAAATCGTGAATCTGCTGCAGGATCTGCAGTCGGAACTCGGCCTCGCCATGCTGTTCATCAGCCATGACCTCGCCATCGTCGAGCATATGACGCATCGCGTGGCGGTCATGTATCTGGGCAAGATCGTCGAGGTGGCGGACCGCAAGTCGCTGTTCGGCGCGCCGCGGCACCCCTATACCGAGGCGCTGCTCTCGGCCGTGCCGGTCCCGGTGCCTGGCGCCCTGCGCGAGCGGGTCGTGCTACAGGGCGATGTGCCGAGCCCGATCAACCCGCCCAAGGGCTGCCGCTTCCACACGCGCTGCCCCTATGCCTTCGACCGCTGCCGCAAGGATGAGCCGGAACTGCGCGATGATGGCACGGGTCACCTTTCGGCCTGCCACCTGCATGACCTGCCGGCGTCGGAAAACCCGCTGCTGAACAAGGCCCCGCCCACCGCCTTCCGGATGGCCGAGGCCTGAGCCGCCGGTGAGCGGCGCGCCCCTGCGTTTCGTGGCGCGCGCACCACGCGGCCTGTTCGGCCGCGTGGTGAAATGGCTGTTCTGGCTGGTGGTGCTGGTGCCGCCCCTGCTCATGCTGGGCACCTGCGCCGGCCTGCAATCCTTCGTCTTTTCCGAGGACCCGGAGGTGGCCGGCGGGGCGCTGATGTTCGGCGCCGGCGCCTTGGGCGTGCTCTGGGCCATCTGGTTCATCGGCCTGCCGGTGATGGGCCTGCTGATGCTGCTGACACGCGGCAAGAAGCTTGTGATCGAGCAGCCCGGCACGATAGGCTGAACCACGCGGCGAAGGACCCCGGATCGTGGATGATGAGCTGATCTGCCGCCCCGGTCCCTTCGGCTTTGACCCGCCCGAAATCGCGCCCGGCGGTGCTGTGGGCGCCCCCCTCATGACGCCGCTGTGGAACGCGCCCGGCAGCATCCCCTGGTATCTCGGCTGGGGCGCCCCGCCATTCCTCTTCCTGCCCCAGGCGGAGGAGATGAAGAATGTCCAGGTCACGGCGGCGGAGCTCTCGCTCCTGGCGGCGGGCTACAAGCCCCTCGCCGAGGTGGTGGAGGCGCTCTGCTCCAAGGCCGAGGCCTATATGTGGTTCCATGAGATCAACCGCTTCCCGCTGCGCATGTGCCATTTCCTGGCCCAGCTGGCGCATGAGAGCGGGCGCTTCACCAAGCTGCGGGAATCCCTCAATTATTCAACCTCCTCGCGCATCCTGGAGGTGTTCGGCCCCAATCACTCCGCCAAGGTGACGGTGGAGGAGGCGGAGGCGCTGATCAACAGCCAGCAAGCCCTGGCCGAGCGGGTCTATGGCCTCGGCAATCCGACGAAGGCGGCCGAATTCAAGCACAAGGTGGCGGGGGAGGGGTTCAAGTTCCGCGGCCGCGGTCTGATCCAGCTGACCGGGAAGGCCAATTACGAGAAATTCGGCAAGCACCCGGATATCAAGCTGGACCTGGTCGCCAAGCCCGAGCTGGCCGAGGACCCATTCATCGCGGTCCAGCTGGCCGTCGCCTTCTGGAAGGAGCGGGACCTCAGCGCCCTCGCGGATGCCGACAATGTCACGGCCATCACCAAGCGCATCAATGGCGGGACCGAGGGCCTGGGGGATCGGAAGAAACTTCTGGCGACCGCCAAGGATATCTGGCTGAACAAGCAGATGAGCTAACCGCTTGACGCCTTGCAAGACATTCGCGAGGCTCCACATCAACGCAGCGCAATGACGGGAGACGGTTCATGCCGCATGTCACACTCACGGTGAACGGCAAGTCACACAAGGTGGAGGTCGAGGGCCGCACATTGCTGGTGGAGTTGCTGCGCGAAAAGCTGCGCCTGACGGGCACGCATGTCGGCTGCGACACCAGCCAATGCGGCGCCTGCGTCGTCCATATCGACGGCCAGAGCGTGAAATCCTGCACCACGCTGGCCGTGATGTGCGAGGGCGCTTCGGTCACCACCATCGAGGGCCTGGCCCATGCCGATGGCACGCTGCATCCGATGCAGGAGGCGTTCCGCGAATACCACGCGCTGCAATGCGGCTTCTGCACGCCGGGGATGGTGATGTCCGCCGTGGACCTCGTCGCCAAGAACCCGCAGGGGCTGTCCGAGCAGGAAATCCGTGAGGGGCTGGAGGGCAATCTTTGCCGCTGCACCGGCTATCACAACATCGTGAAGGCCATCGCCGCCGCACAGGATGTGATGCACGGCAAGCGCGAGACGATCGCCGCCGCCGCAGAGTGATCAAGCGGGCCTAAGCGGCGCCAAAGCCGCGGCCCGGGTGGGGTGAGCTGATCACCCCACCGCCAACAGGGAGGGATTGCGCATGAACGTCGTCACGCCGTTCGAAGGCATCGGTGCGAGCGTCCGCCGGAAAGAGGATCTGCGATTCCTCTCCGGCCGCGGGCAATACACGGATGACATCAACCGCCCCGGCCAGGCGCATGCCTGGATCCTGCGCAGCCAGCACGCCCATGCGCGCATCCTCTCACTGGACACGGCGGCCGCTTCGGCCATGCCGGGGGTGGTCGCCATCTTCACCAGTGCCGACCTTGCGGCCATCGGCGGCATTCCCTGCGGCTGGCAGATCCACAACAAGGACGGCACGCCGATGGCGGAGCCGAAGCACCCCGTCCTCGCCGAGGGCAAGGTGCGCCATGTGGGTGACCCCATCGCCGTCGTCATCGCCGAAACGCGCAGCCAGGCGCGTGATGCGGGCGAGGCGATCGTGGTGGAGTTCGAGGTGCTGCCCGGCATCAGCCAGACCACGGCGGCGCTGGCCACCGACGCGCCCCGCGTGCATGACGATGTGGCTGGCAACACCTGCTACGACTGGCATATCGGCGACAAGGCGATGGTGGATGCCGCCTTCGAGAAGGCCGCGCATCGCGTGGTGTTTGAAACCACCAACCAGCGCCTGGTGCCCAATGCCATGGAGCCGCGCTGCGCCGTGGGCGACTACGACACCGCCACGGGCGAGCATACGCTGTTCACCACCAGCCAGAATCCGCATGTCATCCGGCTGCTGATGGGCGCCTTCGTGCTGCAGATCCCCGAGAGCAAGCTGCGCGTCGTGGCCCCCGATGTGGGCGGCGGCTTCGGCAGCAAGATCTACCATTACGCCGAGGAGGCGATCGTCACCTGGGCCGCCGCCAAGCTCGGCCGCGCGGTGAAATGGACGGCCGACCGGACCGAGGCCTTCATGTCCGACGCGCATGGCCGGGACCATGTGACCCGCGCCGAACTGGCGCTGGACAAGGAGGGGACGTTCCTCGCACTCCGCGTGGACACCCATGCCAATATGGGCGCCTATCTCTCGACCTTCGCGCCCTGTGTGCCGACCTATCTCTACGCGACACTGCTGGCCGGCGTGTATTCGACGCCCGCCATCTATGCCGAGGTGAAGGCCGTCTTTACCAACACGGTGCCGGTGGATGCCTATCGCGGTGCGGGCCGCCCGGAGGCGACCTATCTGATCGAGCGGCTGGTGGATGTCGCGGCCAAGCAATGCGGCTTTGACAAGATCAAGCTGCGCCGCCGCAACTTCATCCCGACCGACGCCTTCCCGTACCAGACGCCCGTCGCCCTGCAATATGACAGCGGCGATTATTTCTCGACGCTGGACCAGGCGCTGGAAACGGCGGATTGGGCCGGCTTCGAGGCGCGGCGCGCGAAAGCGAGGCTGCATGGCAAGCTGCGCGGGATTGGCATTTCCACCTATCTGGAGGCCTGCGGCATCGCGCCTTCGGCCGTGGTGGGCTCGCTCGGCGCGCGGGCGGGGCTTTATGAGGTGGGCGTGATCCGCGTGCACCCGACAGGCTCGGTGACCGTGCTGACCGGCGCGCATAGCCATGGCCAGGGCCATGAGACGACCTTCGCGCAGCTGGTCTGTGACAAGCTGGGCGTGCCCGTGAGCAATGTGGATATCGTGCATGGCGATACGGCCAAGGTGCCTTTCGGCATGGGCACCTATGGCTCGCGCTCTTTGGCGGTCGGCGGCTCGGCCATGGAGAAGGCGATGGACAAGATCATCGCCAAAGGCAAGCGAATCGCAGCCCATCTGATGGAAGCGAGCGTCGAGGATATCGAGTTCGACCGCGGTACGTTCCGCGTGGCGGGCACCGACAAGACGAAATCCCTGACCGACATCAGCCTCGCGGCCTATGTCCCGCACAACTACCCGATTGACGAGATCGAGCCCGGGCTGGAGGAAACCGCCTTCTACGACCCGAAGAACTTCACCTATCCCGGCGGCTGCCACATCGCCGAGGTGGAGATCGAGATCGAGACGGGCCACGTCACCCTCATCAACTTCACGGCGGTGGATGATGTGGGCCGCGTCATCAACCCGATGATCGTGGCCGGCCAGGTGCAGGGCGGGGTTGCCCAGGGGGTGGGCCAAGCGTTGCTGGAGGCTTGCATTTACGACGCGGATGGCCAGCTGCTGAGTGGCTCGATGATGGACTACACCATGCCGCGCGCCGATGATCTGGCGCCGGTCAGTGTGGCCACCCACGCCACGCTCTGCACCCACAACCCGCTGGGCGTGAAGGGCTGCGGCGAGGTGGGGGCCATCGGCTCGCCGCCCGCGGTGATCAATGCGGTGGTGGATGCATTGCGTGATTATGGTGTGGAACATGTCGAGATGCCCGCGACAGCGCCGAAAATCTGGTCCATCATTCACGGCAAGACAGTCTGACATGGATAGCCGCCGCCTGAACGCCGAAGGCGTGAATCAGCCGGCGTCACGACCCAAGGAGTGACCAAGAATGTATGATTTCGCCTATCACAAGCCCTCCTCCGTGGCGGATGCCGTCAAGCTGCTGGCCGCTGATCCGGATGCCAAGCCGGTCTCGGGCGGGCATACGCTGCTGCCGGCGCTGAAGCACCGGCTGAACAAGCCCTCGGCCCTGGTGGACCTCTCCGGCATTGCCGAGATGAAGGGCGTGAAGCGCGTCGGCAACGCGATCGTGATCGGCGCGCTGACCAAGCACGCCGAAGTCGCGAACAGCGCCGAGGTGAAGGCCGCCATCCCGGCCCTGGCCTACATGGCGAGCCATATCGGCGACAACCAGGTGCGCAATCGCGGGACCATCGGCGGTTCCGTCGCCAATAACGATCCGGCCGCGGATTATCCGGCCGCCGTGCTGGGTCTGGGTGCGACCATCCACACCAGCAAGCGCAAGATCGCGGCCGATGACTTCTTCCAGGGGATGTTCACGACGGCGCTGGAGGAGGGTGAAATCCTCGTCGCCATCGAATTTCCGATCCCGGAAAAGGCCGGCTACGCCAAGCTGAAGAATCCGGCCAGCCGCTATGTCATGGCCGGCGCCTTCATCTCCAAGGGCCCGATGGGGCTGCGCGTCGCCATCAATGGCGCGGCCCCCTGCGTGTTCCGCCAGGCGGATATGGAAGCGGCACTCGGCCGCAGCTGGTCCGCCGATGCGGTGGCCGGCATCAAGCAGGATGCGGATGGGCTGAACAGCGATATCCACGGCAGCGCCGAGTATCGCGCGCATCTGGTGGGCGTGATGGCCAAGCGGGCGGTTGCCGCGGCGGGGTGATCGCCATGGCGGGCGGGCAGCTTCTGCTTTTCCTGCTCGCCGCCACGGTCCTGGCCCTGACGCCTGGGCCCGGCATGTTCTACGTCGGCGCCCGCACCTTGGCGGGTGGCTTGGGTGAGGGGCTTGCCTCCACCCTGGGCACTGGCCTTGGCGGCATGGTTCATGTGCTGGCTGCGGCCTTCGGCCTCTCCGCCCTGATCCTGGCCAGCGCCGAAGCCTTTACCGTGATGAAATTTCTGGGCGGCTGCTATCTTCTTTGGCTGGGCTGGCGGAGCTGGCGCGATGCCGGGGTGCTGCTGCCCGCCCATGCGCCGCTGCCGCCGCTGGGCTTGCGCCGGGCCTTGCGCGAAGGCGCCGTGGTCGAGGCGCTGAACCCGAAAACCGCGTTGTTCTTCCTGGCCTTCCTGCCGCAATTCGTTGTGCCGGATCGCGGTGACGTGGTGGCGCAGTTCCTCCTGCTCGGATGCATTTGCGTGGCGCTGAATACGCTGGTGGATGCGGGTGTCGCGCTGGCGGCGGGGCGTGTGCGTGAGCGGCTTGGCGCCCGGCAGGGCTTGCTGCGGCGGCTGCGCCAGGGCAGTGCCGGGCTGATCATGGCGCTGGGGCTGGGTGTCCTGCTGCTACGCCGGCCTTCAGGCTGACGCTGGCTTGCCCGTGGCCGCCCGCCATGGCCCAATGTGGCGATGGAACTCGACAATCCCGGCGTCATCGCCGAAGCCCGCGCCGTCTTCGACACCTACGAAGACGCGCTGATGAACAACCGCACCGAGGTGCTCGACGGCATCTTCTGGGCCGATCCCCGCACGGTGCGCTTCGGCATCACCGAGATCCTCTACGGGATCGAGGCGATCCGCGCCTTCCGCTCCAGCGTGAAGGCCTATGCGAAGCGGGTGCAGAAGCGCGTCCACATCACCAGCTTCGGCCAGGATTTTGCCTGTACCCATCTGGAATATGAGCGCATCGGCACGGGGCTGATCGGGCGTGAGACGAAGATCATGGTGCGCCTGCGCGATATCGGCTGGCGGGTGGTGTCCGCGCATGTCTCGCTGCTGACCAGCAATGATCCAGGCCGCGTCTGATGAACGTCGCCATCCTGGGCGGCGGCATCGTCGGCGCCTGCACGGCACTCGCTGCCCAGCGCGCCGGCTTCGGGGTGACGCTGATCGAACCCGAGACAGCCGGCGGCGAGCAGGCGGCGAGCTACGGCAATGGCTGCTGGCTCAGCCCCTCCAGCGTCGTGCCGCCGGCCGTGCCGGGGCTGTGGAAGAAGCTGCCGAAATTCCTGAGTGACCCGCTGGGCCCGCTCGCCATCCGCTGGCGCTATTTGCCCAAGGTGGCGCCCTGGCTGGTGCGCTACCTGCTGGCGGGCTGGACCGAGGCCAAGGTGATGCGCACCGGCCACGCGCTGCGCGCCCTGGTGGCCGGCGCGCCCGAACTCCATGCCGCATTGGCCGAGGAAGCGGGCGTCGGCCACCTGATCGAGCGGCGCGGCCTGCTCTACATCTACCCCAGCCGCGCCGATTTCGAGGCCGAGGCGCTGGCTTGGCGCGTGCGGCGGGAAACCGGCGTGCAATGGCTCGAAATCTCCGAGGATGAGCTGCGCCAGCGCGAGCCCGATCTGGACCGCCGCTACACCTTCGGCGTGCTGGTGGAGGAGGGGGGGCATTGCCTCAATCCCGGCGCCTATGTCGCCGCCCTCATCGCCCAGGCCGAGGCGCAGGGCATGCGCCGCGTGGCCGCGCGCGCCACGGGCTTCGTCATCGAGGGCGGCCGGCTGCAGGCCGTGCGGACCGACCAGGGCGATGTGGCGGCCGAGCGCGCGATCATCTGCGCCGGCGCCCATTCGCGCGCACTGGCGCGTGCAGCGGGCGACGACCTGCCGCTCGAGACCGAGCGCGGCTACCACGCCGTGATCGCGGGGGCCGAGGTCGGGCCGCGCACGCCCATGATGCCCTCGGACGGCAAGATGAGCCTGACCTGGACGGAGACAGGGCTGCGCGTGGCCGGCCAGGTGGAGATTGCCGGGCTGGAGGCGGCGCCCAACTGGAAGCGGGCCGAAATCCTGCGCGACCATCTGTTGCGCAGCTTCCCGGGCCTGCCGCGCGAGGTTCCGTCCGGGCGGCTGCGCGTCTGGATGGGGCATCGCCCTTCCATGCCGGATGGCCTGCCCTGCCTGGGGCCCGCTTCGGCCAGCGCCGATATCCTGCACGGATTCGGCCATGGCCATGTCGGGCTGGTGGCCGCGCCGCGCAGCGCGGCATTGCTGGCGGCGATGCTGGCCGGCGCGCCAATGCCCTTCCCGGCGGAGCCTTATTCGCCCCATCGTTTCGCTTGATGTTTTCGCGTGCATTTCTGAAGCGGCGGTGGCAATCTGTACAACAGCCGGCCCAGCATCCCGTTTGGCTGCGAACACTAGCGTGGATTGAAGAACGACGTGTCTGACGATTATGCGCCTACGGGCGGTGACACTGGCCTGATCGAGGCCAAGGTGAAGTGGTATAATGGGCGCAAGGGCTTCGGCTTCGTGCTCGGACCAGATGGGCAGGATGTGTTCTTCCACGCATCGGCGCTGACGGATGCGGGCATCGAGCAGCCCGATACCGATGATATTCTGATGTGCGAGATCGGGTCGGACCGGCAGGGCCGCCGGCTCGTCACGCGCATCACCGAACTCAAGCGCGGCCCTGGTGGCGGCATGGGTGGTGGCGGCGGCGCCCCGCGCGGTGGCTTTGGCGATCGTCCGCCGCGCCGCGACTTCGGTGGCCCCCCGGGTGGGGGTGGTGGCTTTGGCGACCGTCCGCCGCGCCGCGATTTCGGTGGCCCCCCGGGTGGGGGCGGTGGCTTTGGCGATCGTCCGCCGCGCCGGGACTTCGGTGGCCCCCCGGGTGGGGGCGGTGGCTTTGGCGACCGTCCGCCGCGCCGTGACTTTGGTGGCCCGCCCGGTGGTGGTGGTGGTGGTGGCTTCGGCGCCCCGCGTTCGGGTGGCTTCGGTGGTGGGGATCGCGGTCCGCCGCGCCGCAACTTCGACGAAGGCACCGGCCCGGTCTATCCGCTGAACGGCACCGTGAAGTGGTTCGACCAGGTGCGCGGCTTCGGCTTCGTGACGCCGGAAGATGGCGGGCAGGACGTGTTCCTGCACTCCTCCGTGCTGACGCGCGCCGGCCGCACCGACCTCGCCCAGGGCGAGAAGGTCTCGCTCGATGTGCGTGACGGCCAGCGTGGCCGCCAGGCGATCGGCATGAAGTAAGCCTCGCACCTCGGCGCTGGCTTGGCGAAGGCCCCG
Organism: Sediminicoccus sp. KRV36; assembly: GCF_023243115.1. Classification (NCBI taxonomy): domain Bacteria; kingdom Pseudomonadati; phylum Pseudomonadota; class Alphaproteobacteria; order Acetobacterales; family Roseomonadaceae; genus Sediminicoccus; species Sediminicoccus sp. KRV36. Next base: position 2,195,880 of record NZ_CP085081.1, read on the forward strand.
CGGGAGATCGCGGGGCCTTTTGCGTTTCTTAACCCGGCCGCGCGCAGCGTCCCGCGATGCGCGCGCTGTTCCTCATCCTGTTCCTCGCCTCTCCCGCCGCCGCACAGGTGCCGGTCTGCAACGCCCCGCGCGAGGGGATGACGGCCTGCTTCGACGGTCGCCTGTGCCGCTGCCGCTTCGAGATCGGCGGGCAGCTTACGGGCCGGCCGGATGCGCATCGCTGGGATTGCGGGGCGCTGCGCCCCGATTGCCGGCCCGCACCCGCAACGCTCCCCAACCTCGACGCGCCGCCCTGGCCGCAGCACATCCCGCCGCCGCAGCTCTGGATCGAGCCGCGCAAGCCGCGCTGACGCTCAGAAGCGGCGGGGCCGCAGCCCGGCCTGGAACCAGTTGATCATCGCGTAGATGTCATGCACCGGCAGCCCGGTCGCCGCCGCCACATCCGCCGCATAGGGCGGCATGTTGGTGCATTCCAGCACGATGGCGCCAACCTCCGGATGTGCCGCCACGAGGCGGGCGGCCGCATCCAGGATATCCTGCCGGGCCAGCTCCACATCCAGGTCATTCTTCTCGGCGCGGATCAGCACGCGGAAGAATTCCCGCCCGCCCTCCGTGCCCTCCATCGGCACATCGAGCGGCACGCCGGCCGCCGCGAGGTGCCGCGGCGTCACACCCGCCTTGTTCACCGTGATCACGCCGACACGCCGGCCGGGCGGCAGTGTCGCCTGCACCCAGGGCACCTGCATCAAGGCGGAGGTGGCCACCGGCACCCGGACGGCCTCGGCCAGCTCGCGCTGGAACAGGGAGAGAAAGCCGCAATTGGTGGTGATGCCCTCGGCCCCCAGATCCACCAGCTCCCGCGCGGCTTCGATGAAGGCGTCGAGCAGCCCGGCGGCGCCTTGTTCGACGACGCGCGCGGGTGTCGCGCCGCGCACCACGCGGAACAGCACGGGGAAATTCCAGGTCAGCCCATTGCCCATATCGCCGAGGATGCGCGGAAACCGGGCTTCCAGCATGAGAATGCCGAGCGGCGCGCCATAGATGGACTTGCCCCCGCGCGCGATCTGTCCTGCCATCATTCCCTCCCGGCTTGAGCGGGCGTAGATAAGCAGCGACCCGCCTGAAGGAGAACCCGCCATGCGCCGCCGTTCCTTGCTCGCCCTGCCGCTTGCCGCACCGGCCCTGGCCGCCGCCCAGGAATCCTGGCCCAGCCGGCCCATCACCATCCTCAGCGGCTTCCCCAATGGCTCGGGCATCGACATCTACATGCGCCGCATGTCGGAGCCGCTGAGCCGGGCGCTGAACGGCCAGAACATCATCGTGGACAACCGTTCGGGCGCAGGCGGGAACATCGCCTCCGACTTCGTCGCGAAGGCGCGGCCGGATGGCTATACGCTGTATTTCGGCACGGCCGGCACGCATGCCATCAATGCGAGCCTCTATCGCACGCTGCCCTTCGATGTGGTGCGGGATTTCACGCCCATCGCGCATCTGGGCGATGTGCCCAATGCGCTGACGGTCAGCATCGATCGCCGGCCGCAATTCACCGATTGCGCGGCGTTGCTGGCGGCGGCGCGGGCCAATCCGGGGCGGTTGAACTATGCCTCCACCGGCAATGGCGCCTCGACGCATCTGGCCGGCGCGCAATTCGCGGTGGCGGCGAATATCGACATCACCCATGTGCCGTATCGCGGCCAGCCTGGCGCGCAGACGGCGCTGCTGGCGGGCGATGTGGATTTCTTCTTCAACCAGGTGGGCCCGGCACTCGGCCCCATCCGCCAGGGGCAGACGCGGGCACTGGCCGTGACCACGGCGCAGCGCCTTTCGATCCTGCCCGATGTGCCGACCGTGGCCGAAGCCTGCAACCTCCCCGGCTTCGTCAGCACCACCTGGTACGGCCTGTTCGGCCCGGCGAATTTGCCGGCGCCAATCGTCGAGCGGCTCTCCACCGCCATCACCGGCGTGCTGCGCGACCCGCAATTCAGCGAGTGGCTGGTGACGACGCAGGGCATCGCGCTGCCGCCGGTCTTCACGCCGGCGGAATTCGGCGCGATCCAGCGGCGCGATATCGCAAGCTGGGCCGAGATCGTCCGGCGTTCCGGCGCTTCGGTGGATTGAGGTGCGGCGCCGCGCGCTGGTGGCGGGCAGCCTGATGCCGCCGATGATTGCCCATGCCGCCAGCCCCGGCCGCATCAGCTTCGAGGAGCCGAGCGGCGCGGCCCCAGGCCCGATGGATGTGTATCTGCACCGCCCCGCCGCCTGGCGTCCGGGCGGGCCCGTCGTCGTGGTCATGCACGGCATGGGGCGCAACGCCGATGGCTATCGCGATGCCTGGCTGCCGCATGCCGAGGCGCATGGCTTCCTGCTGGTCTGCCCGGAATATTCGGACGCGAAATTCCCCGGCGTACGGCTCTACAACTACGGCAATGCCCAGGCGGAGGAAGCGGCATGGACCTTCTTTGCCCTCGACCGCGCGGTGGATGCGGCGCTGGCGGCGGTCGGTGCGCCGCCGGCGCCTTTCGCGCTGTATGGCCATTCGGCGGGGGCGCAATTCGTGCATCGCTATCTGCTGCTGACCGGCGCGCCGCGGGCGCGGCGCATCATCATCGCCAATTCCGGCTGGTATTCCTGGCCGCGCTTCGATGTGAACTTCCCGCATGGCCTCGCGCAATGCGCGGCGACCGAGGCGGGGCTGCGCGCGGCGCTGGGGCGCCCGGTGACCATTCTGCTGGGGGACCAGGATAATGACCCGATGCATCATCAACTCCGCCGGGATGCGGCCACGGATGTGCAGGGGCTGAATCGCTTCGAGCGCGGCCGGAATTTCCACGCCGCCGCCCTGGCGGCCGCCGCGGGCTATGGCATTCCCTGCGGCTGGGATCTCGGCATCGTGCCGGGGGTTGCGCATTCCAATGCGGGCATGGCCCAGGCTGCGGCGGCGATCCTGGCGCAAGCCTGATTCGCTGCTTGCGCGCCAGGGAGTGGTTGCGTAAGGTCAGTGACATGTCAGTGGTCGTCACAGCCCCATGTCGCTGGTAACCCAGATCGAGGCGCCGCCCTCGCTCACAGAGCGTGCCGTTGCGGCGCTGCGGCGCGATATCCTCACCACGCGCCTCGCCCCGGGGGAAACCGTCTCGGAAACCGCTGTCGCGGCCCATCTGGAACTCGGCAAGGCGCCGGTGCGGGCGGCACTCGCCCGGCTGGCGGAGGAGGGGCTGGTGCTCGCCGTCCCGCGCCGCGGCTGGATGGTCAGCCTGGTCACCATCCGCGACATCCATGAGGTGTTCGACCTGCGCCTGATGCTGGAGCCCGAAGCCGCGCGCCGTGCGGCCGGCCGCGTGGATGCGGTGATGCTGCGCCGCCTCGATGCCATCTGCGCCGAGGGCTATGACTGCGCCGATGAGGAGAGTGCCATGTGCTTCCTCGACGCCAACAAGCAATTCCACGTCGCCATCGCGGAGCTTTCGGGCAATGCGCGGCTGGCGCGGCAGCTGGACCGGCTGCTGGATGAAAGCACGCGCATGCTGGTGCTGGGCCTGCGCCCGCGCGACCGCACGGGCGAGATGGCGCATGAGCATCACGCGCTCGTCGAGGCACTGGCCCTGGGCCGCGCCGATGAGGCCGCGCGCATCATGCATGAACAGGTTTCCGCCAGCCGCCAGATGGTGCTGGCGGCGCTCACCGCGCCCGATGCGAGGACCGCCGTATGAACATGATCGCAGCCCTGCCCGGCCTGAGCAGCACGGGCCTGAACAGCATGGGCGCCACCGGCACGGGTCTCGATGCCATGCTGGCCGGGATCCGCCGCGCGGCGCGGGTGCCCCTGGCAGAGCGTCCGGCCGCGGTCGCCGCGGCCATCGCGCCGCATCTGGGCGATGCCGGCCTGCTGGCGGGCCGCGATTGTCCCTGCAATCCTGATCGCTACGTCCGCCATCTGCTGGAGGAGGGCGAGGGTTATGCCGTGGTCGCGCTGGTCTGGCGGCCGGGCCAGATGTCGCCCGTCCATTCGCACCACACCTGGTGCGCCCTGGGCGTGCATCGCGGTTGCCTGACCGAGCATTTCTTCACGCCCGGCGCGCCGCCGCGCCCCAAGGCCGCGCTGCTGCGCGGGGAAGGGGCCACAAGCCACGGCCCGGCCGATCCGGAGCTGATCCACCGCATCGCCAATTGCTGCGCGGAGGTGGCTGTGTCCATCCATGTCTATGGCGTGCCCTTTGCGCAATTCAGTGACGGCGTGAATTGCATCCTCGCCTGAGGAAAACGCGTCAGCAGGGTTGACGCAAACGCCGGCTGGCTGGCTACTGGCGGGGTGAATATCAGTCCCAGGATCCTGGTCGGCTTGCTGATCGGTGTGCTGGCCTCGGCGATCTGGGGCGGGCATGCGGCGGTGGCGCGGCTGGCGCTGAACGGGCAGGGCTTCCATGTGCTGGACCTGCTGTTCTGCCGCTACGTCCCGGCCTCCCTCCTCCTGGCGCCGCTGGTCTGGCGGGAACGGGCGGCCATGCGGGCCCTGGGCTGGCGGCGCATCTTCGTGCTGTTCCTGTTCGCCGGGGCGGGCAACCTCATTCTCTTTGCCACCGCGCTGAAATACGCCCCCGCCACGCATGGCTCCACCATCGCGCCGATGGTCATGCCGGTGGCCGGCGCCCTGCTCGCCTGGTGGCTGCTGCGGGAAAGGCCCACGCCCGGCCGTGCCGCCGCCCTGGGCGGGATGCTGACCGGGGTGCTCATCATCGCCTGGGATGGCTTGGGCATGCATCCCGGCGCCTGGCGTGGCGACCTGATGCTGGTCGGGGCGGGCAGCACCTGGGCGGTCTTCACCATCCTGCTGCGGCGCTGGCAGGTGCCGGCAATCCCGGCGACGGCGGCCGTCACCCTCGTTTCCGTGCCCTTCGTGCTGCCGCCCTTCCTGCTGTATCGCGTCGAGGCATTTTTTGCCCTGCCGACCAGCCTCGTCATCTGGATGCTGGTGGCGCAGGGCGTGCTGCTGGGCTGCGTCTCCATGCTGCTCTTTGCCCGCAGCGTGGAAATGCTGGGCGCCACGCGGGCCAGCACGCTTTCGGTCGTGGTGCCGGTGATGGGGCTGATCACCTCGGCCCTGGTGCTGGGTGAGACGATCGGGCCGGTGAAGGCGCTGGGCGCCTCGCTCTCGGTGGGGGCGATGCTGGTGGCCGTGCTCTTTACCGGGCGCCGCCAGGCTTGAGGGACGCGAGGCCTGAGCCTCAGAAGGCCCGCAGCCAGTCGCGCAGGCGGCTTGCCGGCGGGCCATCGTCGCGCGGCATGGATCGGAGCGGCTGGCCGGCCAGGGCCGCGGCGCGCACCTCACTTGGCGTGGCGCCGAATTCGCGCCGGAAGGCCCGGCTGAAGGCCGAGGGGTCGTAGAAGCCGCAGGCCTCCGCCACCTCGGCGATGCTGCGCTGTTCCCGCGCATCGGACAGGGCCGCGTGGCTGGCCTCCAGGCGCAGCTTCTGGATGTAGCGCGCCACGCCGCCCTCACCCTCCAGCAGGCGATAGAGCTGGGAGCGGGACATGCCGGCCATGCTGCACACCAGCCGGGGCGAAAGCCGCGCCGAGCCCAGATGCGCGCCGATCACCCGCCGCACCCGCGCGAGGCGGGTGCCGTCCATCTGGCTCTCCGCCAGGGCCAGGTGATCCGGCGTGGGATGCAGGCAGGCGGCGATCATGGCGGCGATGGCGTCGGGCAGGCGCGCGGCTTCCTCGGGCTGGAGCTGCGGGATGCGGTGGGCCAGCAGCCGCAGGTAATCAGCGAGCAGCAGGCCCAGCGGCGTCTCCAGCGCCTGGTCGCAGGCGGCATCGAGCGGCGTGGCCAGGGCGGCGAAGCGATCCCGCGAGAGATAGAGCTGCAGCCGTTCATCCGCATCGCGCTCACTGACCAATTCGCGGCCGAGGGAGACGATGAAGGGCGTGCGGGCGGGAATGCGCAGGGAGCTGCGCGCGGTGCGCAGGCTGGTTTCCGCCCCGCCCAGCGTCAGCGACCAATGATCCACCGGGTCGCTCCGCAGCATCTGCCGGGTCCGCATGACGCGCAGCGGCGGGGCCGAAACCTGGCTGATGCCCATGCCGGCCAGGGCCCAGGCCCGGCTTTCCGCCGCAAAGCCGGGGAGATGCGGGGCGGCGGGCGCATCAACCTCAAAGACGGAATCAAACCAGCCGCGCCAAGCCCCAATCTGCCGGGCGGCAGGGAGTTCGCGGGTGCTGAGAATGACTGGCCGTAAGCCAGGGTGCTGGGGGGCTTCGTCCGCCATTCAGCCCCCGGCCGGGCTGCGCTGGCTGCGCACCCAACTCGTTGTCACATGCACCGCGACGTCCTTTGAATCCGGGCGGGTGATCAGCACCTCGCCGAAAAGGCTGCGCCCGCGGCCTTTGACCAGGCGGGCTGTCGCATAAATAGGACCGGGTCCGCAAGGTTGCAAGAAATTTACATGCATATTCGCGGTGAGGCTCTCGTCGCGGCCCTCGCTGCCGGCCAGCAGCACGGCCCACATGGCCATATCCGCCAGCCCCATGATGGCGGGGCCGGAGACGGTGTTGCCCGGGCGCAGCAGCGCCGCGTGATGCGGCAATTCCAGCCGCGCCTCCGTCGCATCGGCGGCCAGCACGCGCACGCCCCAGGCGGCCCCCAGCGGCACGCCGCGATGGATGATGGCCTCGATCTCGGCCGGACTCATGGGATGATCGTCATGCGGCGATGCCGGCCACGACGCGCCCGATGCAGGGGTTGCCACCCAGCCAGTAGCACAGCTCCGCCGGGCGCTGGATGCGATACAGCGCGAGGTCACAGCGCAGCCCTTCGGCCAGCACGCCGCGATCACCGAGGCCGAGGGCGGCGGCGGCGTGGCGCGTCACGCCGAGCAGCGCCTCGGGCACCGTCATGCGGAACAGCGTGCAGCCGAGGTTGAGCATCAGCAGCAGCGACAGCGCCGGGGAGGAGCCGGGATTCATGTCGGTGGAGAGCGCCATGCGGCAGCCATGCTCGCGCATCGCGGCGATCGGCGGAAAATGGGTTTCGCGCAGGATCAGCGTCGCACCCGGCAGCAGCACGGCGACGGTGCCGGTCCGCGCCATGGCGGCGATGCCCGCGCTGTTGCTGCGCTCCAGGTGATCGGCCGAGAGCGCACCATGGGCGGCGGCCAGCGCCGCGCCGCCGCAATCCGTCAACTGGTCGGCGTGCAGCTTCACCGGCAGGCCGTGGCGCTGGGCGGCGGCGAAGACCAGGGCGGTTTCCTCGGCCGTGAAGCCGATGCTGTCAAAGAAGGCATCCACCGCATCGGCCAGGTGTTCGGCGGCGGCGCGGGGGATGATGTCCTCAGCCACATGGCGCGCATATTCGCCCTGCCGGCCCTTGTATTCCGGCGGCACGGCATGGGCGGCGAGCAGCGAGGTGACGATGCTCACCGGGCGCTGCGCCCCCAGGGCGCGGGCGGCGCGGAGCTGGCGCAGCTCGGTCTCCGGCTCCAGCCCGTAGCCGGATTTGACCTCCACCGTGGTCACGCCCTCGCGCAGCAGCGCATCCAGCCGAGGCAGGGCGGCCTGCACCAGCTGCGCCTCGCTCGCCGCGCGCGTGGCGCGCATGGTGGAGAGAATGCCGCCACCGGCGCGAGCGATCTCCTCATAGGTGGCGCCGCCGAGGCGCTGCTCGAATTCGGCCGCGCGGTTGCCGCCAAAGACCAGATGGGTGTGGCAATCCACGAGGCCGGGCAGGATCCAGGCGCCGCCGCAATCGGTCACGGGCGCGGCATGCGCGGGCAGGCCAGTGCGCGGCCCCACCCAGGCGATGCGGCCATTCTTGGACGCGATGGCGCCATCCTCGATGAGGCCCAGCGCATCATCGCCCATGGTGGCGAGATTTGCATTCAGCCAGACGTTATCGAAGCTCATGGCAGCGTCACCCCGCGCAGCAGGCGGCGTGCGGCCGCGATATCGGGCGCCATCAGCCGGTCCTCATCCCAGGGGGCCACTTCGGCGCGTAGCCTGGCATGCGCGGCCTCGATGGCGGGGCTGCTGGTGAGCGGGCGGTGGAAGCCGATGCCCTGCGCGGCGGCCAGGTATTCGATGGCGAGGATGCCCTCCAGATTCTCGGCCATGGGCCGCAGGCGCAGGCCCGCATTGGTGGCCATGGAGACGTGATCCTCCTGGTTGGCGGAGGTGGGCAGGCTGTCCACGCTGCGCGGCGTCGCCATGGCGCGGTTCTCGGCGGCCAGGGCGGCGGCCGTCACCTGGGCGATCATGAAGCCGGAATTGAGCCCGCCTGCCTGCACCAGGAAGGCCGGAAGGCCGGAGAGCGCCGGGTCCGTCAGCAGGGCGATGCGGCGTTCGGCGATGGCGCCGATCTCAGCGAGGGCAAGGGCCAGCATGTCGGCCGCGAAGGCCACCGGCTCGGCGTGGAAATTGCCGCCGGAGAGAAGCTCGCCCCCCTCGACCAGCAGCGGGTTGTCGGTCACGGCATTGGCCTCGCGCTCCAGCATGGCGCCGGCCTGCTCGATGAGGTCGAGGCAGGCGCCGATCACCTGGGGCTGGCAGCGCAGGCAATAGGGGTCCTGCACACGGATATCGCCCTCGCGGTGGCTGTCGCGGATGGCGCTGCCGGCGAGGAGTTGGCGCAGCGTCTCGGCCACGCGGATCTGCCCGGGCTGGCCGCGCAGGGCATGGATGCGCGGATCAAAGGGCGTGTCGGAACCGCGCGCGGCATCCACGCTCATGGCACCCGTCAGCAGGCCGGCGCGCAGCAGATCGCCCGCGCGGAACTGTGCATCGAGGGCGAGGGCCGTGCTGACCTGGGTGCCGTTGAGCAGCGCCAGCCCCTCCTTCGGGCCCAGCACCAAGGGCGCGCGGCCGATGGCGGCCAGTGCCGTGGCGCCGCCATGCGTCACATGCTGCGCATCCGTGGCCGAGCCCTCGCCCACCAGCACCAGCGAGAGATGGGCGAGGGGGGCGAGATCCCCCGAGGCGCCGACCGAGCCCTGGGCCGGCACATCGGGCAGCATGTCGGCTTCCAGCAGGGCGAGCAGCGTCTCGATGATCTCGGGCCGCGCGCCGGATGCGCCGCGCGCCAGCGACATGGCCTTCAGCGCGAGGATCAGCCGCACCACGGGGCGGGGCAGGTTCTCGCCCGTGCCGGCGGCGTGGCTGCGCAGCAGGTTGAGCTGGAGCCGCGCCAGGTCACCCGCGGCGATGCGGGTGGAAGCGAGCTTGCCGAAGCCGGTATTCACGCCGTACAGCGCGGCCCCGCTGGCCAGCGCGGCACGCAAGGTGGCGAGCCCCGCCTCCACATCATCACCCCAGCCGGGGGCGAGGGCGAGCGGCGCGCCATCGCGAATGGCCCGCAGGTCGGAAAGCCGCGCATGCCCGGCGGCGAGGGAGATCGGGGTCATCCCGGCAGGATAGAACGCCTGGGCGCGCGCGGCCATCACGGGGTTGCATGGCAGGGCGCGGGCCGCGATGTTTCATCGCGTTGTCTCCAAGGGATTCCGATGGCTGAATTCTTCGCCGCCCATGCGCTGCTGCCCGAGGGCTGGGCGGCTGATGTGCGGATCATCTGCGATGCGGCCGGCCGGATCACGCAGGTCACGCCGGGTGCGGCCCCGGGTGCCGCGCGGCGGTTGCGCGGCCATGTCATCCCGGGGATCGCCAATCTGCACAGCCACGCCTTCCAGCGCGCCATGGCGGGCGGGGCCGAGCGCCGCAGCCCCGCGGGCCGCGACAGCTTCTGGACCTGGCGGGAGACGATGTATCGCTTCGCGCTCTCCGTGAGCCCGGAGGACGCGCAAGCCATTGCGGCACAGCTTTATGCCGAATGTCTGACGCGCGGCTTCACGCAGATCGCCGAGTTTCATTACCTGCACCACGCGCCCGATGGCAGCGCCTATGCGAACCGAGCGGAGATGGCGGAGCGGCTGTTCGCCGCCGCCGAGGCTACGGGCATCGGCATCACCATGCTGCCCAGCCTCTATCGCCATGGCGGGATTTTCGGCGCCCCCCCGCATGAGGGGCAGCGCCGCTTCCTGAATGATCTGGACGGGTTCCACACCATCCTGGAGCGCGTGCGCGCCATCGCCGCCACGCAGCGCAACGCGGCCTGGGGTGTGGCGCCGCACAGCCTGCGCGCCGTGACGCCCGCCATGCTGGAAGCGATGGCCGCGCTGGACTGTCCTATCCATATCCACGCCGCCGAGCAGGAAAAGGAGGTGCAGGAATGCCTTGCCGCCACCGGCCTGCGCCCGGTCGAATGGCTGCTGCGGAACACGCCGCTGGATGCGCGCTGGGTGCTGATCCACGCGACGCATATGACGCAAGGCGAGACGCGCGAACTCGCGGCCACGGGCGCCGTGGTCGGGCTGTGCCCCTCCACCGAAGCCTCGCTCGGCGATGGCGTCTTCCCGCTGCCGGATTACCTGGCGGCCGAGGGGCGGCTCGGCTTCGGGACGGATAGCCATGTGGGCATCTGCCCCGCCGCCGAATTGCGCCAGCTGGAAACCAGCCAGCGCCTGGCGCTGGAATTGCGCAGCGTGGCCACCGATGACATCCGGCCGCATCCGGGGCGCGGCCTGCTGGAGCGCGCGCTGGCGGGTGGGGCCCAGGCGTGCGGCGTCGCGATGGGGGGCATCGCCCCCGGGCTGCGTTGTGATCTGGTGGAGTTGGATGACGAACACCCCACGCTGGCCGGCCGCAGCAGCGATGCGCTGCTGGATGCCTGGTGCTTCGGCCCGGCCGACCGGATGGTGCGCAGCGTCGCGGTGGGCGGCCGCGTGGTGGTGGAATCCGGCCGCCACATCCGCGAAGGCAGCATTCGCGAAGACTTCGCACGCACCATGAAAAGGCTTGGCACATGACACAACCGCTTCTCGGGAAAATCGCCTATGTGACGGGTGGCAGTCGCGGCATTGGCCGGGCCTGCGCCATCGCTTTCGCCGATGCCGGCGCCGATATCGCCATCTGCCACCTGAATGACGAGGCGGAGGCGAAGACGCTGGTGCAGGCCGTCACGGCGCGCGGACGGCGCGGCTTCCAGATGCCGGCCGATATGGGCGTGGTGGCGGAGGTGAATGCCTTCGCCGCCGCCGCCGAGGCCGCACTCGGCCCCTGCGACATCCTGCTGAACAATGCGGGAATGAATATCCGCGGGCCGTTCGGCGAGATCGCCGAGGCGGATTTCGACCGGATGATGAGCGTCCATATGAAGGGCATGTTCTTCATGGCCCAGGCCGTCTATCCGGGCATGGTCGCGCGTGGGGCTGGGCGGATCATCAACATGGCGTCCCAGCTGGCCCTCAAGGGCTCACCCGGCATCGTCACCTATTGCGCGGCCAAGGCGGGCATCATCGGCTTCACGCGCGCCCTGGCGCATGAGGCGGGGCCGAAGGGCGTGCTGGTGAATGCCATAGCACCCGGCCCGATCGAGACCGACCTGACACGCAGCCGGGGGCCGGAATGGAAGGCGCGGATCGCAGCGACCTTGCCGCTCGGGCGTCTCGGCCAGCCGGAGGAAATCGCGGCGACGGCGCTGCTGCTGGCAGGGCAGGGCGGGACGTATTATGCGGGCGCCTGTCTCTCGCCGAATGGTGGGGATGTGATGCATTGACGGCGAGGGGGGCTTTGCGCTCACCCGCCAGGAAGCCCGGTTTCCTGGACCCTCGTCAGTCCACGATGAAGAGCGTCACGCCGGTTTGCGTCGAAGAACGATGGGGGGAATCTCCGAAGTCGGAGACCTGGTAGCTCATGCCGGCTTTCATTGGGAAGCGTCGGCCGTCCTTGAGTTCGGAGACCATCTCGCCCTTCACCACATAGATGATATGGCCGCGGTCGCACCAATGGTCGGCGAGGTAGCCTGGCCCGTATTCGACCATGCGGACGCGCACATCGCCTATGTTGAGCGTGCGCCAATGCCCCATGCCCGTCTCGCCCGGATGCTCCGTGCCGGGGACGGCGTCCCAATCGGTCACGGTGAAGGGCAGCGGGGGGATTTTCATGGAAGCACTTCGGAATGGAGGTGCAGGAACCTAAGGTTTCTGCCGGGATGCTCGAAGGGCAGAGCCCTTCGAACTCCCCTTTGCAGTCTCAGGCGAGCACGAACACCGGCACCGGTGCCCCGTCGCCTTCGGTCGCGCGGAACTTCACCTTCACCTTCTGTCCGACCTTCAGCGCATCGAGGTCGCACTCGACGATGTTGGTCAGCATGGTGGGGCCTTCGGCCAGCGTCACATAGGCCACGCAGAAGGGCTCTTTGCCCCGCGCGACGCTGTAGCTGTAGATCACGCCATCGCCTGACGCCTCGACGAACTCGACATTGTTCGAGAGCGTCCAGGGCGAGACATGGCGCGGGTAGTGGAACAGCTTGCCCGTGTCATTGCACTTGCCAAGGATCAGCTTGCCGGCGCGGCAGCCGTCGAAATAGACCTTGTTGTCCGGGCTTTCCGCCGGGGCGGCGGGGGTGCGGTCAAAGGACATGGTCGCCATGGGTGTTACTCCCGCTCCAGGATGACGGTGCCGCAGCCATGCCGCGAACCGAGGTTGCCGCCCTTGCCATTGGCGAGGACGAGATCGGCATTCTTCACCTGCACCATGGGGTGTGCTTCGCCGCGCGCCTGGCGCACCGCCTCGATCACCTTGGTCATGCCGCCGCGGTTGCTCGGGTGGTTGTTGCAGAGGCCGCCGCCATCCGTGTTGAAGGGCAGCTTGCCGACGCCGGAGATCAGATTGCCATCGGCCACGAAGCGGCCGCCCTGGCCCTTTTCGCAGAAGCCCAGATCCTCGATCTGCACGACGACGCTGATGGTGAAGCTGTCATAGATCGAGGCGTATTTGATGTCGGCCGGCTTCACGCCCGCCTTGCCGAAGGCCATGGGCCCGGACATTTTCGAGGCCGAATAGGTCAGGTCAATGCCACCGGCATTCTGGTGCTTGTAGGCCTCGCCCCAGCCCTTCACGCCGACCTTCGGGCGCTTCAGCGTGCGCGCGATTTCGGGCCGCGCGATGATCAGCGCACCACCGCCATCGGAGATGACGCAGCAATCCAGGCGGTGCAGCGGATCAGCCACCATGGGCGAATTCACCACATCCTCGACCGTGACGACCTTCCGGAGCATCGCATGTTCATTGTACTGCGCGTGGGTGGAGGCGGCGACCTTCACCCAGGCGAGCTGCTCGCTCGTCGTGCCGAATTCATACATGTGCCGCATGGCGACATTGGCGTGCATGGTGGCGATGGTGCGGCCGTAAGGCAGCTCGAAGCTCTCATCGGGCACACCCACGCCGGCGGAGCGCACGGCGGTGCCGGTCTGCATGCCCTCGGCGCGCGGACGGCCGGCGAGCGTGATCAGCGCGACATTGCACTTGCCCGCAATGATGGCCTCGACCGCGTGACCCACATGGATGACGTAGGAGGAGCCGCCGCTTTCTGTCGTGTCGTAATGACGGAGCTTGTTGAGGCCCATGTAGTCGATCATGGACAGGCCACCCATGCCCGGCGCATCGCCCGCACAGAAATAGCCATCAATATCGGCGGCGGTCAGTCCCGCGTCCTGCAGCGCGCCATAGGCGACTTCGGCATGCAGTTGGGCGGTGGACTTGTCCTCGGCCTTGCGCGTCGGGTGCTCGAAAGCGCCCACGATATAGGCGGGATTTTTCATGGGGCTCGGTGCCCTTTCCTGGCGATCATCGCATCCTCCCGGGATGTATGGGCCGCGGCGGTCTGGCGCGGCAGACGAAGCCTCGCCGCCATGCCGCCATCCGTCAACCTTCGGTGAATGAGGATCAGCCCAGATTCAAACGCCGGGCGAGGTCCCGGTAGAGGGCGATCTGCGCCTCGACATGCGCGCGCGTGGCCGCACCATCGAGAAAGCGCGGCACGCTGCCGGTGCGGCGCGTGGCGGCGATCCATTCGGGATCGCGCGTGGTGGCGATGGTCACGCGGGTCCAGAATTCCAGAACGGGCTCGGGCAGGTTGGCCGGGGCCGCCAGCGCATTCCAGCCCGCGAGGGAGGAGAGGGCGGGCAGCCCGGCCTGCGCGGCGGTGGGGACATGGGGCAGGCTTGCCAGCCGCGCATCGCCGCTGACCACCAGCGCGCGCACCTGGCCCTGCTGGATGGCGCCCAGCATGTCACCCAGGTTGTTGCCGACGAATTGCGCATGGCCGCCGAGCAATGCCATCAGAGCCTCACCGCCGCCGCGGAAGGGCAGGGCCTGGGCCGCGTCTATCGGCAGGCTGGCACTGGCCAGCATGTGGCGGATGCCGAGATCCAGGATGGTGGCGGGCCCGCTGGTGGCGAAATTCAGCTGGCCCGGCGTGGCGCGAATGGCCGCGAGCAGCGCCTGCAGGTCACGCCAGGGCGCATCGGCGCGGACGCAGACCACGAAGGGATTTTCATCGAGCAAGGCAAGCCAGGTGAAATCCTCCACGCTGTAGGGCGTGCGCGCATCGGTGGCGGGCAGGATGGCGGAAGAGCCGACGCGCGCCAGCAGCAGCGTATGCCCATCAGGCCGGGCACGGGCCACGAATTGCGTGCCGATGGAGCCTGAGGCGCCGGTGCGGTTGTCCACGATGATGGGTTGCGGGCCAGGGCCCATATGGCGCGGCGCATGGGCGGCGAAGATGCGCGCGGCAAGATCGGCCGCGCCACCGGCCGAAAAGGGCGCCAACAGCGTGACCGGCCGGTCCAGCACCTGCGCCGCGGCGGGCCCCGCCGGGAGTGCCAGCCCGCCCAGAATGGCTTGGCGACGCGTGATCATCTGGCTTGGCCCATCGGTCGTTGTCCCCTGGTCGAATGTGCAGCATGCCCCGGATCGGGGGGGCAAGGGTTGCCCTTGGGCTTCACGCCATGCTACCGCGTGTTGCATGTTGACCCAGACTGGCCTGCCAAAGAGGGCGCAAAATCACGATGCGCCCCGGCACCCACCAGTGGTCCATGCGCCCCAATCTGCCGGGCCGCGTGGATCCTTCCCGCGTGGAAGCCTCCGTGGCCTTGCTCTCAGTGCCCTTGTGGCCTGGGTGTTGGGCGCGGTCTCCTTCAGCATGCCAGCCGATGCGCGCACTGCTGATCCGCGCGCCAGCCAGGCGCGCAGCCCGGCCGTGAGCCAGCCTGCCCGGCGCGCCACCACGGCGCCGCGCGCAACCACGGCCCAGCGCTCCACGGCACCACGGCGAGACACCGGCACGCGCAGCGCGCATCGCGGCCGCGCCCGCCCGCCCGCCGGCACGCCCCGGATGCGCGATGCGCCGCAGGAGTTGATCCCGGTGCTGGTGGCGGAGACGTCGCCGCGCACATCCCAGTTGTCTCCTCGCGCCGCCTGCCTTCAGGCGACGCAGCGCGCCGAACAGGTGCACGGCCTGCCGACGGGGCTGCTGACGGCGATCGCCCTCGCGGAGAGCGGGTTGCATGCCTATGCCCTTTCCATCGGCGGCCGCGCGCATTTCCCGGAGACGGAGGAAGCCGCGCGGGCGCTGGTGGATGGCGCAGCCCCCCGGCGCAGCATCATGGCGGGCTGCGTGCAGGTGAATGCCCGCGTGCATGCGCGCAATTCCCATTGGCCGCTGAACCCCGATGCCTCGGCCGATTGGGCTGGCGGGATGATGGCGCGCTGGGCGCGTGAGACGGGCAGCTGGTCCACCGCGCTGCGGCGCTGGCACGGCGGCAGCCCGGCCTCGACGCAGCGCCTGGTGTGCCGCGTGAAGGCCAAGATGGAAGTGACCAGCCCGGGCAGCGATGTCTTTGATGACTGGAGCTGCAACACCGGCCATGCGGAGCGCACGCGCCGCAACGGCGCGGTGCACCTCGCCACGGCCCAGCGGCAGACGCAGTAGCGCCTGATCGGCGGAGGCGGCTTCGCCGGAGCCGTGAATCAGTCGCTTGTATGTGCGCCTGATCGGTGGAGGCGGCTTCGCCGGAGCCGTGAATCAGTCGCTTATATGTGCGCCTGATCGGCGGGGCGGGGCAACCGCCCTCCGGCGCGTTATTCCTTCACGGCACCCGTCAGGCTGCTGACGTAGTAGTCCACGAAGAACGAATAGAAGATCGCAACCGGCAGCGAGCCCATCAGCGAGCCCGCCATCAGCGCCCCCCATTGATAGACATCGCCCGTGACCAGCTCGGTCAGGATGGCGACGGGAACGGTCTTGTTCTCGCTGCTCTGGATGAAGGCGAGTGCGTAGATGAACTCGTTCCAGGACAGCGTGAAGGAGAAGATGCCCGCGCTGATCAGCCCCGGCACCGCGAGCGGCAGCGTGATCCGGCGCAGGATCTGCAACCGCGTGGCACCGTCAATCAGCGCGCATTCTTCCAGCTCATAGGGAATGGATTTGAAGTAGCCGATCAGCAGCCAGGTGCAGAAGGGTACGAGGAAGGTCGGGTAGACCAGCACCAGCGCCATCGGGCTGTCGAACAGGCCAAGCTGTACGACCATCGTGGCCAGCGGGATGAACAGGATCGAGGGCGGCACCAGATAGGCCAGGTAGATCGCAAGGCCGACATACTGGCTGCCGCGGAAGCGCAGCCGCTGGATCGCATAGGCGCCCAGCGTGCTGGCAAAGAGCGACAGCGTCGTCGCCCCCACCGAGACCATCATGGTCGTCATCAGCCAGGAGGGATAGGCCGTCTCGAACAGCAGCTTGCGAATGTGCTGCAGCGTGGGCGAGGTGATCCAGAAGGGATTATGCGTCGCGAAATCATACAGCTCCGCATCGGGTTTGAAGGCCGTGATCGTCATCCAGTAGAAGGGAAACAACAGGATGAGCAGGAAGCAGGAGAGCGGCAGCCAGAGCACCACCATGCGGCGTGCCCGGCTGTCCCATTGCATCGTTTCCGGGGCGGCGGTCGAAGCATTGCTCATGGCATGAACCCTGTGACGGAGTGACGTGCGTGATGGGGGAGGGGCCGCGCCCCTGCGGCGCCGCGTGGCATCTCAGTCATTGCCTTCGCCCTGCTGCCACTTCCGACGGGCCAGCGCGTAGTAGCTGAACAGCGTGGCGAAGACGAGGAAGGGGATCATCGAGACGGCAATGGCCGCCCCTTCGCCCAGTTCGCCACCCGGAATGCCGCGCTGGAAGGCGAGGGTGGCGAGGAGGTGGGTGGAGTTCACCGGCCCGCCCCGCGTGATGGCATAGACGAGCTGGAAATCGGTGAAGGTGAAGATGATCGAGAAGGTCATCACGATGGCGAGGATGGGCAGCAGCATCGGGAAGGTGATGAAGCGGAAGCGCTGCCACGGCGATGCGCCATCGAGCAGGGCCGCCTCATAGAGCGAGGGCGAGATGGTCTGCAGCCCAGCCAGGAGGGAAATGGCGACAAAGGGAATGCCGCGCCAGATATTGGCGCCGATGAGCGAGAAGCGCGCCGGCCATTCGCTGCCGAGGAAGTTGATGTTCGTCTCGCGCCAGCCCAGCACATCCACGAAGACGTAGCTGATGATGGAGAATTGCGGATCGAACATCCACCAGAAGGCGATGGCGGAGAGCACGGTGGGCACGATCCAGGGCAGCAGGATGATCGCGCGGATGATGGATTTGAACGGCATGTGCTGGTTGAGCAGCAGGGCGAGCCACAGGCCCAGGCCGAATTTTCCGATGGTCGCGATGGAGGTGTAGAACACGCTGAAGAAGACGGCGTTCCAGAAGATCGGGTCGGTCAGCAGGTATTCGAAATTCTCGAAGCCGACAAAGGCGCCGCGCCGGCCGATCGTCGTGTCGGTGAAGGCGAGGTAGATGCCCAGGCCCAGCGGATAGGTGAGGAACACCGACAACAACCCGACCGCCGGCAGCAGGCAGGCGATGATGAGCACGGCCTTGTTGTCGAAGATGCGCGCCAGGAGTGTCGGCGGCGGCCGTGTCTTGGACCAGTGCAGCGGGGCGGTGGTGGCGTCCATCGGGCTCGGCTCCGTGAGAGCTGGCCCCGCGCGGCGGGACGCCGCGCGGGGTTGCGTGAAGTGCGGGAAGTTCAGCCGCGCCGGCGGAAGAAGCGCGCGGCGCGGCGCTCGGCCTCGCGTGCCGCGGCTTCGGGCGTGGCCTGGCCGGAAGCGACCGAGGCGCACATCTGCACCATCACGTAATCGGCATTGGCGGCTGCCGTGCCTTCGGTGATGGGGCCGCTGTAGCCGTTGTAGAAGGCCGTATCCATGGTATCGCGGAAGATCGAAACCTTGGGGTCGCTGCGCCAGACGGCGCTGTTGCCATAGGCGTTCAGCGGCTGCGCCCAATAGCCGAGATTGGCCTGCAGCCAGGGGTCGTATTGCTCGGCCTCCATCAGGAAGGCGAGCAGCGCCTTGGCCGCATTGGGGAAGCGGCTGTGCCGGAAGACCATGCCATTGAGCGTCAGCCCCGCCATGGGCGAGGTGGAGGCCAGGCCCTTGGGCAGCAGCGTGTGCTCGGTATCCGCGGCGATGGCCGCCGTCGCCGGGTCGTTCTTCAGTGAGAAGTAGAGCGACACGCCGTTGGAGGTGAGAAACAGCTCGTTCGAGGCATAGGCGCGGTTGTTGCTGATATCGCCCCAGGCGATCGTGCCGGGCACGAAGGTGGCATAAAGCTCCTTCAGGTAGTTGAGTGCCGCCACGGTCTCGCGGCTGTTGATGCCCACGCTGCCATCATCATTCACAAGCTTGCCGCCGAAGGACCAGATCAGCCAATTGGCGAAGCCGTTGCCGTCGCCCACGGCATTGCCGAGCGCGAAGCCTGGCGGCTTGTTGATGCGCTTGAGCGCCTGGCACAGGCGCAGATAGCCCGCGTGGTCATCCGGGATCGTCTGAAAACCCGCCTCGTTCACGGCGGATTTGCGCCAGACGAGCGGCCCGCCCGAGGCGCCGAAGGGAATGCCGATCCAGTTGTTGGTGCCGTGTCGCTTGCCATAGCGTTCGGCCAGGCGCTTCCAGCCGCCGTATTTCGCCCCCAGATAGGCGGCGACGTCGGTCACCTCGACCAGCTTGTCGGCATAGACATGCGGCGCATCGCCGAAGCCGATGATGAGGTCAGGCCCGGCACCGGTATTGCCGGTGACGGCGGTCTGCTGGTTGATATCCTCCCACCCCACGAAATCCACGCGGACCTGCACGCCGGTGGCGGCGGTGAAGCGGGCGCAATTGGCGCGGAACACCTCCTCATCGGGTTGGACGAAGCGCACGGGGCGCAGCATGCGCAGCGTGGCGCCGTTTTCGATGCGCCAATTGGGTGTGGGGACGTTGGCCGCCTGGATCGCCTGGGCGCCCGCCTCGGTGGCAAGCAGGGTGCCGGCACCCAGAACCGCCGCCTGGCGGCGAGTGACATTCATGGTCATTTTTCTTCGTTCCTCCCGTGGTGATTGGCCGGACGGTCTACATGCGCTGCCCGGTATCCTTGTCGAAGAGATGCGCCTGCGCGGCCTGGGGCAGCACCGGCAGGCTGTCGCCTGGCCTGGCCGTCACACGTTCGCGGAAGACGCCGTTCACCGGCGTATCGCCGATCTGCATCATCACCATCGTCTCGCTGCCCATGGGCTCCACGATGCGGACGCGGGCGGGCATGCCGTCACCCGCCAGGCGGAAATGCTCGGGACGGATGCCATAGACGGCGGGGCCGGGCCGCGCCTCCTGCGCCGGCGGCAAGGGCCAGCTCAGCCCATCCGGCGTCAGGAAGGCGCCATGCTCGATACGGCCTTCCAGCAGGTTCATCGCCGGGCTGCCGATGAAGCCCGCGACAAACAGATTGGCCGGCCGGTCATACAGCTCCAGCGGCGGGCCGGCCTGGCGGATATGGCCCAGTTCCATCACCACGATCTTGTCGGCCATCGTCATCGCCTCGATCTGGTCGTGGGTGACATAGACGGTGGTGACCTTCAGCCGCTGATGTAGCTCGCGGATTTCGGAGCGCATCTGCACGCGCAGCTTGGCATCGAGGTTGGAGAGCGGCTCATCGAACAGGAACACCTGCGGATCGCGCACGATGGCCCGCCCCATCGCCACACGCTGGCGCTGCCCGCCGGAGAGCTGGCGAGGGTAGCGGTCCAGCAGGGCTTCCAGGCCCAGGATCTTCGCCGCACGGCCGACTTCGGCGGCCATCACCTCCTTCGAGGCCTTGGCCAGCTTCATCGAGAAAGCCATGTTGTCGAAGACGGTCATGTGCGGATAGAGCGCGTAATTCTGGAAGACCATCGCGATGTCGCGATCCTTGGGCGGCACGGTGTTGACCACGCGCCCGCCGATGGAAATCTCACCGCCGGTGATGTTCTCAAGCCCCGCCAGCATGCGCAGCAGCGTGGAT
Organism: Sediminicoccus sp. KRV36; assembly: GCF_023243115.1. Taxonomy (NCBI): domain Bacteria; kingdom Pseudomonadati; phylum Pseudomonadota; class Alphaproteobacteria; order Acetobacterales; family Roseomonadaceae; genus Sediminicoccus; species Sediminicoccus sp. KRV36. Next base: position 2,216,116 of record NZ_CP085081.1, read on the forward strand.
TTGCCGCAGCCCGATGGGCCGACGAGGACGACGAATTCGCCATCCTCGATATCCACGGAAACACCGTGCAGGACGGAGGTGCTGCCGAAGGATTTGGTGACGTTGTGGATGCCGACGCTTGCCATCAGAACCTCGACACCTGGGTTTCCTTGGAGGTGATGAACTCCAGCAGGGCCGGAACACCATTGCGCGTCTGCGCGATGCCGCGCTCGATGGCGGGGATGATCTGGTCCGGCGTCAGCACACGCTCGCCATAGCCGCCGAAGGCTTTGGCCATGTCGGCGTAGTTTCCGCTGATGTCGGTGGTGCGGTATTTCTCGGTGCTGAGCGCCATGATCTTCAGCTCGATCGCCATCGAGAAATTGTTCAGCAGGATGGAGAGGATGGGGATGCGCTCGCGCACCGCCGTTTCGAAATCCATCCCCGTGAAGCCGATGGCCGCATCGCCCCAGACATTGATGCAGAGCTTGTCCGGTGCCGCCAATTTGGCGCCCATGGCGAGGCCGAGCCCATAGCCCAGCTGCGTGGTTTTCCCCCAGCCCAGGTAGGAGAGCGGCGTGCGGCTGATCCAGAAGGGCGAGAGCTGATCGCGCGGCGAGCCCGCATCATGGGTGATGATCGTCTGGTCCGGGTCCACCGTGCGCCAGAGATCGCGCAGCACGCGATAGGGGTTGAGCGGCGCGTCGTTGCTGTCGCGCTTCTCGGCCCATTTGGCGAGCCAGGGGGTGCGCAGCGCCTCGATCGCGGCCTGCACGGGCGCATGCGGGCGGGGCGTCCTGATATGGCCGCGCAACTCGTCCAGCAGCGCCTGGAGGACGAGCTGCGCATCGCCCAGCAGCCCGATGTCGCAGCGGATATCCTTGTCCAGATGGTCCGGGTCCAGCGTCGCGTGAATATATTTCGGCCCAACTGGCATCTTGATGCCGAAATTGGTCTCGGTGAAGGAGCAGCCGACGCCGAAGACCACATCCGCGTCATCGAGGAATTTGCGCACGGGATGCGGCATGGCCAGCCCGCCCGAGCCCAGCGCCAGCGCGTGATCCTCCGGAAAGGATGATTTGCCGCCCAGGCTGGTGGTGACGGGTGCGGCCAGCAATTCCGCCAATTCGCGCAGCTGCGGCCAGGCCTGCGCCCAGTGGATGCCGGTGCCGGCATAGATCACGGGGCGCTTCGCGTTCACCAGCATCTCGGCCGCGCGCTTCACATCGGCCGGGTCGGGTGCGGAGCGGACGGTAAGGACGGGCGTGTAGCTCCAGTTCTCCGGCATCTCCTCCTGGAACATGTCCGTCGGGATTTCGACGATGACGGGCCCGCCGCGGCCATTGCGCAGGCGGGCGAAGGCGCGGCGCATGATGTTGGGCACCTCGGCCGCGCTCATCACCGCCTCGGTGGATTTGGCGATGCCCTTCATCTGCACGGTGCTGTTGTAGTTGGGCGGCACATGCGCGATGCGGCGCGGATAGCCCATGGGCAGCACCAGCACGGGCACGCTCTCGCCGAAGCATTGCGCGACACCGCCATAGGCGTTTTCGGCCCCCGGCCCATGCTGCATGCAAAAGGCGCCGAGCTTGCGGGCCGAGGTGACGCGGCTGATGGCGTCCGCCATATGCAGCCCGATGCGCTCCTGCCGTACCATGACGGGCCGGATGTCTATCGCCGCGCAATGTTCGATCATGTGGTTCACCGGATAGCCGGTGAGCACCTCGATCCCCTCGCGCTTCATGATTTCCGCGATCGCGTCGCCGACTTTCATGCCGCTTACGTCTCCCTGAATTTATTTCTTGGAAGGAAGGCTAGCCCCCGCTTTGCATAACCCGCAAGCATGGCAGTCTATGTTGCTGCGCAGCACCGAGAGAGAGACCCCATGGCCGAGCCGCTTCCCCCCGATCAATTCGCCCTGCTGATGGCCCGGGCGGGCATCAGCCTGCCGCCCGCCGAGGTCGAGGACCTGCGCCACGCCCATGCGAAGCTCCAGGCCATGCTGGAGATGCTGCGCAGCCCTGCCCCCCCGCTGGCCGCCGAGCCTGGCTTCACCTTCTCGACGGAGCGCTGAGGCATGATCCCGACCATTGCCGAAGCCTCGGCGCTGATCGCCGCGAAGAAGCTTTCGCCCGTCGAGCTCATGCGCGAATGCGAATCCCGCATCGCCGCGCAGAATTCGACGCTGCACGCCTTCATCCTGGAAACGCCCGAGCGCGCGCTGAGCGACGCGAAGGCGGCCGAGGCGCGGCAGATGACCGGCGCGCTGAAGGGCCGGCTGGACGGCATCCCCATCGGCCACAAGGATATCTATTCGACGGCGGGCATCCGCAGCACCTGCCATTCGGCCCAGCTCCTGGACAATGTCCCGAGCGAGGATGCCGTGACCGTCGCCAAGTGGCGCGAGGCGGGCGTGGTGCTGATGGGCAAGCTCGCCACCCATGAATTCGCCTTTGGCGGGCCGAGCTTTGACCTGCCCTGGCCGCCCGCGCGCAACCCCTGGGATACGGAGTGCTTCACCTCCGGCTCCTCCTCGGGCACCGGGGCGGCGGTGGCCGCGGGGCTGATCCTGGGCGGCACGGGCTCGGATACGGGGGGCTCCATTCGTGGGCCGGCGGCCCTCTGCGGCATTGCCGGCATCAAGCCGACCTATGGGTTTTGCTCGCGCACGGGGATCTACCCACTGGCGCAGACGCTGGACCATGCTGGCCCCATGGCCTGGACGAGCGAGGATTGCGCCATCCTCCTCGAAGCCATGGCCGGGCATGACCCGACGGACCCCGGCAGCGCCGCGCGCCCCACACCCGCGCTGGATGTGAACCAGGATCTGCGCGGCCGCCGCATCGGCCTGGTGCGCCACATGCATGAGGTGGATGTGCCCGTCAGCCCCGCCACGCTGAAGGGCATCAATGAGACCGCCGAGATCCTGCGCAAGCTGGGTGCGACCGTGGTGGATGTGACGCTGCCCTCCTTGCAGGAGTTCAACGCGGCGGGCTGGGTGACGCTCTCGGGCGAAGCCTGGGCCGTGCATGAGGCATGGATGCGCAGCCAGCCGCTGAAATATGGCGAATATCTGCGCGCGCGCCTGGCCCTGGGCGGCCTGCTTTCGGCGGGCGACTACATTCAGGCCCAGCGCAAGCGGCGCGAACTCATCACGCGCAGCTTTGCCGCCAGCGCCGATGTGGATTTGCTGCTGACGGCGGCGGCCTTCAGCGAGGCGCCGAAGATCCGCGAGGTGCCGAAATGGGCGAGCCTGGAGAAGCCGAATTTCACCATCGCCTTCAATCTGCTCGGCTGGCCGGCGCTGACCATCTGCACGGGCTTTGGCGAAGGCGGGCTGCCGGTGGCGGCGCAGATCATCGGCAAGCCCTGGCAGGATGGGCTGGTGCTGGCGGCAGGGCATGCGGTGGAGCGGGAGAATGGGGCGCGCGCGAAGCGGCCCTGATTGCGAGGGGCTCTGCCCCTCGCGCTCCCCGGCAGGGGACACGTCCCCTGCACCCCTATTTGTTGGAGATGCAAGAACCTGAGGTTCTTGGCCATTATCAAGAATGGGGGAGTTTGAGGGGCAAAGCCCCTCAAGAGGAGACCCAGGATGGATAAAAGCTACGACCTGATCGTCATCGGCCACGGCATTGTCGGCCTGGCCCACGCCCTGGCCGCCGCGCGTGCCGGCCATCGCGTGGCCGTGCTGGACCGCGACGCGCAGCCCAATGGCGCCTCCATCCGGAATTTCGGCTTCGTCACCGTCACCGGCCAGGGCTGGCCCGACACCTGGCGCCGCGCCCGCCGCGCGCGGGAGGTCTGGGCGGGCGTCTGCGAGGAAGCGGGCATCCCCGTGCTGCAACGCGGCCTGCTGATGGCGGCCCGCCGGCCCGAGGCGCTGGCCGTGATCGAGGAATTCGCGGCCGGCCCGATGGGTGAGGGCTGCCGCATCCTCCGTGCCCCCGACATCCCGGCCCCGCTCGCGCCCGGCCTGCTCGGCGCGCTGCATTCGCCGCATGAATTGCGCGTGGAAAGCCGGGAAGCGCTGCCCCGGCTGCGCGCCTGGCTGGCCGAGCGGCATGGTGTTGCGATCTTCCCGCAATGCGCCGCACTGGCGGTGGAGACGGGCGTTGTGCATACGCCGCAGGGCCGCTTCACCGCTCCGCATATCGTGGTCTGCCCCGGCACGGATCTCGTCTCCCTGTTCCCCGAGGCCTTCGCCGCGCGGGGAACCACCTTGTGCAAGCTGCACATGCTGCGCCTGGCCGATCCCGGCTGGCGGCTGCCGGCACCGGTGATGAGCGACCTCGGCCTGCATCGCTATCGCGGCTATCACGCGGCACCCTCGCTGGCCGCGCTGCGCGCCCGGCTGGAAGCCGAGCAGAAGCCGCAACTGGAGAACGGCGTGCATCTCATCGTCGTGCAATCGGCCGATGGCAGCCTGGTGGTGGGCGACAGCCACCATTATGCAGCGACGCCTGATCCCTTCCAGCCCGAGGCGGTGGACGCGCTGATCCTGGAGGAATTCGCGGCCGTGCTCGGCGCCCCGCCGCCCACCCTGGAGCGCTGGATCGGGATTTATCCCTCCGGCCCCGAGGACGCGTTTTTCGAGGCCCCCATGCCCGGCGTGCGGCTGGTGTCCGTCACCTCCGGCACCGGCGCCTCGACCGCCTTCGGCCTGGCCGAGGATGTCCTTGCCGACCTCATGCAGATGGAGCCCGCCCGATGATCCATTCCTCGATCGGAGCCGTGATTCTCGATTGGGCGGGCACCGTGCTCGACCATGGCAGCCGCGCGCCGATGGCGGCCTTCGTGAAGGCCTTCGCGCATTCCGGCGTCACCATCACGGTGGAGGATGCGCGTGGCCCGATGGGCATGGCCAAGCGCGACCATATCCGCTTGGTGGGCGCGGCCGTGAACCAGGCCTGGCGCGCCAGGCACGGCCATGATTTCAACGAGACCGATATGGAGGCGATCTTCGCCGTCTTCGAACCGCTCAACGTGGCCGCGGTGAAGACGCCCGAGCATTCGACGCTGATCGGCGGCGCGCAGGCGGCGCTGGCCTGGTGCCAGGCGCGCGGCATCCGTATCGGCTCCACCACCGGCTATACGCGGCCCATCATGGAGGAACTCGCGCCGCTGGCCGCCGCGCAGGGCTTCACGCCGGAGGTGATGGTCTGCGCGGGGGACCTGCCGGCCGGCCGGCCCGCGCCGCTGCAGATGTGGTACGCCATGGCGAAGATGGGCATCTGGCCGGCCAGCAGCGTCATGAAATGCGATGACACGCCGCCCGGCATCGGCGAGGCGCGCAACGCCGGCTGCTGGGCGGTGGGCTTTGCCCTGTCCGGCAATATCGCCGGTCTCTCGGAGGCGGAGATGGCTGAGGCGAGCGAGGCTGAGCGCGCCGTGATGCGTGCGCGGGCCACGGCCGAATTGATGGAGGCGGGTGCGCATCTCGTGGTGGATTCCATCGCCGATCTGCCGCGCGCCGTGGCTGAGATCGAAGCGCGGATGGCGGGCGGCGAGAGTCCGGCGCTGTAGCGGGCTGCCCGTCGAGAAGCCCAGTTTGCCCGTCCGCCAGCAAGCCCGCTTTCTCGGATTTTTGCCCGAATGAAGGTGCAGGAAACGAGTTTCCTGCCAGGGTGCTCGAGGGGTAGGCCCCTCGGCCCTGCCACTGACTTCTGAGGGCCCGTCTCCCTCGCCACCCGTTGCCGGCCCCGCACCGGTATTCACGCCCCCGCTTCAGCAGAGGATGTCCTACCCCGCGATATGCGTCTGGTTCCGGCCGGCCGCCTTCGCCGCGTAGAGCGCCTGGTCCGCCCGGCTGAAGGCGCGCTCCAGCCCCGCCAGCTCATCGCTCTCCACCGCGGCGATGCCGGCCGAGAGGGTGAGGGCGCGGGCCGGTGCGCCGGGATGCGGCACCGTGGCGGTGATGCCATGGCGCAGCCGGTCCACCAGGGGCAGGGCGTCCTCGGGCGAGAGGCCCGGCAGCACCAGGGCGAATTCCTCGCCGCCGAAGCGGCCCAGCGCATCCCCGGCCCGGACCCCGCCTTGCGCGGCATGCGCCACGCCGCGCAGCACCACATCGCCGGCCGCATGCCCCCAGCCATCATTCACCGATTTGAAGTGATCCACATCGAGCATGACGGCGACGCTGGGCTGGCCTTTCCGGGCCGCACCGGAGAGTGCCGCGAGGGCGCGCTTCTCGAAGCCTGCCCGATTGGGCAGGCCGGTCAGGGGATCATGCTCGGCGGCGGCGGCCAGCTCGGCCTCCAGCCGGTCCCGCTCGGTGATGGCGCGCGTCACGCTGAGGAAGAAGACCGGCACCAGGAAATCCACGCCCAGCCAGACCCATTGCATGACCGGCACCGAGGAGCCGGCCTTGCGAATGCTCTCATCCACGCCGGTGGCCAGGTGCAGCAGCCCGATCGCGGTCATGAGCAGGGCGCCGACCAGCCAGCGGATGCGCCGGTCCGGGCGGGTGGCATAGCCCCGACGCATCCGCCACCCGACCCAGGCGGCGTAGAAACACAGCCCCGCCAACCCGATGCGGCAGATCAGAAACAGATCATCCGCGCCGGTCATTCAGCGCGGATGTTCCCTGCGCGAATCACCTCGCCCCAGGCGGTGATCTCGGCCTGCAGGAATTCGCGGAACTGCACGGGCGAGAAATCCACCACCACGCCGCCCTGGGTGACGATGCGCTCCTGCTCCCGCGGGCTGGTGGCGAAGCGGCGGCCTTCGGCGTTCAGGCGCTGCACGATGGCGGCCGGCGTGCCCGCGGGGGCGACAAGGCCGGACCAGGTTTGCGTCGCATATCCCGTGGCCCCCTGTTCCGCGATGGTCGGCAGTTCGGGCCAGGAGGGGTGGCGCCCGCGCGTCGTGATGCCCAGCGCCTTCAGCCGCCCACCACGGATATGCGGGCCGGAGGAGGATGAGCTGTCGAACAGCACGTCGCAATGGCCGGCCATCGTATCCAGCAGGGCCGGGCCGGAACCCCGATGCGGGATATGCGTCATCTCCACATTCATCGCGCGCGCGAACAACTCGCCCGAGAGATGCGAGGGCGAGGCGACGCCGATCGAGCAGTAGTTGATCTGCCCGCGACGCGTGCCCGCCCAGGCGACGAATTCCTGCATGGTGTTGGGCGGGCGGTTGGTCGGCACCACCATCATCAAGGGCGTGACCGAGGGCAGCAGCACATGCTCGAAGCTGCGGATCGGGTCATACCCGGCCTGCAGCATCTGCGGCAGGATGGAGAGCGGTCCGCTGGCCGTCATCGAGAGGGTGTAGCCATCGGGGGCCGCGCGGGAGACGAGTTCCGTGCCCAGCATGCCCGATGCGCCGGAGCGGCTTTCCACCACGAAGGGCTGGCCGAACACCTCCTGGTAATGCGCCGCCACCAGCCGCGCCACGGCCTCCGTGCCACCCCCGGGCGGGAAGGGGACGATGATGCGGACCGGCCGCTCGGGCCAGCTTTGCGCCAGGGCGAGCGAGGGCAGCAACAGGGCGGCAAGGATGAAGCGGAGCATGGCGGCCTCCATCAAGGGGAGCATCAGCCTCGCATCACGCATGGCCGCCGCGCAAGCGCGCTGCATTCCCCGGCGCATGGACGGCCGGCGCGGCGCGGCCTATGCGTGCGGGGCGATGAACATCCTCTCGATCCAGTCCTGGGTGGCCTTCGGCCATGTCGGCAATGCCTCCGCGATGTTTCCCTTGCAGCGGCTGGGCGCCGAGGTCTGGGCCATCAACACGGTGCAATTCAGCAATCACACCGGCTATGGCGCCTGGCGCGGCCAGGTCTTTGGCGCAGAGCTCATCCGCGATTGCGTGCAAGGCATCGCCGAGCGTGGCGTGCTGCCGGCCTGTGACGCGGTGCTGACCGGCTATATGGGCGATGCGGCGATCGGCGAGGCGATCCTTGATGCCGTGGCGGCGGTGAAGGCCGCGAACCCGGCGGCACTCTGGGCCTGTGATCCCGTGCTGGGCGATGACGGGCGCGGCATCTATGTGCGCCCCGGCATTCCGGAATTCTTCCGCGACCGCGCCATGCCCATGGCCGATATCGCCACCCCCAACCGCTTCGAGCTGGAATGGCTGACGGGGCTGAAGGTGACGGACCTCGCCTCGGCGGAAGCGGCTGTCACGCGGTTGCAGGCGATGGGCCCGCGCTGCGTGCTGCTGACCAGCCTGGACCTGCCGGACATGCCGCAGGATTCCATCGGCATGCTGGCCGCCGAGGGCGGGCGCTTCTGGCGCGTGACGACGCCGATGCTGCCGATCAGCGTGAATGGCGCGGGGGATGCGATCGCCGCACTCTTCCTGTTCCATCGGCTGCGGACGGGGGATGCCGGGGCGGCACTATCGGCCGCCGCATCCTCGGTCTTCGGCGTGCTGCGCCGCACGGCGGAGGCAAGCTCGCGCGAAATCCTGACGGTGGCAGCGCAGGCGGAATTCGTGGAGCCGAGCCGGATTTTTGCCGCCGAACCCTGCTGAACCAGGCCAGAGCGCGAGAGGGCTTTGCCCTCTCGCGCTCACCCCCCTCCCCCCCGCTACGGCAGCACCTGGCTCAACCGCCCGCCCAGGCGCAGCGGGGCCACGCGGGTGGCAAGGCCGGTCGCGTCATCGGTTTCCACATAGAGGCCGCAGAGCGTCGCCTCGCCATCGGCGGGGGCAAGTTTCTCGCCGGGCATCTTCTTCCAGAAGCGCATGGCGGCACCGCCCTTCTGCATGCCGATGATGCTGTCATAATCGCCGCACATGCCGGCATCCGTCTGGTAGGCGGTGCCGCCGGGCAGGATCTGGTGGTCCGCCGTGGGGACATGGGTGTGGGTGCCGATGATCAGGCTCGCCATGCCATCGAAGCTGTGGCCGAAGGCCTGTTTTTCGCTGCTCGCCTCGGCATGCACGTCAATGATGGCGGCCTGGATGGAATGGCCGAGCTTGTGGCGCTGCAATTCGAGCTGGACGGCGCGGAAGGGATCATCCAGCGGGTCCATGAAAAGCCGGCCCATGACGTTCATCACCAGCGCGCGCCGCCCGCCGCGCACCTCCACCACCACAGCCCCGGCACCTGGCGTGCCGGGCGGGAAATTGGCCGGGCGGATGACGCGCTTTTCCTCCTCCAGGAAGGGGATGATCTCGCGCCGGTCCCAGGCGTGGTTGCCCAGCGTGATGACATCGGCGCCGGCGGCGAAGAAGGCGCGCGCCATGTCGGGTGCCAGGCCGAAGCCGTGGCTCGCATTTTCGCCATTCACCACGACGAGGTCGAGGTCGAGCCGGCTGCGCAGGCCGGGCAGGCGCTCCGTGAAGGCATCGCGCCCGGAGCGCCCGACGATGTCGCCGAGAAAGAGGATCTTCACGGGCGGATCAATCCCAGCTCGGTGGCGATGGCGGTCAGGCGGATGTCATGCGGGCCGGTCGGCACCTGGGGGATCTCCTGCGTGGAATAGGCCACACCGATGGCCTTGGCGTGCCGTAGCAGGGCGAGGGTGCGGTCGTAATACCCCCCGCCATAGCCCAGCCTGGCGCCGCTTCGGTCAAAGGCGAGCAGCGGGATGATCAGCCAGTCCGGGATGACGGGCGCGCCTTCGGCCGGGTGCTGTGTGCCCATGGGGCCGCGCGCCATGGCGATGCCCGGCCGCCAGGGGCGGAAGAAAAGCGGCTGGCCGCGCGGCGGTGTCACCGGCAGGGCGATGGCGTGGCCGCGCGCATGCAGCGCATCGAGCAGGGGGCGCGTGTCAATTTCGCTGCCCATCGGCCAGAAGCCGCCGACCAGCGCGCCGCGCTGTGGCGGGGCCTCACGCAGGATGACGTGGCACAGGGCCTCGCCCGCGCCGGGAATGCCACGCCGGGCGGCGAGGCATTGGCGGCGAAGGGCGGCCTTCTCGGCGTCGAGCGGGTTCACCGCACATCATCCACGGGCCTCACCCCCGCTTGCGCGCATCCAGGCTCCAGGGCCCCGGGCCGGCCAGGACCAGGTACAGGAACAGGAAGCAGAACAGCACCGCCGCATCACCGCCATTGCTGGTCGGCCAGAAGCTGCGCGGGGCATGGGCGATGAAATAGGCGGAGGCCATCAGTCCGGACATCACGAAGGCGACGGGGCGCGTGAACAGCCCCACCACCAGCAGCGCGCCGCCGATTGTCTCCAGCGTCGCCGCCGCACCCAGCATGGAGAAAAGCTCCGGCGCGGGGCGGGGGGAGGGCGGGTAGCCGAAGAGCTTCTGCGGCCCATGCAGGAAGAAGACCAGCCCGGTCACGATGCGCAGCACACTGAGGCCATAGGGGGCGAAGCGTTCGAGCATCATGTCTCGGCATCCACGACGCGCTGCGCGTGCAGGCGCAGATTGCCGCAATTGTTGCACACCAGCGCATAGACCGGCACATGCGGCGGCGAGGCGGGGATGGCGCCCGCGCCGTCAATCATCGGCAGGGTGACGGACCAGCCAGGCCCACCCACCAGCGTCCAGGCATTCTGGCCGCAGGCCGGGCAGGGGCCCTGTGCCCCCCGCTTGGGCAGGAAGGCGTTGATCTTCTCGGCATCGCTGCGCGTGTCGTCTTGGTCTTTGGCCATGAACTACATCCCTCCGGGATAATTGGGGCCGCCACCCCCCTCGGGCGTCTTCCAGTCGATATTCTGCGATGGGTCCTTGATGTCGCAGGTTTTGCAATGCACGCAATTCTGGGCGTTGATGACAAGGGCTGGTTTGCCCTCCTCCACCCCCACCGCCTCATAGACGCCGGCCGGGCAATAGCGGCTCTCGGGGCTGGCGAAGCGCTCCCAGTTGGTCCCGAGCCATTTGCCCGGATCGCGCAGCACCAGATGCGCGGGCTGGTTTTCCTCGTGATTGGTGTTGGACAGGAACACCGAGGAATTGCGGTCGAAGCTCAGCACGCCATCCGGCTTGGGGTAGGTGATGCGGGGCGCGTCGGCGGCGGATTTCAGCTGGCTGTGGTCGTCATGGTGGCCCATCGTCCAGGGCGCCTTGCCCTTGAAGACGTAGGTGTCGAGTGCCGCATTCACCATGCCCCCCCAGAAGCCGAATTTCGCGAAGCCCGGGCGGATGTTGCGCACGCCCTCCAGCTCGGACCAGAGCCAGGATTGCCGCAGCAATTCAGGGTAGCTGTCCAGGCCCGCGCCCGCGATGGCCTCGGCCGCCACCATGCCGGATTTCATGGCCAGATGCGTGCCCTTGATCTTGGGCACATTGAGGAAGCCCGCCGTATCGCCGATCAAGGCACCACCGGGGAAGGTGAGCTTGGGGATGGACTGGAAGCCACCCTCATTCAGCGCCCTGGCACCGTAGGAAATCCGCTTGCCGCCGGCCAGCATGGGCGCCACCGCCGGGTGGTGCTTGTAGCGCTGGAACTCGTCGAAGGGCGAAAGCCAGGGATTGGGGTAATCCAGCCCGACCACGAAGCCGATGCTGACCAGGTTCTCCCCGAACATGTAGAGCCAGGAACCGCCATAGGTGTCCGAGGGCAGGGGCCAGCCGGCGCTGTGCCAGATCAGGCCGGGCTTGTGGTTCTCCTTCGGGATTTCCCAGAGTTCCTTGATGCCGATGGCAAAGGTCTGCGGGTCGCATTCGGCGCGCAGGTTGTAGGTGTCGAACAGCTTCTTGGTCAGACTGCCGCGGCAGCCCTCGGCGAAGAGCGTGGTAGTGGCGCGCAGCTCCATCCCCGGCTGATAATCGCCGCCCTTGCTGCCATCCTTCACGATGCCCATGACGCCCGCGACGACGCCCTTCACCACCCCCTCCTCGATGATCGTCTCGGAGGCGGCGAAGCCCGGGTAGATTTCCACGCCCAGCGCTTCGGCCTTGGCCCCCAGCCAGCGCGCCACATTGCCGAGGGAGACGATGTAGTTGCCCTCATTGTGCATCTGGGGCGGCGTGGGCAGCTTGAAGGCCCGGGTCTCGGTCAGCAGCATGAAGCGGTCTTCGCCGGCGGGTGTCGCCAATGCCGGCGGGTCCTCGCGCCAATCGGGCAGCAGCTCATCGAGGGCGCGCGGTTCGAGCACGGCGCCCGAAAGGATATGGGCCCCCACCTCGCCACCTTTTTCGACGATGCAGATGCTCATCTCGGGCGAGAGCTGTTTCAGGCGGATCGCGGCGGCCAGGCCCGCGGGGCCGGCGCCGATGATCAGCACATCGAATTCCATCGCTTCGCGCGTCTCGCTCATGGTCCTGGCCTTTTCGCAGCAAAATCTCGTGAAGTGAAACTAGACGAGGTGCCGGTTTCGCGTAACCCGCTTCGCGCGCTAGAAGAAAGTCATGTCGCTTTCGCCCGAAGACACCGCGCTGCTGGCCAGCCTGCGCTGGCAGATCGCCATGGGCGCGGATGAGGCGATCCTCGCGGATGCGGTGGCGCGGGCGGCGCGCGTGGCGCCACCCCCCGCACCGCCCCCCGCACCGCAACGCCAGGCGGCCACCGCCACGGCCAGCCCCACCCCCCTGCGCAAGGCCACCCCGCATGGCGAGGCGGCGGCCGTGCTTGCGGCGGGCGCGAACAGCCTGGAGGAACTGCGCGCCGCCATGGCGGAATTCACCGGCAGCCCGCTGCGCGAGACGGCGACGAACCTCGTCTTCAGCGATGGCATCCTGGGCGCGCCGGTGATGGTGATCGGCGAGGCGCCGGGGGCGGAGGAAGACCGCCTGGGCAAGCCCTTCGTCGGCGCCTCGGGCCAATTGCTGGACCGCATGTTCGCCTCCATCGGAATGAGCCGCGCGCGCGACCTCTACATCACCAACATCCTGCCCTTCCGCCCGCCCGGAAACCGCACGCCGACGGATGCCGAAATCGCGCTGTTCCTGCCCTTCGTGCTGCGCCACATCGCCCTGGCGCGGCCGCGGCTGCTGGTGCTGGCCGGGGGTGTCGCGGCCAAGGGACTTCTTCAATCGCGCGACGGGATTACCCGGCTGCGGGGTCGTTGGCACCAAGTATCAATACTTGACGCAAAAGTATTGAATGCCATGCCGACCCTGCATCCCGCCTATCTGCTCCGCAACCCCATCGCCAAGCGCGATGCATGGGCTGATCTGCTGATGTTGCAACGCGATATGAATGATGGCGGGATTGGGGCGGGAGCTAAGTCTTAACATCAGGATTGTCTGACGCGGCACGGATAGATGCCGCCGGCGAAATCAACGCTTGCTTTACGATTAAGGACTGGTTAGGGCTGGCATCGTCATGCGAGCGCTCTGCCCCATGGCCCGCACTCTGCCCGGCCTGGTTGCCGGGTTTCTTTGCTTCGGCGCCGGGCTTGCCCCGGCCACCGCCCAGCGGGCCCAAGAACAGACCGCCCCTTCCCAGGTGCGGACCCGAACCCCCTCCAGCCCGGCCGCCATTTCGGGGCTGCCGCAGCCCATGGGAGCCGCCGATGCGGCCCGCATGCGGCGCGCCTTCGAGGCGCAGGCGCGCGGCGATTTCGCCACCGCCGCGCGGGAGTCCGAAAGGCTGGATGACCGCCGGCTGATGGGCCATCTCCTCGCGGATCGGCACCGGCGGGGGGAGCCCTCCCTGCATGAAATCCAGGCCTGGCTCGGCGATTTCGCCGATCTGCCGGACGCCCCGGCGCTGCATGACGCGCTGCTGCGCCGCCTGCCCAGCGGCGCCACCGCCCCCCCGCCGCCCAGCCAGCCTGATCTCTCGGCCGAAATCCTCCCGGAGGACCGCGCCCCGGCCGAGCCCCCCCTGTCCCGCGATACCGGGCTGGAGCGTGCGGTCCAGGCCCGCCTCAATGACGGCAACCTCGATGCGGCGCTGGGCCTGATCCGCGCCCGGCGTGGCCTCAGCCAGGCCTATCTCGGGCAGCTCAAGGCCGAGATGGCGCAATCCCTGTTCCGCCAGGGCCGCGACGCCGATGCCTGGGCCATCGCGCAGGAGGGGCTGCGTCTGGCGCCCCAGAACGCCCAGGCCGCCTACCAGGCCGGCCTCGCCGCCTGGGGGATGCAGAATTACGAGAGCGCCTATACGGCGTTCGAACGCGCCGCGCGCAATGAGCAGGCGGCTCCCACGCTGCGCGCCGCCGCCGCCTTCTGGACCGCGCGTTCGGCCGTGCGCGCCCGCCGCCCGGCGCAATATGTCCCCTGGATGCTGCAAGCGGCGCAGGAGCCGCGCACCTTCCACGGCATGATCGCCCGCCGCAGCCTGGGCCTGCCGCCCGGCCTGGTGTGGGAACGCGATGTCGCCAATGAATCCCGCGCCCAGGGCCTGGCCGAGACGGCCGGCGGCTGGCGGGCGCTCGCCCTGCTGCAGATCGGCCAGCGGGAGCGTGCCGAGGCGGAGCTGCGCCTGCTGCAACGCCGCACCCGCAATAATTTCCAGGTCACGCAGGGCATCCTCGCCGTGGCGCAGCAGGCGAATATGCCGGGCCTCGCCGCGCAGGTGGCGACGGCCGCGCAGCTGGAGGATGGCCGCACGCGGGATGGCGCGCGCTATCCCCTGCCGGTGCTGCTGCCCAATGGAGGGTTCCGCATGGATCCCTCGCTGCTTTACGCCCTGGCGCTCCAGGAAAGCCGCTTTGACCCGAGCGCCATCAGCCGGGCCGGGGCGCGCGGATTGCTCCAGCTCATGCCGGCCACCGCCAGCTATGTGGCCAATGACCCCTCCCTGCGGGCGGAGGGCGTGGAGCGGCTGCATGATCCGGGCTTCAGCCTGGAACTCGGCCAGCGCTACGTGCATTACCTGGCACGGCATGAGGCGGTGCGGGGTGATCTGATCCGCCTGCTCGCGGCCTATAATGCCGGGCCGGGCAATCTGACGCGCTGGCTGCCGGCCGCCCAGCGCCGGGCGGACCCGCTGCTCTTCATCGAGAGCATCCCCGTGCATGAGACGCGCAGCTTCGTGACCCGCGTGCTGACCTTCAGCTGGATCTACGCGCATCGGCTGGGGCTGCCGACCCCCTCGCTCGATCAGATCGCCGGGGGTGGGTTTCCGAGCTTCGCCAGCGTCGAGGAAGTGACGGCCATGTTGCGCGTGACCTCCGCCCGCCCCAATTAAGCGGCATGCCGATTGACCCCGCCCTGACCTTCCTGCCCGTGAACATCGCCGTGCTGACGGTGAGCGACACGCGCAACATGACCACCGACCGCTCGGGCGAGACCTTGCAGGCCCGCATCGAGGCCGCCGGGCATCGCTGCATCGCGCGCGAAATCCTGCGCGACGAGGCGGATCTGATCGCTGACAAGCTGCGCGCCTGGATCGCCGACCCCCTGGTGGATTGCGTCATCACCACGGGCGGCACCGGCATCACCGGCCGCGATGTGACGCCCGAGGCGTTTTCCCGCGTGGTGGAGAAGGAAATCCCGGGCTTCGGCGAGTTGTTCCGCATGCTGAGCTACCAGAAGATCGGCACCTCCACGATGCAGTCCCGCGCCCTGGGTGGCGTGGCGGGCGGGACCTATCTGTTCGCGCTGCCCGGCAGCACGGGCGCCTGCAAGGATGCCTGGGACGATATCCTGGTCTGGCAGCTCGATGCGCGGCACCGGCCGTGCAACCTGGTGGAATTGATGCCGCGGCTGATGGAGCGATAGGCGGGCAGCATCACGCGGCTAGAGCATGTTCCGATCGCAAGAGCTCACTTCGCAAGCTCCAGCCTATTGTTTTCGAGCATCTTTACCCGTCCGAACGATTCCGTTTGAACGGATGATGCTCTAACGCCGTTGCGGCCCCAATTCGTTCAGCTGGATATTCTGCGCCGCCAGATCCGCCGCCATCGTATCCGGCGCCAGCTGGATCGCCCGCTGCCAGTCATTGCGGGCACCGGCCACATCGCCGCGCAATTGCCGCAGGATGCCGCGTTCCAGCAGCGCCTCGGCGTTTTCGGGCGCCAGGACCAGGGCGCGCTCCACCGCCAGGAAGGCCTGGTCCACCCGTTCCAGATGGCGCAGGGCGGCGGCGCGCAGCACCCAGGCCTCGGCGCGCTCCGGCTCCAGCGCCAGGGCCGAGTCCAGATCCTCGATGGATTCCCGATAGCGCTGCATGGCCGCCAGCACGACCGAGCGATCCACCAGCAATTCGACATCCTGGGGTGCCAGGGTAAGGGCGATGGTGGCGGCGGCGAAGGCGCGGTTGGGATCACCCGCCATCATCCACGCCTGGGAGGCCTGGCCAAACACGGCCGCCCGCGCCACGCCGCCCGCGCGCGTGCTGTTGCCCAGCCGCTCCAGCCGGTCCGCCGCGCGGTCAGGCTCGCCCAGGCCCAGCATGGCGAGTGCGATGCAGTGCCGCGCGCCATCCCCGCCGCCCGTCGCGTCCCAGGCCTGGGCGAAGCGCATCGCCTCATCCGGGTCGTCGCGCAGCAGGGAGAGGCAGCGGTCATATTCCGGGCCATCGGCGATGCGCGGCAATTCGGGCGGGAGGGGGAGGTTGTCCAGCGTGGGAATGCTGGTGGCGCGCTGGGTTTCCGGCGCGGGTGCGCGCTGGAACCAGACCGCACCGCCCGCCGCCGCCGCCAGGGCCAGCCCCACAAAGATCAGCAATGATTTCCGCACGGCGGGCAACCTATAGCAAAGGGCGGGCTGGGGGAATCTCCCATGCCGCCGAAATGATCCATGCGAACAGGCTGATAGCGCGCATCACCCGAAATAGCCCCGCCACCATTGCACGAAATGGCCGAGGCCGCTGCGCAGCTCCGTGCTGGGCTGCCAGTTGAAATCGCGCCGCATGGCCGAGGTATCGGCAAAGGTATTTGGCACATCGCCCGGCTGGTTCGGGACCAATTCGCGGATCGCCTTGCGGCCGAGGAGTTCTTCCAGGATATCCAGGAAATCCAGCAGTTTTTCCGGCCGGCTATTGCCGATATTGTAGAGCCGGTGCCCGCCATCCGCCGCCGGATGATCCAGTGCGGCCATCACGCCCGAGACGATATCCGCCACATAGGTGAAGTCCCGCAGCATGCGCCCCTCATTGAACAGTCGCACCGGCTGGCCCTTCAGGATGGCGTCGGTGAAGAGCCAATAGGCCATGTCCGGCCGGCCCCAGGGGCCATAGACGGTAAAGAAGCGCAGCCCCGTCAGCGGAATGCCGTAGAGATCGGCATAGGCGCTGCTCATCGCCTCATCGGCGATCTTGGTCGCGGCGTAGAGCGAGGCGGGGCGGTCCACGCGATCCGTCTCGCGGAAGGGGCCATCCATCCGGCTGCCATAGACGGAGCTGGTGGAGGCATAGACCATGTGCCGCAGCCCCGGCGCATGGCGGCGCGCCGCTTCCAGCACGGCCAGATGCCCGGTCACATTGGCCGCCGTATAGGCGAAGGGCGCCTCCAGCGACCAGCGCACGCCGGCCTGGGCGCCCAGATGCGCGATATGGGTGATGTCCGGCCGCGATTGCACAAGCTCCGCCACGGCGTCGTGGTCCGCCAGGTCCATCCGGTGGAAGCTGAAGCCGGGTGCCGTGCCGATCAGCGCATCGAGCCGCGCCTGCTTCAGCGCCGGGTCGTAATAGGGATTGAGGTTATCGAGGCCGATGACGGTATCGCCCCGCGCCAGAAGCGCCGCTGAAAGATGCGCGCCAATGAAGCCCGCCGCACCCGTGACCAAGATAACCGCCATGCGCCCCCTATGGCCTGTTTTTGGCGGAACCGCCATGCGCCCTATAGTGGGGGGCCAAACACGCGCCCCACGGCAGGACTCAGAAAGGTCAAACAACCCCAGATGAACGGCCTAAAGCCCATATTGGCCCGCCTCGCCGCGGGGGAACGCCTGGCCGAAAGCGAGGCCGAGGCCGCCTTCGGCATCATCATGGCGGGTGAGGCGACCCCTGCGCAGATCGCCGGCATGCTGATGGCCATGCGGGTGCGCGGTGAAACCGTGGCGGAAATGACCGGCGCCGTGCGCGCCATGCGTGCCCGGATGATCGCGGTCGAGGTTCCGGCGGACGCGATGGACGTGGTGGGCACGGGCGGCGATGCCTCGGGCAGCCTGAACATCTCCACCACCGCGGCGATGGTGGTGGCCGGTGCCGGCGTGCCGGTCGCCAAGCACGGCAACCGGGCGCTTTCCTCGAAATCGGGGGCGGCGGATGCGCTGGCCGCACTCGGCATCAACCTCGATGTGCCGCTGGAGCGCCTGCCGGATGTGATTCGCGAGGCCGGGATGGTGTTCCTGCTGGCCCCCCGCCACCATTCGGCCTTGCGCCATGCGGGTGGTGCGCGGGTGGAGCTGGGAACGCGCACCATCTTCAACCTGCTGGGGCCCCTGGCCAATCCGGGCCGGGTGAAGCGGCAGATGACCGGCGCCTTCTCGGCCGAATGGCTGCAACCCATGGCCGAGGCGCTGGGCCGCCTGGGCACCGAGGCCGCCTGGGTGGTGCATGGGCAGGGCATGGATGAACTGGCGATTTCCGGCCCCTCCGAGGTGGTGGAGCTGGCCCATGGCAAGACCCGCCGCTTCACCGTCTCGCCCGAGGAGGCGGGGCTGCCAAGCTGGCCGATCGAGGCCATTCGCGGCGGCGAACCGGCCGAAAATGCGGCGGCCCTGGTGGCGCTGCTGGAAGGCCAGAAGGGCGCCTACCGGGACATGGTGCTGCTGAACGCCGCCGCCGCGCTGGTGGTGGCCGGCCGCGCCGCCGATCTGCGCGCCGGTGCGGGGCTTGCGGCCAGCAGCATTGACAGCGGCCGCGCTCTGGATGTTCTCATCCGCCTCCGCCGTGCGACCACCGAGGCAACTCCTGCATGAACGCTGAAGTCATTTCCGATACGGGCCTTTCCGACACCTTGGCCCGCATCCTGCGGGACAAGGCGGAGGAGGTGGCTGCCGCCATCGCCGCCACCCCCCTGGCCGAGATGGAGAAGCGCGCCCTCGACCAGCCCACCCCGCGCGATGTCACGGGTGCCCTGTGTGCGAAGATCGGCGAGGGCCGCACCGGGCTGATCGCCGAGATCAAGCGCGCCTCGCCCTCCGGCGGCCTGATCCGTGACCCGTTCGAGCCGGCAGCCCTGGCCCGTGCCTATGAAAGCGCGGGTGCGGCCTGCCTCTCCGTGCTGACCGACGGGAAATGGTTCCAGGGCCAGCCGGCCGACCTGATCGCCGCCCGCGGTGCCTGCGCCCTGCCGGTGCTGCGCAAGGATTTCATGATCCATCCCTTCCAGATCTTCGAGGCCCGCGCGATGGGTGCCGATGCCATCCTGCTGATCATGGCGGCGCTGAGCGATGACCAGGCGAATGAGCTGGAGGATGTGGCCCGCAGCCTGGATATGGCCGTGCTGGCCGAAGTGCATGACGCGCGCGAGATGGAGCGGGCGCTCGGTCTGCAGACGCGGCTGATCGGCGTGAACAACCGTAATCTCAAGACCTTGGTGACCGATCTTGCCACCAGCGAACAGCTCATCCCCATGGTCCCGGCGGACCGCATTCCGGTCGCGGAGAGCGGCCTGCGCACGCCCGCCGATCTGCGCCGCATGGCCGAGGCCGGCGCCTATTGCGTGCTGGTGGGCGAGCATCTGATGCGCCAGCCCGATGTGGCCGAGGCGACGCGGGCATTGCTCGGCACGTGACGCTCACGCATTTCGACGAGGCCGGCCGCGCCGCCATGGTGGATGTGGCCGGCAAGCCCGAGACAGAGCGCCTGGCCATCGCGCGCGGCCGCGTGGTCATGGCGCCCGCGACGCTCGCCCTCATCAGCGAGGGCCGCGCGGGCAAGGGCGATGTGCTGGGTGTTGCGCGGCTGGCCGGCATCATGGCCGCCAAGAAGACGAGCGACCTTATTCCGCTGTGCCACCCGCTGATGCTCACCAAGGTGCGCGTGGACCTCACCATCGCCGAACCCGATACGGTCGAGATCGAGGCGCAGGTCAGCGTCACCGGCCGCACCGGCGTCGAGATGGAGGCGCTGACCGCCGTCAGCGTCGCCGCCCTGACCGTCTATGACATGGTCAAGGCGGTGGATCGCGGCATGCGGATCGAGGGGCTGCACCTGGCCCTGAAGGAGGGCGGCAAGTCGGGCCGCTTCGAGGCCGCGCCATGACCGCCCCTACATGATTTCGCTGGAGGAGGCACGCGGCCGCATCCTGGGCGGGCTGCACCCCACCGGGCCGGAGACGGTGGCGCTCGCCGCCGGCTGGAACCGCGTGCTGGCGCGGGACGTGGTGGCGCGGCTGACGCAGCCACCGGCCGATGTCTCGGCCATGGATGGCTATGCCGTGCGGGCGGCCGATGCCGTCACCGGCGCCAGCCTGCGGATGACCGGCGCGGCCCCGGCCGGGCGGCCCTTCGCGGGCGCCGTGGGGCCGGGCGAGGCGGTGCGCATCTTCACGGGCGGCTTCGTGCCCGAAGGGGCGGATGCCATCCTCATCCAGGAAAATGCCCGGCAGCAGGCAGGCGCCGGCGACGCGGCGGCCGTGCTGCACGTCACGGAAGGCGTCGCCGCCGGGCGCTGGATTCGCCGGCGCGGGCTGGATTTCGCCGAAGGCAACACGCTTCTGCCGGCCGGCCGGCGCCTGACGGCGCGGGATATCGGCCTCGCCGCCGCCGCGAACCACCCCTGGCTTGTCGTGCATCGCCGCCCGCGCATCGGCATCCTGGCCACGGGCGATGAGATCGCGTTGCCGGGCGAGCCCCTGCCGGCGGGCGGCATTGTCAGCTCCAACGCCCATGCGCTGGCGGCTCTGGTCACCTCCGCCGGGGGCGAGGCGATCATCCTGCCGATCGCGCCCGATGACGCGCAGCGGATCGCGGAGCTGGCGGGCTCGGGCGGGTATGACCTGCTGGTGACGACCGGCGGCGCCAGCGTGGGCGAGCATGACCTGGTGCAGAAGGCCCTGGGCCAGGATGGTTTCGTGCTGGATTTCTGGAAGATCGCCATGCGGCCGGGCAAGCCGTTGATCTGGGGGCGGCTTGGCGCCATGCCGGTGCTGGGGCTGCCGGGCAACCCCGTCTCGGCCATGGTCTGCGGCGTGGTGTTCCTGCTGCCCGCCCTGGCGCGCATGCAGGGCCTGCCCGATGGCGGCCCGCGCACCATTCATGCCGTCAGCGGGGCGGATCTGCCGGAGAACGACATCCGCGCCGACCACCTGCGCGCCATGCTGACACCCGGCCCCGATGGCACGCCCATCGCCACACCGGCCGGCCGCCAGGACAGCTCCATGCTGGCGGTCCTGGCGGCGGCGGATGGCCTGATCCTGCGCGCGCCCTTTGCCCCCGCCTTGCCGAAGGGCGGGGTGGTGGAGGTGGTGCCGCTCGGCGCGCTGGGGGTGTGAAGGGCGAGGGGCCAGCCCCTCGCGCTCCCTGGCAGGAACCTTAGGTTCCTGCACCTCCCTTCGCTTAGGCTGCTGCTGGATCGGACCAGTTGGGAGGGGAAGATGTTCAGGGTTTTCCTGGGGGGGCTTCTGCTGGCGGGGCCTGCCTTGGCGGAGCCCGGCGCATTCCTGGCGCAGGGCAATGCCTGGCGCGCGCTGGATGAATTCGGCGCGGCACTTGCCGCCTATGATGCCGGCCTGCGCGAGGCGCCCGGCCGCGCCGATCTGCTGGCCGAACGCGCGCTGACGCTGCATCGCCTGGGCGAATTGGCCGCGGCCGAAGCCATGCTGGCCGCCGCCATCGCCGCCGCCGGCCCGGCGGACAGCGTGCCCCATACCGCCCGCGCCGGCCTCGCCCTGCTGGCCCGGCAGGATGCGGCGGCAGCGGCGGACCTGGCGGAGGCGCTGCGCCGCGCACCTCAGGATTCGCGCGCGCTGGCCCTGCTTGGCCTGCTGCAGGCCCGGCGCGGCACGGGCCCGGCCCCCGATGCGCGCGTGATGGACGGGTTGCGCCACGCCTTCGGGCCCTGGCTGAACGAATAGGCCGTTGCATCCGGCGGCCCCCGCCGCGCGTAGTACCGGCATGCTGACCCTTGCCATCCGCCTTGCCTGCTGCGTCCCCATCCTGGCCGGGGGGGCTGGGCTCCTGCTGGGCGTGGCCGCGCTGGGCGAGGCATCCGGCCCCGCCACCGGCAGCCATCTGCGCTATCTCTCGGGGTTGCTGCTGGGGATGGGGCTGGCCGCCTTCTGGTGCGCGGGCGATCTGCGGCGGCGGGGTGGGGTGTTCGCGCTGCTCTGCGGCATCTTTGTGCTGGGTGGTCTTGGGCGCGGGCTCGGGCTGCTGCTGGAAGGGCTCCCCCCCTGGCCGCATCTGCTGGCCCTGGGGATGGAGTTGGGCGTGGTGCCGGCGCTGTGGCTCTGGGCGCGCCTCAGCCGGGCGGCTTGACCAGGGCCGCGCGGATTTCGGCATCGAGCTTCGCGCGCAGGCCATCGGGCAGCTCCAGTGCGCCGGCCAGGGCCTCCAGATAGGCGCGCTCGGCGGCACCGGCGGCGCCGATGATGAGCGCCGAGGCCGTGTAGAGTTCCGCCTTCTGGGCGTCGGTGATGGCCAGCCGCGCAATCGCCACGGGGTCGGCCGGCGTGTCCAGGATGCGGAACAATTCGGCCTTCTCGCCGGGGTCGAGCTGCAGGCGCTCGGCCTCGGTGAAGATGCGTTCGCGCTCGGTCGGATCGAGGGTGCCATCGGCATGCGCGGCCGCCACCATGGCGCGGACCAGGACCAGGCCGAAGGGCTCGTCATCGGCCCCCTTGGCCGCATCCTGGGCGAATTCCGCTGGCGCAGGTGTTGCAGGCTGGCCGGGCTGCTGCGCTTTCCAGGCTTCAAAGGCGCGATGGGCCAGCACGCCGATCACCGCCATGCCGCCGATCCGCAGCAATCCCCCGCCGCCCCGCCCGCCCGTGAGGGAGCCCAGCAAGCCGCCAGCCGCGGCGGCGCCGACCGTGGGCCCCATCGGCGATTTCAGCCGGCCCAGCATTTCGGTCAGGGAGCCGCCATTGGCGCCGCCCAATCCGGCGAGCAGGCCGTCGAGCCCGCCCGCGCCCCCGCTCGTGCCTCCGCCCTGGGTGGTGCGACCGAGCAACTCTGCGATGATCCGCTGGAAATCCATGCCGCGTCTTCTCCCTGCCTGGCGCGAGATCCGCGCCCCTGCGGGTTTGAACGTCGGATGGCGCGGCGGGCTGCCCTGCCGCCTGGAAATTCGCCGGGCCCTGAGCCCGATGCCTGGCCGCCTTCCCAAAGCCGCGCTCCCGCGCGAAACAGGGACATGGACGAGACCTGCCGCCTTTATCTGATCACGCCGCCCGCCCTCCCGCCGGGCTTTGAGGATCACCTCGCCGCCGCGCTCGATGCGGGCGATGTCGCCTGCCTGCAATTGCGCCTGAAGGATGCGCCGCGTGACGAGGTGAAGCGCGCCATATCCCGCCTGATGCCCATCGCGCAGCAGCGCGACGTGGCCTTCATCCTGAATGATGACGCGCCACTCGCGGCCGAGATGGGCTGCGATGGCGCGCATCTGGGCCAGTCGGATGGGGATCATGCGGGGGCGCGCATGCTGCTCTCGGGGAAGATCCTCGGCATCACCTGCCATGCCTCCCGCCACCTTGCGATGACGGCGGGCGAGATGGGGGCCGACTATGTGGCCTTCGGCGCCTTCTTCCCGACGGCCACGAAGGAAACCCAGCATGTGGCGGATGCCGAATTGCTGGCCTGGTGGAGCGAGATGATGGAGGTGCCCAGTGTTGCGATCGGCGGCATCACCGCGGAAAATTGCGCGCCGCTGGTCCGCGCCGGGGCGGATTTCCTGGCCGTGGTGGGGGCGGTGTGGAACCACCCCGAAGGCTCGGCCGCCGGTGTGCGCGGCATGAATGCGGCGATCCGGCAGGCGCGGGGCGGGGCGTGACGCTCAGGCGCCACTGGGATTGCCATAGGTCGGCGGGGACATGCTCGGGCTGACGACGCAGCCGGTGAGGGCGAAGCCCAGCGCCCCCAACAGGATCAGCCGGCGAATCAACCTGGTCATTGGCCGCTTCCCCAAGACTTTCTGGCGCAAAGCATAGATACTCCATGCTGCGCATCTCAAGAAAATCATAAGGGCACCGCGACGATGGAGTTGGAATTCGAGACCTGCGACGTCTTCACCACCACCCGTTTCGGCGGCAACCCCCTGGCGCTCGTCTTTGGCGCGGATGGGCTGGAGACCGAGGCGCTGCAGGCCATCGCGCGTGAATTCAACCTCAGTGAGACGGTGTTCATCCTGCCGCCCGAGCGCGAGCCGGCCGATGTTCGCCTGCGCATCTTCACGCCCGGGCTGGAACTGCCCTTCGCCGGCCACCCCAATGTGGGGGCGGCGGTGATGATCGCGCGCCGGATCGGCCATGAGGGCGATGTGCTGGTGCTCGAACAGCCGGCCGGGCATGTGACGGCCTGGCTGACGCGGGCGCCGGGCGGGCAGCCCGTGGCGGCCGAGATCGAAGCGCCGCGCCCGCTGACTATCGGCGCCACGCTGGACCGCGCCGCCATCGCCGATTGCGCGGCGCTCCCGGTCAGCGCCATTCATGTGAATGCGCATCCGCCGCTGCTGGCCGGCTGCGGCGTGCCCTTCGCCATCGCCGAGGTGGAGGATGTCGAGCAGCTTTCGGCCGCCACACCCGATATCCTGGCCATGCGCAAATGCTTCGGCCCGCTGCCAAGCCCGCCGGTGGGGCTGCTGCTGCACACGCCGCTGGGTGTTGGCCGCAGGCGCGCGCGCATGTTCGCACCCTTGAATGGCGTGGTGGAGGACCCGGCGACGGGTGGCGCCAATGTCGGCCTGGCCGGGTTGCTGCTGCATCTGGCGGGGGGTTCCGCCCTCGCGCTGGAGGTGGAGCAGGGGGCCGAGATCGGCCGGCCGAGCCAATTGATCCTGGCCGCGCGGCGCGACCCTGACGGCACCATCCGGGTGCGCGTCGGCGGTGGCGTGGTGCCGGTCTCGCGCGGGGTGATCAGCATCTGATGGAAGAACTCGAATTTCACCGCGCGCTGCATCGGCCGGGCACCTTGCTGGATATCGGCGCGCATGACGGGCTGCTGACCATTCCCCTGGCGCGGCTGCCCGGCAGCCGCGTGCATGGCTTCGAGCCCTTGCCCACCGCGATGGCGCGGCTGCGTGCGGCGCTGATCGCCGCCTTCGGCGAGGTGCCCGCCCATGTGACCCTGCACCCCGAGGCGCTGGGCGCCGCGCCAGGTGAGGCGATGCTGACGCTGCCCGTGCTGGGCGGCGTGGCGCAGGAGCAGTGGGCCAGCATCAGCAAGGATTACGCCGAGCACCGCAGTGTGACGACGCAGGCCTTTCGCGTGCCCGTCATCACGCTGGACAGCTTGGCGCTGCAAGATGTCACCGCCATCAAGCTGGATGCCGAAGGTGCCGAGCAAGAGGTGCTGCAAGGTGCCTGCGCCACATTGACGCGCTGCCGCCCGGTGCTCTCGGTCGAGATCGAGGAGCGGCACCGGCAGGGCAGCACACGGGACGTGCCGGCGCTGCTGGCTTCGCTCGGCTATGAAGGGTGGTACTGGCATGCGGGCGGGCTGCAGCCGCTCTCCCGCTTCGATGCCGCCACCATGCAGGTGGCAAGCCCCGACCCCGCGATTTTCGCGGCGTCAGACCCTTATATCTTCAGCTTTTTCTTCCTGCCGGTCGAGCTGGCAGCTGGGATGCTCACGTCGGATCGCCTCAACGCCACTTTGCGTTGAGGCGTGAATCCGCCGGGGAATTCGCACGTCGGATCGCCTCAACGCCGCTTTGCGTTGAGGCGTGAATCCGCCGTGGTTTGCCTACGTCGGACCGCCTCAACGCCGCTTTGCGTTGAGGCGTGAATCCGCCGTGGTTTGCCTACGTCGGATCGCCTCAACGTCGCTTTGCGTTGAGGCGTGAATCCGCCGGGGAATTCCCGCTTCGGATCGCCTCAACGCTGCTTTGCGCTGAGGCGTGAATCCGCCGGGTCAGCGTGCCCGGAAGGGGCGGTGGCAATCGCCGCAGGCGGCGCCCGTCGCCTGCACGGCGGCCTGGAAATTCGCGACATTGCCCGAGGCCGCGGCCTCGCGCAGGGCGACGAGGCGCGGGCCCAGGGCGGTCAGCGCGGCATCGAAGCCGGCGCGGTCCGTCCAGATCGCGGGCAGGGCGCGGGTGTCGAGGCCGGGGGCGCCTTGCTGCGTGCCAGTCGGGAAGCGCGTGCCCATGGTGGCGAACCAGGCCTGGATGGCCGTGATGCGCTGCACCGTCTCGCGCGGGTCCCCGCCTGCACGGGCGACGGCGGCGACGGCGGTCATGTTCTCGCCCGCGGCCTTGAGGCCTTCGCGCCGCTCGGTCACCACGGCGCCGAGGTTGGTCTGCGCCACCGCGTCCAGCAGGGGGGCTGCCCCCATCATCGCCACCAGTCCCAGGCCTGCGAACCAAAACTTCATGCGATCTCTCCTGTCGGGCGCCGGCGGTCATCCTTCCGGCGGTGGCATTCTTCCACGCTCCGGCTTGCCGAGGAAGTGCTGGGCGGCTAAGACCCCTCCAGCAGGCGTCGGAGTGTAGCTCAGCCTGGTAGAGCACCGTGTTCGGGACGCGGGGGCCGGAGGTTCGAATCCTCTCACTCCGACCATTTCCTTCCTTCGCAGCGGGCCGTGGGCCCTCTCTCCTCAGACCATCTCGGCGGGCAGTTCGAACCAGAACAGGCTGCCTTGTCCCGGCTGGCCATCGGCGCCGATCACGCCGCCCAACAACTCCGTCACATGCCGGCAAATCGCAAGCCCGAGGCCGGAGCCGCCAAAGCGCCGCGTGCTGGAGCTTTGCGCCTGGGTGAAGCGCAGGAACAGGCGCGGCCGCAACTCCGGGGGAATGCCGATTCCGGTATCGCGAAGCTCCACCCGCAGGAAACCGCCGGTGGCGCTGCGCGGCCGCCAGGTGACGCTGACCGTGACCCCACCCGCATCGGTGAACTTCACCGCGTTTTCCGCAAGATGCCCCAGCAGCTGCGTGATCCGCGCGGGGTCGGTGCGCAGGTTCGGCGGCAGATCGGGCGCGAGGTCGAGGCTCCAGCCCAGGCCCTTGCGGCGTGCGGCCGCGGCCGCCGGGGCCAGCGCCGGCGCGAACAGGCCGCGGGTGGGAACCAGCACCAGATGCAGCGGCGTGCCGCCCGTCTCGAACAGCGACAATTCCAGCACATCATTGATCAGCCGCAGCAATTGCTGGCCCGAATCGAGGATGGCGCCGATCGCCTCGCGGTCCTCGGCGCTGCGGCCGGGGTGGTCGAGCACCTGGGCCATGCCGAGAATCCCGTTGAGGGGGGTGCGCAGTTCATGGCTCATATTGGCCAGGAACTCGCTTTTCGCGCGCGTCGCGATCTCGGCCTTGTCGCGCGCGTCGCGCAGATCAAGCTCGCGCAGGCGGGCGTTTTCCAGCAGCACGGCCTGGGCCGCCTCGCTCGCCATCAGGGCGCGCAGGCGCTGGCGCATGGCGGCGGCCATCTGCGCGAAAGCGAGCGTCAGCCGCGCCACCTCGTCATGGCCTTGGGCGTCGAGCGTCACGTCGTAATCGCCGTCACGGATGCGCTCGGCCGCCGCTTCCAGCCGCCGCATCGGCAGGAACAGCATGCGGTTGCCGATTTCCACCAGCGGCACCAGCAGGGCGAGGCAAGCCAGCCCGACGATGAGCGCGCCGCGCAGCAGCGCCAGATGCGCCGCCTGCAGCGGCTCTCGCGAGAGGCCGAAATGCAGCATGCCCAGCCGCTGCCCCGCGAGGGCGATGGGGATGCTGTAGAGCTGCCGCTCCTCGCCATCGGCCATGGTGAAGCGCCCGGGCTGGGGCATGCCATCGCCAAAGGACCAGCCCTCGCTTGCGATCAGCTGCCCGCGCGCGTCCAGCAGCACCATATGCGCGAAGCTGCCCGCGGCCACGCCCTCCCGCAGGACGGCCTGGACGGTCGCGTAGTCGCGCTCGGCCATGGGGGTGGCGAGTGCGGTCTCCAGGATGGGGCGGACGGCGACGGCGCGGGCCTGCAACTCGGCCTCCAGCGCGCGGAGCACCAGGCGGTCCTGCATGAAGGTCAGCACGCCGGCCAGGGTCAGCAGTGCTAAGGCCGCAAGGCAGAACAGCTTCAGCCGAAGGGAGAGCCGGGCGAGCATCGCGGGGCGGGCGGTCAGGGCGCGCGCAGGAAGGCGCGCGTTTCATCCACCACGTCATCGAGCTCCGCGAGATCGGCCGGTGTGACGGGGCGGATGGCGTTGAAGCCGGTGGCGGCGAAAAACGCGCGGCCCGCCTCACTCTCCGGCAGGCGGCCGATGGCGGCGGTGACGCGCGCCGATTCCGCCTGGTCCAGGCGCGGCCCGAGCAGCACCAGGAAGCCCGGCACGCGGGTGAATTCCTGCCAGATGACCAGATTCTCGCGGATGTCGGCGCGGATCGCGTTGAACTCACCCCGGCTCATCACCGCGGCGCGGGTTTCGGGCGTGTTGAGCAGCTGGGCGAGGCTGTCCTCGTTGCGCGCATGGGTGGCCGAGGCGTCGCGGCCGATTTCCATGCCCTGGGCGCGCAGCCAATGGATGAATTTCAGCGCCACCAGCGATTGCGGATTGGTCATGGCGACGGTCAGGCCGCGCAGCTCCGCCGCTGAGGCCAGGGGCCGGCTGCGCAGGGTGACGATCAGGCCGGGGATGCGCGGCTCATAGATGGCGATGGGCCGCAGCCCGGCATCCAGCTGGGCCACGCGGCCAAGATTGGCGGCGGTGACGACCAGCCCGTAGGCGCCGGCCACGCTGCGCTCATGGAAGGCTTGCAGCCCCGGCGCGGTCACCACCTCGACCGCGCGGCCGAGTTCCTGTTCGAGGAAGCCACGGAAGGGTTGGTACTGGCCGAGCAGGATGCGCGTGCTGACATTGGGCATGACGCCGAATTGCAGCGGCGCGGGCTGCGCCGAGGCTGGCGGCAGCCCAACCAGAAGGGCGCCGCCCGGGAGGGCGTGGCGGAGCAGGCTGCGGCGGGTGGGTGCAAGCATCACGGCCATACTTTCGTCATCGCGCCCGGACCCGCATTCCAGGCTGCAACCTCGGGAATAGCGGCAGATGCGGCCAAAGCCAAACGCTATCCGGCTAAATCCGTGGCGGCGGCCGCGCGAAAGATGATCATGCGCGGATGTGGCGCGAATGATTCACGCCCCTGGCGAAGCGGCCAGGGCCGATCATGCGCGGATGTGGCGCGAATGATTCACGCCCCTGGCGAAGCGGCCAGGGCCGATCATGCGCGGATGTGGCGCGAATGATTCACGTCCCTGGCCAAGCGGCCAGAGCCGATCATGCGCGGAAGACATACCGCCGCGAGAGAAAGAAGTTGATGAACATGCCCGCGACCGAGCCCGCCGCGACCCCCAGCACCGGATGGGCGGCCACCAGCGGCGTGGTGGCGATCAGCGCGGCATAGGTGCCGTAATTGGCCGCGAAGCCGACCAGGTTCAGCGCCACGAAGCGCCCCCATTGGGTGGCCACGGGCGCATCGCGATTGGCCGTGCGGAAGGTCCAGGCGCGGTTCAGCGCGAAGGTGGTGCTGGCCGCCGCGAGGTAGGAGAGGACGCGCCCGCCATAAGGGCCCAGCCCCAGCGCCAGCATGCCCAGCAGCACGGCCGAATCCACCAGGAAGCCCACCGTGCCCACCACGCCGAAGCGGAGGAACTGCTCGATCATCTTGCGCATGGTCCCGGTTTTCGGCGGCTGGCATGGCGCAATTGCGGCGGCGGCCTATGCTGCCGTTTTCGTGAGGTGGCGATGATCGGGGTTGTCGGGCTCGGGCAGATGGGGGGTGCGATGCTGCGCCGGCTGCGCGCCGAGGGGCAGTTGGTGCTGGGCTTCGACCTGGACCCTGGTCTGCGTGAGGCGGCGCGCCAGGCCGGCGCCGTCGCCTGCGCCTCGCCCATCGGGGTTGCGGCACCGCTGGTCGTGTTCTCGCTGCCGCATGCCGCCGCGGTGCAGGCGGTGCTGGCCGCGCTGCTGCCCCATCTGCCGCCCGGCGCGGTGATCGCCGATACCTCCACCATCGAGCCCGCGCAGGCGCGGCTCTTTGCCGACCAGGCCGATGCGGCGGGGGTGGCCTATCTGGATGCGCCCGTCTCGGGCGGGCCGGCGGGTGCGGCCTCGGGCCAATTGGCGATGATGGTGGGGGGCTCGGCCCGCGCACTGGAGCGTGTGCGCCCCGCCTTGCTGCTGCTGGCCGCGCGCATCATGCATGTGGGCGAGAGCGGGGCAGGGCAGGTGGCCAAGCTGGCGAACAACCTGCTGGTGGCGACCCATCTGGCGGCTGCGGCCGAGGCGCTGCGCGTGGCGGCGCGGGCCGGCGTGCCGCCCGAGGCCATCCTGCCTGTGATCAACGCCGCCTCCGGCCGATCGGCCGCGACGGAGGTGAACTGGCCGCGCTGGATTTCCAGCGGGAGCTTCGATTCCGGCTTCACGGCGGGGCTGATGCGCAAGGATGTGCGCCTTGCGCTGGCGCTGGCGGCGGAAGTGGGGGCGGAGCTTTCGGTGTGTGGGGCGGCGGCTGCCGTGTGGGCGGAGTCGCCGGTGGCGGATGGCGAGGAGTTCAATCGGGTGGCGGCGGGGATCTTCGGGGGGTGAGAGGCCAAGCGGGAAACGCCGTTCCCGCGCGGTGGATTGTCGCGATTCCCTTGACTTTTTCGCCATTTACGGCATATTTTCCTAGGATGACCCAGCGCATCCCCTTCACCGCCCTCACCGACCGCCAGTGGGACGCCCTGCGTCCGCATCTGGCCCGCGCCGCCCCGCAGGGCCGCCCGCTGGCCGATCTCCGCCAGCGCATGAACGGCATGTTTCACCTGATCGCGACCGACGCCCCCTGGCGGGAGGTCCGGCCGGAATACGGGCCCGCCGGTACTGTCGCCCGGCATTTCCGCCGCCTGACGCAAGCCGGGTTGTGGGAGCGCTTGTTGCAGGCCCTGGCCGATCTCGGGCCCCGCCACCCGTTGCAGCAGTTGCGGCGGATGATCTTCCGCGCCGCCCGGCGGGCTTACCGGATGCGCGGTTTGGGCATCATCGTCCTCGCCAGGCGCCTGGGCTTTCTTGGCGCCCTGCCCGATCCGGATTTTTCCAAAAGGCTGGTGGCGCTGCAAATGCGCCATCGTGAAAATTTCGGACCGTTCGTGCAGCGATGGGGGAGAGCCTTGCGGAATTTGATGGGGATGGTGGGTGGGCGGGCGCATATCCCGCGCTGCTTGCGGATTTGCATGGCATGAGCCGCGCCTGCGGCGTGCTCCAGGCCAGGCTGGACCAGTGGTTCGGCGGGGCGATCCCGGGCGCGGTGATCGCGGGCCAGGCGCATCCGGGGGGCGGAGCCGCCATGCCCCTGGCCGATCCGGTCACGGGCACGCCGCTCACGGAATATCGGCTGGCGGGTGCCGCTCTCGCGCGTGAAGCGGCACGCCCCGCGCCCGAATGGGCGGCCCTGCCGGCCGCCGAGCGCGGCCGCCGGCTCTGGGCGCTGGGGGCCGCCATCCGTGCCGAGGCGGAGGCCCTGGCCCTGGCCGAATGCGCCAATACCGGCAAACCGATCCGCGATGCGCGGGCCGAAATCGCCCGCGTGGCGGAGATGGCGGAGTATTACGCCGGCTGGGCCGACAAGATCGAAGGCCGCACCATCCCGGTCCCCAGCGGCCAGCTGGTCTATCTGCGGCCTGAGCCCTTTGGCGTGGTGCTGGCCATCACGCCCTGGAACGCGCCGCTCTTCACGGCGGGTTGGAACGCTTTTCCAGCCCTGGCGGCGGGCAATGCGGTGGTGCTGAAACCCTCCGAATACACGCCGGTCACCTCCCTGCGCCTCGCGCAGCTCGCGCAGGGTGCGGGGCTGCCGCTGCATGTCGTGGCCGGCGGTGCGGCGGAGGCGGAAGCGCTGATCGCGGCCGAGGCCGTGCAAAAACTCTGCTTCGTCGGTGGCCCAGCGACGGGCGCGCGGGTCGCGGCCCTCTGCGCCGCGCGCGCCCTGCCGCATGTGCTGGAGCTGGGCGGCAAGAGCGCCAATATCGTCTTTGCCGATGCGGATCTCGCAGCCGCCGTGCAAGGCGCGCAGCAGGCGATTTTCGCGGGGGCCGGGCAATCCTGCGTGGCAGGCTCGCGCCTGCTGGTCGAGGCCGGCATCGCTGATCGCTTCGTGGCGGCCCTGGCCGCGGCGATGCGGCGCATCCGCATGGGGGACCCGCTGGATGAAGCGACCGAGCTCGGCCCCATCACCCATGCGCGGCAATGCGCCCATGTGCGCGGCATGGTGGCGGGGGCGGCGGCCGAGGGCGCGCAGGTGATCACGGGCGGCACAGCGCTGGCGGGCTGCTTCGTGGCGCCCACCATCCTCGACGGGCTGGGCAGCACGGCGGCCGCTGTCAGCGAGGAAATCTTCGGCCCCGTCGTCGTCGTGCAGCGCTTCACGGATGAGGCCGAGGCGCTCCGCCTCGCCAATGCCACGCGCTTTGGCCTGGCCGGTGCGGTCTGGACGCGGGATGGCGCGCGGGCGCATCGGGTGGCGGCGGGGCTGCGCGCGGGCACGGTCTGGATCAATGGCTACCGCAGCATCCATGTCTCGGTGCCGTTTGGCGGTTTCGGCGCTTCGGGGCATGGCCGCTCCTCCGGCGCGGAAGCGCTGACGGAATACGTGCAAATGAAGGCCGTGTGGGTCGAAACGCGGCCCGAACCCGTGCTAGGCTTCGGGCACAGACCTTCGGGAGACCAGATATGATCCAAAGACGCCAGATCCTTGCCGGGGCGGCAGCCCTGCCGGCCGCCAGCCTTGCGGCGCCCGCCATGGCGCAGCCGGCCCAGGCGCGCACGCTGCGCTATGTGCCGCATGCCAACCTGCCGAATATCGACCCTTTCACCAACACCTCCTTCGTGGCGCGGGACCATGCCTTCCTGGTCTATGACCAGCTCTACGGCATGGATGAGCAGTTCCGCCCGCAGCCGCAGATGGCCGAGGGCCATGTGGTGGAAAATGACGGCCTGCTCTGGCGCTTCACCCTGCGCGAGAACCTGAAATTCCATGACGGCACGCCGGTGCGTGGGCGGGACTGCATCGCCTCCATCAAGCGCTGGGGCCGGCGCGACGCCTTCGGCCAGGTGCTGCTGAGCCGCGTGGCCGACATGACGGAAGTGAGCGACCGCGTCTTCACGATCCGGCTGAACACGCCCTTCCCGAAGATGCTGGATTGCTTCGCCAAGGTGACCACAAGCTGCCTGTTCATCATGCCCGAGCGGCTGGGCAATGTGGACCCCTTCACCAACATCACCGAAGCCGTGGGCAGCGGCCCGTATCGCTTCATCGCCAATGAATGGGTGCCGGGCTCGCGCCTCGCCTATGCGCGCAACGCCGATTACGTGCCGCGCCAGGGTGAGGCCTCGATGACGGCGGGCGGCAAGGTCACGCATTTCGACCGCGTGGAATGGCTGATCATGCCGGATGCCGCCACGGCCTCGGCCGCGCTGCAATCGGGCGAGATCGACTGGTGGGAACAGCCCACGGCCGATCTCTTTCCGCTGTTCCTGCGTGGGGCCGCCGCGCGCAACATCCGCGTGGACATCATCAACGGCACCGGGCTGATCGGCATCTTCCGCCCGAACCACACGGCCGCCCCCTTCAACAACCCGGCCGTGCGCCGCGCCGTGCTGACCGCCATCAACCAGATGGATTTCATGACCGCCGTGATCGGCGATGCTGGGGTGGAGGGCCGCCCCAATCTGCGGCGCGAGGGGATCGGCTTCTTCGCGCCTGAAAGCCCCTCGGCCAGCACGGTCGGGCTGGACCGGCTGCGCAAGAGCGTGGATGCGGCGCGCGCCGAGATCCAGGCGGCGGGGGCCATGGGCCAGCGCCTCGTGCTGCTGAACGCGACGGATCTTTCCTCGATCAACGCGGCGACGCTGGTCGGCGCGGATCTGTTCCGCCGCATGGGCTTCAATGTGGACCTGGTCAGCACCGACTGGGGCACGCTGGTGGCCCGCCGTGGCAGCCGCAACCCGTTGGACCAGGGCGGCTGGAGCGGCTTCTTCACCTTCTGGTCGGGCGTGGATCACTGGAATCCGGCGAGCCATGCCTCGATCCGTGGCCATGGCGAGAATGCCTGGCCGGGCTGGCCCACCATCCCCGCGATGGAAGCCCAGCGCGATGCCTGGTTCAGCGCGCCCAATGCGGCGGCCGAACTGGCGGCCACGACCGAGATGCAGCGCATCGCCTTCGAGGAAGTGCCCTATGTGCCGACCGGCATGTATTACCAGCCCACGGCGATCCGGCGGAACCTGACCGGCTTGCTCAAGGGCCAGCCGCCGCTGTTCTGGAATATCCGGCGCAGCTGAGGCCAGTGGGAAGGACGGCCCCGCGTGGCCGCCTTCAATCGAAGCAGGTGACGTGCACCACCGCGACATTCGCGGTGGTGCCGACCGTGATACGGGCCTGCTGCGCGAGTGGGGCGCCGCGCGTCTGCGGGGCGCCGTTCGATGTGACGCAGAAGAGCGTTGCGGTCTGTCCGCGCGCCACGCCGTAGCTTTGCCCTTGCAGCACCTGCTGGCCCTGGGCGAAGGCGAAGCCCCCCGCCAGGATGGCGCCCACCGCCGCACCGGCGACGAAGGCGCTGAAACGCCATTTTTCCATCACATCTCAACCCTCCGCGTGTGATGGCGTGAGGATAGCGAACCCACGCACCCGGGCGCGATGGAAATGCGCCGATGCCACCCATCGGCGGCTCCGATGGCCGTTCAGTCGAGGAAGCGCCGCATGGCGTCGCTGTAGGGCGCTTCGCGCGTCCAGCGCGCCATGGCGCCCTTCTCCGGCAGGCCAGTGAGGCTGCCGGGCGAAGCCCCGTCCCGCAGGGCCTTCAACGTCGCGTGAATGGCCTGGGCCGCCGCCTGGGAGGGCGCGTGGCCCTGCAATGCGATGCGCACGCCGCGGCTGGCGAGATAGGCGCGGTCGGTGATCTCGGCGCTGAGCGTCCCCAGGATGAGGGGCTGCTTCGCCACCTCGGCCGCCGCGTCCAGTTCGGCCCGGGTGGTGACGCCGGTGAGGAAGATGCCATCCGTGCCGCAGTCATTATAGGCGCGGATGCGGGCCAGGCAGTCATCGCGGCTGGTCATGCTCATCGCACCGGTGCGGGCAAAGATGCAGAGGCTCGCATCCACCCGCGCCGCCACGGCTGCGCGCATCTTGCCCACTCCTTCCGCGATGGAAATCAGGCGCGGCTTCGCGGCGCCGAAGGGGCGCGGCAGGTCGGTATCCTCGATGGACATGGCGGCGATGCCGGCCACCTCCAGCTCCTCCACCGTGCGCTGCACATTGAGCGCATTGCCGTAGCCGTGATCGGCATCCACAACGAGCGGCAGGGTGCCGGCGCGGGTGATGCGCCGGGCCTGGGTGGCGAATTCGGTCAGCGTGATCAGGATGTGATCCGGCGCGCCCAGGATGGCGAGGGAGGCGGTGGAGCCGGCGAACATCCCCAGCTCGAACCCCAATTCCTCGGCGATGCGGGCCGAGAGCGGATCATGCACCGAGGCGGGGTGGATGCAGGCCGCCCCCTCAAGCACGGCGCGGGCGCGGTGGCGGCGTTCGGTGGCGTTCATCAGGCTCTCCCCCAGGGTTGGGGGGATTGTCGCGCTTGTGCGCCGGAACCGCGAGAGGGGGGGCTTCCGAATTCATCCGCACAAGATAGCTTTGCCCAGAACGATGCGGAGAAACGCCATGCGCAATTTTGAAGAACGCTTCCAGGTCCTGCACGAATTCGTGAAGGCCGCGAAGGTGAAACTGAACGCCAATGTCTGGGACTACCTGGTGGGTGCGACCGAGACGGAAACGACGCTCGCCCGCAACCGGATGGCGATTGACACCGTGGCGCTGCGCCCGCGCGTGCTGAATGATGTCTCCAAGGTGGATGCCAGCGTGGATTTCTTCGGCCACCGGATCCGCCTGCCGGTGTTCTGCGCGCCGGTGGGCTCGCTGGAGAGCTTCGAGCCGGGCGGCGGTGTCAGTGTCGCCAAGGGCTCGGGCGCCTTCGGCATCCCCTTCATGCTGAGCAGCGTGAGCCAGCCCGGGCTTGAGGCCTGCGCCAAGGCGGCAACCGGCCCCAAGGTGTTCCAGCTCTATGTGCGCGGCGATGACGCCTTCGTGGATGACTATGCGGAACGGGTGATCGCCGCCGGCTATGACGCCTTCTGCATGACGGTGGACACGGCGCATTACTCACGCCGCGAGCGGGATATCGCCAAGCGCTTCGTGAAGACCTGGCGGGCGGCCAATACCGGCATGGACCACCAGGCCGCACTCTCCTGGCGGGAAGTCGCGCGCTTCAAGCAGAAGCACAAGATCCCGCTGATCCTGAAGGGCATCGGCACGGGCGAGGATGCGGCTATCGCCTGCGAGCATGGGGTGGATGTGATCTACGTCTCCAACCATGGCGGGCGCCAGCTGGATGGTGGCCGCGGCTCGCTCGATGTGCTGCCCGAGGTGGTGGAGGCTGTCGCCGGCCGCGCCAAGATCATGGTGGATGGCAGCTTCAGCCGCGGGACCGACATCGTGAAGGCGGTGGCACTTGGGGCGGATTGGGTGGGTCTTGGACGCCTCTACCTCTATGGCCTCGCGGCCGAGGGTGCGGAGGGGATCGAGCGGCTGCTGGAAATCCTGGAGGATGAGGTGATCAAGGCGCTGGGGCTGACGGGGGTGAACAGCTTCGGCCAGCTCAACCGTGGCCATGTGCATCTGGGCGCGCCGCCCGTGGTGTTCCCCTCCGTCCACAGCGCATTTCCGCTGCTGAAGGAGGGGTATTAAGCGCAGGGCCCGTCTGGCAGATCGGCTTTGCGTGTTGCTGCAAAGCCGATCCGCCGGTGAATGCCTCAGCGCGCTTCCATGCCGCTGCGCGTGGCGACGATTTCGCTCGTCACGCAGATATCAATGCGCATCAGCTCGGCCGTCTGGCCGTTGGCCCAGACGATCTTGAAGTCATTGGCGCCGGCGTTGCGCGCGCGGAAGCGCATGGTGGCGCCGTTGACGAGCACATTGGTGCCGAGCTGATCGGTGCCCCAGCTGCGCTGCGCGCTCGAGCCGAAGTAGAATTCCTGCACCGTGGCGCCGGAGCGGTTCACCAGGGTGAAGCTGGTATCGCACTGGGCGCTGGCAGCGCCGGCGATGCCGGTCGTCATCAGGGCGGCGAGGAGGAGGCGGCGCAATTTCATGGTTCTATCCGTTCGCGTGTGGCTCAAAACACGCGAAACCTCCAGCGTTTCGGGAAAAGCGTCAATAAATGCTTCGGCATGGGCGCGGGTAACCGGTCCGTGTGGTCAGGTCAGCCTGCCATAGCCGTCGAACTGCGCGGTGACGGCCACCATTTCACCGGGCGTCAGCAGCACCGGCGCCAGCCCCGCGCCCAGCAGATCGAGATATTCGGCCGCGAGGTTTTCCACCTCCCGCGCCAGCGTTTCGGCGGCGGCGAGCGTGGTGCCGAGTGCTACGACGCCGTGATTGGCCAAGAGGCAGGCGCGGCGGCCGGCCAGCGCCACGACGGCGGCCTCGGCCAGCGCCTGGGTGCCGAAGGTGGCATAGGCCGAGCAGCGGATGTCATCGCCACCGGCCAGCGCGATCATGTAGTGAAACGGCGGCAATCCGCGCCGCGCACAGGAGAGGGCCGTGGCGCGCGGGCTGTGGGTATGCACGATGGCCTGCACCTCGGGCCGGGCGGCGTAGATCTCCGCATGCAGGCGCCATTCGGAGGAGGGGCGGCGCTCGCCCGCGAGGACCGTGCCATCCAGCGCCACATCCACCAGCGCGTCCCCGGTCAGTGCCGCATAGGGCAGGCCCGAGGGCGTAATGCGAAACCCGCCCCCCAGCCGCTGCGAGACATTGCCCGATTTGCTCGGCATGAAGCCCAGCGCATCGAGGCGCCGGGCCGTCTCGATCAGGGCGTCAGGCTGCATCGCGCAGCGCGCGGGCGGCCAGCGCCGCGGGGCGGTTGAAGCAGCGATCGAGCCAGGCCTTCACCTTCGCGTGGCCGCCGAAATCGAAGTTGTTGGACCAGGCGCCAAAGAGCACGCCAGCCAGGTTGCAATCGGCGATGGTGAAGTCATTGCCGAGCAGATAGGGATTGGCGCCCAACTGGCCCTCCAGCACATCGAGCCGCGCCGAGAGGCCGGCCGCACCCGCTGCCGCCTGGCCGGCATCGCGCTCGGCCGGGGGGCGGAGATAGGTGTTGTAGGCCCATTGCATCGCGGCGGGCTCGGCCTCGGTCGCGGCCCAGAGTGTCCATTGCATCGCGCGGCTATGGTCATCGCCACCGGGGTTGAGCGGCGCGCCGGCCCGGGCCGCGATGTGCAGGTTGATGGCGAGGCTTTCGAACAGCACCAGCGCGCCATCCTCCATCGCGGGGATCTTGCCGTTGGGGTTCACCTTGAGATGGGCGGCGGATTTCATGCCGGGGCCAAAGCCCACCGGGATCACCTCATAGGGCAGGCCCGCTTCCTCGGCCGCCCAGATGCAGCGGAAGGCGCGGGATTTGGCGACGCCGTGGATGCGGATCATGGTTTGGTTCCCTGGAGTTTGGCGATGGATTTGGCGTGCTCGACGGTGCTGCGCTGGAAGCGCACGAGCAGCGCCGCCCAGATGATGAGCAGCAGCAGCGCCCAGAAAAACCCGACATAGGTCAGCGCCATGGCTGCGCAGACCACCCAGCCCAGGGAGAGCACCATGCCCTGGCGCAAAAGGGCGATGAGCGGCATGGCTGGCCTCAGCCGCGCAGGCGCTGGGGGCAGGGCGGAGCGGTCATCCGGCACTGCCTCGCGCGGGGGGGATGGTGATCGGCACGCAGCTGCATGGGGCTTGGTTTGTGGCAGATATCGCGCCCTGGCAAGCGGGCAAGTCACGTCACCCCGGCCGGATTTCGCATCATCCGCCGGGGCGCAGGCCCAATTCGCGCACGGTCTCGATCTCCTGCTGGTTCACCGCGATGGCGTCATTCGCATAGGCCTCGCTGTCCAGGTAGCGCACCGGCATGTCGAAGCGGGCCAGCACGG
Source organism: Sediminicoccus sp. KRV36 (assembly GCF_023243115.1). Lineage (NCBI taxonomy): Bacteria > Pseudomonadati > Pseudomonadota > Alphaproteobacteria > Acetobacterales > Roseomonadaceae > Sediminicoccus > Sediminicoccus sp. KRV36. Next base: position 2,254,920 of record NZ_CP085081.1, read on the forward strand.
CCAGATGCTGCGGGTCATGCACGGCGCGCTTGAAGGCGTCATGGATGATGTTCACCGTCGCGGGCGGCGTGCCGCGCGGTGCGGCGATGCCATAGGCGCTCTCGGCCACCACATCATGGCCGAGTTCGCGGAAGGTCGGCACATCCGGGAAGCGGACGGCGCGCTGGGACATCCACAGCCCAAGCGGACGGACCCGGCCCTCCAGCGCCATGTCGGCCCAGGCCGAGGTCTCGGCCGAGAAGTGAATCTGCCCGCCCAGCAGGTTCTGCAGATTGGGCGCGGCCCCGCGAAACGCCACGGCCGTCCATTCGATGCCGAGCAGCCGGGCGAGGCGCGTCATCGCCACATCGGTCGTATTGGCGCCGGGGGTGCCGTAGAACAGCGTGCCGGGGTTGGCGCGGGCGTGGTCGAGCAATTCGCGCAGGCTGCGCCAGGGGGCATCGGGGCGCACCACCACGCCGCCCATATAGCCCACCATGCGGATCACCCAGGTGAAATCCTGCAGGGGGTCGAAGGGCGGCGGCATGTTCTGCGCGCGCATCATCGCCGGCATGCGGAACACGCCATTGGGCATCTGGCTGAGCGTGTAGCCATCCGGCCGTGCCTCCCGCGCCAGGGCCTGCGCGCCGAGCGTGCCCGAGGCGCCGGGCTTGTTCTCGACGATGATGGCCTGGCCCAGATGGCGCGACGCGATCTCGCACACCATGCGCATCTGGATGTCGGTGGCGCCGCCCGGTGTCCAGGGGACGTAGACGCGCAAGGGCTTGTCGGGGAAGCGGCTCTGGGCGAGCGCCAGGCTGGGCGCAAAAAGCCCCGCGGCCAGGGTTGCGCGGCGTGTGATCGGCATTCGGGGGCTTCCTCGCTTTTCGACGAGCCTGCGTGGTTTGCCGGGCGCGACGCAACAGGGCGCTTCGCGGCTGCGAGATGCGCTGCGGCGTCAGGCCAGATCCAGCAGAGCGCGGGCGAAGGCGGCGGGCGCTTCCTGCGGCGGGTTGTGGCCCACGCCTGGCAGGAGGCGACGCTCGAAGCGGCCGGTGAAGCGGGGCGAGGGCTGTGCGGGGGGCGGGTTCACGCCATCCGCCGCGCCATGCAGATCGAGCGTGGGGACGGTGATGGGGGGCAGCTGGGCCAATGCGGCCTCGATGCCGTCATGCGCGGGATCGCCGGGGACCAGGCCGAATCGGTGGCGGTAGGAGTGCAGCACCACCTCGACGAAATCCGGATTGTCGAAATGCGCGGCGCTGGCGGCGAAATCCACCTCGGTGAAGCGCCATGCGGGCGACCAGAGGGACCAGAGCAGGCGGCAGAATGCGGCGCGGTTCTGTGCCAGGCCGCGCGCCCCGCGCTCCCCATGCAGGTAGAATTGATACCAGTGCCGCATCTCGCGTTCGGGCGGCTGCGGTTCATTGGCGCGGGCGATGTCCTGGATGTTGTAGCCGGTGCAGCTGAGCAGGCCGGCGCAGCGCGCGGGGTGCAAGGCTGCCACCACGCAGGCGGCGCGGCCGCCCCAATCATAGCCGGCGAGGATGGCGGAAGGGATGGCCAGCGCATCCATCAACGCCAGGAGATCAGCGCCGAGCGCGCCCTGCGCGCCGGAGCGTGGCATGCCCGGCTTCAGCCGCGTCTGCCCATAGCCACGCAGATGCGGCACGAGGAGGCGGTGCCCCGCCAGATGCGGCAGCAGGCCGTCATAGCAGCGGGCCGAATAGGGAAAGCCGTGGAGCAGGATCATCGGCAGCCCCGTTTCGGGGCCGTGCTCCTCCACGGCGATACTCAGTTGCGGCGTTTCGACCAACCGCAGCCGCATGGCCTCAGCCACGGACATGGTGGGCGGCGGGGCCATGGTCAGACCGGCCGCCGCGCCACATCCCGCTCAGCCCTTGGCGTCGTTGGCGGCTTCGGGCCGGATCACGCTGCCGATGGTGCCGCGCACCACGGTGACGCGCACATTGGTCGCGATTTCGATCTCGACCTCGTCCGAACCATCCTTGACCGACTTGATCTCACCGAGGATGCCGCCGGCCGTGATCACGCGGTCACCGCGCTTCAGGCTGGTCAGCATGGCCTTGTGCTCCTTCATCTTCTTCTGCTGCGGGCGGATCAGCAGGAAATAGAAGACGACGAAGATCAGCAGCAGCGGCAAAAGCTGCATGACGATCGCGCCGGCACCGGCGGCGTCCTGGGCATAGGCGGGGGAGATGAGCATCGGGCCTCGCAATGGGGAAAGGGATGCAGGGCAGATGAACCGCCCGAAGGCTTGCGTCAACCGTTCAGCAGCGCTTCAAGCGGGGCATGGACACTGAACTCCTCGCCCGCATCGCCGCCGCCCTGGAGCGGATCGCCCCACCGCCGGCCCCGCCGCCCCGCCTGGAAGGTGCCGATGCCTTCGTCTGGCACCCCGCCCAGCAGCGCCTGGCGCCGGTGGCCAAGGTCAGCCGGGTGGACCTCGTTCTGCTACAGGGTGTGGCGCGGCAGAAGGACATCATCCTGGAGAATACGCTGCGCTTCGCGCGGGGTTTTCCGGCCAACAACGCCATGCTCTGGGGCGCCCGCGGGATGGGCAAATCCTCCCTGGTGAAGGCCGCCCATGCCGAGGCGAACCGGCTGCATCCGGGCTCGCTCGCGCTGATCGAAATCCACCGCGAGGATATCCGCACCCTGCCGGAGCTGCTGGGCCATCTGCGCGTGCAGGAGCGCCGCGCCCTGGTGTTCTGCGACGATCTCTCCTTCGAGAAGGAGGATGCCGACTACAAGGCGCTGAAATCCGTGTTGGATGGCGGGATCGAGGGGCGGCCGGCCAATGTGCTGTTCTACGCCACCTCCAACCGCCGCCACCTGATGCCGCGCGACATGATCGAGAATGAGCGTGGCAGCGCCATCAACCCGAGCGAGGCAGTGGAGGAGAAGGTCTCGCTCAGTGACCGCTTTGGTCTTTGGGTCGGCTTCCACAATTGCGACCAGGACACGTTCTTCGCGATGATCGAGGGCTATGCCGGGGCGATGGACCTGCCGGTGAGCCAGGAGGAATTGCGGGCCGCTGCCGTCGAATGGTCCGTGACACGCGGCGGGCGCTCGGGGCGCGTGGCCTGGCAATTCATCCAGGAAATGGCCGGGCGGTTGGGGGTGAAGGGGTGAAGTTCCTCGCCACGCTGGAAGAACTGCACGCGCTCTACGGCGCGCCGGGCGCGGCCTCCGTGCAGAAAGAGGCGCCGCGCGTGACGCCGGAATACCGCCGCATCATCGAGGCGGCGCCCTTCATGGCGCTGGCCACCAGCGGTCCCGAGGGGCTGGATTGCTCGCCGCGTGGCGATGCGCCGGGGCAGTTGGTGCGCATCCTGGATGAGGTCACGCTCGCCCTGCCGGACCGGCGCGGCAATGACCGGATCGACAGCCTGCGCAACATCATCCGCGACCCGCGCGTGGCGCTGATGTTCCTGATCCCCGGCCACGGCAATGCGTTGCGGATCAACGGCACTGCGCAACTCACTGCCGATGCGGCGCTGTGCCAATCCTTCGCGATGGACGGCAAGCTGCCGCGCAGCATCGCCATCATCCGCATCGAGACGATCTATTTCCAATGCGCCCGCGCGCTGATCCGCGCGAAGCTGTGGGAGCCGCATGCGGTGCCAGAGCTGCCGACGCCAGGTCAGATCCTGGCGGCGCTGACGGCGGGGGAGGTGGGCGGTGCCCGCTATGATTCCGAATGGCCGGAGCGCGCCGCCAAGACGATGTGGTGAGCCTCAGACGTTGAAGCGGAACAGCATCACATCGCCATCGCGCACGATGTAGGTCTTGCCCTCGACGCTCATCTTGCCGGCTTCCTTGGCACCTTTTTCGCCGCCCAGCGCGATGTAGTCGTCATAGCCGATGGTCTCGGCCGCGATGAATCCGCGCTCGAAATCGCCATGGATCACGCCCGCCGCCTGCGGCGCCGTCATGCCGCGGATGATGGTCCAGGCGCGGGTTTCCTTGGGGCCGACGGTGAAATAGGTGATCAGGCCCAGCAGGTCATGCCCCGCGCGGATCACACGATCGAGGCCACTGTCGGAGAGGCCCAGCGTTTCCAGGAACTCGCCGCGGTCGGCCTCGGCCATCTGGGCGATCTCGGCCTCGATGGCGGCGGAGACGACGACGGCGCTGGCCTTCGCGGCTGCGGCGAATTCCATCACCCGCTGGCTATGGGCATTGCCCGTCGCGGCTGCTGCCTCATCCACGTTGCAGACATAGAGCACGGGCTTGGTGGTCATCAGGCCGAGGCGCTTGGCGGCCTCCTCCTCACCCTTGGGGATGGCGGTGCGGGCCGCGCGGCCGGCTTGCAGGGCGGGCAAGAGAGCTTCCACGAGGGCGAGCTGCGCGGCTGCTTCCTTGTCATTGCCGCGCGCCTTCTTCTGGAGGGCGGGCAGGCGCTTTTCCAGGCTGTCGAGGTCGGCCAGCATCAGCTCGGTCTCGATGGTCTCCATGTCGCGCAGCGGGTCCACGCTGCCATCCACATGCGTCACATCACCATCCTCGAAGCAGCGCAGCACATGCACGATGGCATCCACCTCCCGGATATTGCCGAGGAACTGGTTGCCCAGCCCTTCGCCCTTGGAGGCGCCGCGCACCAGGCCCGCGATATCCACGAATTCGAGGCTGGTGGGGATGATCTTCTGGCTTTTCCCGATGGCCGCCAGCTTTTCCAGGCGTGGGTCCGGTACGGCAACACGCCCGATATTCGGCTCGATGGTGCAGAAGGGGTAATTCGCGGCTTGCGCGGCCACGGTCTGCGTCAGCGCATTGAACAGGGTGGACTTGCCGACATTGGGCAGGCCCACGATTCCACAATTGAAGCCCATCGGGTCAGTTCCGTTCGAAGCTGGTTAGGAGGCGAGGCGGTGGGCCAGTTCCTGCACGCGGATCGAGGCCGCGATGCGGGCGGAGGCATCATCCGTCGGCAGGGATAGGGCGGCGGCGCGCAGCATGGGGACCAGTACGCCAGGCGCCAGGCCCGCGCGCTTGGTGGCATTGCCGAGGGCCGTGGCGATGGTATCGGCCGTGCCGCCGGGCGCCAGCAGATCGGCTGCTTCCAGCAGCAGGGCGGCGCGGCTGGCGGCTTCCGCGGCGGCGAAAGCGACGGCCTTGGCGCGGCGGATATCGCTGATCGGGCCCGGATCCCCGCCGGCGGGCAGGCAGGCGCGCAGGCCGGCAGCCGCCTGCGCCTCGGTGGCCGCGAATTGGCGCAGCGCCTGGGCGATGGCGGCGGCGGCGTTCAGCAAATCCTCGGGGCCGGGGCCGCCGTAGAAATCTTCCGTGCCCATGGTTTCCATCAGCGAACCTCCTGCGTCAGCAGTGCGACGCGCGTCATGAATTCGGCGTCCTTGCCTTCGGCGAGCAAAGGGGCCGCATCGGCCAGGGCATCGAGCAGGGGGGGAACCCAAAGCTCATCCTTGGCGAAGTTGCCCAGCACATGGCCGCTGACGCGGTCCTTGTGGCCGGGATGGCCGATGCCCAGCCGCACCCGGCCGAACTCCGCGGTGCCAAGCGCGCGCTGCATGTCGCGCAGGCCATTATGCCCGGCCGTGCCGCCGCCCTGCTTCACGCGGAGCTTGCCGGGGGCGAGGTCCAGCTCGTCATGCCAGGCGGTGATGTCACCCGGCGCGATCTTGTGGAAGGCGCTGGCGGGCTTCACCGCCTCACCGCTGAGATTCATGTAGGTTTGCGGTTTCAGCAGGAGGATCTTGCGGCCGGCCAATTGGCCCTCGGCCAGCTCCGCCTTGAATTTGGACCGCCACGGGCTGAACCCGTGGCGGCGTTGAATGGCGTCAAGCGCCATGAAGCCGATATTGTGGCGCTGCTTCGCGTGTTCCGGGCCAGGATTGCCCAGGCCCACCCAAAGCAGCATGGCTTCTTACTTCTTTTTGGCGGGCGCCTTGGCCGGGCCGCCCGAGGGGGCAGCGGCCTTGCCGGGGGGCAGCTTCTGCTTGGTCGCCTGGACCTCGGCGGGGGCTGCGGCCACGATATCCTCGACCACGGTCGGGGCGGCGACGGTCGCCACCACGAAATCGCGGCCGGTGATGACGGGCTTGGCGCCGGCCATGTCCTTCACGGCGGACCAGCGCAGGCTGTCACCGATCTTGGCTTCGGCCAGGTCGATCTCGAAGCGCTCGGGCACCGAATCCACATCGGCCAGCACTTCGATTTCGCGGCGAACGACGTTGAGCACGCCGCCGGTCTTGATGCCGGGGCAGGTATCCTCGTTCAGGAAGGCCACGGCCACCTTCACGCGGATGCGGGCACCGGGCGCCAGACGCTGGAAATCAATGTGCAGCGGGCGGTCCGTCACGGGGTCGAACTGAATGTCGCGCATCAGCGCGCGTTCCGTCGGGCCATCCTTGACCGCCACTTCGTACAAATGCGACTGCCAGCCGCCCTTGTGCATTTCCTTCATGATGTCGCGGGGATCGAAAGCGACCAGCGTCGCCTCCTGCTTCGCCCCATAGACAACACCGGGGACAAGCCCCTCTCGCCGGGTCGCGCGCGCCGCCCCCTTACCGGCACGCCCGCGCGCCGCGGCTTCGATCCTGATGGTTTGGACCATGCCAACTGCTCCTTAACGGGTGTGATTCTACGGCACACGATGGGCGTGCGCCGAGAGGCGGCCTCCAGGGGTGCCACCGTGCGGGGGTGTCTAGGGGATCGGGGCGGGAATGGGAAGGGGTGGGCGCGCTATCCCACCAGGGCGCGGAACTCGGTTGATTCGTGGCGGTTCGCGTTGGTGATGGCCGTCATCAGGCAGGCCAAGTGATAGCCCTCGGGCTGCAATGGTCCGCAAGCATGGCAACCCAAGCTCCAGCAAGCGAGCAACCAGATGGGTGCTTCCGGGAGAGCAAAGTCGCCTCAGGCCGCCTTTCGCGCCCCCGGGACGCCGCGCACCCGCCCGCCCGGCATGGCGCCCGGAATCCCCGCCGCCAGATCCGCCGCCGCCAGCAGGCGCTGCCAGTCCACCCCGGTCTGCACCCCCATGCGCGTGAACATCCACACGGCGTCTTCCATCGCCGTATTCCCCGTGGCCCCGGGCGCGTAGGGGCAGCCGCCAATCCCGCCCGAGCCAGCGTCGAACACGCGGCACCCGGCCTCCCAGGCGGCCGCCATATTGGCCAGGCCCATGCCGTAGGTGTCATGCCCGTGATAGGCGAAGCGGTCGCCGAAGCTCGCGATGGCCTGGCGCATCATCCGCCCCACCTGGTTGGGGGCGGCATTGCCCGTGGTGTCACACAGGGAGATTTCCATCTCTGTGTTCAGCGCCGCCACCCGTTCCACCCAGGACAGCGCCTCGGCCTCATCCACCACGCCCTCGAAGGGGCAATGGAAGGTGCAGGAGAGGTTGAAGCGGATTTTCACGCCGCGCGGCGCATCGCGCACGATGGCCGAAAGATCATCGAAACTCGCCTGGCGGGAGCGATTGAGGTTCGCCTGATTGTGGCCCTCCGTCAGGGACATGAACAAGCCCAGCCGATCGGCACCGGCTGCCACCGCCGCATCGAAGCCACGCCGGTTGGGCACCAGCACGGTGCATTCCAGCCCATCCAGCTGCTTGGCCACCTGCAGCACATCCGCCGTATCGGCCATTTGCGGGATGGCGCGCGGGCTGACGAAGCTGCCCACCTCCATGCGCGTAATGCCGGCCGCATGCAGCGCGCGCACCAGGGCGATCTTCGTCTCGGTCGGCACGAAAGCGGCGATGGGCTGCAAGCCGTCGCGCGGGGAAACCTCGGAAAGGGTGACGTTCATCGGGCTTCTCCCAGCAAGTCATGGAACACATGGTCATTATCGGCCCCGGCCGCGCGCCCCGTCCAGCGCACCATCTCAGCCGGGGTGACGCCATCGAGGCGGAAGGGGGGCGCCGGGTGCAGCACCTCGCCCAGCAGGGGGTCCTGGACGGGCAGAACCGTGCCGCGCGCGCGGAAATGCGGATCGGCCGCGCAATCGGCGATATCATAGAGGCGCGAGCACGGGACTTCGGCCTGCTCCAGCAACGCCTCGGCCTCACGCGCCGGCAGGGTGCGCGTCCAGGCGGCGATGGCGGCATCCAGCTCGGCCGCGTATTCGCAGCGGCCGCCATTGGTCGCCATGCGCGGGTCGGCCGAGAGGTCCTCGCGCCCGATCAGCGCCATCAGGCGGCGGAAGATCAGGTCGGAGTTGCCGGCCACGCAGAGCCATTTGCCATCGGCGCAAGGGTAGGTGTTGGTGGGGGCCGCGGTCGGGATGGCCGCACCTGCTGGCTGGCGGATGGCGCCGGTCAGCCCGTATTCCGGCAGCATGCCCTCCATCAGCGAAAACACGCTGCTGACCAGGTCCAGATCAATCACGCGGCCGGCGGGCTGAGTGCTGCCCACGCGGTCCCGCCCCCAGCAGGCGGAAACCAGCGTCAGCGCGGCATACATCCCCGCCAGGTCATCGCTGATGGAGACCCCGCAGCGCGGCGGCGGGTAATCGCTCTGGCCGGGATTGGCGGTGAGGTGGCGCAAGCCGCCCATCGCCTCGCCAATCGCGCCGAAGGCGGGCTTGTCGCGATAAGGGCCGTCCTGGCCGTAGCCGCTGATGCGCGCGATGACCAGGCGCGGATTATCGCCGTGCAGCACGGCGGGGCCGAGGCCGATGCGCTCCAGGTAGCCGGGCCGAAAATTCTCCACCATGCCATCGGCGCGCGCGCATAGGGCGCGCACGCGGCGCTGTCCCTCGGGGCTTTTCAGATCGAGTGTCACGGAGAGCTTGTTGCGGCCATGCACGCTGAACCACACCGAATGCCCGTCCTTCTTGGAGCCCCAGCCACGGAACGGGTCGCCCTCGGGCGGCTCCACCTTGATCACCTCCGCGCCGAGATCGGCCAGCAGGCGGGTGCAGAAGGGGGCGGCGATGTAGTGCCCCAGCTCGACGATCTTCAGGCCTTGCAAGGGCAGCATGCGTTTTCCCCGATTATGCGACGCCCCGGGTGTAGCGCGGCGCGGGGCCGGGGCGAAATCCCGGCTTGAGCATCCTCATCGCCCCCCCCCGGCACAGCCTGCCACGGCACTCGCCGCATTTATTCCGGCCACCGCTTCCGGGGCGCGGGCAGTTGGGTCACTCTGCCGCGCATCACCCCGGAGAGACCCCAGCATGGATGACGCCACCATCGCCCTCGCCAAGGCCGCCGGCCTCGAAGCCACGGCCGCGCGCTTCCCCGATGATGTGCGTGAGGCGCTGGCGACGCTGGCGAAGCACAAGGCGGCACTGCCCCGCACCAGCGATCCGCGGCTGGAGCCCACGTCCTCCCACACGGCGCCGCGCGCATGACCGCCCCGCATGAACTGACGCTGGCCGAAGCCGCCGGCCTGATCGCGGCGAAGCATCTCTCGCCCGTGGAACTGTTGGCCGATTGCGCGGCGCGCATCGCGGCGGTCGAACCCCGGCTCAACGCCTTCATCCGCCTGACGCTGCCCGAGGCCGAAGCCGCCGCGCGGGATGCGGAGGCCGAGATCACGCGCAATGGCCCGCGCTCGCCGCTGCATGGCATTCCCATCGGCCTGAAGGATATCATTGACCTCGCCGGCCACCCGACCACCTGCCATTCGCGCCTGCGGCTGGATCACTTGGCGGATCAGGATGCCGCCGTGGTGACGCTGCTGCGCGCGGCGGGGGCGGTGTTTCCGGGCAAGCTCGCCACCCATGAATTTGCGATTGGCGGGCCTGCCTTCGACCTGCCGTTTCCGCCGGCGCGCAACCCCTGGAACACGGCGCATCATCCGGGCGGGTCCTCCTCCGGCTCGGGGGCGGCGGTGGCGGCGCGGATGCTGCCGGCGGCCCTGGGCACCGATACCGGCGGCAGCGTGCGGCACCCCGCCTCGCATTGCGGGATTGTCGGGCTGAAGCCCACCTATGGCCTGGTCCCGCGCGAGGGCGTGTTTCCGCTCGCCTTCTCGCTCGATCATGTCGGGCCGATGACGCGCACGGTGCGCGATGCGGCGCTGATGCTGAATGTGATGTCGGCCGGCCGCGAGGATTACACGCGCAGTCTGGGCCTCGGCTTGCGCGGCCTGCGCATCGGCTTCGTCCGCCACTTCCACGAAACCGACATGCCCGCCTCGCCCGAGATGGCCGCGGCCCTGGAGGAGGCGGCCCGGCTGCTCGCGGCGGAGGGGGCGGTGGTCAGCAATGTCACGCTGCCCAACCTCGCGGAATTCGCCGCCGTGAACCGCACCGTGCTCTATGCCGAAAGCTCCGTCGTGCATCAGGAATGGCTGACCACGCGCGCCGATGAATACGCCAATGTCACCCGCCGCCGCCTGCTGCCCGGGCTGTTCCTGCCGGCGGTGGACTACATGCACGCCTCACGCCGCCGCACCCAGCTCATCGCCGCGATCGAGGCCGCCTTCGCGGACGTCGATGTGCTGCTGACCGCCAGCAGCATGGACCCCGCCTGCCGCATTGACGACACGGAAGCGGTGGAGCGCACCTATCCCCGCCAGGCGCGCACGCCCTTCAACGTGAGCGGCCATCCGGCGATCACGCTGATGTCCGGCCTCTCCTCCGGTGGGCTGCCGCTCTCGCTGCAATTCGTCACCCCCTCCTTCACCGAGGCGCTGCTGTTCAGGGTGGCGCATGGCTTTGAGCGCGCCGCCCCCTGGAAGGATCGCGCGCCGCCGCTCGATGCTTGAGGCGATGTTTCCACCCGGCTGCGTCGTTGCCGTCGGGTTGCGGAGTGAGGCGGCGCTGCTGCCGCCGGGCCTGTGCGTGGTGGTATCCGGCGGTGATCCCGCGCGGCTTGCGGCGCTCTGGCCGGCTGACGCGACGGCCGTGCTCTCCTTCGGCATCGCCGGCGGCCTGGCGCCCGGGATGCAGGCGGGCGCGCTGCTGCTGGCCTCCGCCATCTGGGAGGAGGGGGAGGTGCTGGCGGTGGATGTGCCCTGGCAGGCGGCGCTGGCCGGGCGGATTCCGGCGCGGCTCGGCCTGCTGGCGGCCAGCGGGAGCCTGCTGGCCGATGCCGCCGCCAAGGCCGCGCTGCATGGCCGTTCCGGCGCGCTGGCGGTGGATATGGAAAGCGGCGCCGCCGCACGTTTTGCGGCCGCGCGCGGCATTCCCTTCGCCGCCTTGCGGGCCGTGGCGGATGGGCCGGACCAGGCCCTGCCGCGCGCGGCGGCGGTCGGGCTGAACCCGGATGGCTCGCCCGCGCCGCTGCGCGTGCTGGGCGCATTGTTGCGGCACCCTTTGGAGTTGCCGGGCCTGCTGCGCCTGGCGCGGGACAGCGCGCGGGCGCATGCGGCGCTGCGCCAGGCCCTGGCCTGAGGGCGCTTGCCTGAGCGCCTTCGCATCGCTAACTGCGGCGCAAACGGAGGAACATCATGCTGCTGCGCCGCTCCCTGCTCACCGCCGCCGCCATCGGCTCGGCAATTCCCGCCTTGGCCCAGGAATGGCCCAGCGCGCCGGTCCGGGCCGTCGTGCCTTTCGCGGCCGGCAGCGCCACGGACATCGTGGCGCGCCTCTTTGCCGACCGCATGCGTGAAACGCTGGGCCAGCCCGTGGTGGTCGAGAACCGCGCCGGCGCCTCGGGGCTGATCGGCGCCGAATTCGTGGCGCGCGCGGCACCGGACGGCAATACTTTGCTGTTCGGCACCAATTCGACCAATGCGGCGGCGAATGCGCTGTTCCGCCGCGTGCCCTTCGACATGGAGCGCGATTTCGTTCCCGCCTCGATGCTCGCTTCGGTGCCGCTGCTGGTGGCGGTGCCCGCCAACAGCCCGCACCGCACGCTGACCGACCTGCTGGCCGCCGCCCGCGCGCGGCCGGAGGGGGTCTCCTTCGCCTCCGCCTCCTCCTCGCAGCGTGTCGCGGCCGAAATGCTGGCCTCGATGGCGGGTGTGCGGATGCTGCATGTGCCTTACCGTGCCTCGCCCGCCGCCGTGCAGGATCTGATCGCGGGCCGGGTGGATCTTTTCATCGCCGACCAGGCGGTGATCCTGCCGCCGAGCCAGTCGGGGCAGCTGCGTGTGCTGGGCGTCACCACCCGCGCCCGCTCGCCGCAATTGCCCGATGTGCCGACCGTGGCGGAGGCCGGCAACCTGCCGAACTACGAGCTTTTCGCGTGGTTCGTGCTCGCGGCACCCGCCGGCACGCCGCCGGCCCATCTCGCGCGGCTCAACGCCGCCGTGCGGCAGGCCAGCGCCAACCCCGAATTGCGCCAGCGGCTGGAGCAGGTGCTCGGCATGACCGTGACGCCCTCCACGCAGGAGGAGGCGGTGGCCTTCATGCGCAGCGAGACGGTGAAATGGACCAACGCGATCCGCGCGGCGGGCATCGAGCCGGAGTGAGGCACCCGATTTCGCCCACCAAGGGCTGGCCACCCGGGCGCTGATGCCCTCAACTGCGCGGTGCAGCTGCCGATCCGGAGGGCAAGAACATGCTTCCTGTCACGCAATTCCCGCGGCTTGGCCCGTGGCTGGTCCTGGGGGGCCTGATCTTCGTGCAGGCGGCGGCGGCGCAAACGCCCCTGCGCGAGCGCGAACCGAACCCGGCGGCGACGGGCGCGCAGGAACGCGCGGCCGGCATCGCCCCCACACCAGGGGCCGCTCGCCGCGAGGCGCAGGCCGAGGACCAGATCTATCGGCAGCTCCTGGGCCAGAACCCCAACGCGCCCAGTGCCGCGACCCCGCCACCGCCGATGAACACGCCAGGCCAGGATGCGCGGGCCACGGATCAAATTCTCCGCGAGCTGACGGCACCCAGCCCGGGTGCCACACGCTGAACGGGGTCAAGCGCGCTTCAGCCGGGGGGCAGCGCCGCCAGCTCCCGCCCGATGGCCGCGCGCATCGCTGAATCCGCGGCCACATTGCGGGCACGCGTGAGAAGGCGGCGCGCCGCCGCCTGGTCGCCGCGGGCGCTCGCACCCTGCGCCGCGCGCCAGGCGAAATCCGCCTCCCGATCGGGCTCGCCGGCCAGCCGCGCCGCATCGGCGGCGACCTCCAGCGCGCGGCCCAGCCCCCGGTAATCCAGTGCATCGCGCCGCAGCGTGGCGGCTTCCTCGGCGCGGGAGATCGCCAGCGCGGCATCGCGTCCCAGGAGGGCGATGCGCGCGTCAAGCTCGGCCGCATCGGCGCGGAAGTTGAAGGCTTGCGGCGTGCCCTGGCGTGCGCGCGCGGCACGCAGCGCCGGCCCGTCCTGGCGGGCATCGGCGATCAGCCCCTCGACGAAGGCGGCGCGCAAGGCTGCATCGTGATCGGCGGATTCGCGCAGCGTGATGAGCAGCGGCAGCGCGCCATCCGGATCACCCAGCCGGTAGCGCGCCGTGGCCTCTGCCAGGGTGAGGGGGGCGGGCGGGGCCACGCCGCGTCGGCGCAAATCCAGCAGCACGGCCGCGGCCTGGTCCCGTGCCGCCAGCGCATTGCCCTGGCCCAGCAGGGCGGCCGCGCGTCCCGTCGCGGCATCGGCGATATCGGCGGGCGCATCGCGCTCACGCGCGCGTCGCAGCGCATCGCCATATTGCCGGACGGCCTCCTCGAAGCGCCCGGCATCCAGCGCGAGCCGCCCCGCGCGCAACGTGCGGGAGAGCGCCTCGTCCGGTTGCGGCGCGGGCGTTGTGGGTGCGCGCGCGCCGCACGCCGCCAGCAGCAGGATGAGCAGCAGCGCCCTCATGGCCGGATGCGCTCGGCCGGCACGCGGTCCCGCTCCGGCAGCGGGCCACCGCCGCCCAGCAGCCAGAGTGCGCGCAGCTGCGCGATCATCGCCTCCAGCTCGCGCGTGGTGGCCTGCGCCTGGAGCAGCAGCGCCGGCAGGTTGGCCACGCTCTCCTCCACGCCACGCGCGATATTGGAGACGCGCGGCGAGGCCCGCGCCAGGTCCCGCGTGACCCTTTGCAGATCGGTCATGGCGGCATCCGCGCGGCGCAGCAGCACGGGGATGCCTTGCGGGCCGGAGAGCGAGCCCGTGATGCGCGCGCCATCCGCCGCCACCGTCTCCACGCTGGCGACGATGCGGCGGAAGGCTTCCATCACCGCCCGTGCCTCAGTCACCACCGCCTCCAATTGCCCGCCCATCGTGTCATCGCTGAGCAGGCGGCCGATCAACCCCTCGCCGCGCTCGATGCGTCCGGTGGCCAGCGCCAGGCTATGCGCGGCCCGGCCGAGATCCTCCATGATGGGGAGGATGCGGCCGCGCACATCGTCAATGATGGCGCCCACGGTTTCCGTGGGCGCGCGCTCGGAATTCGCCTCGATCACGGCGTAGTTCCAGTCGAGCGGCGCGCCGGTGCCGCGCGCCACATCGAGGAAGGCCGCCCCCGCCACGCCGAAGCGCTTGCGGATGGTTGCCACCGAATCGCGGCGGATGAAGGGCTTGGCCTGCTCATCCAGCTGCACCTCGGCATAGAGGCGGGAGGCGGGGTTGATGACGATGCGCCGGACAGTGCCGGCCCGCGTGCCCAGCACCTCCAGCTCGGCCCCCACGGCGAGGCCGCTGATCCCCTCATCCGGCAGCAGGACGCGCAGCCGGGCCGAGGGCTGCAGCCATTCGCGCAGCACGCCGGCCTGCAGCACGGCGCCGAGGAACAGCACCAGCGCGATCAGCACAATGAGGCCGACCCATTCATCGCCGGCGAGGCGGCTGCGCCAGGAGATGCGGCCCCCAAGCGCGCGCTCCACGGGCGGCAATGCCTCCGCTGGCGGGGGCAGGGGGGATGGCGGCCGGTCGCTCATGCCGCCACCCGGCGGATGGCATCAAGCCCGCCCGCCCCCAGCCGGTGGCGTTGCGTCGCCGGGATGGCCCGATCCGTCCAGACCGAGAGGCTGGTGGTCAGCCAGAGGCAGGCGGCGGGCTGGGCGGTGGCCAGCGCCTCCAGCAGCGGCAGGCGGAGTTCCGGCACGGTATTGCCTTGCAAGGGACTCTCCAGGATGAGCAGGCCGGGGCGGTTCAAGAAGGCGCGGGCGCAGGCGGCGCGGGCCAGCTCGGGCTGGCTGAGCTGGCCCGGGCGTTCGAGGGGCAGGCCGGGCAGGCCAAAGCGGCGGCAGAGTTCGGCCGCACGCTCCCGCAGCGCCGCGGCCGAGCCCAGCCGATGCTGCAACCCGGCCAGGATCACGCTTTCCGCGACACTCAGATGCGGCGCCCAGCCGCCCTGCAGGCTGACCAGGCCGATGCGGCCGCGCAAGCTGCGCGCCGCATCGGGCGTCAGTTCGGCCCAATCCAGGCCGAGGGCGCTGACCACCCCGGCGCTGGGCGGGATCAGCCCCAGGCACAGCTCCGTGAAGCCGGTCAGCATCGCCGGGTCATCGGCCTGGATCAGCGCCAATTCCCCGGGCAGCACCCGCAGGGCATAGCGCCCGCCCCGCGCATCGCGCAGGCCGTCCAGCTCCAGCGCCGGGATCTCGCTCGCGTTCATGCGGCCAGGCTCATCAGCACCGAGGCGATCAGGATGGAGAGCACGGCGCGCACGAAGCACACCGGCAGCAATTCCGCCGTGCTGGCGCCGGCGGGGGCGGTGAGGGCGGTATGCGCCGCCACCACGCCCACCAGCCCGCCCGCCACCAGCAGCTTGATGGGGAAGATCACCGTATCGGCCGGCTGCATGGCCCGCAGCACGCCATCCAGCGAATCCAGCAGGGCCACCGACTGGTCCCCCAATGCCAGCGCCAGCGCGCCACCCGAGATCAATGCCACGGCGACGAAGAACACGCCCAGCGTGAAGGCGGCCAGCGCGAAGGCGAGCGATGCCGGCGCACCATAAAGCCGCAGCAGATCCACCCCCTGCAAGGTCAGGACGCGCGCGGCACCGCTGCCGCGCAGCGCGCCAAGCTCGGCCACCATGACCATGCCGGAGCGGCCGAGAATCAGCAGTGCCACCAGCACCGGTGCCAGTTCGCGCACCAGCACCGTGACCAGCACATTGGCCAGCAGCCCGCGTTGACCGACCACGCCGGACCAGCTGATGCCCTGGAACACCAGCCCCGCCCCGATCAGCAGCCCCAGCACCAGCGCCGCGAGCACACCCCCCAGCAGGGATTGCCGCAGCCGGCGGAACAGCTCCTGCCGCTCCGGGCCGCGCCAGCCTAGGGGACGCACCGCCCAGGCCATGAATTGCGCACTCAGGCCGAGGAGTTGCAGCACCAGCTGCACACCCCGGCGGAACGGGCTGCCCAGCGCCGCGAGCATCACAATGCCGCAGCCAGGATGTAGCAATTGCGCGGGCCATGCAGCGGTACATGAAAGGCGCCGCGCGGGCGGAACAGATATTGCCCGGCCAGCGCGGCATAGACCGCCTCGGTCGCCTGGATGCCGCCCAGCGGTGCCGATTGCGCCATCTGGTCGGCAAGGCGCGCGGCATCGCCCCAGAGGTTGAGAAACCCCTCGCCCGAGCCGACGCGGCTGCCGATGGCCACGCCCATATCCAGCCCGATGCGAAAGCCGGGCTCGGCCTCGGCCTCCTCGAAGAGGGCGGCGCAGCAGCTTCGCGCGGCCAGGGCGAAGGCGGCGATGCGGCGTGCCGCCGGGCGGCCTGCCTCCTCGGGCGTCAGGCCTGCGGCCGCCACGACCTCATCGCCGAGGAGCTTGAGGTAGGGGATGCCCGCCTCCTGCGCCGCGCGCTCCAGCGCATGGGCGATGCGGCCGACCAGCGCGCCTTGCAGGGCGGCGGCGCGGCGGCCCGCCAGTGCCAGCGGATCGGTGAAGCGCACCACCATCACCGCGACCTGCGGATAGACATCGGCCGCGACCTCGGCCGAGAGGCTGGCGCTGAGGGCGGAATCGGCGAAGCCGGCACTGGCCGCGGCGGGCTCGGGCTCCAGCGCGTGCACGGCGGCCGCCCGGGCCGCGAGGCGTGCCTGGCCGCCCGCCATGCGCACCGCCAGCAGCTTCGCCAGGGCCTCCAGGAAGCCCTGGGTATCGCCCGCCGTCTCCTGCGGGTCCTCCAGCCAGACCACGCCGAAGCTGCGCGCGCCATGCCGGATCGGGATGGCATGCAGCGCCGTCGTGCCGAGCGGGTTGAGCCAGATGCGATGCAGCTCCGCCGTGCTGCGCTCGCGCGCCGCATCGGCGGCGATGATCGGCTCGCCCGAGGCGAGGCGGGCGAAGAAGGCGGGCATTTCCTCGCGCAGCAGCATCGCCTCGCTGGTGTGGCCGCCGCGTTCGGCGTCGTAGCCATCTTCCAGCGTCAGGCCGCGGCCATCGGGGGTCAGCCGCCAGATGCAGGCGCGGGTGGCCTGGGCCACGCTGGCCAGGCGCTCGGTCAGGTCGGGCGGGAGGTCCGAGGCCGGGTCGAACAACGCGGCCGAGCCGGCCAGCTCCGCGAAGGCGGCGGATTGGGAGGCGATGCTCTGCTTCTCATCCAGCAGCCGGCGCGCCGCCACATCGGCCCGCAAGCCCTGGCGCACCAAGAGCAGCGCGAGGCCCAGCGCCACCAGCACGACGGCGAGGGACATGACCAGTGCGCGGCGGTTGTTCACCGCGACGAAGCCGGTGAAATCATCCTCCGGCACGGTGATGACCAGCCGCCAGCCGGAGGTCGCTTCGGCGCCAAGCCTGCTGGAGATGATGATGTGCCGCGCGCCGTTCACATCCTCGGCCGCATGCACGTTGCCTTGCAGGCGGATCAGGTCGAAGGCGCGGGCGAGGACGGGATCGCCGATTTCATCCAGCCGGTTGGGGATCGGGCCTTCGGGGCCGGTGCGCATCGCGCGGTCGGCCTGCGGATGGGCGATGATGCGGCCCTGCGCATCCACGATCACCGCCTGGCCGTGACGGCCGATCTGCAGGCTCGCCAGGAAGTCCGACAAGGCGCGCAGCGAGACATCCAGCGCGATCACGCCGAAGGGTGCCGCCTCATCGAGCCGCCGGACGGCGGTGGCGACGGTCAGCCCCATCACGCGGTCGGTGAAGAAGAGATAGAGATCGGTCCAGGCCTCGTCCGGGTCACTGATGGCGGCGCGGAACCAGGGGCGGGTGCGCGGGTCGAATTCATGTTCGGCCTGCGGCTCCTCCCTGATCAGGCGTTCCTGCCGGTCATAGGTCTTGAGGACCAGGCTGCGCGGCCCGGGTTCGTTGCGAATGACAAAGGAGGAATAGCCCCCCTCGGCCACGCGCCGGACGGCGATGTAGTTGCCCGCCTGGTCCGCCGCCATGAACAGCGAGATATGCGACAATTGATCCAGCACGGCGCGGCCGAAATTCTCCAGCGTCTCGCGTTGCCCGCCGCGCACGGCAGGGGCGTTGAACACCTCCCGCGCGTAGCGCGCGGCGCGCTCGCCACTGGCGAAGAAGCCGCCGATTTCC
Organism: Sediminicoccus sp. KRV36; assembly: GCF_023243115.1. Taxonomy (NCBI): domain Bacteria; kingdom Pseudomonadati; phylum Pseudomonadota; class Alphaproteobacteria; order Acetobacterales; family Roseomonadaceae; genus Sediminicoccus; species Sediminicoccus sp. KRV36. Next base: position 2,273,187 of record NZ_CP085081.1, read on the forward strand.
TGCGCGACGCGCGCCTCCAGGCTGCCTAGCATTTCCTCGCTCAGCGCCAGCGCGCCCTGGCGATTGGCCTGGTAGCTGTGCAGCGCGATGGTCAGCACCGCGCCGATGATGAGCGCGACACCCGCCAGCGGCAGGATGATGCGCAAGGCCGCCTGGCGGCGCCGCGCGCCGGAAAGAAGGGCCGCTCCACTCATCCGAGCGCGCGCGGGGCAGTGACCGCGCAGCGCAATTCCACCATCTCCCGCAGCAGGGCGGCAGCGCCGGCATGGGCGGGCGTTCCGGGCTGATAGGCGCCGGCGCGGATGCGGGCCGCGAATTGCGCCGGGCCTTCCGCGAAATTGGCAAGGCGCTCCTGCAGGTGCCCGGGGTCCACCGTGCTGGCGCGGGCGGCGATGGCCATGGCATTGGCGATCATCCGCGCCTCATAATGCAGATGCGCGGGCAGGGCAGGCAGCAGCTTGCCCAGCAGCGCCTCGCGCGCCGTGGCCAGCAGATCCGCCGCGTCAGGCTGTTCCAGCATCGAGCGCCTCCACCTGCCGCAGGATGTCCATTTCCAGCTCGGGGATGATCTGCGCCGTCAAGGCGAGTTCCAGGCTGCGCTCCACGCCCGAGAGGTGGCGCGCCCCCTGGTCGGCGGCGATCACCGCCCAGCGGATGGTGGCGGCGAGTTCCCAGAAGGGCAGGCGTGACGCATCGGCGCCGGCGCCATAGCCATCGAGGAAGGCCGCGCGCGACCCCAAGCCACCCGCCTCCAGCCCAGAATTGCCGAAGCGCCAGCAGGGCGCACAGAACCAGCCGAGATCGGCATGCGGGTCCCCCCAGGCGGCGAATTCCCAGTCGAGCACGGCGGTCACGGCATGGCCCTCCACCATCAGATTCCCGGTGCGGAAATCATTGTGGCACAGCACGGGCGGCAGCGGTGGCGGCAGGTTGCGGGCCAGGGCGGCCAGGCCCCATTCCACCGCCGGGCGTGGCGTGCCTGCCGCATCAAGCCGCGCCTGCATGGCGGTGATGAAGCCGGCCCCCGCATCGGCCGGCGGCTCGCCCAGGAAGGCGAGGTCAGCGCGCGGGGGGCGGATGCGATGAATGCGCGCAAGCTCGGCACCCAATGCGCGCACCAGCGCATCATCCCCGCCCTGGGCGGCGGCGGCCTTGGCAAGGCGAAAGCCCGTGGCCGTGCCGGCGACCCGGCGCATCACGAAAAACGGCGCGCCGATGACGGAGGCGTCCTCGCAGCAGGAGAGCGGCTCGGGCACGGTCACACCTTCGGCATGGGCGGCGCGCAGCAGCGCGTATTCGGCCGTTCGCGGCAATGAGACGGCGAGGGTGGCGGCGTTGTCCGTCCGCAACACCCATTCCTGGCCATCGGCCAGCGTCAGCGCCCAATTCTGCTGGATGGCGCCGCCCGAGAGCAGGCTGGCGCCCGTGATCTCGACGCCGAGCCAGGCATTCAGCGCCGCGCGCCGGGCTTCGTTCATGGCCCCCAGGCGAAGAAATCGCCGCCCTCGCGCCGCAGGAAATTCGCGATGACCATGCGATGCACCTCGGAGGCGCCATCCACCAGCCGCGCCTGCCGGGCATAGCGATACATCCACTCGACGGGCGTGTCCTTCGAGTAGCCGCGGGCGCCCAGCAGCTGGATCGCGGTATCGGCGGCACGGTGCAGCGCATCAGCGGCGACGATCTTGGCGATGCTGACTTCCTTGCGGGCGAAATCCCCCTGGTCGAGCTTCCAGGCGGCGCGCATCGTCAGCAGGCGCGCGATGTCGAGCTGCATCGCGGCCTCACCCACCATCATCTGCACGCTTTCCTTGTCGGCCAGCTTCTGGCCGAAGGCGTGGCGTTCCTCGATGCGGGCCATGGCGATTTCGAGGGCACGGCGGCCCATGCCGGTCCAGCGCATGCAATGGGTGAGGCGCGCGGGGCCGAGGCGGATCTGCGTCATCTTCAGGCCATCGCCCACACCCATCAGGATGTTCTCGTCGGCGACTTCCAGGCCATCGAAGGTGATCTCGCAATGGCCGCCATGTTCCTCGGGGCCCATGATCGGGATGCGACGCTCGATCTTCCAGCCGGGCTGGTCGGCGTGGAACAGGAAGGCCGTCAGTCCCTTGCGCGGATCATCGCTGGTGCGGGCCATGACGATGAAATGCCTGCTCTCGCCGGCACCGGTGATGAACCACTTGCGGCCGTGAATCCGCCAGCGATCATTGCCCGCGCGCTCGGCATAGGTTTTCGTCATGCCGGGGTCGCTGCCGGCGCCCTCGGGCTCGGTCATGGCGAAGCTGGACTGCACCTCGCCGCGCACCACCGGCATCATCCACCATTTTTTCTGCGCGGGTGTGCCGACCTTGTTCAGCACCATCATGTTGCCGTCATCGGGGGCGGCCGAGTTGAAGCAGACGGGGCCGAAGATGGAGCGGTTCATCTCCTCGTAGCAGGCGGCCATGCCGGTGAAGGGCAGGCCCTGGCCGCCGATATCCTCGGGCAATTGCAGGCACCAGAGGCCCGCTGCCTTCACCTCGGCGCGCAGCGTCTTCAGCAGGCCAGGGGCGATGTTCTCATGCGCGTCATAGCTGGCGCGGTCGGCCTCCAGCGGGATCAGCCGGTCATTGACGAAGGCGCGAACGGCCTGGCGCTTGGCTTCGCTTCGGGCGTCGAGGGTGAAGTCCATCTGCGTGGTCTTTCAGAGAGGATTGTCAGAGGGCATTGATACTGTGGCCGCCATCCACGGTGATGACGCTGCCTGTCATATGCGCGCCGGCCCTGGATGCCAGCAGCAGCAGCGGACCATCCAGATCCTCGGGCGTGCCCAGGCGGCGCTGCGGAATGCGCTTGATCATCGCCTGCCCGCCCTCGGAGGCGAAGAATGCGGCGTTGATGTCGGAGGCGATGTAACCTGGTGCGATGGCATTCACCCGTATGTCGTGCCGCGCGAGTTCAACGGCCATCTGCCGCGTGAGTTGCAACAGCCCGGCCTTGGCGGCGGTATATCCCGCGACACCGGGGATGATGCGGCTGCCCAGCACCGATGCGATGTTGATGATGGAGCCGCCCGATTTGCGCGCCACCATGCAGCGGGCCGCCGCCTGGCCCACCAGGAAGGCGCCGCGCAGATTGATGGAGAGCACCTGGTCGAACTCGGCGGCGGTGTGATCGAGGAACGGCCTGGTCGCGGCAATGCCGGCATTATTCACCAGGATGTCGCAATCGGGTGCCGCTTCGAAGGCGGCGGCGATGCTGGCTTCATCCTGCACATCCAGGCGGATGGCCTGCGCTTCCTTGCCGAGTTCAGCCGCCAGTTGCGCGCAGGCCTCCACACGCCGGGCCGCGAGCACGACCTCGGCGCCGGCCGAATGCAACAGGCGGGCGAAATGCGCGCCAAGCAGGCCCGAAGCCCCGGTGATGAGGGCCTTGCGCCCCCGCAGCGAAAACATGTCCTGGCGCCTCCCGTGTTCTTCCCGGCGAAGATCAGCGGTGGCACCCCGATGGTCAACCCGGCGTGATGCGGGCCACGATGGGGGCCCAGCGCGCCACCTCGGCCGCGATGTGGCGCGCGGCGGCTTCCGCACTCGGATCGGCCCAGGTCTCGACATTGGCGGTGAGCAGCCGGGCCTTCACGGCGGGGTCGGCCACGGCGGCCAAGGCCGCGGCGCTGATGGCACGGCGGGCTTCCTCCGGCCCGCCCGGGCGCGTGAACAGCACCTGCCAGGCGGTCAGGTCATAGCCGGGCAGGGCGGAGGCGATGGGCGGCAATCCGGGGGCAAGGGCCGAAGCCTCGGCACTGGTCACGGCGATGGGCTTCAGCTTGCCGTCGCGGATCAGCGGCATCATCAGCGTCGGGCTGTCGATCGAGAAATTCATGCGTCCCGCCAGCAGGTCCTGCACGGCGGCGGCGGCGGTGCGGTAGGGCACGATGGTGAATTGCGTGCCGGAGAGCTGCTTGAACAACTCGCCCGCCAGGTGATTGGTGGCGCCGGGATTGGCCGAGCCGAAATTCGCTCGGTCACCTTGCGCGCGCAGCCAGGCGAGCAGCGCGGGCAGGTCATTCGCGGGCACATCGGGGTGCACCGCCAGCACGAAGGGCTGCCGGCCGATACCGGCGATGGGCACGAAATCCGTCACCGGATCATGCGGGAAATTCGGATAGACGGCGCGCATCACCGGATGGTTGTTGGTACCGATGAACATCGTGCCACCGTCATTGGCCGCGCGGTGGAAGGCGGCCGCCCCCACCGTGCTGCCGGCGCCCACGACATTCTCCGGGATGATGGGCTGGCCGATCTGCGCCTGCATGCCCTCGGCCAGGATGCGGCCCACCACATCGGTCACGCCGGCGACACCGACCGGGATGATCATGCGCAGGGGCCGGGTGAATTGCGCCCGCGCCACGATGGGTTGCACCGCGAAGGGCAGGAGGGTTGCGGTGGCAAGGAGTTGGCGGCGTTGCGGCATGGAATGGCCTCTCTTGGCGGTCGGTGTGGTGTGGCGCACGATGCAGGCTTTAGGAATGCTCGCTCTCGGGATGCAAGCCATGCGCCAGATCACCCTGCAGGAGCCCTTCCGGGCCGTCTTCTATGCGCCTTTCTATGCCGCACTCGCGCGCAATGCCTATGCGGCGCAGGGGCTGGGCGTCACCGTGCTGGCGGGAACGCAGCCTTCGCTCGCCAAGGACTCCGTTTTGAGCGGCGTGGCGCATCTCGCCTGGGGCGGGCCCATGCGCATCCTGCTCGCGCATGATGCGGATGCAGCCTCGCCACTGCGCAATTTCGGGGCGGCGATCCTGGGCGATCCCTTCTTCCTCATCGGCCGCGCGCCACGTCCGCATTTCCACCTCGCGGAGCTGGCCGGCATGACGCTCGGCACCGTGAGCGAGGTGCCGACACCCTGGTGGACCTTGCAGGATGACATCCGCCGCGCCGGGCTTGATCCCGCCAGCATCACGCGCGTGACGGACCAGCCCATGGCGGCCAATGCGGCGGCGGTGGCGGAGGGGCGCCTGGATGTGGCGCAGCTCTTTGAGCCCTTCGCCAGCCAGATGGCGCGGGACGGCACCGGCCATGTCTGGCATGCGGCCGCTTCGCGTGGGCCCACCAGCTACACGACCTTCTATTCCACCGCTGCGAATATCGCGGAATACGCGCCCGAATTTCGCGCCATGATCCGCGGCCTCGCCGCCACGCAAAGCTGGTTCATGGCGGCCCCGCCGGAGGCGATCGCCGCCACCATCGCGGGCTACTTCCCGGCGATGGAGCCCAAGCTGCTGGCCGCCTGCATCGCGCGCTACCGGGCCTTGGGCATCTGGACGGTTGATCCGCATTTCCCGGCCGAGAGCTTCAACCGGCTGGAGGCCGCCATGCTCAGCGCGGGCGCCATCCGCCGCGCGCCGGGCTATGCGAATTGCGTGGATGACGCCATCGTGACGATGGCGCTCGCCGAGAAGAAGTGAGCGGCCGCAGGAGGACGCCATGCCCAGCACGATGTTCGACAAGATCTGGGACCGGCACGTCATCGCCGATCTCGGCGAGGGCTGGTCGCTGCTCTATCTGGACCGCATCCTGGTGCATGATCTGAGTGGCGGGCGTGCCATGGCGGAGCTGGCCGAAGCAGGGCGCCACGTGGCCGAGCCGCGCAAGGTGTTTGCCACGCCGGACCATGCCGTCTCCACCCTGCCGGGCCGCACCGCCGCCACCTACCCGAAGGGCGAGCGGCTGCTGAAATCCCTGCGGGAGCGCTGCGCGGCCGAGGGTGTGCGCATGTTCGACCTCAACCAGCCCGGCAATGGCATCGTGCATGTCATCGCACCCGAACTGGCCATCGTGCTGCCGGGCCTGACGCTGGCCTGTGGAGACAGCCACACCTGCACCAATGGCGGCGTGGGGGCGATGGCCTTCGGCATCGGCGCCAGCGAATTGGGCCATGCGCTCGCCACGCAGACCCTGCCGCAGCGACGCCCGGGCACCTTCCGCATCCGCTTCGAAGGCACGCGCCCTTTGGGTGTCACGGCCAAGGACATGATCCTCGCCGCCATCGGCCGTTTTGGTGCGGCGGCGGGGACCGGCATGGCGATGGAATATGCCGGCAGCGCCGTCCAGGCGCTGTCGATGGAGGAGCGGCTGACGCTGTGTAACCTCTCCATCGAGATGGGTGCCAAGGTCGGCATGGTGGCCCCGGATGAGACCACCTTCGCCTACCTGGCCGGCCGCGAATTCGCGCCCAAGGGTGCCGCCTGGGACGCTGCGCTGCGCGATTGGCGCGCCCTGCCGAGTGACCCCGGCGCGCGCTTCACGCGTGATGAGGTGATCGCGATGGAGGACATCGCGCCCCAGATCACCTGGGGCACGAGCCCCGAGCAGGTGGCCGCCGTCACCGGCCATGTGCCGAACCTCTCGGAAGCGCCCAATGAGGGCAAGCGCGCCGCCTGGGAGGCCGCACTGGACTATATGGGCCTGCAACCCGGCCAGAAGCTGGAGGGCACGCGGGTGGACTGGGTGTTCATCGGCTCCTGCACAAATTCGCGCCTGTCCGATCTGCGCGCCGCCGCCGATGTGCTGAAGGGCCGCCACAAGGCCGATCACGTCACCGCCTGGGTGGTGCCAGGCAGCGAGACGGTGAAGGCCGAGGCCGAGGCCGAGGGCCTGCATCTGCGCTTCCAGGAAGCGGGCTTTGAATGGCGCGAGCCCGGCTGCGCGCTGTGCGTCGCCGCCAATGGCGAGGCGGTGCCCGACGGGGCGCGCTGCGTCTCCACCTCCAACCGCAATTTCGTGGGGCGGCAGGGGACGGGGGCGCGCACGCATCTGGCCTCCCCCGCCATGGCGGCGGCCGCGGCGCTGGCGGGCGCCATCGTGGATGTGAGGAGCTTCTGACATGCAGGATTTTCAGAGCGTCACCGGCTGCGCCATCCCGCTGATGGAAGCCAATGTGGATACGGATGTGATCATCCCCATCCAGCGCCTGGTCGGCACTGGCCGCGAGGGGCTGGGCGTGCATGCCTTCGAACGCCGCCGCTATGTGAGCGAGGGCGTGGACAATCCGGATTTCATCCCCAACCAGGCGCCATATCGCAACAGCCCCATCCTGCTGGCCGCCGAGAATTTCGGCTGCGGCTCCTCGCGCGAGGGGGCGGTCTGGGCGCTGATGGGCATGGGCGTGCGCTGCGTCATCGCCCCCAGCTTCGGCGACATCTTCTTCTCCAACTGCTTCCAGAACGGGCTGCTGCCCGTGCAACTCCCCATCGAGGTGGTGCGCCGCATCGCCGAGGAAACCGCGGCGAGCCCCGGCAATGCGCGCACCACGGTGGATCTGGAGCGCCAGGTGGTCATCACCCCCTCGGGCGAGGCGATCCCCTTCAGCGTGGACCAGCGCAAGCGCGAGGCCATGCTGCACGGGCTGGATGACATCGCGCTGACGATGCAGCAGGCCGATGCCATCGCCGCCTGGAAAGCCCGCGACAGCGCCGAGCGCGGCTGGGCCTGGGAGAGCGTGGCATGAAGGTCCTGGTGCTGCCCGGCGATGGCGTGGGCCCCGAGGTCACGGCCGAGGCGGTGCGCGTGCTGCGCTGGTTCGCGGAATATCGCGGCCTCGATCTCACGCTGGTGGAGCGCGATTTCGGCATCGTGAACTGGCACAAGCACGGCACGCTGATGCCGGATGAAACCTGGGCGCAGATCGAAGCCACCGATGCCATCCTGTTCGGCGCCACAGGCTCGATTGATCAGCAGGGCCTGGTCCCGCCGGAGGAGCGCCGCAAGGGTTCGCTGCTGCGCATGCGCAAGGCGCTGGATCTCTTTGCCAATATGCGCCCCGTGCGGATGCAGCCCGCGCTGACGGAGGCCAGCCCCTACAAGCCGCGCATTACGGCGGGGGTGGATCTGTGCTTCGTGCGCGAACTCACGGCGGGGATGTATTTCGGCACGCCGCGCGGCGTCGAGACGCTGGCCGATGGCACGCGGCGCGGAGTGAACACCCACACCTACACCGAGGCCGAGATTGCCCGCGCGGCGCGCTTCGCCTTCACCCTGGCCCGCACGCGCCGCAACCATGTGACCAGCGTGGACAAGGCCAATGTGATGGAGGCGGGCGCCTTGTGGCGCGAGATGGTGGGGAAGATCCACGCCAGCGAATTTCCCGATGTCGGCTTCGAGAACATGCTGGCGGATAATTGCGCCATCCAGCTGGCGCGCGCGCCGAGGCGCTTCGATGTGGTGGTGACGGACAACCTGTTCGGCGATCTGCTGAGCGATGCGGCCGGTGCGATCGTCGGCTCGCTCGGCATGCTGCCCTCGGCCTCGTTGTCGGAGCCGGATGCCGCCGGCCGACGGCGCGCCCTGTATGAGCCGATCCATGGCTCGGCGCCGGATATCGCGGGGCAGGGGATCGCCAATCCCCTGGGTGCGATCCTCTCGGTGGCGATGCTGCTGCGCTGGAGTGCGGGCCGCCCGCAGGATGCCGATGCGCTGGAAGCGGCGGTGGAGGCCGCCCTGGCCGGTGGTGCGCGCACCGCCGATATCGCCGCCCCCGGCGAGGCGGTGATGGGCACGCGCGCCATGGGCGATGCGGTGATCGCCGCCCTCGGATAAATAAATGCTGGGCGCGTATCCGTTTCACGCCCTGCCACGTATCGCCTTCAGTCACATCACGGCGGGCCATCACGGCACGCCAGGTGACCGAAGGAGAGACTGCCATGTTCCGCAAGATTCTTGTTGCCGGCTTCCTCGCCACCGCCGCCATTTTCAGCGCGCAGGCCGCGACAGGCCCGATGGTGGTGGATGAAGCGCAAAGCCGCTCGGTGATTTACGACATGCCTTCGGCGAATATCGTCGGCAGCGCCAATGCGACGGTCAGCGGCAATGCACAGGATCACGACTACATGACGCAGCGCGTGATCACGACGCAGCGCCCGGCGAACATGTACGGCTTCGGGCGCGATCAGAACTGGAGCATTCGCGTCGAGAACAACAGCTGACGCACAGAGCATGATCCGTGAAGGCGGCTTCGCCGAAGCGGTGAATCATTCTCCTCGCCGGGCATGATCCGCGCAGGCGGCTTCGCCGAAGCGGTGCGTCACTCGCGCGGCGAGTTCTGCTCCTGATGGATCGCGGTGTGTGGCGTGGCGCCCGCCCGCCACCACCCGCGATACATCCCCTCCGTGCCGAAGGGCAGCGCCACCTCGCCCTCGGCGTCCACGGCGATCAAGCCGCCGCGCCCGCCCGCTTCAGGCACGCGGATCAGCGCCACTTCGGCGGTAGCCTCGGCCAGGGATTTGCCGGCCAGGCGCATCAGTGCCGCGATTTCATGCGCGGCGGCGCAGCGCATGAAGGCCTCACCCGTCCCGGTGCAGGAAACGGCCACATGCGAATCGGCCCAGGTGCCGGCTCCCAGGATCGGCGTATCGCCCACGCGCCCGGCGCGCTTGTTGGTCATGCCGCCGGTCGAGGTCGCGGCGGCCAGCATGCCGTTGCGGTCGCGCGCGACGGCGCCGATCGTGCCCATCTTCGCGGGCAGGTCATGATCGAGTGAGACCGTCTGCGCCGCCTGCGCGGCCAGGAGTTGCTGGCGGCGATGCTCCGTCTCGAAATAGGCCGGTGCTTCGAGAGCAAGCCCCTGGCTTGCCGCGAAATCATCCGCCGCCTGGCCCGCCAGCAGCAGATGAGGTGTGGCGCGCATCACCGCCTGCGCGGCCAGGATGGGGTTGCGGATGCGCGTGGCGCCCGTCACGGCGCCGGCCCGGGCGGTGCTGGTCATCAGCGCCGCATCCATCTCGATGCTGCCCGCCGCCGTGAAGGTGCTGCCATGCCCGGCGTTGAAGAGGGGGCAATCCTCCAGGCTCATCGCGGCGGCGATTACGGCGGCCTCGGCGCTGCCGCCCGCATCGAGGATGGCGCCACCCGCCTGCAGGGCGGCGTGCAGAGCCGCGCGGAAGGCGGCCTCCTTGTCCGGGGTGAGTTCATCGCGCCGGATGGTGCCGGCGCCGCCATGGATGGCGATGGTCCAGGTGTCTCGCATGGGCGAAGGTTAGCGGGGTTTTGCGCGGTTGCGCAGATCAGTCCCGCACGGCGCCGATGAGGAATTCGCGATTGCCCTCGGGGCCCAGCAACGGGCTTGGCTCCACGCCCAGGACGCGCCAGTCGGGCAGGGCGGCCCACCATTCGGCCATCTCGGCGCAGACGCGTTCATGCACCGCCGCATCGCGCACCACGCCGCCCTTGGCGATGGCCGGGCCAACCTCGAATTGCGGCTTGATGAGCGCGATGGCCCAGGCGCCCGGCTTGCACAGCGCGAGGCAGGCGGGCAGCACGACGCGCAGGCCGATAAAGCTCGCGTCACAGACCAGCACATCGAGGGGAGGGACGTCGCCCGGCTTGATGTGGCGGGCATTCACGCGCTCCATCACCGTCACGCGCGGATCATGCCGCAGCTTCCAGGCGAGCTGCCCATGCCCCACATCCACGGCATGCACATGCGCGGCACCGTGATGCAGCAGCACATCCGTGAAGCCGCCCGTGGAAGCGCCGAGATCCAGGCATACCCGCCCCTCGGGCGAGAGGCCGAAATGCGCAATGCCATGCGCGAGCTTCACGCCCCCGCGCGAGACCCAGGGGTGATCCTGCCCGCGCAGTTCCAGCGCCCGGCCCTCGGCGATGATCTCGCCGGGCTTGTTGATCCGCGTTTCGCCCGAATAGACCAGGCCCGCCATGATGTAGGCCTGGGCGCGGGTGCGGGATTCCGCCAGCCCGCGCTCGACCAGTGCGAGGTCGGCGCGCAGCTTGCCGGTCATGGCCGGCTCAGGCGCGCGCCGGCTCCGCCAGCGCGTCCTTGCCCAGTGCCGCCAGCGCCATCGCGGTGATCTGCGGCGCGTTCAGCCCGGCCTGGTCGTATTGCTTCCTGGGATTTTCGTGATCGATCCAGATATCGGGCAGCGTCATCGGGCGGAATTTCAGCCCGTGATCCAGCAGGCCGCGCAGCGCCAGATGGTGCATCACCAGGCCGCCAAAGCCGTTCAGGCTGCCTTCCTCGATGGTGATCAGCACCTCATGGTGCCGTGCCAGCTGCTCGACCAGCGCGGTGTCCAGCGGCTTGGCGAAGCGCGCATCGGCCACGGTGGTGGAAAGGCCGAAACTGGCCAGCTCATCCGCCGCCTTCAGGCATTCCTGCAAGCGCGCGCCATAGCTGAGGATGGCGATCTTGCTGCCCTCACGCAGGATGCGTCCGCGGCCGATCGCCAGTGGCGTGCCGCGCGCGGGCAGGGGCTCGAGCGCGAAGCCCTCGCCGCGCGGATAGCGGACGCCCGAGGGGCCGTCCTCGATCTGCGCCATGGTGGCGATCATGTGGGCCAGCTCCACCTCGCAGCTGGCCGCCATCAGCGTGAAGCCGGGCAGGCAACCGAGATAGGCGATATCGAAGCTGCCCGCATGCGTGGCGCCATCGGCACCCACAAGGCCGGCGCGGTCCATGGCGAAGCGCACGGGCAGGCCCTGCAAGGCCACGTCATGCACCACCTGATCGTAGCCGCGCTGCAGGAAGGTTGAATAGATGGCGCAGAAGGGCTTCATCCCCTCGGTCGCCATGCCGGCGGCGAAGGTGACGGCGTGCTGCTCGGCGATGCCGACATCGAAGCAGCGATCCGGGAAGCGCTTGGCGAACATGTCGAGGCTGGTGCCGGAGGGCATGGCCGCATTCACGGCCACGATGCGCTCATCCACCTCGGCCTCGGCGATCAGGGCCTGGGCGAAGACCTTCTGATAGACGGGCGGGCCGGGCGGCGCCTTTTGCTGCTCGCCGGTGATGACGTTGAACTTCTGCACGCCGTGATACTTGTCGCCGCTGGTTTCGGCGGGGGCATAGCCCTTGCCCTTCTGCGTGACGGCATGGACTAGGAAGGGGCCCTTGTGCTCGGTGTCGCGCAGGTTGCGCAGCACGGGCAGCAGGTGGTCCATGTTGTGGCCGTCAATCGGGCCGACGTAGTAGAAGCCCATCTCCTCAAAGAGGGTGCCGCCGGTCAGCAGGCCGCGCGCATATTCATCGGCGCGCTTGGCCGCACGCTCGATCGGGCCCGGGAAATTCTTCGCGAGCTTGGCGACGAAATCTCGCACCGACAGGAAGGGCCGTGAGGAAATCGTGCGGCTGAGATAGGCGGACATCGCGCCCACGGGGGGTGCGATGGACATGTCATTGTCGTTCAGGATGACGATGAGGTTGGCCTTCTCGGCCCCCGCATTGTTCATCGCCTCATAGGCCATGCCGGCCGACATGGAGCCATCGCCGATCACCGCGATGACGTTGCGCGGCGTGCCCTGCAGCGCGCTCGCCACTGCCATGCCGAGGCCGGCCGAAATGCTGGTGCTGGAATGGGCGGCACCGAAGGGGTCGTATTCGCTCTCGCTGCGCTTGGTGAAGCCCGAAAGCCCGCCGCCCTGGCGCAGCGTGCGGATCCGGTCCCGCCGCGCGGTCAGGATCTTATGCGGATAGCACTGATGCCCCACATCCCAGATCAGCCGGTCATGCGGCGTGTCGAAGATGGCGTGAATCGCCACGGTGAGTTCAACCACGCCGAGCGAGGAGCCCAGATGCCCGCCGGTCACGGAGACGGCGCTGATGGTTTCGGCCCGCAATTCGTCGGCCAGCTGGCGCAGCTGGTCGGCGGAGAGATTGCGCATATCCGCGGGGACGCGCACCCGGTCCAGCAGCGGGGTTGCAGGGCGGTCTTGCATCTAGTTTCTCCGCTCAATCACGTAATCGGCCATGGCGCGCAACAAATCCGCGCGGTCGCCAAACATTTCCACATGGTCCCGCGCCTGCGCCACCAGGCGCTCGGCCTGCATGCGGGAACGCTCGATGCCGAGCAGCCCCACCAGCGTGGCCTTGCCCGCCTCGGCATCCTTGGCGGTCGCCTTGCCCATGGTCTCCGTGCTGGCGGTCGCGTCCAGCAGGTCATCGGCGATCTGGAAGGCGGCCCCCAGATCGCGCCCATAGGCCGCCAGCGCATGGCGCTGCGAGGATGCGGCCTTGCCCAGCACGGCACCCGCCTCGGCCGAGAATTCGATCAGCTTGCCGGTCTTGAGCAATTGCAGCCGGCCAATGGCGGGCTCTTCCAGGGGCGTCGTCGCCTGCTCGGCCATGATGTCCAGCATCTGGCCGCCGCACATGCCGCGCGGGCCGGCGGCGCGGGCCAGCATGCGCACCAGCTCGATCCGCACGGCGGGGTCCGGATGGGTCGCGTCATCGGCCAGCACGGTGAAGGCGTGGCATTGCAAGGCATCGCCGGCGAGGATGGCCGTCGCTTCGTCGAATTGCTTGTGGCTGGTGGGCTTGCCGCGCCGAAGGTCGTCATTGTCCATGGCCGGCAGATCGTCATGGATCAGGCTATAGGCGTGCATCATCTCGATCGCGCAGGCGACGCGAAGTGCCGCACTGCGCGAGACGCCGAACTGCCTCGCCCCTTCCAGCACCAGGAAGCCGCGCATGCGCTTGCCCCCGCCGATGGTCGAATAGCGCATGGCATCGAATAGCCGCGCCTCATCGCCCTCGACCATCGGGAGAAGCTGATCCAGCGCCGAATCAATATCCTGGGCGGCCTCGGTCAAGGCGGCCGCGAGTGAGGCGGCGGAAGCCCCGCCGGTGACCATATCCATTCGGCTCCGTAATCCTATTCCACATCCTTCAGGGTCAGGCCCAGCCCGCCTTCGACGACGGCCTGCACCTTTGCCTCGGCTTCCGCAAGCTTCGTCTCGCAATAGCGGCGCAGCGCGGTGCCTCGTTCATACTCCGAAATCGCCTGGGCCAATGTGCTGCGCCCACCTTCCAGCGACTTTACGATTCCCTCAAGCTGGCTCAGCGCCTCCTCGAAGGACAAATCCAGCACCTCGCCGCCCATGTGCTCCGCGGGCTTCGATGCATGGTGAACTGACATTGCTCGCTCCCTTAATGATGCCCGACCTTGGTAACCTGTGGCCCCTGTTTCCCAGGGCCCTCATTGTTGGGGACGCCGGTTTTGATCCGCCCGCCCCGACAGATGCGCAGCAAACCGAAGTTTTCGAGGTAACACAACCGTCGCATTCCGCTCAACTTCGCATTAGGGCGCGAACATGCGCGGCGGAGGAGCTTGCCAGCGCCTGCAAATCATAGCCCCCCTCCAGCAGACTGACCACCCGGCCCGCGCAAACGCGGTCGGCCAGGGCGCACAACTCCATGGAAAGCCAGCTGAAATCCGCCTCCGTCAGGCGCAGCTGGGCCAGCGGATCCCGTGCATGGGCGTCAAAACCGGCCGAGATGACGATGAGATCAGGGGCGAAGGCCTCGATCGCTGGAAGCAGGGCCTCTGCCCAGGCCGCGCGAAACTCCATGCCGGAGGCACCAGGCGGCAGGGGCGCATTGTGGATATTGCCGACCCCCGTCTCGGAAGCGGCACCCGTGCCGGGGTAAAGCGGCATCTGGTGGCTGGAGGCAAAGAGGATGGTGGGGTCCGCCTCGGTGCAGTCCTGGCTGCCATTGCCGTGATGCACGTCAAAATCGCAGATGGCCACGCGGGCCAGGCCATGGGCGGCCTGGGCGTGGCGGGCCGCGATCACGGCATTGGCGAAGAGGCAGAATCCCATCGGGCGGCGCCGCTCGGCGTGGTGGCCGGGCGGGCGGGTGGCGCAGAAGGCGCGGCGTACCTTGCCCTCGCAGACCTCATCCACCGCGCGCACCGCCGCCCCGGCCGCCAGCAGCGCGGCCCGGGCGCTGCCCGCGCACATGATGGTATCGGCATCCAGGGCCATGTATTCGCCCGGCGCCGGGCGCACGCCCAGGATGGCGGCCACATAATCGGCCGGATGGGCGCGCGTCAGCTGCTCCTCCGTGGCTTCTTCCGGCTGGTCGCGGATCAGCTCGGCGAATTCCTCGCTGTCCAGCGCCTGGAGCACGGCGCGCAGCCGGTCCGGGGATTCCGGATGGCCCTCACCCATCTCATGCGCCAGGCAATCGCGGTGGGTGAGCAGCAGCACGCTCATGCCTCGGCCCGCCGGCGCAGGATGAAGCGGAAGGCGTCATCTTCCTCGGCCCAGGCCAGGAGTTCATGGCCGGTTTCCTGCGCATAGGCATGGAAATCCTTCACGGCGGCGGGGTCGGTGGCCAGCACGGCGAGCGTGGCGCCGGGCGCCATGGCGCGCAGCGCCTTATTGGCCTTGAGCACAGGCAGCGGGCAGGTCATGCCGCGAACATCGAGTGTGGTGGTGTCTCCCATACCGCCAATGCAGCACCACAGGGGGCTTGCCCGCAAGCCTGCCGCGCAGCAGCCTCCGGCGCATGCGTATCGGGATTGATCTGGGCGGCACGAAGATCGAGGTGGTGGCCCTGGGCGCCGCGGGGCAGGTGCTGCTGCGCCGCCGCGTGCCCACCCCCGCGGATTATGCGGGCGTGATCGCCGCCATCCTGGCCCTGGTCACCGGGGCCGAGGCCGAGCTTGGCGCGCGCGGCACGGTGGGGGTGGGCATTCCCGGCAGCCTCTCGCCCCGCACCGGCCTGATCCGTGGCGCCAATTCCATGTGGCTGAATGGCGGCCGGCTCGACGCGGATCTCGCGGCGGCGCTGGGGCGGGAGGTGCGGCTGGCCAATGATGCGAATTGCCTGGCCCTTTCGGAGGCGGCGGATGGCGCGGGGGCAGGAGCGGCGAGCGTCTTCGCGGTGATCCTGGGCACCGGGGTCGGCGGCGGCCTGGTCATCGGCGGAACCCTGATCGAGGGCGTGAACCGCATCGGCGGCGAATGGGGCCACAACCCGCTGCCCTGGATGACGCAGGCGGAGTTCCCCGGCGCGCCATGCTGGTGCGGCAAGCGCGGCTGCATCGAGACCTATCTCTGTGGCCCGGCCCTGGCCGCCGATGCGGACGGCCCTGGCGCGCGCGATGCCAGCGGCCTGCCCGCCCGCCACGACCCGGCGGCGCGCCAGGCCTTGGCGCGCCACACGGACCGGCTGGCACGGGCGCTGGCCATGGTGGTGAATCTGCTGGACCCGGAGGTGATCGTGCTGGGCGGCGGCTTGTCCAACATGGCGCATCTCTACGCGGAGTTGCCGGTCCAAATGCCCAGGCATGTCTTTTCCGATGTGGTGCGCACGCGAATCCTGCGCGCCGCCCATGGCGACAGCTCCGGCGTGCTGGGGGCGGCCCGGTTGTGGGACCCGCCCTGAATTTTCGCCGAAGATTCATTCGCAAATCCCGGGGCAGGCCCCATTCTCCCGCGTGACAACCCAGGTGGATCCCATGGACTTCGACGCCGAAAACACCCCCAGCAATCCCGATCCGCGCGAAACCATCAGCGAGATCATCGAGCGCCGCTTCTCCCGCCGCGGCGCCTTGCTGGGCGGGCTGAGCACGGCCCTGGCCGGCGTGGCCGAGGCGGCGCCCATGCATGGCGGGCCCTCCACGCTGACCTTCGCCGAACTGCCCCACCAACTGGCGCAGACCGATGCGGTGGCCGCCGGCCATCAAAGCCGGGTGCTGATCCGCTGGGGCGACCCCGTGCTGCCCGAGGCGCCGCCCTTTGACCCGCGCCGCGTCACGGCCGCCGCCCAGGCCATGCAATTCGGTTACAATAATGACTACCTGGCGGTGCTGCCGATGCAGCGCGGTGGCGCCATCGGTGATCGCGCCCTGCTTTGGGCCAATCACGAATACACCAATACCAACCTGATGTTCCCCGGCATGGGCACGTCGAGCCAGGCGCGCGCCCGCGTCTCGGCCGAGCAGGCCGAGGTGGAGCTGATGGCGCATGGCGGCAGCCTGGTGGAGATCGAGCGCGAGGGCGGCTCCTGGAAGCTGGCGCGGGCGGGGCAGCTGAACCGGCGCATCACGGCAACCACGCCGATGCGGATCAGCGGCCCCGCAGCGGGCCATCCCTGGATGCGGACCAACGCCGATCCCTCAGGCCTGAGGGTTCTTGGCATGTTGAATAATTGTGCCGGTGGAACAACGCCATGGGGAACGATCCTCACCTGCGAGGAGAACTTCAACTTCCTCTTTGGCGGTGAGTTGACCGAGCCGGCGCTGGCGGAATCGCATCGCCGCTACGGCATTGTCGCCAATCCGCCCTATGGCTGGCACCGGCATATCGCGCGCTTTAATCGCACCCAGGAACCCAATGAAGCCAATCGCTTCGGGTGGGTTGTTGAGATTGATCCTTATGATCCGCAAAGCATGCCGGTGAAGCGCACCGCCCTGGGCCGCTTCAAGCATGAGGGCGCCACCTACGCCATGGCACCGGATGGCCGCGTCGTCTTCTACATGGGCGATGACCAGCGTTTTGATTACGTCTATCGCTTCGTCACCGCCCGCCCGCACAACCCGGCCAACCCGGACCGCAATCTGCTGGATGAGGGCACGCTCTCCGTCGCGCGGTATGAGGCCGACGGCACCATGCGCTGGCTGCCGCTGGTGCATGGCACCGGCCCGCTGACCGAGGCGAATGGCTTCCGCAGCCAGGGCGATGTGGTGCTGGAAGCCCGCCGCGCGGCCGATCTGCTCCAGGCCACGCCGATGGACCGGCCGGAGGATGTGGAGGCCAATCCGATCAATGGCCGCGTCTATGTCATGCTCACCAACAACGCCAACCGCTCGGCCGAGCAGGTGAATGCCGCCAATCCCCGCCCGGCCAATGCGCATGGCCATGTGCTGGAGATGATCCCGCCCGGCGCGCCCGACCGCCCGGACCATGCCGCCGAGACGATGCGCTGGGGCCTGTTCCTCCGCGCGGGCAAGCCGGGCCTTGATGCCGGCGCGCAATATCACCGTGCCACGAGCGAGCATGGCTGGCTCTCCTGCCCGGATAACTGCGCCTTCGACAGCAAGGGCCGCATCTGGATCGCGACCGATGGCGCCGGCAGCGCCGCGGGTGTCGCCGATGGCGTCTATGTGGCGGATACGGAAGGGCGCGGCCGGGCGCTGACGCGGCTGTTCTACCAGGCGCCGACCGGGGCCGAGGTCTGCGGCCCCTTGCTGCTGCCCGATGACAGCGCGCTGTTCCTGGCCATCCAGCACCCCGGCGAGGACCCCGGCAGCACCTTTGAAAACCCCTCGACCCGCTGGCCGGA
Organism: Sediminicoccus sp. KRV36; assembly: GCF_023243115.1. Taxonomy (NCBI): domain Bacteria; kingdom Pseudomonadati; phylum Pseudomonadota; class Alphaproteobacteria; order Acetobacterales; family Roseomonadaceae; genus Sediminicoccus; species Sediminicoccus sp. KRV36. The sequence goes on from NZ_CP085081.1 coordinate 2,291,253, forward strand.
TTTCGTGGAGGGCGCGCCGCCCCGGCCTTCGGTGATCGTCATCACGCGGGAAGCGGGCGGGCCTGTCGGCAGCTAGAGCTTGTTCCGTTCGCGAGGGCTCACGATACAACCTCCAGCCCATTGATTTTCGAGCATCTTTATCCATCCAAGCGATCCCGTTTGGCCGGATGATGCTCCAAGCCGCTGGACGGGGAGGGCGGCCGGGGCCCATCCTGACGGGATGCCGGGCCTCTGCCGAGACTGCCTGAGCGCCGATCCGGGCGCCGGACCCGCCTGCCGGCATTGTGGCGGGCGGCGGGTGCTGCGCCATCCCGAGCTCTTCGCCCTCACCATCGCCCATGTGGATTGCGACGCCTTCTATGCCAGCGTCGAGAAGCGCGATCGGCCGGAACTGGCGAGCAAGCCCGTGCTGGTCGGTGGCGGGCGGCGCGGCGTGGTGGCGGCCTGCTGCTACATCGCGCGCGGCTATGGCATCCGCAGCGCGATGCCGATGTTCAAGGCGCTGGCCGCCTGCCCGGATGCGGTGGTGCTGAAGCCCGATATCGCCAAATACGCGGCCGAGGGCGCGCGCATCCGCGCCATGATGGAGGCGCTGACCCCCCTGGTGCAGCCGCTCTCCATTGATGAGGCGGTGCTGGATCTCTCGGGCACCGAGGCGTTGCATAAGGCACCTCCTGCCGTGACTCTGGCGCGGCTGGCCCGCGATGTGGAGCGGGAGGTGGGGGTGACCATCTCCATCGGCCTGGCCGCCAATCGGCTGATGGCCAAGCTCGCGGCCGGGCGGGACAAGCCGCGCGGCTTCGCCGTGATTGGCGGGGATGAGGCGGCGGCCTGGCTGGCGCCGCAGCGCGTGGGCTTCCTGCCCGGCATCGGGCCTGCCGCGGTGCGCCGGCTGGAATCGGCCGGGATCACCCGGCTCGGGCAATTGGCGGCGCTTGACCCCAAATCCGCCATGGCGCGGCTGGGCGCCGAAGGGCCCGCCCTGGCCGCCCGCGCGCGCGGCGAAGATGACCGGCCCGTCAATCCCGAGCGCGAGACCAAGAGCGTCAGCGCCGAGACGACCTTCGAGGAGGACCTGGCCGATCTTCCGGCGCTGGAGGGCGTGCTCTGGCGGATTTGCGAAAAGCTCTCGGCGCGGCTGGCCGGGAAGGGGCTTTCGGCCGGCGGCGTCGTGCTCAAGCTGAAAACCGGTGGCTTCGAGACGCTGACGCGCAGCGCGCGCCTGGCCGGCCCCACCTTGCTGCCGGAAACGCTGTTCGACGCCGCCCGGCCCTTGCTTGCCCGCGCGGCGGATGGCACGCGCTACCGGCTGCTGGGCCTGGGGGCGGCGCCGCTGTGCCTGGCGGCGGATGCGGATCAGGGTGACCTGGCGGACCCCTCGGCGCCGCGCCGCGCGGCGAAATGGCGCGCCATCGAGGCGCTGCGGGAGCGGTTTGGCGCGGCGAGCGTCGTGGCCGGCCGTTCGCTCACGGGTAAAGACAAAAGATAACCGGCACCGAAACCAATCGACGTTCCCTGGGTTATTTTCCTGGATTCAAACAGGAATACAGAGGGAATGACGATGAATACTCACGCTCTTTTTCATGGAAAATCGATCGGATATTCCATGGCTTCATGTTTATTCAGTATATGTATTTCGAGCATTCCAGAGGCCGCGGCGCAGGGCAGCGGGGCTGAATTCGCAGTCCCGACGCATGGCCTCTATATCGGTGCCGGCGGCAGTCTCAACGTCACGAATTTCGGGACGCAGAATGTCTATGCGCTGGGCTTGTCGGATGTTTATCAGAACGGCGTCCGGGTCTCGAGCGGATCGGCCGCGGGGCCGGCGCGGGTGCCGATGGGGAGTGAGGTCGGCTTCGCGCCTTCGGCCCAGATCGGCTACTATCAGAACTTCGCGGAAAGCCGTTGGCTTTGGGGTGTGAAGGCCGGCTACAGCTATCTCGGTACCACCGCCACCACGCCCAATGCGCTGCTGCCGCAAGCCGGCGCCTATACCTATACCCAAAGCGGGCTGACGGTCCCCTTCCTGGGCAATGGCGTGGTGCGCTCCTATCAGACGCGGTCCGAGCATCAGGTGGCGCTGACGCCATTCCTGGGCCGTTCCTATGAGCGGGGCTTTCTCTATCTGGGTGCCGGGCCGACGCTGACGCGGCTCAACACCCAGTTGAATGGCCTGATCGGCTTTGCCGACATCAACGGGAACCGCAGCGATATCTCGGGCGCACCGCAGAATTTCTCCAGTTCCGGCTGGGTCTGGGGGGCCATGCTGGTGGTGGGCGCCACGTATTTCGTGACCCCCTCCTGGTTTCTGGACTTCACCTACACCGCCTCGGCCACGCAACGTCAGGCGGGGAATTACTACAGCACCTTCAGCAACCCCAACGGTCCTGCGGGCGCGATCACCACGGGCGCGCTGATCGGCAATTCCTCCGGCGGGCTGGTCACGCAGGGGGCCACGCTGACGCTGAACCGGCGCTTCTGAAGCGTCATCCGTTCAAGCGATTTCGTTGGGGCGGATCAGGTTGCTTGGATAGCAGGGGGCTGGAGATTGTACCGTGCGCCCTTGCGAGCGGAACCAGCGCCAGCCACCACGGCAGCGCCCGCAAGATGCGCCGCCATAGCAATGCGCGATGCCATGCACGGCGGGTTTTCGCGCGCCGTGCATGGGCGCATGACCCGCCTTGGGATCATGCCGACCGTGCATTTTCAACCGCTACGGCTGTGTACGGCCAGAACTTTGGGTGCCAGCGCCGCAAGCCCCCGCCTCACTCCCGCCAGGGCCGCCGCTGCCACAGGGCGCGCAGCTGGCCCTCCGTGCGCTGGGCCATGGCGCGGTATTCGCCGCCTGAGAGGGGATTGAGCGGCATGAATTGCCGCTGCGCCTCGCGCAGGAAATCGCCATCGCGCATCGCCACCGCGAAGGCCTGGGTCAGGCGCTCCGTGATCGGGGCCGGCAGGCCGGGCGGGCCGACGATGCCGCGCGCTGCGCCATGCAGGATATCCAGCCCCAGCTCGCGAAAGGTCGGCACATCGGCGGCCTCGCTCCAGCGCGTGGCACTGGCCTGCGCCAGGATGCGCAGGCGCCCCTCCCGCTTGAGCTGCAACGCATCGCCCACATTGATCGCCGCCACATCCACATGGCCGCCCAGCAGTTGCGGGATCAGCGGTGCGGCCCCCGCGAAGGGCACATGGATCAGCGGCGGGATATTCGCCACCTGCTCGAAGGCCAGCATAAAGAGGTGATCATCCGAGCCGACGCCGGTGGTGGCATAGGTCATCTGCCGGGGCCGGGCGCGGGCGGCGGCGATCAGATCGGCCAGGGTGGTGATGGGGCTGTCGGCGCGCAGATAGAAGCAGTTCGCATCCTCGACGATATTGGCGAGGAAGGTGAAATCCATCGCGCGGAAGCGCGTGGGCCGCTCCATCGGGATGGCGTTGTGGGCGGGCAGGGTGGTGGCGCCCAGGGTGTAGCCATCCGGGGCGGCGTTGAAGGTGGCTTCCAGCCCGATCTGCCCCGCGGCCCCGCTGCGATTGGTGACGATATGGCGCAGCCCCGGGATCTGCGCGGCCACGATGGGCATGATCAGCCGCGTCATCACATCCACCCCACCGCCGGCGGGGAAGGGGACGATGACCTCGACGGGGCGTTCGGCGGGCCAGGCCGCCTGGGCCAGGCTGGGACGGGCCAGCATTGCTGCGCCCCCCGCGAGCCATGCGCGACGTTGGATCATGATGTCCTCCCTGTTTTGCAGGGAGGGTGCGACGGCGGGGAGCACGGAAGCAAGCGCCGTCTTTACCGGCCAAGCGTGCTGCGAAAGAACCCCCGGGGCGAAGCCATTCCCTGGCGAGCGTCAGCCCGCCAACACCCAAAGAGCGGGCGCTGCGGCAGACCTATTCCCGCCAGGGCCGCCGCTCCCACAGCCCCCGCAGCCCCGCGTAATCCGCCGCCATCATCTGCCGATAGGCGCGGCCGACCAGCGGGCGCATCGGGAAGCCCTGGGTCGCCGCGTCGCGCAGGAAATCGGCATCGGCCAGCATGGCCGTGAAGGCCAGCTCATATTGCAGGGTGATTTCCGGATGCAGGCCGGGTGGGCCCGCGATCCCGCGTGAGGAGCCGCCCAGCACGTCCAGCCCCGCCTCGCGAAAGGTCGGCACGGAGCCGAGCGGCGCCCAGCGTTCGGGCCCACCCTGCGCCAGGCCCCGGATGCGCCCATCGCGCAGCAGGTTCAGCGCCTCGCTGCCATTGAAGGCGCCGATGGGCAGCGTGCCGACCAGGAGATCACGCTGGATCGGCGCGGTGCCCGCATAGGGCACATGCAGCAGATTCACGCCGGCCGCGGCCTCGAAGGCCAGCAGCAGCATATGGTCATCCGAGCCGATGCCCGCCGTCCCCACGCCGATCTCGCCCGGGCGGCCGCGCGCGGCCTGGCGCAGATCCTCCAGCGTGCGCCAGGGGCTTCGGGCGGTGACCCAGAAGGCGCCGGGATCATCCACCACATTGGCCAGCAGGGTGAATTCATCCGGCCGGTAGCGCGGGCGCCGCTCGATCGCGATGGCGTGCATGGCGGTGTTGGTGGCGGCACCGATGGTGAAGCCATCCGGGGCCGCGTTGAACAGCACCTCGAAGCCGATCTGCCCGCCGGCACCGGGGCGGTTGATGACGGCGGTGCGCGCGCCGGGCAGATGGCGCGGCAGGTGGTGCGCGACGAGGCGCCCCATCTGGTCCACGCCGCCGCCGGGCGGGAAGGGGATGATCACCTCGATCGGCCGGTCCAGCGGCCAGGCCGCCCGCGCGACGGCCGGGACGGCAAGCCCCCCCACCGCCAGAAGCGTTCTGCGCCGCATGCCTCTCTCCCCGCTGCCTTGGAGCATGAGGGTGGATGCAAGCCGGGTTTTCGTCCAGCTTGCGCTGCAACAGAGGAGAGCACGCATGCACGGATCGCTGCTGGAAGAATTCGGCGTCGAGGGCGAATGGAACATCGCGGTGCGCCACCGCATCCGCTGGGCCGAATGCGACCTCTACGGCCATGTGAACCACGCGGCCTATCTGGTGATGTTCGAGGATCTGCGCGTGGAGCATTGGCGCTCCCTCGGCCAGGTGCTCCGGGCGGACCAGCCAGGGCCGGTCGTCGCCAAGCTGGAGGCGCGCTACATCCGGGCGCTGGGCTTCGAGGATGACGTGCTGCTGACGCTGCGCGTGCCCAGCCTGCGCAACACCAGCTTCGTGCATGAATACGCGATGTGGAAGAACGGCCTGTGCTTCGAGTGCAAGGCGCTGCTGGTCTGCGTCCAGGATGGTGCGAGCACGCCCATCCCGGAGGCAGCCCGCAAGCTCATGATCGAGCGCGACAACGCCAAGCCAGGGTGAGCGGGGGCGCTGCCGCCCCCCGATGATCAGCCCGCGTAGCCCTCCACAAGGGCCACGTGGGAGATGGTGCAGGATTGGCGCAGCGCGATCAGCGGGGCGTATTCGGGGCCGTGATAGAAGCGCTTCAGCACCTCCATGCTCGGGTATTCCAGCACGACGATGCGGTTGAAGCCGGGCTCGCCTTCCACCACCGTCACCGCACCGCCGCGGATCAGGTAGCGCCCGCCCTGGGCTGCGATCATCGGCGCCACCTGGTCCCGGTAATCGGCGAAGCGCGCCGGGTCATTCACGGTGATGTTGGCAATCAGATAAGCGGCCATTTTTCTACTCCACCTTGATGCCGGCGGCACGGATGATGGGCTCCCACTTGCCGATCTCGGCGCGCAGGAAGGCGGCGGCACTTTCCGGCGTGCTGTCGGTGACGACCTGCATGGTCATCTCGGTCAGCCGGGTGCGGATATTCTCCAGCGATGCGGCGCGGTTCACGGCGGCATTGATGGCGCGCACGATGGGGGCGGGCGTGCCCGAGGGCACCAGCACCATATGCCAGGTATAGGCCTCGTAATCGGCCACACCCTGCTCGATGAAGGTCGGGATCTGCGGCACCAGCGGGCTGCGCGCGCGCGTCGAGATCGCCAGCGGGCGCAGCTCACCTCGCTGGATATAGGGAATGGTGGCGGCCGCGACGTCCAGCATCATCGGAATGCGGCCGGCCAGCACATCGGGCATGGCCGCCGAGGAGCCGCGGAAGGCGATGTGGTTCATCCGCAAGGGGCCCTGCGGGCCGCCCGCCATGTGCAGGAACAGCTCGGAGGCCAGGTGGACGGCGCCGCCATTGCCGCTGCTGGCATAGTCGTAGCGGCCAGGGTTGGCGCGCACCAGGGCGATGAGCTCCGGCAGGGTGCGCGCCGGGAAGGCGTTGTTCACCATCATGATCATCGGGATTTGCCCGACGAGTGCCACCGGCGTGAAATCCGCGATGGGATCGAAGGGCACGCGGTCAAACAGCGCGCGCACCACGGCGTGGCCGACCGTGGTGTAGAGCACCGTCAGCCCATCCTTCGGCGCCTTGGCCACCAGATCCGTGCCGATGATGATGCCCGAGCCGGTGCGGTTTTCCACCACGATCCGGTTGGGCAGTACCTTGGACATCTCCTCCGCGATCATGCGCGCCGGAATATCGGTGGGGCCACCCGCGGCGAAGGGGACGATGAAGCGCACCGGCGCATGGGGCCAGTCAGTGGCGGTTTGGGCCGTGGCGGCTGGAACGCGGGCGGCGAAGGGCGCGAGTGCGCCCATGGCGAGCGCATGGCGACGAAGCATGGAACGTGGTCTCCCGTTTGATTACCCGGGAGATTGGGGGCTTCAGCGCCCGGCTTCAATCCTCTTGCCGGTTTCGCCATCAAACACATGCAGCGATTCCAGCGGCAGGATCACGCCCATCGGGCCGTCGTGATAGCTGGCCCCTTGCAGGCGCGCCGTCAGCGGCGTGCCGTCCGGCAGCTTGCCGTGCAGCACGCTCTCCCCACCCAGCGGCTCCACCAGATCCACCAGCAGGTCGAGCCCGCCTTGGCCGATGCGCAGATGCTCCGGCCGGATGCCCAACGTCAGCTTGCGGCCGGGCGCGCCGGCGCGCGCCCCATCCTGGAAGGGCAGCACAAGCCCGTTGCCGTCGAGCCGCGCCGCACCCCCACCCTCCATCAGAGTGGCCGGCAGGAAGTTCATCGAAGGGCTGCCGATGAAGCCCGCCACATAGGTATCGGCGGGCTTTTCCCAGATTTCCATGGGGGTTGCGATCTGCGCGGCGTGGCCTGCATGCATCACCACCAGGCGATCCCCCAGCGTCATCGCCTCCACCTGGTCATGCGTGACGAAGAGGCTGGTCACGTGCAGGCGCTTCTGGAGCTGGCGGATTTCGGCCCGCATCTGCACCCGCAGCTTCGCATCGAGGTTGGAGAGGGGTTCGTCGAACAGGAACAGCTTGGGGTTGCGCACGATGGCGCGGCCCATGGCCACGCGCTGCCGCTGCCCGCCCGAAAGCTGACGCGGCTTGCGCTCCAGCAGGGCACCGATGCCCAGAAGTGTTGCGGCCTCATCGACGCGCTTCACGATCTGGTCCTTGGGCATGCCGCGGATTTTCAGGCCGTAAGCCATGTTCTGGAAGACGCTCATATGCGGATAGAGCGCGTAGTTCTGGAACACCATCGCCACATCACGATCGGCCGGCTCCAGGGGGGTCACATTCTGGCCGTCAATGATGACATCGCCCGAGGTCGCGGTTTCCAGCCCGGCCACGATGCGCAGCAGGGTGGATTTTCCGCAGCCCGAGGCGCCGACGATGACGATCATCTCGCCATCACGGACTTCGAGGTCCACGCCATGCAGAACGGGGGTTTGCGCGAAGGATTTCTTGATGTCGCGAAGGGTCAGCGTGGCCATTACTTTTCTGTCTCCGTCAGGCCCTTCACGAACCATCTTTGCATCAGCACCACCACGGCGATGGGCGGCAGCAAGGCCAGCACCGCCGTCGCCATGATCACATTCCATTCATTCTGCGAATCCCCGCTGCCGATCATCTTGGTGAGGCCGACGACGATGGTTTCCATGCTGCGGTCATTCACGATCAGCAGCGGCCAGAGATACTGGTTCCAGCCATAGATGAAGAGGATGACGAACAGCGCCGCCACATTGGTGCGGCTGAGCGGCAGGATCACATCCAGGAAAAACCGGATGGGTCCCGCGCCATCAATCTTGGCGGCTTCCACATATTCATCGGGGATGGTGAGGAAGAATTGCCGGAACAGCAGCGTCGCCGTGGCGCTGGCGATCAGCGGGACGATCAGCCCCTGGTAGGAATTGGTCATGTTGAGGTCCACCATCACCTGGATGGTGGGAATGATGCGCACCTCGACCGGCAGCATCAGCGTGATGAAGATCAGCCAGAAGAACAGCATGCGCAGCGGGAAGCGGAAGAACACCACGGCGTAGGCCGAGGTGAGCGAGATGGCGATTTTCCCCACCGCCACACAGACCGCCATGATGATGCTGTTGAACAGCATGACACCCGCCGGGACGCCCATGAAGCGGCCGCCGCCAACACCCCAGGCCTGGCTGTAATTGGCGGCACCCTCCCCACCCGGCAGCAGCGGCACATCGCCACGGCCGATGGTGTTCACATCATGGGTGGAGCCGATGATGGTGAGGTAGATCGGGAAGGCGAAGATCAGCACGCCGAGGATGAGGCACAGATGCGTGACCATCGCCTCCCGCCGCTGGCGGCGGCGCGTGCGGTCGGCCAGCAGGTTGATGTCCAGCTTGGCGGCCATCAGTAATGCACCTTCCGCTCGACATAGCGGAACTGCACCATGGTCAGCACGATGACCAGGATCATCAGGATCACGCTTTGCGCGGCGCTGGAGCCGAAATTCAGGTTCATCACGCCATCGGTATAGACGCGGTAGATCAGCGTTTCCGTGGCCTTGCCGGGCCCGCCCTGGGTGAGCGAGTGGATGATGCCGAAGGTGTCGAAGAAGGCGTAGACGAGGTTCACCACCAGCAGGAAAAACGCGGTGGGCGAGAGCAGCGGGAACACCACCGTCCAGAAGCGCCGCATCGGCCGGGCGCCATCAATCGCGGCGGCTTCCAGCACGGATTTCGGAATGCTCTGCAGCCCGGCCAGGAAGAAGATGAAGTTGTAGCTCACTTGCTTCCAGGCGGCGGCCAGGATGATCAGCAGCATCGCCTGGTCGCCATTCAGCTTGTAGTTCCAGGGGATGCCCATCGCGTTCAGCGCGCGGCCGAAAATGCCGATATTCGGGTGGAACATGAAGAGCCAGAGCACGGCCGCAATGGCGGGTGCGACGGCATAGGGCCAGATCAGCAGCGTCTTGTAGGTGTTCGCGCCGCGGATGTGCTTGTCCGCCTGCACAGCGAGAAACAGTGCCGAGGCCAGCGCCAGGATCGCGACGGAAGACGAAAACAGCAGCGTGCGGAAGGCGGAATCCAACCAGGTCGGGTCGCTCAGCACATCGGTGAAATTCTCGAAGCCGACGAATTGGCTGGAGAGGCCGAAGGCATCCTCACGCAGGAAGGATTGCCGCACGGCTTGCGCGGCCGGCCAGAAGAAGAAAAGTCCTGTGACGATGATCTGAGGCAGGAGCAGGAGGTAGGGCAGGGCAATGCCCCGGAAGTAGACCTTCTTTTCCATGTCATCCTTTCCGTGGGAGGGCCCAGCCCTCCCACACCCACCATCACTCATCGGAGATGCAAGAACCCGAGGTTCTTGCTGTGGAGTTTGAGGGGCAACGCCCCTCAATTCACCCGCGGTTCGTGCGCTCGAAATTCCGCAGGACGACATTCCCGCGCGTCACTGAATTGTCCATCGCCTGCTGCGCCGTCTGCTGGCCCTGCAGTGCCCGCTCCATCTCCTCCTGCATCGCGGTGCGGATTTCGACGAAGCCGCCCAGGCGAATGCCGCGGCTGCTGCCCGTCATCTGACCGCCGCCGCGCAGCAGCTGCTCGATCGGAATATCGGCGCCCGGGTTCTGCGTGTAGAAGCCGGTCGTCTTCACCTGCTCGAAGGCTGCCTTGGTGACGGGCAGGAAGCCCGTCGCCGTGTGCCAGTTCGCCACCACGCGGGTCTGCGCCAGATAGGCGAAGAACTCCGCGATGCCGCGATTCTCATCGGCCGAGCGCGTGGCGTTCGGCCCGCGATTCATTGCCCAGAAGGCCGCACCCCCGATGATGGAGTTGATCGGCGCACCCTGCACATCATCATAATAAGGCAGCATGGCGACGCCCAGATTGGCAATGCCGCCCGGCAATTCCCGCACAAAGCGCGCCCGCGCGCCCGAGGAGGCAAAGACCATCCCGGACGAGCCATTGGCGAAGAGCGCATCGCCCGCCGCATCGCGCCCGCCCCAGCGGAAGGTGCCCTCCCGGCCCATTTCCATCAGCGCGTTGATGTGCCGCACCATCAGCGGGTTGTTGATCCGCAGCTCGGCGTTCAGTCCGCCGAAGCCGTTGTCGAGGGTGGCGAGCGGCGTATTGTGGATCGCGCTCATCTGCTCGATCTGCGTCCAGGTCGGCCAGGCGGTGGTGACGGGGATTTCGACATTCGCGGCCTTCAGGCGGGTGGCCGCGGCGCGCAGTTCGGCCCAGGTCTTGGGCGCCACATCGGGGTTCAGCCCGGCGCGGCGGAAGGCGTCCTTGTTGTAGAACATGACCGCCGTGGAGGAGTTGAACGGCATCGCCATCATCCGGCCATCGGCCAGCGAGTAGTAGCCGCGCACGGCGGGCAGGTAGTCGTCGAAGGGAATGGTCACGCCGGTTTCGCGCAGCAATTCATGCAGCGGCTTGATGGCGCGGCCAGCGGCCATCATCGTCCCGGTGCCCACTTCGAACATCTGCACGATGTGCGGCGCCGTGGCCGAGCGGAAGCCGGCAATCGCGGCCACCATCGTCTCGGGGTAGGAGCCGCGGAAGCTGCTCACCACGCGGAAGCGCGGCTGGCTCGCGTTGAATTCGGTGGCGATTTCTTCAAGCAGGCCGCCCAGCGGCTGGGCCAGGCCGTGCCAGAAGGAGATCTCGATCGGGCCGCCCTGCGCCAGTGCAGGTGCGGCCAAGGGGGCAGCCAGGGGGGCAGCAAGAACGGCCTTGCCGAGTGTGCGACGCAACATGATGGGCTCTCCCGCGTGTTTTCGATGGGTGGCGCCTAAGCCCCCATCATTGCCCCCATGTGACACTAAAATGGCAGTTCCGTGAAGCGGGTTAATCCGCTGTAAGCTCGTCATACAGCGCCCGGTCCGTGGCGCCCTCCGTGCCGAAGATCAGCACCCGGCTTTCCGGCGTCAGGCCCAGCAGCGCGCCCGCCATCGGCTCGGCCAGCGCGCCTTCAAGGGCGATCAGCCCCGCCACGCCCGATTCGCCAGCCTCGATGCCCTGGGCCTTCAGCGCGCGCATGGCCGGGCCCACCACCGCATCGGGCACGGTGAGGGCGGCGAAGGCGCTTCGCTCCAGCTCCTGCCAGGCGAGCAGGGAGGGCTCGCCGCAGGCCAGCCCCGCCATGAGGGTGTCCAGCGCGCCGGTCACCACGCGCAGCTCGCCCGCTTCCAGGCTGTTGGTCAGGCAGGCGGCTTCCTCGGGCTCGGCCAGGATCAGGCGCGGGGCGGTGCCGCACATGGCGCGCAGCTGCACCGCGACAGCCGCCGCCACGCCGCCCACCCCGCAGGGGACGAAGACATGGGTGGGCACCACGCCGGCCATCTGGGTGATGGCTTCCTCCGCCATCAGGCGATAGCCCTGCATCACATCGCGCGGCGGCTCGGTATAGCCGGGGTAGGAGGTGTCGCTGATCACGAACCAGGCATGCTCGTCGGCGGCATTCTGGGCGGCGCGCACGCTGTCATCGTAATTGCCCGGCACCACGCGGATTTCGGCGCCGAAGCGGGCGATGGCGTCCCGCCGGCCCTGGCTGACATTTTCATGCACGAAAATGACGCAGCTGGCGCCAAAGCGCTGCGCCCCCCAGGCAACGGAGCGGCCGTGATTGCCGTCCGTCGCGCAGGTGACGGTGATCTGCCCGGTGGCGTGGGCGTATTGGCCGGATTCCAGCGCAGCACCGCTCGCGTTGTTCGCCGTGCCCCGGCGGGCCAGCTCGGCCCCCAGCAGCTTGCACACGGCATAGGCGCCGCCCAGCGCCTTGAAGCTGCCCACGCCGAAGCGCCCGCTCTCATCCTTGAAATGCACCGAGGCGACGCCCGGGATGTCCAGCGCATGCAGGGGCGTCGGCGCATAGCCGGGCCAGCTGGTGATTTCCCGCCGCGCCCGGCGATAGCCGCCCTCGGGCAGGACGATGATTCCGGGGGTGCCGTGATGGCGGTTCAGGACCAGGCGAAAGGGGTGCATGGGGCGTGAGCTTGGCGGGACGCGCGCCCGGGGGCAATCTGCCCCCATGCAAATCACCATTCTGGGCGGCGGGGGTTTCCTTGGCCGCAAATTCGCCGAGCGGCTCGCCGCGGAGGGCCATCTGGGCGGCCAGCCCGTCACCAGCCTGGTCCTGTTCGACCTGGCGGCCCCGAGGCCGCTGGCAGCACCCTTCCCGGTGACCTGCCTGGGCGGCGATGTCGCGAGCCTGGCCGATGTCTCGGCCGCCATCCCGCCCGGAACCTCGCTCGTCGTCCACCTCGCCGCCGTGGTGAGTGCGGCGGCCGAGGCGGATTTCGATCTCGGCATGCGGGTGAATCTGCACGGCACGCTTACGGTGATCGAAGCCTGCCGGAAGCTTGCTGGACCGGCGATTCACGGCCTGGCCGCCCCGCCGCGCGTGCTGTTCACCTCCAGCGTCGCAAGCTTCGGCGGCGGGCAGGCGGCGTTGCTGCCCGATGATGCCCGGCAGATCCCGACCAATTCCTACGGCGCGCAGAAGGCCGCCGCCGAGCTGCTGTTGCAGGATGCCAGCCGCAAGGGATTCCTGGATGCCGTCTCGATCCGCCTGCCCACGGTGATCGTGCGCCCGGGGCGGCCGAACAAGGCGGCCTCCTCCTTCTTCTCGGCCATCCTGCGGGAGCCTCTGCTGGGGCTTGAGACGCCCTTGCCGGTCGGCGAGGATTTCCGCGTCTGGGTCTGCTCGCCCCGCCGCGCGGTGGACTGGCTGTTCCACGCGGCGGTGATGGAGACCGCCCCGCTCGGGGTGGATCGCGGGATCAACCCGCCTGGGCTGGCCGTCAGCGTGGGCGAGATGCTGGCCGCGCTCAGCCCCGCCGAGCGGGCCCTGGTGAAGCGTGAGCCGGATGCGGCCATTGCCGGCATTGTCGGCGGCTGGCCGGCCGAATTCACCGCCACGCGGGCGCGCGCCCTGGGCTTCACCCCGCAGGAGGGCGTGCCGCAGATTCTCGCTGCCTTCCGTGAGGATGACCTGGCCGCGACCCGCGCGGAGCGAGGCCTGTGAGCCTGGAGATCACGCGCTTCGTGCTGAGCGACGGCCCCAAGCGCGTCGCTCCCTTCAGCCACGCGGTGCGCGCCGGGGATTTCCTCTTCGTGACCGGCCAGATGCCGACCGACCCGGCCGACAACACCCGCTGCGTGGCGGGCGGGATCGAAGCCCAGACGCAGCAGGTCATCGCCAATCTGAAGGCCGTGCTGGCCGGATGCGGTGCCGCCTGGGAGCGCACGGTGATGGCGCGCATCTACCTGACGGATTTCGCGCGGGACTACGCCGCGATGAACGCCATCTGGGAAACCAGCTTCCCCGAGGGCGGGCTGCCGGCGCGGACCACGGTGGGCGTCACGGGCCTCGCGCTCGGCGCCCTGGTGGAGGTGGATCTGGTCGTCGCGCTCTGAGCCGCCATGGCGGGTTGCGAATCATCTTCACGCAACGGCCTGCGCGTGGGAGCGTCATTCCCGACATAGGGGGGAATGGGCGATGGCGATTTCGCGCAGCGCGGCGGTGATGCTTTTGATGCTGGCGCCCCTCATCCTGGCGGGCTGCGAGACCGTGGCGCCCCTGATCGCGAGCCCGCCGGCCATCCCCGCCGCCGAGCCCGCGGCCCCGGCGGCCGAGCCGCCCGGCCTCGCCATGGCGCCGCGCCGGGCCTGGCGCCGCATTCCCCTGACGCGGGGCGCGCGCATGGCAGAAGCCTTCGTCGCCTCGGAGGTGGTGATCAGCCCGGATGGGACGCGGCGCGCCTGGATGGTGATCAATCTGCTGGAGCCCATTCGCCTGCCCGAGACGGGCGGCACCGCGCGCAGTGCGGCGTATCTGGCGGATTTCCGCTGCGATCCGCATGGCTGGAGCCCGATCCTCGGCATCTGGTACACCCAGCGCAATGCGGTGGATGAGGCGCTGCGCGAGCCGGCCCGCGGGCCCAGTGGCAGCCGCGATGTGGGGACCGGCAGCTTCATGGATGTCTTCGTCAACGCCGCCTGCCGCAACCCGCGCCGGGCCGCGCGCCGTTAGCGCCTCATCCGTTCAAACGGGATCGCTTTCACGGATAAGGATGCTCGAAAATCGATGGGCCAGGGATTGTGTGGTGAGCCCTGGCGAACGGAACAAGCTCCAGGCAGTGGTGCCTTCGCAAGGGCCGGCCGCGCTTATTCCGCCCGGATGGGGTGGGTCCGCATGCCTTTCGGCGCGGCCGATCGGCGCCATCGGCACAAAGCTATCGCGCGGGTGGCGGGGTTTGGGCAGGATCACCGCCTGAACCCAAACCGGAGTTTAGCAACGTGAAACGCTTTTTCTCCCTGGCCCCATGGGCCCTCGCACTCTGTCTTGCCTTGCCCGGGCTGGCCCGGGCCCAGGCTCCGGCCCCCGCGCAGGATTGCGTGGCGGCCGGCCTGCTGGCGGTGGACAGCGTGAGCTACGGCACGCAGCGCGTGCCGCGTGACCCGAACCAGCGCGGCGGCAGCGAATGGGTGACGCTGAGCGTGGGGCTGCGCAACATCTCCACCACCCCGGTCAGTTTTACGGCAAGCTTTTCGGCCCGCCCGGTGATGCAGGATTTCCTGGCCGGCCAGCGCTGGAGCCTGACCGCCGGAAGCCGCACCACCATCATCGTGGCGAATATGCTGAGCCCGGGGATGCCGGAGAGCTCGGTGCGGCAGTTGCTGCGGCTCAATTGCGCCTGAAGCCCGGCCCTCGCCCCGCCACTATGATTCCGCGGTTGGGGTGAGCGCCCCGGAAATCTAGGCGTGGTGGCAGGCCAGCAGCCCGCCATCGGCGCGCGCGGCTAGCACCGGCCGTTCCCGCCGGCACAATTCCGTCGCGATGGGGCAGCGCGGATGAAACGCGCAGCCCGGAGGCGGGGCGAGGGGGGAGGGCAATTCCCCCGCGATCGGCTTCAGCGCCGCCGCCTGGCCCAGCTTGGGCGAGGAATCCAGCAGGGCGCGCGTATAGGGGTGCCCCGGTGCGGCATAGATGCGCGCGGCCGTGCCCGATTCCACGATGCGGCCCAGATACATGATCGCCACCCGGTCCGAGACGTGCCGCACCACGCCGAGATCATGCGAGATGAACAGGCAGGTCAGCCCCAGATCCCGCCGCAGATCGAGAAACAGGTTCAGGATTTGCGCCTGGATCGAGACATCGAGCGAGGCGACGGGCTCATCGCAGATCAGCAGATCGGGCTGCATGGCCAGCGCACGCGCAATCGCCACGCGCTGCCGCTGCCCGCCCGAGAATTGATGCGGGAAGCGCTGCGCGAAAGCCGGGTCCAGCCCGACCCGCGCCAGCCAATCCGAAACCAGCGCGCCGCTGGCCGCACGGCTCACCAGCCCATGCGCGATGGGGCCTTCGGCGATGCTGTCCCCGATGCGCCGGCGTGGGTTGAGCGAGGCGAAGGGGTCCTGGAACACCGTCTGGATGCGCGTGGTGATCTTGTGGCCGCCGCGCATGGGCGATGCGCCATCCAGCAGCACCCGGCCGGAACTTGGGGCCATGATCCCGGCCAGCATGCGCCCCAGCGTGGATTTCCCGCAGCCGCTTTCGCCGACCAGCCCCAGCGTCTCACCCTTCTGGATGGCCAGCGAGACATCGGTCACGGCCTGCAGCGCGCGGCGATCCGTCCCGGCACCAAAGGCGGCCGCGATGCGGTCCCCCCATGTGGGCTTGCGCGCGAATCGGCGCGTCACGCCCTCGGCGATCAGCAGCGGCGTCATGCGCCGGGTGCCAGCGGGTGGTGGCACAGCGCCATGCGCCCGCCCAGCTGCACGACCGGCGGGTCGGTGCCACAGGCGGTATCGGCGCGGGGGCAGCGGGGCGCGAAGGCGCAGCCAGGCGGCAGCGAGAGCAGGGCCGGCGTATTGCCAGGGATCTGGTGCAGCCGCGCGCCGGGCTCGGCCATGGCGGGCAGGCTGTCCAGCAGGCCGCGCGTATAGGGGTGCAGCGGCGCTTGCAGCGTGGCGCCGACCGGGCCGGATTCCACGATACGGCCCGCATACATCACCATCACCCGGTCCGCCACGGCGGAGATGGCGGCTAGATCATGCGAAATCCAGATCATCGCCGTGCCGCTTTCCCGCGCGAGGCTGCGCATCTCGACCAGGATCTGCGCCTGGATGGAGACATCCAGCGCGGTGGTGGGTTCATCGGCGATGATGAGATTGGGCGCGTGCAGCAGCGCCATGGCGATGGCCACGCGCTGGCGCATCCCGCCGGAGAATTCATGCGGGTAGGCATCCAGCCGCGCCACGGCCTCGGGGATGCCAAGCCGCGTCAGGCGATCCGCCGCGAGCGCCCGGGCGGCGGCCTCGGTCATGGCGGCATGCGCGCGCACGGCGAGCACCATCTGCTGGCCGATGGTGAGCACGGGGTTGAGCGTGGCACCCGGGTCCTGGAACACCATGGCGATGCGCTTGCCGCGCAATTCCCGCATGGCCGGCGCGGCCAGGCCCACCAGCTCCTGCCCGTCAAACCGGATGCTGCCGCCGATGATGCGCCCGGGCGGGTCCACCAGGCCGATCAGCGAAAACCCGGTGACGGATTTGCCCGAGCCGCTTTCGCCCACCAACCCCAGGATTTCGCCGCGCTCCAGCGCGAAGGAGACGCCATCCACCGCGCGCGCGGCGCCGGCACGGGTCAGGAAATGCGTCCGCAGGTCACGGACTTCGAGAAGGGCGTGCGGCCTTGCCGCGGGAAGAATGCTCATCGCCGCAGCCGCGGGTTGAACTGGTCGCGCAGCTGATCCCCCACCAGGTTGATCGCGACGATGAGGATGATGAGCGCGACGCCGGGATAGACCGAAATCCAGCTCCGCCCGTTCATCATGTAGGGAAAGCCATTGGCGATGAGCATGCCGAGCGAGGGCTCGGTCGGCGGCAGACCGAGGCCCAGGAAGGAGAGCGTGGCCTCCAGCGCGATCGCATTGGCCACCTGCACCGTCGCCACCACCAGCAGCGGCGGCAGGCAATTGGGCAGGATGTGGACGAAGACGATCCGCCAGCCGGAAAGCGGCGTGGCGCGCGCGGCCTCGATGTAGTCCTTCTGCCGCTCGGCCGTCGCGGCGCCATAGGCGGTGCGCGCGAAATAGGCATATTGCGCGGTGACCAGGGCCACGATCAGCGGCAGCTTGCCCTGGCCCAGCACCGCGACAAGCACCAGCGCGAGCAGGATGGGCGGGAAGGAGAGTTGCAGGTCCATCACGCGCATCACGCCATTCTCCACCCAGCCCCCCGCATGGGCGGCCAGAATGCCGAGCGTCACGCCGATGATGAGCGCGAGGCCGCCAGCGGCGAGGCCCATCGCCAGCGAAATCCGCAAGCCATGCAGGATGGCGGAGAACAGGTCCCGCCCCTGCGCATCTGTGCCGAGCCAGAAGACCATGCCCTCGTCATTCACGGTGCCCGGCGGGCGGCGCGCGTAAAGCAGATCGAGTGCCGCCAGGTCATAAGGGTCCTGCGGGGCGATCCAGGGCGCCAGCAGGGCGGCGGCGATGATGGCGAGGACGACGATCAGCGCCAGCAGCGCCACCCGGTTCTCGGCGTATTCGGACCAGAAGCGCCTCATGCCGCGCGCCGCAGGCGAGGGTCGAGCAGCGCGTAGGTGAGGTCCACGATCAGGTTCAGCGTGACGAAGAGGAAGGCCACCAGCACCAGGTATCCGACCATCACCGGCCGATCGAGCGAGGTGATGGAATCGATGATCAGCTTGCCCACGCCGGGCCAGGAGAAGATCGTCTCCGTCACCACTGCGAAAGCGAGGGTGGAGCCGAATTCCAGGCCGAACACGGTGACGAGCGGGATGGAAATCAGCCGCAGCACATGATGCCGCAGGATGCTCCATTCCGAGAGGCCGGCCGCGCGGGCGAATTTTACCGTATCGCTCAGCATCACCTCCCGCGTGCCGGCGCGCGCCAGGCGGATCATCAGCGCCAGCTTGAACAGCGAGAGGTTGAGGGCCGGCAGCAGCATGAAGCGCAGCCCCTCCCAGGTCAGGAAGGACCAGCCGATGCCGAATAGCTCGACCGTCGGCCCGCGATTGCCGGCGGGCAGCCAGCCGAGATTGACCGCGAAGGTGAGGATCAGGATCAGCCCCACCCAGAAGGTCGGCACCGAAAATCCCAGCACGGAAATCGCCATGATGAGGCGTGAGACCGGGCTTTCCGGCCGGTAGCCCGCCCACATGCCGAGTGGAATGCCCAGCAGCGCGCCGATCAGCACGGCGGAAAGTGCAAGCTCCAGCGTGGCGGGCAGGCGGCTGAACACCAGCTCCGTCACCGGGATGTTGAAGACCAGCGAACGGCCCAGATCCCCCTGGGCAAGGCGGCCGAGAAACGCCCAGTATTGCCGCCAGAGCGGCTGGTCCAGCCCGTAATGCGCGATGGCCGCGGCGCGGATGTCCTGCGTCGCATCGGGCGAGATCAGCAGGTCAATCGGATTGCCGATGGCATGGACGCCGGCAAAGACCAGTGCCGACATGGCGAGCATGACCAGCATGGATTGCAGCAGGCGTTGCAGGATGTAGCCGGGCATCAAACCCCTTCTGGGCCATGGACAGCGGGTGCGGGACCTTCCTAGCATGTGACGGCAAATCGCCACCGGGACAACCAGCCATGCTCCATGATGTCAGGCGCCTCGCCCTCGCGGCAGGCCTCTCATTGCTCGCCGTTACGGCAAATGCCCAAACCCTGACGCTTGGGGTGCGCGCGGGCCCCGATTCGATTGACCCGCATTTCACCGCGACCGGCACCCAGGCCGAGGCGCTGAAGCATGTGTTCGACACGCTCGTCTGGTCCGGGGACCAGTTGCAGCTGGAACCGGGCCTGGCGGAAAGCTGGCGGGCGGTGGATGCCACCACCTGGGAGTTCAAGCTGCGCGCCGGCGTCACCTTCCATGACGGCTCGCCCTTCACGGCCGAGGATGTCGCGGCCTCGATCCGGCGGATGCAGACGCTCTCGGGCCCCAACCCCACGCGCATCTATGTGCGGCGGGTGCAGGATGTGCAGATCGTGGACCCGCTGACGATCCGCGTCATCACCGATGGCCCGGCCCCCACCTTGCCGAACGACTTCATCCGCCTCTTCATAACCTCGGCCCGCGCGACGGCGAATCTGACGCCGCAGGATGCCAATGAGGCGTTCAATTCCGGCCGCGCGGCCATCGGCACCGGGCCCTATCGCTTCGTCTCCTGGACCCCGCGCGAGCAGCTTATTCTGGAGCGCAACGACAATTACTGGGGCGGGCGGCAGCCCTGGGCGCGGCATGTGCGGCGGGAAATCCCCAATGACGCGGCGCGCGTGGCCCAGCTGCGCACTGGCCAGGTGGACATGATCGTCCGCGTGCCCGCCGCCGATGTGCCGACCATGGAGCGCGATGCGAGCCTGCGCCTGGTGAAGGCCGATACTGTCTATGTCTTCAACCTGGAATTCGATTTCCGTGAGCCCACGCCGCAGGTGAGTGCGCGTGATGGCTCCCGCCTGGCCGCCAATCCCTTCCGCGACCCCCGCGTGCGTGAGGCGGTGGATCTGGCACTCGACCGCCGCGTCCTGGCCGAGGTGGCGATGGAGGGCCTCGGTGCGCCGCAGGGCCAGATGGTCACGCCGCGCATCTTCGGCTTCAACCCGGCCCTGCCGATTCCCACGCCCAATCTCGCG
Source organism: Sediminicoccus sp. KRV36 (assembly GCF_023243115.1). Lineage (NCBI taxonomy): Bacteria > Pseudomonadati > Pseudomonadota > Alphaproteobacteria > Acetobacterales > Roseomonadaceae > Sediminicoccus > Sediminicoccus sp. KRV36. Next base: position 2,311,206 of record NZ_CP085081.1, read on the forward strand.
CGCTCCCGCCAGTTATTGGCCGAGGCGGGCTTCCCGCAGGGCTTCCGCTTCACACTGAGCTTCACCAATGACCGCCTGCCGGGCGATCGCGGCGTGGGCACGGCGATGGCGCAGATGCTGGCGCGCGTGGGTCTCGAAGTGCAGGCAGCGGGGCAGCCGGCGGCGGTGCTCTTTCCCGCCCGCACGCGGGGTGAGCTTTCGGCCGTCATGGCAGGCTGGGGCACGCTGACGGGCGAGGCGCATTACACCTATTCCTCCGTCGGCCACAGCAACAATCCTGGCCTGCGCCTCGGCGCCTTCAACTGGCGCCAATTCTCCGATGCCGAGCTGGACACGCTGATCCAGCAGGCCGCGGTGGAACTGGATACGGCCAGGCGCGAGCAACTGCTCCAGCAGGTGGGGGCCCGCTTCAACGCGTTGCGGGTTTCGCTGCCGCTTACCTCCATCACCTCGGCCTGGGCGATGCGGCGGGACCGGGTGAACCTGGTGCGGGCGCGGGCCGATGAGGATACGCTGGCGATGGATATCGTCCCCGTGGCCCGCTGAGCCGCGCGCCATGAAAATCGCCGATATGAACTGGATGCAGGTCGAAGCCTGGCTTGCATCGGATGATCGCTGCGTGGTCCCGCTCGGCAGCACCGAGCAGCACGCCTATCTGAGCCTCGCGGTGGACAGCATCCTCAGCGAGCGTGTGGCGGCCGAGGCGGCGGAACCGCTCGGCGTGCCGGTGTTTCCAGCCCTGGCCTATGGCATCACGCCGAGCTTCATGGCCTATCCCGGCACTGTCTCGCTGCGGGCCGAGACGCATGCGCGGGTGGTGCATGATGTGCTGGACAGCCTGTATCGCACCGGCTTCCGGCGCATCCTCCTGGTGAACGGGCATGGCGGCAACACGCCGTCCCAGGCGGCGGCGCTGGAGTTCATGGGCGCGCATGGCGATTGCCGCATCCGCTTCCACAATTGGTGGAATGCGCCGCGCACCCTGGCGCGGGTGATGCATCATGATCCTGTCGCCTCGCATGCCTCCTGGATGGAGAATTTCCCCTGGACGCGGCTGGCGAACCTGGCCCAGCCCGAAGGCCGGAAGCCCATGGTGGATCTGGACCGCCTGCGCAGCCTGCCGCCCACCGAAGTGCTGCGCCTGCTGGGCGATGGCAATTTCGGCGGCGTCTATCAGCGGCCGGATGAGGAGATGCTGGATATCTGGCGAGAGGCGGTTGAAGAAACGCGCGACATCCTCCGGGATGGCTGGACATGAGTGACACGATCCTGATCTGGGGGGCGGGCGCCATCGGCGGCACGCTCGGCGCCTATCTGGCGCGCGCTGGCCAGGATGTGCTGCTGGTGGACCAGGTAGAGGCGCATGTGGCGGCGATGAACGCCCATGGCCTCAGCATCGAAGGCCCGGTGGAGAGCTTCACGCAACCCGTGCGCGCGGTGACGCCGGGCGCTGTCTCGGGCACCTATCGCCGCATCATCCTGGCGGTGAAGGCGCAGGATACGGTGGCCGCGACCGCCGCCCTCAAGCCCCACCTCGCGCAGGATGGCTTCGTGCTCTCGGCGCAGAACGGGTTGAATGAGCGCGCCATCGCGGCCGAGGTCGGTGCCGCGCGCACCATGGGCTGCTTCGTGAATTTCGGCGCGGATTGGCTCTCGCCGGGGCGCATCCTGTTCGGCAATCGCGCCGCCGTGGTGGTGGGCGAGATTGATGGCCGCATCAGCGAACGCGCCCGCGCCATGCATGCCACGCTCTCGATCTTCGAGCCGGATGCCGTGCTGACGGACAATATCTGGGGCTATCTCTGGGGCAAGCTCGCCTATGGCGCGATGCTGTTCGGCACCGCACTCGACAATGCCTCGATGACCGAGAATTTCGACGATGCGCGCTACTTCCCCGTCTGGAACACGCTGGGGCGGGAGGTGATGGCCGTGGCCCGCGCCGAAGGCGTCACGCCGCTCGGCTTCAATGGCTTCGACCCCACGGCCTTCATGCCGGAAGCCCCTGAAGCCGCCGCGCGCGCCTCCGTCGCCCTGCTCGCGGATTTCAACCGCCATGGGGCCAAGACGCATTCGGGCATCTGGCGGGACCTCGCCGTGCGCAAGCGGCGGACGGAGGTGGATGCACAGATCGCCATCATCGCGGAGATCGGCGCCACGCATGGCGTGGCAACGCCGGCCATCGGCAAGCTTGTGGCGCTGATCCACGAGATCGAAGATGGCACGCGCGCCCAATCCTGGGACGCCCTGGATGAGGTGCTGGCCCTATGCCGTTGAGATTTGAAAACAGCCGCATCCTCGTCACCGGTGCCGCCCAGGGGATTGGCCAGGCGGTGGCGCGGGCCTTCACCGAACAGGGGGCCCGGGTCTGGGCGCTGGACCGGGATGCGGCCGGGCTTGCCACGGCCCTGGCGGTGCAGCGCCGCGCGCTGGATCTCTCGCAGCGGGCCGAGGTGCATCGCGTGGTGGCGGAGATGGCGGCAGCCGAGGGTGGCGTGGATGTGCTGGTGTGTTGCGCCGGCGGCGTGCGCGGGCAGGTCGGCCGGCCGCTCAGCGAAATCAGCGAAGCTGACTGGCACGTGATCTTCCAGGCCAATCTGGAGAGCACGCTGTGGTGCGCGCAAGCCGCGGCACCCGTGATGCAGAAGGCGGGGCAGGGGCGCATCATCACCATCGCCTCCGGCGCAGGGCTGCGGCCGAGCCTGACGGGCATCCAGGCCTATACCTCGGCCAAGCACGCGCTGGTGGGGCTGACCAAGCAGCTTTCCTTTGAATTCGGACGGCATGGCATCACCGCCAATAGCGTGGCACCCGGCTTCATCCTCTCCAACCCTGCGTCGCAAAAGCAGTGGGACAGCTACGGCCCGGAAGGCCAGGCCCGCATGGTGGAGGGCATCCATCGCCGCCGCCTCGGCAAGGCCGAGGATATCGCCAACGCCGTGCTGTTCTTCGCCGACCCGGCTTCGGATTGGGTCTCCGGCCAGATCCTCTCGGTGGATGGGGGGCGTTCGTGATGCGCTGGCTCCTGGTCTGCGCGGCCCTGCTGGCCGCACCCGCATCGGCGCAGACCTTGCGCATCGGCCTGGGGGCCGATCCGAATGTGCTGGACCCCGCGCGCTCCGGCTCCTTCGTCGAGCGCGTGGTCTTCACTGCCCTTTGCGACCGGCTGCTGGATGTGGCGCCGGATCTCAGCTTCCGGCCCGAACTCGCCACCGCCTGGGCCTGGGAGGATGGCGGCCGCACGCTGCGCCTGACGCTGCGCACCGATGGCCGCTTCCATGATGGCACGGCCCTGGATGCCGAGGCGGTGAAGATCAACCTGGACCGTTATCGCAGCGCCCCGGAATCCGTGCGCCGCGCGGAATTGCGGCCGGTGACGGCGGTGGAGGTGGTTGATGCGCGCACACTGCTGATCCGCCTCAGCCAGCCGCATGCGCCGCTGCTCTCGGTGCTGTCGGATCGCGCGGGGATGATCCTCTCGCCCACCGCGCTGGCCCGGCTTGGCGCGCGGATCGGCGAGGAGCCGGTCTGCTCCGGCCCCTTCCGCCTGACGCGCCGCGTGGCCCAGGACCGCATCGAGATGGAGCGCGTGCCGGAGCATTGGAACGCCGCCAATATCCATGTGCAGCGCATCATCATGCGCCCCATGCCGGACAGCACGGTGCGGCTGCTGAACCTGCGCTCCGGCCAGCTCGACCTGATCGAGCGCGTGGCGCCCGCGGATGTGGCGGGGGCCCGGCGGGATGCGCGGATCGCCATCGCGGAATCCACGGCCATCGCCTATCAGGGCATCTACTTCAACACGGAATCCGGCGCGCTGCGGGACCCCAGGCTGCGGGAGGCCTTCGAGCTCAGCATGGATCGCGCGGTGATCAACCGCGTGGCACTGGAAGGGCTCTTTGTGCCGAGCAACCAGCCCGAGGCCCCGGGCGCGCCCTATCACTTCGCGGCGCTGGCCGCACCCGCGCGCAATGTGGCCCGCGCGCGCGCCCTGCTGCGGGAGGCGGGGCAGCCCAACCCGGCCTTCACCCTGCTGGTGCCCAATAGCCCGGTCGAGGCGCAGGTGGCCGAGGTGATGCAATCCATGGCGGCCGAGGCGGGCTTCCAGATGCGGATCGAGACGCTGGAATCCGCCGCCATGGTCGCGCGGGCGGAGGCTGGGCGGTATGACGTCTCCTTCGGCATCTGGTCGGGCCGGGCGGACCCGGATGGCAATATCGCGCTCTGGATCGCGTCCGACGGCTTCCTGAACCGCATGTTCTACCGCAACGCGGCGGTGGATGCGGCCTTCACCGCTGCCCGCCAGACAACCGACATGGCGGCGCGGCGCGGCTTCTACCAGGCGGCGGCGGAGCAATGGATGGCGGATCGGCCGATGCTGATCCTCTATCATTACCGCTGGTTCTGGGGGCTGCGCGCGCGGATGACGGGGTTTGAACCCTCGCCCGATGGGCTGATCCGCTTTTCCGGCCTGCGGCTGCCGCCGGGCTAGGCCCCGGGGCCGCGCAAGGCTTGGGCATCAGGGGCCGCGATTGCCGCCCAGCGGGGCAGCGGCCCTCAACATGACCAGGACGTAATGCATCCTGGGCTGTTGGCAGGCGGGGCCCATGCCATGCTGCGCCCAGCATTGCATACAGGAGGCGATATGTTCCGCACGGGCTTGGCGGCGCTGCTTGGCGCCGGATTGATCAGTTCTGTCGCCACGGCGCAGACGATACCGCCGGGGCCGCGCATCGCGATCACCGCCGTGACGCAGCCGCTGCCGACGCAGCCGCAATATGTGCTGGTGGACCAGCGCCTGCTGCGCGATGGCCTGCGCGAGCGCAGTGGCGGCCGCATCGAGGTGACGCTGGCCAGCCATGCCGAGCGCAATCTCGGCGGCTCCGAGATCGTGCGCCTGGTGCGGGCGGGCCAGGCGGAGATCGGGGCGGGCACGCTCTCCACGCTCTCGGGCGATGTGCCGATCCTGGATGGCGTGGATCTTTCGGGCCTGGCGCCGGATATCGCGCTCGCCCGGCGCATCGCCGATGCGATGACGCCGGTCGCCAACCGTGACCTGGAGCGGTTCGGCACGCGCATCCTGGCGATGTATCCCTTCCCGGCGCAGGTGGTGTTCTGCCGCGCCCCCTTCACCTCGCTCGCGGATTTGCGCGGACGGCGGATGCGCACCTTCGGCAACAGCCTGGTGGATTTCTTCAACGCGGTGGGCGCGCAGCCCACCTCCATCGGCTTTCCTGAAGTCTATTCGGCGCTGGAGCGTGGCGTGGTGGATTGCGCCATCACGGGCTCCGGCTCGGGTGTGGCCGCGCGCTGGCCGGAAGTCGCCACCCATATCAGCGACATGCCGGTGAGCTGGGCCGTCGCGGCCTATATCGTGAACCTGCAATGGTGGAACCGGCTGGAGCCGCCGGTGCGCGCGCTGATCGAGCAGACCTTCCGCGAGGTGGCCGACGCGCAATGGGCGCTGGGCCTTGCCGCCACGCGTGACGGCATTGATTGCGCCATCGGCAACCGCGAGGGGTGCCGCATCCACACCATGGCCACCCGCCCGATGACCGAAGTGAAGGCGAGCGACGCCGACCGTGCCGAGACGCGCCGCATCTTCGAGCAGGTGGTGCTGCCCGGCTGGGTGCGCCGCTGCGGTGCGCGCTGCGGCGAGATCTACAACCAGGTTGTCGCACCGCTCTCCGGCGTTCGGTTCGGCGGTTAGGGCGTGGTGTTGTCCGCGCGGGCATTCCTGGCATTCCGGCCTGCTGGGACGAGCCGGTCCGAACTGGTGATGCGCTAGGTGCTGCGGGCGGCAACGCTGCTGCGCCGCGGGGTCGCGCGCCTCGCGGCGGTGATGGCCTGGGTGGCGGGGTGGAACTACATCGCCTGCGCGCTCTTCATCACGGGCGATATCGTGGGGCGCAACGGGTTTGGCGTGTCTTCCGCGGCCACGGTCGAGATCACGGGCTACATGCTGGCCTGCGGCATCGCCTGGGGGCTGGCGCATACCCTGGCCTGCCGCGCGCATATCCGCGTGGATGTGCTGGTGACGCGGCTGCCCTTGCGCTGGCGCGCGCCGCTGCACGTCTTCTCGTTGCTGCTGCTGGCCGGCTTCGCCGCCTTCACCGCCTGGGCCGCCTGGGAACTGGTGGATGAGAGCGCGCTGTTCGACGCGCATGACAATTCGGCGCTGCGCGTGCCGCTGATCATCCCGCAGGGCATCTGGGCCTTCGGCATCTCCGCCTTCGTGCTGATGTGCGCCGTGCTGCTGCTGGAATCCGTGCTGGCCCTGCTGCTGGGTGAGGGCGACCGGCTGGATGCGCTGCTCGGTTCGCGCACACTGAATGACGAGACGGAGGAAGCGCTGGAGGCCGTGGCCATGGCGCGCGGGCGGCAGGCATGATCGCCATCGTCTTCCTGCTGGGGCTGCTGGGCGTTCTCGTCTTCGCCGCCGCCTCCGGCGCGCAGGCGCTGCCGATCGCCGAGATCCTGATGCTGATCGGCATCTTCATCATCTTCTTCGGCTCCGGCGTTTACATCGCCGCCGTGCTGGGGGTTCTGGCCTTCCTCACGGGTTTTCTGTTCAGCGACCGGCCCTGGTGGAATTTCGCGGGGCAGACGCTCTGGGGGCCATCCTCCAACTTCGTGCTCGTCGCCGTGCCGCTGTTTCTGCTGATGGGCGAAATCCTGCTGCGCGCCGGGCTGAGTGACCGGCTGTATCGCGCGCTGAATGTCTGGCTGAACCGGCTGCCGGGGGGCTTGCTGCACACCAATATCGTCAGCTGCGCGGTGTTCAGCGCCATCAGCGGTTCGAGTGTGGCGACGGCCGCCACCATGGGTTCGGTCGCGCTGCCGTATTTCCAGGGGACGGGCTACAACCAGCGCTGGGTCCTGGGGTCGCTGGCGGCGGGCGGGGCGCTCGGCAATCTGATTCCGCCAGGCATCACCTTCATCATCTATGGGCTGATCACCGAAACCTCGGTGGGGCAGCTCTACATCGCCGCACTCCTGCCTTCCGTGCTGGTCACGGGGCTGTTCCTGCTGCTCATCGCCGCACACGGGCTGCGCCACCCGATGGAGAAGCCGCCCAAGCTGCCGCTGGCCATGAAGCTGCGCGCGCTGCGGGACCTGGTGCCCACGCTGCTGCTGATCCTGCTCGTGCTCGGCTCCATCTATGCCGGGCTGGCCACGCCGACCGAGGCGGCGGCACTGGGTGTCACCGGCGCCATGTTCTTCGCGGCGTTGGAGGGCCGGCTTTCCTTCCGGATGCTGCACGCCTCGGCCGAGGCGACGGCGCGGAATACGGCGCTGCTCGGCCTCATCATCTTCGGCGCCTATCTGCTGAACTACATCCTGACGACGATCAATGTGCCGCAGGCGCTGGCCGGGCTGATCGCCGATCTGCCGCTGCCGCCCTGGGCCATCATGCTCTGCATCATCGGGCTGTATTTCGCGCTGGGCACCTTCATGGAGGGCTTCTCCATGATCATCACCACCGTGCCGGTGATTTTCCCGGTGGTCATCGCGCTGGGCTACGACCCGATCTGGTTCGGCGTCATCGTCACCATGCTGGTGGAGATCGCGCAGATCAGTCCGCCCGATGGCACGGTGATGTATGTGCTGCAGGGCATGCGGCCCAAACCGGGGCCGATTACCGATGTGTTCGTCGGCGTCATGCCTTTCCTGCTGGCCTATCTGGCGGCCGTCGGGCTGTTGCTGGTCTTTCCCGAAATCGCGCTGTGGTTGCCGCGCGTTCTCTCCTGATCCTTCGGAGCTTTTGCATGTTCAAACGCCTGCTTCTCCTTGCCGCCGTGCTTCTGGCGCCGCCCGTGATGCCGTCCGCCTGGGCCCAGGCCCCGGCACCGGGTTTTGAGCGCCCCATCCGCATCATCGTGCCGATCGCGCCCGGTGGGGGCACGGATGTCTTTGCGCGTTTGCTGGGCGAGATTGTGGGCACCTCGCTCGGCCAGCCCATCGTGGTGGAGAACCGGCCTGGCGCCTCCTCCACCATCGGCACGCAATTCGTGGCCGAGCAGCGGGCCGATGGCACGACGCTGCTGTTCACCGCCAATTCGCCGATCACCGCGGCGCCGCATGTGATGAACACGCGCTACACGCTGGATCAGCTCGATCCCATGTTCATCGTCGGCCATACCGGCTTCACGCTGTGTGTGCGGCAGGACAGCCCGATCATGACGGCGCAGGCGTTGATCGCGGCCATGCGTGCGGCCCCGGGCCGCTTCACCTACGGCACGGATGGCGTGGGCGGGAACATGCATCTGGCCGCCGAGCGCGTGTTTCGCGCGCTGGGGCTGGAAGCGACGATGGTGCCCTTCCAGGGGGCGGCGCAGACGCTGGCCTCCTTCACCGGTGGCCATATCGATCTCTATGGCGGCTCCATCGCGGTGGCCATGCCCGCCATTCGGGACGGGCGCGCGCGCTGCCTGATCCTGACGCAGCGCGCCCAGCACCCCGAGGTGCCGACCGGCTCCGGCCTGGACGTGCTCGGCATTCCCAATGAGGAGACGCTGATCTGGTGGGGCATGATCGCGCCGCGCGGCATCGCGGCGGAGCGCCGCGCCGCCTTGATGACCGCGTTTGAAGCCGCCTGGCGGACGGAGCGGTTCCAGACGCAGCTCGCGCGCTCGGGAGTGACGCCCGAGTTCCGCGACAGCGCCGCCTCGACCGCCTTGATCACGGCGGAGAATGAGGCCCTGGCCCGCGTCGTGCGGCAGATCGGCATCGAGCGGTCACGCTGAGATGGAAGCGCGCCCCATGGGGGAAAAGCCCGTTCGCATCGCCGTTGATATCGGCGGCACCTTCACCGATTTGCAGATCCTCGACGCACGCCATGGCCGCGTGGTGGCCTGGAAGACACCGACCACCCCGGCCGACCCTTCCGAAGGGCTGCTGACCGGTGTGCGCGAGGCGGCCGAGCGCTTCGGCTTCACGCTTTCGGATGTCGGCATGCTGCTGCATGGCACCACCATCGCGACCAACGCCGTACTGGAGCGCAAGCTGGCGCGCGGCGTGCTGCTGACCACGGCGGGCTTCGAGGATGTGCTGGAGATCACCCGGCACTTCCGCCGCGATGTCTATGGCCTGGCACCCGATCCGCTGCCCTGCCTGATTGACCGCGACATGCGCCTGGGCGTGGAGGAGCGGCTGCGCGCCGATGGCAGTGTGGAGACGCCGCTCGCCGATGTATCCGCCGTCATCGCGCGGCTGAAGACGCTGAACCCGGAGGCCATCGCCATCGGCCTGCTGCATGCCTATGCGAACCCCGCGCATGAGTTGGCGCTGCGCGATGTGGTGCGCGCGGCGATGCCCGATGTGCCGATCAGCTTGTCCGGCGAGATCAGCCCGGAAATCCGCGAATATGAGCGGCTTTCGACCACGGTGCTGAACGCGCTGCTGATGCCGGTGGTGCAGCGTTACCTCGCGCGGCTGGAGGCGCGCATGGGGGAGGGTGGCTTCGCGCCGCGCATCTTCCTCGTGCAGTCCAATGGCGGCATGTGCAGCCTGAAGCGCGCGGCCGAGCAGCCCGCGCGGCTGCTGCTCTCCGGCCCTTCGGGTGGGGCCTTGGCGGCGGAGCGGCTGTCACGCCGGCTGGCGCGGCCCAACCTGGTCGCCGTGGATATGGGCGGCACCAGCTTTGATGTGAGCGTGGTGCAGGATCACCGCATTGGCCTGGTCACGCAGGGCGAGGTGGACCGCCTGCCGGTGCGCCTGCCCATGGTGGAAATGCGCACCATCGGCGCGGGGGGCGGCTCCATTGCGGCGGTGGATGCTTCGGGCCGGCTCACCGCCGGGCCGCGCTCCGCCGGTGCGCGCCCTGGGCCGGTCTGCTACGGGCGCGGCGGCACGCTGCCGACCGTGACCGATGCCAATGCCGTGCTGGGCCGCTTTGACCCGGATTTCTTCCTGGGTGGCGCCATGGCGCTGGAGCTGGACGCGGCGCGGGCCGCGATGGCCGAACATGTGGGCAAGCCCCTCAACCTGCCGGTTGAGGAAGCGGCCGAGGGCGTGATGCGGGTGACGAATGTGAACCTCGCCTCCGCCGTGCGGCTCTCGCTGTTCGAGAAGGGATTGGACCCGCGCGATTTTGCGCTGCTGTCCTTCGGCGGCGCGGGCGGGCTGCATGCCACGGAAGTGGCGGATGAGCTGGGCATCACCGAAGTGATCTTTCCGCGCGAGCCCGGCACGCTTTCCGCCTATGGCATCCTGTTTTCCGACCTGGTGCAGGATCTGGCGCGCTCCCGCCTGCTGCCGGCGGAGCCCGCTGCCCTGCCGGAGATCGAGGCCGCGCTCGCCACGCTGCGCGCCGAGGCTCTGGAACGGCTTGCCACGGATGGCGTGCCCGAGGAGATGCGCGCCATCGAGGTCTCGGCCGATTTGCGGTACCATGGGCAGGCGTTTGAATTGCTTGTTCCGTGGCCCGAAGCGCCTGACCTGCCGGCTCTGCTCACCCGCTTCCATGCGGAGCACCGCGCGCGATTCTCCTACGCGGCCGAGGATGAGAAGGTGGAGATCGTGACACTGCGCATGGCGGCCATCGGCCGCCTGCCCAAGCCGGCGGAGGCCGCGCTGGCCTCGCCCGCCACCCGCACCCCGCCCGGTACGCGCCAGGTCTGGCAGCAGGGCGGTGCCGCCGCCTGGCCGGTCTGGCGGCGCGAGGCGCTGCATGCGGCAGACGTGATCGAGGGGCCCGCCATCGTGGAAGAAGCCTTCGCCACACACGTGATTTCGGCCGGCTGGCGCGCGGGGCTGGACCCCGAAGGCGCGGTCATCGCGAGGAAGATCCCATGAGCTTGGGCCCCATCGAAATCGAGGTCATCCGCAACGCGCTGAACGCCGCGGCGGCCGAGATGGATGTCACCGTCTGGCGCACCAGCCGCAGCACCATCGTGCGCGAATTGCTGGACTATTCCACCGCCGTGTTTGACGCGGAGGGCTGGAACCTCGCGCAGTCCGCGCGCATCCCGGGCCATCTCAATTCGATGAGCCACGCGCTGCGCGAATTGCTGGCGAACTACGTGCCGAGCGACGACTGGGGCGAGGGCGATGTGGTCATCACCAATGACCCCTATTGCGGCGGCCAGCACCTGCCGGACATCCTGGCCTTCAAGGCGGTGTTCCATGCGGGACAGCGCATCGCCTTCGTCGGCACGCTGTGCCACCACATTGACGTGGGTGGTCTCGCCGCCGGCAGCTATGCCGCCAAGGCGACCGAGATTTTCCAGGAGGGCCTGCGCATTCCGCCGGTGAAGATCATCGCCGGCGGTGTGCGCAATGACGGCGTCTGGGCGATGATCCGCCAGAATATCCGCAAGCCGGATCTGCTGCTGGGGGATCTCTCCTCGCAATTGGCCAGCCTCGATGTAGGGGCGGCTGCCATCCTGCGCCTCGCGCATCGCTTCGGTGCCGAGGCCATGCTGGAAGCGGGTGCCCGCATCCTGGCGATGAGCGAGGCCGGCATGCGCGCCGCCATCGCCCGCATGCCCGATGGGACCTATGAATTCGAGGATTTCCTCGATGATGACGGCATCGCCATCGGTCAGCCCATCCGCCTGCATGTCGCCGTCACCATCAAGGGTGATGAAGCGAGCGTGGACCTCTCGGGCTGTGGCCCGCAGGTGGCGGGGCCGACCAATGCGACGCTCGCCAGCACCAATGCGGCGGTGATGTTCTCGCTCATGTGCTGCGCCGATGCCTCGCTGCATATGAGTGCCGGCTGCTACCGGCCGATCAGCGTGATCGCGCCCGAAGGCCTGGTGGTGAATGCGCGGCATCCCGCACCCGTGGCGCATCGCGTGGCCGTCACGCATCGGCTGCTGAACGCCATGATGGGCGCGCTGCACCAGGCCGTGCCCGACATCATTCCCGCCGCCTATTACGGCAACAGCTACGTCACCACCTTCCAGACCGTCGCCGAGACGCGCGAGGTGCTGGTGGAGATCGAAATCGGCGGCTCGGGTGGGCATCCGGCGAAGGATGGCGTGAACGCCTATGCGTCGGGGATGCACAACAACAGCAATATCCCGATCGAGATGATCGAGGCGCAATTGCCACTGACGGTGATGCGCTATGGGCTGCGCAATGGCAGCGGCGGCGAAGGTCGCTTCCGGGGTGGGCTCGGCCTGATCCGCGAATGGCGCATCAACAGCCCGGCCTGCTTCTTCACCAGCAACATGGACCGCTTCGACCATGCGCCCTACGGTCTGGCCGGAGGTGGCCCGGCCGCCAAGGGTGCCTTGGTGTTGCGGCGCGATGGCGTGGAAAGCCCCATCCCGCCCAAGACCGACAACCTGCCGCTCCGCGCCGGTGATGTGGTCCGCCTGGAAACTTCGGGTGGCGGTGGCTTTGGCCCCATCGCGGATCGCAGCCCGGAGGCCAAGGCGCACGATGCGGCCATGGGCTACCTGTGAGTTTCGACCCGCGCGAACACCGCATGGCGCCGCAGCGCTGGTTTGAGGATTTCGCGCTGGGCGAGGCCTTCCGCCTGCCCAGCCGCACCATGACCGAGGCCATCTTCCTGGCCTTCCAGGCGGCCAGCGGTGACAACCACCCGGTGCATTACGATGTGGAATTCTGCCGGGCGCGGGGCATGCCGCATATGCTGGCGCATGGCTACCAGGTGCTGATCCAGACCGCGGCCGGGGCGGGGATGCTGCCCTTCATGATCGAGGACAGCCTGAAGGGTTTTCTGGAGCAATCCAGCCGCTTCCTGCACCCGGTCTTTGTGGGGGATACGCTCTATGCGACGCTGACGGTGGATGAATTGACCCCCGGCCGCACCACCGGCGTGCTGGGTCTGGCCTCCACCGTGCATAATCAGACGGGCGTCCTGGTGATGGAGGGGCGGCAGCGCTATCTTCTGCGCAAGCGGTAGGGGCTGTGCCTCCCTCGCACTCCCCCTCTCAGCAGGAAACTCGCTTCCTGTACCTTCATTGGGCTGGGTGCAGGGAACTGGTTCCCTGCTGGGGGTTCGGGGGCAAAGCCCCCGATGTACTATTGAGGGAGGATAAAAATGCCAAAGCAACTCCGCGTCGCCGTCATCGGCGCCGGCACCATGGGCCATGCACTCGCCCTGGTCTTCGCCATGGGCGGCCATCAGGTTCGCCTCACCGATGCCAGCGCGGCCACGCTGGCCCGCGCGCAGATCCTCATGGAAAAGGCGCTGGCCACGCTGGAGGAAGCGGGCGAGGCCCCGAAAGGCTGGGGCAGCGCGCAACTCGCCCAGGCCTGCACGCGCCACGCGACGCTGGAAGAATGCGTCGAGGGCGCTGAGCTCATCGTCGAGGCCATCGTCGAGAATCCCGAGGCCAAGAGCGAGCTCTACGCCCGGCTTGATGCCTGCGCGCCGGCCGGCGCCATCTGGGCCAGCAACACCAGCTACCTCGATGTGTTTCCGCTGATGCCGCCGCATCGCCTGAAGCGCGCGCTGATCGCCCATTGGTACACGCCGCCCTATCTGGTGGACCTGGTGGATCTGGTGCCGCACGCCGAGACGGATGAGGCGGTGCTGCAGGAGGTGAAGTCCATGATCGAGGCGATGGGCAAGGTGCCGATCGTGATGCGCAAATTCATCCCCGGCTACATCGCCAACCGCATCCAGGCCGCCGTCCAGGCCGAGGTGCAGATGCTGATCGACGAGGGCTACGCGACCGCGCAGGAGGTGGATGCCGCGGTGATCCACGGCATCGGGCTGCGCCTCAACATCATCGGCGTCATGGCCAAGGCGGATTTTACCGGCCTGCCGATGTTGCAGCATGCCTTCCGCAACAAGATGTACACGCCCCCCGAGGATAAGGGCGGCAGTGCCAGCATGGATGCGCTGGTGGCCAAGGGCATGGGCGGCGTCATGGATGGCCGCGGCTATTACGACTGGGAGGGCCGCCCGCCGGCGGAGCTCTTCGAGGAGCGCGACCGCAAGCTGATCCAACTCAAGCAAAGCCTGCGCGGGATCGGATACATGGCGGGCTTTGATGCGAAGGCGAACAAGGCATGATCAAGTACGACCTCAAGGGCAAGACGGCGCTGGTCACGGGCGGCGCCTCGGGCATTGGCCTCGCCACCGTGCGGATGCTGGCCGCCAATGGCTGCAAGGTGGCCATCAACCACCTGGCCGATGATCCGCGCGGCATGGAGCAGGTGGAAACGCTGGCCGCCGCCGGCTTCGATGTGATCTCCGCCCCCGGCAATGTGGGCGATGCCACGGATGGCCCGCGCATGGTGGAACAGGCGGCGCGGGACCTCGGCCGCCTCGATTACCTGGTGAACAATGCCGGCACGCCGGGTACGCGCACCTCCATCGCGCCGAGTGAGCTGGACCGCATCACCGAGGAGCTGTGGCAGGCGGTGATCGAGGTGAATCTGCTGGGGGTGTTCCGCTGCGCCAAGGCGGCGGCGCCGCATTTGCGCAAGACGCGCGGCGCCATCGTCTCGGTGGCCTCCATCGCCGGGCTTGGCTATGTCGGCTCCTCCATGGCCTATGGCGCGACCAAGGCTGGCGTGGTGTCGCTCACCCAGAACCTTGCGCGTGGCCTAGCACCGGAGGTGCGGGTGAATGCGGTGGCACCTGGTGCGGTGAACTCCTCCTGGATGATCGAATGGACCAATGAGCAGCGCGCCAGCTCGATTGACGAAGCGGCCCTGAAGCGCCGCTGCGAGCCGGAGGATCTGGCGGAGGTGATGGTGTTTCTCCTCGCCGGGGCCGCCATGGTCACGGGGCAGACCATCGTCGTGGATGGTGGGCTGACGCTGTAGCGCGCGGCACTATTCCACCGCGACGATGGCCTCGATCTCGAGCAGGAAATCCGGCACGGGCAGGGCGGCGACCACGCTCGTCGTGCGGGCTGGCAGATGCGCGGCCGGGAAGGCGGCGGCATAGAGGCGGTTCATCTCGGGCACATCGGTCGCGCGGGTCAGCAGCACGCTGGTCTTGAGCACGCGCGTCATATCCGCCCCCGCTTCGGCCAGCACGGCATGCAGATTGGCGATGCATTGGCCGAATTGCGCGGCGAAATCCCCGCGCGCGATCTGCCCCTGCACATCCACGGGACCCAGGCCCGAGACATAGAGCGTCGCGCCATGGCGGACGGCCATGGAGAAGGGCGGGAAGGGGCGGCCACCGCTGGGTGTGGCATGGCGGATGATGGGCAGCATCGCGTGTGATCCTCTGGCTTGTCGTCGGCAAATCCTCGCCTATCCTGCGCGCATCGCGATAGGGGTGCAGCATGGCGCAAGTGGATACGGACCGTTTTCTCCGGGATTTGAACGAGCTTCGGAAGATCGGCGAATACAAGACGGGTGTGCACCGGCCGACCTTCTCGCCCGAGGATATGGAAAGCCGCCGCTGGCTGATGGACCGCATGCGCGAATGCGGGCTTGAGGCTTCGATGGATGGCATCGGCAATGTCTTTGGCCGCCATCCGGGGCCCGGCCCGCATCTGCTGGTGGGCAGCCATATCGAAAGCCAGAACCAGGCGGGTTGGCTCGATGGCGCGCTGGGTGTCATGGCGGGTGTGGCGCTGGCGCGCGCCGGCCTGCCCGTGGATGTCGTCGCCTTCGCAGATGAGGAAGGGCATTATGGCAGCTTCATCGGCAGCCGCAGCCTGATCGGCCTGCTGGAGGAGAGCGAGATCGACACGCTCACCAACCGCTATCATGGCAAGCCCCTGCGCCAGGCGCTGCGTGAAGCCGGGCTGGAAGGCCTGCCCCGGCCCCGCCTGGACCCCGCGCGCTACAAGGGGTTTTTCGAGATGCATATCGAGCAGGGCACGCAGCTCGAATCGCAGAACCTGCGCAGCGGTGTCGTCACCGGCATCGTCGCCATTTGGCAGTTCCGCCTCATCATCGAGGGCATGCAGGACCATGCCGGCGGCACGACCATGGCCGAGCGCAAGGATGCCGGCCTGACAGCGGTGCGGCTCCTGGCGCGCATCGACAAGGAGTTCCCGATGCTCTGCGGCGCGCGCACCGTCTGGACCTGCGGGCGCATCGCGCTGGATCCGGGGGCGCCCTCCATCATTCCGGGCCGTGCCGAGGTGCTGTTCCAGATCCGTGACATTGATACGGCGGTGCTGGAGCGGCTGGAGCGCTGCATGCGATCCGTCGTGCAGGAGATGAACCGCACGGAGCGCACCGTCACCACGGTGGAGGTGATGAGCCAGAGCAAGCCCGCCCCCTGCGACCCCGCGATGCAGGCGGCGCTGGCCGAGGCCGCGACGCGCCACGCCAATGGCCAGTGGCAGCATATGCCCAGCGGTGCCGGGCATGACGCGCAATACATGGCGCGCGTGATGCCGGCTGCGATGATCTTCACGCCCTCCATCAATGGCATCAGCCACCATTGGGCCGAGGACACGAAGGAGGAGGACCTGGCGCTGAACATCCGCATCATGGCCGATGCGGCGGAGGCCTTCCTCAATGGCTAAGACGATGGGGGCTGAAGTGGACACCACGCGCTTCCTCGCCGACCTGCATGAGCTGCGCCAGATCGGCAAGTTCAAGACCGGCGTGCACCGCCCGACCTACACGCCCGAAGATATGCAAAGCCGCCGCTGGCTGATGGACCGGCTGCGCGAAGTGGGCCTCACGCCCGCCATGGATGGCATCGGCAATGTGATCGGCCGGCATCCTGGCCCTGGGCCGCATCTGCTTGTGGGATCCCACCTGGAGACGCAGAACGAGGCGGGCTGGCTGGATGGCGCGCTGGGGGTGCTGGCGGGCCTCGCCCTCGCGCGTGCGGGCCTGCCCGTGGATGTCGTGGCCTTCGCGGATGAGGAGGGGCATTACGGCACCTTCCTCGGCAGCCGCAGCCTGATCGGCGATGTCACCGAAGCGCAGATGGACGCCGCTGCACACAACATGAGCGGCAAGCCATTGCGCCAGGCGCTGCGAGAGGCAGGGCTGGAAGGCATCCCGCGCGACCGGCTGGACCCCGCGCGTTACAAGGGGTTTTTCGAACTGCATATCGAGCAGGGGACGCAGCTGGAGAAAGCTGGGCTGCGCAGCGGCGTGGTCACCGGCATCGTCGGCATCCGCTATTTCAAGATCACCGTGATCGGCCAGCAGGACCACACCGGCGGCACCACCATGGCCGAGCGCAAGGATGCCGCGGTCGCCGCCATGCGCGTGCTCAGCCTGATTGATGAGCGTTTCCCGATGCAGATCGGCGAGCGCAGCGTCTGGACCTGCGGGCGCATCACGCTGGAGCCCAATGCGCCGCACATCATCCCCGGCAAGGCGGAGCTGGTTTTCCAGTTCCGCGACATCTCGGAGGAGGTGATGGACCGGCTGGAGGCGCTGCTGCACAGCATCGTCCAGGAGGTGGGGCGCCGGGATCGCTGCACGCTCAGCGTCGAATGCCTCAACCGCTCACCGCCCGCGCTGGTGCAACCCGCCATGCATCAGGCGCTGTGCGAGGCGGCGACCAAGCACGCCAATGGCCAATGGCAGCCCATGGCGAGCGGCGCCATTCATGACGCCCAGCAGATGGCGAAGATCCTGCCGACGGCGATGCTGTTTACCCCCTCGATCGGCGGCATCAGCCATCATTGGGCGGAGGATACGAAGGAGGAGGATCTGACGCTGGCGCTGCGCATCCTGGCGGATGCGGCGGAGAGCTTTCTGAAGCAGTAACAGGGCCTCCGGCGTCTGGGGCCCCATGGTGAAAAGCGGGCAGCCCCAGCCGCCGGAGGCCCTTTCCTACATCCAGGCGGCCGGCGAGGCCCCCAGCGGCTCCGCCGGCCGCGCCCAGCGCGCGGGTGTCACCGACATCCGCGCGGCATGCGGCACATGGCGCACCATGCCGAAGGCGCCTTCCTCCGTCACCAGGCTAGGCGTGTGTGGCGCAACTCCGGCAAAGCCATCCGCGATCCGCCCGAGCCCGCGCAACCAAATCCCGGTCCGCGCCAGCGTCACCCGCACGCGCCAGCTCCCGCCCTCGGCCGCGCGGCGCTGCCAGGCGGCGACGACACCCAGCGCCAGCAGATAGCCCGAGGCATGGTCCAGCGGCTGGCAAGGCAGCACCTTGGGAGGCGCCGCTCCGGCGGCCTCGGCCTCCGCGACGTTGAAGCCGGTGGAGGTCTGCACCAGGCTGTCAAAGCCGCGCTTGTTGGCCCAGGGGCCTCCCCAGCCATAGGCGCACAACTCGCCCACCACGATGCCGGGATGGCGCGCGGCCAGGGCCTCGGCGGAAAAGCCCTTCGCCGCCAGCGCGCCCGCCCGGTAGGATTGCACGAACGCGTCCGCACCGGCCGCCAGCGCATCGAGGCGCGCGGCATCGGCGGCGTCGTTCAGGTCGAGAAAGGCGCAGCTTTTGCCGCGCCCGGTATCCACCACAAGTGTCGGAATACTCGGCAGGTGGGGGCTTGTGATGTGCAGCACTTCGGCGCCGTGCGCGGCGAGGCCGCGCGCCGCGACGGGCCCAGCGATGACGCGCGTCAGGTCCAGCACGCGAAAGCCTTCCAGCGGGCGGCTGGCCAGGGCGGGGAGGGGACGAGGCGGCGCATCGCCAATGCGCTCGATGGCGAGCAGTGGCGTCGTCGCCAGGTGCTGCGCCTGCGGGTGCGCATCCCATTCGGCGAAGCTGCGCATGGCGGAAACGCAAAGGCCGGCGGCCGTTGCCTCGGTCTCGAAGGCGACGGCCTCGCGCTGCGAGAGTGCTGCGGCAACGGCGGCGCGGTCATTCGCGCAGCCCAGCAGCGCCAGGATGCCGTCGCGGTGATGCGGGAAGTTCGTGTGCAGCCGCACCACGCCGTCGCGCGTCGGGTAGGCGCCGGCAATGGCGTCCCAGGGGTCGCGGGGCGGCGTGTCACCGATACGCATATATCGCTCGGAATGGAACTCGGCCGCGGCGTCGTCCATGGAGACCGCCACGCGCTGCATCGGGCCGCCGCGAGCGGCATGCAGCGATGCGGCGGCGAGGCCGAGTGCGGCGATGGAAGCCTGCGCTGCCTCGCCGATGCGGAAGGAGGAGGGCAGGGTGGGATCCGTGCCAGTCAGATCGGCTTGCGTCGCGAGGGCAGGGTCCAGCCCCGCACCCGCCAGCAACCTGGCCAGCGTGGTCACTTCGCCGCCAGATGCGCGCGCCAGCCGCCGCGCGCGGTGATCTCGGGCGCGGCCGCCACACCTTCGCTTTCGGCCTGGAAGCCGAGCACGCTGCTGCCATCCTCCAGCGTCACGCGGCCAAAGCCGAGCGGCGGCGGGATGGCGGCGAGGAAGGGGCCGATCTGCGCCGCCGGCAGCGCCCAGATCTCGCCGAGGATGGCCGCACCGCCGCTGGCCGCGCGGACCATGCCGGGGCGGTTGCCGAGGTCATAGAGGCGGTAGCTCGGCACGGTGCGTGCGGCGCGAAGGAAGCGCCCGCCAAAGCCGCGCACCTGGCCGTTCAGCGGCAGGCCGGACATATGCGCCCCGATGCAGAACAGCCCCAGCTCATCGGCCGCGAGTTCGGCTGGCGCGGGCGGCGTGGGCCCGAGGCCGGCCGCGTGATGCATCGCCGCCCCGATGCCAGCCAGGCGCCCTTCGCTGAAGGCCGGACCCACCAGCGTGATACCCGCCGGCACGCCATCGGCGCGGAAGCCGGAGGGGATGGCCAGGGCCGAGAGGTCGCAGAGATTCACGAAATTCGTGTAGGTGCCAAGGCGGCTATTGGCGGCGATGGGCTTGGCCGCCAGCATCGCCAGCGTGGGCACGCCGGGGCAGGTGGGCAGCAGCAGCGCGTCGCAACCGGCGAAGAGCTGGCGGGCCAGCAGCCGCGCCTCGGCAGCTGCGTGGAAATCATCAAAGGCATCCACGGTGAGGCGGCCGAGGCCCCCTTCCAGGATGCTGCGCGTGACGGGGTGCAATGCGGCGGGGCGCTCCAACACCCATTCGCGCAGGGCCGAGGTGCGCTCGGCTACCCAGGCGCCGTCGTAGAGGCGCCGGGCGACGGCCAGGAAGGGCGCGATATCCACGCGGGTGATGGTGGCACCCATCGCCTCGGCGCGGGCGACCGCGCCCGCGAAAAGTGCCGCGTCATCCGGCGTATCGAACAGCAGTTGCGCCTGTTCCGGCACGGCCAGGCGCAGCGCCGGTGGCGCGGCTTCCATGCTGCGCCAACCGGCAGGGGCGGCGCGGCTGTAAGGGTCCGCCGCATCCGGCCCGGCCGCGATGGCGAGCACGGCGGCCGCATCCGCCACGTTCTGCGCGAAGATGGAAATGCAATCCAGCGACCGGCAGGCGGGCACGGCGCCGCGCGTGGGGATCAGCCCCAGGCTCGGCTTGAGGCCGACGATATTCTGCGCGGCGGCGGGCACGCGGCCGGAGCCTGCCGTGTCCGTCCCATAGCTGAACGCGGCGATGCCAGCCGCGACCGCCGTGGCCGAACCGCTGGAGGAACCGCCGGGAATGAGATCGGCCCGCAAAGCGTTGCGCGGCGTGCCATAGGGGCTGCGCGTGCCGTTCAGCCCCGTGGCGAACTGGTCGAGATTGACCTTGCCCAGCAGCAGCGCGCCGGCCGCCAGCAGCCGCGCCACGGCGGGCGCGTCCTCGGCAGGCATGCGCGCGTAATCGGGGCAGGCGGCGGTGGTGGGCAGGCCGGCCGCGTCAATATTGTCCTTCACCACGAAGGGCACGCCATGCAGCGGGCCGGGCGGCAAATTGGCGGCGCGGGCCAGCACATCGGCCTCCGGAACCGCGGTGATGAACAGCGCCGGGTCGTTGAAGGCGGCGATGCGCGCCAGGGCTTCGCGCGCCACATCCACCGCCGAGCCGCCGGCGGCGTAGAAGCCCGCCAGCGCCTCCAGGGTGAAGGCGGCGGGCGGCTTCATCGCAGCAACTCGGCGGCCAGGCGCAGCAACGCGCCATCGGGCTGGCGCAGCGCCTCCAGCACGCGGAAGTGATCGGCGCCGGGGATCGGCAGGAGCGGACCGGGCGCCTGGGCTTCCGCGCGCAGCCGATGAAAATCGCGCGACTGGCGGCAAAGCTCCGGCAATTCGGCGGCGCCATAGACGATCGCCATGGGCTTTTGCACCACGGGCCGCCGCATGGGCGACAATTCGGCGATTTCCTCATCGGTCAGCTTCAGCGCCACATTCAGATAGGTGTCGCGGATCGGGCCGAGTTCGAACACGCCCGAGATGGCGATCGCGGCCGTCACGGCCGGATGCTCGGCGCCGAGTGCCGTCAGATGCCCGCCCGCACTCCAGCCGGTCAGCACGATGGGGCCGTTGAAGCCGTATTTCGGCCCCTCGGCGGAGAGCCAGTCGAGCGCGGTATGGATCTGATAGGCGATGCGCGTCATCGTCACATCGGGGCACAGGCTGTAGCCGCAAATGCCGACATTCCAGCCCATGGCGAGCGCGCCTTCGGCCATGGCCGCGAAATCCTCGCGCCGGTTGCGCTGCCAATAGCCGCCATGGATGAAAACCAGCGTCGGCGCTTCCGGATTGCCGCCGGGGAACAGGTCCCATTGCTCGCGCTGGCTCTCGCCATAGGGCAGGTCCACGGCACTGGCGTGGGCGGCGCGGAAAGGGGCGGAGGCCTGGTTGCGCTCCTCGATCAGCGCGCCGCTGTCGGGCACGGCCTCGGAGTTGTTGTAGGCGGCGTCACGTTCGCGCTGGGACAGGCTGCCCCAGTTCAGTTTCGTCACGTCGAGGGTCATGCGGCTTCCCACCAATCCAGAATTTCGGCCCCTTGAGCGAACACCGCCCCGGGCCGGCTGGCAATGGCGTCCAGTGTGGCTTCCAGCACGCCGATGCGGTGCGGCACGCCCGAGATATAGGGATGCACGGCCAGGCCCATGACCTTGCAGCCTTCCGTCTCGGCTTCGGCCAGCAGGCGGTCGAGTTGTGCCAGGGTGCGGGCCTGCAATTCCTCGGCCTGATGGTGCTGCACCATGATCATCGGAATATCGTTGAGTTCGACGGAATAGGGCATGGACCAGATGGGGCCGTGCCTGGTTTGCACCGGCACCGGCACGTCATCCACCACCCAATCGGCGCAGTAGCGGATGCCGTGTTCGGCCAGGATATCCGAGGTATCCAGCGTCTGGGTCAGGCCCGGGCCAAGCCAGCCTGCGGGCGGCTTGCCGGTGAAGGCGCGGATGGTCTCGACGGCGTCGCGCACCATTTCGCGCTGGTCGAGGATCTGGTGCGTCGGGATCTGGCGGAAGCCATGGCCCATGAATTCCCAGCCGGCATCGCGCGCGGCACCGGCCACGCGCGGATAGGAATTGCAGACATTGGCATTGATCGAGAGGGTGGGCTTGATGCCACGTGCCTCGCAGGCCTTGAACATGCGCCAAAAGCCCACGCGCATGCCGTATTCATGCCAGGCCCAGTTCGCCACATCCGGCACGACAGCCAGGCCCGTGGGGGCCGGCAGCACCTGGCGCGGCATGGGCCGCTCGATGCCCCATTCCTCGATGTTGATGACGAAATAGACCAGCACCTTCGCGCCATTCGGCCCGGGGCGCGGCGCGCGGTCCTGCGGGGCGGCGTAGGCGATGCGATCAGTGGGCTTCAATGGTGGCCTCCCAGCATGGCGGCGAAGTGGCGGCGCAGCGTGTTGAAATCGGGGTCCGTCGGGTCACGCGGGCGGGGCAGGTCCACCCGCTCATCGGCCACGATGCGGCCAGGATTGGTGGACATGACGACGATGCGATCGGCCATGAGGATCGCTTCCTCGATGGCGTGCGTCACGAAGATCACCGTCAGCTTCGTGCGCTGCCAGATGTCGAGCAATTCCTGCTGGAGATTCTCGCGCGTCATCGCGTCCAGCGCGCCGAAGGGCTCGTCCATCAGGACGATCTCGGCCTCATTGGCCAGCACGCGGGCGATGGCGACGCG
Organism: Sediminicoccus sp. KRV36; assembly: GCF_023243115.1. Lineage (NCBI taxonomy): Bacteria > Pseudomonadati > Pseudomonadota > Alphaproteobacteria > Acetobacterales > Roseomonadaceae > Sediminicoccus > Sediminicoccus sp. KRV36. The sequence continues at coordinate 2,334,029 of NZ_CP085081.1, forward strand.
CTGCTTCATGCCGCCCGAGAGCTGGTGCGGATAGGCCTCGGCGAAGCGCGTCAGGCCGACCATATCCACGAAGCGCTTGGTGGTCTCGGCCACCTCGGCCGAGGGGCGGCCGCGCGCGGCGGGGCCGAAGCCGACATTCTTCGCGACGTTCAGCCACGGGAACAGGCCATAATCCTGGAAGACCATGCCGCGATCCGGCCCCGGCTCGCCGATCGGCTTGCCCCACATGTCGAGCCGGCCTTCGCTGGCCGTCTCGAAGCCGCCGATCATGCGCAGCAGCGTGGATTTGCCGCAGCCGGAAGGGCCGATGAGGCAGACGAACTCGCCCTTGCGGATCGAGAGCGAGGCGTCCTGGAGGGCCACGATCTTTTGACCCCCCTGCTTTTGATTGGGGAAGTCGAAGCGCTTCGTGACATGCGTGATGTCGAGGATGTTCAGCGGTTCAGCCGCCATGTTGCGGGCTCCAGCGCAGCAGGCGTTGACCGATCAGCTGCACCGCGTAATCCGAGAGATAGCCCAGCAGGCCGATGGTGATCATGCCGCTGATGACGATCTCCGTGCGGGAAAGCTGCCGCGCCTCCATGATGATGGCGCCAAGCCCGGTCTGCACGCCTGTCATCTCCCCCACCACGATCACCACCCAAGCGAAGCCGAGGCCCAGGCGCAACCCGGTGAAGATGGAGGGCAGCGAGGCCGGCAGCACCACCTTCCAGAACAGTGCCGAGGGCGAGACGCCCAGCATGCGCGCGGCCTCGAACAGCCGCGGCTCCACATTGCGGACGCCGAAGATGGTGTTCACCAGGATCGGATAGAAGGCGCCGAGAAACACCAGGAAAAACGCCGAGCGCGGGCCGATGCCGAAGACGATCATCGCCAGCGGCAACCAGGCCGTGACGGGGATGGGCCGCATGAGTTGCAGCGTCGGGTCCAGCACGGCGCGCACCAGCCAGATGCGGCCGATCATCATGCCGAGCGGCAGGGCAAGTGCGGCCGCCAGAACGAAGCCGCCATAGACGCGGCTGACGCTGGCAAAGGCGTGTTCCAGCAACGTCCTGGAATAGAGATCATCCCAGACGCCGCCAAAAGCCAGGTCCCACAGCTGGATGCCGACATCCAGGGGCGGCGGGATCAGGCTGAAGGCCAGCCCCGAGGTCGAGAAATGCCAGAAGGCGAGGAACAGAAGCGGCGCGCAGAGCGCGAGCAGAAGCCCGCGCGCGCCGCTCCCGGAGGCCGCCGCACTCACGCCGTGCGCGCCAGCTCGTCGGAGAAGCGGGTGTTGAAGAAGGTGTTGAAATCCGGCACGGCGCGGATCTGCTGCAATTCCAGCATGTGCTGGGCGTAGGTGCGGCTGCGCTCCACCATCACCGGCGTCATGCGCCAGTTCAGCTCCACATTCTCGATGCTGATCTCGAGTGCCGGGCGCTGCATGCCCAGGCGCGCCACGGCCATCTCGATCGCCGCCGCGCGATTGCCCGCGGCGAATTCCGAAGCGCGGCGATGCACGCCCAGCATGGTGGTGCAGAGGGCGGCGTTGCGTTGCGTCGTCTCGTAATGGGTCGCGAAGATCATGTTCAGCGTGCCCATCGGCGTGGAGTATGGGAATTCCACGACCTTGCCGATGCCCGTCACCTGGCTGATGCCGGGGCCGGGTTCCGCGCCCACATAGGCATCAATATCGCCACGGGCGAGGGCCGCATGCATCTCGCTGAAGCTCACGCGGATGCTGGTGATGTCGCGGATGTTCATGCCCTCCATGCGCAGCCGCTCACGGATGAAGACCTCCTGCGTCGAGCCGGGCCAGATGCCGACGCGCTTGCCGCGCAGATCGGCCAGCGTGTTGATCGGGCCATCCTTGCGGGCGACCACGGCCATGCCCTTGTCGCAGCAGGAACCGATGACGGTCACGGGTTCGCGCGCGGCCGCCCCCAGGATGCCGGCGGCGATGCCGAAGGCGCCGAAATCCACGCTGCGGGTGACGACGGCGTTCTTGCCCTCGGTCGGGCTTTCGAAGGGAATGACCTCGATGGTCATGCCCTCGGGCATGAAGCGCTCATAGAAGAAGGGGGTGATGGAGTGGATGAGGCGCAGGGCCCCCATCTTCACCCGGGTTCCCTGGGCAGCGACGATGGCGGGCGTGGCCAAGGTGCCAGCTGACGCGGCCAGCAGCGTGCGGCGATGAAGGCTCATATCGGGCGCTCCCATTTGATGTGTGACGGGCCGTTTTTGGCCGGGGGCGGGGGTGGGGCAAGGGCCGTGGCACCCTTGTCTGACGTTCCGGTGCAGCAACTTGCCTTCCGCATGGGCGGCCTGCCCGTGCGGAAGGCAGTGCGTCAGCCCTTGATGACGCGGATTGGCGTGCCGGCATGGAATGCTTCGATCGCTTCCACGGCACCCTGGAAATAGGCGCGGTAATTCTCCTCGGTCACATAGCCCAGATGCGGCGTCAGCACGGTGTTGGCCGCCTTGAGCAGCGGGTGGCTCTCGGGCAGCGGCTCCACGTCATAGACGTCAATGCCGGCCTGGATGCGCCCGGCATGCAGCGCCTCCAGCAGGGCCGGCTGATCCACCAGCGGCCCGCGTGAGGTGTTGACCAGCATGGCACCCGGCTTCATCGCGCCCAGCTCGGCGGCACCCACGATCCCGCGCGAGCGGTCCGAGAGGATCAGGTGCAGCGTCACCACATCGGCCTGCGCGAAAAGCTCGGCCTTTTCCACCCGCGTGGCACCCACGGCGGCGGCGGCCTCGGCGGTCAGGTTGGTGCTCCAGGCGATCACCTTCATGCCCAGCGCCTGGCCCACCCGGGCGACCTTGGTGCCGAGCTTGCCCAGGCCCACAACACCCAGCGTCCGGCCCTCCAGCCCCACACCCAGCTGGGTCTGCCAATGGCCCGCATGCAGCGCATTCACCTGCTCCGGAATGCGACGCGCGAGGGAGAGGATCAGGCCCCAGGTCAGATCCACCGTCGGCGCGCCGAAGCTTGGCGTGCCGGAGAAGACGATGCCACGCTCGGCGCAGGCCTCGGCATCAATGCCGCGATTGCGCTCGCCGGTGGTGATCAGCAGCTTGAGGTTGGGCAGCCGCTCGATCAGCTCGCGCGGGAAGGGGGTGCGCTCGCGCATGGCGAGGATCGCATCGAAAGGCATGAGGCGCGTGATGAGCGCCTCCCGCTCCGCGAGCGTGTCGCGGAAAACGGTGATGTCCAGCTCCGCCAGGCGCTCCCAGGGGCCGAGCTTGAGCGTGACATCCTGATAGTCATCGAGAATGGCGAGGCGGTTCAGTGTGGGCATGCGGTTTCCCCGGGTTCGGACATGTGGCGTGGTCATTGGTGCAGAGGGCATCCTGTCCGTGGAAAAGAATGCCGGGACAGGTGGCGGCTGGAGCTTGCGGCGCGGGCTTTCCTGGATGGCGTGTGTTCATGCGCGATGGGCCTTGAGAATCGCCGCCGCGTCAATCGCCCGCGACGGCGGCACCTGCCGCGCGCAGGGCTGGCGGCAGCGGGACAGTCTCGGATTGCGCCGCGCGCTTCACATAGACATGGGTGAAATGCCCCTCCGCCGCCGCCTGATCCTCATCATTGCGGAACAGCGCCAGCGCATAGGTGATCGAGGAGGTGCCAAGCCGCGTGACGCGCAGCCCGCCCGTGACCTCATCCGGGAAGGCGAGGGGCGCGTGATAGCGGCAGCCGGTCTCGACCACGAGGCCGACATGCGGGCTGCTGCCCAGATCCAGCACGCCATGCGCCAGCAGGAAGCGCGCCACCAGCGTGTCGAAGAAGCTGTAATGCTGGACGTTGTTCATGTGGCCGTAGATGTCATTGTCCATCCAGCGCGTGGCCATGGCCAGGAACCAGCGATAATCGGCGCGGCGGCCGGGCGGCGCCCTCACGCCCCCACCTTGCTGGCGAGGGCCTCCGTCACCACCGCCTCATCCACGCAGATGTCGAAATCGGGGATATGCGTCAGGCGCTGGGCGCGGATCATTGCCTCGCCCAGCGCCTGGAAGGCGGCGCGCGGCATATGCGGCCCATCCGTCCACAGGCCGGCCGCCCGGTAGCGCGCGACGGCGCGCTCGCGCGTGGCGTGAGGCAGGTCGGGGAAGCGGGCTTCCAGCAGGGTGGCGATTTCGGCGATGGGGGCCGTCTCCATCCAGCGCAGTGTCTCGGAGAGTGCTCGCACCATGCCGCGCATGGTCTCGCGCCGGGCGCTGAGCGTGGCGGTGGTGCTGTAGAGCGAGCTGTAGGCCATCGGGCCCGTGCTGGCCTGGCTGAACCAGACCGAGCCGCCGGCCTCCTCCACGGCCGAGGCGAAGGGCTCGAAGACCTGGATCGCATCGAGCTTGCCGGCCAGCAGGGAGGCCACATTCTCCGCCATGGTGCCGGCTGCGCGGTCCTTCACGGGCCGGCCGCCGGCGCGTGCCACGGCATCGGCCAGGCACCAGACGGGGGTGGGAACCTCGGTGACGAGGCCGAGCCGGAAGCCGTTGAGCTCCGCCAGATGCAGCCCCTCGCGGGCGGAGCGCCCCATGATCAGGAAGGGGTCGCGCATGATGACGGCGCAGAAGGCCGTGAGCGGCGATCCGGGGTCCGCCGCGCGGTGCTGCATGACGCGCATCGGCCCGCTCCAGGCGAGGTCGGCCCGGCCTTCCAGCACGGCTTCGGCGGCCAGGGTGGGGGTGCCTGCCGTCTCCATCCGCAGGTCGATGCCCTGGCGGATGAAGGCGCCACGCGCCTCGGCCAGGTAATAGGGGGCGTAGAACAGGGCGCGGAAGGGCTCGGCGAGGATCAGTGTGTCTTTCATGCGGGCAGCATGCGGCGGATTCGGCGCCGATTCCACTCCTCCGCCCGAAGTTGGGGCTTCGCTCGCGGCGCGGGTGCGGCTATCAGGAAGGCTTAACCTGCCGCTGGGATGCACTTGGACCCGATGACCGCCGCTGCGAGGCCCGCCTCGTCCCCTGAAACCTTCCGCCTGCGCGGGAGCAATTACAGCCTGCTCACGCTGCGTTTGCTGACCGGGGATGTGCAGGCGGTGCTGCCGGCGCTGGGGGATCAGTTCCGCAAGGCGCCGGGTTTCCTGCGTTTCGCGCCCATCGCCATCGGCCTGGACGACCTGGGCGGCGAGCAGGTGGATTTCCCCGCGCTGATCGCGGGGCTGCGCGCGCTGGAAATCCTGCCCATCGGCGTGGTGGGCGGCCCGCAACTGCTGCGCGCCTCGGCCGCCGGGGCGGGGCTGCCCACGCTGCGCCCGGCCGGCCAGCGCGAGACGGAGGTGGAGGCGCCATCGCCCGTGGCCGCCCCCGCCATGGCGGCACCCCCTGTGGCCATTGCGCCGACACCCGAAGCGCGGCCCGCCCCGGCCGCCAAGACCATGGTGGTCAGCCAGAACATCCGCGCCGGCCAGCGCATCTACGCCGAGGGCAGTGACCTCATCATCATCGGCTCCGTCAATGCGGGTTCCGAGGTGATCGCGGATGGCAACATCCACATCTACGGCGCCCTGCGCGGCCGCGCCGTGGCGGGCGCCAGCGAAGATGGCACGGCGCGCATCTTCGCGCAGAATTTCGACCCGGAGCTGGTGGCCATTTCCGGGTTCTACGCGGTGCGGGAGGGGCTGACCTCCACATCCATCGGCCGCGGGGTGCAGGTGCGCCTCGATGGCGAGCAATTGCGGTTCGACCCCTTTGGTTGAGCCCATGATCCATTCACGCTTTGCGACCCCGCATGAGCCCCCACGAAGGAACACCACATGGCGCAAGTGATCGTCGTCACATCGGGCAAGGGGGGTGTCGGCAAGACCACCAGCTCCGCCGCCTTCGCCACCGGCCTCGCGCAGCGCGGCAAGAAGACCGTCGTCATTGATTTCGATGTCGGCCTGCGCAACCTCGACCTCATCATGGGCGTCGAGCGGCGGGTGGTGTTCGACATCGTCAATGTCGTCCAGGGCGAGGCGAAGCTCTCCCAGGCGCTGATCAAGGACAAGCGGGTGGAGGGGCTCTCCATCCTCCCCGCCTCGCAGACGCGGGACAAGGATGCGCTGACCAAGGAAGGCGTGCAGTCCATCATCGAGGAGCTGTCGAAGGATTTCGACTACATCCTGTGCGACAGCCCCGCCGGTATCGAGAAGGGCGCGCTGCTGGCCCTGTATTTCGCAGACCAGGCGATCGTCGTCACCAATCCCGAAGTCAGCTCGGTGCGCGACAGCGACCGCATCCTGGGCGTGCTGCAATCCCGCACCCGCCGCGCCGAGCAGGGCAAGGACCCGGTGAAGCAGCATCTGCTGCTCACGCGCTACGACCCCGCCCGCGTGGAGCGTGGCGAGATGCTGAAGCTGGAGGATGTGCTGGAAATCCTCGCCATCCCGCTGCTGGGCGTGATCCCGGAGAGCGAAAGCGTGCTCAAGGCCTCCAACTCCGGCAATCCGGTCATCATGGATGCCGAGAGCCTCGCGGGCCAGGCCTATGCCGATGCCGTCGCGCGCTTCCTCGGCGAGGAGAGGCCGCATCGCTTCATCGAAGTGGAAAAGAAGAAGGGCCTCTTTGGGCGCCTCTTTGGCGGGAGGGCAGCATGAGCTGGCTGAATTTCTTCCGCAAGGAGCGCGAGGACAAGGGCACGGCCGTCACGGCCAAGGACCGGCTGCAGGTCATCATCAGCCATGAGCGCGTCAGCCGCGGCAAGGAGGATTTCCTGCCCAAGCTCCAGCAGGAGCTGGTCGCCGTGGTGGCGCGCTACGTCTCGATCGATCCGGGCAAGGTGCAGGTGAACCTGGAGCGTGGCGGGGATTTCTCCACCCTCGCCATTGATATCGAACTGCCCGGTCCGGCGGCAATGCCCGGCGGCCGCGCGGCGTGAATGCGGCCTTGCGCGCCGCCACGGATTTCGCTGCGGCGCATGAAACGCCCTGGCCGCGCGATATCCTGGCGCATCTGGAAGCCGGCTTCTTCGAAGGCCCGCCCGACAATGCGGTGATCGGCCCGACGGCGCCGCGCGGCGGCCCGAATGGCGTGATCTTCCATCGCGGCCAGCGCGTGGCCGAATGGGGGGACCCGACGCGCGCGGACATGACCTTCAGCGTGGCGAAAAGCTACCTCGCCATCCTCGCGGGGCTTGCCGTGCAGGATGGCCTGCTGCCGGATCTCGATGCGAAGGTTTCGGCCCGCGTGCCGCATGAGGCTTTCGCCACGGCGCAGAACAGCGGCATCACCTGGCGGCACCTGCTGACCAACACCTCGGAGTTCGAGGGCACGCTGTTCGGCAAGAGCGACCTGATCGACCGTGGCCGCAACCTCGGCGTCGAAGGGCAGGGGGCCAAGCGCAGCCCGCGGCCGATGCAGCCGCCCGGCACCTACTGGGAATACAATGACGTCCGCGTGAATGCGCTGGCTCTGGCACTGCTGCACCTGTTCCGCCGGCCGCTGCCCGACATCTGGGCCGAGCGGATCATGGTGCCCATCGGTGCCGGCACAGGCTGGCAATGGCGCGGCTATTCCACCTCGCAGGTCGAGATTGACGGGCGGATGATCGAGAGTGTCTCCGGCGGCGGGCATTGGGGTGGCGGCATCATCATCAATGCCGAGGACCAGGCGCGGGTCGGCCTGCTGGTGGCCCATGATGGCGAGTGGCAGGGCCAGCGGATCATCGCGAAGGAGTGGCTGGATCTCTGCCGCACGCCCTGTGCGCTGAACCCGCATTACGGCTTCCTGTTCTGGCTCAACACCGGCCGCACGAAATGGCCGGCGGCGAGCGAGGGCGCCGTCTGCTTCTCGGGTGCCGGCGGCAACACCACCTGGATGGAGCCGGCGGAGGGGATTGTCGCTGTCTCGCGCTGGCTGGATGCGGCGCATCTGAATGCCTTCATGGGGCAGGTTCGCGCGGCTCTCGCGAATTAGGGCTTGCAACCGGGCGTTGTGGATGAACACTGCATCCGCATGAGCCTTGCCCGTATCGTGACCTTCGCTTTCGCCGGCATCAACGCCATCCCCGTGGAGGTCCAGGTCCAGCTGGCGCCTGGGTTGCCGGGCTTTCTGGTGGTCGGCCTGGCGGACAAGGCCGTGGGCGAATCGCGGGAGCGGGTGCGCGCCGCCCTGACCGGCCTCGGCCTCGCCCTGCCACCCAAGCGGGTGCTGGTGAACCTCGCCCCCGCCGATCTCGCGAAGGAGGGCAGCCATTATGACCTGCCCATCGCGCTCGCCTTGCTGGCCGCCATGGATATCCTCCCGCGCGAGGATCTGGCGGGTTTCGCGGCATTGGGCGAATTGTCGCTGGATGGTTCCATCCTGCCCGTGGCCGGCGTGCTGCCGGCGGCATTGGGCGCCTCGCAGCGCGGCCTGGGGCTGATCTGCCCGGCGGCGCAGGGGGCGGAAGCCGCCTGGGCCGGGCGGGGCGAGGTGCTGGCCCCGGCCGACCTGCCCAGCATTCTCAACCATTTTCGCGGCGTGCAGGTGATGACCCCGCCCGAGCCGCCCCGGCTTCAGCGCGAGGATTGGCGCGGCCCTTGCCTGTCCGAGGTGAAGGGGCAGGAGGCAGCCAAGCGTGCCCTGGAAATCGCCGCCGCCGGTGGGCACAACCTTCTGATGATCGGCCCGCCGGGTGCCGGAAAATCCATGCTGGCCGCGCGGCTGCCCGGGCTGCTGCCGGAACTGACGCCGGGTGAGGCGCTGGAACTCTCCATGGTGCATTCGGTCGCCGGGCTGCTGCGCGAGGGCAGGCTGCTGACGCGCCCGCCCTTCCGCGAGCCGCATCATTCCGCGAGCCAGGCGGCGCTGATCGGCGGCGGTTTGCGCGCCAGGCCGGGCGAGATCAGCCTGGCGCATCACGGCGTCCTCTTTTTGGATGAGTGGCCGGAATTTCCGCGCCCCGCGCTGGAGGCGCTGCGCCAGCCGATGGAGACGGGGCGCGCCGTCATCGCGCGCGCCAATGCGCATGTGGAGTATCCCGCGCGCTTCCAATGCATTGCCGCCATGAACCCCTGCCGCTGCGGCTATCTGGGCGAGGCGGCGCGCGAATGCGCCCGCGCCCCCCGTTGCGGCGAGGAATATGCCGAACGCCTCAGCGGCCCCCTGCTGGACCGCATGGACATCACCCTCGAGGTGCAGGCCGTGCCCGCGGCCGAACTCTCCCGCGCGCCGGCGGGCGAGACCACGCAAGCCATCGCGGCGCGCGTGCATGCGGCGCGCGACATCCAGCGCGCCCGCTATGGCGAGGATGGCCCGCGCCACAATGCGGCGGCCGATGGCGCGATGCTGGAGGAACGGGCACTGCTCGACCAGGCCGCCCGGCAATTGCTGGAACAGGCGGCGGAGCGGCTGGGGCTTTCGGCGCGGGGCTTTGTGCGCACCATCCGCCTGGCGCGCACCATTGCGGACCTGGCGGGCATGAAGATCGTGCAGCGCGCCCATCTGGCCGAGGCGCTGGTCTATCGTGGCCGGCGGGGGATGCGCCGCGCGGCGTGACGCGGGGGCCTGATCCGGGCTAAACCGCCCCTCGTGATTCGCGCGCCCCTCCTTGCCCTGGTTTTGCTGATGGCCGCGCCGGCCCTGGCGCAGCCCGTGATCGCGCAGAATCACATGGTCGTCACCTCGCATCCGGCAGCTTCGGAGGCGGGGCAAGCCATCCTGCGCGCCGGCGGTTCGGCGGTGGATGCGGCGATCGCGGTGCAGGCCGTGCTGACCCTGGTGGAGCCGCAATCCTCCGGCATTGGCGGCGGCGCCTTCCTGCTGCACTGGAACCCCGCGACCCGCGAACTCGCCACCTGGGACGGGCGGGAGACGGCGCCCGCGGCCGCGCGTGGCGACCTGTTCCTGCGCGACGGCCGGCCCATGGATTTCTTCGACGCCATCATCGGCGGCCGCGCGGTGGGCGTGCCCGGCGTGATGCGGATGCTGGAGGAAGCCCACCGCGCCCATGGCAAGCTGCCCTGGGCCGAATTATTCGCCCCCGCCATCCGGCTGGCGGAGGAAGGCTTCCCTGTCTCGCCGCGCCTCGCACGCTTGCTGGCGGGTTTCGCCGGCACGCTGCGCCGCGATCCGGGGGCCCGGGCCATCTACTTCACGCCCGAAGGCGCGCCCCTGGCCGAGGGTGCCAGGCTGCGCAACCCGGCGCTGGCCGCCACCCTGCGCGCCATCGCCGAGGAGGGGGCCAATGCGCTGCATCGCGGCCCCATCGCGCAGGAGATCGTCCGCGCGGTGCGGGGCCACGCCAATCCCGGGCTGATGACCGCCGATGACCTGGCGGGCTATGCGCCGCATCGCGGGGCGGCGCTCTGCCTGCCTTATCGCGTCTTTGCGCTGTGCGGGCCGCCGCCGCCCTCGGGTGCCGCGGTGGTGCTGCAGATCATGGGCCTGCTCGGCCATTTCGATGTGGCGGGGCTGGATCCGGCGGGGCTGGATGCGGCGATGCTGATCAGTGAGGCCGGGCGGCTGGCCTTCGCGGATCGCAACCGCTTCATGGCCGACCCGGCCTTCATCCCGGTGCCGGTCAGTGGCCTGCTGGACGCGGCCTATCTCACGGCGCGGGCGCAGATGCTCTCGGCGGACCGCGCGATCGGCGCGCCGCAGCCCGGCAATCCGCGCCGCTACGGCCCGGCCCTCGCCAGCCAGCCGCCGCAGCCCGAGGGCGGGACGGCGCATATGTCCATCCTGGACGCCGAGGGCCGCGCCGTCTCGATGACGACGACGGTGGAGAGCGCCTTCGGCGCCCATGTCGTCGTGCGCGGGTTTTTCCTGAACAACCAGCTGAGCGATTTTTCCTTCCTGCCGGAGATGGATGGCCGGCCCGTGGCCAATCGCGTCGAGGGGGGCAAGCGGCCGCGCTCCTCGATGTCGCCCATGCTGGTGTTCCGGCAGGGGGAGCTGGAGGCGGTGGCGGGTTCACCGGGCGGCGCGCGCATCATCGGCTATGTCGCGCAGGCCCTGGCTGCCCTGCTGGACTGGAACATGGACCCGCAGGCGGCGTCGGCGCTGCCGCATGTCGGCGCCCTCAACGCCGCGACCGAGCTGGAGCGGGGCACGGCGGCCGCCGGACTCGCGGCCGGGCTGATCGCGCGCGGTGCGCCGGTGGATCTGCATGAGATGAATTCCGGGCTGAACCTGATCCGCGTGCAGCGCCAGGGCGAGGTGCGGCGCTTGCTCGGCGGCACGGACCCCCGGCGCGAAGGGATGGTCGCGGGTGACTGAACAGCGATGAGCCGTAGCATCGCGCGCTTTCTCTCGGGCCTGGTGCTGGCCGGCACGCGCCCCATGCGGCCACGCCGTGCCGCGGCGACGCGTGCGCTGGTCGCTGAAACCCTGCTGCAGCGCGTCACGGTGGAAACGCCGGCCGGGCCGGTCTGGGTGGAATGCCCCTCGGCCCGCGCGCTGCATGATCCGCAGGGCTTCGGCCAGGATGAGCCGGAGACGGTGGCCTGGATCATGGCGCTGCCGGCGGGCAGCGTGCTCTGGGATATCGGCGCCAATATCGGGCTCTACAGCCTGCTGGCCGCGCGGCGCGGGCTGCCGGTCCTGGCCTTTGAGCCTTCGGCCTCCAGCTTCGCCGCCATGGTCCGCAATATCGAGATCAATGGCTTCGATGATCGCATCGCCGCCTATTGCCTGGCCTTCGCGGAGCGGACGGCACTGGTCACGCTGAACATGGCCAGCACGGCGGCCGGGCATTCGATGCACAGCATCGAGGCGCGGGAAGGCGGGTTTCGCCAGGCCGTGCCAGGCTTCGCGCTGGATGATTTCATGGCGCATTTCGCGCCCACGCCGCCGGACGCCATCAAGCTGGATGTGGACGGGATCGAACCCGCGATCCTGCGCGGCGCGATGACGACGCTGGGCCGCCACGTCCGGGAGGTGCTGGTGGAGATTGACGGCGCCAATGCGGCGGCGGGCGGCAATGGCATTCCGGAAATCCTGGGCGCGTGTGGCTTTGCCGAAATCCCCATCGCGGGGGCCGCGCGCAACCGGCGCTTCACGCGCGGCTGAACGCCGCCGGCAGGGTGCCGGATCAGTGCCCCCGCCGCGCGAATCGGCCCGGGTCGGATCCCCGAGTTAAAACGCTGTCAGCCGCACTCGCAGCCAGGGGCCGGGGCCATGCTCTGGCGGGCGACGTGGTGATCCACCCATTCTGCGACCAGGCGCCGCGCTTCGGTGATCGAGGCTTCGGGGTGATGCACCCGGTAGAGCGTGGTGCAGGCCTGGAAAGCGGCCATATCCGTCGTGCCGACATCGCGCAGCTCGCGATAGGCGGTGACGACGGCGCGCTCGCAACGGCGGGCGATGTGGCTGAAATCGCGACCCATGATTCTCTCCAGTTGCGAGTCAATCGCAACAGAAGAAACCATAGCGACATCTGAACAGGCGTTCAAGTGAAGGGTGCGCAAGCCAGCAGCCTTGCCGGCCGAGAGGGCGGCCGGGCCTCGTGGATGCCACGCGCGGCGCCTATCCCCAGCGGCGCAACAGCAATGCCAGGGCCAGGAAGGGCAGCGCGCCAGCCACCCAGAAGGCTTGCCCGAAGCCCGCCAGGAAGCCCGCCATGGGTGCTGCGCCCGCGGCCAGCGCGCCAGCCTCGCCAGCGCCGAACACCAGGGTCAGCAGCGAGGCCGCCAGCACGATGCCCAGGGTGCGCGTCAGCAAGGTCAGGCTGCCCGCCACCCCGCGATCCTCACGCCGCATGCTGGCGGTGATCATGTCGGTATAGGCGAGGGTAAAGAGGCCGATGCCGAAGCCCTGCAGCAGCAGCGCCGCCAGCAGCAGCCAGGCCGAGGTGCCCGGCCCCCAGAATGCGATCATCAAGAGGCCGGCCCCGCCCAGCCCGGCCCCGGCCAGCGCACAGCGCGGCCCGCCACCCAGCCGCCCGCCCAGCGCCGAGCCCAGCATGGACCCCAGATGCCCGGCGGCCAGCACCCCGCCCACCCAGGCCGGCGGCAGCGCCGCCACGCTGGCCAGGTAGAAGGGCACCAGGAGCATGACGCCAAACCCCGCCAGATTGACCAGAAGGCTCGCCAGGTTCAGCCGTGCGAAGCCGGGCCGGCGAAACAGGCGCAGATCCAGGATGGGCCGCGCAACCCCGAGGCTGCGCCAGGCAAACCCGCCCAGCGCCAGGCCAGCCATCAGGAACAGCGGGATGGCGCCGCGGTTGATCGCCAGCAGCAGGCTCGCCATGCCGAGGGCCAGCAGCAGCGCGCCCGCGCCATCGAAGCTCTCACGCGGGCCGGCCGGCCTGGGCGGCACCAGGCCGCCGCGCAGCAGCCACAGGGCCAGCAGGGCGACCGGCACGCGAATCCAGAACACCGCCTGCCAGCCGCCCCACGCCACCAGCAACCCGCCCAGCAGCGGCCCGAGGGCGGAGCATGCGGCAAAGCCCGCGGCATAGGCAGCCAGCGCCCTGGCGCGCATCGCCTCGGGGTAGAGGCTGGTGGCGAGTGCGGCGCCGCAGCCGATGACGAAGGCGGCCCCCACGCCTTGCAGCACGCGGCAGAAGAGCAGGGCGCCATAGCTGGGCGCCAGCGCGCAGAGCAGCATCGTCATGGCACTCCAGCACAGGCCGAAGCGGAACACCCGCGCATGACCCCAGATATCGCCGATGCGCCCCACCGCCAGCATCAGGCTGCCATAGGTCAGCACATAGGCGATGATGAGCCACTGGATCGCCGGCAGGGGCAGATCGAAGGCCTGGATGATCTGCGGGAAAGCGACGTTCAGCGCGGTGTCGAAGGGCACCACGAGCGTGCCCAGCAGCAGCGGGAAAAGCCGGCGCGCCTCGGCCGGCGTCACCCTTCGAGGCGGATATTGTTGGCGCGCACCACCCGGGCCCAGCGCTCGGCTTCGGTCTCGACGAAGCTTGCGAAACCCTCGCCGGAGACGGCCAGCACATCCATCCCCTGGCCCTCGACGCGGGTGCGGGTGTCCGGCTCGGCCAGGATGCGCGCGAGGGTGGCCGACATGCGCTCGCGGATCGCGGCGGGCACGGCGGCGGGGGCGAAGACGCCCCACCAGGTCGGTGCCTCGAAGCCCGCGATGCCCTGTTCCTGGAAGCTCGGCACGCCGGGCAGATCGCGCCAGGCGGTGGCGGTGGTCACCCCCAGGCCCTTGAGCGCGCCGTTGCGCACATGCGGCCCACCCACCGGCGCATTGGTGACAAAGAGCGGCACCTGGCCGGCCAAAGCATCGGCCAGGGCGGGCGCGCCGCCGCGATAGGGCACATGCGTCAGTTCCACACCGGCGAGGTTGCAGAGTTGCACCATCGCCACATGCATCATCGTCCCCACGCCCGCCGTGGCATAGGTGATGCTGCCCGGCGGCCGCGCGCGTGCGGCCGCCATCAGCTCCTGGAAGCTGCCCCAGGGGTTGGAGGGGTGCGAGGTGACCAGCAGCGGCCCGCGCCCGATCAGCATCACCGGCGCGAAATCCCGCCGCGCGTCATAGGGCAGGTTCATGATCGCGGGCGTGATGACCTGGCTGTCCTGCGCGATCAGCCAGGTGAGGCCATCCGGCGCGGCACGGGCGGCTTCGGCGGCACCCACCGTGCCGGTGGCGCCCGGCCGGTTCTCCACCACCACTGGCTGGCCCAGCAGCGCCTGAAGCCGGGGCTGCAGCAGCCGTGCCACGATATCCACCGAACCCCCCGGCGGCCAGCCAACGACCAGGCGCAGCGGCCGGCTGGGCCAGCCCTCCTGCGCCAGCGCCAATGACGGGGCGGCCAATGATGGGGCGGCCAAGAGGCCGAGCGTGAATCCGCGGCGCTGCATCCGGTTTTCCTCCTGGCCGGTTATGCCCGGCTCCGGCCAGGAGCCTGCCCGAGATGCGCGCCAGGGCACAAGATCAGTAGCCGATCTGCCGATCCACCACCTCGCGCAGGGCCTCGCCCTCCAGCAGGCGGCGGAGATTCTCGGTGAAGAGGCGCGCCACGACACGGTCCCGCTCGGGGTGCATCCCGCCGATATGCGGCAGGACCATGATGCCGGGCGTGGTCCAGAACGGATCACTTGCGGGCAAGGGCTCCTCGCGGAAGACGTCGAGGATGGCGCCGGCGATGCGCTTTTCGGTGACGGCGGCGATCAGGTCGGCATCCACGATGGCGCTGCCACGGCCGAAGTTCAGCAGCCAGGCGCTGGGCTTCATGCAGGCGAGGCGCGCGGCGTTCATGAAGTTGTCCGTCCCCGGCGTCGCTGGCAGCAGCAGCAGCACGAAATCGGCGCGGGCCAGCACGTCATCGGTGCGTTCGGGCGGCAGGATCTCGGTCACATGCGGCATGGGGGCCGGGTTGCGGCGCGTGCCGATCACCTCCATGCGCAGCGCCGAGGCCAGGCGCGCAACCTCGGCCCCGATGGCGCCGAGGCCCAGGATGCCCAGCACCTTGCCGTTCAGCGGCGTGGCGACGCGCCGCTTCCACTGGCCCTGCTTCTGCGCCTCGGCGATGGCGGCGTAGCCCTTGGTGATGTGGAACAGGCCACCCAGGATGTTTTCCGGCATGGAATCGCCATGCGTGCCGCGCGCGCAGGTCAAAATCAGCGCCTCCGGCAGGTCGGGCAGGGCGAGCCAGCCTTCCACGCCGGCGGTCAGCGCCTGCACCCAGCGCAGCCGGGGCATGCGCGGCAGCAGGCCGGGCTGGGCACCCCAGCCGAGGATCACCTCCGTCTCGGCCATCTGTGCAGCACTCGGCATCTCCTTGCGGGCGAGCGTCTCGATGGTCACCCGTGGTGCCAGGCCGGCGGCGGTGATGGCTTCGACATAGGGGCCCGGCGTGTCGGTCCAGAGCAGGATATGGGTCATGCGATTCTTTCGGTGCGGGAATGGCGACCATGCTGCCACCGCCCGGCGGCTTTGCGAAACCGGGGGGCAAGTGCGTGCCGCGAGGTGGCGCTCTATCGCGGCGTCAGCAGCGCCCAGGTCACCTGCATGATCTGCGAGAGCTTCGCATCCGCACGTGCGCTCCACCAGTATTGCTGGAAGAACTCGGCCATATCGCCATTGCCGATCTTGAACTCGCCGGCATTGGGATCGAAGAAATGCAGGTGGCTGTTCATGCCCAGCATGTTTCCGCCGGAATGGTAGGAGACCATCTGGTGGCCGCCTCGCGGCGAGCGCCAGGTCAGCGAGGCGTAGCGGTGCTTGCCGCCCGCATCCACCAGCATGTCGGTGATCGCCGTGGCCATCTGCTTGGCACCCCCTTCGGCGGGGCTGGCGACATGGTCGGACTTGTAGTCGCTGACCGTGAAGCCATAACTCGCCCAGAGCGGCCCTTCCTTGGCCGTGCCCGCGGCGCCGGGTGCCGCTTCATAGGCGAGTTGTGCGGCAACGACCCTGTCCCTGTCGGTGGTGATGAATTTCAGGCGATCCTCCGGCTTCTCATTCTTCTGCGCCAGATGGCGCCCGGCCCAGAGCATGGACAGCCCGATGCAGCAGCCATCCTTGGCGGCACCGGTCTGCCTGGACTTGAGGAGGGCGTCATCGTTCTGGCTGTACTTCGCCGTGATGCAGTCCTTGAAGGAAAATGGCATGGCGATACCCCCCGGCTGCGCGGCGTTTCGGCGTGGCGCGCATCTCTGAGGGCAAGTAGCGCACGGCGCCCCCGCGGACACAATGCGAAGCGTGATTGATCGCTGCCCGGGCCTGGCGCAAGCTGGGTTCTCCACAGGGCAGGACGCGTGATGATGGCCGAGACAATCCTCTTTCCCGGGCAGGTCGAATGGTCCGGCGAGAACCCCGGCATCTCGCTGAAGGAAGACCCGGCCGGCCCCTTCACGACGCTGGCCTCCTTCTTTCGCGTGGTGCTCTCGCCGCATGGGCGCGGCCATGCGCTGGTGCTGCTGCAGGCGCCGCAATCCGAAGGTGCCGGCAATATCTGCCTGACGGACAATGAGCCGCTGGCGCGCTGGCTGGTGAGTGACTACGTCGCGCATTTCGGCGCCTGGCGCGGCCTGCCTGGCCTGCGGAACCTCGAATACCGCGCGCTCGACAGCGTGGCCGCGGGCGGCGACGCCATCACCCATTACAGCGAGACGGTGACGGGCGGCGGCATGACCGTCGCGCTGGAATGGAAGGGGCTGGGCAAGCCCTTCTGCTTTGCCCTGGCGCCCGCGCAATCCGCGACCGGCACGCACCACATGCCAAGCCTTTTCGTCGGTTGCGAGACGGCGCATGTCACGGTCAATGGCGTGGCCCGCGCGGGGGCGCCCATCCCGCGCGAGATCGTGGGCCAGCGCATCTCGACCGCGATGCTGGCCTTTTCGGAGACGTGGCTGCGCGTCTGAGCGCTCAGGCCTTCGCCACCGCCTCCGCGATCGCCCGGCCGACATCCAGCGTGCCGGCCTGGCCACCCAGGTCCCGCGTGCGCGGCCCGCCCTCGGCCAGCAGCTTCTCGATGGCGGTGGTGATGGCCTTTGCGGCCTCATGCTCGCCCAGATGATCGAGCATCATCGCCCCCGACCAGATCTGGCCGATGGGGTTGGCGACGAAGCGCCCGGCGATATCCGGGGCGGAGCCGTGCACCGGCTCGAACATCGAGGGAAACAGCTTCTCCGGGTTGATATTGGCGCTGGCGGCGACACCGATGGAGCCGGCGACGGCGGGCCCGAGATCGCTCAGGATATCGCCGAACAGGTTGGAGCCGACCACCACATCGAACCAGTCCGGATGCTGCACGAAATGGGCGCAGAGGATGTCGATATGGAACTGGTCCGTCGTCACCTCGGGGTAGTTCTTGCCCATGGCTTCGAAGCGCTCATCCCAATAGGGCATGGTGAAGGTGATGCCGTTGGACTTGGTGGCGCTGGTCACCTTCTTGCGGGGCCGCTTCATCGCCAGCTCGAACGCATACTTGATGATGCGGTCCGTGCCGGTGCGCGTGAGGATGCTCTGCTGGCTGACGAATTCGCGCTCCGTGCCGGGGAACATGCGGCCGCCGACGCTGCTGTATTCGCCCTCGGTATTCTCACGCACCACGTAGAAATCAATCTCGGCCGGGGTACGGTTGGCGAGGGGGGTGGCGACTCCGGGCAGCAGCTTGCAGGGCCGCAGCGAGACATATTGGTCAAAACCACGGCGGATCGGAATCAGCAGGCCCCAGAGCGAGACATGATCCGGCACGCCAGGCCAGCCGACGGCGCCGAGGAAGACGCTGTCACTGTCCTTCAGCTGGTCCAGCCCATCTTCCGGCATCATGCGGCCGGTCTTCACATAGGTTTCGCAGGACCAGTCATAATGGGTCAGGCTGAGTTCGAAGCCGAAGCGGGTGGCGGCGGCATCCAGCACGCGCAGCCCCTCGGGCGTGGTTTCCTTGCCGATGCCGTCGCCCGGAATGACGGCGATGCGATGCTTGCGTGCCATGTGGCGTTCTCCCTCGATGCCTTGGGACTACGCCGCGCGTTGCCGTCCGGCAAGACGGCGCAGGGCGGCCAGCAGCACGAAACCGGCGGCGATGATCCCCGAGAGCACGGCCGGGCGGGGCCCGAAGCTGACATCCAGATTGGCGGCGCTGATGCGTGCGGCGGGCAGGTTGGTGGCCAGCGCATACCACAGGAATTCGATCAGCACCGCGCTGAACAGGGCGGCGATGCTCAACAAGGCCAGCGCCGGCAGGCTGGTCTGCCAGCGGCCGGGCAGGGCGCGCCAGGCCAGCAGCCAGGCCAGCAGCCCGGCCAGCAGCACCGCGTTCGACACATCCGTCTTGGACTGGATGAAGGCGTGCAGCAGCCCCAGCAAGGCCACGGGAAAGACGATCCGGTGCAGTTTTTTCCAGCCCTGGCCGAGGCGCTTCATCCAGCCATCGGTCGAGGTCCAGCCGAGCACGAGAAGCCCCAGCAGCGCCGTGAAGCCGATGATGAGATAGACCCGGCTGACGATCTCGATCGCCACGCGCCACAGCCGCCAATTCTGATCGCCGATATAGAGCGTGAAATGCAGCAGCACCCAGGCGAGTGCGCCCAGGCCGATCATCCGCCGCAGCTGGAAGAGCCGCGGCCAGCCCAGGATGCGGCCGAGCGGTGTCACGGCGAGGCTGGCGATCAGCAGCCGGATGGCCCAGTGGCCGGTTTCATGCGTGGCGGCTTCCAGCGGCTCCGGCCCCAGCTCACTCATGGCCCAGAGTTGGAACAGGCGCAAAGCCGGCAGGATCATCACCGCGAGGGTCACGATGCGCAGTGCCGAGACCCGGCCGGCGCGGTCCCGCCAAGGGGTGAACGAGGGGGCAAGCGTCATGCCCAGCCCCGGGCGCGGATTTCGGCGGCGATGCGTGCGGTTTCATCCCGCGGCAGACGCGGCGGCGGCAGCGGGTCCCCCAGGCGCGCCGCGAGGCCGGCGGCGATCAGGCTTTGCGCCACGGCCTGGTGGCGGGCCCCAAGCCCGCCCGGATCGGCGATGAGCAGGGGGCTGGTGGTCATCAGCGCTTCGGACAGCATGGAAATGGAATCACCTGTCACGACGAGGATATCGGCCATGGCCAGCATGGCGGCGTAGGGGTTCGCCCCCGACGCCCCCCATGGATACAGCAGATGCGGAATGTTTTGCAGCGTATCGGCGACGGCTTGCGTGGCGGCCGCCCCGGTCCGGCGCGAGGTGGTGACGAGCAGGCTGCCGCCCAGCTGCGCGGCCGTGCTGGCGATGCGGGCGGCGCAAGCGGGGTCCATCCCCTCGGCCCGCACCGGGCCGCCCAGCAGCAGCGTGACGATGGGGTGCGGCAGGGTGGCGAAATCCGGGAAGCTGGCCCGGGCAGCGGCCAGGGCCTCCGGTGTCAGCCGATGGGCGGCCCCCTGGATGAGCATCACATTCGGCGCCGGCGCCGGGTGGTCATGCGCGCCGATCACCAGCAGGTCGAAATCGGCGGCACCGAGGCCCGGCCGCATGGCGTGCACCGTCCGCGCGCCGCGCGCCCGCAGCCAGCGCGACACGGGGGCCGAGCGGCGGCCGGCAGAGAAGACGAGGCTGGGCCAGGGCGGGGTGAAGGCCGTGCGATCCGCAAGGCCGGCCAGCGTCGGCCAGGGCCAGGGCAGCCCCGCCAGGCGGCCGAAGCGCAGCGGCACCCGCCGGAAGGGCTGGCCCAGGCGTTCGGCCATGCCCAGCGCCTGCGCGGCCGTCCCCGCGCGGGGATCCTCCAACACCCAGATCATGGCAACACCCAGATCATGCCAGCACCCGGATCATGGACGCGGCGGGCGCGCGGCGTTACGAGACGCCATCAGGATGGGAGTCATGGAATGAGTGGTCATCACGCCTCGGATTGGGACAGGGACGCGGCCTTGACCACGGCGCGCATCCTGCTGGAGATCAAGGCGGTGAATTTCCGCCCCGAGGAACCCTATACACTGACCTCGGGCTGGAAGAGCCCCGTCTATATCGACTGCCGCAAGATCATCTCCTACCCCCGCGCGCGCACCCGCATCTGCGACCTGGGCGTCGAGAAGATCAACCGCGCCATCGGCTTCGAGACGATCGAGAGCATCGCGGGTGGCGAGACGGCGGGCATCCCCTTCGCCGCCTGGATCGCCGACCGCATGAACCTGCCCATGGCCTATGTGCGCAAGAAGCCCAAGGGCTTCGGCCGCAACGCGCTGATCGAGGGCGATGTGCCGGTGGCGCGCGAGACGCTGCTGGTCGAGGATCTGACCACCGACGGCGCCTCGAAGATCCGCTTCGCCGAGGCGCTGCGCGAGGCCGGCGCCAAATGCGCGCATACCTTCGTGGTGTTCTACTACGGCGTCTTCCCCGGCAGCTTCGAGCAGATGAAGGGCATGGGGCTGTCCCTGCATCACCTGGCCACTTGGTGGGATGTGCTGGAAGTCTGCCGGGAGCGGGCCTATTTCCCGGAAGCCTCGCTGACGGGCGTGCGCAAATTCCTGGAGGATCCGGTGGCCTGGAGCCGCGCGCATGGCGGCGTGGGCAGCCTGGAGGAGGCGCTGGCGCATAAGGGCAAGGCGGGGTGAGGGGGCGAATCCGCGCGACTTCCGGCGCGGGTTTGGGCAGAGTATTCGCCTGAAGGAGAGCAGCATGGTCCAGATCACCATCGAAATCGCCGATGACATCGCGGCCAAGCTGCGTGCCGATGCGGCAGCAGGCGGCATGGATGAATCCGCCCTGGTTGAAACCGCGCTCCTGCTCTTTGGCGAGCAAGCCGCAGCTTTTCGCGCCTTTGTCGCCGAAGGGGAAGCGGATGTGGCCGCGGGTCGCGTCGTTCCCTGGGAGGACGTGATGGAGAGCCTGGACGCCATCATCGCACAGGCCCAAACCCGGCAATCTTGAAGCCCGTCAATCTCTCGCGGAGGGCCGAGACTGATCTGGCCGAGGCGGTCGGCTTTATCGCGCGCGAGAACCCCGCAGCCGCCATTGCGATGCGTCACCGTATCGCAGAGGCATTTGCTCTCTTCGCTCGTTTCCCCGAGGCTGGCATCGCTCAGCCAGGCCAAGCCGAGCGCATTTTGCAGGCCAAGGGCACGCCCTACCGGCTGATCTACCGCAGCGACATGGCGGGAGTGGTCATCCTTCGCATCTGGCATGGAGCCCGTTCATGGCCACCCGTTTCCTGATCCTTCTTCTGCTGCTGGTCAGCCCCGCCCTCGCGCAGGCCCCGCGCGAGACGCTGAACATCGGCATCACGCAATACCCCTCCACGCTGCACCCCAACATCGAGAACATGGTGGCGAAGTCCTATACGCTGGGCTTCACCCGCCGCCCCGTCACCGCCTATGACGCGACCTGGCAGCTCATCTGCCTGCTTTGCGAAACCCTGCCCACGCTGGAAAACGGCCTGGCCGTGCGCGAGACCACGCCCGATGGCAAGCCCGGCCTGCGCGTCACCTGGCGCCTGCGCGAGGGGCTGCGCTGGGGCGATGGCACGCCGATCACGACGGAGGATCTGCGCCTCACCTATGATGCCGGGCGGGATGGCAGCACGGGCATCGGCCCGGCCGAATTCTTCCGCTCGGCCTATGAATTCATCGCCGAGGATGCGCGCAGCTTCACGCTGCGCTTCGACCGCGTGACCTTTGAATTCGCGAGCCTGGGGGATTTCGCCCCACTGCCCGCGCATCTGGAGCGCACCCGCTGGGAGAGCGAGCCACGCAGCTACCGCACCCGCACGCTCTACGACACGGAGCCGACGAATCCCGGCCTGTGGAATGGCCCTTACCGCATCGTCCAGGTGCAGGCGGGTGCTTCCATCACGCTGGAGCGCAATGCGCATTGGTCCGGCCCCGCGCCGGCCTTCCGGCGCATCGTGATCCGCACGGTGGAGAGCACGCCGGCGCTGGAGGCGCAGCTGCTGGCGGGCCAGGTGGACATGATCGCGGGCGAACTCGGCCTGCCGGTGGAGCAGGCCAGCGCCCTGATCCGCCGCACCGGCAGCCGCTTCCGCGCCGAATACCGCCCGGGGCTGATCTATGAGCATCTGGACCTCAACCTCGACATGCCCGCCCTGCGGGACCGCCGCGTGCGCCAGGCGCTGCTGCTGGCGCTGGACCGCGCGCAGATCGTGGCGCGGCTGTTCGAAGGGCGGCAGACCGTCGCCAACACCACCGTCAACACGCTGGATTGGCCGCATGACCCCAATGTCCGCGCCTGGCCGCATGATCCGCGCCAGGCCGCTGCCCTGCTGGAGGAGGCGGGCTGGCGCCTCGCGGGGACTGCGGACGGCATTCGCCGGAATGCCGAGGGGCAGCGGCTTTCCTTCGAGTTGCTGACCACCGCCGGCAACCGCTCGCGCGAGGCGGTGCAGCAGGTGATCCAGGCGCAATGGCGGCAGATCGGCGCCGAGGCGCGCATCCGCAACGAGCCGCCGCGCGTGTTGTTCGGCGAGACGCTCTCCCGCCGGCGCTTCCAGGGGGCGGCCATGTTCGCCTGGGTCTCCGCCCCCGAAAGCGTGCCGCGCAGCAGCCTGCATTCCAGCGAAATCCCGAATGCCGAGCGCAACTGGTCCGGCCAGAACTACACGGGCTTCCGCCATGCCGAGATGGACGCCCTGCTGGAAGCCCTGCCGCAGGAGCTGGACCGTGAGAAGCGCCGCATCCTCTGGCACCGGTTGCAGGCGATCTACGCCGAGGAATTGCCCAGCCTGCCGCTCTGGTTCCGCCAGGATGCGCATCTCTGGCCCGCCTGGCTGGATGGCGTGCGGCCAACGGGGCATCTGAACCCCTCCAGCCTCTGGGTCGAGGAGTGGCGGCAGCGCTGATGCTGGACCATGTCTCCATCACGGTGAATGACCTGGCCCGCAGCGCGCCGTTCTACGATGCGGTGATGGCTGCCCTTGGCGTGCCCTGTGTCTGGCGTGAGGCGCATGCGCTCGGCTTTGGCGCGCGTGACAGCGGTGCCGGCTACCTGACCATCGCCGAATGCCCTGGCGTCATCGCGGATCGGCGGCACTGGTGCTTTGGCGCGCCGGATCGCGCGGCCGTGCGCGGCTTTCATGCGGCGGGGCTGGCGGCGGGTGGTTCGGATGACGGCGCGCCGGGGCTTCGGCCGCACTACCATGCGGCTTACTACGCGGCTTTCCTGCTCGATCCGGATGGCAACCGGGTGGAAGCGGTCTGCCACACCGCATGACACGCCTGATCCTCTCCCGCCTCGCGCAGATCGTGGTGACGGCGGCGATCCTCTCCTTTTGCGCCTTCATGCTCATCGCCCTCATGCCGGGCGATCCGATTGACCTCGCCATCGCCAGCGATCCGCGCCTGACGGCCGAGGATGCGGCGCGGCTGCGCGCGCTGCACGGGTTGGACCAGCCGCTGATGGCCCGCTACCTCGCCTGGGCCGGCGCGGTGCTGGAGGGGCGCTTTGGCCATTCGCGACTCTTTGCGCAGCCAGTCGCCGCATTGCTCGGCCCGGCGCTGCAGAGCTCGCTGGCCTTGCTGGGGCTGGCGCTGACGCTGGCGGTCGGCATCGGCGTTTCGCTGGGCGCCCTGGCGGCGCTGCGGCCCGCGGCCGCGCCCTTCGTGCAGGGGCTTGCGCTGGTGGCGCAGGCGGTGCCGTCCTTCTGGCTCGGCATCCTGCTGATCATCCTGTTCGCCGTGCAGCTGGGCTGGCTTCCCGCAGGGGGTGAGGGCGGCTGGCGCTTCCTCATCCTGCCGGTCGCGACGCTGTGCTTCGCCAACCTCGCCGCCTATGCGCGCCATGCGGCGGCGGCCCTCACCACCGCCATGACCGAGCCGCATATCCGTACGGCCCGGGCGCAAGGGGCGAGCGAGCGCCACATCATCCTGCGCCACGCGCTGCCCAATGCCGGCGTGCCCCTGCTGACCATCGCGGCGCTGGATGCCGGCGCGCTGGTCTCGGGCGCGCTGATCACCGAGACGATCTTTGCGCGGCCGGGCATGGGCAAGCTGATCTATGACGCGGTGATGGGCAATGACTTCAACCTGGCCTTGCTGGCGCTGCTCGTGGTGGCGGTGGTGACGATGCTGGCGACCCTGGCGGCCGATCTGGCACAGCGCTGGCTGGACCCGCGGATCGCATGAGTGGCGGGCGCTTTACGGCCCCGGGCTTCGCACCGGCGCGATCGGGCCGGGCGTGATGGCCGGCCTTTGCGTCATCCCGGCCTCAGCGCTCCTGCGCGCGGGCCGCGCATGAAAGCGGGCCTTGCGCTGCTCGGGCTGTTGCTGCTCGCGGCACTCGGCGCCCCGCTGGCGGGCGCGCTGCTGGGGCATGATCCCTTCCTGCCCGATCTGTTCAGCCGGTTCGAGGCGCCCTCGGCCCGCCACCCGCTCGGCACGGATGAATTGGGGCGGGATCTGCTGCTGCGGCTGCTGCATGGGGCGCGGGTTTCGCTGACGGTCGGCTTGCTGGCCGCCCTGGCCGCCACCTGCATCGGCACGGTGATCGGCCTGCTGGCCGCCTGGCGGGGGGGTGTGTGGGATGCCGTGCTGATGCGCCTGGCCGATGGGCTGCTGGCGCTGCCCGGCCTGCCGCTGCTGGTCATCCTCGCGGCACTCGATCCTGCCGTGGTCGGGCTGCCGCGCGGTGAGGCCGCGGCCGATATCCTGCGCATCGCCGTGCTGCTGGCGGCCTTTGGCTGGGTGGGCGTGGCGCGTTTGGTGCGGGCCACGGCGCTTTCGGTGCTGGCGCGGGATTTCGTGCGCGCCGCCCGTGCCATGGGCGTCTCCGAGGCCAGGGTCCTTGCGCGGCATGTGCTGCCGGAGCTGGCGGCGCCCATCGCCATCGCCACGGCCCTGGCGGTGGGCGGCGCGGTGCTGGCGGAGAGCGTACTGAGCTTCCTCGGCCTCGGCATCGCACCACCCGCGCCCAGCTGGGGGAATATGCTGGCCAATGCGCAGGAGCTGGTGTTCCAGGCGCCGCTGGCCGCCCTTTGGCCGGGGCTGGCCATCCTGCTCACCGTGCTGGGCTGCAACCTGGTGGCGGATGGCGTGGCACGGCGGCGGCAAAGCGCGGGTTGAACAGCAGCCGCGCGGGCTGGCCCCGACGCAGGCAGAGGATGGCCGCCTGGCGGAATTGCCGCGCCACGCGCAGCAACAGCCGCGCATCAGCCGCGACGAGGAGGTTGTGTTCCTGCCAGAAGCGCGTGCCGCTCATGCCCTCCAGGGCAGGCTTGCGGCGCAGCGCGCCGCGCAGCGCCGCCTGGCGCCGCAGATTCCAGCCGGGCGGATGCCGCCGGCTCATCGGGTTCCATGCGGTGATGAAGGCGGCCTGCCGCGCTGCCAGGCCCGCCAGCCATTCATCGGCCGACACGCTGCGCATGCCGGGCCGCGCGAGGACTGGGCCCGCGCGGAAGATGGTCCGCCGGTAGGCCTCGGCCAGTGTCATCCCAGTTGCAGAAGCTGCGCCTTCAGATAGGCGCTCTCGGGCAGCATGGGGTGCACGGGATGGTCCGGGCCGGCGCCGGTGCTGGCCAGCAGCCGCGCCTCGCGCCGGGCTTTCCAGACGCCCTCCGCCACGGCCGCCGCGAATTCCAGCGGGGCCGCGTGGTGCGAGCATGAGGCGATGAAGAGAAACCCGCCCGGATTGACCAGCTGCGCGCAAATCCGCGCCAGCCGCTGATAGGCGCGCAGGGCGGCCGGAATATCCTTGCGCGATTTGGCGAAGGCCGGCGGGTCCGCCACCACGATGTCAAACCGCCGCTGGCCGCCCACCATGCGCTCCAGCGTTTCCAGCGCCTCGCCCTTCTGGGCGGCGACGCGGCCTTGCACGCCATTCGCGGCGGCCGAGGCCATGGCGAGTTCGAGTGCGGGCTGCGAACGGTCCAGCAGCGTCACCTCGCGCGCGCCGGCCTGGGCCGCCAGCAGGCCGAAGCCGCCGGTGTGGCAGAAGGCATCGAGCAGCGTGGCACCCGAAGCGAGGGCCGCGACCCGCGCGCGATTCTCGCGCTGGTCGAAGAACCAGCCGGTCTTCTGGCCGGCGAGGAGGTCCACCTCGAAAGCGAGGCCACCTTCTTCCACGCGGGCGCGCGCCTCGGTACCGTGCAGCAGCCTGGTTTCCAGCGGCAGGCCCTCCAGCGTGCGCACCGCGCTGTCATTGCGGGCGAGGATGCTGCGCGGGTTGAGCAGCCGGCGCAGCGCCTCGACGATCAGCGGCATGGCCGCTTCCATGCCCACCGTATTGGCCTGGAGTGCCAACACATCATCGAAGCGGTCCAGGATCAGGCCAGGCAGGCCATCGGCTTCCGCATGCACGAGGCGGCAGAAGCGGGCGATGCCGAGCCGTTCGCGCAGCTTCAGCGCGGCGCCGATCCGCGCCTCGAACCAGGCGGCGTCCGGAGTGGCCGCGGCATCGCGGTCCAGCGCGCGGGCGGCGATCAGGCTATGCGGGTTAAAGTGCCAGACGCCGTGCTTCACGCCGTCATCCCCCTCCAGCCGGACGGCCTGGCCGGGCGGCAGGGCGCGGGCGCCGGCATCCATCACGATTTCATTGGAGAAGGCCCAGGGGTGGCCGGATTTCACCCGGCGGTCACGGCCGGGCTGCAGGCGGAGAATGGGGGTCATCGGGGCTTATCGCGCACTCCCACCGCCAGCGCCACCGCGGCCAGGGTGCCACTCAGTGCCAGCGCCTCCCGCCAGCCCAGCGGCTCGCCGAGAAACAGCCCGGCCCCCAGCACGCTCAGCACCGGCGCCAGCAGCGTGCCGATGGCCGCGGTGGAGGCCGGCAGCCGCGCCAGCGCGCCGAACCAGGTGAGGTAGGAGAGCCCCATCGAGAAGATCATGAACCAGCCGAACCAGAACCAGACCGGCGGCGTCACCAGTGCCGGGTGGAAGCTTTCCAGCAGCGGCGCCAGCACGGCCATGGGCACGCAGCCGATGGCCATCTGCCAGGCCAGCGCGGTGATGGGATGCAGCACCAGCGGCCGCCGCTTGGAGAGCACGGCCCCCAGCGCGAAAAGCAGCGCCGAGGCGAGGATGAAGAGTAGGCCGGGCAGCTTCGCCAGCCCCAGCTCCACCCCGCGCCCGGCAAACAGCACGATGATGCTGCCAAAGCCCAGTGCCAGCCCCGCGAGGCGCGCAGGGCCGGGCTTCTCGCCCAGGATGGGCCAGGCGAAAAGTGCCGCCCAGACGGGCATGGTATAGGCGAGGATCGCGGCCTCCGAAGCGCTCAGCCAGCGCAGGGCCAGCGTGCCGAAGGCCATCCAGGCGGTGATGTTCAGCAGCGCGTACAAGACCAGCCGGCGGCGCTGCGCGGGCGGCACATGCAGGCTGATGCGAAACGCCATCGCACCCAGCGCCAGCAGCACGGCCAGCGTCCCGCTGCCAAGCGCGCGCATGGAGAGCGGCGGCAATTCCGTCAGCAGGAATTTCAGGACGGGCCAGGTGGCGCCCCAATTCACCGCCGTCATCATCAGCAGCATCAGGCCCGTCTGGCGGGGCGTCATGCGCGCTGCCGGGTGGCGAGCAGCACGCCGGCGAGGGTGAAGCCCAGCGCCCCCCATTCGCGCAGGCCCAGCGGCTCGCCCAGCAGCAGCCCGGTGGCCAGCACGGCGACGATGGGCACCAGCAATGTCCCGATGGTGGCGGTGCTGGCCGGCAGCCGCGCCAGCGCGCCGAACCAGGCGAGATAGGCGATGCCGAGTGCCACAATCGCCATCCAGCCCATCAGGAACCAGCCCAGCCCCGAAAGCTCGGCCAGCTGAACCTCCTCCAGGAAGGGCGAGAGCAGAAACAGCGGCAGGCAGCCCAGCCCCACCTGCCAGACCATCGCCGCGACAGGATGCATCGGCAGCGGATAGCGCTTGGACAGCACCGCGCCGAGGGCGAACAGCATGGCGGCGGCCAGCAGCATCAGCATGCCCGGCAGCTTCTCCAGCCCGACTTCCACGCCGCGCCCGGCGAACAGGATCACCACACCGCCGATGCCCAGCACGAGGCCCGCGAGCTTCGCCGCACTCGGCCGCTCGCCCAGGATGGGCCAGGCCAGCAGCGCGGCCCAGACCGGCATGGTGTAGGCGAGGGTGGCGGCTTCGGCGGCACTCAGCCACAGCAGGCCGACCGTGGCGAGGCCCATCCAGGCCGTGACATTGAGCAGCGAGGAAAGCATCAGCCGCGCCCACATGCGGCGCGGCACCCGCAGCGTCACGCCGAATGCCAGGGCGCCCAGCCCGAAGATCAACGAGGAAGCGAGCCCGGCATAGGACCGCGCGGCGAGCGGCGGCATCTCGCGCAGGAGCAATTGCATGGCGGGCCAGTTGGAGCCCCAGCCCAGGCCGGTCAGTACAAGCAGCAGGAGGCCGGTGGCGCGCGGGGTCACGGTGGGAAGCTTAGGGGAAACCCGCCGCTGCGCGCACCTCCGCTGCGCTCATGCCACTTGCGCGCATGGCGCGCAGCGTCGGCGCCTGGTCGCGCTTGGCGAGGCGGCGGCCCTGTTCATCGGTGATGAGGCCGTGATGGGCGTAAAGCGGCGCGGGCCAGCCCATCAGAGCCTGGAGCAAACGGTGGATATCGGTCGCTTCCAGCAGATCCTCGCCGCGCGTGACGAGGCTGACGCCCTGTTCCGCGTCATCCTGCGTGACGCAGAGGTGGTAGGAGGCGGGGATGTCCCGGCGGGCCAGCACCACATCGCCCTGGGCTTCGGGCGTGCAGCGGCGTGGGCCGTGGATCAGGTCGGTGAAGGCGAGGGGGCCGGTTTCCGTCAGGGCGCGGGCCGTGTTCAGCCGCAGCGCGTAGGGCTGGCCGCCGGCGATGCGGGCCTGCGCTTGCGCGTGCGGCAGGTTGCGGCAGGTGCCGGGATAGATGGCGGCCGTGCCATGGCTGGCTGCGATCGCCGCGGCGATGTCGCTGCGCGTGCAGAAGCAGGGGTAGAGCAGCCCGCGCCGCTGGAGTGCCGCCAGCGTTGCGCGGTAATGCGGCATGCAAGCGGATTGCACGCGCGGCTCCCCGGCCCAGCGCAAGCCGAGCCAGCCGAGATCCTCCAGGATGGCGGCGGTGAATTCCGGGCGGCAGCGTGTGGCGTCAATATCCTCGATCCGCAGCAGGAAGCGGCCGCCCGATTGCTCCGCGGCGATGGCGGCAAACAGCGCCGCATGGGCGTGGCCCAGATGCAGCAGCCCGGTGGGTGAGGGCGCGAAGCGCGTGGTGCAACCAGGGGGGAGGCCAGAGGGGGAAACAGGCAGCATGCGGCGGTTCCGGCGGGCACGCCCTGTATGACGGGCCCGTGAAAGCCGCCATGCCCCGCTTGCGGCAATGCGGCAAGGGTGCCATGCAGATGGCGCTATTGTAGGCGGCGCACCGAATCCGGGAGCCTTGCCGCACCCGGAACGGAGCATCCCGTCTGCTTGGCCTTGATTGGCCTTTTTGGCAGAGAGAGGAGCTTGGTTTGCCCGACGGCAGTCTCATCCCTCAAATCACCGGTCCTGGCGGTTTTCCCGCCCTGGTCCTGAACGCGGATTTTCGCCCACTTTCCTATTTCCCGCTCTCGGTCTGGGCCTGGCAGGATGCGGTGAAGGCGGTGGTGCTGGACCGCGTCTCCGTCCTCAGCGAATACGAGACGGAGGTGCATTCCCCCTCCTTCGCGCTGCGCCTGCCCTCGGTCATTGCGCTGCGCGAATATATCCCTGCGGCGCGTCGCCCGGCCTTCACGCGCTTCAACGTCTTCCTGCGGGACCGCTTCGGTTGCCAGTATTGCGGCGATGAACTCCCCGCCCAGGAACTTACGTTCGACCATGTGATCCCGCGCTCCCGTGGCGGGCGGACCAGCTGGGAAAACGTCGTTGCGGCTTGCGGCCCCTGCAACCTGCGCAAGGGCAGCGCATTGCCCCGCGAATGCCACATGCTGCCCCGCCAGGTGCCGCGCCAGCCGACCAGCTGGGAATTGCAGGAGAATGGCCGCAGCTTCCCGCCCAACCACCTGCATGAAAGCTGGCGCGACTATCTCTACTGGGACAGCGAGCTGGAGCAGGGCTGAGGCGTTTTCAATGCCATGCGGCTTCGCATGGCGACATGGAAAATGCGTGAAAACAGAAGCCCGGCGCATCGCCCTGGCCGCGCCGGCCGGAATATCAGTGCAGGCAGAGGGCTGGCGCGACTTTCCGTGATGGTGCCCGCCGCCCGGGCGCCGCGTCAGACCGTATCGAAGCGCGCCGCCACCGCCTCGCGCTCCGTCGCGGTCATGTGCAGGCCGAGCTTGGTGCGGCGCCACAGCGCATCCTCGGCCGAGCGCACCCATTCCTCGCGCCGCATCCAGTGCAGCTCCGCCTCGGTGAAGCCGGCGCCGAGCGCCTGGCCGGGATCGCCGCCGGCAAAGACCAGCGGCAGCTCGCTGCCATGGGTGCGCACCAGCCGCGGCAGGGAGGCCGGATCGAGGAAGGGCAGGGCGCGTGCCATCTCGGCCGTGAAGGCCGCGATGCTCCGGCCGCCGAGATCGCCGCCGGGCAGGGTGGCGCCGGCGGTCCAGGGCGTTCCCTCGCGGCCCAGCGCCTTGGCGATCTGCCCCGTCGCTTCCTCGGCCAGGCGGCGGAAGGTGGTGATCTTGCCGCCATAGACGCTGAGCAGCGGGGCGGCCGCCTCATCCAGCTTCAGCACATAGTCGCGCGTGACGGCCGAGGGATCATCCGCGCCATCGTCGAACAGCGGCCGCACGCCCGAATAGGACCAGATGATCTCCGCCGGCGTGATCTGCCGGCGGAACTGGCGGGAGACGGCGGCGCAGAGATATTCGGCCTCCTCGGCCGTGCAATGGGCGGAGGCGGCATCGCCCTCATGCGGGACATCGGTCGTGCCGATCAGGCTGAAATCCTGCTCATAGGGAATGACGAAGACCACGCGGCGGTCATCATTCTGCAGGATGAAGGCGTGCTCGCCCTCGTAGAGCCGGGGCAGGACGATGTGGCTGCCACGGATCAGCCGCACCGCGCCGGGGCGGTCGGTATGGGCCGAATCCAGGGCGCGCTGCACCCAGGGGCCGGCGGCATTGACGATGCCCCGCACGCGGATGCGCTGGCCCTGCGCATCCGGCCCGCGCAGGGTCACATCCCAGTGGCCGGGGTGGCGGGTTGCTTCCTCGAAGCGGGTGCGGGTGCGGATATCGGCACCGCGCCGCTTCGCATCCAGCGCGTTCAGCAACACAAGGCGGCTATCCTCCACCCAGGCGTCGGAATAGGCGAAGGCGTGGGTGATGTCGGGCTTGAGTGCCGCGCCCATCGGGCTTTGGGCCGTCAGGAAGGATTGCGCGCCGGGCAGCGAGACGCGGCGGGCGAGGTGGTCATAGAGGAACAGCCCGGCCCGGATCAGCCAGCGTGGCCGCATCTCCGGCCGGTGCGGCAGCACGAAGCGCAGCGGCCAGATGATGTGGGGCGCCATCCGCAGCAGCACCTCGCGCTCGCCCAGCGCCTCACGCACCAGGCGGAACTCGTAATGCTCCAGGTAGCGCAGGCCGCCATGGATGAGCTTGGAGGAGGCGGAGGAGGTGGCCTGCGCCAGATCCCCCTGCTCGGCCAGGATGACGGAATAGCCGCGCCCGCTGAGGTCCCGCGCGATGCCCGCGCCATTGACGCCGCCACCCACCACCAGAATGTCAAAAGCCTGCATATGTGTCCGGTCAGATCAGCTTGGCGCGGATGCGTGTCACCAGGATTTCCGCCACCACCACAACGGCGAGAATAGCGAGCAAGATGGTGCCGACCCGCCCCCATTGGAAGAAGTTGATCGCATCATCCAGCACCACGCCGATGCCGCCGGCCCCCACCAGGCCCAGCACCGCGGATTCGCGCACATTGATATCCCAGCGGAACAAGGCGATGCCCCAGAAGGCCGGCTGCACCTGCGGCCAGATGCCCTTGATCATGCGGTGGCCCCAGGGCGCGCCGCTGGCTTCCAGCGCCTCCACCGGGCCGGCCGCCGATTCCTCGATCGCCTCGGCCAGGAGCTTGCCGACGAAGCCGATGGAGCGGAAGGCGATGGCGAAGGTCCCCGCCGCCGGGCCGGGGCCGAAGACGGCGACGAAGATCAAGGCCCAGACCAGGCTGTTCACGCTGCGCGAGGAGACGAGGATGAACTGCGCCAGCACATTCAGCGCGGCATTGCGGCAGATGTTGCGCGCGGCCAGCAGTGCCACGGGGATGGCCAGGGCCACGCCCATGAGCGTGCCCAGGCTCGCGATGTGCAGCGTCTCGATCATCGCCACATGCACGGCGGGATAGTAATGCGCGACATCGGGCGGCCACATGCGGATCAGCAGATCGGCCATCTGCTCCGGCGCATCGGCCAGGAATTCGGGGATGATCTCGATGGAGCGCACCGCCCAGACCAGCGCCGCGACGAAGCCGAGCCAGAGCATGTAGCGCAGCATCCGCTCGGCGAAGGAATGGCGGACCCATTCGCGGTGCGGCAGCGTGGCGCCGGCCGGGCTCATCGCAGGGCCGCCCGGATGCGGCCCGAGATCACCTCGGTCACGAAGATCAGCGTGATGATGCTGAGCAGGATGGCGCAGACGAAATCATAGTCGAAGCGCTTGAAGGCCGCGAAGAGCGTGCCGCCGATGCCGCCCGCGCCGACGATGCCGACCAGCGTGGAATTGCGCAGGTTGGAATCGAGCAGGTAGATGCCGAAGCCGATGAAGCGCGAGGCCACCTGCGGCACCACGCCATAGACCAGCACGCCCGAGGGCGAGGCGCCCGAGGCGCGGACCGCCTCCACCTGCTTCATGCTGATTTCCTCGATCGCCTCGGCAAAGAGCTTGGCGATGAAGCCCATGGAAGCGACGGTGAGTGCCGCCACCCCCGCCAGCGCGCCAAAGCCCAGCGCCTTCACGAAGATGATCGCGACGATGACGTAGTGCAGCGAACGGCACACCGCGATGAAGCCGCGCGTGGGCGCGCAGAGCCAGCCAGGCGAGAGGTTGCGCGCCGCCATCAGGCCCAGCGGCAAGGAGAGCAGGATGCCGAGGGCCGTGGAAAGCAGCGCGATCTGCAGGCTTTCCAGCATGCCTTCCATCAGCAATTCCCAGCGGTCGAAATTGGGCGGGAACATGCGGGCCAGGAAACGCCCCGCCTCGCCGAAGCCCCGGCCCAGGCGCTCGGCCGTGATGCCGAGCTGGGTGCTGGCATAGATCACGTAGATCAGGCCCGCCAAGGCGCCGATGCGCGCGGGCCAGTTGGGCGGGAAAGGGTTGCGGTCCCTTTTGGGAATGGAGGCGCTCACATCCAGTCTTCGCCGCCATAGATCTGGCGCAGATGGTGGTTGCCGATGGCTTCCGGCGGGCCGTCATAGACCACCTCGCCGCCGGTCATTCCGATGATGCGGATGGCGAAGCGGCGAGCCAGCTCCACATTGTGGATGTTGACGATGACCGGAACACCCGCCTCGCCGGTCAGGCGGGCCATGAGTTCCATCACCTCGACGGCGGTCTTGGGATCGAGCGAGGAGGTGGGCTCATCGGCCAGCAGCAGGGCCGGGGATTGCATCAGGGCGCGCGCGATGCCGACGCGCTGGCGCTGCCCGCCCGAGAGCGCATCCGCCCGGCGCGTGGCCTGGTCCGGCAGGCCCACGGCATCCAGCAGGGCGAAGGCGCGATCAATATCGGCCTGCGGATATTTTCGCAGCCAGGCCCGCCAGAGCGGCACATAGCCGAGCCGCCCGGTGAGGACATTCTCCATCACCGTCAGGCGCTCCACCAGGTTGTATTCCTGGAACACCATGCCGATGCGGCGGCGCGCATTGCGCAAGTGGCGGCCGCGCAGCTTCGCCAGATCCTCCTCGCCCATCCAGATAGCGCCGGCGCTGGGCTCCACCAGGCGATTGATGCAGCGCAGCAGGGTGGATTTGCCGGTGCCCGAAGGGCCGATCACGGCGGTGATGCCCTGCGCGCCGATCTCCAGGTTGATGCCCTTCAGCACCGGCTTGCCGGGGGTGTAGGATTTCTCCAGCCCGACGATCTTCAGGATGGGCTTCACCGCGGCGGCGGCGTGGCGGGCGCGGCGGCGGGAGCCGGTTGTTGCTGGGCGGCGCGGCGGCGGGCTTCGGCTTCCAGTTCGCGCCGGCTTTCCTGGTCAAAGGCGGCGCGGGTGTAGGGCGCGTTCGCCGCATCCGCCACGGCGCGGACGGGGGCCCATTCGCGCTGATAGGTGGCGGGCCAGAAGCGGTCATTGCCGCCCAGGTCCCGCGCCATGGCGGCGGGGAAGCGGAAATCATAGAAGCATTGGCGGATGCGCTGGGCGAGCTCGGGCTGGAGGTCATGCGCGAGGGCGAAGCTGCTTGTGGGGAAGGGGTCGCTCTGCCAGATGCTGCGCAGATTGGCCGCCTGCACCTGGCCGCGGCCGATCATGCGGTTATACACATCGCTCGCCACCGGAGCGGCGTCGAAATCCCCGGCATTCACGCCCATCACCGAGCGGTCATGCCCGCCGGAGAACAGCACGCG
Organism: Sediminicoccus sp. KRV36; assembly: GCF_023243115.1. Taxonomy (NCBI): domain Bacteria; kingdom Pseudomonadati; phylum Pseudomonadota; class Alphaproteobacteria; order Acetobacterales; family Roseomonadaceae; genus Sediminicoccus; species Sediminicoccus sp. KRV36. The sequence goes on from NZ_CP085081.1 coordinate 2,368,781, forward strand.
GTAATCGGTATCCGGCGTGACGCCCGCCGCCGGGAAGAGTGCCCGCGGCGCCAGATTGCCCGAATTGGAGGTGGCCGAGGTGTGCGCCACGCGCTTGCCGCGCAGATCCGCCAGGGTGCGGATCTCCGAATTGGCGCGGGTGACGACAACGACGCGATAGCTCTCGAACTCGCGCTCATTGCCCTTGATGGCGAAGGGCACGGCGCCGGCGAGATTGACGGCGAAGGCGGTGGGGCCGGTCGAGAAGCCGGCGATATGCAGGCGCCCGGAGCGCATGGCCTCGACCTGCGCCGCATTGCTCGTCACCTGGAAATACACCACGCGCTTGCCGGTGCATTGCGTGAGGTATTCCATCAGCGGCCGGAACTGGCTGGCGTAGAGGGCGGGGTCCTCCACCGGGGTATAGGCGAAGACCAGCGTGCTCGGGTTGCGCAGCCGGGCGGGGTCGGTCGGCACATCGGCGACGAGGTCCCGGTTTTCATCGCAATAGGCATCATCCAGCGCGCCGCGATGCGAGCAGGCGGCGGGCTGGGCCATGGCCGCGCCGGGCGTGCCAGCGATGGCGCCCATGCTCAAAAACGTCATGGCCAGAAGCTTGCGGATCATGGCGGCCTGTTTCCCCTGTTTTTTATCGTCACGGCGGCGATGCCCCGGCTTACGCCCGGATGTCATCGCCGCCATGTCACATAGCGCCTGGGGGCGGCGCTGTCAGCCTCGGACATCCTGGCCCGGGCTGCAATTCACGCGTGGCCCACCGGCCCCATCGAGTCGAGGCTCGTGGCACGCACGACCGAGGCAAAGAGCCGCAAGGCATCCGGCCCGCCGCGATCGCGCAGCGCGCCATCCTCCATTTCGAGGGCGAGCAATTCGGCGTGCTCGGCCAGGGTTTCAGCCGCGCGGCGCAGGGCTTCGCGTGCCAGGACGAGTTGCAACTCATCCGGCATGTCCTTCCAGTCGGAGGGCGGGGGCATGGGATCATTCATCCGCTTGCCCGCCCTCCTGGCGGTAGGTTTCCGTCCGGCTCAGCTCCGGCTTTGGGCGTTCTAGCGGGCGGGGCGTTAACAGAGCCTTGCCCCGGCGGCCAAATCACATGAATTTCGCTGAAACTTCGCCCAGGCCCTCGAACACCACCCGCACCGCGCAGGGGCCATCCAGCCAGATCGGCGGCGTGACGGAACCGAGCCAGACCACCTGGCCCGCCTTCAACCCGCCAAACACCTCGGCCGCCCCCGAGCCCGCGAGCCAGGCCAGCGCCTCCATCGGGTGGCCCAGCAGATCGCGCCCATGGCCGCCCCCGCGTGAGGCGCCATCCACGAACATCTCGCCCCGCATGGCGCCGAGGTCCAGCGCCCGCCAATCCGCGGCAGGGCGGCCCAGCACGCCGGAGGCATGGAACACCTGGTCGGCGATCAGCGTGGGCGTGCCCAGCGCCGCCAGATCGCCATAGCGCTTCTCCACGATCTCGATGGCGGGAAAGACCTCCGCCACGGCGGCTTCGGCCGCTGCGCGGGTGGTGGGGCCGAAGGGCAGATCCGCCCCGAGGCGCACACCCACCTCGCATTCGACGCCGAGGCCGAGGAATTGCGCATAGGGGGCGGTGAAGCCATCGGCATTCAGGCTGCCCGCCGGCACGAAGCCGGCCGCAGGATGCGCGAGGCCCAGATATTCCTGCATCTGCTTCGTCGTGGCGCCGATCTTGAAGCCGGCGGGCGGCAGGGCGCCCTGAGCGGTGGCGACGGCATGCTGCACGGCATAGCCGGCGGCCACATCGCGCGGCGCCGCAGCACCAAGGGGGGGCAGGATGCGGCGGGCGCGGCGGGCCTCCAGGATCATCTCGGCGGCTTGGCTCATCTGGTTCACTCCCTGGCCAGTTCATACAAGGCGACGGCGGCGGCGGCCGAGACATTCAGGCTTTCCATCGCCGAATGGATCGGCAGGCGCACCAGCTCATCGCAGGTCTCACGCGTCAGGCGGCGCAGGCCCTCGCCCTCGGCACCCAGCACGAGTGCGACGCGCCGCCCGGTCAGCCCCGACTGCGCGAGGGTGACGGGCCCTGCCGCCTCCAGCCCCACCACCCAGAGCCCGGCCTTCTTCAACTGGTCCAGCGCGCGGGCGAGATTGACCTCCCGCAGGATGGGCACCACCTCCAGCGCGCCCGAGGCGGCGCGGGCCAGCGCGCCGGTTTCCTGCGGGGCATGGCGCTCCTGCACCACCAGGGCCGCCGCGCCAAAAGCCGCGGCCGAGCGCAGGATGGCGCCGACATTGCGCGGGTCCGTCACCTGGTCCAGCACCAGGACGGGGCCGGTGGTGCCCTCCAGCAGCCGCTCCATGGCGGGGGAGGGCAGCGGGTCCACCAGCAGGGCGGCCCCCTGGTGGATGGCATCGGGCGGCAAAAGCGCATCGAGGCGGTTGCGCTCCACCGGCTCGGGCGCGATGCGCCAGGGGGGGGAGAAGCGCTCGGCCAGCTCCTGCTCGGCGCCGCGCGTGACCAGGAGGCGGCGCAGGCGGCGGGCAGGATTGGCCAAGGCGGCCGAGACGGCGTGCAGGCCATAGAGCCAGACGGCCCCCCCGTCATTGCCGGGTGCGGTATCCTGGGGGCGGGGGCGGTGTCGTTGCTGGCGCATGCCTCCATGAAGCGCGGGCAGGCCCCGCTGGCAAGCGGCGCCGTGCTGTCATAGAAAGAGGGCGGCGCCGGGTTAGCTCAGGGGTAGAGCAACCGCCTTGTAAGCGGTAGGTCGTCGGTTCAAATCCGACACCCGGCATTCCCGGCCTGATGGATCAGGGCGTCACATTTCCTCACGCGCTGAAGCGCTCTCCGGCATGCGCCTGTTACATTCGGCGCCCATCTTCCTGACAACGGAGCGACACACACGCCGTCTCCCGCAACTGGAGAACACCGATGAAATTCGCCCCCACCCTCGGCCTTGGCCTGATCCTCATCAGCGCCGGCCTGGCCCATGCCCAGCCCGCCGCGACTCCCCCTGGCGCACCCCCTGCTGCTACCGATGCGCGCCCCGATCGTGGCCCGCGCGGAGATCGTGGCGCGCGGATGTTCGAGCTGCTGGACGCCAATCGCGATGGCCGCATCACTTTCGAGGAATCCTGGACCTTCGTGACGACGCGCTTCGCCACCGCCGATGCCGATCGCAGCGGCGGCCTCAGCATCGAGGAATTCGCCACGCTGCGCGTCCGCCCGGCCAATGCCCCCACGCCACGGCCCGAGCACGCCGCGCGCATGGAGCAAGGCCGCGCCGCCATGTTCCGCGCCCTGGACGCGGACCGGAACGGCCAGGTGACGCTGGTGGAAATCCGCCCGGCGGTGGAAGCCCGCTTCCGCGCGGCGGATGCCAATGGCGATGGCGCGGTGGTGCGTGAGGAGCTGCCCCAGCGCGGCCATCATCGTGGCCATCATGGCGGCGGCCCGCGCGGTGAAGCGCCGGCTACGCTGCCGGCCCGCTGAGGCTGAGCCGTTCCGCGATCAGGAAGGGCTGACCCGGGGCGGCCTGCGTGAAGACGCAGACCGCCCCGACCCGCCGGGGCTGTCGGGCCGGCCCCGCGAAATGCGCCTCCGCGAAGGGGCGGATGCGTGCCGCATCCTCGGCCCCCAGCCGATGCGTGAGGGTGACGTGGAATTGCCACTCACCCATCACATAAGGGTAGCCCCAGCGCGTCAGCATCGCCTCCTGCGTGGCGCTGAGCTTGGCCTTGCGGCGGCGGGCCAGCTCCTCCTCGGTGGGGGGCGCGCGGTGATGGTCGAGCGACGCGACCGCCGAATCGGCCAGGGCATGCAGCGGCGGGCAGGGTGCTGTTTCGCGCAGGGCCAGGAAGCCCTTGAGGTCCTGCACCGAGAGCGGCGGAAGGGTTAAGGGGGCTTGGCTTTCGGCCCAGCGCGCGGCCTCGACGATGAAATCCTGGTAGCGGGTGGCGAGGCGAAAGGGCGGCTTCAGCGTCGCATGCAGGCCATAGCTGCGCGGATCGGCGGTGAGGTCAGCGAGGCCCGGGATGGGCGGCTGCGGCACGCGCGCGGCGGTTTCCGCATCGCGCCCAAGCCAGGCGCTGCCGGCGGCATGCAGCGGGTCATCCAGCTCAGGCGCCCAATAGATGGCGACGCGCATCATCGGAATGGGGTCTGGGGCCTGAGGCCCCAGCCGCCGGAGGCCCTTTTCCTGCTCAAATCACCCGCGCCCTGCCCCGCCACACCTGCCGCACCACCGGCATGGCCCCGTAACGCCCCAGCCGCACGAGATCGGCGCGCAGCCCGGCCTCCAGGCGCCCGCGATCGTTCAGATTGCACATGGCGGCGGGCCCGCTTGTGATGGTGGCGATGGCGCGCGGCAGGCCGATTTCGGCCGCGATCAGGAAGGCGGCCTCGATCAGCGCGGGCGGCACGTAATCGCTGGCCAACACATGCACCGCGCCGGCGCGGACCAGGTCCATGGCGGCGACATTGCCCGAATGGCTGCCGCCGCGCACGATATTGGGCGAACCCGCGATGACGCCGACGCCGATTCGCGCGGCCTCCAGGGCGGCTTCCATCGTCACCGGAAACTCGCTGACGCGGATGCCGTCCTCGGCATTGCGGCGCACCTCGCTCGCATCCTCGTCATCATGGCTGGCCAGCGGGATGTTGCGGCCGGCGAAGCGGTCAATGACGAGGCGGCGCTGGCGCTCGCGCAGCTCGGCCCGCTGCGCCTGGAGCTTGAGGATGCGGATTTCCACCTCGGCGTCGGTCATGCGCGTCTGCTTGATGCGCATGGCCCGATAGCGGGCCAGGTCCCGGTACTGGCCGACACCAGGCGAGTGGTCCATCAGGCTGACCATGGCAATCAGCGGATGGTCCGCCACCCCTTCCAGCAGGGCCGGCATGTCGCGCGCGGGGAGTTCGCAGCGCAGATGCAGCAGATGCTCAGCCTTCATGAAGGGCTGGCCGTGCAGCGCCGCCAGGTCCCGCACGCCGTCATGGAAGGTCTGGTCGCGCCCCTGATCAAAGCCGAGATCGCCCAGGCACAGCGCATCCAGCACGGTGGTGACACCGGCGGCGGCGCATTGCGCGTCATGCGAGATGAAGGCCGAGACCGAGGGCCAGCGCGCATTGGCGCGGGGCTGCACCTGCCGTTCCAGATTATCCGTGTGCACATCCACCACACCGGGGATGATCACATCGCCCTCGCAATCCAGGGCGCTGGCGTGGTGGGCGCGGCCGGGCTGGATGTCGGCGATGCGGCCATCGCGCAGGAGCAGCGTGCCCTCCATCTCCGCCTCGGGCAGGATGAGGCGGGCATTGGTCAAAACCGTCTCTGTCGTCATGCGGCGTCTTCTACCGGAAGAATCTCATGCGTGCGATCCGCGACCCGGTCCCGCACCTCGATGTCGTGGAAGATGCCGACCAGGGCGGCACCCCGCGCCTTGGCCTCGGCGATCAGGGCGATCACCACCTCTCGATTGCCGGCGTCCAGGCTGGCGGTGGGCTCATCGAGCAGCAGGATGGGGTAGTCGGGCGCGAAGCCGCGCGCCAGGTTCACCCGCTGCTGCTCCCCGCCCGAAAAGGTGGCGGGCGGCAGGCCATGCAGGCGGGGCGGCAGGTTGAGGCGCGTCAGCAGCGCCGTGGCGCGCGCCTCGGCCTCTGCGCGGGGCATGCCGCGCGCACTCAGGGGTTCCGCCACCACATCGCGCGCCGAGACGCGCGGGATGACGCGCAGGAATTGCGAGACATAGCCCAGCGTCTCCAGCCGGATTTCACGGACAAGGCGCGGATCGGCGGCGGCGAGGTCCACTTCCGCGCCGCGATGGGTGAGCCAGATATGCCCCGAATCGCTGCCGTAATTGCCTTGCAGGCAACGCATCAGCGTGGATTTGCCGGCACCTGACGGCCCGGTGAGGGCCACGCATTCGCCGGGCATGACGGCCAGCGCCTCATCGCGCAGGACGTCAAAGCCGATGCCGCCCTGCAGATGCAGGGTGAAGCCCTTGGCCAGGGCTTCCACGCGAATCGCGGCCCTCATGCCGAGAGCACCGAGGCGACGAGGAGCTGCGTGTATTCATGCCGCGGATCATCCAGCACGCGATCGGCCAGGCCCTGTTCCACGATGCGCCCATGCCGCATGACGATGATGCGATGCGCGAGCAGCCGGGCGGCGGCAATGTCATGCGTCACGAAAAACACCGCGAGGCCGAGTTCGGCGACCAGCCCGCGGATCAGATCCAGCAGCCGCGCCTGGACGCTGACATCAAGGCCCCCCGTGGGCTCATCCATGAAGACGAGGCGCGGCTGCGTGACCAGGCAGCGGGCGATCTGCAGGCGCTGCTGCATCCCGCCCGAGAAGTTGCGCGGCGCCTCGTCAATCCGGGCCGGGTCCATTTCCACGCGGGCCATCCAGTCGGCGGCGGCGGCGCGGATTTCGGCGTAGTTGCGCGCACCGGCCGCCATCAGCCGCTCACCGATATTGCCGCCGGCGGAGATGCCCATGCGCAGGCCATCGCGCGCATTCTGGTGGACGAAGCCCCATTCGCTGCGCATCAGGCGGCGCTTGGCCGCCTCGCTCAGCGAGCCGATCTCCTGGGGCGTGCCCGCCGCGTCGCGGTAGAGCACGTGGCCGGACTGGGCATCGAGCGCGCCGGCCAGCACGCGCAACAGCGTGGATTTGCCCGAACCGCTTTCACCGACAATGGCGACGACTTCGCCCGGGTGGATGTCCAGCGCCACATCATCCAGCGCGCGCACGGCGCCGAAGCGCAGATGCAGCCCGGCAGCTTCCAGCAAGGGCGCGCTCATCGCCCCTGATTCTCGCCGCAGTGATCCGTGTCCGAGCAGACATAGATGCGCTGGCCTTGGTCATCGGCGATGATCTCATCAAGGTAGCTGGTGGTGCTGCCGCAGGCCGAGCAGGCATGGGGTGCCCGCATCGGGCGGAAGGGATGGTCGTCGAAATCCAGGCTTTGCACGCTGGTATAGGGCGGCACGGCGTAGATCTTTTTCTCGCGCCCCGCGCCGAACAGCATGATGGCGGGCGACATGTGCAGCTTCGGATTGTCAAAGCCCGGAATGGGCGAGGGCGACATGAGGTAGCGCCCGCCCACCATGACGGGGTGGTTGTAGCTGCTGCCCGCCTCGCCCTGGCGGGCGATATCCTCATAGAGCTTCACCTGCGCCAGGCTGTAATCGCCCAGCGCATGCAGGCGGCGTGTCTCGGCCAGGCGCGGTTCGAGCTTGAAGAGCGGCTCGGGCATCGGCACCTGGAAGACCATCACCTGGCCCTCGCGCAGGGGGCGTTCGGGGATGCGGTGGCGGGTCTGGATGATCGTCGCCTCGGCCGTGTGGGTGGTGGTGGCGACGCCGGCGACGCGGGCGAAAAAGGCGCGGATGCTGACGGCATTGGTCGTGTCATCCGCCCCCTGGTCAATCACCTTCAGCACATCGCGCGGGCCGAGGATGGCGGCCGTCACCTGGATGCCGCCCGTACCCCAGCCATAGGGCAGCGGCATTTCGCGGGCGCCGAAGGGGATCTGGTGCCCCGGGATGGCCAGCGCCTTGAGGATGGCGCGGCGGATCATCCGCTTCGTCGCCTCATCCAGATAGGCGAAGTTATAGGCCGCATCCGGCCCGGCCGATGCGGGGTTCGGGGCTACGCCCGCCGTCGCATCGGGGGGATTGGGCGCATTGCGTGGCGGCATGATGTTCATTGCTGTTCATCCCAACGCGCGCGAATGCTGCGCAGCTTTTCCAGCTCGCTCTGGAAATCCACGTGATGCGGTAGCTTCAGATGCTCGACGAAGCCGGTGGCTTCCACATTATCGGCATGCAGCAGGACGAATTCGGCATCCTGCGCGGGGGCGGTCACATCCTCGCCGAGTTCGCGCGCCATCAGGGCGCGGTCCACCAGGGCCATGGCCATGGCGCGGCGCTCGCCATGGCCCATGGCCAGGCCATAGCCGCGGGTGAATTGCGGTGGTGCGGCGGCGCTGCCGGCGAATTGATTGACCATCTGGCATTCGGTCACGGTGATGTCGCCAATGCTGATGGCGAAGCCGAGTTCGGCGGGTGCCAGCATCACCTCCACTTCGCCCATGCGCAGTTCGGCCACGAAGGGATGCGCGTTGCCATAGCCGCGCTGGGTGGAATAGCCGAGGCCGAGCAGAAACCCCTCATCACCGCGCGCGAGCGATTGCAGGCGCAAGGCGCGCGGCGTGGGGAAGGGCAGGGGCTCGCGCGTCAAATCGGGCGGCGGCGTGCCGTCATCCGGCGCATCGCGCGCCATCAGGCCCTCGCGCGCCAGGAGCTCCGTCACGCGCGGCATGGTGGCCTGCGCTGCCTCGGCCTCCTGGGGGGCGTGGCCGCCCCCGGATGCTTCCGCCGCCATGGCGAAATCCAGCAGGCGATGCGTGTAGTCGAAGGTGGGGCCAAGCACCTGGCCGCCGGGCAGATCCTTGTAGGTGGCGCTGATGCGGCGCTGCACGCGCATGGCCCCCGTATCCACCGGCTCGCAGGCGGCAAAGCGCGAGAGGGTGTTGCGATAGGCGCGCAGCAGGAAGGCCGCCTCGATCAGATCGCCCCGCGCCTGCTGGATCGCCAGCGCCGCGAGGCCGCGATCATGGCAGCTGCCCTCCGCCATCACGCGATCCACGGCGAGGCCGAGCTGCTGCTCGATCTGCGCGGGCGTGAGGGCGGGGAGCGCTTCATCCCCGCGCCGGCGCTCGGCCAGCCAGGCATGCGCGGCCTCGATCGCCGCTTCGCCACCCTTGACCGCGACATACATCAGCCTTGCTCCGTGATTCGCGTGGTGCGCGGCAGTGCCGCGAGGCAGGGGCCCGCAGCCAGCACGAGGTCCACGCCGCAGGGGAATTGCGCACCATTCGCGGCCCATTGGGCGAGGAAATCCGCGGGCAGGCCGGACACGGACAGCCAGTGTTCCTGCGCGATGCCGGGGCCCGTCAGCCGCCAGCCCGCATCCGCCTGGAGGCCGGGCACCTGCAGGATCAGCGTCGCACTGTCCTGCGGGGTTTCATCGCGGCCGGGATTGAGTGTCGCAAGTGCGGGCATGCCGCGGGTCGCCAGCAGGAATTGCGCCTCATCCGGCGTGGCCACGAAGGCCGCGCCGGTGTGGAAGGCCAGCCATTCCAGCGCCTCGCCCTCGGCATCCGTCCAGACGGGCGTTTCGGCATCGGCCAGGGCGAGGAGTGCGGCGGCGGCGGCCGGCTCCAGCCCGGCGGGCAGGTCATCCAGGACGGCGCAGCGCTGGATGCGGCCGGGGCGCGCCATCGCGTTCATCAGCGCCGCGAAGCATTCCTGCGCGCCGAACACGGCATCCACGAAGCCGGGCTTCATCGGGCGTTCCTCATCGCATGGTGGCCAGGGTGGCGAAGCGGACTTCGGTGGCGGCGGCGCGCCGCGCCGTGAGTTCGGCCTGCGCCTGCTGCCGCTCCCGCAGGGGCGCGATGACCGTGGCGAGGAGCCGGGCGCGCCATTCGGGCTGTTGCAGGCAGGCATCGAGCAGGGCGGCCAATTCAGCGGCGCGGCGGTCCCGCCCCAGGCGCCAGCAATGGCCGAGCGTGCCGCCCTCCAGGCTGACCGTGCAGCGGGTGATGGTGGCCTCGCCCAGGTTGAAGGCCGCGCCGTCGCCGCCGGCGCGGCCGCGCAGCATGGTCAGGCCGATCTCGGGGCCGCGCACGACGCGATGGGCGGGCAGGGGCGGCGCCGTGGCCAGCAGGGCCTCGATCTCGGCGGCTTCGGCGCGGGCCAGAACGGCCATCCAGGCGGGGCGGTCCAGGGTTTCGGCGATGATCATTTGTCTAGACAGCTAAACATCCGACCGGGTATGGTCAAGCCGTAAATGCCACTTCGGAGCCTCGGCTTGGTTGAAACTTCCATGACGTTCCAGGACACGCCGCTGGATCGCGGCGCGGGAATCGCGCTCTGGCGCCAGATCGGCGCGACGCTTGAGGCCGCGATCCGGGAGGGGCTCCATGCGCCAGGCCAGCGCCTGCCGACCGAGGCGGAGCTGGCGCAGCGCTTCCGCGTCAATCGCCACACCATCCGCCGCGCCATGGAGGAGCTGGAGTCGCGCGGCGTCGTGCGGGTCGAGCAGGGGCGCGGCAGCTTCGTGGCCGAGGATGTGCTGGACTATCCGCTGGGCCCCCGCACGCGCTTCAGCGAGATCATTCGCGCGCAGAATCGCGAGCCCGCGGGCCGCCTGCTGCGTCTCGTGGAAATTCCCGCCGAGCCGCGCATCGCCGAGCTGCTGGAATTGCGCCGCGGGCGGATGGTGATCCTGGCCGAGCGGATCGCCATGGCCGATGGCCGGCCCGTGGCCATCGGCTCGCACCATTTTCCCGCCACGCGTTTCAGCGGGATCATCGGGCTGCTGCGGGAGAATTCCTCCATCACGCATGCGCTGGCCGCCTGCGGCGTGCCCGATTACCGCCGGCGCGTGACGCGCATCACGGCCCGCATGCCCAGCGCTGAGGAGGCCGAGCTGCTGCAGCAATCGCGCAGCCGCCCCGTGCTGGTGAGTGAGGCGGTGAATGTGGATGGTGCCGGCAAGCCCGTGGATGCCACGCTGACCCGCTATGCCGCGGGGCGCACGCAACTGGTGGTGGAGTCCTGAGCATGTCCCCGAAGATTCCGCCGTCCTGGAAGCTCTCCGGCGGCTGCGTGCTGCGCGATGGCCGGTTGCAGGCGGGCGCCGTGGCGCTGGCCGGCGGCCGCATCGCCGAGCAGGCCGATGCGGTGCGGCAATTCGACGCATCGGGGCTGCTGGTGCTGCCCGGCATCGTGGATATCCATGGCGATGCGCATGAGCGCGCGCTGCAACCGCGCCCCAATGTGGATTTCCCGCCCGATTTCGCGTTGCGGGACGCGGCCCGGCAATGCCTCGCCGCCGGCATCACCACGGCCTATCTGGGGGTGACGCTCTCCTGGGAGCCGGGCTTGCGCTCGCTGCCGGCCTTCCTGGCCATGCTGGAGGCGCTGCGCACGCCGCCGGCCGGGCCCGAGTTGCGCGTGCATCTGCGCTTCGAGGCGGACAACTTCGCGGCCGAGCCGGCGGCGCTGGCCGCGATGGCGGCGGGCCAGGTGCATCTGCTGGGCTTCAACGACCACACGCCCAGCATCGTGAAGAAGCTTGCCAACCCCAAGGAACTTGGGAAATACGCGGGCAGGGCGGGGGTGAGCGAGGCTGAGCTGGTGGCCCTGGCCGATGCCGCCTTCGGCGGGCGGGCCCAGGTGCCGGCCTTGCGCGCCCGCATGGCCACGGCCGCGCGCGCCGCCGGCATCCCGATGCTGAGCCATGATGACGCGACCCTGGCGGACCGCGTGCTGTTCCGCGCGCTCGGCGCCAGCATCTGCGAATTCCCGATGGCCGAGGACGTCGCGGCCGATGCGCGCGCGGCGGGCGAGGCGGTGGTGATGGGCGCGCCCAATGTGGTGCGCGGCGGCAGCCATCTGGGCTGGGCCAGCGCGGCCCCCCTGGCCGAACGCGGCCTGGTGACCGTGCTGGCGAGTGACTATCACTGGCCCGCCCTGCTGGCCGCGCCCTTCCGCCTGGCGGGGCGCTGCGTGCTGGATCTGGCTGCAAGCTGGGCGCTGGTTTCCAGCAACCCGGCCGATGCGCTGGGCCTCAAGGATCGCGGCCGGATCGCGCCGGGCCTGCGGGGTGACCTGGCCGTGACGACGCATGAGGGCGAACTCGTGGCGGTATTCTGCGCGGGTGACCTCGCCTGGCTGGCGCCGCAGGGGAGTGGCCGTCTGGCCTGAGGGCGTTGGGTGAAGCCCCCGGGCTTCAGGCCTCGGGGATGCCGTCCGGCCCGGCATAGCGCTGGAGCGTGGCGCCGGCGGCGACATGGGGATAACCCTTGGCGCCCTTGGGCCAGCCCCTGGCGAAGGCGGCCACCTCGGCATGGTCCATCTTGCGGATCGTGCGGACCAGCATCTTCGCCGCCTTGGCGGGCTTGAGCCGCTGGGTGCGCAGCAGGTGCTGGTGCCATTCGCGCGCCCGCAGCGGGCACCAATCCACCAGGGCTTCATGCAGCGCGCGGCGCACCTCGGGCGGCAGCTCCTCCAGGGCGCGATAGGCGTCGCCCTTCAGGGGGCTATAGGGCCGGGTTGCCGTGTTGTTGTCCATGCGCGGCTTTAACCCCGGGGATGCGGTTTTGCGAAGCGTTTCCTGGCGCTGTGGCCCTGCGCTGGGTGCAGGGCAATCACGTCTCTGCGCCCACCGTTTGGCGGGACATTGCTACGCAACTGAATGGAAGGGAAAAATGGCTCCGGCGGTATGAGCCATATTGTCGTCTCTGAGTGTTTCACCGCGTCTCCAGGATCTTTCTGAAACCCAGGTAAAACGCCGAGTTGAGGACTAATGACGGCTCTCGCTGCCTCATGGTATCTCATCGAAGCTCAAGGGGGCCAGGGGGGCCAGCAAGGGGGCCAGAGAGGATGACCATGATCACCGACCGTGAATTGAAAAGCTGCTCGCGCACCGTTGGGCGCTATTCCGTTGGGGATGGCTCCGGCCTCTCGCTGCTGGTCCGCGACAGCGCAAAGCGCGCCCCCGTCGAGGGGGGCGGCGGGGAGGGAGATGACGATAAGCGCAAGCAATGGGTCCAGCGCATCACCGTCGCCGGGAAGGTCCGCGAGATTGGGCACGGCGCCTATCCTGCCGTCTCACTCGCAAAGGCACGCGCCGCCGCGAAGAAGGTGGTGGAGGAAGTGAAGGGGGGCGCCGACCCACTCGCCCAGCGGCGCGACAAAGAAGGCGCCGCCAAGGCCGCGATTGTGCAGACCTTCGACGCGGCCCTTACCGCCTACATCGAAGCCCACGGGGCCGCATGGCGATCTGAAAAGACGCGCACCGCCGCTCGGGTGGACATGGAGCGCCACGCCTCATCTCTGCTCCCCAAGCCCGTGCGGGATATTCGCGTGTCAGACGTGCTGGCTGTGCTGCAACCGATCTGGAACACGAAGCCAATCATGGCGCAGCGCGTCCGGGCCAGGATGGAAGCCATCTTGGATTGGGCGAAGGGGGCCGGCTGGCGCAGCGGCGAGAACCCGGCCGCATGGCGCGGCGGGCTGAAGCCGCTGCTGGCGAAGCCTTCCAGCGTCGTCCGCAACCGCCACCATCCCGCCCTGTCGTGGGCCGAGGTGCCCACCTTCCTCGCAGAGTTGCGCGACGAGAACGGCAACGCCGCCCGCTGCCTGGAGCTTTGCATTCTCACCGCCGTTCGGAGCGGCGAGGCGCGCGGCGCGATCTGGGGCGAGTTTGACCTGGCCGGCGCGATATGGACGATCCCGGCCGGGCGAATGAAGGCGGGCGAGGCGCACCGGGTTCCGCTCTCCGCCCCGGCTTTGGCGCTGCTCCGGGCGATGCTGCCCGCAGGCGACCCACCCAAGCCCGAGGCCGTCACCTTCCCGAACCGCGACGGGGGCGTCTACTCAGATATGAGCATCCTGGCCGTGGTGAAGCGCATGGACGATGCCCGCTCGAAGGCAGGGGGCGCCGGCTGGCGCGACGATGCGGGCCAGCGCATCACGCCGCACGGCTTCCGCAGCACCTTCCGCGACTGGTGCGGCGATCAGGGTCATCCGCGCGAATTGGCCAAAGCTGCGCTCGCCCACGCAACGGGGAGCCGGACGGAACGAGCCTATGCGCGTACCGACCTGCTCGCCCGCCGCGCCCGCCTGATGGACGCATGGGCGGCCTTCTGCGAGGGGCGCGCGGTCGAAGAAGCAACGCCGCTCCGCGTTCACGCCGTCGCCTGATCCTGACACCAGCAGAAAGCCAACCCATGACCACCAGGACAACCGCCGCCGCCCTCCACGAGCCCGCTGAGGGGCAGGAGACAGCGGCCGTGGAGGGCGAGCCGCCTGCGGCCTCGTCCAAGCCGAAGAAGTACAGGGCCCCACTTACGTGGCGAGCCCGCTGGAGGCTGCAGGTAGGCAATCAAGCAAGGGCAATGGCAAAGGCGAAGCGGGTGGATATGAAGACCCTTCGCCGGATCGTCGAGGGCTGCGACAGCCGCCGAGTGTGGCGAAATCTGCAGAAAATGGGGCTTAGCGCGCGGCAAGCCGCCGGCCTCATGGCCGTCGAGAGGGAGGGTGCTTTCTTCGACCAGCTCATCAAAAAGCCTGGCGCGAAGCCGCGCGCTCTTGCCGCGGCTATTCTAGCGCGGGAGGCCACGCGAACCTCCCTCTCGAACGGAACGGAGGGTCGCCGGAACAAGCTTCGTCGCGATGACGCGCAGATCGAGAGACGGCCCTCGGCTTGCCCTGACACGCGCAACCGCTTCTTCCGCACGCATGATGAGGTGGAGGCGCAGCAGGGGGTGAAGGACCCCTGGGTACCCGGCGTTATACAGCCTCACCACCCCGCCCGGATACCCAAGCCAGAGGTGCCGCCCTTCGTAATCTGGCCGAGCGGGGACCAGTAGCCTATGCGCCGGCGAGATTGGGGCGCGGAGGCCGCCTAAAACCTGGGACACGGCTATTTTCCGCCCCCTAGGGTTTCGACCCACATCACCGTCTCCCGCGAGTGCAGGGTGCCTCCTGTCAGCCACGCTCAAACGGAGACACCTCATGCGAAACTACCTCATCCCCAAGCCCATCATGCCCGGCCAGCAGCATGCGGCCGTCGCGGATAGTCGCGGCGACAGATGAGGGATCATGGGCGAGGGTTTGGGGGTGCCCCGGGGGGCGGGATGCCTGCCAGCGCGCAAGGCCGCGCAGCGGGGCGGGAAGTGACCGGGCACTCCCTCTGCCCTTGGTGTCAGGCTCCGCCGACGGCGGCGCCGCAGGCGCGCCAGCCCCTCAAGGCTGCCCTGGTGGCGCCGCCGTCTAAGCTGACAAGCGGCACCCCTTCACGCCGATGAATGCCGAGACGCTCGACTGCACCCCAAGAGGCGCAAGCCACGGGAGCGGGGGCCACCTCCTAACCGAAAGTGAGCAAGCAAACGTTCATGAGAGGGGCCGCCAAGGGGGCCGCAGCGTCAAAAATACGCAACCTATTGATTTTATTTGAAAATATTTGGGTTGATGGCTCCGGCGGTAGGATTCGAACCTACGACCAATAGATTAACAGTCTACTGCGCTACCGCTGCGCCACGCCGGATCACCATGGGCGGCAGGCTCTAGCAGGGCATCGGGGGGAGTGCAACCGCCCCTCAATCCAGCCGCCGCAGGCGCAGATCCACCTCGCGTTCCACGAAGCCCCATTCGGGCTTGGCGCGCAGCCGGCGGAGCATCTCGTCGAAGGCCGCGGCATGCTCCGGCGCGTATTCGAACCAGGTGATGAAATCAAAGGGCTCGCCCAATTCGCGGCTGTGGTGCAGGCGGCGGGAGATGGCGGGCAGGTATTCCATGCCGATCGCGATGTGCTGCGATTCTTCCTCCAGGATGGCGCGCCGCTCATCCTGCGCGAGGGACCACCAGGCCGCGTTCTTGCGGATGGGAATCAACGCGGCGCAGCGGGCGGCCGGACGGCCCAGGCCGGCCTGGCGGGCGGCGAGCGAATCGGCCTCGCTGCGATGCGTGTAGCGCAGGTTTCCGGTGCTGCCGCGCAGCGACCAGGCGGCAGCACCTGGCGGCGGCGGGGCCGTGCCCTCCAGGATGGCCAGATGCGTGGCGGCCGGCAGCGCCGCGCCCGTCACGGGCAGCATCCGCTCGATCCGCCATGGGCCGGCATCGCCGGCGCGGAATTGCACCATCAGGGGCGGGGGCATGGGTCGTCTCCTGTCGGATCAGCCAGGTGGCTTGGGGGTGGCGCTGCCTGCCGCCCCCACATCGAAGGTGCGCGCGCCGAGTTCCGCCGGCATCGGCGCCAGCCAGGGGGAAGCCTCCAGCGTGCGCCGCGCATCGGCCATGCCTTGTGCCCAGCGGCGTTGCATGGTGGCGCGGCTGAACTCGTAATCCTTGGTCTGGCCTTGTGCGGCGTCGCTGCGATGAATGAGCTGGACGATATCCATCGTCGTCACGCAGCCGAAATTGTAGAGAAACCGGCCCTCCGGCGTGTCCCGCAGCGCATCGGGCAGCTTGTCCCACAGCGTGTTGATGTTGTGCCGCAGGTCATGCGAGCGCGCCAGCATATCCGTCGCGGCGCGGGTGCGGCTGCTGTAGCGGATATCCTTGTCGCGTTCCTGCACCTCCTCGATGGTGGTGGGCAGCGCGCCGCGCGCCGGGAACACATCCACCTGGAAACTGAGGCGCGAGCGGCGGGGAAGCTTCTCCACCACATATTGCAGCGGCGTGTTGGAGACGAGGCCGCCATCCCAATACATCTCGCCGTCAATCTCGATGGCCGGGAAGCCGGGCGGCAGCGCGCCGCTGGCCATGACGTGCTCGGGCCGGATCCTGGTCTCGGCATTGTCGAAATAGGCCATGTCGCCGGTGCGGATATTCACCGCCCCGATGCTGAGGCGCATCTGGCGCGCATTGATGCGGTCGAAATCCACCAGGGCTTCCAGCGTGCCGCGCAGCGCCGCCGTGTCATAGAAGCTGACGCGGCTTTCGCCGAACAGCCAATAGGCGGGCGGGCGGGGCCGGAAGAAGCCGGGCTGGCCCAGCATCAGCGCGCGCAGGGCCGCGGCGGGGCGGTGGTCACCCCAGGCGGCCATCGAGGTTTCCAGCCAATCCGTCCAGGCTGCGGGCGGGGCGGTGATCGTCTCCCAGAACAGGCGCAGCCGCTCCACGCGATGTTCGGGTGCATTGCCGGCGATGATGGCGGCGTTGATGGCGCCGATGGAAATGCCGGCCACCCAGTCGGGCAGGTATTCGCTTTCGGCCAATGTCTCATAGACGCCGCCCTGATAGCTGCCGAGCGCGCCGCCCCCTTGCAGCACGAGCGCCACCTTCTTGTCATAGCTGGCCGGGCGCCTGGGGATGGGACGGGCAGTGGCCGACATGGCGGGTCTCCTCATGGGGTCCGTTCGGCGCGGGCGCGGGATCGGTTACGTGGTTCTGGCGCCAGGGTGTTGGATAGGTTCAGGCTCCGGCACTCCCAGGCTCCGGCACACTCAGGCGCAGATGCGACCCCCCCGGCGCAAGAGGCAAATGCATCATTGACCGCGCCGGCTGGGCGGCATCCCGGCCGGCGATCACGTTGCCGCTGGCCGGACGAACCCGCCTGAAGCCCATGCCAGGGACGCAGGCGCGGATGATGGCGATGGCCGGTTGATCCGGCGCGAGCCGGATTTGGGGCCGGTCGGGACGCGTCACCGCTTCGCGCCGCCTGGATAGTTGCGAAAGCGGCCACCCCCGACGCATGGTGGCTGGACAGCGGACTGTGGGAAATTGGAGGTCCGGGGCGGAATTGAACCGCCGTAGCAGGTTTTGCAGACCTGTGCCTGACCACTCGGCCACCGGACCCTGATGCGGGGCTGTATCGGGCCGCATGGCGCCGGGGTCAAGGCGCAAGCTTTCCGGCGGGGGAGGGGCGGCCTATAAAGCCCCGACAAGGCCGGCCTGGAGAAGATGGATGCTCGCATTGGATGTGGATTTCGCCCGGGCCCGCCGCTTCATGCGGGATGGGCAACTGGCGCCCAATGGCGTGACCGATCCGCTGCTGCTGGCCGCGATGGATGATCTCCCGCGGGAGGTCTTCCTGCCGGCCGCGATGCGCCACCGGGCCTATGCCGATGAAGCCGTGCCGCTGGGCGGCGGGCGCGCGCTGCTGGCGCCCATGGTGCTGGCGCGCCTGTTGCAGATGGCGCTGCCGCAGCCGGGCGAACGCGCCCTGGTGCTGGCCTCGGGCACTGGCTACGGCGCGGCTGTGCTGGCGCGCATGGGGCTGAAGGTGCTGGGAATCGAGGCCGAGCCCGGCCTGGTTGCCGCCGCGCGCCACGCGCTGGATTTCGCGCTGGAGGCGAATCGGCCCGACATCGAACAGGGCGAGCCCGGCCTGGGCGCCCCGGCGGGCGCGCCCTTCCGGCTGATCCTGATCGAGGGTGCCGTGGAAACCATTCCCGCCGCCCTGTTTTCCCAATTGGGTGAAGGCGGGCGCCTGGTGACGATCCGGCGCGAGGCAGGCCGGGTTGGCCGCGCGGTGCTGTACCGCCGGGCGGGTGGGGCCGTCAGCACGCTGCAAGGGCTGGACGCGGCCGGCCCGCTCCTGCCCGGCTTCATCACCCCGCCGGATTTCATTTTGTGACTTGTGGCGCAATGGGCCGCATGGCCTCTATACTCGCAGGGTGTGGCAGAGAGGATATCGGACGGATGCATCTGGGCATGAAGGCAGCACTTCTGACAGCCGTGGCGACCATGGCATGGTCGGCGGGCCCGGCGCGGTCCCAGACGCTCCAGGAGGCCCTGGCGCAGGCCTACAACAACAACCCGACGCTGCTCGCGGCGCGCGCCCAGTTGCGCGGCGTGGATGAAGGCGTGCCGCAGGCCCTGGCCGGCTGGCGCCCCACCGTGGTGATGGCCGGCAGCTATGGCGCGGCCGATGTGCGCACGCGCAGCCAGACGCAGCAATTCCGTGCCGATGGCAGCTTCTTCTGGCGCGACCCCGCCTTCCCGCAGTCCACCACCATCCGCCAGGAGCGCACGCCCGCCACGGCAAGTGTCACCCTGACCCAGCCGATCTATCGCGGCGGGCGCACCACCGCGCAGACCCGCCAGGCCGAGAATCTGGTGCTGGCGCAGCGCGCCCGCCTGCTGGCGACCGAGCAGCAGGTGCTGGGCGATGCGATCGCCGCCTATATCGGCGTGATCCAGAATGGCGAATTGCTGCGGCTGAACATCAACAATGAGCAGGTGCTGGCGCGCCAGCTGCAAGCCACCAATGAACGCTTCCGCGTCGGTGAAATCACCCGCACCGATGTCGCGCAGGCGGAAAGTCGGCTGGCGGGCGCCCGCACCTCGCGCACCCAGGCCGATGGCAATCTGCAGATCGCCCGCGCCACCTTCGAGCGTGTGGTCGGCGAGGCGCCGCGCCGGCTGACCAATCCGCAGCCGCTGCAGGCCGCCGTGCGCAGCGGCGCCGAGGCCCAGGCCACCGCGGCCTCCAACAACCCCAATGTGGTCGCGGCGCTGTTCAACGCCGCCGCCGCGCGGGACAATATCGATGTCCAGGCCTCGGCGCTCATGCCGCAGGTCTCCGGCAATGCGCAGGCTTTCCGGAACGACAACAACCTGGCTCCGCACACGCGCCAGAATGGCGGGCAGGTGACGCTGAACCTCTCGGCGCCGCTCTATCAGGGCGGGGCGGAATACGCCTCCATCCGGCAGGCGCGGCAGACGGCGCAGCAGAACCTCTCCCAGGTGGATGAGGCGCGGCGCGCGGCGGCCCAGGCCGCGGCGCAATCCTGGGAGACGCTGGTCAGCGCCCGGGCCGCCGTGACCAGCGTGCGGGTGCAGATCCGCGCGCAGGAAATCGCGCTGGATGGCGTGCAGCGCGAGGCCATCGTTGGCAGCCGCACCACGCTGGACGTGCTGAACGCCGAGCAGGAATTGCTGAATGCGCGCACCAACCTGGTGAATGCGCTGGCCGCGGTGGTCACCGGCTCCTACTCGCTGGCGGGCTCGATCGGGCGGTTGACGGCGCAGGATCTCGGCCTCGCGGTCGAGATCTATGACGCGACGGCCTATTATCAGGCGGTGCGCAACCGATGGGCGGGCATGGGCGACTATTCCAGCGTCGCGACGCGTCGCTGATCCATGGCAGACCAAGTCCCCCCGGCTGGCGCCGACCCCTCCATGGACGACATCCTGGCGTCCATCCGGAAGATCCTGAACGAGGATGAGCCCGCCGTCGCGCCGCCGCCGCCGCCGCGCCCCCCCGCCCCGGCGCCGGTGGAAGCCATCCAGCTGACGCCCGAGATGATGATCGCGCCGCCGGAGAGCGCGCCTGCGCCGGTCCGCGTGCCCACCAACATCATGCAGATCTCGCCGGCGCCCCAGCCGCCACCGGCCAAGGCCGCCCAGGTTGCGCCCCCCCAGCCTGCGTCCCCTCCGCCTGCGCCCCCCCCGCCTGCATCGCCGGAGCCAAAGCCCATGTCGTCCGAATTGCCGGCTCCCTCCGCCGCCCTGGTGGACCCTACAGCCGCCGCCGCCGCCGTTGCGGCGCTGGGACAATTGACCCGCGCCGTGGCGCAGGAGCGCAGCTCCAGCGTCTCCCGCAACGGCCCCAGCATCGAGGATGTGGTGCGTGAGGAGTTGCGCCCCATGCTGAAGGCCTGGCTCGACGCGCATCTGCCCGCCACGGTCGAGCGGATGGTGCGCGCAGAGATCGAACGCGTGATGGCCCGCCAGGGCTGAGGCGGCCCCAGGCGAAAACGCCCGCTGTGGGGGGCTGATCCGCGCCAGCGGGGCTTGACGTTCCGCGCCGCGCGGTGGACCTGTTTCCCATGCTCGACAAGGCCTTCGACCCCGCCTCCCTGGAAGCCCGGCTTTACGCCGCTTCCGAAGCTTCCGGCGCGTTCAGCGCGGACCCCGCGCGCAATGCGGCCCCTTTCACCATCGTCATCCCGCCGCCCAATGTGACGGGCAGCCTGCATATCGGCCACGCGCTGAACAACACCTTGCAGGATGTTCTGGTGCGCTACCGCCGCATGCAGGGGCGCGATGCGCTCTGGATGCCGGGCACGGACCATGCCGGCATCGCCACGCAGATGGTGGTGGAACGCCTGATCGGCACCGAGGGCCAGACCCGCAAGGGGATGGGGCGCGAGGCCTTCCTCAAACGCATCTGGGACTGGAAGGCCGAGAGCGGGGGCACCATCACCCGGCAATTGCGCCGCCTTGGCGCCAGCCTGGATTGGCCGCGTGAGCGCTTCACCATGGATGAGGGGCTCTCCAAGGCCGTCATCGAGGTGTTCGTTCGGCTGCACAAGGAAGGGCTGATCTATCGCGACACGCGGCTGGTGAACTGGGACCCCGTGTTCCAGACCGCGATCAGTGACCTCGAAGTCGAGAGCCGGGAGCAGAAGGGCCATATCTGGACGCTGCGCTATCCGGTGGAGGGCCAGCCTGGCCGCTTCATCGAGGTCGCGACCACGCGGCCTGAGACCATGCTGGGCGATACGGCGATTGCCGTGCATCCCGAGGATGCGCGCTTCGCCGACCTCGTGGGCCAGCGGGCGGTGCTGCCGCTGACCGGGCGGCTGATCCCCATCGTGGCCGATGACTACAGCGACCCGGAGAAGGGCACGGGGGCCGTGAAGATCACCCCCGCGCATGACTTCAATGATTACGGCGTGGGCCGCCGGCATGACCTGCCCATGCCCTCCGTGCTGGATGCCGAGGCGCGCATCTGGCTGGACGAGATCGCGGGCGATCTGCGCGCGGTGGAGGGCGTGGCCGACCCGGATTTCGTGCGCGGCCTGGCCGGGCAGGACCGCTTCGTGGCGCGCAAGGCCATCCTGGCCGAGCTGGAACGCCTGGAATTGCTGGTGAAGGCCGAGCCGCACACCAACATGGTCCCGCATGGCGACCGCTCAGGTGTGCCGATCGAGCCGCGGCTGACGCTACAATGGTATTGCGATGCCGCGACGCTGGCCAAGCCCGCCATCGCGGTGGTGGAAACCGGCAAGACCGAATTCGTGCCCAAGCAGTGGGAGAACACCTTCTTCGCCTGGATGCGCGACATCCAGCCCTGGTGCATCTCGCGCCAGCTTTGGTGGGGGCATCGCATTCCCTGCTGGTATGGGCCGGAAGGCAGCCTTTTCGTCGAACGCGACGAGGCTGCGGCCATGGCGGCGGCACGCGCGCAATTCGGC
Source organism: Sediminicoccus sp. KRV36 (assembly GCF_023243115.1). NCBI lineage: Bacteria > Pseudomonadati > Pseudomonadota > Alphaproteobacteria > Acetobacterales > Roseomonadaceae > Sediminicoccus > Sediminicoccus sp. KRV36. Next base: position 2,390,477 of record NZ_CP085081.1, read on the forward strand.
CGCGATGTGGAACTGACGCGCGATGAGGATGTGCTGGACACCTGGTTCAGCTCTGCGCTCTGGCCCTTCTCCACCCTGGGCTGGCCGGAGAACACAGCCGAACTGGCCAAGCACTACCCGACGGATGTGCTCGTCACGGGCTTTGACATCATCTTCTTCTGGGTCGCCCGGATGATGATGATGGGCATCCATTTCATGGGCGAGGTTCCTTTCCGCCACGTGGTCATCCACGGCCTGGTGCGGGACGAGAAGGGGGCGAAGATGAGCAAGTCGAAGGGCAATGTCCTCGACCCGCTCGAGTTGATCGACGCGAATGGCGCGGATGCGGTGCGCTTTACCCTGTGCGCGTTGGCTTCGCCGGGGCGGGATATCAAGCTCTCCAAGTCGCGCATGGAGGGCTATCGCGCCTTCGCCACCAAGCTGTGGAACGCCGCGCGCTTCTGCGAGATGAACGGCATCGTGGCGCAGCCCGGCTGGGACCCCGCGACGGCGACCACGCCGCTGGCGCGCTGGATCCTGGACGGCGCCAATGCGGCCACGGCCGAGGCGGGGGCCGCACTCGATGCCTTCCGCTTCGATGACTACGCGGCCGCCCTTTATCGCTTCACCTGGAACAGCTTCTGCGACTGGTTCGTGGAATTCGCCAAGCCCGTGCTCTACGGCCCGGATGGGGCGGAAAAGGATGAGGTGAGGGGTGCCGCGCAGCATGTGCTGGGCGTGATCCTGCGGCTGCTGCATCCCGTCATGCCCTTCGTGACGGAGGAGCTCTGGACGCAGCTTGGCTATGGCGGCGAAGCGAGCCTGATCCGCGCGGCCTGGCCGGAAGCAACCCCGGTGCGTGAGGCCGAGGCGGCGCGGGCCGAGCTGGATGGCGTGGTGCGCCTGATCAGCGAGGTGCGCGCGGTGCGCGCCGAAGTGAATGTGCCGCCCTCCATCAAGACCAAGCTGCTGGTGCAGGGTGCGGCGCCCGAGACCATGGCACGGGCGGGCCGCTGGATCGATGCGATCCAGCGCTTGGCCCGCGTGACCGAGATCGAGACGCTGGAGGGCACCGCACCTGCCGGCGTGGTGCAGGCCGTGGTGGGCGAGGCGACGCTCATGCTGCCACTGGCCGATGTGATTGACCTCGGCGCCGAACGCGCCCGCCTGATGAAGGCGCGCGGCGTGGCGGCGCTGGAAATCACCAAGATCGAGAAGAAATTCGGCAATGCCGAATTCATGGCCAAGGCCAAGGAAGAGGTGATCGAGGAAAACCGCGAGCGGCTTGAGAATTTCACGGCCGAAATCGCCCGGCTGGACGCCGCACTCGGCCGCATCGCAAACTGACCCGGATCGCGGGCCGCGCTGATGCCAGCGCGGCCCGCAGCCCAGCCATTGCTGAGATGACGCCACCTCAGCGGATCAAGTTCGAGAGACCAAGGGAAACGCCGATGACCAAGTGGGATAAATCCAAGCTGCCGAGCCGCCATGTGACGGTCGGCCCTGAGCGCGCGCCGCATCGCAGCTACTATTTCGCGATGGGCATGACGCGTGAGGAAATCGAGAGCCCGCTGGTGGGTGTGGCCTCCTGCTGGAATGAGGCGGCCCCCTGCAACATCGCCCTTTCGCGCCAGGCGCAGGCCGCCAAGCGCGGCGTGGCCGCGGCCGGTGGCGCCCCGCGGGAGTTCACCACCATCACCGTGACGGACGGCATCGCGATGGGCCATCAGGGGATGAAATCCTCCCTGGTCAGCCGTGAGGTCATCGCGGATTCGGTCGAGCTGACGATGCGCGGCCATTGCTATGACGCGCTGGTGGGTGTGGCCGGCTGCGACAAGACGCTGCCGGGCATGATGATGGTGATGCTGCGGCTGAACGTGCCCAGCGTGTTCCTCTATGGCGGCTCCATCATGCCGGGCCGCCATCGCGGCCGCGATGTCACGGTGCTGGACGTGTTCGAGGCCGTCGGCCAGCACGCGGCGGGCAACATGTCCGATGAGGAATTGAAGGAGCTGGAGGAGCATGCCTGCCCCGGTGCGGGCGCCTGCGGCGGCCAGTTCACGGCCAACACCATGGCCTGCATTTCCGAGGTGATCGGCCTTGCTCTGCCCTATTCGGCCGGTGCGCCGGCACCCGATACCGAGCGCGACGAATACGCCTATAAGTCCGGCTTCGCGGTGGTGGACCTCATCCGCAAGCAGCTGCGCCCGCGTGATATCGTGACCCGCAAGGCGCTGGAGAATGCGGCGCGCATCGTGGGTGCGACGGGCGGTTCCACCAATGCGGCGCTGCATCTGCCGGCGATCGCCAATGAATGCGGCATTGATTTCCCCCTGGAGGAAGTGGCCCGGCTGATGCGCGATACGCCGCACATCGCCGACCTCAAGCCGGGCGGCAAATATGTGGCGCTGGATGTGTTCAACATCGGCGGCATCCCCGTCATCATCAAGGCGCTGCTGGAAGGCGGGCTGCTGCATGGCGATTGCATGACCGTCACCGGCAAGACGCTGGCTGAGAACCACGCCGATGTGGTGTTTCCGAAGGACCAGGATGTGGTCCACCCCGTCTCCAACCCGATCAGCAAGATCGGCGGCGTGGTGAGCCTGTTCGGCAACCTCGCGCCCGATGGTGGCATCGTGAAGATCGCGGGGATGGAGAAGCTGCGCTTCGAGGGCACGGCGCTGTGCTTCGATTGCGAGGAGGATGCCTTCGCCGCCGTGGACCAGCGCGCCTACAAGCCGGGCGATGTCATCGTCATCCGCTACGAAGGCCCGAAGGGCGGGCCCGGCATGCGCGAGATGCTGAGCACCACCTCGGCCATCTACGGCCAGGGGATGGGCGACAAGGTGGCGCTGATCACCGATGGCCGCTTCTCGGGTGCGACGCGCGGTTTCTGCATCGGCCATGTGGGCCCGGAAGCGGCGGTGGGTGGCCCCATCGGCCTGCTGCAAAATGGCGACAAGATCGTGATTGACGCCCAGGCGGGCACGATTGACGTGCTGCTTTCCGATGAGGAACTGGCCCGGCGCCGGGCCGAATGGAAGCCGCGCACGCATAACTTCAACTCGGGCGTGCTGTGGAAATACGCGCAGACGGTGGGCTCGGCGCGGTATGGCGCCGTGACGCAGCCGGGTGCCAAGTCCGAGACGCATATTTACGCGGATATCTGAGCCCGCGCGCTTAACCGTTTCTTGGGTTTTCCCTGCGATTGTGATGAAGGAGGCCGGATCCCCTGGCCTCCTTTCGAGCAACGGGAAAAGCCCCAATGACGATGAATTCGGTTCAGACCAATATCGGTGCGATGGTGGCGCTGCAGGCGCTCAACCGCACCAATGATGAAATGGCGGCGACGCAAAAGCGCATCTCCACCGGCTTTCGTGTTTCCGATGCCAAGGATGATGGCGCGGCCTATGCCGTGGCCCAGCGCGTGCGCAGCGACATCGCCGGCCTGAGCTCCGCGAATGAGCAGCTGGGCTCCACCAAGGGCCTGCTTGAGACGACGATGGGGGCACTCGGCGAGACCTCGAAGGCGCTCACCAAGATCCGCGAGACGCTGACCAAGCTCTCCTCCGATACGGTGAGCGCTTCGGACCGCGCCACCTACACGAAGGATTTCGAGAACCTGGTCAATCAGACCAACCGCGCGCTCGGCGATGCGAGCTATAACGGCCGCAGCCTTCTGGGCTCGCAGGATTCCAACAAGTCCAATGTGAGCACGGCCGTGGACACGGCGGTGGTGCGCAATGAGCGTGGCAATACGCTGAACATCACCGGCCTCGATGCCGCGACGCTGACCTTCGACACCCGCGTCGCTACCGGCGGCCGCGATGTTGCCGGCGTCTTCGAAAATCCGACGGCCTTCCAGTTCAATGGCGGCACGGCGATGACGGCCGAGCAGGCGCGCGTCATGCTGGGCAATGGTGACGCGAGCGCCACCGGTCCCCTGCAGGATACCATCGCGGCCTATGCGGATGACACCAATTTCGGTGGTGGTTCCGCTGCCTCCAACATCAAGACCTTCGCCATGGTGGAGGCCGCGGTGAACAATGCGCTGGGCAAGTTCGGCGCCGACTCGCGCGATGTTGACGGCGCGCTCAGCACCAACCGGCAGAAGATGGACGCCATGGAAAGCGGCCTCGGTGCCATGGTGGATGCGGACCTCGCCAAGGAGAGTGCCCGTCTCCAGGCGCTGCAGATTCGCCAGCAGCTGGGCACGCAGTCGCTCTCCATCGCCAACCAGGCGCCGCAGGCCCTGCTGTCCCTGTTCCGCTGATCGTCTGAACCCTACGGGCTGGCAAAACGCCGCCCGCATCCCGCCCATCACCCCCGCTTGAGGTCCGCATGCAACCCGCCAGTGCCGCCCGCCCTGACGCCGCCGCCGCCTATCGCCAGCGCCGCACGCCCCGGCAGATGGAGGCTGAGGTGTTCGTGCGTGCCAACCGCAGCATCCGCGAAGCCATGGCCGAGCAGAGTGCCGCCGCCATCGCCCGCGCCAAGGGCGATAATCGCCGCCTGTGGGATGTCGTGCTCTCGCTGGTGGTGGACCCGGCCAATCAATTGCCGGCGCCGCTGCGTTCGCAGGTGGCATCGCTGGCCCATGCGGTGTTGCGCGAATGCGAGGCCGACCCGCCGGATTTCCAATTCATCTGTGAGATGAATGAGGCTGTCGCCGGCGGACTCTGGAGCTGAGGCTCGGCCTGGGGTTTCGGGAAAAGCCTTTGCATCTCAACGCGCCGCGATGCTGCGCTGCATCACATTCGAGGGCGCGCCCCCGCTTGACGTAAGGGCAGAGTCTTGGAACAGCTTGCGCATGCAGAACACGGAAATCGCAAGTCATCGCGGTGGGGCCTTCCTCTGGCCCGAGAACAGCCTGCTCGCTTTCCGCAAGGCCCTGGCCTGGCCGGCTGAGCAGATCGAGTTCGATGTCCATGCCAGTGCGGAGGGCGAGCCCGTCGTCATCCATGACGCGACCCTGGATCGCACGACCGATGGCTCCGGCCCTGTGGCCGAGTATTCCTGGGGCGAGTTGCAGCGGATGCGCGTGAAGGGCACGGGGGGCGAATGCCTGCCGCACCTGGCCGAGGTGGCCGCGCTGATCGGCCCCACCGGCCAGCGCCTGCGGCTGGAGGTCAAGGCGGATGCGCAGAAGCAGCCCTATCCGGGCCTGGTCAGCCGCTGCGGGACCCTGCTGGATGGCATGGGCCTGCGCGGCCGCACCATCTTCATGAGCTTCGAGACGCCAAGCGTGGCCGAGGCCGCCGCCCTGGGCGGTTTCGAGGAGATCGTCTGGCTGGTGGATGGCCCGACCCTGCGCGGCCTGACCCCGGCCGAGGCGGTGCAGCAATGCCGGACCTTGGGTGCCTCCGAAATCGGCGTGCATGTGAAGGGGGCCAGCCCGGCTCTGGCGGCCGCGCTGCGTGCGGCGGGGCTGCGGCTTTCGGTCTGGGGTGCCAATCACGCCGATTCGATCCACCGCGCGCTGACCCTGGGGGTGGATGTGCTGGCGACGGATGATCCGCCGCTGGCGATTGAATTGCGGCGGCAAGTAAACCCGTTGCGCTGACCCGGCCGCCCGCTTAGCCTCCCGCCTAAGGAAATCGTCCGGGAGGCGGGTTTGCCGCAAGGCAGCAAGGAAACGATTCTATCGGTATCCGGGGTGTCCTTGCGCTTTGGCGGCGTGCGGGCGCTGACCGATGTCTCCTTCGAGGTTTGCCAGGGCGAGGTGTTCTCCATCATCGGCCCGAATGGCGCGGGCAAGACTTCGATGGTGAACTGCATCTCTGGCCGCTACCGCCCGAATGAGGGCAGCATCCATTTCGCGGGGGAGGAGATCACCCGCCTGCCGCCCAATCGGCGGGCGGGGCTGGGCATTGGGCGCACCTTCCAGAACTTGGCGCTGTTCGGGCACATGACGGTGCTGGAAAACATCATGGTGGGCCGCCACCATCTGCTGAAATCGGGTTTCCTGCGCGGCATGATCCATTGGGGCGTGGGTGCCAGGGCCGAGGAATTGGCGCATCGGCGCGATGTCGAGGAGATCATTGATTTCCTGGAGATCCAGCATGTCCGCAAGGCGCCGGCCGGCACGCTGCCTTACGGCTTGCGCAAGCGCGTGGAACTGGCCCGTGCCGTGGCGCTCAAGCCCAAGCTGATCCTGCTGGATGAGCCGATGGCGGGCATGAACCTCGAAGAAAAGGAGGACATGGCCCGCTTCATCCTCGACCTGAACCAGGAATGGGGCATGACGGTCTTGATGATCGAGCACGATATGGGTGTCGTGATGGATATCAGTGACCGCGTGATGGTGCTGGATTTCGGCCGGCGGATCGCGGCGGGCACGGCGGCGGAGGTGCTGGCCGATCCGCATGTGAAGAAGGCCTATCTGGGTGAAGTGGACGAAGCCATCCCCGCATGATGGACACCTTCCCGAAGCTCCTCGCCCATAACGCGGCGCAACATGGCCGTGAGATCGCGCTGCGCGAGAAGCATCTGGGCATCTGGCGGGAGTTCACCTGGGGCCAGTACCAGGATCGTGTGCGCGGCTTCGCCATGGGCCTGGCCGCACTCGGCGTAAAGCCGGGCGAGGTGGTGGCGCTGATCGGCGACAACCGGCCCGATTGGGTGATGGGCGAAGTGGCAGCCCATGCGCTCGGCTGCCGCAGCCTGGGCGTCTATCGGGACGCGCTGGAGGAGGAGGTCGCCTATCTGCTGGGCTTCAGCGAGGCGGCCGTGGTCTTCGCGGAAGATGAGGAGCAGGTGGACAAGCTGCTCAACATCCGCGAACGCCTGCCGAAGCTCCGGCATATCGTGTTTTCCGACCCGCGCGGCATGCGCAAGCTGGAGGATGCGCGGCTGATCAGTGCCGAGGCGCTGATCGCACTCGGCGCTGTGCGGCCGGCCAGCGATTACGATGCGATCGTGCAGGCCGGCGATGGCGCGGCGATTGCCATTCTCTGCACCACCTCCGGCACCACGGCGCTGCCCAAGCTGGCGCAGCTTTCGGGGGCCGCGCTGATCCGGCATTGCCAGGCCTATCTCAAGGCCGACCCCAAGGGGCCGGCGGATGAATATGTGAGCGTGCTGCCGCTGCCCTGGATCATGGAGCAGATCTACGCGCTGGGCTGGAATCTGATCGCGCGGATGAAGGTCAATTTCGTCGAGGAACCCGAGACGATGATGGCCGATTTCCGCGAGATCGGCCCGAGCTTCGTCCTCTTCGCGCCCCGTACCTGGGAGGCGATCGCCGCCGATGTGCGCGCGAAGGTGCTGGATGCCAGCCCGTTGAAGCGCAAGCTCTATGAGGCGGGGATGAAGATGGGCCTTGCTGCGCTGGATGGCGGCGCGCGCAGCGGTGTTGCGGACCAGTTGCTGTTCCGTGCGTTGCGGGACCGGCTGGGGTTTTCCAACCTGACCTCGGCCGCCACGGGCGGTGCGGCGCTGGGGCCGGATACTTTCCGGTTTTTCCTGGCCCTCGGCGTGCCGCTGCGGCAGCTCTACGGCCAGACGGAATTGCTCGGCGCCTATACGCTGCAAGCGCCGGGCAGGGGGGATTTCGAGACGGTGGGCGTGCCCTTCGGCCCCGAGATCGAGCTGCGGGTGAACCAGCCCGATGCGAATGGCGTGGGCGAGATCGTCACTCGCCACCCCAATATGTTCCAGGGCTATTTCGGCGGGATCGAGGCGGCCGATCTGCGCGAAGGCTGGCTGCACACGGGCGATGCCGGCTATTTCGACAAGGCCCAGCGCCTGGTGGTGATTGACCGCATCAAGGACATCGCGACCACCAGCACCGGCACACGATTCAGCCCGCAATACATCGAGAACAAGCTGAAATTCAGCCCCTATGTGGCCGAAGCCGTGGTGCTGGGCGATGGCCGGCCGCATCTGGCCGCCATGCTTTGCATCCGCTTTCCCATCGTCAGCAAATGGGCCGAGCGGCAGCGGATTTCCTTCACCACCTATACCGACCTCGCGGCCCGCCCGCAGGTGCTGGAATTGCTGCGCGGCGAGGTGGAGCGCGTGAACGCGACCCTGCCGGAGCCGCAGCGCATCCGCGATTTCATCCTGCTCTACAAGGAGCTGGACGCGGATGATGATGAGCTGACGCGCACCCGGAAGGTGCGCCGCGGCGTGATCAACGAGAAATACGGCGACATCATCGAGGCGATCTATCAGGGCGAGGCGCAGATACCCGTGGACACCATGATCAAGTTCCAGGACGGCACGCAAAGCCGCATCCGCACGACGCTCACGGTGCAGCGCCCGGGCATGAAGGCGGCCGCGTGATGGAATGGGGCCTGCTGTTCCAGCTGCTGCTGAACGGGCTGATCGTGGGCGCACTCTACGGCGTTGTCGCGATGAGCTTCGTGCTGATCTACAAGGCGAGCCAGGTGGTGAATTTCGCGCAAGGGGAATTCATGCTGGTGGGCGCCTGGGCCTGCTGGTGGCTGCTGACCCATTGGCAATTGCCCTTCTATATCGGCTTTCCCATCGCACTCGCTTTCATGACGCTGTTCGGCATCATCCTGCAGGTGGTGGTGCTGCGGCCCCTGATCGGGGAGCCGGTGATCAGCGTCATCATGGCGACGGTGGGGCTTTCCATCTTCTTCCAGGCGCTGATGAAGTGGATGTTCGGCGTCTTCGCGCAGCCCTTCCCGCCGATCTTCCCGGTGGATCGCGTCTCCATCTTCGGGCTGGAGATGCAGAGCGTTTATCTGCTCTCGCTCGGGCTTTCGGGCGTGATCATGCTGGGCTTCTGGTGGTTCTTCACCTTCAGCAAGCATGGGCTGGCGATGCGCGCCACGGCGTTTGACCAGCAGGTGGCGCAATCGCTGGGTGTCTCGGTACCCAAGGTCTTTGCCATGTCCTGGGCGATTTCGGCGGTGGTCTCGGCCGTGGCGGGTGTCGTGGTGGGGGTGGTTTCGGGCGTTTCCTCGGGGCTGAGCTTCTACGGGATCAAGGTGTTCCCGGCGGTGATCCTGGGTGGCTTGGATTCCATCGTGGGCGCCATGCTGGGCGGGATCATCGTGGGTCTCCTGGAGAATTCGGCGCAATTCGTGGACAGCCAATTCCTCAACTGGGGCAACATGATCAATATCGCGCCCTTCTATGCGCTGGTGATCATCCTGATGATCAAGCCCTATGGGCTGTTCGGCACCAAGAATATCGAGCGCGTCTGATGTCCATGCTCCCCTGCGGCGATTTCCGCACCAGCTACGCGGCGGATATGACGATCTTCCCGACGCGCAATTCGCGCCTGGCTATGCTGCTGGGGTTGCTGCTGCTGGCCTGCGCGCCGCTGGTGTTCGGGCGGTATGAACTCTCGCTGTTGATCCAGATCGGCTTCATGGGGATCGCGGCCCTGGGGCTGAATATCCTGGTGGGCTTCACTGGGCAGATCAGCATCGGCCATGCGGCGTTTTTCGGCTTTGGCGCCTTTGCCTCCGCGGGCTTCGTGGCGCAGGGGGTGCCGGTGGCACTCGCCATTCCGCTGGCCGGCATCACCACCGCTTTTGTGGGGCTGATCTTCGGCCTGCCGGCGGCGC